>NZ_JADFFK010000005.1 GCF_015223355.1 Salipiger mangrovisoli | reverse complement strand
CCCCCGTGCCATCCGCCTTCACGCGGACTTTCACGTTGTAGTCGATCACGCGCTTCACGGGCACAAGCACCTTCATGGTCGTCTTTCTCAGTCTGCTGCGAGAGTGGTTTCCGCCAAACCGTATGGTGGTGGCCGCCTGCGCTCACGCAAGAACGGGGGGGAAACGGCAAATTTTTCTTGTTCAAGTCGGGCGTATCGCGGTCGCAGTCCTGCCTTGTAAGCAGAGTGCAGTGACCTCAGAGATCAGCCGGGCAGAGGCCTTCCGGGCTTCCCTCGCACCGTGGCGCGGGATTGAGCCCGGCGTCCGCGACAAGACCTGGGCCGCAGTCAGGTCGTGTCCATGGGCTCACCCGGCGGCGAGGACGGTGTCAGGGCGGGCGGTGCCATTCGGAGCTGTTCCGGCGCATGATGTCCTGCGCGCGGTATCCCTCTGGCGCGGGCGGACGCAGGGGCAGCGCGGGGCCGCGGCATCCAAGAGTTCGCCTTCTCCAGGGTTGCGAGACACCTCGCTTCCCAAGACGTCGAAGCGCAGCCTCAGCCGGTGCCGAAACACACGTCCCGCGGTGTCCGTGGCCCGGACCAACTGCCGAGGTTCCGCGCGGAGAGTGGTCCGACGCGCGAAGCGCTTTCCCAAGCCCTTGCAGAGTCACGGCTCATCGAGCGTTCCGGGGACAAATGCGTTCATGGGCGCGCCCTGACCACGTCACCTCATCCCATGGGAACACCGCTCTGGGTGCAGTTTTCGGCCAGAACTGTACGAGGGATCCACGAAGCGAGCCGCGCGACTCTTCGATCGGGTGACATCCTATGCGGGAAGGTCGATGCATCGATGGCAACTAAAGAGTGTCTTATGAATCTTTTGCGACCTCAAGGCCATAGGCGTATACTGGGGTGGCTACCGCCCTCGAGCGGTTGAAGCGCGGGCGGCGATAGCGTGAACCTCAGGAGGAGGACGCTGCCATGACGTGCCCAGAAATCTCTGCAACCGCAGGACTGCTTGTACTGCTCGCATCGTCGGCTGTTGGCCAGACCAGCGACGTCACCGTCGAGAGCCTTATGAAGCGGCTCGACGGGGTCGCACCGGCCGAGGTGCTTGCGAATGCGACGTTGCTCAACCCGACCGACAGCGGAGACATGCAGGTACTTCGCGAAGGAACCAACGGGTGGACCTGCATGTATCCGGGGACCAACCCGATGTGCGCCGACGAGGCATCGATGAGTTTTCTGCAATCTTGGATGAAGAACGAAGACCCGCCCGATACGCTTGGCTTCGTCTACATGCTGCTCGGTGACGAGGGCGCAAGCAATATCGATCCTCATGCCGAGGCCGAGACGCCGGACAACCAGTGGGTTGTCACCGGCCCGCATGTGATGCTTCTCGGCTCGGGGGCCAAGCCCCTGCTCGACAGCTATCCCACGGAGGTTCCAGAGGGCGCGGGGCAGCCCTGGGTCATGTGGCCGGGGACGCCCTACGCGCATCTGATGATGCCGATGCCCTGAAGCGCGGCCGAGATCGCAACCATCCTGGGCACCCAAGTTCGGCTTGGTTGCCCGGCGATGCGGCCGCCAGCTGACCGCTGAAGGTCCTCGACGCGCGGATGTTCGAGGACATCGCGCCGGAAGGCATTGTGCCTTCCTGCATGTCATACGGTCGATGTTGAAAAGCCCCGGCAGATAGAGACCTGAAAGGTTTTGCCGCGCGCCCTTCGGCAAGGCGGCGCGCGTCCTTTCATTGTGATTGCGGTCAGGAAAGTTCCCACCGCTACGGATGCCGCAGACTCTCAACCATTAGATGGGTCGGCACGCTTCTTGCATATAAATGGCCATTTGTGGAGCGGGTCCCTGGCCTAAGACGCGGCTGGGATTGAGAGCGGTCTAGGAGTTTGATTTTCGCGCCGCGGCGAATTGTTTTCTGTCTTGGTTGTAAAGACGGTATTCGGTCCGCATTGGATCGCGGCTGAGGTCGCGCAATTTCACCCTATCTGCGTTGTGAAACAAGAAATTACATTCCCAGCGGGATGCCTGACGGCGCATTGCCCCTTTGCCTTCCAGGTTGTGCGGATTTGCGCGCGACGCCGGAAATGGTTCCAGAGAATCAGTGTCGTGCCGCTGGTTCAGGCGAGAAGCTCGCAGATTCGGTCTGAAAAATGCCGACGAGCCTGAGTCTGGGGCGACCGGGCGTCGAGAGGGCGGCGAAACTGTGACGGAGACATGCCTTTCATTGATTCTAATTTTCAGCAGATCGGCGAGTCTCCGCCGCTTTGCGCTGTCATGTTTTCTTGGCTTTCATGACAATTAAGGGCGGAGATTGCCCCGTTATTCTGCGTGTTGTCCTCGAAGGTCGGTCACAACAAAGAAATTGACGCATGGTCGTGGCGGTTCTACGCTTGGGACCGGGAGAGAAAAAACCTCATTCAGTATTTATTAATATCCTGCCCTGCGTTTGTGGGGTGGTTCCGTGTATCCGTCTTTATGACGGTCCCGCTTGGCAACGATGATTTCCCTGTGTCGGGTTAATGTGGAAGATATGAGTCAGTATTCCGAGTCTCCTTCAGCGAATGTCGCCGTTTCCTATGCCATTCTCGACCAATCCCTTTGGGCGAGATTTCAGCAGGCGGAGACGCTCGCACAATTCCTAGAGACATGGCTGGGACTGACCACGCGCCAGATCGACGGGATGGCGACCGGCCTTCTGCTCGCCGGCGACATTCTGGACAGCAGCGCCTTCACGCTGGCCGCGCAATGGCCGGCAGGCGGCCCCCCCGAGGACGACCTCCAGGATCTTGCCCGGCAAGCGCTCTCCACGCGCCAGCCCGTCGTCATCGGAGAGGGCACGGCGCGCCGACTGCTGGCCCAGCCCCTGATCGTTGACGAAGGTCTCTTCGGCGCCGTCGCCGTCGCCGTGCCCGCCAGCGCCGCGCCGACCGCCACGCTGTTCCGCCGCCTGCAATGGGCCGCGGGCTGGATCGAACTCATGCTGCGCCGCGAGCAGGAGGCGCGGGACGGCGAATTGCGCGAGCGGATGACCTTGGCCTTCGACGTGCTGGCCACCCTGCTTGAACGGCCGAAGCTGGCCGAGGCGGCCTCGGCGCTGGTCACCGAACTGGCCCGGCGACTGGACTGCGAGACCGTGAGCATCGGGCTCAAAAAGGGCCGGCGGATGAAGATCCGCGCGGTCTCGAGTGCCGCGAGCTTCGGTCGGCGCGTGAGCCTCATAAAGGAAGTTCAGCACGCGATGGACGAGGCCGTGGATCAGCAAGCCGTGGTGCTTTGGCCCGAACCGGAGGGCTGGGATTTCCGCGTGACCCGCGCGCATGAAGACCTCGCACGGTCGCATGCTGTCGGCGCGGTGCTGACCATTCCGCTCACCTCCGGCTCAGAGGTCATCGGCGCGCTCACCTTCGAGCGGCGGGAGGGGCTTGGCTTTTCCGCCACCGAAGTCGAGATCTGCGACGCCGTCGCCAGCGTTGCCGGTCCGATCCTCCGCGACCGCGAGCTTGCGGGCCGCTGGCTGCCGCGTCGTATCCTTGGCGCGCTGGGGGACCTGCTGCTGGCGCTGCTCGGACCTGTGCATTTCGGGGCAAAGCTCGCGACGCTCGCGGCGGCAGGGCTGGCGGCTTTCCTGTGGGTCGCGACAACGAACTACGATGTCACCTCGGTCGCCCGGATCGAGGGCACTGTGCAGCGCAGCCTTGTTGCGCCGTTCAATGGCTATCTCGCCAGCCAGTCGGCGCGGGCGGGCGACGTGGTTGCCGCGGGCCAGGTCATCGCCGTGCTCGATGAAAAGGACCTCGGGCTGGAGCGGCTCCGCCTCGCGACGGCGCTGCAGCAGCGCACGCGCGAACTGGAGCGCGCCATCGCCGAGCGCGAGATCGCCGAGGCGAACATCATCCGCGCCCAGATGAACCAGGCCGAGGCGCAGCTCGCGCTGGTCGAGGAGCAGCTCGCCCGGACCCGCATCCGCGCCCCCTTTGCCGGCTACGTGGTCGAGGGAGATCTCAGCCAGAACGTCGGTGGCGCGATCGAGCGCGGCCAGACGCTGTTCAAGATCGCCCCGCTCGAGTCCTTCCGCGTCGTGCTGGAGGTGGACGAGCATGACATCGACGAGATCGCCGAGGCCCAGACCGGCAGCCTGCGGCTTTCGGCCTTTCCCGAACGCCCGCTCGACTATCGCGTGACCTCGATCACGCCGCTGGCGCGGCAGGGCGAAGGGCGCAATTTCTTCCGGGTCGAGGCGGAACCGCTCGGCGACAGCGCCGCGCTGCGGCCGGGGATGGAGGGCATAGCCCGCACCGCCATCGCCGAGGCGCGGCTGGCCTGGGTACTGAGCCACAAGATCGTCGACTGGGCGCGCCTTGCCTGGTGGAGGTGGCAGCCATGACGCAGCGCAGCTGGTCCAGCACCTCCTGGTACCGGGTGGCCGAATTCCGGCCACGGCTGCGCACCCATGCGAGGATTCACCGCCACGTCTACCGCGGCACGCTCTGGTTCGTGCTTCAGGACCGCGCCTCGGGCCGGTTCCACCGCTTCACCCCCGAGGCCTACCGTCTGATCTGCATGATGGACGGCAGCCGGACGCTGAACGAGATCTGGACGCTCGCGCTGGAGCAGCTCGCGCTGGATGCGGTCACCCAGGACGAGCTGGTGCGCCTCGTGGGGCAGCTCTACACCGCCGACGTCCTCGTCGGCGACGTGCCGCCCGACATTGTCGAGCTTTCCGACCGCGGCCGCCGGATGGCGCGGCAGAAGCTGCTGCGCTCGGTGATGAATCCGCTGGCGCTGCGGGTGCCGGTCTTCGACCCTGACGGGTTCCTCTCGGCCACGCTGCCGTTGGTGCGGCCGATCTATTCGATCCTCGGCGTGCTGCTGTTCCTCTCCGTGGTGGGCTACGGGCTTGTGCTCGCGGCGCTGGATTGGGGACCGTTGACGGCGAATGTCTTCGACCGCTTCGCCACAGCCGAGAACGTGATCCTGCTGCTCCTCGCCTATCCTTGCGTGAAGGCGCTGCACGAATTGGGGCACGCCTATTCGATCAAGCGTTGGGGCGGCGAGGTGCACGAGATCGGGCTGATGTTCCTGGTCTTTGTGCCGGTCCCCTATGTCGATGCCTCGGACAGCATTGCCTTTGCCAGCAAGTGGCAGCGCATGCTCGTCGGCGCGGCGGGGATCCTCGTCGAGATCTTCCTTGCCGCCCTGGCGATGATCGTCTGGGACGGGGCCGAGGAAGGGCTGCTGCGCGCCTTCGCCTTCAACGTCATGCTGATCGGCGGCGTCTCGACCCTGCTTTTCAACGGCAATCCGCTGCTGCGCTTCGATGGCTACTACGTGCTTTGCGACTGGCTGGAAATTCCGAACCTCGGCCAGCGCGCGAACCGCTATCTTGGCTACCTCGTCCAACGCTACGGCTTTGGGCTGACCTGGGCCGAGAGCCCGGTGACCGCCCCGCGTGAGGCGCCCTGGCTGTTCGGCTATGCCGTTGCCGCCTTCCTCTACCGGCTGCTGATCACCATCGGCATCGTCGGGCTGGTCGCCACCCGCTTCTTCGTGATCGGCGTGATCCTGGCGATCTGGGCGTTCTTCCTGATGCTGATCCTGCCGGTTCTGAAGGGGCTGTGGTTCGTGCTCGCCGATCCGGCACTGCGCCGCAACCGGGGCAGGGCGCTGGCCGTCACCGCGGTGCTGGTCGGCGGGATGATCACCGCCGTGTTGGCGGTGCCGGTGCCGCACAACACGATGGCCGAAGGCGTGGTCTTCCCGCGCCCCGATGCCTTCGCCAATGCCACCTCCGAAGGCGTGGTGACAGAGGTCTTTGTCGCCCCCGGCCAGCAGGTGAGCCGCGGCACGGCGCTCCTGCGGATCGAGGACCCGCTGATCGAGGCGCGGCGCAACCTGCTGCAAGCGCGGCTGACCGAGATCGAGCGCCGGCTCGACAGCGAGCGCGCGTCCCAGCGCACCGCGGTGAACATCCTCGAGGAAGAGCTGAAAGCCGCGCGGGCCGATCTTGCGCTGACCGAGGAGCGCCTGCGCGAGCAGACCGTCTTTGCGCGCACCGACGGGCGGGTCATCCTGCCGGACCCCGGCAGCCTCGTCGGGCGTTTCGCCGAGCCGGGCGACCTGCTCGCGCTCGTCGCCTCTTTCGAGAATCCGCTGATCCGGGTCGCCGTCCCGGAAGCCGACGCCGAGCTTGTCCGCGCCGACACCAGCGCCATGCAGGTCCGCTTCCTGGGGGACCGGGTCGCCAGCGCCGCGCATGTGGTGCGCGCCTCGCCGGGTCTCACCCGCACATTGCCAAGCGGTGCGCTTGCGACCTCGGGTGGCGGGCGGGTGCTGATCGATCCTGCCAGCCCGCCGGGCCGCCTCGAAACGCTCGAGCCGGTGTTGCTGCTTGACCTGGAACTCGACGGACCGCGCGCCGTCAACAGTTACGGCGATCGCGTCCACGTGCGCTTCTCGCACGGCGACGCGCCGATCGCCGCGCGGCTCTACCGCGCGGCCACTCGCATATTCCTCAAATACTTCGCGGCCCCCGACCGGGTCGCGACGTGGAGCCAGCCAAATCACAAGCCAACTCTGACAGGGAGAACGTCATGGCAACCCAACTCCTCTTCTACGAACAGGCCGTTCCGGTCACCGCAAAGGCGCATGGCGACCTGAGCATCCGAACCGGGCAGACCTACCGTTTCGCCACCAAGGTCAATTCGGTGCCGCTGACCGCCATCGAGTTCTCGGCAGCCGCGGCGCATTATCCCATAGTCTTTGCCGGCACCGCCGACAAGGTGATGCCCGCGGTGATCCTCGGCGTGAAGGAGTCGGAAAACTTCTACGTCGACGCAGAGGGCAAATGGACCGGCGGCTACATCCCAGCCTTCGTCCGGCGCTATCCCTTCGTTTTCGCCACCGACAAGGACAACGCGAATTTCATCCTGCATGTCGACGAGACCTTCGAGGGCTGCAACCGCGACGGCAAGGGCGAGCGGCTGTTCGACAGCGACGGCAACCAGACCCAGTACCTGCAGAACATGCTGCGCTTCCTGCAGGAGTACCAGGGCCAGTTCCGCCGGACCGAGGCCTATTGCAAGCGGCTGATGGACCTCGATCTGCTGCAACCGATGCAGGCGCAGTTCAATCTTGCCGACGGGGCACGGCGTTCGCTTTCGGGCTTCATGGCGATCAACCGCGAGAAGCTGCGCAAGCTTGGCGACGAGGACCTGCGGGCGATGTTCGACACCGACGAGCTGGAATGCACCTTCCTGCATCTGCACTCGATGCGGCATTTCAACGACATGATCGGCCAGATCGCGGTGCCACCCGCGCCGCCGGCGGCCGAGGCCGCCGCGCCCGACGCTGAAACGCCCGAGACCGAGGACGCGTAACCAAGATGCTCGGGTCGCGGACAGCCAGCGCCACTCCAAGGGCCCCCGCCGTAAGGTTCTATCCCGAAAGGGAGGACCGTGACGACGGCTGGCTCGAGGACGCCGGGCAGGCGGTGCTCGGCGCGGTCACGCGGACAGTGTCCCGCGTGACCGCGCCGCTCCGCGACCGCATCACCGTAGCCCGTATCAAGCGCATCGGGCGCCGCCTCGCGGCGCTCGATGATGCCGGGTTCGATGCCGAGCTTGGTCGCATCCGGATGCGCCTGCGCCGCAGCGGGCTCGGAGCCGCGAGCATCCGCCTCGGCATCGCGGCGGCCCGCGAGGTGAGTTACCGGAGTCTCGGCCTG
Source organism: Salipiger mangrovisoli (assembly GCF_015223355.1). GTDB lineage: Bacteria > Pseudomonadota > Alphaproteobacteria > Rhodobacterales > Rhodobacteraceae > Salipiger > Salipiger mangrovisoli. The sequence continues at coordinate 276,152 of NZ_JADFFK010000005.1, read as the reverse complement.
CGGCACCACGATGTGCAGATCCGTGGCGCGCTTGCCATGCTGCGCGGGCGGCTGATCGAGATGGACACCGGCGAGGGCAAGACGATCACCGCGGCGCTTGCCGCCGCCACCGCGGCCTGCTGCGGGCGGCCCACCCATGTCATCACCGTCAACAACTACCTGGCTGCCCGCGACGCCGAAACCCTTGCTCCGCTCTATGCGCGGATGGGGCTGCGGGTCGGCGTGATCCTCGAGAAGATGGCACCGACAGACCGCCGGGCCGCCTATCTTTGCGACGTCACCTACGGCTCGAACACCGAGATCGCATTCGACTACCTGCGCGACCGGATCACCTTTGGCCCCGAGGGGCCGCAGGCCCTGCGCCAGCGCCTGCGCCGGCTGACCGGCGGCGAGGCGGCGCAGGAGCCGGTCATGCGGGGCCTGCCTTTCGCGATCATCGACGAGGCGGACAGCGTGCTCGTTGACGAGGCCCGCACCCCGCTCATCATCTCGCGCCAGACTGATCCCGAGGAAGAGGCGATCTGGGCCAACCGTGCTCTCGACCTTGCCCGCGCGCTGCGGGAGGGCGCGGATTACAAGCTGAACCGCGAGGAAAAGCGCGTCACGCTGACCGAACGCGGCAAGGCCCGGCTTGAGGAGCTGACCACCGGGGACGCGAGCATCTGGCTCAGCCGGATCAAGCGCGAAGAGGTGGTGCACCAGGCGCTCTCGGCGCTTTTCCTGTTTCACCGCGGCGATCACTATCTCGTCCATGAGGGCAAGGTTCAGATCGTCGACGAATACACCGGCCGGCTTCAGCCCGACCGCTCCTGGTCCGACGGGATGCACCAGCTCGTCGAGGCCAAGGAAGGGGCCGAGGTCACGGCCCAGAACCTTGCCGTCGCGCGGATGACCTACCAGCGCTTCTTCCGCCGCTACGAGACGCTCGCCGGGATGACCGGCACCGCCCGCGAGGTGCGGGGGGAGTTGCAGGAGGTCTACGGGCTGATGGTGCAGCGCATCCCGCCGAACCGCCGATCCCGGCTGCGTCTGCTGCCGCCGCAGGTGTACCGCCGCGGCAGCCTGAAGTGGGCCGCCGTGCTCGGCGAGACGCAGCGCGCCATTGCCGCGGGGCGACCCGTGCTCATCGGCACCCGCTCGGTCGCCACCTCGCAGACGGTCTCCGAGCACCTGTCGGCGGCGGGGTTCGCGCATGTCGTGCTCAACGCCGAGAACGACAGCGCGGAATCCGAGATCATCGCCCGTGCTGGCGAGCCGGGTCGGATCACCGTCGCCACCAACATGGCCGGGCGGGGTGTCGACATCGCGCTGGCACCGGGCGTGGCAGAGGCCGGCGGGCTGCATGTCATCCTGACCGAGCGCCACGATTCCGCGCGCATCGATCGCCAGTTCGCCGGCCGCGCCGGGCGTCGCGGCGAGCCGGGCAGCGCCGCAACGCTGCTCGCGCTCGACGATCCGCTTGCCGCGGTGCTGCGCGCGCCGCTGCTCAAGGCCTGGGCGCGGGTGCCCTTCTTCGGCCTGCCCGCACGGCTGCGGGTCTTCGACAGGGCGCAAGGCCGCGTCGAGAAAAGCCACGCCCGCGCCCGCAAGGACCTGGTTCGCCAGGACCGCAGGCTCGACAGGATGCTTTCCTTCACCGGAGGACTCGAATGACCCGGCTTCCGTTCCTTGTGGTCTGTCTCGCCTGCGCCGCCGCCGCCTCGGCCCGCGCCGAGAGCTATGATTGCCTGATGGACCCGGCGGACATGATCGAGCTTGGCAGCCCGGCGACCGGTCTGCTCGAGGCGGTCCTGGTTTCGCGCGGGGACCGGGTCGATGCGGGGCAGGTGGTTGCGAGGCTGGTCTCGGAGATCGAGCAGAGCACCGTCGACCTGCTCCGGACACGGGCCGAGAACACCTCTGTGGTGATCGCCCAGAAAGAGCAGCTCGCGATGATCGAGAAACGTTTCGAGCGGATCTCGCAGATGCGCGAGCGCGGGCTGACGACCGAGGAGCTCTACAACCAGGTCGAAGGCGAGATCATTGCCGGCCGCAGCCTGCTGGCGCAGGCCGAGCTGAACCAGGAGATCGCCGTCAAGGAACTGGCCCGCGCCGAGATCGCGCTGGCGCAGCGGCGCATCACCAGCCCGGTGGCCGGGGTGGTGGCGAAACGCGTGCTCAGCGCCGGGGAATACGTGGGCACCGACGACCACGTGCTGGAGATCGTCCAGCTCGACCCGCTGAAGGTCGAGGCCTTCCTGCCGGTCTCGCTCTACGCCGAGGTGCAGGTCGGCGACACCGCCATCATCCACCCCGTCGCCCCGCTGACCGGCGCTCATGCGGCGACGGTCACCGCCGTGGACCGTGTCTTCGACGCGGCGAGCGGCACCTTCGTGATCGAATTGGAATTGCCGAACGAGGATGGCGCGCTGCCCGCAGGGCACCGTTGCCAGCTTGATTTCGGCGGAAGCTGAGAAGACCCGAACATGCTGGCCACATCTGGCTGATAATTGAGAAACGTAAACGTTTCAGGGAGTTTAGAACATGTCTTTCCCGTTTGGACTCAAGACGATCTGGACCGGCGCAACCCCGGTGTCCCCTGCAATCTCCGCGCGCAAGCGGCCCGAGCCGAAATGGTTCGCGGGCCAGACGCGCCACCGTTTCTTCGAACAGCTCCGTGCGATCAAGGAAGGGCGCGTGCCGGTCCGGGTCTCGGCCGTCAAGGTCGAGGCGCTGGAACCGCGCTACCTGCTTTCCGCCGACATCATGCCGATGGCAGATCTGGACGGTGACGGCGCCGCCTGGACCCTGGAATTCGACAATGTCGCGCAGATGTTCCGCATCTACGATGACGAGACCGGCACGCTCGTCGAGGAAAAGGCGCTGGCCGACGTCAGCGACATCCAGATCATCGGCACCGCGGGCAATGACCGCCTGACCCTGAGCGTCGCGGGCAACTTCCCCACCGGCGTGTCGCTGCGCTTCGACGGGGCGGGCGGCAGCGACGTCCTGGCCGGGGCGGCGCAGGACACGGAATGGCGCGTGGACGGGGACAACGCCGGTGCGGTGAACGGGCTGCGCTTTGCCAGCGTCGAAACGCTGACGGGTGCGGACAATACCGACGACACCTTCGTCATCGAAGCGGATGGCGCGCTCGACGGCGGCGTGGACGGTGGCGACGGCGGCTATGACGTGCTGTCCTTCGAGGGCGGCAGCTTCGAGACCGTCAGCTTCACCGCGGTCGATGGCAATTCCGGCGCCGTCACCCGCGACGGCCGGACGCTGAACTATGCCGGGCTCGAGCCGGTGACCAGCACCATGGCCGCTGACAACGTCGTGGTGAATTTCACCGTCCCGTCGCTGGGCGACGAGGTCAGCGACAATGCGATCCTCCAGGCGGGCGGCAACGGGCTGACCATCACCAGCGCGTCGATGGTCCCGACCTTCGAGATGCATGACATCGCGATTCCGACCACGAGTCTGACCATCAACATGCTCGGCGACCAGGGGCTCTTCCCCAATCTCGATGAGTTCACCGAAGACCTGCCTACCCTCTTGAACCTGATCGCGGCGGTGGCCGAGGGCGACCTGCTCGAAGTTGGCACGCTCGATCTCGGCGCGGCGAATTTCATCGTCAATGGCGGCGACGGGCTCGACCGGGTCACCTTCACCGGCGCGTTCGACACCACCGGCGATGTCACGATCAACGCCGAGCAGATCGAGGTCGATGCCGGCGCAAGCGTTGACGGAGCCAATGTGACCTTCACCGCGGCGGCGACCGACAGCGGGCTGCTGCCCGCGCTGCTCGAGGACAAGACCGACGGGCTGTTCCTCGCCATCCCGACCGCCCGCATAGAGGTGCTGGGCTCGGTTTCGGCGACCGCCGGAAACCTTGTGATGACCGCCTCTTCGACCTCGAACCTGACGGTCGACACCAATGACTTCGGCAGCGCGAGCTTCGAGGGGTCGGTGGTCGCCGCGCTGAACAGCGCGCGGGTGACGATTGGCGACCCGGAGGACGCGGGTTCGGCGGCAACCGTCTCGGCCAGTGGCAACGTCGATATCGACACCGCCGTCAACCTGACGATCGCCATGGACGATTCCGCGGATGGCTCCGACACACAGGCGGATGTGGACGCGGCGATTGCGATCTCGACCATCATCACCTCGTCGGAGGTCGGCGTCTACGGCGGCAGCACCGTTGACGCGGGCGGCACGCTTGCGATGAACGCGGCGCAGACGATCGATGCCGCGAATGCGGCCGATGGCTCGGGCGGGCAGGCGGGCGCGACGCTCGCCGTCACCGTGGCGGTGGTCTCCACCGGGGTGACCGTGACCGACGGCAGCTCGCTCGGAAGCCTGGCCACCGACAGCATCACGCTGGGCGCAACCACCAGCAGCACGATCAGCACCACGGCGACCTCTACCGCGGGCGGCGCGGAGTCCAACGGCGGCAACAACCAGTCCGAGAAGCGCCTGGCCGACGCCAACCAGGACGGCGATCCCTCGGGCACCGACAATGCCTCGACCGGCGGCGGCAATTCCGTAGATTTCGCGGGTGCGGTGGTCGTCTCGATCTACCTGCCGGAAACACGCGTCTCGGTAGACAGCTCCGGCGCCATTGTCACTGCAGGGGCGGGCTCCGTCTCGCTCTCCGCGGTGCAGACCGACACGATCACCGGCGCCGCCAGCGGCATAAACACCGGCAGCGGCAGCACCGGCGTGGGCGTTGCCGTGGGCATCGGCGTGATCGAGGCGGACGTGGCCGCGCTGCTCGGCGGGACAACCAACTACAACACCGGCAGCGTCAGCGCCTCGGCCACGCTCGACGCGTCGGGCGGCTACACGATGACCGCGGTTTCGGGCACCGGCGACTCGGCAAAGACCGGCGTCGCGGGGGCGCTCGCCTTCCAGTATGTCGAGACCGACGTGCGCGCGCTCGTGCTGAGCGGCGCGCTGATCGAGTTCAACGGTGCCGACCTGAGCCTGAGCGCCACCAGCACCACGGCGGTCACCACCTCTGCGACACCGGACCCTGACACCTCCGCGGGCGGAACCGAGCTGGGCATCGGCGCCTCCTTCGCGATCTTCGTCGGAAGCCAGACCACCACCGCCGCCTTGCAGGGCAACGCGCTGGCCGAGGGCGGCTACGGCGGCGGCAGCTCCGGGATCGGCGCGCTCGCCCTGACGGCGGCGGGCAGCCATGCCGACACCACCACCGCCGAGGGCGGCGCGGCGGGGGACGGCACGGTGATCGGCGGCGCGCTGGCGCTGGTGGTCGTGGACAACGGCACCGCGACCGATTTCGGCACGACCGGCACGCTCGAGACCGGCGGCGACGTGGCGGCCACCGCCACTCATACCGCCGCGAGCACGCTGACGGCGGACGGCGATGCGCTTGGCGGATCGACCGCCATCGGCGCGGCCATCGCGCTCGGTTTCGTCGAGAACCGCGCGACCTCGCGGGTGCGGCGCAACGTGACCTCGGGCGGTCAGGCGGATCTTGCCGCCAGCACCACCACTGGCACCAGCATCACCGCCAGCGCCTCGACCAAGGGCACCGACAGCGGCAGCGAAAGCGCCTCGGACGCCGAGGGGCAGAAGGCTGAGACGACCGCGCTCGCAGAGACAAAGTCGGGCGACAACACCCTGTCCGGAAAGACGGATTCCACTTCCGAGGCCTCGACCTCGGGGGGCGGCGTCGGTCTTGCCGCAGCACTTGCACTTGGCGTCATCGAGGGCGAGGCCGATGCCTCGGTCAGCGCCGGCACGCTGACCGCGACGGGCGTCACGCTTGCCAGCGCGGCGGACATGGACGCCAGCACGACCGCCGATGGCGCGGCCAGCGACGGGTCCGAGGGCGCGACCCAGATCGGCGTTGCGGTGGCGATCACCGTCTCGACCCTGTCCAACACCGCCGGGATAGCTGCCTCCGGCGCCGTGGTGCTGACCGGCAACGGCGGCTTCAGCGCCGCGGCCACGATGGCGGGCGGCGGCACCCATGCCTTTGGCGCCTCGGCCACGTCCGGCGCCTCGGGTGGAGACACCGGCATCGCGGGCAGCTTCGCGCTGCTGGTGGGCGACAATGACACGCGCGCCGGCATCGACGGTTCGCTCAGCGCGAATGGCGGCGCAACCACGCTCACCGCCGCGTCGACCAGCACCGACACCGCCACCGCCACCGCCGCTCAGACTGGCAGCACCGCGACCGGGGTGGGCGCCTCGGTGGCGATCTCGGTCGCCGATCACCTGACCGTTGCCGAGCTTGGCAATGCCGCCATCCTGACCGGCAGCGCGGATTTCACCGCCGCCGCGACCGGCAGCCATACCGCTAGCACCTCCGCCGAAGCGGGTGCCGATGCGGGCACCGGCACCTCGATCGGCGGCGGTCTCGCGCTCGACGTGCACGACCGGGTCACCCGCGCGCGCATCGGCACCGGGGCGGCGCTGACGCTGACCGGGGCGGCCGTGCTCACGGCAACCCACGCTGGCTCGAGCCATGCCAAGATGAAATCCGACGCCTCGGGCAATACCGCGGTCGGTGCCTCCATCGCGCTCGCCTTCGTGGATGACACCGCCGAGGCCGACCTCGACCGCAACCTGTCCGCGATCTCGCTGGCGATGAGCGTCAGCGGCCGCGGCGCCTCCAAGGCCGAGGCGACCGCCTCGGCCAAGGGCACCAGCAAGTCGCAGGAAAGCGGCAAGGGCAACACCACCGCCGATCAGCAGAAGGCCGGGGCGGTGAGCACGGCCAGCAGCAAGAAGGGCTCGCCGCAGAGCGCCACGCCCAACGGCAAGAACACCTCGGCCGAGGGGACCGGCGGCGGAGCCGTGGGCGTCGCCGCGGCGATCGCGCTGAACGTCTCTTCGCTGAGTGCCGAGGCGGTGCTCACGGGTGTCACGGTGACCGCGGCGACCGCGCTCGACAGCCGGGCGGATATGGATGCCTCGGCCATCGCCGACGGCTCGGCCGCGGCGGCGAAGAACGACAGCAATACCGCCGATGCGGATCTTGTCGGCGTTGCCGTGTCGATCAACGTGGCCGACCTGTCGAACCGGGCCGAGCTGGCCTCGGGGAGCGTGAACGGCGCATTCTCGGCCGAGGCGCTGATGGCCACGCAGGGCGATGCCACCCACGTCATCTCGGCAGGCTCCCAGTCCGGCGCCACCGGCGGCAACCTCAACGTCGCGGGCTCCTTCGCGCTCAACATCTTCGACAATGACACCCGTGCCGGAATCGGCGGTACGGTGACTGCGGGCGGCGGCGACGTCGCGTTGTCCGCGGCCTCTGATCAGGAGACCAAGGCCGAGGCGACCGCGGCCACCGGCGGCGGCAAGACCGGCGTCGGTGCCTCGATCGCCATCGACGTCTCGGTCTCGGCAACCGAGGCCGAGATCAACGATGGCGCGGCGGTTTCCGGGGCGGCGGACATCACGCTCTCGGCCACCAGCACGGCGAAGAACACCATCAGCGGCAGTGGCGGAGCCGAGAGCACCGTGGCCGGAAGCACCGCGGTCGGCGGAGCCATCGTCGTCTCGTTCATCGACGAGACCGCCCTTGCGCGCATCGGCTCCGGCGGGCTGCTGACGGCCGGCGGAGACATCTCGCTCAACGCCGACAACAGCGGCGCGACCACGACCTATGCCAATGGCAATGCACAGGGCGGCACGGCGATCGGGGCTTCGGTCGCCATCGGCCTTGTGGACGACGTGGCGAAGGCCGAGATCGCGCGCAGCGTCTCGGCGGACAGCGTGACCCTCGTGGCGCTCGGCAACGGCGCGTCCGACACCAAGGCCACGGCCTCGGCCAAGGGGGTGAAATCCGGCGGCACCGCCAACTCCCAGCAGAGCCAGGGCACCCAGCTTGCCAACAGCAAGAAGGCCGGCACCGGGGCGGGCAACAAGCAGACCAGCTCGAACGCCTCGCAGAACGGCTCCAACGTGAGCGTCGCGGCGGCCATCGCGGTCAACGTTGCGGGCTCGACCGCCCTTGCGACGATCTCGGGCGGCGGCGTCATGGCCACCGATGGCACCGTTTCGCTTACCACGCAGAACAACATGGATGCGCTGGCGACCGGCTCTGGCGAAAGCGCGACCACGGCGAATGGCACTTCGGTCGGGGTCGGCGTCGCGATCAACGTCGCGACGATGACCAACGCGGCGACCCTCGCCGTTGGCACGGATGTGAATGCGGAGGGGCTCATCCTCTCCTCCACCATGCGCGACCTGCCCGGCGGCGACGGCACGCACCGCTTCATCTCGCGCGCCACCAGCTCGGCGGCGGGCGGCGACACCGGCATTGCCGGCAGCTTCGCGCTGAACGTGATCACCGCCGACACGACCCCGCTCGCCGGCGGCACCGGCAGCACCATCGCTCTTGGCGGTGGCGCGCTCGACATCGAGGGCGAGAGCCATTCCGAGCATTACGTGCTCGCCTCGTCCAAGGGGCTGAGCAAGGGCAATTCCTCGACCGGCGTCGGCGCGGCCATCGCGCTGGAGGTGGCCTTTGACACCACCGATGCGGGCATCCGCGATGCCACCGTCATGACCGGCACCGCGACGGGTGTCTCGGTGGATGTCGAGACGAGTTTCCTGTCGGGAGATGACGACGCGGACAGCGACGATGCCACCACCGAGGCGATCGGCGGGGCCGCGGGTTCGGGCACCGCGGTCGGCGGCGCCGTGGCGATCACCTACGTCGAGAACCTGGCGCAGGCGCGCATCGGCACCGGCACGGGCAATTTCACCATGATCGGCGGGGCGCTGTCGGTGACGGCGGATCACACCGGCACGCTGGTCTCCAAGGCCGATGGCGAGGCGGCGGGCAATGGCACCGGCGTCGGTGCCTCGGTGGCGATCAACATCGGGCTCGATGACACCGAGGCCAGCGTCCACCGCGCGATGACCACCGGCAGCAACAAGGCGGCCAGCGCCAACATCAAGGCCGGCGCGCTGCTGACCTCGATCACCCAGTCCAAGGCCAGCGCCAAGGGAGCCGACAAGACCAAGACCGCAAGCTCGGACCAGCAGACGACAGATGCCGGCAGCTTCGCCTCTGACCAGTCCGGCGGCAAGGCGACGAACACGCCCAGCCAGACCGGCGCGGGCATGTCGACCCAGGCCGAGACCAGCGCCACCACGGAATCGGGCGGCACCGGGATGTCGCAGGCGGCGAGTTCCTCGAACGCCAAGGGCGGCACCTCGATCGCCGCGACGGTCGCGGTGAACTACCTCGAAGGCAGTGCCGATGCGCTGGTGGCAGAGGATGCGGATATCGCGGCCACCGGCGCGGTGGCGGTCGAGACGACCTACCAGATCACCGCCAAGGCGCTGGCCACGGCGACCTCGACCAACATCAGCGCCGACACCGGCGTTGCGGCGGCGGTCGGACTGAACATCACCGATTTTGATGCTTCGGCGAAAATCTCCGCGGCCACGGTCACGGGCGCTTCGGTCTCGGTGAAGGCCGTGCATCCCGCGGGCGGCAAGAACAGCTATCAGGTTCGGGCACTCTCGGGGGCCGTCGCCAGCGGTGACGGCATCGCGGGATCGATCGCCATCAACTTCATGAACGTCGGCGCCACCGCCGAGATCGGCGACGCCGCCAGCGTCACCACCTCGGCCGGGTCGGTGGCCGTGATCGCCGAGAACAAGACCGAGATCCAGAACATCGCCGGCGGCGCGGCGCTCTCGACCTCGAGCGGGGCGGGCGTCGGCATCGCCTTTGCCATCAACATCGGCCAGGACCTCGACACGACGGCGCGGATCGGCGATGGCGCGAGCGTCACTGCCAACGGCGGCGCGGTGACGGTCCAGGCGACGGGCAGCTTCACCCCGATCAACGACAACCTCAGCCTGACCGGCGGCAGCGGCGGGGTTCCGATTGCGCTGACCAACTTCGCCGCGGGCGTGGCCGCCTCGGGCGGCGGCGCGGCGGCGGGTGGTTCGGCATCGGTCAATGTCATCGACATCAACACCACGGCCGAGATCGACGATGACGCGGTGGTCGAGGGCGACGCGGGCATCACCGTCAGTGCCACGGACACGCTCGACATGTTCACCGGCGCGGGCGCGCTCGGGCTTTCGGCGGGCGGCGTGGGCGTCGGCATCGGCATCAATGTCGATGTGGTCGAGCGCGACACGCTGGCGCGGGTCGGCACCGGCGTGACACTGACCTCGGGCGGTGGCGACGTTTCGGTGACCGCCATGGCGAGCGACAGCATGGACAGCGTCGCGGCGACCTTCGGGGGCTCTACCTCCAGCAGCGCCGTGGCCTTCTCGGTCGACGTGGCGGTCGTGCTGACCACCACCAAGGCCAACATCGAGAGCGGCGCGGCGCTGCTCAAGTCCACGGTGGACGCAGGCGGTGACGTCACCGTCTCCGCCTCCGGCAGCTTCGACATGCTGTTCATCGCGGGTGGCGGCGCGGCCTCGCTCAGTGGTGCGGGTGTCGGCATCGCCTCGTCGGTGCTGGTACACACGGACACGGTGATGGCGGACATCGGCGATCATGCCGAGGTCACCACCCACGGCGACATCGGGCTTTCGGTCAAAGCGACCTCGAGCGAGGAAATCCTCGACCTGGTGGTCGCCGCCGCCGTTTCGGGCACCTCCGTGGGCGTCGGTGCGTCGGTGCTCGTCTCGGTGATGAGCGAGACCACCACGGCCCGCATCGGCAATTCGGTCCACGTCAACGCCTGGAATGCCAGCGATGCCATCGATCCCGGCGTCTTTGTCGAGGCTTCGGCGACGACCGAGATGCTGTCGGTCGCAGGTTCGGTCGCCGTGGGGCTCGGCAGCGCCGGGGTCGGCGCGGGCGTCAACGTGCACACGCTCACCAAGCTGACCGAGGCAAGCATCGGCGAGAACGCGGAGCTGGGCGGCGACCCGACGGTCTCGGGCGATATGGTCGACGGCAATATCGTCGTTGATGCCAAGAGCATCGACACCTTCAAGACGTTTGCCGTCTCGGCCGCGGGCGGCAGCTCGGTCGGCGTCGGCATCGGCGCGGATGTCATGGTGCTGGGGCTGACCACCATCGCCGCCATCGGAGCGGGCGCCTCGGCCAAGACCGTGGGCAGCGTGAAGGTGCAGGCGGTTGACGAGACCGAGGTCGACATGATCGTCGTCGGAGTGGCCGTGGGGGGCTCCGGCGGGGTCGGCGCGGGCGTGGGCGTCGCGGTCATCAACAAGACGGTGGATTCCGACATCGGCGCGGGCGCGGCGGTGACCGGCCTCGGCCAGAGCACCGTCTCGGCGCGGACCGGGCAATACGCGATCGGCTCGGCGGCCTCGGACACCGGCGTCGACACCAATGCCTTCGACTTCCAGTCGAGCCGGCCCTCGGCCGAGAACTTCGAGGTCGGCCTGCCCGACACCAGCACGGACACCGACCTTGCCAAGGAGACCAACCCGGAGACCGGCGACGACAAGGCCGACACCGACGAGATCGACAGTCCCGACCTGACGGCGGCGCGCACCGCGACGCTGGGGGAATCGAACGTGCGGGGCGTCGTGGTCTCGGCCAGCGGCAAGGACGACGTGGAATCCATCGCCATCGGCCTCGCGGGCGGCGGCAGCGTCGCCGTGGGCGTGGGCGCCTCGGTCAGCAAGGCCACCAGCGTGATCACCGCCGATATCGGCGCGGGCGCGCAGATCAACCAGACCGGCACGCCCACGAACGGGCAGGGCGTCTACGTGATCTCGGCCAATGACTTCAGCCATACCGGCGTGGGCGCCGGCGGCGCGGGCGCGGGCTCGGTCGCGGCGGCCCCGGGCGTCGATGTCTCGGTCATCAGTCAGACCGTTTCCTCGACCATCGGCGCGGGCGCTTCTGTCACCGCCGAGGAGGACGTGCTGGTCACCGCCTATGCCAACGAGAACTTCTTCATCGTTGGCCTCGGCGTCGCGGCCAGCGGCGTCGTGGGCGTCGGCGGCGGCGTGGCCGTGGTCGCGGTCACCAACATGACCTCGGCCACCATCGGGACCGGCGCCATCGTCGTCGCCGGAGGTGACGTCGCGGTCATCGCCGAGGATTATACCGACTACACCATCATCACGGGCGGCGTCGGCGTGGGCGTCTCGGGCGCCGGGGTCGGCGCTTCGGTCGGCGTGGTGGTGCTCAGCAAGGACACCACCGCCACCATCGCAAACGGCGCTTCGGTCGACGCCTCGGCCACCGGCGACCAGGTCGGTGGCATCCTGCAGGGGTCGCTCTCGGGTGACGGCGATTTCGACACCGGCCTCGCGGGGGGTGTGATCGTCCAGGCCCGCTCCGGCGAGGACCTGCTGAACCTGGCCTTCGCCGGCGGTTTCGGCTTCGTGGGCATCGGCGGCGCCATCGCGATCACCGTGGTGGACAGCAACACCCATGCCACGATCGGCAACGACGCCCAGATCAACAAGGGCGCTGGTGACTTCTTCAACGGCGGCACCGCGGAGGGTGACCAGGGCGTCTGGGTGACGGCTTCGAACGAGTTCTCCATCGTCCATGCCGCGCTTGGCGCCGGTGGCGGGGTCGTGGGCGTCGGCGCCTCGGTCAGCTTCGGCGGCATTCGCAACAACGTCAGCGCCAAGATCGGCCTCGGTGCGGATCTGTCTGCCCGTGGACCCGTCGAGGTGACGGCACTCGCGGACCGGGTGATCAAGGGCTACGTGATGGCGCTCGGCGCCGGGTTCGGCGGGGTGGCCGGAGCTGTGAACGTCTTCGCCATCGGCTCGGACTTCGAGACCGCCTACCAGGACGAGGAGGGCAATCCGGGCAACGCCGGCACGGTCGAGCGTGACAACAACGGCGACGACACGCCGGATTCGGAGGAATCGCTCGCGGATGACGGCACCGCCAATGCCGATGGCGCCACCGGCAGCGTCGACCAGAAGTTCGACGAACTGGACGGCGCCTCGGGCGCAGCCGATCCGAACAGCGCCGACGGCCGCGCGGCGGCGGGCGTGCTTTCGGCCAAGCTGAACCAGTCGAGCTTCGATCTGGGCAGCGCGCTCGGCTACACGCCGATCGGCGAGGACGGCGTGGCCGCCATCGTCGAGGGCAGCACCACCATCGAAACCGGCGGCAGCGTCTCGGTCACCGCGGACGAGCGGATCGCGATCGACATCATCACCGGCTCGGCGGCGGGCGGCGTCATCGGCGTCGGCGCGGGCGTGACCGTGCTGACGGTGAATTCCAGCGTCCGGGCCAAGCTTGGCGGCGCGGTCGATGCGGCGGGGGCGGTGACCGTCTCTGCCAACGGCAAGCGCCAGGCCGACATCATCTCGGTCGGCGTCGCCGGCGGGGTGTTCGCGGTCGGCGCGACCGTCACGGTCGTCAACGACAACGGCATGCAACTGGCCGAGATCAGCGACGGCGCCTCGGTTGATGACGCGAGCTCGATCACCGTCTCGGCGAGCAATGACCAGGATTACGAAGCGCAGACCTTCTCGGTCCAGGCGGGCCTCGTCGGGGCAGGGGTGAACTTCACCCGCATGAATCTCGATGACGGCACCGGGGATTACGAGACCGTGGCCCGGATCGGCCACGATGCGGACATCGGCAAGGACGGGCAGGTCGGCGCGGTCTCGGTGACCGCGACCTCGAAGGTCCGCGCCTCCGTCGATACCTACGCGGTCGCGGTGGCGGGGGTCGCCATCGGTATCAACTTCAACTTCGTCGATGCCAACCCGCAGGTGCTGGCCGAGATCGGCGATGACGTCGAGATCGAGAGCTCGGGCCTCGTGACCGTCGAGGCGATCGGCGACATGGACGTGAAATCGCGTCTCTATGGCGTGACCGTGGGCCTCGCCGGTATCGGGTCAGCCTATTCGCAGGCCACACTGAGCCCGGTCCTGACCGCCGAGATCGGCAGCGGGCTGTTGGCCAACACGCAGGGCCTCTCGGTCATCGCGCGGCACAATGACCAGAATTCCGGCCAGGGCGCGCTGTCGCTCTCGGTCGCGGCGGCAGGCGGTGTCGTCGGCGGGGCCGGTGCCACGCCGATCGCCACGGCCAACGGCGAGACTCATGCGCTGATCGGTGTCGGCGGCGCCATCAACGCGGGCGCGGCGGCGATCACCGTCCGCTCCGACCTCCGGAACCGCGCCGAGGCCGAGGCCCTCGCGGTCGCGGTCGGGGCCCTCGGCCTCGGCGCGAGCGTCGGCATCGCCACCGCCAGCGGCGCCTCCGAGGCGATCTCGAACGGCACCGTCACCGGCGGCGCCTCGATGCTGGTCGAGGCCACGGCGGACAACCTCGCGGACGTCTACGCCGAGGCGTCGGGCGGCGGGCTGATCTCGGCCAACGGCCATGTCGGGACCGCGACGGTCGAACCCGACATCACCGCGCGGATCGCGGGCAGCACCACGGTCAGCGGAGCGGTCACGGTCGACGCGATCTCGCTTGGCCGCGCCGTGGCCCAGACCGAGAGCAAGGCCTTCGGCCTCGCGGGCTTCGGTGCAGGCGTCGCCACGGCGACCCTTTCGCCGGATCTCGAGGCCAGCATCACCTCGGGCACGATCACCGCGGACACCGTGACGGTCCGGTCGAGCCACAACTTCCTCGAAACCCCGAACACCACCTACTACCGCGCCTATGCCAAGACCGAGGCGGCGACCGGGGCGGGCTTCTCTGCGCAGGTGAACATCGCCAATGCGACGGCGAACGCCAGCAACGACGCCTACGTGAACGGCGGGGTGAACATGAACACCAACGGGCAGGTGGACATCATCGCTCGCTCGGTGAACATCGCCCGCGGCTTCTCGGACGGGTTGAACGTCGGCATCATCGGCGCCATCGGGGTCACCCAGGCCTTGGCCACCGCCAATGGCGGAACCGTGGCCGAGATCCGCAATCAGGGCTCCAACGACGGGATCGCCGACTACTCCGTCGGCAGCCTGACGGTGAAGGCCACCGGGCAGAACACCGCCTCGTCCCGCGTCAACGCGGCGGGCGGCGGGGTGCTGTCGGTCTCCGACAACACCGCGACCTCCAGCGCCAACGGCAACGTCCGGGCCGAGATCGGCCAGAACCTCGCGATCCAGTCGACCGGCGACGTCAACGTCGAGGCCTATGCCAACCCCGAGGTCGACGCCGACGCCAAGGGTGCCAGCGGCGGCGGCATCTCGGTCCGCGCTTCGCTCGCCTATGCCACGATGACCCCGACGATCACCGCGCGGATCGACACCGGCACCACCATCGACGCGGGCGGCAACGTCACCGTCGACGCCACCGCCGAGCCGCAGTCCGGCAACACGCCGACCTACCTGATCCAATCGCTCGATATCGGGTCTGACACGCTGCTGGTGCAGAGCCATGGCGTCAGCACCGGCGATATCGTGCAGATCAGCGGCAGCGACCGCGACTACAATGCGATCTCGGTCGGAGAGGGCAATTCCACCGTCGCGCTCGGCAACCAGTTCGCCGGCTCCGAGGTCGACTCGCGCCGCGACGAGATCACCTTCGCGCAGAACCATAACTTCGTGAACGGCGACAAGGTGGTGCTCTACAAGATCGAGGACACCACCGCCGATGTGGCGAGCGGCACCACCTTCTACGTCCACGTCATCGACCCGCAGACGATCAAGCTGGTGGACAGCGCGGCCAAGGCGGTCGACGGCTGGTTCGAGGCCAACGCGGGCGAGTTCCAGCCCGGCGACGTGAGCGGCCAGTGGATCACCCTGTCGAAACCCTACGCGGTCGACACGCTGCTGACCTACCGCGCTCCGGGCGGGCAGGGCTTCTCGTCCTCCTCCGTGGATGTCGACGGCACCAACGACTTCAACAACACCGACAACGACCGGATCTACTTCGTCGACGAGG
Organism: Salipiger mangrovisoli; assembly: GCF_015223355.1. Classification (GTDB taxonomy): domain Bacteria; phylum Pseudomonadota; class Alphaproteobacteria; order Rhodobacterales; family Rhodobacteraceae; genus Salipiger; species Salipiger mangrovisoli. The sequence goes on along the minus strand of NZ_JADFFK010000005.1, from coordinate 260,365 downwards.
TGGGCGAGGAGGATTTCGCCTTCCGCAACCACGGCTTCAGCAATGGCAACCTGGTGGTCTACACCGTGGAGCCCGCCTCGGTCGGGGCCTCGGCCATCGCGCTCGGCGGGCTCAGCGCCAACGCGACCTACCGCATCACGAACGCGAATGGCACCTCGGTGCAGCTCCGCGCCCAGCTCTCGGAGTCGGTGACCTACACCCGCTCGGGCTCGACCGACCGGATCGTGCTGCAAAGTGGCAGCTGGTACGCGGCGGGTTTCCGCGTTGGGCAGATGATCACCATTTCCGGTTCGGCCGGGAACAACGGGACCTATGCCATCGACGGGCTTTCGGGCGGAACGCTGACCCTGGACGGGACCAACCCGCTGGGATCGATCACCAACGTGCCGGCGACCGACACCTTCCTGTCGAACGTGGTGGAGCTGACCCCGGACAAGGACACCGACGGCACCGGGCCGGACACCGCCAACACCTCGCTGCACACGCTCACGCATCTCGGCGATCTGCCGATCGGCGGGCTGGTGGATGGCGAAACCTATTACGTCATCGAGTCCAACGGCAATCAGGTGCGCCTGTCGGAGACCCTCGGCGGTGCGGCGATCAACCTGACGTCGCCGGGCAGCAACCATCTGGAGCACCACCTCGGCACCTTCGGCGTGAACCTGACCGAGCAGGCCGAGACCGAGGTCTACCAGCTTCGCATCGACCTCACCGACAGCAACGGCGGCAGCTTCCTGGAGCACACCCTGCTCGGGCCGGACGGTGTCTCGCTGGCGACCATCGCGCCGCAGGCCGGTGACGGCACTTCCTCGGCGGTGGTGAAAGGCTCGGGCGGCTCGGTCCTCGGCGATATCTCTCTGCAAGAGGCCCTTCTCACCGCCGCCTTCGACATCGATGTCGATGTGCAGGCCTCGCTGATCGCCGCCGGCGGCACCGTCAGCATAGCCGCGTCCGGCGATGTGGAAGGATCGACCAATGGCCGCAACGGCAACGGCGGGCTCATCGCCTATGGCAGGGCCGACGCAAAGATTAACCAAGACGGGCAGGTCACCCGGAGCGACGTGACCATCGGCACCGGCACCCAGATCGTGGCCGCCGAGGACATCCTCATCTCGGCCGATGCTGGCGGACATTTCGTCGCCGACAGCAAGACCACCACCGGCGGGGCGATCGGGCTCGCCACGGCGCGGGCGATCATCAAGGCCGATTACGCGGCCAACGTCACGATCAACGGCAGCGCGGTCATGCTCGCGGGCGACCTTGTCGATGTCCGCGTCGGCGGGGCAATGACCGGCCGCGCCAAGGCCTATGCCTCGGGAATCGGGATCGGCGGTGACGGCAATGCCCAGTCGCGCTTCGACATGCTCAACTCTGACCTCGGCATCAGCGTCGGCAGCGCGGCCCTGATCGAGGGCAACGAGGTCAGCCTCGACGCCCATGGCACCGGCACCGATGTCACCTCCGAGTCCGACGGTCGCGGCGGCGGCTTCTATGCCGAGGGCACCTCGGACGCCTACGCCCGGCTCACCCTCGACACGGATGTCACGGTGGATGGCAACGCGAGCGTCACCGGCTGGGAGGGGATCGACGTGCTGTCGCAGGTGACCGGCAACGATCTGCGCACCGACGCCTACGCCCGCTCGACCGGGGTCTTCGGCTACGTGCGCGCCGACAGCCATACCGAACAGCGGCTTCACGCGCGCATCACCGGCACGGCGGCTGCGCTCTTCACCGCCGGTCCGCGCGACGAGACCGGCACGGGCGACCTAGCGGCCTACGATTACGACGAGGCCGATTACGACGAGCAGCGGCTTGCCTTCCTCGTCGTCGCGGGCGTGTCGGACAATGATATCTCGCAGGAATCGAAGGTCTCGCGCCGGTCGCTCGCGGCGGGCAACGCCGACGACAATCTCGTGGTGGAGGTGAGCGATGCCATCACCTTCTCCAGCGACGTGCTGATCCTCTCGGGCCGCTCGCCCGAGCTGGTGACCAAGAAGCTGGTGGTCGTGAACGGGCCGGATGGCGCCTATATCGACACCGCGGTCAATGTCACGATCAACGACGGGCCGGGCCGGACCGAGGCGACCTCGGGCACCATCCAGCGCGACAAGATCTACGTGAACGACATCGTCAATCCGGGGCCGGGCGACGTGGCCTTCGAGTCCGGGTCCATCGCGGGGTCGGGCGGTACCTGGACCTTCCGCGACACGCTGCAGCGGGTCGAGATCCTGAACCTTTCGGATTACGACATCCAGATCAACGACATCGACGTCCTTGCCGATCGCCAACCCATCGTGACGCTGAACCCGCTCTACAGCGATGGCGAGATGACGCTGACCTTCGACATCGAGAACGACGTTGCGCCCACCTATATCGAGATCGCCTCGACCGGGACCGGCGACGTGCTGCTGAACGGCATCATCGAGAACCCGATCGGGGTGACCACCATCGTCGCGCTCGGCGGCTCGGTGCTGGGCACGCAAGCCCGCGGCGCCGGCGTGGTGCGGACCGAGACGCTGAACATAGATGCGGCCGAGGACGCGGGGTCGGCCGCCGACAGGGTGGTGATCGACATCGTGGAGAGCGACGACGCCCCACAGAGCTTCCAGTTCCGCACCGGGCAGGTGAACGGGCTGGGCGATACCGTCTTCCTCGGGCTCGGCAACCGCTTCTTCGAGGGCCAGATGGTCCGCTACGACGTGGTCTCGGGCAGCGCTATCGGCGGCCTGGCCGACGGCGGCTTCTATTACCTCTCCTTCGGTGCCGATGCCTATAACCCCGACACCGGCATGATCGCGGTGCAGCTTTACGGCAATGCCGACCTGACCGGCAGCGCGATCAACCTCAGCATCGATCCGTCGAAGCTGACCGATCTGCACAGGTTCACCGGGGTCGAGAGCTTCACCGTCGATGCGGGCAACGACGTGCATCTTGATGTGCGGGCGCTGATCCGGACCGATCTTGACGCGCAGAATTCCGCCGCGGGCACCTACATCGTGAACGTCGACCGGATTGCCGCGGGCGATGACATGGATGTCTGGCTGCGGCCAAGCTATCTGCAGAGCGGCACCGGCGCCTCTGGCGGGGTGATCGTCAAGCACCGGAACGGCTTTGTCGATCCGGAGACCTACGTCTATTACACCAAGTTCGACAAGACGCTCTCTGCGCCGCAGGGCAGCCCGCAGGGGCTGAGCCGCGGCGCCTATGGAACCGGCACCACGCTGACGCCGACGACCTATGACTTCCGCGGCCTCGACCTTTCGGGCGATCGGACCATCGCGGGCCTGCAGGCAGGCTTCGCCGCGACCGGCGCGGATGGCGAGGGCAACATCCGGGTAGAGGCGGTCGACAGCGCGCCGCTCGTCGTGGCCGACACGATCAACGTGCTGGCGCTGATCGAGCTCGACCGGACCGGCGTTGCCGTCGGGGACGGCGACACCTCGATCATCACCGACGGCTACATCGCCGCGACCGAGATCACCGGCGACTTCCGCATCGGCACCATCATCTCGACCGGCAACGATGTGCTGCTCTATTCGCCGCAGCGCTTCATCGATGCGGACGGGGATCTCAACTCGGCCACCGCGGATATCTCCGGCAACAACGTCACGCTGGTGGCGGCGGCCTCCTTCGTGAACCCGGACCACGCCGACGTGGCGGGACAGATCGTCAATCCCACCGTGCTCGACAGCGGGCTCAGTGGCGGCATCGGTCGCACCGACAACTTCATCGAGATCGACGTCTCTTCGGCCGGGAACGGGTTCGGCGTCCTGCGGGCCTTCGACGCGTCGGGCAGCATCGCGCGGACGCAGGGCATCTTCCTCGACGAGGTCGCGGGCAACCTGCGGGTGCATATCGTCACCACGGTGCACGACGTGTCGCTGCGCACGACCGCGGGCTCGATCTTCGATGCCAACGCAAGCGATCCGACCCTCGCCAACGTGATCGGCCGGACCATCGACCTCGACGCGAACGGGACGAATGCCTCCATCGGGACGCTGCTGAATCCGTTCGAAATCGACAGCCGCAACGCGAGCGGCCATCTCAATACCAATCCCGCGCAGCGCAGCCAGCTCGGTCAGGTCAATGACCTGGCGGCCGACAGCGACGACGTCGGGCTTGAGGCGACCAGGCACATCTACCTCACCGAGGTGCGGGGCGAGCTGCGTCTCGTGCTCGCCCATGCCTACCAGGGCGATATCCTGCTGACCGTTCGCGAGGGCGGCTCGATCGGGATCGACGGGGATGACCTGCAACTGGTCAAGGGTGGCAGCGCGCGGTTTGCCGAGACCGACGCCCTCGTCGGGCCGGGCTTCCACGATGACGCGCCGCGGATTCTGGCGCACGGGCTGATCCTCGCCGAGCAGGGCGCCGTGACGCTGCATGTCGGCGACGACATGGCGACCCATGCGAACAGCGCCGTGGTCGCCGCCAAGGCGATCGACATCCACGGCGACAGCCTGGGTATCCACGGCGCCAGCGTCGCCGCCGATCCGGGCTACGGCACCGAGGTCGTGCTGCGCGGCCAGATCATCGCCGGTGCGGTGATGGTCACGCTTGGCAACCGCGGCACCGGTCTGCCCGCCGGAACCCCGCGCACGGCGCCGATCGGGACCTTCCGGCCCGACGACGACGATGCGGATGTCACCGATGCCGACCGGATCACCTCGATCTACGGCAACGCCGACATGGATCTCTTCCAGTTCGGCGACACCGGCGGCGCGGGCGGCACCACCGCCTGGGGCTCGGCGGGCTACATCTTCCTCGGCTCCAAGACCCGCGTGCACGGCAGCAGCCTGGCGGCGACCCCTGTCTATGCCGCGCCCGAGCTGCGCAACGATGGCGAGGATCACTTCGTCGTCTACTACCTACAGGATGCCGCGGCGCAGACCTCTCCGGCTCTCGCCACAGTTGGCTATGTCACCGACCCCTACAACAGCGCCGAGCCGGGCAACGCCTCGGACGGCTTGGTCTACACGCTCTCGGTTCTCGCCGAGCACACTCTGACCCTCGACGGCCAGTCCGACAGCGACACCTACGAGGTGTTCACGCTGGGCTCGCAGGGGGACGCTCGAAACTACATCATCAACGTGCTCGACACCGGCGCCGAGGATGACGGCGTCGACGAACTGGCGATCTACGGCTTCGACAGCAGCGCCAACGGCACCAGCGATCCGGTCGATGACATCTTCCTGCTGCGCGCCGCCGCCTTCCTGCCACATGAGAGCGCCAGCCGGCCGGGCTATGTCGCGCTGCTGCATGGCACGCTCGATCCCTATCAGGACACGCTGCCCGGCAACGAGGACAGCGCCGAGGTGCAGCGGATCAGCTACGACGACGGGCTCAACGGGCGGCTGACGGTCGAGGGGCGAGGCGGCAACGACGCCTTCTTCTCCGATGATGTCACCGTGACCGCGACGCTCGACGGCGGTGCCGGCAACGACAGCTTCCAGATCGGCCAGATCTTCGGTGCCAACCGCAATGTGGCCGATGGAAACCTGCTCGCGCAGGATGTCTTCCCCGACCTTCGGCCCACCACCCGCGGCTGGCTGAGTCGCGGCAGCTCGGCCCCGCTGCTGGTGCAGGGCGGCACCGGCAATGACACCTTCCGGGTCTACTCCAACCAGTCCGAGCTGCGGCTCGAGGGCGACGACAACAACGATCTGTTCATCGTCCGTGCCTTTGCCATCGCGGCGACCAGCGACCACGACTGGAACGATGACGGGGCGATCGATCTGCTTGATCTCGACGCCGGGGTCGCGCTCCTGACGCTCGGCTTCGAGCAGGGCAGCGCCGCCTTCGAGGCAGCCATCGCCGGACGTTCCGACGCAGCCTTCCTGAAGGCGGCGCTGAAAAACGGTGCTCCGAGCTATGTCTTCGACCGCAACGGCGACGGCGGGATCAACTATCTCGACCTGTACCTGACCGTGGGCGACACCACGGATGACGAGATCCTGCTCGACGCGGACGGCGTCGCGCAGCCGCAGATCGGTCTTGGCTTCTCGGTCGCGCAGGCGCCCGACATCCGCGCCGGCGGCGGCCAGGACGAGGTGCGCTACAACATCAACGCCCCGGTTTCCGTCGATGGCGGCACCGGCTTCGACAAGCTGGTGATCCTTGGCACCGAGTTCGCCGACGACATCGCGATCACCGACAAGGGCATCTTCGGCGCCGGGCTCAACGTCCGCTATTCCACGGTCGAGGTGGTCGAGGTCGACGGGCTCGAGGGGGATGACAAGTTCTACGTCCAGTCCACCGCCTTCGGCGTCGCCTACCGGGTGATCGGCGGTCTTGGCTCCGACATCATCGAGGTGGCCGGCGACGTGCAGGAAGACATCGTCACCCGCGAGCTCGAGGGCGTCTCCGGCGCCGCCGATCATCTCGTGCGCTCCGATGACATCCTCTATGATGGTCTGGTGATCGACGGGCTCGACTACAACGTGGTCAAGGACGGCGAGGGGCTCGTCATCATCGACGAAGGCACCGACGGGTTCACCGCCATCCGCGAGGGCGGGCCGAATGCCTATGACGATTACACCGTCCGGCTCGGCCGCAAGCTGACCGCGGGCGAGGTGGTCTACGTCACCGTCTCGGCGGCGCGGTCCTGGCAGGAGGAGCAGGACGACAGCTTCGCCAACCCCTTCCCGCTGGAGAACGGCGAGGCCGACACCATGTGGATCACCGCGACCGACGCGGGCGGCAGCTACGGCGCCGGCACCGTGGGCCAGTCGCGGATCCTCGCATCGGACTACTACCTGGGCGGTTTCCCCGGCGCACCCGAGACCATCACCTATCTCGAGCCGGGCAGCATCGCCGTCAACGACAGCTTCCTGCGGGCGGTGGTGATCGACGGCCAGACCTTCTACGTTCCGAACCGCTCGGTCGTGCTGCGCTTCGATGCCAGCAATTGGGACACCGGCTTTGACGTGCATCTCTGGGCTGTCGATGATCAGCGGGCCGAGGGCGACCGGGTGGTCGTGGTGCAGCATTCGGTGATTTCGCGCACCTCTGACGACTACGACGCGGTCGACGTGCGCAACGTCGAGGTCCAGCTGCGCGACAATGACACGCCCGGCGTGCTGGTGACCGAGGTGGCCTATGACAGCGTGACGATCTCTGGCGGCGTGGTCACCGGCTATGTCGAGGACCAGCGCTCGCTGATCGTCGAGGGTGGCAGCGTGACCGGGCTCGGCGACAAGATCCTCGTGCAGCTCTCGCGTGAGGTCGCACCGGGCGACAGCATCACCGTCAAGGTGAACTTCGGCGACCTCGCCGGCAGCGCGGGCCTTGCAGACCTTTCGGACAAGGCATTCGAACTGCGCGACGGCGGCACGGGCCGCTTCGACGAGACCTACCACACGATCACCTTCGACAGCACCAATTGGGACAAGCCGGTCGTGATCGACATCCTCCAGCGCGACGACGATGTGCGCGAGGATCCGCAGACCGGGGTGCTGAGCTTCGGGATGAACCAGCAGACCATAGACCAGACCATGACGGTGGGCAGCTGGAGCGACCAGGGCACCGAGCGGGTCAAGCTCACCCTCGGGTCCGGCGGCTGGATCGCATCGGGCTTCGGCCTTGAAGCGCTCACCCTGAGCGGCATCGGCGGGCTCTCCGGCGCCACCATCGTCGGCTTCGAGGATGGCGGGCTCACCGCGCTGCTCGACGTCGCGGCGACCGGGGTCAGCCTCGGCAGCGCCGCGGGCGCGGCCGCGACGCGGGTGCTCGGTCTGGGCGAAGAGGTGACCCACAACGCGGCGGGAGACTACCTCTTCCCCAACCTGCGCTCGGGCACCGGGCTGCTCGACGTCGAGATCTTCGACGACGAGACCGCGGGCTCGGTGGTGATCGAGACCGGCAAGGACACCGTGCTCGTGCCGCTGACGGCAAAGGCCGGGATCTTCGATTTTGCAGGCACCACCATCACCGGCAATTTCGACTGGATCGCCGCCGGCTTCGGCGAGGGCGACACGATCATGATCGAGGGCCGCGGCGGGGCGACCCAGTCGCGGGTGATCCTGTCGATCGGCGGCACCGACAACGGCGTGCTGACCTACTCCGGCGCCGCGCTGGCGGCGCAGGCGGACGACTATGCCCGCGTCCTCGTCGCCGACACCGAGAAGCTCGACAGCTACAAGCTCCGGCTGACGCTGGCACCGACCGAGACGGTCGAGGTCGCCTTCCTGACCGACGGGCTCGCCGATGTGACCGGCGTGGGCTATGACACCGACGGCGACGGGGTGATCGACCTCGCCCTGCCGGTCTCCTACCAGACCATCGGCGGTGAGCGCCCGGTGCAACTCTTCAGCGGCACGCTCGACTTCGACAGCGACGGCACCGAGATGCTGGTCAGCCGCGGGACCGGTGCCGAGCTGGGCAACTTCGTCTCCGAGGGCTGGGCGGTCGGCGACCTGATCCGCGTCTTCAACAGCGGCGGCTTCGATGGCGATTACGAGGTGTCGGTGGTCGATACCGCCGAGGGTCAATGGCTGCGGCTGATCCCGACCGCAGGCAACCCCTTCCCGGCGTCGGCGGTGGCCGCGGGCGTCGAGAACGTCCTGCTGTCCAAGCTGATCGAGACCGAGATCTGGACCGGCGAGGCCGAGCTCGTGCAGGCCGCTGACGGCAGCTTCCGGCTCAACCGGCTCGAGGCGCTGACCGGCGAGGCGGACCCGCAGAATGACGCCAACTACGGCGTTCAGGGCTGGCTGAGCGAGGGTTTCGTCGAGGGGATGCGCGTGCGCATCACCAATGTCGCCAACCCGGCGCAGTTCATCGACGCCAAGATCGCCATCCTTCGCGGCTTCAACGCCACGAAGGATGCCACGATGCAGTTCACCTTCGAGAAGAACGACGCGTTCGAGGCGGCGGGCTGGCTGACCTCTGGTCCGATCGTGGTCGAGGTGAACCGGATCGCGATGATCGCCAGCTTCACGCCGGACGACCCGGCCACGAAGATGGTGATCGAGGGCAACTTCTACAAGTTCCAGACCGTCGAGCTGACGGCTGATCCCTATTACGACGTGCCGACCACCCGCGAGGGCGTCAAGATCTTCCCGGTCAAGGCGCATCTGCTCAGCAACATCCGCGGCCCGCTGGCGGTGGAGGGGGGCCCCTCGGGGGCAGACCGCTCGCTGAGCCCCGGCGTCAAGCTGCCTGGCGAAACGGATGACTTCCTGATCGCCATCGGCGCGCAGCCGCCGGAAAGCCAGCAGATCGATGTGCTGAACATCTTCAACGACGGCAGCAAGGCGGACACGTCGGGCGTGCTGACCGATACCACGCTGTCGGGCTTCAACATGGGTCCGGACATCGTCTTCCCCTTCGTCGGCGGCCCGCTCTTCGGCGAGGGCAACGACGATGGCGGTCCGGTGACGCTGACCTATCCGGGCGGTATCAGCTTCGGCAAGGTGAACTTCGGCTCCGGCGGCGTGAGCAACGACAGCCAGGTCAGCACCATCGAGGTGGTGAACCTGCTGCTCGGTGAAGGCAACGACCTGATCGAGGTCGAGGGTACGCTCAATCCCGCGCCGCATGTCTCGGCCGAGAATGCCTTCGGGTTCACCGAAGGTTGGACGGCCGCGGACGAGGATTTCATCGCCGAATACGCCGGCAAGAACGTCGTCAAGCTCGACGGCTTCGACTGGAAGGCCGAGGGCTTCGTCGTCGGACAGGACGTTTATGTCGTCCGCAACGGCGTACAGACCTTCATCGGACGGGTGATCGCGATCGAGGACGCGCTGGCCTACTCGCTGGCGGATCTCGACAGTCTGGGCAACCCGCTGCGCAATCCCAACGACAACTCGATCCTGGTGCTCGACACACAGAACGACCTTGCGCCCGGTGATTTCGCGGCGCTGACGCCGGCGGTGCCAGGGGTCGACGTGAAGCTGGTGGCAGAGGACAAGGAGGTCTTCGAGGTGCTCGACGTGGTGGTGGCCAATGCCGCGACCGGCCTAGCGACGATCACGCGCAGCGGCGGCTCCTGGGAAGAGGACGGCTTCCTCGCGGGGCATCTGCTCCAGATCGGCATCGGCGAGGACCGGCTGCAATACCGGATCGTCGAGATCGATGGCGGCGCGATCACCGTCGAGGGCACCGGCCTCGCCAATGGTGCGCTCACCAGCCAGTTCTGGGTGCAGGGTGCGCACGGCGGGCTGACCACGCTGCATGGCGGCGGCAACCTCTACGTCAACGTTGACGGCAGCTTCCACCTCGATACGGCCAATGGCGAGACGGTGGTGACCCGGCTCGACGGGCGGAGTTTCAGCGACGATACCGGCTTCGCCGTCGGTCAGGTGGTGCAGCTCGAGGGCGAGGCGCATACCCGTGTCATCCTCGAGATCCGCAGCCTTACCAAGGACGATGCGGCGAGCTTCGGCGAGGACAATCCGTTCCAGAGCTGGGGTCGCGACAGCCAGATCGTGCTCAGCGATCCGCTCGCCGGTCCGGCGGTCAGCTATGACAACGTCTTCACCGCGGACACGCAGGGCAAGTTCTTGATCTATCAGGCCGAGGCAAGGCAGACGGTCGTCGAGGTGCTGGTGACCGTGGCGGTCGAGCAATTCGGCGGCGGCCTCGAGACGGTGGTGACCACCGACGACGGCTCCGCCTGGGGACCGGCGTTCACGGTGGGCAGCGTCATCTTCATCGAAGGCTACGCCGGCGGCTTCCAGATCGCGGCGGTCGACGGCGCCAAGCTGGTGCTTCAGGACACGGCCCTGAGCGCGCTCTGCGGCTGCGACGGGCCGTCGCTGCTGCGCATCGTCACCATCGACGTCACCACCTCGGGTGGTCAGCGGGTCGGCGGTGACCACTTCATCGTCACCGGCGGGGCCGGACCGGACAGCCCGCTCGTCATCTACGGCGACACCAGCCAGGACGGAATGTGGTACTCGGGCCATTCCTACGACCGGCTCGGACTCGAGATGGGCGAGAAGCCCTTCGATCCCTTCCCCAAGCTCTCCGATCAGGAGAACGAGGACGACGAATGGGTCTTCGCTCTAGCCAACCCGTTCAAATGGCACGGAAATGACGTGATCGACGCCTCGGCGCTCTTCGCTGATTTCGACGGCGACGGCGTCTCGGACACGCTTGCGGCGCAGATGATCTCGGTGGGCCTCTCGGTCTACGGCGGGATGGGCAACGACCTGATCATCGGCTCGCAGGCCGGCGACCATCTGGCCGGCGGCTCGGGTGACGACACGATCATCGGCAACCGCGGCACCGACCATATCTACGGCGACAGCGGTCTCAACGTGAACATCCTGACGCGGGCGCTCTACGTCACCACGCTGGATGCAAGCCCGCTGCCAACCGCCGACCCGGCGCTGCCGCGTGGCGACGGATCCATCGACCCGGTCGCCAGCCCGGTGCGCGACCCGCTCGGCAACCGGCCGACCGATCCGCTGATCCTGGCCGGGCTTCTGAACGTCTTCGGTGCCGGCAACGACGTGATCGACGGCAATGGCTCGGGTCTTGCCGACGGCACCCCGGACATCATTTTCGGCGACCACGGCCGGGTGGAGCAGTTCGTGGTAGATCCGAACCTGCCCGATCCGAACGAGCTCTTCGGCGTTCCGGTGACAGGGCAGCTGCTGCAGAAGATCCAGACCACGCGGCTCGACTCGGTGCTTGCCATCGTCTCGCAGCAGCCGCAGACCGGCGGCGACGACGTGCTCTTCGGCTCGGAGCTGGACGACGTGCTGATCGGCGGCGCGGGCAACGACATGCTCGATGGCGGCGCGGGGGACGATCTGATCTTCGGCGACAACGTCAATCTCTACCGCATGGCGGGCGAGGACGGGATCGTCGCGGACGGTGATCTCTACGACGACATCAAGAGCCTGCGGTTCCAGACCCTCGCGGGGGCGCTGATCTACTCGCGCACCGACCGTCCGGGCGAGGCAGGCTATGGCGTCTTCAACGCTTCCACCGGCCTGTGGGAGATCACCGAGGGCGGCAGCGGCGAGCTGATGGTCTCGCTCGACGAGACCGGAAACCGCATTGCCCGCGACTACCGCGACCCCAACGGGCCGGGCTGGTGGACGGAATACGAGATCGACTACGCCGAGTACCATTCCTTCGAGATCGAGGCCGGGCTCGCCGGGGTCGGCTCCTTCGGGAATGACCACATCGCTGGCGGCGCGGGCAACGACATGCTCTTCGGCCAGCTCGGCAACGACATCATCCAGGGGGACGGTGCCATCGACGCGGCGATCGCCACGCGGGGCGACGGCACGTTGAGCGGGCAGGGTGCCGAAACCCCCTACGGCGGGCTCATCGTCCCGACGCGCTACGTCAGCGCCGGGCGGGTCGCGGCCTCTATGTTCGAGCCGGTCGGCGCGCTCAAGATCGTTGCGGCGACCGAGGGGGATCACGCCACAGATGGCAACGACTACATCGAGGGTGGCGGCGGTTGCGACATCGTCTTCGGTGGCCTGGGCCAGGATGACATCGTCGGCGGTTCGTCGAGCTTCTTCGGCCTGATCACGCCGGATCTGCGCCCGGACGGCAACGACATGCTGTTCGGCGGCACCGGCGACCGGATTGACCGCAACGACGAGCGCGCCGCCGACGACGGCACGGCGGGCTTCGAGGATGATCAGGTGGTGGGCGCGGGCCGCAATGCCCGAGATGCCGACGTGATCGCCGGGGACAACGCCGACATCGTCAGGCTGGTGGGGATCAACGGCATCGACCTGCTCGATCTCGCCCCGATCGCCCATGACGACCCGGATGTCTTCGGGGCGCTCTACGGCGCGCGCTACCTGCAGCGCAACGGGCTCTACCTATCCTTCGACTACGACGTGAACATCGGCGAATTCCTGAACCCGAACAGCAACGTCCGCGACACCGGCTACAATGACGAGGGTGGCGAGCGGATCATCGTCCGGGGGGTCAGCCTGCTCGACTACACGCCGGGCGGACCCGACTACGCATCGGCGCTCTACGATCTCGAGACCCCGGTCTCGGCCGACAAGAACGCCGGTCTGTCCGCGGGATCCGACCTGTGGCGCAGCACCTACGGCTTCTGGTCGCTGGTCGATATCGGCGGTGCGGACGAGGTGCATGGCGAGACGGGCGACGATGTCGTCTACCTCGGCGGGGGCAATGACATCGCCTATGGTGACGCCGACAATGACGACATCATCGGCGGTTGGGGCAACGACTGGATCTCCGGCGGCACCGGCACCGATGGCGTGCTGGGCGACGACGGGCGGATCTTCACCAGCCGGAACGAGGGCCTGTCCTCGGATGGCGCGGTCAGCCTCAAGGGCAACACCCGCAGCTTCGGCAACTACGGCACGGAATATTCCGAAAGCCTGTATGGCATCTGGGCGCTGCTGAACGGCGATCCGGACAGCCGCACCAGCCAGGGCAACGTGCTGAACGAGGAAATCTACACCCCCGGCCAGGTGCAGCGCGCGCTGATCAACCGGGCGGGCGAGCTGACCAAATCGGTCGATCTCACGCCCTATGACGTGGTCGAGGGCGCGGTGCTCGTGCCGGTCGCCTCGGCCAACCCGGCGGATCACGATCCGCTCTTCGCCGACGACGTGATCTTCGGCGGTCTCGGCGACGACTTCCTGCACGGCGGGTCCGGCGACGATGCCATCGGCGGCCAGGAAGCGCTGCCGGAAAGCTACGTCCAGCTCTACGGTGCCTCGGCACCGCAGGGGCCCTACACCGATCTGCTGGGCATCGCGCGCACCGACTACACGCGGCCGTGGAATCCGGGCAACCTTCTGATGTTCTACGACGGCGATCCGCACTGGAACGAGCCGACCCCGGTCCGGGCGCGCACGGGCGAATTCCTGCTTTACGACGAGTATGACCCGCGCCGGATCATCCTGTTCAAGTCCGACGGCACCGTCTGGGGCGAGGCCGACGACCCCAACCCGAACCTCATGGTGGACGGTGAATATGTCTACAAGCACTACTTCCTGAACGCCCGCGACAACGAGGGTATCCTGCTTGAGGGCTACACCGATTTCGAGCCCAACGGCACGCCGGTCGCAAGCTCGCTCAAGTCCGTGCACAGCGACGGGGATGACCGGATCTTCGGCGACATGGGCAACGACTGGCTGGTGGGCGGCACCGGGCGCGACCACATCTACGGCGGTTTCGGCAACGACCTGATCAACGCAGACGACGTGATGGGCGGACCGGGCAGCAGCTACGATGACGGCAGCTATGGCTCGGCCGACAACCCCGGCGGCGACATGGGGCTGAATGACACGCCGGAAACCCATTACACCTGGGAGGACCGGGTGTTCGGCGGCGCGGGGCTCGACATCCTGATCGGCAATACCGGCGGCGACCGGCTGATCGACCACCTTGGCGAGTTCAACTCCTACATCGTGCCCTTCGCGCCATTCGGGATCGCGACGGTCAGCCGGCAGGTGCCGCCCCAGCTCTGGGACTTCCTCGCCGCGCAGGCGGCCAGCGACGGGGTGGACATGACCCGCACCACGGACCAGGGCGATCCCAACCACGACAGCCGCTATTCGGCGGTGATCCAGCAGCAGGGCGATCCCTATGGCGAGATCGGCCTGGTGACCCAGCGCGACCATGGCTTCTGGCAGGACCAGTCCGGCCCGCCGACCGATCCGCAGGCTGGCAACATCCCCGGCGGGCGGCGCGACATCCTGCGCACGGCGGATTTCAATGACCGCTCGGGCGACGGCTTCTCGGTGGATCGCGGCAAGTTCACCGCGACCGGCGGGGTGATGACCATCGAATCCGAAACCACCACCAGCGTCGCCTCGTCGGTCTTCCTGCTCGACGACTACCTGCCGACGTATTTCGAGGTGCAGGCCCAGTTCAAGCTGATCAAGCCGACCGGCGGCTGGAAGGCCAACGCCTATGTGGTCTTCGACTACCGCAACGACCAGGACTTCAAGTTCGCCGGGATCGACGTCTCGAACGACAAGATCGTCATGGGCTATTACGACGAGCAGGGCATCCACTACGTCGCCCAGTCCACCGGGCCGGTGCACCTGAAGCCGAACACCACCTACGAGACGCTGGTGGCGGTGAACGGCACCAACGTGACGCTGGCGGTCAACGGGGTGCAGTATTTCACCTACACCTTCACCCCGCGTATCGACGTCTACGGCGATCCCATCCCGCTCAACCGCGGCATGGTCGGCGTGGCGATGGATGGCTCGAAGGGCCAGGTCGACAACTTCCGGGTGCAGGTGCTTCCGCCGACCTGGACGCTGGACGAGACCGACGATTTCGCGCCGCCGGTGATGGAGCTGCCGCGGGTGAACCAGTCGAGCGGCTGGGTCGAGACCTCGGGCACCCTGATCGGCACGGTCAACGGCACCGCCCCGGCGATGCAGACCGTCGATCTTGGTGTCGGGCTGCAGGCCAATTCGGTGCTCGAGATGGAGGTTGACCTGACGACCTCCGGCATCGCGGGCTTCGTCTTCGACCGCTACGATGCGCTGCACTACAAGTTCGTGGCGCTCGATCCGGTTGGCGACCGGGTGATCGTCGGCCACGCCACGGCCGAGGACGGGCTGGTGATCGACGGCAGCTTTGCCTTCGACATGAGCCCCGATGCGGTCCAGCACCTTCAGCTCACCATGCAGGGCGCCGGCCTGGGCATCACGGTCAACGGCACCACTGTCGCCAACTTCGGCTTCAACGCCGTTCTGGTCGACGGCGGCTTCGGCCTCACGGTGCTCGAGGGAGAGGCGGTCTTCGACAACTTCCGCCTCGCCACCGACGACGAGGCCTTCGAAACCGCGCTGAAGTTGGCGCAGGACAGCCAGGCGGCTGTGACCGGGGACAGCTACGTCACCGCGGGCGCGCTGGATGACGCCGATCTCCAGCGGGTCTACGAGGAGGCGGTCGCGGACTGGATCGCCAGCGGGCTGCTGACGGATGCCGATCTCGACAAGCTCGGCAGCGTGTCGCTTGTGGTGACGGAACTCGAGGGGTCCACGCTGGCGCGGACGCTCGGCGAAAACACCATCCTGATCGACGTCACGGCGGCCGGGGCCGGCTGGCATGTGACCGGCAGCGCAGACGAAGGCGGCACGCTCATCGCGAGCGGGGTCGATCTTCTGACGGTGCTGCGCCACGAGATCGGACACCTGCTGGGCTACGAGCATGACCAGCTTGCGATCATGGCCGAAGAGCTGGAGAGCCAGACCCGGATCGCCATCGATCCAAGCGAGCTGGACAGTGCCGTGGTGCGCGATGACGACCCGTCTCAGGCCGACCCGATCCCGGTGACGCCGGAGCCGGCCGCACCGGGCAAGGGCAAGCGCGCCGCGCTGGTCTTTGACGGCGAGACCGGAACGCTCGTCGCTGCCGCAGAGGCAGAGCAGCTCTTCGCCGCGCGCAGGCAGGATGCGGCCGGAGCCGTCTCGCTGGCCGCGGCGGCGACGCTGGCGAAGCCGAAGCGCGGCCCCTCGGCCGGGCCTCGCCCAGAGGCGCTCCGCATCGACCGGATGGCGGCGGATGCGGAGCCGCGCCGGCGGGGCCTGCTGGCTCGTCTGCGGGGCATCCGCTCGGCGTAACGGGCTGCCGGTCGCACAGCACCCGGACGCGAAGGCATGGCCCTTCGCGTCCGGCTCGCAAAGGGCGATACCGTGACGAAGCCCAGTCCGTCGGCACCTGCGCGGGGCGCGGCCAAGCGCTGTTGGGTCGCGCCTGGAGGGGCAGCGTGGGCCGCTCTGCCACTGGCTCCGAGTGGCCCGACCCACATTCATTGGTCCTCCCCATCGGAAGCATAGCCCCAGCCTATTTGCGCATTCACCCCCCGCGAGGTTCTATCCCGGCACAAACCAACGGGAGTCCGAAATGAACCTCAACACCCTCCTCAAGAGCGCCGTCGCCTCGGCCGTGCTCGGCCTTGGCTGCGCCAGCGGCGCGCTGGCCGAAACCACCATCCGCATCGGTCACGTGCTGGCCGACAGCCACAGCTGGAACGTCGCCGCCACCGGCTTCGCCGAAGAGGTCGCCGAAAAGACCGAGGGCCGCGTGAAGATCGAGATCTTCCCCGGCGGCCAGCTCGGCAACGAGAAGGACATGATCGAAGGGCTGCAATTCGGCTCGGTGCAGGGCGGTGTCATCGGCGCGGGCTCGTTCCAGACGGTCGAGCCCAAGATGGGCATCATCGAGATGCCCTACGCCTGGACCAGCCGCGAGCAGGCTTTTGCCGCGCTTGACGGCAAGCTGGGCGAGAAGCTGGGCGAGCTGCTCGACGCGCAGAACGTCAAGGTTCTGGCCTGGTGGGAAAACGGCTATCGCAACGTCACCAACTCCAAGCAACCGGTCGTGACCCCCGCCGATCTCGCCGGGCTGAAGATCCGCGTCACCCCCGACAAGGTGCGCCTCGCGACCTTCGAGGCGCTTGGCGCCGAACCCGCGCCGCTGGCCTTCGGCGAACTTTACTCTGCCCTGCAACAGGGCGTGTTCGACGCGCAGGAGAACCCGCTGTCGATCATCTATTCCTCGTCCTTCTACGAAGTGCAGAAATACGTCTCGCTGACCGGCCACGTCTGGGGTGCGGCAACCCTCGTGCTGTCCAAGCCGGTCTGGGAGAAACTCTCGCCCGAAGACCAGGACATCGTGCAGGCGGCCGCCCTCGAATGGGGTGAGAAGCAGCGCCAGATGGTGGCCGACAGCGACGCCGAGATGATCGCCAAGCTCGAGGAGCACGGCATGGAGGTCAACGAGGTCGACAAGGCGCCCTTCATCGAGGCCGTGCAGCCGATCTGGGACGAGAACGCCGGTCTCTACGGCGACGAGCTGCTCTCGATCCTGAACGAGTACCGCAAATGAGCGAGCGCCTGCCGGAAGTGAAGGAGCTGGGCGAGATCGCCCCCGTCCAGCTGTTCGATTTCAGCCAGAAGGTGCTGTTTTCGCCGAAGGAACGTGGGGAAGGCTTCATCAAGTTCGCGGTCACGACCGGCAGGCGGGGCGCGCGCAGCGTGCCCCACGCCCATCCGCGCGACGAGGTCACGCTGACGCTGAAGGGCGAGGCGGTGCTGCGCGCGAACGGGCAGGAGTTCTTCATGAAGGAGGGCACCGCCCTGCGCCTGCCGCCGGGCGTGGTGCACGAGGTCGAGGTGCTGAGCGAGGAATGGGTGGTGGTCGCCGCCTATTGCGACGAATGCCAGCTGTGCCACGTGCCCGAGTTCGGTGTGCCGAAATGACCGCTCTGCGCGCGCGTGCCGCCGCACTGCTCGACGGCGCGGCGCGGCATGTCGGCGCGCTCGGCGTCGCCGCGCTGGCGGCGCTGGTCGCCTGGGTCGTGCTGTCGCGCTACGCGTTCGGCCAGACCCCGCGCTGGTCCGAGGAACTGCCGCGGCTGATCCTGGTCTGGATCACCTTCATCGGCATCATCTCGGGCTTCCTGAGAAATTCGCATTTCCGCGCCGGCATCCTCGAAATGCTGCTGCCGGACGGCGCGCCGCGCCGCGCGCTTCTTGCTCTCGCCTGGCTGGCGAGCGCCGCTTTCCTGGTGATCCTCGTGGTCACCGGCTGGAAGATCACGCTCTTCACCTGGCACCACCAGACCACCGCGATGAGCCTGCCGGGCGGGCTCTTCTACCTCTGCCTGCCGATCGGTGCCGGGCTCTCGGTGCTGGCGCTGCTGCTGCGGGGAGGCCGGTCATGAGCATGGAACTTGCGCTGCTGCTGGGCAGCTTCGTGGTGCTGATCCTGATCGACGCCCCCATCGCCGTGGCGCTGGGGTTGGCCTCGGCGCTCTACATCGCCGTGGCCGATCTTGCCCCGATGATGGTGGTGGCGCAGCGGATGATCGCGGGCATCGACAGTTTCACGCTGCTCGCCATCCCGCTCTTCCTGATGGCCGGGATGCTGATGGTGCAGGGCGGGCTCGCCCCGCGCATCGTCGCGCTCTGTTCGGCGCTGGTCGGGCGCAGCACCGGCGGGCTCGCCATCGTGATGATCACCGCCTGCCTGCTTTTCGGCTCGCTCTCGGGCTCGGGCGTGGCGGACGTGGTCGCCGTGGGGACCATGCTGCTGCCCGCGATGAAGGAGCGCGGCTACGAGCCGGGCTTTTCCTGCGCCGCGCTCGGCTGCGCCGGCTCGCTCGGTACCGTCGTGCCGCCCTCGATCGTGCTCATCGTCTACGGCACCGCCACCAACACCTCGATCGGCCAGCTTTTCCTCGGCGCGATCATCCCCGGCCTGATGCTGGGGCTCGGGCTGATGGTCGTCGCCTGGCTCATCTCGCGCCGCCACGGCTGGCGCGGCGGCGAGCCGGTCTCGGGCGCCAACGTGCGGCGCCGGCTGATCGAGGCCGTGCCCGCGCTGATCGCCCCGGTGATCATCGTCGGCGGCATCCGCTTCGGCATCTTCACCCCGACCGAGGCGGCGGGCGCGGGCGTGGTCTACGCGCTGCTGACCGGTGGGCTGCTCTACCGCAGCCTCGACCTGCGCGGCATCGGGAAGATCCTGCGCGACACGACCGAGATGACCGGATCGATCCTCTTCGTGATCGCCGCCGCCTCGGTCTTCGGCTGGATCCTTGCCGCCGAGCAGGTGCCGCAGCTGGCGGTGAACGGCATCCTCGCGCTGACCGAGAACGCCACCGTGGCGCTGCTGCTGATCATGCTGCTGGTGCTGATCCTCGGCACCTTCATGGAAAGCATCGCGATCATCCTGATCCTCGCGCCGGTCTTCCTGCCGGTGCTGCGGGCCTACGGGATCGATCCGGTCTATTTCGGCATCCTGCTGACCATCAACCTCGCCATCGGTGCCAACACACCGCCGCTCGGCATCGACCTTATGGCCGCCTGCCGCACCGGGGGCATCCCGATGTCCGCCGCCTTCCGCTACCTCTTGCCGTTCCTCGGCTCGATGGTCGCGGTGCTGCTTCTCCTGGTCCTGTTCCCCGGGATCGTCACCGGCCTGACCGGGGCGTTCTGACGCCCCGCTCCCTCTCACGTCACGAGGCATTCTATGAGCTTTTCCCCCGACTCCCGCGTCTCGCTGGACCGTTTCTGGTCGACCATCGAGGCCTCGGCCGAGATTGGCACCGGCCGACCCGGCGGCCTGTCGCGGCTGACCCTGACCGACAACGACCGCGAGATGCGCGACCTCTTCGTGAGCTGGTGCGAAGACGCCGGCCTTGCAGTCGAGATCGACGAGCTGGGCTCGATCTTCGCCCGCCGCGAGGGCACCGACCCGGATCTTCCGCCGATCTACATTGGCAGCCACCTCGACACGCAGATCAACGGCGGCCGCTTCGACGGCATCGCCGGGGTTCTGGCGGGCCTCGAGCTGGTGCGCTGCCTCAACGATCTGGGTCATGTCACCCGCCGCCCCATCGTGGTGGTCGACTGGACCAACGAGGAGGGCGCGCGCTTCTCGCCGCCGATGGTCGCCTCGGGTTGCTTCGTCGGCAAGTACGAGCGCGACTGGGTCTACGCGCTGGAAGCCGATGACGGGCCGCGCTTCGGCGACGAGCTCGAGCGCATCGGCTACAAGGGCGCGATGCCCTGCAAGGCGGGCGAGATCGACGCCTATTTCGAGCTGCACATCGAGCAGGGGCCGATCCTCGACGCCGAGAAGCGGCAGGTGGGCGTGGTCACCGGCGGCTATCCCTCGCACGGCGTGCGGGTCCGCTTCGACGGCGAGACCGCCCACACCGGCCCGACCCCGATGGACCTGCGCCACAACGCGCTGATCGCCGGGGCGCGCTTCCTGACCGCCGTCGACGACATCGGCTGGGAGTTCGCCGTGGGCGACGGCAAGGCCACCGGCTCGCGCCTCGCCGCCTGGCCGAACAAGCCGGGGATCCTGTCGGACACCGCGCAATGCATCGCCGATGTGCGCCACCCCGACCCGATCACCGCGCGGGTGATGGCCGAGAAGATGCGCCGCGCCGCCCATGCCGCCGCCGCCATGGCGGGCTGCCAGGCGGTTTTCGAGGACGAATGGAGCTGGGGCGGCGACATCTTCGACGCCGAGCTGATCACCGGCATCCGCGACGAGGCGGTGCGGCAGGGCTGGAACTGGCGCGACATCCAGTCCCAGGCCGGGCATGACGCCTACCACATGGCGCTGCACTGCCCGACGGCGATGATCTTCACCCCCTGCAAGGGCGGCATCACCCACAACAACAACGAAAGCTGCGAGCCGGAAGATTTCGAGGCCGGGCTCAACATGCTGCTGCACGCGGTGGTCACGCGCGCCGACCGCTAAGGCGGCCCATGGCCGCCGGGGCTCCCAGGGCGATCGGAGCCCGGCCGGCAGGCCGGGGCCGATCGCAACCCGGATCGGTCAGGACATCTCGGGGTAGAGGTTCAGCAGCTCCTCGATCAGGTCGACGAAGAGCTGTTCGGGCGGCGTCAGCTGGCTTTGCTGGCTGTGGACAAGGAACACATCCGCGCCGAGCGGTTGGTCGACCAGTTTCAAAGGCCAGAGCTGGCCCTTCTCGACCTCCTCGACCACTGCCACGGCGGGCAGGATGCCGATGCCGAGTCCGCAGACGATCATTCGGCGCACCTCTTCGAGATCATGGCTCGAGCCGCTGATGCGGTTGCCGAGCCCCAGCCCCTCGCGCAGCATGGTCATCGGCTCGAGCCCCATGCCTTCGGTCGCGCAGGTGAAAGCCACGACGGATTCCTGCTGAAGGTCGCGCACGTCGATCTCGGTCTTGCCGAAAAGCCGATGCTCGGCACCGCAGAACACGCTGAATTCCTCGCGGAAAAGGTACCGGCAGGTCAGTCCGATGATCGGTTTGGTCAGCAGGCAGATGCCGATCCCGGTCTTTTCCTGGGTTATCCTCCGAACGGTTTCGGCAGAGTTCTGCACCTCGATGCGCCAGGTGATCGACGGGTAGCGCTGGTGGTAGAGCCTGAGCGCCTCGTCGATCAGCGGCGACTGGAGCCGCGAGATGATCGACAGGGTCAGCTCACCGAATTCCTCGTCGTTGCGATCTTCCGACAATACCGCGATACGGTCGACCCCGCGGAAGATTTCGGCGCATTCCTGGTAGATCTTCTCGCCCCGCAACGTCAGCGCGAAGTGTCGGCTGCCGCGGAACACGAGCTGGCAGCCGAGCTGCTCCTCCAGCCGCTGCAACGCAAGGCTCACCGAGGGCTGGCTCATGTTCAGGCGCTTGGCGGCGCGGGTGATGCCCTGTTCCTCGGCGATCACGCAGAAGCTGCGCAGCAGGTTCCAGTTGAGGTCGGCGATGGCCGGTTTGGAAGGCATGGCGTTTTGTCTCATGAGGATGACAGGCGTGTAGCACAGGGCGGCCGCAACCCGACCATAGGCAGGGCTTATCGTTCCGATTGGCGGCGGCGGCAATGTCCGCTTCGCCCGCTTCGGGCGAGCAGATAGTCTGGCGGCAATCGCTGACAGGAGCCGCCCATGCTGCCCGATCTTTCCGGGATTGAAACCGCCACGCTTGGCCGATTCCTGCGTGTGGGCTTCATGGCCCCCTCGATCCAGGCGCTGCTGCCCGATCGCCGCATCTTTGGCCCTGCGCTGACGGTGCGCCTGCCCGGACCGGACGGCTCGGCCCTGGTCGAAGCGCTGTCGTCGGCCGCGCCCGGCGAGGTCATCGTGATCGACCGCTGCGGCGACCTGCGTCACGCCTGCTTCGGCGCGGTGGCGGGCCACGCGGCGCGGGCCCGCGGCGTGGCCGGGGTGGTGATCGACGGGTTCGTCTCCGACCGTGCCGCGCTCGAGGCGATCGGCCTGCCGGTGTGGTGCCGCGGCAGGTCGCCCCTGAGTACGCGCCTCCGCAATCTTGCCGGAGAGGTCGGCGGGCTGATCAGCTGCGGCGGGGCCACGGTCTCACGCGGGGATATTGTCCTGGCGGACGAGAACGGCGTCCTGGTGCTTGATCCCGCCGAGGCCGCACGTCACGCCGCCACGGCGCGACGCCTGAAGCAAGAAGAGGCCGAGATCATCCGCCGGCTCGAGGCCGGAGAGACCCTGGCGTCGGTCACGGCGTGCCTTGCCGGGACGTCGGTTTGAGATTGTAGTAGAGCGTCCGTGGCTGGCCGGGGGGCTGCCTCTCAGAGCGGGCTGACCTCGAGCGTCACGCCGGGGTCGGGGCGCACGGTCATGTGCATGATGGGCTCGGGTCTCGGACCCTTCGGGGCGAAGCGATAGCGCGCCAGCAGCGTCGCAAGGATGATCCCCGCCTGCATCATGGCAAAATTCGCCCCCACGCAGATCCGTGGCCCGGCCCCGAAGGGCAGGTGCAGGTAGCGATCCCTGGTCTGGCCGGGATCGAAGCGCGCGGGGATGAAATGGTCGGGCTGCTGCCAGTAGTCGTGGTGTCGGTGCAGCGCCCAGGTGTTCACGAAGATCGTCTCGCGCGGGCGGATCTCGCGGTCATAGAGCATGTCGGGCGCGCGCACGGTGCGCGCCAGCATCCCGACCGGCGGGTAGAGCCGCATGGTCTCGTCCAATACGGCGGTGATGCCGGGCATGCGCGCCAGCTCGGCGTGGCCGCAGGGGCCGCCTTGCAGCACGTCGCGCGCCTCTTGCCGCGCGCGGTCCTGGGCCGGCGCGTCATGGGCC
Organism: Salipiger mangrovisoli; assembly: GCF_015223355.1. Taxonomy (GTDB): domain Bacteria; phylum Pseudomonadota; class Alphaproteobacteria; order Rhodobacterales; family Rhodobacteraceae; genus Salipiger; species Salipiger mangrovisoli. The sequence continues at coordinate 236,827 of NZ_JADFFK010000005.1, read as the reverse complement.
AGCAGGTAGAGCGCCCAGGCCAGCGACAGCGCCGTGGTCTCATGCCCCGCAACGATGAAAAACTGCATGTTGTGCAGCAGGTCCTGCGGCGACATGGTGCGGCCGCTGTCCGGATCCCGCGCCGCCAGCATGTGGTCGAGCAGATCCTCCGCACCGCCCCTTGCCTCGCGGCGCCGCGCCTCGATGGCGCGGGCGACCATCGCATGCATGGTCTTCACCGCGCCGCGCCCGAAAAGCTCGGCCGGACGCGGGACCCAGGGCGGGACCTCCAGGAAATCCAGCAAGGAGGCGCGTCCAACGGTCAGGAAGTAGCGCGTGATGGCCTCCCCATAGGTCTCCGCGTCGAAATGCGCGCGCCCGGAGAGCGCCACGTCGCAGATCACGTCGAAGGTCGCTGAGAGCATTTCCGTGACCATCTCGGCCTGCGTCGTGCCGGCCAGCCGGTCGCAGGCGCGTTCCGCCGTCGCGGTCATCACCGGTGCCAGCGCCTCGACGTTGCGCGCGGCGAAGACCGGCGCGATGGCACGGCGCTGCCAGCGCCATTGCGCGCCTTCCGAGGTGAACAGGCTGTCGCCGACCGCCGGACGCAGCATCCGCAGCATGACCTCGGATTTCGGGTAGTTTTCGACATTGTCGAGAAACAGCCTCCTCATGCCCTCGGGACCCTGCACCATGTGCCAGCGGGCGTGGCCGGTGGTGCCGGTGACGATGGGCTGGGTGTAGGCGATGGCGGGGATGATCCGCAGCACGTTGCTGCGCGCCGCCCGGAGGCTGGCGAGCATGCCGAGCGGTTCGGTCGCGGGCTCGATGCGGGGCGGCAGCGTCATGATCTTTCCTTCGCGGGACGATTGGAATCTATCGTCTTTGCCGCCGCTATCAAGTCATCCACGGGCTCGCGGCCCGTATCCGCATGCGGCGCGCCGGGTCGTGCCGGCGCGCCGCGGAGGTCTTCGGCCGATCAGCGATAGATCAGCGTCGGCAGCCACATGGTGATGCCCGGCACGAAGGTCACCAGCAGCAGCACCAGCACCAGCGGGATCAGGAAGGGCGCGGTGCCCGAAAGCGCGCGCTCGAAGGGGATGTTGGCGACCCGGCTGAGCACATAGAGCACCATGCCCACCGGCGGCGTCAGCAGCCCCAGCATCAGGTTCAGCACCACGATCACCCCGAAATGCACCGGGTCCACGCCGATCTGCACCGCCACCGGCAGCAGCACCGGCACCAGGATTGTGATCGCCGCCACCGTCTCCATGAAGCAGCCGACGATGAGCAGGATCAGGTTGATCAGCAGCAGGATCACCACCGGGTTGTCGGACGCGCCGAGCAGCAGCGCCGCCGCCATCTCGGGCACCCGGTTCGAGGTCAGGATCCAGGCGAAGATCGAGGCCGCGCCCACCACCAGCAGCACCACGGCGGTGGTCTCGATGGTGTCGTAGCTGACGCGGATCAGGCGGCGCAGGGTCAGCGTGCGGTAGACCACCGCCCCGAGGAAGATCGCATAGGCGCAGGCGGCGACCGCGGCTTCGGTCGGGGTGAAGGCACCGGTGAGGATGCCGCCGACGATGATCACCGGGGTCAGCAGCGACAGGAAGGCGCGTTTGAAGCTGTGGCCAAGCACCCGCAGCACGAAGGGCTGGTCGCGCTTGAAGCCGTCGCGGCGGGCGAAATAGGCCACCATGAGCATCAGCGCCACGGCCATGACGAGCCCGGGGATGAACCCCGCGGCGAAGAGCTGGCCGATCGAGGCGCTGGCGACCACTCCGTAGATCACCATCGGCAGCGAAGGCGGGATGATCGGGCCGATGGTCGACGATGCCGCGGTGATGCCGACGGCGAAGTCGGTCTTGTAGCCCGCGTCGCGCATCGCCTTGATCTCGATGGCGCCGAGCCCGCCCGCGTCGGCCACGGCCGCGCCGGACATGCCCGCGAAGATCACCGAGGCGCCGACGTTCACATGACCGAGCCCGCCGCGCATCCAGCCGACGAGGGCGAGGGCGAAGTTGAAGATCCGCTCGGTGATCCCGGCAGTGTTCATCAGGTTGCCCGCGAGAATGAAGAACGGCACGGCGAGCAGCGGGAAGCTGTCGACGCCGTTCACCATGCGGTGCGCCACCACCATCGGCGGCACGGTGCCCGACAGGATGAAGGCCAGCGAGGCTCCGGCCAGCGCGATCGCCACCGGCACGCCCACGAGGATGAGCACGAAAAGCAGCACGAAGAGAAGCGTGAGTGTCATGTCCGGATCCTAGTCGATGGCGCGGGTTTCATCCGCGAAGGCTTCGGGATCGATGAGCCGGCTGGTGCCGCTGGTCAGATGCTTGATCGCGTTGATCGCGGCATGGATCGCCATGCCGGCAAAGCAGACGGCGACGAACCAGTAGACATAGGATTTCGGCACGTCGATCGAGACCATCATGCCGCCGGTGCGCGTGGCAAGCTGTCCCGAGAGCCAGGCGAGCGTGGCAAAGAAGCCGGTTGTGATGAGGTCGATCACGGTTTGCATGATCCGGCGCAGCGGGCGCGGTGCCCAGCGGTAGAGGAATTCCACCGCGATGTGGCTGTGCTTGCGCGCCGCCATGACCGATCCGGCGAAGGTGACACCGATCAGCAGGTAGCGCGCGATCTCCTCGGTCCAGCCGAAGGAGTCGTTGAGCACGTAGCGGGTGAAGAATTGCAGGAAGACCACGAAGGCCAGCACCCAGAACAGGGCCAGTACCAGGTAGTCCTGCGGGCGGATGTCGGAAAGATCGATCTCCTGCGTGTCCTCGTCGGAGATGTCGAGCGTGTAGTCCTCGGGGCGGGACTCGGTGCCGGTCTTACGCGGCTCGGTATCGTCATACATGGGGGCGCCTCACGTGAGCGTCGGGTGGCCGGGGACGCAACTTCCGTCCCCGGCGCGCGACAGGTCGGGCTTATTGGCCGATGGCCTGAAGCCGGTCGTAGGTTGCCTGGTCCCAGGTCGCCATGTCGCCGTTGTGCATCGCCTTCACCGCCTCGATGAACGGGCCGCGATCAACCTCGTTGACGGTCACGCCCTCGTCGACGAACCACTGCTTGAGGTTGTTCTCGGCCTCGATCACCTGCTCGGTGGCGCAGGTGGCCGTGTCGTCCAGAACCTGCTCGAGCGCCGCCTGGTCCTCTTCCGAGAGGCTGGTCCAGGTCGGCCCGCCGACGATGGTCAGCAGCGCGTCGGTGATGTGGCCGGTGAGGTTGATGTTGGACTGCACCTCGTAGAACTTCTTGGCCTGGATGGTCGGCAGCGGGTTTTCCTGCGCGTCCACCGTGCCCTGCTGCAGCGCGAGGTAGACCTCGGCGAAGGCGATCGGCGTCGGGTTGGCGCCGGTGGCTTTCGGGAACATCATGTAGAGCGGCGCGTTCGGCACGCGGATCTTCAGCCCGTCCATGTCGGCGGGGGTGAGGATCGGCTTGTTCGAGGTCACGTGGCGCTGCCCGTAGTAGGTGAGCGAGGTCACGTGGTTGCCGGTGGCATCGGCGTAGCCCTGCGTCAGCTCGTCGAAGAGATCCGAGGTGCGGTAGGCATCCCAATGCGCGTAGTCGCGGAACATGAAGGGTGCGCCGCCGATGGCCAGCGGGCCGTAGTAGCGCCCGGCAAAAAGCTGTCCGGTGTAGATGATGTCGACGGTGCCGAGGCTCAGGCCCTCGTTGATGTCCGACTCCTTGCCCAGGGTCGAGGCCGGGAAGACCTCGATGCCAAGGCGGTTGTCGGTCGCCGTCATCAGCGCGTCATTCGCCGCCACCGCGCAGGTGTGATAGGGCTCGGCGGTCTCGTACACATGCGCGAACTTCAGCACCCGCTCGGCCTGCGCCGCCGCGGGCAGCGCGCCCCCGAGCGCCACCGCAGCGGTGGTCAGGAATGCCAGTGTCTTGGTGATCCGGGTCATTTGGTTCTCCTCCCTAAATTCCCAAAGTTGGACCTTTTCAGCCGCCCACCACCTCCAATGGCGGGATGCCGTTCTCTTCGGCGAAGCGCTCCAGCGCCTCGACGGCCGTCTGGTCGAGCGTCATGCCCTGCACCAAGCGGCGCTTGCCTTCCGCCCATTCCCGGTCACCGGCGGCCATGACCTCTGCGCCCTGCGCGGTGGTCGAGCTGCGGATGGCGTCGCGGTAGCGGCGGATCGTTCCGGTAAAGACCTCGAGCCCGGCAAACCCCGCCGGATCGAAGGCCATGACGAAGGCACCCAGCCCGCGCGGCGTGGCCATGTCGTCGGAAATCATGCCGGGCAGCTCGAAACTGAGCGGCGCGCCCGACAATGCGGTGCTGAGGATCTCGGAGATCCCCGCCAGCCCCGCACCCTTGTAACCGAACTCGCCGCCAAGCGGCGCGAGCATCTCGGCCAGCTCGGGATCGGTGACATTCTCGCCCAGCCCGTTCGAGGCGGTGTCGGCGGGCAGCTCGATGCCGAGCGCCCGGCTCAACTGCACCTTGTTGAAGGGAATGGCGCTGGTCGCCATGTCGAAGAGCCAGGGGTCCTGTCCCGGACCAGCGGGACCGGCCATCGCGATCGGGTTGGTTCCGTGGAACTTCGCGGCACCGCCATGCAGACGCACGAAACTGTCGGAATTGCAGAAGCAGAAGCCGAGCAGACCCGCCTCGGCGATCGCACGGGCATAGGCCCCGGCCGCGCCGAAATGCGAGCTGGCGCGGATGGCCACCGCCGCCGAGCCATTGGCGCGGGCAAGCGAGATGGCCTTGTCCACCGCGGCATAGGTGGCGCGGGCCCCATGGGCATCCCCGCCGTCGAGCAGCGCGGCACCGGCGCTCTCGGTCACGAAACGCAGCTCAGGGGCCGGGTTGAGCCGGCCTTTCACGAAACCCTCGAGGTAATGCGGCAGCAGCCGGTAGCCGTGCGTGTCCACCCCCAACGACGAGGCATGGCTCAGCGCCCGGATCACCGCGGCACGGGTCGCGGCATCGCAGCCCGCGGCCGCCATCGCCCTGTCTGCGAAACGCTCCATCTCGGCCTGCATGACCCGCGCGGGCGGGCGCGGCGCGGTGCTCGCCGCGCGATCCTGGGCCAGGTAGTTCTGCGTGGTGTCCTGGATGTGACTGCGCATCACGGCTTCGGCGGCCCCGATCTCGCCGACGGCGATCAGCTCGGTAAGCTGCTGGTGCTCGGCCAGTGACCGGGCGTTCAGAGCATGTTCGCGGCTCAGCCGATTGCGCAGCGCCTGGATGCGGAAGGACAGCATGTGATGCGTCTTTTCCAGGTAGACGTTGCCGCATTCCGCGAAGATCGCGTGGTGAAAGGCATTGTCCAGCAGCTTGTAGCTGTCGCCATTCGGCGCTTTGAGCGCCGCTTCCATCTGCGTGGTGATCTCGCGCAGGCGTTTGGCAAGCGGCAGGGCGTTGCGGGCCACGGCAAGGCGCAGCGCCTCGGTTTCGAGCATCTCGCGCAATTCGCCGAGGCTGCGAATATCGTCCTGGGACATCTCGAAGACCCGGGGGCTGCGGTTCGGCCGGGTGGTGATCATGCCCTCGCACTCGAGCTGCACCAGCGCTTCGCGCACCGGGATCTTGGACATGCCAAGGCTGGCCGCCAGTTCGGACTCGCGCAGCGCAGAGCCCATCGGCAGATCGCCGGTGATGATCTGTTCACGGATTGCATCGCGGGCGCGGTCGGACAGCTTTGGCGCGCTCTCACGCAGGGTCGGTGAGTCCAAGGTGTTTCTCCTCCAGATGACGCCACGGTATATGGTATACCAAAGGCCGGTCAACTGTGATCTTACCGTCGCGGGGACCGAGGTGCGCCGCCTTCGCGCGATGGACTGGAAGATGTGGGGACCTGGTGCCACCGGCTTCCTTTCGGCGCGGAGCCCGGCGGATAAGGCCCGGAAAACCGGGTGTGTAGGCGCTGAGGATGCGGGGCAGGTCGCCTCGGAAGCGGTTCAGGACGCCAAGGATCGGCGAGGCCCCAACACGACAGGCGCGGCAAGGGACGGTGTCGGGAGCGCTTCGGCAAAGAAAAGTTAGGTGCCGCGGGACAAGACCGTCTCCGCCGCCGGTCCGCGCGCGAGCGAGATTGCCCGTGCCGCAGCGCATCAGAGCGCTACGCTCTTGATCGGTCGTGTCTCAACGGAGAGGGGGCGATCCGGCTGGCGGCCAGCACGCCCCGGCGCTTGGCCGCGTGAAAATCGGCCGCGAGCGCCGGCGCCGCGCTGCTCGACGGCAGGCATGGCCATGCCGCCGCGCCTTGCCGCGCGGCGTGGGATCAGCTTTCGGTCCCGGACGCGATCCGTCGACCGTGCGCAACGCGCTTCGGCGTGTGATCCTGTATCTTGCTGTCTTGTCAGTCGCGCGGTGCAAGGTCCTGCAAGGGCGAAGAAGCAGCCGCTCTGCGGATGGAAAAGGTTGGCAGGTGACAGGCGGGCGCGGGTTCAAATGTCCGCACGTCGCGCCAGCCTTTCCCCTTTATAGCACCGGGCGTTTGAAGGTGGTCGTGACGGTTCAGGCGCGCCGACGCTGGCGCGCAAAACCGAGTGCCCCCAGGCCGCCGAGCAGCAGCAGGCCGCCGCCCGGAAGGGGGACCGGAGCCAGCGTTCCGACCATGAGCCCATCGATCCCGATGCCGTCGTTGACCAGATAGGCGCCGTTCTGGCTGTCCTTGAAGCTGGCGATCACGATCTGTGCCTTGGTCACCATTTCGCCGAAGGTGACGGTCACTGACTGGATGTTGCCGTTCGGCAGGGTGGGATTGAGCAGCGCGCCGCCGAACAGATTGTTATTGTATGCATATTGGACTTCAGTGGCCGAGACCTGCCCATCCGCGGCACTGCCGTCAATGGCGTCGAGCGTGGTGCTTCCGCTGATCACCGTGACATAGGCTCCGACATCGGTGGCATCCTGCATGGTGAAACTCAGCGCATTGAATTCGGTGCCCCCCAGGAAAACGTCCCAGACAATGCCGAATGTGTCATTGCTGTCGAGCCAGCTGTCACCATCGGAAGGTGCGATATTCTGTCGGCCAAAGACCGGCGATCCGGACCCGATGCAAAGCGTGGTGCCATTCGGACAGGGCAACGCGCCGACGGCGCTGCCCGAACCGACCCCGCCAATGGTTTGGAAGCTGCCCACGGCAAAGGAGTCGCTTGCGTCGATGACGGGTCCACCGGCGACGTTCTCGAACCCTTCGAACAGATACCCCGGAGCGTAGTCGACGCCGGGATAGGTCAGGGCGTCATAGGATGAAATCGAAACCGCTGTCACCGCGGATGCCGTCGTCGCGAAGGCTGCACAGGACAGGATCGTCGTCATTGCGGTGTAAAGACGTCTCATTTCGACCTCACTGGTAAAACTCGCGGGCACAGGAGCGCCGCATCATTTCCATCTGGTGAAGCCTATCGATCCAGGACCATTTCGGGTGGCTGGCACGGCTCCAGCAATCGGGTAAGGATCGTCTTTCCAGAAATTGGTGAACAAATCGTTTCTCTGAGCGTGGCGCTGACAGTGTTCCGGGGCGAACGCTCGGAGCGCGATGCAGGTGAAGTTCTTGATGGGCAACACTTCCGGACCGCCGACGTGCCTCGGCCGGGCCTGCACGGTGGCAGTGTCGATCTGCGCAGCGGGCAACGGCAAGCCGGCGGCGAGGGGGGCCGCGGGCGTGCAAATCACCGTTCTGCGCGGTGGCGCGATCAGGCGTCCAGCAGCGCCATGAGCCGGCCCGTGTCCAGCGCCCGGCAGATGCCGTTCGCCGGGCGCGCCAGCGGCACGTCCTCGGCGGCGCAGAGCGCGTTGAGCACGGCCTCGTCCACCGCCTCGACGGCGGCCATGTAGACCGGATCAAGCAGCTCGTCGTTCAGGCAGGTCATCTGCCGCCACGGACCGGAGAGCTGTGGCAGCGGCATCTCGTTGGCGGTGGAGAAGGCGAGGAAGATGTCGCCCGAGTTGTTTCCGCCGGGCGTGCCGGCGCGGCCGATGCCGATGGCGGCGCGGCGCGACAGGCGTTCGAGCTGGCTCGGCGACAAGGGTAGGTCGGTTGCAAGGATCACGATGATCGAGCCGCGCTCGGTCACCATGTCCATGATCCGGTGCTCGGTCATCTGCGCGCCGACGTGGCGCCCGGCGACGGTCAGCCAGGGCCGCAGCCCGTGGTTGGCCTGCACCAGCGCGCCGAGCGTGAAGACCTGGCCGTCCACCTCGATCCGCCGCGAGGCGGTGCCGGTCCCGCCCTTGTATTCGTAGCAGATCATCCCCGCGCCGCCGCCCGAATTGCCCTCGGTCACCGGGCCTGGTTTCGCTGCATCCAGCGCCTGACGCGCCAGCGCCTCGGTCACATGCAGCCCGTTGATGTCGTTGAGCACGCCGTCGTAGGTCTCGGCCACCACCGGCATCGCCCAGAGGTGGTTGTCCTCCCAGGTGGCGCCATAGGTCTCGACCATCCAGCGCACCGCCGCGGTGTGGCAGGGGCCGATGGCGTGGGAGTTGGAGATCATGATCGGCCCGGCCAGCCAGCCGCCGTCACGCACCCAATGCGCGCCGGTCATCTCGCCGTTGCCGTTGAGGCTGAACTGCCCGGCCCAGACCGGCTTCGGCTCGGGATCGCGGCCGCGCGGCAGGATCGCCGTGACGCCGGTCTGCACCTGGATGCCGCGGGTGGCCAGCGCCGGATCCCGCGAGGACAGCAGCTCGGTGGTGCCGACCTCGATGCCCGGCACGTCGGTGATGGCGTTCAGCGGTCCGGGGGTGCCGGGCAGGGGGATGCCCAGCTCGCGGGCGCGGGGCTTGGTGTTGCAGGTCATTTCTGTCGTCTCGATCTGAAGTAGAGGCCGGCGGCGGCGATCACCAGGGTGAAGAGCAGCATCAGCGTCGCGATGGCGTTGATCTCTGGCTTGATGCCGCGGCGGAGCAGGCCCCAGATGTGGATGGGCAGCGTGGTGTTGCCGGTGCCGGCGATGAAATAGGTGATGACGAGGTCGTCCATCGAGATGATGAAGGCCAGCAGCCAGCCGCCCAGAATGCCCGGCGCGATGCCCGGAAGGGTCACCTTGCGGAAGGTCTGCGCCGGGGTGGCGCCAAGGTCGGCCGAGGCCTCCTCGACAGAGGTATCGACCTCGGCGAGACGGGCGGAGACGGTCACGAAGACGTAGGAGATCAGGAAGGTCGACTGGCCGATGATGATGGTCAGCATCGACAGGTTCATGCCGATGGTGATGAAGAAGATCAGCAGCGCGATCCCCAGCACGATGTCGGGCATGATCATCGGCAGCATCATCAGCGTGCGGTAGAAGCGTGCCAGCCGGAAGCGGTAGCGCGCCACGGCCAGAGCCAGCGCGGTGCCGCAGACCGTCGAGAACACCGAGGTCGAGAGCGCGACGATCAGGCTGGTGCGCACCGCGCCCCAGAGCTGGTCGGTGCTGTCGACGAAGGTGGCGCTTTGCGTCAGCGAGGTCTCCATGCCGAAGAGCTGGCGGTACCAGTCCAGCGTGAAGCCGTCCCAGATCATCATGTTCAGCGTGTTGGCGTTGAAAGAGTAGATCACCACCAGCAGGATCGGCGCGTAGACGAAGACGAAGAAGAGCAGCCCGTAGAGGCTCAGCAGGCGGCGCAGGATCATGACTGTGCCTCCTTCTTGGCGAGCCGGAACTGCGCGATCAGCAGGATCAGCACGGCGCTCATCACCAGCATCGCCAGCGCCGAGCCGAAGGGCCAGTTGCGCGCCGAGAGGAACTGCTGCTCGATCAGGTTGCCGATCATCAGCACCTTCGCCCCGCCCAGCACCGAGGGCACGATGAAGTTGCCAAGCGCGGGGATGAAGGTGATGACCGAGCCGCCGACGATGCCGGGCAGGGTGGCGGGCAGGATCACCTTTCGGAAGGTCTGGAAGCGGGTGGCGCCGAGGTCGGAAGAGGCCTCGATCTGCGCCATGTCGAGCTTCTCGATCGAGCCGTAAAGCGGCAGGAACATGAAGGGGATGAAGACGTAGGTCATGCCGAGGATCACCGCGAAATCGGTGTAGAGGAACTCGATCGGCGCGCCGGTCAGCCCCAGCCCCATGAGCCCCTGGTTGAGGAATCCCGTGGGCCGCAGGATCAGCACCCAGGCGAAGAGCCGGACGATCAGGCTGACGAAGAACGGCAGGGTCACGAGGAAGATCGCGAAATCGCGCAGTCCGGGGCGCATCCGGCTGATCCAGAAGGCGGCGGGGTAGCAGACAGCCAGGCTCGACACCACGGTCAGCGCCGCCAGCTTCAGCGAGCGCAGGAAGATGGCGATATAGACCGGGTCGAATTTCTCGTAGCGCGTGTCGGCCCAGCCAAGGATGCGGCCGTAGTTGAGATGCGAGAAGATCCAGTCGACCCCGCCGTAGAGCCCCGGCGTCAGCAGGCTGTAGACCAGCATGATCAGCAGCGGGCCGAAGAAGAAGATCAGCAGGAAGACCGTCGGCGCACCGAGCAGGCCGACCAGTTGCAGCAGCTTGCGGCGGGCGAGGGTCATGGCAGGGTCTCGTCGATCAGGTGCAGCCCCTGGGCGGGGGCGTGCAGCGTCATCTCGGAGCCGAGGCCGGGCAGGGCAGCGCCGCTGCGCAGCAGCGCGTGCAGCGTGCCATGGGCGGGGGTCTCCAGCGTGATCTGGTGGTCGGTGCCGGTGTAATAGGTTTCACGCAGGGTGCCGGTGAAACTGAGCGCATGGCCCTCGGGCGGCGTGATCGACAGCGCCTCGGGGCGCAGCAGCAGCGTCGCCGCGCCGGTGGCGTGGGCGGCGGCGAAGCTCTGGCCGTCCGTCAGGCAGGCCCTGCCGCCGGTCACCGACACGGGCAGCAAGTTGCTCTCGCCAAGAAAGTCGGCGGTGAAGAGGTTGGCGGGGGTCTGGTAAAGCTCGGTCGGCGCGCCGATCTGCTGGATCTGCCCATGCGCCAGCACGGCGATCCGGTCGGACATGGTCAGCGCCTCTTCCTGGTCGTGGGTGACGAAGATGAAGCCGATGCCGAGCTCGCGCTGCAGCGCCTTCAATTCCTGCTGCATCTTCTGGCGCAGGTTCTTGTCGAGCGCCGAAAGCGGCTCGTCGAGCAGCAGCAGCTTGGGTTTCGCGGCAAGCGCCCGCGCCAGCGCGACGCGCTGCTGCTGGCCGCCGGACAGCTGCTGGATCGCGCGCTGCTCCATCCCCGCGAGACCGACCAGTTCCAGCATCTCGCCGACGCGGGCGCGGATCTCGCGCTTGTCGCGGCCCGCGATCTCGAGCGCGTAGCCGACGTTGCGCGCCACGCTCATGTGGCCAAAGAGCGCGTAGCGCTGGAACACGGTGTTCACCGGGCGGCGGTGCGCCGGCATCTGGGTGACGGCGGCGCCGTCGATCAGCACCTCGCCCGCGTCCAGCGTCTCGAAGCCGCTGATGGTGCGCAGCAGCGTGGTCTTGCCGCAGCCCGAGGGGCCGAGCAGCGTGACGAACTCGGCGCTGGCAAGCTTCAGCGAGATGCCGTCGAGCGCGGTCATTGTCCCGCCCTCCGGGGTCCGGAAGGATTTGCGGGCGTCGATGATTTCTAGGGGCGAGGGCATGGGCGTGTGGTCCTGCATACCGGCGGGGAAGACCCCCGCCGGAAACGTGTCAAAGGGCATCATTGCGCGGTCTTGATGCGCGTCCACTCGGAGTTGTAGAGCTGCAGGTCGCGGCCCAGGTCCTCGAAGATCTGAAGCTTCTCCATCACCGCTTCCGGCGGGTAGATCGTTTCGTTCGACGACAGTTCGACCGGGATCAGCTTCTGGGCGGGCAGGTTCGGCGTGCCGTTCATCTGCTGCTCGACGTTCAGCGCGGCGATCTCTGGGCGCAGGTAGAACTCGAGAAACTTCTTCGCCGCGTCCTTGTTCGGCGCAGAGGCCAGCACGCAGATGTCCTCCTGGTACATGGTCGCGCCTTCCTCGGGGATCATGTAGCCGATGGTCTCGGGGTTCTCCGAGACATAGAGGTTTGCCCCCACGTACCAATGCGCTGCCGCCACGTCGCCCGAGATCACCTGCGGCACCGAGTCGTAGGTGAAGGCGGTGACCCCGGCGATGTGATCGATGATGTAGTCCGCCGCCGCCGTGACCTCGTCCGGGTCGGTCGAGTTCACCGAGTTGCCGGTCTTGATCAGCCCGATGCCGATGGTCTCGCGCAGGTCGTCGAGCAGGGTGATCTTGTTGCCCGCCGCGCCAAGCGCGAAGAAGTCGTCCCAGCTCTTGATGTCGCCCGCCAGCGCCTTGTTGTAGACGATGCCGACGTTGCCCCAGGCGTAGGGCAGGCAGTACTCGGCGTCGGGGTCGGTCTTGGCGCGGACGAACTGCGGGTCGATGTTCTGGAAGTCCGGCGCCTGGCCGATGTCGGTCTTCGCCAGCAGGCCAAGCTGGAACATGATGTCGTGCATGTGCACCGAGGGAAAGACGATGTCGTAGCCCGTGGCGCCGGCCTGGATCTTCGCCAGCATCTCCTCGTTCGAGCCGTAGCTGTCGAGCGTGATCTCGATGCCGGTCTCCTTGGTGAAGGCCTCGAGCACGGCGGGGTTGATGTAGTCGCCCCAGTTGTAGAGCGAGAGCGTCTCGGCTGACACGGTCAGCGGTGCGAAGACGAGCGCCGTGGTTGCGGCAAGATGCATCTTTTTCATGTTTTCTGTGACTCCCTGTCAGGCTGTTTTCGGTTTCGCCTTGAGTCGTCAAAATGGTTCGATACTGTCTTTTTCGTCAAATGTTAGTTTTCTGTCATTGGGAGAACCGCCATGTCACACGGCTTTGCGTCCTATGCCGAGGCGCCGATCGATGATTTTGTGAGCAGAGTCGAAGAGGGAATGGCCGCGCTGCCCAAGCAGGAGGCAAAGGTCGCGCAGTACTTTCTTCTGAACCTCAACTCGATCTCCTTCGAGACCGGCAAGTCCATCGCGCAGAAGGCGGGGGTGGCCGAGATCACCGTCGGCCGGATGCTGCGCCGTTTCGGCTGTGCCGGGATGAAGGAGTTCAAGGCGATGCTGCGGCACCGCTACTCGGTCACCGGAGAAAGCCTTGCCGGGGACACCGCCGAGCTGCCGGGCGACTGGCAGGAGCAGATGAACGCCGAGTTGCGCGCGGTCAGCACGGTCTACGCCAAGATCAACACGCCCGCCTTTCAGGCCGCGGAGCGCTATCTCGGCGAGGCCGAGGAGGTCTATGTCACCGGCTTCCAGACCGTGCGCGGGCTGGGCGAGGACACGGCGCGGCGACTGGCGCTGGCGCGCCCCCGCGTGCGCTTCCTGTCGGGGCATGACAGCATGCTCTCGGAATGGCTCGACCCGCCGGCACCGGGCGGCAGTTGCCTGCTGATCATCGATGTCATCCCCTATGCCGCTGAAAGCGAAACGCTGGCGCGCATGGCGCGCGAGCAGGGCCGCTCGGTGGTGGTGGTCACCGACGAGTATTGCCACTGGGCGCATGAGGTGACCGACGCGGTGATCAACACGCCGTCGAAGACCGGCCTGTTCCTTGAATCGCTGCTTGGCCTCACCGCGGCGACCAGCCTGCTGATCCACGCCACGGCCCATGGTTCGGGTCGCGACATGGATGCGCGGATGCGCGACTGGAAGCGGCTGGCGCAGCGCATCGGGATATTCTGAGCCGTCGCCGCGCGCCGCGGATCAATCGTGCCAGCGGCAGCACGACCCCTGCGCGCCGACCGCTTGCGGGGCGCTGCGCAGCTTGGGGGGTGTCTCGGACAGGGTGAAGCCAGCCAGCGGAACTCTCAGCCCTTGGGCCTGTGCTCCCCAGCCTTCGTTCGTGGCCAGCACGCCGCGCGCCGCGATCTGCGGGTCGGCCAGGGCCTCTTCCAGCCGCCGCACCCGCGCGGCGGGGATGCGGGCGGCGAGCAGGCGCTCCTCCCACGCGGCGGCGGGGCGGGTGGCGAAGATCTCGGCCAGCAGCGCCTTTTCCCGGGCATGCGCCGCGATCCGGGCGTTGTTCTCGCTCTGGATCATCTCGGGATGGCCGAGCAGACGCCACAGCCGCTCCTGCTGCCCAAGGTTCGAGGCGGCGATCATCAGCGGCTCGTCCGCCGTGTCGTAGCAGCCGAGCGTGGCGAAGAAGAAATCGTTGCCCGCAGGCTGCGGATGCGCGCCGTTCCACAGGTAGCCGGTGAGCGGCGCGCTCATCAGCATCAGCGCCACGTCGAGCATCGAGACGTCCACGTGCTGGCCGCGCCCGGTTCGCGCGCGGTGCAGAAGCGCGGCGGTGATGGCGAAGGCGGCGGTGGTGCCGGTGGCATAGTCGATCACCGGCGCGCCGCATCTGAGCGGGCCGCTGTCCCCGGTGCCGGTCATCGCCATCATGCCGCAGAAGGCCTGGATGACGTTGTCGTAGCCGGTCTGCGCGCGGCGCGGCCCGGTGGCACCGAAGGCCGAGATCGAGCAGTAGACCAGCCCCGGATTGCGCGCGGAGAGTGCGTCGTATCCTAGCCCAAGCGCCTCGAAAGCGCCGGGGCGGTAGTTCTCGACAAAGACGTCGGCCCCCTCGACGAGCGCCAGAAGTGCGTCGCGTCCTTCCGGTGTTTTCAGGTCCAGCGCCATGCAGCGCTTGTTGGACCCCTGCGCCAGAAAGGCCGTGCCCATAGCGGCATCGGTCAGCGCCGGGTCGCTGCCCTGCATGCGGGCCTGATCGGGATCGTTCGGATCCTCGATCTTGATGACATCCGCGCCCAGGACGCCAAGCTGGTAGGCCGCGAAGGGGCCTGCCAGCACGTGGGTGGTGTCGATCACCCGCAGCCGTTCGAGCGCGCCGCCCATCAGTCGCAGCGCACCGACATGCCGCCGTCGACGACGATCTCGGTGCCGGTGATGAAGCGCGCCTCGTCCGAGGCGAGAAAGAGCGCCGCGTTCGCCGTGTCGCGCCCGTCGCCCATCCAGCCCATCGGGATCCGCGCCAGCCGCTGCGCCAGCAGCGCGTCGACGTCGCCGCCCGCGCGCTGGCCCGCCAGCCGCGCCTCGACCATCGGCGTGTGCAGCTGCCCCGGCACCACGGTGTTCACCCGCACGCCCTTGGCCGCGTATTCGACCGCGGTGACCTTGCCGAACTGGATCACCGCCGCCTTCGACGAGGCGTAGGCGACCTGCGCCGCGCCGGTCCAGCGGGTGCCCGAGGTCGAGGAGGTGTTGACGATCGCACCCGAGCCCTGCGTCTCCATGTGGGGCAGCACCGACTTGCAGGTCAGGAAGACGGACTTCAGGTTGAAGTCCATCTGCCGGTCCCAGTCTTCCTCGGACAGCTGCGCCGCGCCGCCCTTGAACGAGCCGCCGACGTTGTTGACCAGAATGTCGACCCTGCCGAAGCGCGCGAGACAGGCCGCCACCATGGCCTCGACGCTGGCGCGGTCGGTCACGTCGCAGAGGTAGGGTTCCACCTCGCCGCCCGCGTCGCGGGTGCGGGTCAGGGTCTCTTCCATCGTGTCGACGCGCAGGTCGACCGCGAAGATCTTCGCGCCTTCCTCGGCGAAGCGGACGCAGGCGGCGCGGCCATTGCCCCAGCCCGGACCGACGCAACCCGCGCCGGTGATGATGGCGACCTTGCCTTCGAGACGCCGGGTCATGCGTTGTCTCCGAAATCGTAAAGCCGCGCCGGGTTGTCCACGAGCAGGCGCTGAAGCGCGTCTTCGGTGGGGGCAATCACCTTCAGCGTATCGACCAGAATTCCGTCATCCGGCGGCGCGGCGCGGAAGTTCGGATGCGGCCAGTCGGTGCCCCAGATGGTGCGCTCGGGGTAGAGGTCGACCAGCTTCGCGGCAAAGGGCGTGGCGTCGGCATAGGGCGGCTCCTGCACGGAGCAGCGCTCGGAGCCCGAAACCTTGAGCCAGACGTGGTCCTTCTCGCCCAGCCGGATCAGCTCCTGAAACGGTGCCTGATCCATCCCGAGGCTGGCGTCGATCCGGCCCATGTGGTCGATCACCACCGGGCAGGGCAGCTCGGCGAGCACCGGCGCAAGTTCGGCGATGAGCTTGGCCTCCATGTGGATCAGCAGCTGCCAGCCGTGCCGTGCGAGCCGCGGCGCGAGCGCGCGCAGCTGGTCGTGGGTGGCGCCGGGGGCAAGGTGGGACATGTAGTTGAAGCGCACACCGCGGAATCCCTGCGTGTGCAACTCGGTGATCCGCGCGTCCGGGATGTCCGGCGGGGCCAGCGCGATGCCGAGGTAGCGGCCCGGGCGCGCAGCGATGGCATCGGCGACCACCGAGTTGTCATGCCCGTGGCAGCCGGACTGCACGATCACGCAGCGGTCGACGCCCAGCATGTCATGCAGCGCGAAAAGCTCTTCCTTGGGCGCGTCGCCGGGCTTGAAGCCGCTCTCGGGCGCGTAGGGGAAACGCGAAGTCGGGCCGAAGACATGCACGTGACAGTCGGTGGCCCCCTTGGGCAGGGTCAGCGTGGGCGCGCTGCGGTCCGGGTTCCAGGTGATGGGGGCGTCGTTCATGTCAGCTCCTTCGGCGCGTCCTGAGGCGGGGAGATGCGGAACACGTTGAGCGTGGCGGAGATCAGCGTGTAGTAGCCGATCACCGCCACCAGATCGACGAGCCGCTGGGTGCCCAGCACCGCCTCGGCCTCGGCGTAAAGCGCATCGGGCACGGCGTTGGTGGTCAGCACGGAGACGGCGACCTGATGGGTCACGCGCTCTTCGTCATCGGCGTAGGGCGGCTCGGTTCCGGTGCGCAGCGCCTCGACCAACTCGGGTGCGAGGCCCGCCTTCAGCGCCGGCGGCTTGTGCGCGAACCACTCGTATTCGGCGCTCCAGTGACGGGCCATGGTGAGGATCGCCAGTTCACTCAGTCTCGGCTCGAGTGCGCTGTCATAGCGGCAGTACCGCCCCAGTTCCTGCGCCTTGGCGGCAAGTTCCGGGCGGTGCAGCCAGACCGCCAGCGGGCCGCGCACGCCGCCGCGCGGCCCGGAGGCGATGGCCTCGTGGATCTCGCGCTGGCGGGCGGTGTAGGTCTTGGGGTCCGGGGCGGCGAGGCGCTGTTTGGGCCAGTCGGTCATGTCGGGGCCTCCGTGGCCTTGAAGGCGGGTTCGGCGGACGCGAAGCGGTCGAGCCAGGTTGCAAGTTCCGGCCAGCGGTCGCGCCAGGTGACGGGCGCGCGCCAGTCGAGATAGCCGAGTGTGCAGGCCAGCGAGATCGCCGCCGCGTCGGTGCGGGCCGGGTCCGGGGGCTGGGCGGCGAGCGCCGAAAGGCCGCGCTCGACCTTGCCGCGCTGGTGGGCCAGCCACTCCTCCGAGATCTTCTCCGCCCCGCGGAAACGGCCCTCGTAGACCATCAACAGCGCCGCATCGGTCACCCCGTCCGCGAGGCAGGCCTGCGTCAGGCAGTGAAACCGTTCGCGGCCTTCACGCGGGAGGATGCCGCGCCCCTCGGCGAGCGTGTCGAGGAACTCGAGGATCACCCGGCTGTCGTAGAGTGTCTCGCCGTCGGTCATCAGGCAGGGCATCTTGCCCAGCGGGTTCTGCGCGCGCAGGTCGTCCGAGGGATCGCGGGTGTCGGCGGGGACCAGTTCGATCCGCTCCGAGAGCCCCAGCACCTGCGCCGCCATGCGCACCTTGCGGCCGTAGGGAGAGGTCAGCGTCGTGCGCAGGATCGCCCGGCCGCCGTCCCCCGCGCCGCAGAGCGCGAGGGGTTTGTCGAGGGTCATGCTCATAGCATCGTCTCCGGCAGGAAGAGGGCGATCTGCGGGATCAGGCACAGCAGGATCAGCATGGCGAAGCCCGCCAGCACGAAGGGCAGCAGCCCCTTGAACACCTGCTCCAGCGTGACCCGCCCGTTCGAGGCCGATTGCACCACGAAGCAGTTGATCCCCACCGGTGGCGTCACTGCACCGATCTCGACCAGCAGCACCACGAAGATGCCGAACCAGATCGGATCGAAGCCGAGGTTCATCATCACCGGGTGGGTGATCGGCAGGGTGATGGCCAGCAGCGCGGGCGCGTCCATCATCATCCCCAGCGCGAGGTAGATCAGCGAGACCAGAAGCACGATCACCCAGCGGTTGACGTCGAGCCCGGTCAGGTAGCCGCCCACCGCGTTGGCCACGCCCGAGAGCGCGAGGAACTTCGAGAAGACCAGCGCGCAGATCAGGATGCCGAAGATCATCGCCGTGGTCTGGATGGTCTCGAGCAGCGTCTTGCGCAGCTCGACGCCGCCCAGCCCGCGGTGCCGGACGATCGCCAGCAGGAAGGTGGCGAAGGCACCGATACCGCCGGCTTCGGTCGGGGTGAAGATGCCGACATAGAGTCCCACCACGATCAGCAGGATGATCAGCACCAGCGGACCGGCCAGCCGCAACGAGGCGATCTTCTCGCGCAGGGTGAAGCTGTAGCTCTCCTGCGGCGCAAGGGACGGGTTGCGCAGCACGGTCAGCCAGATGGCGAGGCAGAGCACCAGCGCGAAGACGATGCCGGGGATGAAGCCGGCGATGAGCAGCGCGCCGATCGAGCTGTCGGTGAGGATGCCGTAGACCACCACCAGCGCCGAGGGCGGGATCATCACCGCCAAGGTGCCCGCGATGGCGATCGAGGCCGAGGCGAGGCTCTTGTCGTAGCCCCGGTCGAGCATCTGCGGCAGCGCCAGCTTGGTGAAGACCGTCGCCGTGCCCACCGACGAGCCCGAGGCCGCGCCGAAGGCCGCAGCGCCGAGCGTCGTCGAGATCGCGAGGCCGCCGCGCAG
This sequence comes from Salipiger mangrovisoli, assembly GCF_015223355.1. Taxonomy (GTDB): domain Bacteria; phylum Pseudomonadota; class Alphaproteobacteria; order Rhodobacterales; family Rhodobacteraceae; genus Salipiger; species Salipiger mangrovisoli. The sequence goes on along the minus strand of NZ_JADFFK010000005.1, from coordinate 218,182 downwards.
GTTGCCGAGCCACTTGGTGGTGGCTTCGAAAAGGTCCTCGCCGAGGCCTGCGCGCATGGCGAAGAAGCCCATGAGCAGGAACAGCGGGATGACCGAGAAGTGGAAGCTGTGGGTGGTGTCGAAGAAGACGGTGCCGAGGATCGCCGTCGCGGCCTTGAAGCCGACGAGCGAGGCAAGGCCGAAAGCGCCCACGAGGCCCAGCACCACCATCACGTTGATGCCCAGCAGGATGCCGCCGAACAGCGCGGCCGCACCAATCCCGCCAATCAGGAGCGAGCTCATTCCATCACCTCATCAGAGTCGTCTTTGAGAGTTCCGCCCAGCGCCACCCAGATCGCGTCGAGCAGGTACTGGATCGCCAGCAGCGCGAGGCCGAAGCAGATCGCGAATTTGATCGGCCAGATCGGGAAGCGGATCGAGCCGCGTTCGAGCTCGCCGATGGCGAAGCTCTTGGCCGCCATCAGCCAGCCCGCGTAGGCGGCCCAGGCGAAGAGCACGCAGCCCGCCAGCATCGCCAGCACCTTGGCTCCGCGTGCGAGGCCCTGCGGCAGGCGTTGGGTCAGCAACACCACCTTGATGTGGCCGCCATGCATCTGGGTCATCGCCAGCGACAGGAAGATGATCAGCGGCAGCGCGCTTTCGGTCAGCTCGAGCGTGCCGGCGACCGGCTGGTTGAAGGCGTAGCGCATCACCACGTTGGCGACGACCAGCAGCATCACCGCAAAGATCAGCACCCCGGCGGCTGTGCCGCACAGCGACAGGAATGCGCCGTAGCGGCGGCGCAGGGTTTCAAGCGTTTGCATCTTGGGAACTCTCGCGAGGGGGAGGTCCCGCGCCGGGGATAGGCTTTGGCGCGGGACCGGTCACGTCCGGGTCAGGACGGGGTGTCGAACTCGAAGTTCTTGACGATCTCGTCGGCAGGAACGCCAAGCCCGTTTGCCTTGTCGATCCACTCCTGCCGCACGTCCTTGACGCCGGCATCTTCGAGCACGCCGAGCAGCTCCTCTTTCGGGAAGGGGATCACCTCGACGCCGAGATCGCCTTTCCACAGCTCGCGCACGCGGGCGGCGTCCTCGTCCACCACGCGCGCGTATTCCACGAGGTAATCCTTGCCGAGCTGGTCCACGACGGCGCGGGTCTCGTCATCCATGCCGTTGTAGCTGTCGAGGTTCATCGCCAGCAGGTGGCCGAAGGAGGCGCCGAGCGGCACTTCGATGTAGTACTTGGCCACCTCGTCATACTTCCAGCCGCGCGCCAGCGCGGGGCCGATCGGGGTGCAGTCGATGATCGAACGCTGCAGGGCCTCGTAGGCCTCGGAGGTGGCGATCGACACGGGCGACGCGCCGAGCGCCTCGATCAGCTTGGGATAGGCAAAGCCGTAGGAGCGGATGCGCAGGCCCTTCATATCGGCGGCGCTCTTCACCGGCTTGGTGCAGAGCAGGCCGTAGTCCTCGAGCGGGCGGAAGCCGAAGGCGTGGATGTTCTGGCTTTCCAGTTCTTCGCTGAACTGCGGGTAGGTGGCGTGCATCTCTTCCATGAACTGCCCGACCTGCAGCGTGTTCATCGGCTGCGGGATGAAGAAGCCCACAGCGTTGTTGAGCGGCATCTGGTCGGGGAAGTAGGGCGTGATGATGTCGCCGAAGTCACCGACGCCAGCGGCCAGCGCCTCGGGGATCTCGCCGGTCTTGGCGACCGAGCCGCCCCAGAAGACCTCGATGCTGTGCTTGCCGCCGGTGCGTTCGGCGAACTGGTCCACCAGCCACTGCGTGGTGATCGCCTGCGCGTCCCCGGCGCCCTGCGGCTTGAAGGTGATCCACTTGAAGGTGTCGGCCTGCGCCGTGGCGGCAAGGCCGGTCACGGCCGCGAGCGCAAGCGCCGACGACCGCAGAAATGCGTTCAGAGACATGTGTCCTCCCAAGGTTGCGGGCCCTCCTCCGAGCCCGTCTGCGGCGATCCTCGGTGATCGCGAGGCATGATTCAAATACTGTTATTTCATGGCTTCGATACCTTTGCGGTATCGATCAACGCCAGATCCCCGCCGCCACGAGCTCGCCCACAATGTCGCGGACCAGGGCCTCGACCACCTGGATGGCCTTCTTGCGGCGCTGGTCGGCCTTGGTGGCGGTGCAGAGCGTCCAGCCGATCTGCGGGCTGATGATCGGGCGCGCTTCGAGCGTGCCGTTCTGCACTTCGGACAGGACACCGCCATAGGTCAGGATGGTGTACCCGTGCCCGTGGCGGACCAGCGACTTCAGGTGCCACACGCCATCCACGCGCTGCACGATGTTCAGCTCGGCGCCGATCTCGTCGGCGTGCTTGTCGACGAGGATGCGCAGGAAGTTCGGCCGGCTGGGCATGATCAGCGGCATCGCCGCCGCCTCGGCCAGCGTGTAGCTGTCCTTGTCGAACGATCCGCAGGGACCGATCACGTTGAGATGCTCGACGAGCAGCTCGGTCGTCACGATGTCATCCTGCAAGGGCGCGTCATGCATCACCGCAAGACCGATCTCGCCCTGTGTGAGCTTGTGTTCGAGCGCGTTGGAGAAGCCCTCGACGAAGCGCAGCTCGATCTCGGGGTACTCGGCCTTCACCCGCGAGAGCAGCGGCGGGGTGATGAACTCGCCTGGCGTCGGCGGCATGCCGACGACCACCACCCCCTGCGGTTTCTCCGCATGGGCGGTCACGTCGTGATGTGCCTGCGCGATCTGCGCCATGATCGCATAGGCTCGGCGCTGCAGGATTTCGCCCGCCTCGGTCAGCTCCATGCCGCGCGCGGTCCGGTTGAAGACCTTGAGGCCGAGGTCGCTCTCGAGCCGGGCGATCTGCCGGCTGAGCGCGGGCTGCGCGATGCGCAGTCGCTCGGAGGCGCGGGTCATGTTCTTTTCCTCTGCCACGCAGAGGAAATAGCGCAGGGTGCGCAGTTCGGGCTGCCAGTCGCGCAGCGAGCTTCCGGTCTCGACCATATCCCCCCTCCGCTGGCTCAGTCGCCGGGCCGCATCAACTCCCACGCGTCGGTCACCGTGGCGTAGTCGCGGTAGCCCATGCGCGCGATCGGCCGCGCCTTCACCGTGTCGAAGCGGCCGCCGGTGATGTATTCGTCCCGGATGTGGGTCTGCACGACCTGGCCGATGACCATGAAGCGGTTGATCGGCGTGACGCTCTCGGTCAGCTCTGTGACCGAGAGCGTCACGCATTCCAGCGCCGCGGGGCTGTCGGCCACAAAGGGAGCGTTGGTGGCGATGCTCGTGCCCAGTGCCAGACCCGCTTTCGCGAATTCGTTCTCGCCGTCCGGCATGGCCTCGGAGGAGATGTTCATCGCCTCGGCGAGCGCTTCTGTTGCCAGCGAGAAAGTGAACTCGCCCCGGTCGCGGGCATTTACCACCGAGTGCTTCAGCCCGTCCGAGGTGAAGCAGATCATGTGCGGGCTGTTGCCGATGGCGTTGAAGTAGGAATAGGGCCCGAGGTTCGGTACGCCGTCGGCATTGCGCGTGCCGATCCAGCCGATGGGGCGCGGCGCGATGATCGCCTTGAACGGGTCGAAGGTCAGGCTCTCGGGGCGGGTGTCACCGTAGTGCATGGGGGCTCCTGCGGACTTCTGGGGGCGTCTTGCGGCTGTTCTAGGACGAAGCCGCCCCCGAGGGCCACGGTTTTCCGAGACACCCGGCGGTTTCCGTTGCGATTCCGAGGTGTTGGTTGCCCTGCGCCGCGACGGTTCAGTCGCCCTCGCGCAGGACGCCTTTCTTGAGGATCAGGTTGGCATAGAGCCGTCGCTCGCCGGTGGCGACCACCGCGTAGGCGCTGGCGGTGCGGTCGTAGAAATCGAAACGGTCGACCTGTGCCACCTGCACCGGCGCGCCGTTGGCCGCTTCGAGCAGCCGGTCGAACACGTCGAAGATCTCGGGGCGGCCGTCGGGGCAGGCCATGACCGCGGCGGGGGCGTCGACGAAATCATCCAGAGGAAACAGCGACAGCACCGCTTCGGCCGCGCGGTCGATGCCGATGCCGGGCAGCCGTACGAGCCGCTGCGCCACCCGGTCGGCGGGAAAATTGGCATCGACGAGAACAAGCTCGTCGCCATGGCCCATGTTTCGCAGGATCGCGAGAAGCTCTCCGGTCAGCAGCGGGTCGATCGTCTTCAGCATGGTGTCCTCCGGCAGCAGTGCTTTGGCTGCAAACGACATCAGCAGGGGCAAGGAGGCAACCTGAAAAATTCACATCTCGCTGGAACTATGCGTCGTATCGAGTGTTTACCGATGAGGGGTGGAGCAAAACCAACAGGGGCAGACGGCTTGAAGGATATTGTGGACGATCCGGAGGTGATCCGGGAGTGCAGCCTGAGGGACGCGCTGAGGAGCGCGACATCGGGCCCGCACCAACGTCTGGACATGGAGCTTTCGCGGCTCGACCTTGCGAAGGCAGGGGATCTTCGTGCCTTTTGCGAGGTGCAGAGACGCGGTTTTTCGCGTCTTGGCGAGGCCTGCGGCTGGGACGCCGCCGAGGCCAGCATCGCGTTGCGCGACACCTTGCAGGCGCTGGAGCATGACCTGGGGCCGCAAGCGCTGCCGGGTCCGGGTCTCGACCTGCCGCTGCACAGCGACGCCGTGGCCTATCTGGTTCTGGGCTCGCAGCTGGGCACGGCGGTGTTGCGGCGCAGCCTGCCCGAGGCACCGCAGGACGGTTTCTTCGCATTGCCCGGTGACCGCGCGGCCTGGCGCGCCTTCTGCCTGCGCCTGGGGATGCAGACAGATGACAGCCCCGAAGCGCAGCGCGTTTTGCGGGATGCGATCCGCGCCTTTTCCATCTTTGAACACGAGGCCCGCGCGATCCTGTCAGCGGCCACCGACGGAGCACCATGAACGATTCCTTTATCTCCACCGGCACGCCCGTCGACCTGACCAATTGCGACCGTGAGCCGATACATCTGCTTGGCAACGTCCAGAGTTTCGCCGCCCTCGTCGCGATTTCGGCCGATTGGATCGTGCAGCATGTGTCGCGCAACGCGGGCGCGCTTCTTGGGCTCGATGCCGAGGGGCTGACCGGCCGCAGCTTCAGCGAGGTGATGCCGCGAGAGACCGTTGCCAAGCTGCGCGAGAAACTCGGGGGCACCAGCCACGAGAACGCCGTGGCGCGGCTTTTCGGCTATGACGTCTTCGGGGATGGGCGGCTGTTTGATGTCAGCGCGCATCAATCCGGTTCGAGCTTCATTTTCGAGTTCGAGCCCAAGTCCCGCGATGGCGCAAAGGACGAGCTGGCGCAGGTCACCCCGATGCTGCGCCGCGTGTCCGCGCAGAAGGACCTGCTGGGGGCCTCCGAGGAAGCCGCGCGGCAGCTGCGCGCGCTGACCGGTTTCGACCGGGTGATGGTGTACCAGTTCGGTCCCGAAGGCGACGGTACGGTGATCGCCGAGGCCAAGGATGGCGGCGATTCCGAGACATACCTCGGGCTGCATTTTCCCGCCTCCGACATCCCGCGCCAGGCGCGGGCGCTCTACAAGCGCAGCCTGCTGCGGCTGATCGCCGACGTGGACGATGCGGTGTCGCCCATCGTGCCTCCGCAGAGCCCCGAGGGGCAGCCGCTCGATCTGTCGCTGGCCATGTCGCGGGCGGTTTCTCCGATCCACCTGGAATACCTGCGCAACATGAATGTGCGCGCCTCGATGTCGGTATCCATCGTCATCCGGGGCGAGCTCTGGGGGCTGTTCGCCTGTCACCACCGCGCGCCGCTGCACGTGGACTACGAGCGCCGCACCGCGGTCGAGCTGCTGGCGCAGTTCTTCGCCTACGAACTCGAGCGACAGGAAGCCAAGTCGACAAGCGACACCGTCGGCCGCGCACAGCGCTTGCACGACCGGCTGATGATGCAGATCAGCTCGGGCGAGGGCCTCTCGGCGAGCTTTGTGAGCATTGCCAACGAGATCGGCAAGGTGATCCCGCATGACGGCATCGCGCTGTACTCTGATGGGAACTACGTGGCGCAGGGGCGGACGCCGTCGAAGGAGCAGTTCCAGACCATCGCGCGCTTTCTCAACACCGCCGCGGCGAGCCGGGTCTATGCGACCGACAGCCTGGTCGCGCGGCTGCCGTCGATGGCGGCGCTGAAGGCGGATTGCGCCGGGGTGCTGGCCATTCCGGTGTCGCGTACGCCCCGCGACTATATCGTGCTGTTCCGCTCCGAGGTGGTGCGGCAGGTCAACTGGGCGGGCAATCCTCACAAGCCGGTCGAGGTCGGCCCGCTGGGCGCGCGGTTGACCCCGCGCAAGAGCTTCGAGCTATGGAAGGAAGACGTGGCCGGCCGGTCGGAGACATGGTCGCCGACCGTGCTCAAGGCCGCCGAGGCGATCCGGGTGACGCTGCTCGAAGTGGTGCTCAAGCTCTCGGACGAGGTCAACGCCGAGCGCAAGCGGGCGCAGGACCAGCAGGAGCTGCTGATCGCCGAGCTCAACCACCGCGTGCGAAACGTGCTGGGGCTGATCCGGTCGCTGGTCGGCCAGTCGCGGCAGTCGGCGCATACCATCGAGGAGTTCACCGCCGCCGTTGACGGCCGTATTCACGCGCTGGCGCAGGCGCATGACCAGCTGACCTCGACCGAGTGGCACCCGGTGGCGCTGCGCGAGTTGCTGGCGGTCGAGCTGGGCGCCTACATTGCCGGCGAGGAGCACCGCGTGACGATCTCGGGGACGCCGGTGCTTCTGGCCCCGGATGCGTTTTCCACGATGGCGCTGGTATTGCACGAGCTGGTGACCAACTCGGTGAAATACGGTGCGCTGTCGGTGCCGACGGGGCGCGTCGGGGTGACGGTCGAGCGCCTTCCCGACGGGCTGGTGCGGATCGGCTGGACCGAGAGCGGCGGTCCGGCGGTGCGGGCACCCGAGCGACGCGGCTTCGGCACCACGATCATCGAGAAGTCCATTCCCTTCGAGTTGAAGGGCAAGGCCGAGGTGCACTTCGAGCTGACCGGCCTCAGGGCCGAGTTCCTGTTGCCCGAACGATACGTGACCGACGCGCCGGATGCGGCGCCTGCCGCGGCGTCGGTGCCGCAGGATGCGGCATCGGACGGCGAGGGGCTTTCGGGCGTGGCGCTGGTGGTCGAGGACAATATGATCATCGCCATGGATGCCGCCGACATCCTGTCGGACCTCGGGGCCGAGACGGTGCACACGGCCTCTTCGGTGGCCGAGGCGCTGAGGATCATCGATGCGCATCCGGTCTCGGTGGCGGTGCTCGATGTGAACCTCGGCTCTGAAACCAGTTTGCCGGTCGCGGAAATGCTGGCGCGGCGCGGTGTGCCCTTCGTGCTGGCGAGCGGCTATGCCGGGCAGTCGGACTGGCTGTCGCGCTTCCCCAGCGCGCCGATGACCAGCAAGCCGTTCACCATCGAGACCTTGTCGAAAGCGGTCGGTCGGCTCGCAGCACGGAACAACGGACGCGCCTGAAGCCCTATCGCAATCCGGGCGTGCCGGGCCGCCGTTCAGGCGGCCTTGCCGTCCTCGGAGCCGGAAGTGGTGCCGAAGGGGGAGCCGCCACCCATCTGGTCGCGCAGGGTTTCGACGGCGCGCGCGGCGCGCGCGCCGGCATCGCTCAATGCCTCGGCCAGCGCCTCGGCGCGCTCCTGATCGACGCCGCGACGCAGGATGTTGGCGGCGCTGGTCGAGACAGCGGTGAGGTTGTTGAGCGTGTGGAACAGCTCGCTGAGCGAGCCGAGCATCTGCCGATCCTCGAACGCCTCGCGCGTGTGTTTGCCGTCGGGCGCTGTGCCCGACATGAAGGAAGAGAGGGCGAGCACCCTGGCCACCTCACCCTCTGCCCAGTCCAGCGGGACGATTTCCACTTCCCAGTCGCTGTTCCCGACACGTTCGTGGCTGAAGGTGCCGACGAAGCTGGAGGGTTTTCCGGCAAAGGCAGTTGCCAGCGCGGCCTCGGCCTTTTTCCGTTCCTCGCCGTCCCAGAAGTCGGTCCAGATCTCGCCGCAGATCATATCGGCGTCGGTATGGAGCAGCTCCAGTCCGCGTTTGTTCACCGCCAGCACCTTGCCGCTGCGGTCCAGCACCTTGGCGCAGACCGTGGTGCGCTGTGCGAGATAGCCCATGACTGTCGAGAGGACGGTCGCTTCGAGATCGGTTTTTGCGAGAATCATTGCGTGGTCCGTGGCCCTGGAATGCCAAGTTTACGGTTAGTTAATTTACGGGAGGTCACAGCGCGTCTGCAACGAGGAATTTGTAACGGGCAGATTTCTCTCTGGCAGCGTATGGCTCGGGCTCAAAGTTGGCTCTTGAGTGAGCTTCTCAGTGGAAATCCCTGCTGGGAAAGAGTTTCTTCGCCTGCTCGCGGGGATGGTGGGCGGCGCTGCCACGGCGGCTGCCGCCGGCCGGGCGACGGGTCTCGTCGGCGCGGCCGTCATTGGTCTCGATCGGTCCGAGCATCGGCACCGGGCCGCCCAGCTCGAACAGCAGGTCCGACAGATCCTCGACCGTCTCGGCGATGAGATGGGTCACCACGCCCTCGCGTTCCAGCCGCCCGGTGACGCGCAGCAACCGGCCCGCGATCACCGCCTTGCGGAAGGTCTCGTAGATCTTCGTCCAGACCACCACGTTGGAGGTGCCGGTCTCGTCCTCGAGCGTCAGGAAGATCACCCCCGAGGCGGTGCCGGGGCGCTGGCGGGTGATCACCAGCCCGGTGACGGTGATGCGGTGGCGGTGGGGCACCTTGTCGAAGCCGCTGTGCGGCAGGCTCTCCGGCAGGCGCGGGCGCAGCAGTTCCATCGGGTGGGCGCGCAGGCTCAGGCGCAGCGAGAGGTAATCCTCGACCACCTCCTGGCCCAGCGTCATGGCGGGCAGGATCACGTCTGGCTCCACGCCGCCCTCGCCGTCGGTGCCGAAGAGCGGCAGCGGCTTCGGCGCCTGCAGCGCCTTGGCGGCCCAGAGCGCATCGCGCCGGGTGAGGCCGAGCGCGGCGAAACCGTCGCCTTCGGCCAGCCGCTCCAGCGTCGCTGGCTTGACCCCGGCGCGGCGCCAGAGGCTTTCGACATCGGGATAGCCGTTGCCCCGCGCCGCGACGATCCAGGCCGCATCCTCCTCGCGCATCCCCTTGATCTGGCGAAACCCGAGCCGCAGCGCGAGGCTGCCATCGGGGCGTCGCTCGAGCGTGTTGTCCCAGTCGGAATGGTTGACCGAGACCGGGCGCACCTCGACGCCGTGCTCGCGCGCGTCGCGCACCAGCTGGGCGGGGGCGTAAAAGCCCATGGGCTGGGCGTTGAGCAGCGCGCAGGTGAAGATCGCCTGATGGTGCCTTTTCAGCCAGGCCGAGATGTAGACCAGCCGCGCGAAGCTGGCGGCGTGGCTCTCGGGAAAGCCGTAGCTGCCGAAGCCCTCGATCTGGGCAAAGCAGCGCTCGGCGAAGGCCCCGTCGTAGCCGCGCGCCAGCATCCCCGAGACGAACCGGTCGCGGAAGGCGCCGATGGTGCCCATGCGCTTGAAGGTGGCGAGGGAGCGGCGCAGCCGGTCGGCCTCGGCCGGGGTGAAGCCTGCGGCGACCACGGCGATCTGCATCGCCTGCTCCTGGAACAGCGGCACGCCGTAGGTGCGGCCCAGCACCTCCATCATCGCCGGGCCCAGATCCTCGACCGGCTCCTTGCCCTGACGGCGGTTGATGAAGGGATGCACCATGCCGCCCTGGATCGGGCCGGGGCGGACGATGGCGACCTCGCAGACCAGATCGTAGAAGCGCCGGGGCAGCATCCGGGGCAGGAAGTTCAGCTGCGCCCGGCTTTCCACCTGGAAGACCCCGATGGCATCGGCACGGCAGAGCATGTCGTAGACCGATCCGTCCTCGGCGGGCACGTTGGCCAGCGTCCAGTGCTGGCCCCGGTGCTCCACCAGCAGCGAGAACGCCTTGCGGATGCAGGTCAGCATCCCCAGCGCGAGGATGTCGACCTTCAGGAGCCCCAGCGCGTCGATGTCGTCCTTGTCCCATTCGATCACCGTGCGATCGTCCATCGCGGCGTTCTCGATCGGGCAAAGCTCGTCGAGCCGCCCGTGGGTGATGACGAAGCCGCCGACGTGCTGGCTCAGGTGGCGCGGGAAGCCGATGATCTCCTCGATCAGCTTTGCCGTCATCAGCACCCGGTCGTCGGTGGGGTCGATCCCGGCGTCGCGCATGCGGTCCTCGTCGGGGGCCGAAGACGACCAGCCCCAGATCTGCCCCGAGAGCCGCGCGATCACGTCCTGGCTCAACCCCATCACCTTGCCGACCTCGCGGATCGCCGCGCGCGAGCGGAAGTGGATCACCGTGGCGGTGAGCCCGGCGCGTTCGCGGCCGTAGCGTTCATAGATCCACTGGATCACCTCCTCGCGGCGCTCGTGCTCGAAATCGACGTCGATGTCGGGCGGCTCGCCGCGTTCCTTGGAGATGAAGCGCTCGAAGATCAGCGTGATGCTCTCGGGCGGCACCTCGGTCACGCCGAGCAGGTAGCACACCACCGAGTTCGCCGCCGAGCCGCGCCCCTGGCAGAGGATGCCGCGCGAGCGGGCAAAGGCGACGATGTCGTGCACCGTCAGGAAATACGAGGCGTAGCCCATCTCGCCGATCAGCCGCAGTTCCTTTTCCACCCGGTGCACGATCTTCGGCGGCGGGCCTGCGGGGTAGCGCCAGTGCAGCCCCTCGCGCGAGAGCCGGGCGAGCCGGTCCTGCGCGGGCTCGCCGTCCCGCGCCTCGTCGGGGTACTGGTAGCGCAGCTCGTCGAGGCGGAAGGCGCAGCGGTCGGCGATCTCGGTGGTGCGGCGCAGGGCGGCGGGGTAGCGGTGGAAGAGCCGGGCCATCTCGTCGCCGGACTTCAGCCGCCGCTCGCCGTTGGTCAGCCGCCGGCTGCCGATATTGTCGATGGTGCAGCCCTCGCGCAGGCAGGTCAGCACGTCGGCCAGCGGGCGCCGGGCCGAGCGGTGCATGAGCGCATCCCCCACGGCCACCAGCGGCAGGCCGGTCTGCTGCGACAGCCGCGCAAGGCGGTCGAGCCGGATCTGGTCGCGCCCGTCGTAGACCGGCGCCGCGCCGAGGAAGGTGCGGCCCGGGCAGCGGCGCAGCATCTCGCGCAGCTCGGGGTCGGGCTTTGCCCCGGTGCTGCCCGGCTCCAGCGGATCGGGGGGCAGGGCGATGAGGATCATCCCCTCGCAGGCGGCGTGCAGGTCGGCGCGGGTGAGGTGGCATTCGCCTTTCTCCGCCCGCCTCTTGCCGAGCGACAGCAGCCGCGTCAGCCGCGCCCAGGCGGCGACGTCGCAGGGCAGCGCAAGCCACTGCAGCGCGCTGTCGGTCAGCACCAGCCGCGCCCCTGCGATGAGCCGGGGCAGCGGGCGTTCGGGCGGCAGCAGCGGCGCGGCACCGGGCGGCACCTGCGCGACGCGCTGGCGGCTCGACGGATCGGTGAGCGAGTGCGAGCGGATCGCCGGGGCCTCACGCGCCGCCGCCTCGGCCGCCTCGCGCGCCTCGCCCTGCAGCCGCTCCAGTTCCTTCAGCGCCGAGAAGGCGCGCACCACCCCGGCCACCGAGTTGCGGTCGGTGATGGCGATGGCGGTCAGCCCCAGCTCGGCGGCGCGGGTGACCAGCTCCTCGGGGTGCGAGGCCCCGGTGAGGAAGGTGAAGTTGCTGGTGACGCAGAGCTCGGCATAGGGGGTCATGGCAGGTCCCTCATGCGAATTCCCCCTGCACGAACCAGTCCTGCGCGCCGCCCGCGTCCCAGCCCGCCACCTGCGGCGTGTGGAACAGCCACAGCCGCGGCCCCTCGCGCGTCTCGATGCGCCAGTAGTCGCGGATCCCTGCGCGCCAGGCGGGATCGTCGAACCACCATTCGGGGGCGATCCGCTCCGGTCCCGTCGCGCGCAGCGTCGAGAAGCGCATGTTGCGCCAGCGGAACTGCGCGGGGGGATGGCCGGGCTGCGCGCCGCGCGCGCCGCTGACCAGCTCGGGCGGAAAGAGGATCTGCGGCCGGGGCGGGCCGCGCCGGGGCGGGGCCTCCTCGGCGGCGCTGTAGGCGGCGGGGGCGATGAGGAAGCTGCGCTCGGGGATGGTGCTGTCGGCGGGCAGCAGCCGCTGCACGGTGTCGAAGCCGAGCCGGTTGCCGAGCCGCGAGACGAGATCCGCCAGCGCGTCCTCGCTGCGCAGCTTGGGGCCACCGGGGCCAAGCTGCTCGGGCGGCAGCTTTTCCGTCACCTCGGCGCAGAGCCGCAGCGCGTCGATGCCGAAGCCCGCCTCGACCTCGGCCACGCCCTTCTCGAAGAGCGCGGCAATTCGGGCGGGGTCGCGCATGGGCCGGGCGAGGCCGACGCGCACATGGGCGGTCTCGCGGTCGACCCGGCGCAGTTCGAGCAGCACCCGCCGCGCGCCGTGCTGGTGGTGGGTGAGCTGGGCGCAGAGCCGTTCCAGCAACCGCGCGAGACCGGCCATCACGTCCTCCTGCAGCCCGATGGGCTCGGGCAGGGTCATGCGCACGCCGAAATGCGGTGCCTCGCGCTCGGCGTCCACAGGCTCGGGACGGGTGCCGAGCGCCTGGTCGAGCCGCATCACCAGGGCGGGACCGAAGCGCTTGGCCAGCGGCGCACGGGGCAGGTGCACGAGATCGGCGATGCGGGTCAGCCCGACGCGGGAGAGCGTGGCGGCGGTGTCGTGGTCGATGCGCAGGGCGGAGACGGGCAGCGGCCCAAGCCCCTCGGCCAGCGCGCCCTCGGGCAGCACCCCGCCGCCGTGGCGGGCCAGCGCATGGGCCGCGCCGCGGGTGCCGGCGATGGCACTCTGCGCCGCCAGCCCGGTGCGCTCCAGCCGGTCGTGCAGATCCGCGCGCAACGTCACCTCGCCGCCGAAGAGATGCGGCACGCCGGTGATGTCGGCGATCAGCCCGTCGGCGCCGTCGCGCGCCACCAGCGGCGCGTAGCGCCCGGCCCAGCGGCGCAGACCCGAGAGCGCCGCGGCCTCGCGCGCCAGGTCGGCGGGGCGGGTGGCAAGATCGGGGCAGATGGCGCGGGCATCGGCCAGTGCCATGCCGCGCGCCAGCCCATGCGCCTGTGCCAAGGGGGAGACGCAGTGCAGATGATCGGAATTGCCCGACCGCAGGGTCAGGGCGAAAGGCCCCTCAACGGGGCGTTTCCGCAGGCTCGTGTCGCTCGCCAGCCGCGGAAACCATATGGAAAGCAGACGTCTCGCCATGCCAGTCCACGGTCCAGAGTTTCAGTGTTCCCTTTTTGTTCTTGATAAGCTCCCATTGCTGCAGAGTCGAGTCCGGCGCGGGGGAAGGCAGCTGTTCACAGGCCCAGCGTGTCTCGGCGGCATTGCTGCCCTGACCGCTCTGGAGGAGCATCAGCCCGGTGGTCTTGCCGGCCTCTGCCGCCAGTTGCAGCCGCCGCCCGGCGGTGAGCGAGAGTGGATCGCCGGGCTCGGCCACCACCAGCCCCACGGCAGGGCAGCGCAGCGCTTCCTCGGCGGTCCACAGAAGATCGGTCTCGCTCTGCGTCCGGACAAGATACAGCCGCGCGCCCACCCCCTCGGGCAGGCCGCGGAGCAGCGGTGTCTGCGGCGCATGGCGCGGCAGGATCCAGACCAGCGGCCCGTCGTGGCGCGTGGCTTGAAACAGCGCGAAGCCACGCCGCGCACGCCCCTCGGCCTCGTGCACCCGCGCGGGGCAGAGCGAGAGCGAGAGCGGATCGGCCTCGGCAAGAGGCGGGCTGGCGGGCAGGGGGCGCATGGGGGCAGACAAGATAACCGGAACGGGGGCAGCGGAGTCGGCATGGGCGGATAGATGAGAACATTGCCAGAACATTCGGGCTGAGGGAAGCGCCGGAGGGAAGGAAGAGATCACGATTGCTGCGCCAGGGCACCAGGCGGTCGAAGCCGAGCGGCCAGGACACATGCATCCGGGTCCGCGGGGTCAATGGGAATTCCCTGTCGCACCGGCGGGATGCGGACCGGGACAAAGAGGACGGGATGCGGTGAAATCCGGCCGGGCGCGAAAAATGTAAAAACCCTTCACATCACCCCTTGAAGGGGGCGGGTCGAATACCGATCTTCGATAATGTGAAAGATATTCACATCGACAAGAACCGAAAGGAAACGACCCATGACCGCCGCCTCGCAGCACTACACCCAGCCCGCCAACCCCGGCTGGCTGCGCCGTGCCGAGTTCTGGCTCGACCAGCGGGGCAAGCCCGCGTGGATCGTCGCCATGATCCTCGGTTTCATCTTCTTCTGGCCGATCGGGCTTGCCCTTCTGGCCTATATGATCTGGAGCAAACGCATGTTCGGAAAGTCCTGCCGCAATCGCCACAGCCACCGTCACGCCGCGTTCCAGCAAGGCTTCAACGCCATGCGCCCCAGTGGCAACGCCGCCTTCGACGCCTATAAGTCCGACACGCTGCGCCGTCTCGAGGACGAGCAGAAGAGCTTCGAGGACTTCCTGCAGCGCCTGCGCGACGCCCGTGACAAGGCCGAGTTTGACCAGTTCATGAATGAACGCGATCGCGCAGCCCGAGAAGAGCGCGAAAAGGGCGAAACCGAAGAGGCCTGATCACTCGGGATCGCCTCACCGCCATGGCCCACGCCGGGCCATGGCCCCGGATGGGCACTGGACTTTGCCCGCCATCGTCCCCACCTGACCCATTGATCCCATAACCCTGCACCCGCCCGAGACGGACAGCCCGAGCGAGAGACACATGTATCCCAACGCAACCTATTCCCAGCTTCCCGACCCGGAGCACCAGCGTGCCTTTTACGAAAGCGTCGCGCTCAAGCGCGGCATGGCCTGGGTCATCGACACGATGATCGTTGCCGTGCTGGTGTTCATCGCGCTGCTGTTCACCGCTTTCCTCGGGGTGTTCATCTTCTTCGCCATCTGGATGGTGGTCAGCTTCGGCTATCGCGTGGCGACGCTGGCCACCGGCTCGGCGACCTGGGGGATGCGCCTCATGGCCATCGAGTTCCGTGACTGGCAGGGCCACCGCTTTGGCCTGCCGCAGGCGCTGCTTCATACGCTGGGCTACACGGTCTCGGTGTCGATCGCCCCGCTGCAAATCGTCTCGATCGTCTGCATGCTGGCCACCGAGCGGGGGCAGGGGTTGACCGACCTTGCTCTGGGCACCGTGGCGCTGAATCGCCGGGCCGCATGACCTAGGACGGATTTCAACGACAAGATCGGGGGCTTCGGCCCCCTTTTTCATGCCCCGTCGCGCTGGGCGCTGCCTCTGTGCGCGCAGCGTGCACTTCGCGTGACGCAAGGGCCAAGCCGGGCAAGCCTTGGCATTCTTGGCAATCTTTCGCATTGCGCCTTTCCCAAGATCGTGAATGCTGCATGTGTAAGTTGACCTGGGGTTGGCGACTGCCGCTTTCGTTGTTACGTTTTTCTTTCAAACAGTCCGGACGGTCCCGAAATGCGCCATTCGCTGCCCCTCGCGCCGCAATTCTACGTCACGGCGCCCCAACCCTGTCCCTACCTGCCCGGCCGGATGGAGCGGAAGCTCTTCACGGCCTTGCAGGGGGACAGCGCCGAAAAGCTCAACGACAGCCTGTCCAAGCAGGGTTTTCGCCGCTCGCAGAACGTGCTCTACCGTCCGTCCTGCTCGGAGTGTTCGGCCTGCCTGTCGGCGCGTATCGACGTGCGGCACTTCGAACCTTCGAAGAGCCAGCGCCGGTCGCTGAAGCGCAACGCCCACCTGCACCGCCGCGCCTCGAGCCCCTGGGCCACCGAGGATCAGTTCGAGCTGTTCCGCCGCTATCTCGATGCCCGCCACGCCGACGGCGGCATGGCGGATATGGACATCTTCGAGTTCGCCGCGATGATCGAGGAGACGCCGATCCGCAGCCGCGTGGTCGAATACAGCGATGGCGAGCAGGGCGACCTGGCCGCGGTCTGCCTGACCGACGTGCTCGATGACGGGCTGTCGATGGTCTATTCCTTCTACGACCCCGAGTTGCCGAAGTCCGGGCTCGGCACCTGGATGATCCTCGATCACATCGACATCGCCCGCGAGGCGGGGCTGCCCTATGTCTACCTTGGCTACTGGGTGCCCGGTTCGCCGAAGATGGGCTACAAGGCGCAGTTCTCGGCGCTCGAGATCTACCGCCGTGGTCGCTGGGAGCCGATGCGCCACGATGACGACTACGCGTCCGAGACGCACCCTCTGAGCACCGATCCCATCGCCGAGCAGGTGGCGAACATCTCGCTGCCCGACAGCCGCGGGTAGCTTTCGCCGAAACGCCTAGCGGAGCCGCAGGGCCCAGTCGGACGCGGCATCGGCGGCGCTGGCGAGCGCCTCCTCGTGGCTCTGCCCGCTCACGCGCTTGCGCGGCTTGAGATCGTGATCGCCGTCCTCCAGCCAGTGCACGGCGATGGCCTGCGACACCGCGTATCCTGCCACTTCCTCGCGCGTGCCGAAAGGATCGCGGCTGCCCTGGCAGATCAGCGTGGGCGTGTGCAGCGCGGCGAGGTGCTCGGTGCGCAGCTTCTCGGGCCTGCCGGTGGGGTGGAACGGGTAGCCAAGGCACAGCAGCCCGGCGATGCGGCCGGTGGCGTGCAGATCGTCGGCGATCAGGCTGGCCACCCGCCCGCCCATCGACTTGCCGCCGATGACCAGCGGTCCCGCGCAGTCCAGCGCGGCGATCGCCGCCCGGTATTCTGCCTGCAAGACCTCGATCTTCGGCGGCGGGCGCTTCGTGCCACCCGTCCGCCGCTGCGCCATGTAGGCGAACTCGAAGCGCGCCACGCGCAACCCGCGCGCCGCCAGCAGGGCCGTCATCGCCACCATGAAGTCGCTGTCCATTGCCGCGCCCGCGCCATGCGCCAGCAGCACCGTTGTCCGGCCCGGCCCGTCGCCGTCGATCAGCAGGTCCATGCCGCTCACTCGGTGAATTCGGCCGCCACCGCGCCGGTCAGACCGGGCAGCACATGGGCGTCGAGCGCGAAAAGGTGCCGCGGCGTTCCAGCGGCGGCCCAGATCTGGCTGAACTCCAGCAACCGCGGATCGATCCAGGCGCGGATCGGCGACAGGTGCCCGACCGGCGAGACGCCCCCGATGGCAAAGCCGGTCTGGCCGCGGATCAGCGCCGCATCCGCCTTGCCCAGCGGCTCGCCGGCCAATGCCGAGGCCTTTTCGGCGCAGACCCGGTTGCCGCCCGCGGTCAGGAACAGCACCGCCTCGCCGCTCTCTTCCGCGCGGAAGATGATCGATTTGGCGATCTGGTCGAGATCGCACCCCACGGCGTCTGCCGCCTCCTGCGCGGTGCGGGCGTTCTCCACCTCGAGGATCTCGATCGGAAGCCCAGCGTCATCCAGCGCCGCGCGCACCCGTTTGAGGCTCTTGCTCATGTCCCGTCTCCTGTCCTGCCGATCCCATCCCGTTGATCCCGAGGCATAGCCGCCCATGCGGCGGCGCGGCAAGCCACCGATTTTCACATGCCATTGCACAAAGCCGCCAGTCGTGGCCATCTGCCGCCATGAGCCTTGCCGATGCGATCACCCGCCTGCCACGCCCCTTCGAGCCCGCCCTTGGACAGGAGGCGCGCGAGGCCGTGCCCTGGGCCGCGGGTCCGCTGGCCGATCTGATTGCCGGAACCGGCGGTTCGAGCCCGTATCTGCTGGGGCTGATCCGCAAGGAAGGGAGCTGGCTGGAAACGGCGGTCGATGCTCCGCAGGAGGCGCTGAAGGCGCTCTTCGCGCAGCTCGCCGAGGTCGAGGGCGATCCGGGCGTGGCGCTGCGCGAGGCCAAGCGCCGGGTCGCGCTGCTGGTCGGGCTCGCCGATCTTGGCGGGGCCTGGCGATTGGAGCAGGTCACCGGGGCTCTCACCGAATTTGCGGATCTCGCGGTGCAGATCGCCCTGCGCGACGCCATCACCCGAGAGGTGAAGCGCGGCAAGCTGCCCGGCGCAACCGAGCGGGACGTGGCGAGCGCCGGGGGCATGGTGGTCTTTGCCATGGGCAAGATGGGCGCGGGCGAGCTGAACTACAGCTCCGACATCGACCTCATCTGCCTCTTCGACGAGACCCGCTTTGACCGCGATGATTTCCACGAGGCCCGCGCCTCGTTCATCCGCGCCACCAAGCGCATGAGCGCCACGCTCAACGATCTGACCGGCGAAGGTTATGTCTTCCGCACCGACCTGCGGCTGCGCCCCGACCCCGCGGTCACCCCGGTCTGCATGGCGATGGAGGCCGCCGAGCGCTACTACGAAAGCCTCGGACGCGCCTGGGAGCGCGCTGCCTGGATCAAGGCCCGGCCCTGCGCGGGCGATCCCGAGGCGGGGGCGCGATTCCTCGAGTCACTGCGACCTTTCGTGTGGCGCAAGCACCTCGACTTTGCCGCGATCAAGGACGCCCATGACATGCGCCTGCGCTACCGCGAGGCCAAGGGGCTCTCGGGGCCGATCACCCTGCCGGGGCATAACATGAAGCTGGGCCGCGGCGGCATCCGCGAGATCGAGTTCTTCACCCAGACCCGGCAGATCATCGCCGGCGGGCGGGATCCCGACCTGCGGGTGCGCGGCACGGTGCCGGGGCTGCGGGTGCTGTCCGAGAAAGGCTGGGTGCCGCGGGAGGTGACTGAGACGCTGACCTCGCACTACCGCGCCCACCGCGAGATCGAGCACCGAATCCAGATGGTCCAGGATGCCCAGACCCATGCCTTGCCCGGCAGCGAAGAAGGGTTCGCCCGGCTCGCCGCGCTTTGCGGCCGCGACCTGCCCGAACTGAAGGCCGAGCTGAAGTCCCGGCTCGAGGAGGTTCACGAGCTGACAGAGGGCTTCTTCGCCCCCGAAAGCCGCAGCGAGCCCGCCGTGGCCTCGCCGCTCGAGGACAGCCCGGTGGTGGCCCGCTGGACCAGTTACCCGGCGCTGCGCTCGAGCCGCGCGGTCGAGATCTTCGGCCGCCTGCGTCCCGAAATCCTGAGCCGGCTCGGCCGTGCCGCGCGCCCCGAAGAGGCGCTCTTGGCCTTCGACGGCTTCCTGGCGGGTCTGCCGGCCGGGGTGCAGCTCTTCTCGCTCTTCGAGGCGAACCCGCAGCTCGTCGACCTTCTGGTGGATATCGTCTCGGTCTCGCCGGAGCTGGCGTTGCACCTGTCGCGCAACGCGCAGGTGTTCGACGCGGTGATCGGCGGTGATTTCTTCGCGCCCTGGCCAGGGGTGGCGGCGCTGACCGCGGACCTTGCACAGGTGCTTTCGCGCGAAGAGGACTACGAGCGTCAGCTCGATCTGGCCCGCCGCTGGCAGCACGAATGGCATTTCCGCATCGGCGTGCACTTGCTGCGCGGCATCTCCGAGGCGCAGGAGGCGGGCAAGCATTACGCCGAGCTGGCCGAGGCGACGCTTGCCGCGCTCGCCCCCGAGGTACAGGCCGAATTTGCCCGCAAGCACGGGCCGGCGCCCGGTCGTGGCGCGGTCGTGGTGGGCATGGGCAGCCTCGGCGCGGGGCGGTTGCATGCGCATTCCGATCTCGATCTCATCGTGATCTACGATGCCGGCGGGGTGGAGGCCTCGGAGGGCAAGCGCCCGCTGCCGGCGCGCACCTACTACGCGCGGCTCACCCAGGCGCTGATCACGGCGATGACCGCGCCGATGGCCGAGGGACGGCTCTACGAGATCGACATGCGGCTGCGCCCCTCGGGCAACCAGGGGCCGGTGGCGACCTCGCTCGCGGCCTTCACCGAGTACCAGCGCCAGGACGCCTGGGTCTGGGAGCACCTGGCGCTGACCCGCGCGCGGGTGATCGCGGGTCCGGCGGACCTGGCCTCCGAGGTCGAGGCGCGGCGGCAAGCGCTGCTGGCAGGCCCGCGCGAGCGCGCCGAGGTGCTGGCCGAACTGTCGAAGATGCGCGCCCGCATCGCCGCCGCGAAAGGGGGCGGGGACCCTTGGGATCCCAAGCTCGGACAGGGCCGGATGCAGGACATCGAACTGGTGGGGCAGGCCGGGGCGCTGCTGTCGGGCAGCGCGCCGCGGCGCACCGCGCGCGGGCTTTCCGCCGCGGCGCAGGAGGGCTGGCTGAGCCGGGAAGGGGCCGACCACCTCGCCGCCACCTACCGGTTCTGCTGGGCGCTCCAGATCGGCGCACGGCTGATCACCGAGGGCGCGCTCGTTCCCGAGGAGCTGGGCGCGGGCGGATGCACGTTCCTGAGCAGCCTTGCGGGGGTGCAGAGCCCGGATGCGCTGCGTGCGAAGCTCGACGAAATGACCGCCCGCGCCGCCGAGATCATCGACGCCGCGCTTCCGGTGCCCGCCGAATGAAGGGGGATGCGCTCGATCCCAAGGCCCTGATCGCCGAGGCCTACCGGATTGACGGCATCACGATCGAGGAATGCCGCTCGATCTTCCTCGACTGGGCGCTTTCGCTGCCCGAGGGCAGCGGCGCCGGGGCCGCGTTGGGGCCTTTGCTGGCGCGTCACGGCGTGCCGGGCCATCCGATGACGCGGGTTCTGACAGAGGGGCTCACCGCACCTGTCACGGCCCGTCGGCGCGGCGGCCGCGCGGCGCGGCGCGGCTGAGACGGTTCCGGGCGCGCGTCGGCGCTCCGACCGACCCCCGGCAAGCCGGCCATTGGCAAGCCGATGCAATAGGGGCATGATTTGCGCGAACGGCCTGTAACCTGTCCGGGGTGTGATGAGCGTGCCAATGACCGAGCCGACCGCAAGCGCGCCACCGGGCCTGGCGGTCGAGCATCTTTCTTTCGGCTATGGCGCGGAGCTGGTGCTCAGGGATGTCACCTTCTCGGTCGAGAAGCGCCGGTTCTGCGCGCTTCTGGGGCCGAACGGCGCCGGCAAGACCAGCCTTTTCGCGCTGCTGACCCGGCTTGCGATGCCGCGCGCCGGGCGCATCGGGATCGACGGGCTCGACCTTGCCGGGGCGCCGCGGGCGGCGCTTTCCCGCATGGGCATCGTGTTCCAGCAGTCCACGTTGGATCTCGACCTCTCGGTGCGCAGCAACCTGTCCTACTACGCCGCTCTGCGAGGGCTCTACGGGCGGGACGCGGCCCGGCGGATCGACGCGGCGCTCGACCGGCTCGGCCTGCGCGACCGCGCGGGCGTCAAGGCGCGCGAGCTGAACGGCGGGCATCGCCGCCGCACCGAGATCGCGCGGGCGCTCATGCATGGCCCGCAGCTGCTGTTGCTCGACGAGCCGACGGTGGGGCTCGATCCCGAGAGCCGGGCGGAGATCACCCGCCATGTGCATGCGCTGTGCGAGACCGAAGGGATCACCGTCTTCTGGGCGACGCATCTGGTGGATGAGGTGGCGCCGGGCGACGACCTCGTCATCCTGCATCAGGGGCGCGTGCTGGCGCGGGGCGTCGCGGCAGAGGTGGCCGGGGATCGCCCGCTCGAGGCGGTGTTTCTCGACATGACGGCGCGCTCGGCATGAGGGCCTATCTTGTCGCCCTCGTCGCCATCGTGGCGCGCGAACTTCTGCGGTTCGTCGCGCAGCGCGGGCGGTTCCTGTCCGCGCTGGTGCGTCCGCTGATCTGGCTGCTGGTCTTCGCCGCCGGGTTCCGCTCGGCGCTGGGGCTGTCGATCATCCCGCCCTACGCGACCTACATCCCCTACGAGGTGTACATCGTGCCGGGCCTGTGCGGGATGATCCAGCTCTTCAACGGCATGCAATCCTCGCTCAGCCTCGTCTACGACCGCGAGATGGGCTCGATGCGGCTCTTGCTGACCAGCCCGCTGCCGCGCTGGTGGCTGCTGTTTTCAAAGCTGCTGGCGGGGGCGGTGGTGTCGATCCTCCAGGTCTATGCCTTTCTTGGCGTCGCGGCGCTCTTCGGGATCGACCTGCCGCTCTGGGGGTACCTGTCCGCGCTGCCCGTGCTGCTGCTGACCGGGCTCATGCTGGGGGCGCTGGGGCTGGCGCTCTCGTCGGGCATTCGCCAACTGGAGAACTTCGCGGGCGTGATGAATTTCGTCATCTTCCCCGCCTTCTTCCTGTCCTCGGCGCTCTATCCGCTTTGGAAGATGCAGGAGAGTTCGCAGCTGCTCTACCGCCTCTGTACGCTGAACCCCTTCACCCACGCGGTCGAGGCGATCCGCTTCGCGCTCTACGGGCAGGCCAACCTTGCCGCGCTTGGATGGACGATCGCTGCGCTGGCGGTCTTCGTGGCGCTGGCGCTGCTCGGCTACACGCCGATGCGCCAGCCGAGCCGGGGCCTGTCCAGGCGTCGCTAGGCCACGAGGCGTCTTGCCGGATCAGCGTCGGCACCGGGTCTCGGCACGATCGACCCCCAGCGTATCGAGGGTATCGACCCGATGCTCGAACCCCTCGATCGGGGCGACCGCGATGACGGCATTGTGGCTGGCGAGCAGGATCGGCTGGCGCATCTGCCCGTCCCAATCGCGGAAGTTGCCGCGCACCCCCTTGTAGAGATCAACCGAAAGCGCTTCGGAAACCAAGGCGGCATCCACCGCCGCAGGATCGACGCTGCGGCTGGCGGAGACCGCATCGACCACCGCCCGTATGGCGGCCCATCCGGACCAGTCGGATGGGGTCATGTTCCGCCCGGCACCGCGACGGAACCGCTGGTTGAGTTGCGGGGCGCCATACCGCTCGAACGCCCAATGCCAGGCCAGCGGGGTCAACCCCTCTGAGCCGACAACCGGGCGGGGCGAATAGGTCGAGAAAGGGACGTAGCGACCGAAATCGCCGCCGTCGTCGATCAGCCAGACCACGTCGTAACGGGCGCTCCCGGTCAGCAGCGCGATATTGCTGCGGTCGCGGCGGCGGGGATCGTTGGTCTGTTCGAACTCCCGCTCCTCGACGAGCTCGAGCCCGAACTTGGTGAGCGAGGCCCGCGCCGCCTCGGCCTGCTGCGCATCGCGCTCCGTCGGCCCGCGCAGCAGCAGGACCCGCCCCCAGTCGCGGGCCCGCAGGAACTGCGCCAGCGCATCCGAGAGCATCGCATCCGAGGGCACCGTGTGCAGAAGGCCCGCCGCGCAATCGTCCTCGCGCCAGTGGTTCGCGGGGTCCCGGACGTTGATGAAGACCTCGTCGTCGCGCCGGGACGCGAGCACTGCCTGCATCTCGGCCGCGGGCAGGTCGAGCAGGATCGCAAGCGGGTGCGGCGTGCGGGCGGCGTCGAGAGCGCTCAGTGCCGCGCCCTCGGCGGCGAGAATCTCGTCGAGCTGGAAGCTGACGCCAAGCGCCCGGCTAAGCACCCGCGTGTCGCGGAAGGCCAGCTGCGCACCTGCAAGCGGGCGCTGCCGGTCCTTGAGTGACACGCCCGTGTAGACCTCGGCGGGCGCGTAGTAGGGATCATTCTCGAGGCCGAGATAGACCAGCCGCGCCACCTCCTCGGCGCGGGCGTGCGCGGCGAGACAGAGCAGGAGCAGGACAAGCCTAGCGATCATCGATCAGGATGTCGTAGGGCACGCCGCCGACCGCAATCGAGGTGATCGGCTTCAGCGTGGCGGTGTCGATGACAGTGACATCGTCCGACAGGCCATTGGCCACGTAGAGCCGCGTCTCGTCGGCCGAAAGCGCGACCCCCCAGGCGCGCTTGCCGACCAGGATGTAGTCGATCACCTGGCGTTTGGGCACATCCACCACCGCCACGTGATTGGCCCGCCCCAGCGCGACATAGGCCCGAGTCCCGTCTGCGCTGATCTGCAGGTCGACCGGCGTCACCTGCTCCGGGCGGAACCCGGTGGGCAGGAACTGCATGTCGCCGACGAGCTTCAGCGTGGCGACATCGATGATGTCGACCATCCCCGCAAGCTCCGCCGAGACCCACAGTTCCTTGCCGTCGGGTGTCAGCGCGAAGCGTCGGGGCCGGGTGTCCACGAGGATGTCGGCGACCACCTCGCCCGCGTCGAGGTCAAGGACGTGGACGAGGTTGGCGGCCTCGGACGCGACGAAGGCGAGCTTCCCGTCCGCGGTCACCTGCACGCCTTCGGGCTCTTCGCCGGTCAGGAACTCGCCGAGGAATTCGCCCGTCGTCACGTCGTAGACCGAGGCGGCGGCGTCTTCCTCGTTCGACACGATCAGCCGCTTGCCGTCGGGGTGCAGATCGAATGTCTCGGGCGCGGGCACGCCGGTGACCCGGCCGACAAGCTCGATGGTCGCGGTGTCGTAGATGGCGATCATGTCGTCATCGGCGCAGCCCACGAAGAACCGCGACCTGTCGGCGTTGAAGAGGATTCCACGCGGGCGGGCGCAGGTCTCGACCGTGCGGACAACCTGAAGATCAGGCGAGATGATCGACAGCGTGCTGCTCTTCTCATTGGTCACGATGGCCATGCCCGACCCCTCGGCCAGGGTCGCCACGGGGGCCAGCAAGAGGCAGGCAACAAGCGCGGCATCACTCCGAATCAAAGCGACAACTCCCATGCAGATGTTGCTATGCAATAGTGCGAAACTCGAATAAGCTAGCTAAAAATAGGACAAAATGTCGCGGAGAAAACCAGACAGAACTGCGAATTGAGGCGAGCATAAAATCTTCTGATAGGATCTAGGGAGGAACTTAGATGAAGACCAAGGCCTTGGCCGCTGCGGCGGCAATAGTTCTATGTAGTCATGCCGGAAGTTTGTGGGCCCAGGACGAGGTCTCGCATGGAACGCTCTACGGCGACCTGCAAAACGTCACCCAGTCCATGTTGAATCGTGCCTCGGGCGATGGGAATAACTTCCTTCATGCCAACGGCAATTATCAGCAGACGCGCTACTATCCGGCCAGTCAGATCAACACCGGCAACGTGAAGAACCTGCGTCCAGCGTGGATCTTCCAGACCGAGATCGTGGACTCGATGGAGACGAGCCCGATCGTGGTCAACGGCATCATGTATGTGACCACCGCGTTCAACCATGTCTACGCGCTCGACGCTCGGACGGGGCAGGAGATCTGGCACTACACCCACGCGATGGGGCCGGTGACCACCTATTGCTGCGGCCCCAACAACCGCGGCGTCGCGGTGTCGGGCGACCGGGTGTTCATGGGCACGCTGGATGCCAAGCTCGTGGCACTCGATGCCAAGACCGGCAAGCAGCTCTGGGAAACCGAGATCGCGGATCCCGAGCTGGGCTATTCCGAAACCATGGCTCCGACTGTCGTGGATGACATGGTGCTGATCGGCACGAACGGCGGCGAATACGGCATCCGCGGCTTCGTGAAGGCCTTCGATGCCGCGTCGGGCGAGCTGAAATGGACCTTCAACACGGTTCCCGAGGATTCGGTCGGCGTGTGGGCCACGCATGACGCCACCGGCCGCGACATGCTGCGCGACATCGAGGCCGAAAAGGCCGCTCTGGCGAGCATGGGGGATCCCTACGAGACCCTCGGCGGCGGTGTCTGGCAGAACCCGGCGGTCGATCTCGAGAGCCGCCGCATCTATTTCGTCGTCGGCAACCCCTCGCCCGACCTCGACGGCTCGCTGCGGCCGGGTGACAACCTCTATACCGACAGCCTCGTCTCGGTGAACCTCGATACCGGCGAATATATCTGCCATTTCCAGTACATCGCCCATGACGTCTGGGACCTCGACGCGGTTTCGCCACCGATCATCACCACGGTGAAGGATGCCGAGGGCAATGATGTGAAGGGCATCCTGCACGGCGGCAAGACCGGGCATGTCTATGTGCACAAGGCCGACGACTGCTCGCTCATCCGCTTCTCCGAGGCAATGGTGCCGCAGGAGAACATGTGGGTGCTGCCGACCGCCGAAGGCGCGCGGATGCTGCCCGGCGCGAATGGCGGTGTCGAATGGTCGCCGATGGCCACCGATCCGAACCTGCACATGGCCTATGCGATCAATCTGCATCAGCCGATGACCTACCACGTGGAATCCACCCCCTATCCCGAGGGCAAGATCTGGCTCGGCGGGGCGTTCAAGGTGATCCCCGAGGAAGAGCAATGGGGCAATGTCACCGCGGTGGACTACAACACCGGGGCCATCGCCTGGCAGGTCCGGACGGCCGAGCCGATGATCGGCGGCATTCTCGCGACGGCGGGCGGGCTGGTCTTCACCGGCGAGGGCAACGGTCTGTTCAAGGCCTATGACAGCTCGAACGGCGGCGAACTCTGGCGCTTCCAGGCCGGGGCGGGGGTCAACGCGCCGCCGTCGAGCTACACGGTCGAGGGCCGACAGTACATCGTCGTGGCAGCCGGCGGCAACGCGCAGCTCAACTACAAGCGGGGCAACAACATCATTGCCTTCGCGCTGTCTGACTGAGCGAGCAGGCGATCTGCACCGATGGCGGGCCTGCGGGCCCGCCTTTCTTGTCAAACGGAGACGAGCCCATGAAATTGCCCCTTCTCGTCCTCGCCGGCTGCCTTGCCGCAGTCCCGGCGCTGGCGAAAGACAACTTCGTCCTCGAGGACGAGGTCGCCCTCTGCACCGGCTGCCACGGCGAGGATGGCGTGCCCGTCGCGACGGACTATCCGATCATCGCCGGGCAGCAGTATTTCTACATCTTCACGCAGCTGCGCGACTTCGGGGCCGGCCGGCGCGAGAACGAGACGATGACCCCGATTGCCGCCGAATACGACCGCGACCAGGCGAAAGAGATCGCCCAGTATTTCGCCGACAAGCCTTGGCCGGATGTGCCGGGGTCCTCGCAGGAGGGTGACCGGCAACTGGCGGAAAAGGCGATGACCGCCGCGGAATGCAGCGCCTGTCACGGCAAATGGCAGGGCGACAGCCGCATCCCCCGCCTCGCCGGGCAGCAGGTCGACTACCTTGCGACCACGATGCTCGACTTCAAGAGCAAGACGCGGAAGAATGCGCCCGACATGTCCAATCTCATGGCGGATGTCTCCGACGACGAAATCCACGCGCTGGCGCGATACCTCTCGACGGTGGTCATTCACTGACCGGCCAGGTCGAGCGCCTTTCTGATCTCATCGGACGCCGCCAGGTCCCTGGCGGCGTTTCCCGTCTTGTCCCTGAGCGTGGCGTCGGCCCCGGCCTGAAGCAGGAAATCGACCATCTGACGGTGCCCGCGCTCGGCTGCGATCATCAGGGCGGTCTTGCCGCGGTCGTCTTGCCGGTCCACAGCGGCGCCCGCCGCGATCAACAGCTGCGCCACCGCGAGGCTGTCGGCTTCGGGCGCGTCGTTGCCGTGACCCGCCACCCACATCAGGGCCGTCAGATCGTGCCCCCAGACCCGGTCCGCATCGGCCCCGGCAGCAAGCAGCCGGGTGACGATCGCCGGATAGGCCCGCCCGGCGGCATAGACCAGCGCCCCCTTGCCGTGCCTGTCCTCGGCCGAGAGATCTCCGCCTGCCTCCAGCAGGGTTTCGAGCATCCGCGCATCGCCCTGGAAGGCGGCCGACATCACCGGCGTGACGCCTTCGCGGTTCGCGACATTCACCGCGGCCCCCGCGGCGAGCAGATCGGCGACCATGCGCCGCCGCCCGCCCTCGACCGCGCTCATCAGCGGCGTCGTCCCGCCGAGATTGGCGTGGCCGATCTCGGCACCCCGTTCCAGCAGCATGGCGGCGATCTCGCGCGCGCCGCGTCCGGCGGCGGTGATCAGCGGGGTGCTGCCGAATCGGTTGCGCGCCTGCACCGACGCGCCCTGGTCAAGAATGGTCCGGGCAAGCTCGGGACAGTCCACGTCGGCCGCCTCGAAAAGGGCCTCGTCAAGCAGTCGGCCCTCGAGCAGTTTCGGCGACTGGGCGATGCGGCTGGTCAGCGTCTGGCAGGCCGGGCTGACCGGCTGCGCCAGCACCGCGGTACCCAGCCAGAGCATCGGGATGAAGATCGCAACGAACCGTGTCACCTGACCGCGAAGACCCCGCTGAACCCCTGGGTTTGCAGCCCTTCGACCCCGTAGTTGTACTCGCCTGGCCGGAGCACGATGAACCAGATGTCCATGCTGCCCTCGGCGTCGAACTCCACCGCGCGCAGCCCGGCGGGCTTGACCTCGAGATCCGCGATCACCACCTGGTCGATCCAGCTTTCCCCGAAAAGCTCGGGTGCGACGAGCTTGTATTCCTCGAGCCCGTCGCTGGTGATGGTCCACTTGTAGTAGACCCCTGTCTCGATCTCGTAGCGGGTGACCGAAAAGCCGGAGTCGGCCGCCATCTCCAGCGGATCGAGCCTGATCGCGCGGCGGGTCGGATTGCCTTCGGCCCAGGCCTCGGACGCCGCCCCCGGCAGAAGTGTCAGAACCAGCGCGGCCGCAGCAAAGCGCCAGGCTGGTGCCGTGTTCTGAGTGCTGGAATGCCGACCGTCCAAGCGCCCCTCCAATCCAACCCATGACAGGGTTTAACCGGATGCTAATGCATTGTCGGCGTTCGATCTACTGGGATGACGCCCGGTCGCGGCGGGACCGCGACCGGTTCGGAAGATGGCTCGGCCTGGCTGGGGTGGGCGAGGGCAAGGGGACCTGCGCGCCTCGCCCAAGGTCCGTTCAGCGCGGCAGCGCCGCCGCCTCGCGGGCCAGCGCCACGATGCCGTCCCAGTCGCCCGCCTGCAGCAGCTCCTTGGGGGCGACCCAGGAGCCGCCGCAGCAGAGCACATTCTTCAGCGACAGGTAGTCGTTCACATTCTTCATGCTGACGCCGCCGGTGGGGCAGAACTTCACCTGCGGGATCGGTGCGCCGATGGCCTTGAGCGCGGGCGCGCCGCCATTGGCCTCGGCGGGGAAGAACTTCTGCACCGTGTAGCCGCGCTCGAGCAGCGCCATCGCCTCGGAGGCGGTGGCGGCGCCGGCCAGCAGCGGCAAGTCCGCCGCCTCGCAGGCGTCGAGCAGCGTGTCCGTGGCGCCAGGCGAGACGCCGAACTTCGCGCCGGCCTCGACCGCCGCGGTCACGTCCGCGGGGGTGAGCAGCGTGCCTGCGCCAACGACACCGCCCTCGACCTTCGCCATCTCGCGGATCGCGTCGAGCGCCACAGGCGTGCGCAGCGTCACTTCCAGCACCGGCAAGCCGCCGGCAACCAGCGCCTCGGCCAGCGGGCGGGCATGGGCGACATCATCGATCACCAGCACCGGGATCACCGGGGCGAGCAGGCAGAGGGCTTCGTTGGCGCGGCTGGCGTCCTGGGGGGTCATGGGCGGGGCCTTTGTCTGGTTGCTGGACCGACCGTAGCGGGTCGGGAAAATGCGTATTTTTAGAACGGTGAAAGCGCAAGGGGCACTTTCGGAAGGAGCGGCGGTCAGACCACCACGGCCGCACCGTTGGAGGCAAGCCCGACGTTCTGGCGGAACGCCTCGAAAAGCTCGCGCCCGACGCCGTGGCCGTTGCCCGAAAGGTCCGCCGTGGCGCTCTCGCGGTCGGCAAAGCCCTCGGTCAGGCATTGCAGCGTGCCGGCGCCCGCGTCGAGCCGCACGATGTCACCGTCGCGCAGCTTGGCGAGCGGGCCGCCGTCGGCGGCCTCGGGGCAGACGTGGATCGCCGAGGGCACCTTGCCGCTCGCACCCGACATGCGTCCGTCGGTGACCAGCGCCACCTTGAGCCCGCGGTCCTGCAGCACCGCCAGCGTCGGCGTCAGGCTGTGCAGCTCGGGCATGCCGTTCGACTTCGGCCCCTGGAAGCGCACCACGACGATGGTGTCGGAGGTGAACTCGCCGGCCTTGAAGGCGTCCTTGACCTGCGCCTGGTCGTGGAACACGCGCACCGGCGCCTCGACGACATGATGCTCGGGCTTCACCGCCGAGATCTTCATGATGCCGTGGCCGAGGTTGCCGATCATCTGCTTGAGGCCGC
The DNA here is from genome assembly GCF_015223355.1 of Salipiger mangrovisoli. Taxonomy (GTDB): domain Bacteria; phylum Pseudomonadota; class Alphaproteobacteria; order Rhodobacterales; family Rhodobacteraceae; genus Salipiger; species Salipiger mangrovisoli. Next base: position 188,539 of record NZ_JADFFK010000005.1, on the reverse strand, counting down.
CGCTCTTCTGGAAGGGGTCGGTGGCGGGGCGGAGGATCTTGTCGTTCTGGCTTTCGCGCGGGGCGTCCTCGTAGACGATGGTGCCGTCCTTCAGCTTCGGCTCCTGCGTGTAGAGGCGCATCCCGTCGCCCGCCACGGTCTTGACGTCCTCGTGCATCAGCCCGGCATCGAGCAGCTCGCCGATCATGTATTGCAGCCCGCCCGCGGCGTGGAAGTGGTTCACGTCGGCGAGCCCGTTCGGGTAGACCTTGGCCATCAGCGGAACGACTTCCGAGATCGCGTCGAAATCCGACAGCTCGAGCGCCACGCCCGCGGCGCGCGCCATCGCGGGCAGGTGCAGCACGAGGTTGGTCGAGCCGCCCGTGGCCATCAGCCCGACGATGCCGTTCACGAAGGCCTTGGCGTCGAGCACGTCGCAGACCGGGCGGTACTCGTTGCCGAGCGCGGTGATCGCCAGCGCGCGCTTCGCCCCGGCCTCGGTCAGCGCGTCGCGCAGCGGGGTGTTGGGGTTGATGAAGGAACTGCCGGGCAGGTGCAGGCCCATGAACTCCATCAGCATCTGGTTGGAGTTGGCGGTGCCGTAGAAGGTGCAGGTGCCGGGGCCGTGGTAGCTTTTCATCTCGGCTTCCATCAGCTTGTCGCGGCCGACCTCGCCGGTGGCATATTGCTGACGGACCTTGGCCTTCTCGTCGTTCGGCAGGCCGCTGGTCATCGGCCCGGCGGGCAGGAAGAGGCCGGGGATGTAGCCGAAGGTGGCGGCGGCGATGACGAGGCCCGGCACGATCTTGTCGCAGACGCCGAGGTAGACGGCGGCGTCATAGGTGTTGTGCGAGAGCGAAACCCCAGCGGCAAGCGCGATCACGTCGCGCGAGAAGAGCGAGAGTTCCATGCCGACCTGGCCCTGGGTGACCCCGTCGCACATGGCCGGCACGCCGCCCGCCACCTGCGCGGTGCCGCCGACCGACCGCGCCGCGGCGCGCAGGAGGTCGGGGTAGCGCTCGTAGGGCTGATGCGCCGAGAGCATGTCATTGTAGGCGGTGACAATGCCGAGGTTCGGGGCGCGTCCCTCGGCCAGCGCGGCCTGGTCGGTGCCCATGGCGGCATAGGCGTGGGCCTGGTTGCCGCAGGTCAAATGCGCACGGCGCGGACCTTCCTCGGCGGCGCGGCGCATGCGGTCGAGATAGGTGCCGCGGAGCTTGTCCGAGCGGGCCTCGATCTCGGCGGTGACCTTGGCGATGGTGGCGTTGAGCGACATGGCGGGGCTCCTTTCGCTGTCCGGCGGGGCCGGTCTGGCGTCCTTGGGCTGGATGTAACCCGGTTAGCGCTATCAGTAAAGATGCGAAGCTGCGTTCGAGGCCACGGGCGGGGGGATTGCGCGTGAATGCGGCACGCGGCGGCGCCGATGCCGGCGGTGCAGCGCCGCAGGGTTCCGCCGGGTTCAAGCGGGCGCGTGAGCATCGCCCGGTGCAAGGGCTCAATCCGACGTCATCGTCAGGAAGCGCGGATCCATCCGGTGACGGAAGGGGAAGCTGTCGAACCAGGGCCGTGCCTCGACCAGCACCTGGCGGAACGAGGGACGCGCGAGCAGCCGCTCGAAATAGGCGCTCAGGTTCGCGGCCTCGGCACCGAAGGGCTCGAGAATGCCCGCGAAGAAGAGCGCGGGGGCGGCGGCGCAATCGGCAAGACCAAACGCCTCGCCTGCGGCCCAGGTCCGGCTTGCCATGTGGCGGTCGATCAGCCTGTAGCTCTGCCGCAGTTCGGCACGGGCGGCCGCCACTCCCATCCGGTCCTTCTGGGCGTCGGGGCGGAAGCTGTCGAAGACGATCTTCTGCATCGGCCCCTGAACGTAGAGATCGAAGACCCGATCCCAGAGCCGCGCCTGAAGAGTGGCGTCGGGATCATCGGGGAGCATCGGCGCGGCGCCGGGATGGAACCGGTCGAGGTAGTCGATGATGATCGTCGCCTCGGCCAGGGTGACATCCCGTTCCGCATCACGCAGCACCGGGAGCTTGCCGACCGGCCAGAGCTCGAGCAGCCGGGCGTGGTCGGCTGGATCGGCAAGATCGACGGTGACCGCCTCGAACTCGGTGCCCGCCTCGTAGAGGGCGATCAGCACCTTGTGGCAGTAGGAGGCGAGCGGATGCGAGTAGAGCGTGAGGGTCATGGCTCCTCCGGGGGCCGGGCAGGTGGGATAGTGCGGCCGAAGCCGCTTTCTGGCAAGGGGCCGCGGATCGCGCGGCGGCAGGTTGCAAAGGCGCTTCCCAAGGTCCCCGCGCGGCGCTAAAGGGGCGGGATGACACAGCCCGATATCCCCACCGTCCGTCTCCTTCCCAAGTCGAAGCCGCAGGCCCTGCGCCGGGGCTATCCTTGGGTCTATGCCAACGAGCTGGTGGTTGACCGCCGCACCCGGAATCTCGCCGCCGGCACCGTCGCGCGGCTCGAGGACAACGACCGCAAGCTGCTCGGGCTGGTGGGCGTGACGCCGAACTCGAAGATCATCTGCCGGATGCTCGACCGCGACCCCGAAGCCTCGATCGACAAGGCGTGGCTCGCGGCCAAGCTGACCCGTGCGCTGGAACTGCGCGAGCGGCTCTTCCCGGCACCCTACTACCGGCTCGTGCATGCCGAGGCCGACGGGCTGCCCGGCGTGATCATCGACCGTTTCGGCGACACCGCGGTGATCCAGCCCAACGCCGCCTGGGCCGAACTGCTGCTGCCCGAGCTGACCGAGGCGCTGGCCGAGGTCTCGGGCGTGAAGACCATCCTCAAGAACGCCGGCGGCCGCGGCCGCCAGCTCGAGGGGCTCGACGATCAGGATGCCGTGCTGCTGGGCCAGGCGCCCGAGGCACCGCTGCCGGTCGAGATGAACGGCGCGACCTACATGGCCGACGTCACCGGCGGTCAGAAGACCGGGCTCTTCTACGACCAGCGTCCGAACCACGGTTTCGCGGCGCGGCTGGCGAGCGGGCAGAAGATGCTCGACGTCTTCAGCCACGTCGGCGGTTTTGCTCTGGCGGCGCTGGCCGGTGGTGCGACAAGCGCGCTGTCGGTGGACGGCTCTGCCTCGGCGCTGGCGCTGGCCGAGGAGGGCGCGAAACGCATGGGGGCGGCGGACCGCTTCGCCACCCGTCAGGGCGACGCCTTCGACACGCTCGAGGCGCTGGGGACCGAAGGCGAGCGCTTCGGCCTCGTGGTCTGCGACCCGCCCGCCTTTGCCCCGGCCAAACCGGCGCTGGAAGCGGGTCTGCGCGCTTACGAGAAGGTCGCGCGGCTGTCGGCTCCGCTCGTGGAAGAGGGCGGCTACCTCGTGCTCTGCTCCTGTTCCCACGCGGCGGATCTGTCGAGCTTCACCGGTGCCTGCCTGCGCGGCATCGGCCGGGCCGGGCGCCGGGCACAGCTGCTGCACACCGGCTTTGCCGGGCCGGACCATCCGCTGCTGCCGCAGCTTGCGGAATCGGGCTATCTGAAGGCGCTGGTGTTCCGCCTGTGAAGGTGCTGCTGGACACCTGCGTCATCTACCCGACGGTGATGCGCGAGGTGCTCCTTGGCGTGGCAGCGCAGGGGCTCTACCAGCCGCTCTGGTCGGCGCGCATCCTCGAGGAATGGGCGCTGGCCGCACGCAAGCTGGGACCTATGGGCGAGGTGCAGGCGCGCGGTGAGATCGCGCAGGTCCGCGCCGCCTGGCCGGGTGCCGAGGTGCGCTACCAGCCGGCCATGGAAGACCGGCTCTGGCTGCCAGATCCCGCCGACCTGCACGTGCTGGCCGCGGCGATCTCGGGCAGTGCCGACCTCATCGTGACCGAGAACGCCAAGGACTTCCCGCGCAATATCCTCGCCGAGGAAGGACTCTCGCGCGTCGATGCAGACGGCTTCCTGCGCGGGCTCTGCGAGGCCAATCCGGGCAAGGTCAAGGATGCCTGCGAGGCGGTGCTCTCTGAGGCACGGCGGCTCTCGGGCGAGGACTGGACGATGCGCGGCCTGCTCAAGAAGGCGCGCCTGCCGCGGCTCGGCAAGGCGCTCGAGGCGGCGGGCTGACCGCCGCATCCGCGACACTCAGGCGTCGGCTTTCATCTCGGGCACGCTTGGCGTGTCTTCCTCGCGCTTGGCCTTTGTGGCCCAGATGTTGTCGCGCGCGGGCTTGGGCAGCGGCTTGCGGTTCTGGCCGAGGTGGATGTGCACCTTGCCGATGAAATAGGCCGAGACCGGCGCCGTCATGAACAGGAAGGCGATGATCAGCAGCTCGTGGTAAGACGGCGCACCCTTGGCAAAGGCGAAGAGCACCGAGGCGAGCAGGATCGACCCGACCCCCAGCGTCGACGCCTTCGTCGGCGCGTGCAGCCGGGCCATGGGGGCCTGCAGTTTCAGCAGCCCGATCGAGCCCACCAGCGTGAAGAGCCCGCCGATGACCAGCGCGGCGGCGATGGCGATGTCGAGGATGTTGTGGCTCATTCGATGATGTCTCCCCTCAGCACGAAGCGGGCCACGGCCACGGTCGACACGAAGCCGAGCATGGCGATGATCATCGCCGCCTCGAAGTAGATCTGCGTGGCCCCGGCGATGCCGACGAGGATGATCAGCGCCACGGCGTTGATCGACAGCGTGTCGAGCGCGAGGATTCGGTCGCCGGGGCCCGGCCCCTTGACCAGCCGGATCATGGTCAGCAGCAGCGACAGGCTGACCGCGGCGAAGGCGAAGATGAGCGCATAGGTGACGATCATTCGAAGATCTCCTTCAGGCGGCGTTCGTAGCGGTGCTTGATCTTGCGGGCGACCTCCTCGGGGTCCTCGGCGTGCAGCGCATGCACCAGCAGCGCGTGGCCATGGTCAGACAGGTCGACGGAAACCGTGCCAGGTGTCAGCGTGATGGTGCCCGCCAGCGCGGTGATCGCCTCGGGGGTGCGGATGTCGAGCGGGATGTTCACCCAGCCCGAGCGGATGTCGCGGTTGGGCTTGAAGAGCACGATCATCGCCACGGTGATGTTCGCGGTGATGATGTCCCAGGCCACGATCAGCCCGTAGGGGATCAGCCGCCACGGCCGCGTCACCTGGGGGCGGTTCGGCCAGTAGGCGGCGGTTGCGAAGGGCAGCAGCACGCCGAGGATGATCCCGAAAACGAGGCTGTTGACCGAAGGCTCGTTGGCCAGAAGCTGCCAGACGGCCACCAGCGCCACCGACAGCAGCGGGTGCGGCAGCAGCCTTTGGATGAAACGCGTGGCCATCAGTGTCCTCCCAATGCGTCGTCGGTGATCGCCTCGGTGCCGGCGTCATGCGCCTCGTCGGCGGGCAGATCGCCGTCGTCGGCTTCGACCTTGCCATGATCGTCGCCGTGATCATCCCCATGCTTGACGATCTCCTTGCCCGGCGTCTCGAGCACGGTGGACACATACGGCTGCGGAGCGAAGAGCTGCGCGGCGGTGGCGTCTAGCTGGCGCATCACCGGCCCGGCAAAAACGGTCAGCGCGATCAGCAGTGCCACGAGCAGCCCGATTGCCAGCATCGGCAGCGGCTGGTTGCCCCCCGTGGGATCGTGCAGTTCGCGCGCGCCCTGTTCGTCCTCCGGGTCCTCCGCCGAGCCGCAGTTTTCCACTGCCAGCTGGTGGGGCTTCCAGAAGATCGTCGATCCGGCGCGGGAGAAGCCGACCACGGCCACCAGCGACGAGCCGAGCACCACCGCCCAGACCCAGCCCATCATCGCGCTCTGCTGCGAGGCTTCGAGGATCAGCAGCTTGCCGATGAAGCCCGAAAGCGGCGGCAGGCCCGCCATGGCGATGCAGGCGATGAAGAAAAGCCCCGCGACAAGAGCGCCGCCGGCCATGGGCAGCGTCTCCTCGACCGTGCCCGCAACGCTGCCGCGGCGCTCGCGGATCACGTCGACAATCAGGAAGAGCGCCGCCGTCGTGAGGGTCGAATGCAGCGCGTAGTAGAGCGCCGAGGCGATGCCTGCGGGCGTGAACTGCGCCACCGACGCCAGCAGCATGCCCATCGAGCCGACCACGGAAAAGGCCACCAGCCGCCCGATCTCGCGGCTGCCGAGCACGCCGATCATTCCGATGGCGAGGGTGATCAGCGCCAGCGGCAGCAGCCATTCCTCGTGCGCGCCCTGCATGAGCGGCGACGAGGGCGGGAAGATCAGCGTGTAGACGCGGATGATGCCATAGGCACCGACCTTGGTCATGATGGCAAAGAGCGCGGCCACCGGGGCCGGGGCCTCGGCGTAGCTCGACGGCAGCCAGAAATGCAGCGGCAGCAGCGCCGCCTTGATCGCGAAGACCAGCAGCAGCAGCACCGCAGCGACCCGCAGCCCGGCGGAGTTCTCGATGTCCGCCGCCGCCACGCGCTGCGCGAGGTCGGCCATGTTGAGCGTGCCTGCCTGGGCGTAGAGCGTGCCGAGCGCGAAGAGGAAGAGCGTCGAGCCCAGGAGGTTGTAGAGCATGTACTGCACGCCCGCGCGGGTGCGCGTGGCGCCGCCCGAATGGACCATCAGGCCGTAGGAGGCGATCAGCAGCACTTCGAAGAAGACGAAGAGGTTGAAGGCGTCGCCGGTGAGGAAGGCCCCCATGATCCCCATGACCTGGAATTGGAAGAGCGCGTGGAAATGCTGCCCGCGCCGGTCCCAGCCCGAGCCGATGGCGTAGATGAGCACCGGCAGCGCCAGCACCGCGGTCAGCAGCACCATCGTGGTGGCCAGCCGGTCTGCCACGAGCACGATGCCGAACGGGGCCTGCCAGTCGCCGAGCTGGTAGAGCGTCACGGTGCCGTCGCTGGCCTGCATGTAGAGACCGATCGAGATGGCAAGGACCGCCACCAGCGAGGCGACCGAGAATATCCGCTGCAGGGTTTCGTGAAAGCGCGCGGCCAGCACGATGATCGCGGCCATCATGGCCGGCAGCAGCACAGGGGCGATGATCCAGTGCATCATGCGCGGGACTCCTTCTCGTCGCCCTGTTGCCTGTCAGGGTCTTCTCCGGCGTGGCGCTCTTCGGCCAGCTTCCCGGCCTCGTCCACGTGGTCGTCATTGGCGCTCAGATAGGACGCGAGCGCGATCATCACCACCACGGCGGTCATGCCGAAGGAGATCACGATCGCCGTCAGCACCAGCGCCTGCGGCAGCGGGTCGGTGTAGCTCGTCACGTCGTCGCGCAGGATAGGGGGCTGATTGATCACCAGCCGGCCAGAGGCGAAGAGGAAGAGGTTCACGGCGTAGGTCAGCAGCGAGGTGCCGATGATCACCGGGAAGGTCCGCAGCCGCAGCACCATGTAGATCCCGGCCGCGGTCAGCACGCCGATGGTGGTCGCAATGAGAAACTCCATGGATCAGGCCCCCCCGGTCTCGGTTTCGCGCGAGGGGTCGATGTCCATCGCATGTTCGCTGGTCTCGGTGCCGGAACGGCGGGCCATGCGCGAGAAGCTCTCGAGCGACAGCAGCACCGCCCCCACCACGGCAAGGAAGACGCCGAGGTCGAAGGCCATGGCCGAGGCGAGCTCGAACTTCTCGAGGCCCGGAAGTTTCACGTAGCCGAAGGTCGAGGTGAGGAACGGCCGCCCGAAGAGCCAGGCCCCGATGCCGGTCAGCCCGGCAATCAGCACGCCCGCGCCGATCACCCCGTGATAGGGGTAGCGCTGGCGCTCGTTGGCCCAGGCGAAGCCCGAGGCCATGTACTGCATGACCACCGCGATCGACACCACGAGGCCCGCGACGAAGCCGCCGCCCGGTTCGTTGTGGCCGCGCAGGAAGATGTAGGCGCCGACCATCAGCACCACCGGCAGGATCAGCCGGGTGACCACCACCATCATCAGCGGGTGGGCGTCACCGGCCTGTTCCTGGTCGGGGATGCGGTTGAGCAGCCGGGCCCGAACCGGCCCGGTCAGCAGCGCCTCGGTCACCGCGTAGATCACCAGCGCGGCGATGCCGAGCACGATGATCTCGCCGAAGGTGTCGTAACCCCGGAAGTCCACCAGGATCACGTTCACCACGTTGGTGCCGCCGCCGCCGTCATAGGAGTTCTCGAGCATGTAGTCCGAGATCGTGCCCATCGAGAAGTCGCGGCGCAGGATGGCATAGGTCAGCCCGGCGGTGCCGAGGCCCGCGACGACCGCCAGCACCGCGTCGCGCACCCGGCGCGAGACGGGGGACTCGATCGGCGTGGTGTTCGGCAGGAAGTTCAGGGCCAGCAGCAGCAGGATGATCGTCACCACTTCGACCGAGATCTGCGTGAGCGCGAGGTCGGGGGCCGAGAGGTAGTTGAAGGCGATCGACACCATGGTGCCGATGACCCCCATCAGGATGAGCGCCGCCAGCCGGTTGCGGTGCAGGAAGACGATCAGCCCGGTGGCGCTGACAATCAGGATCCAGCCCGCCAGCGGCAGCGGCTGGATCGGCAGCATGTCGCGGGTGACCGGCCCCAGCGTGCCGGTGAACCAGGCATGGGCCGCCACCAGCAGCACGGTCACGGTGAAGACCGAGGCGTAGCGCGAGAAGCTGCCGTTGTGCATGCCCTGGGTCACGCCTTCGGCACCGCGGGCGCAGGCGTTGATGAGCGCGTCGAAGAGCTGCTTGGCCTCGGGGCGCGGCGCGGCGTCCCATCCCTTGAGCAGCGGCGCGAAAAGCGCCAGCAGGACAAGGCCGCCGATGGTCGCGATGATCGACATGATCAGCGCCGGGGTGACACCGTGCCAGAGCGCGAAATGAACCTCCGGCACCTCGGCAACCCCGCCGAGAACCGAGGCGGTGACCAGCTTCACGACCGGCTCGGCCAGCACGGGCAGGCAGCCCACGGCGACCACGATCAGACCGAGGAAGGCGGGCGGCCCCCACATGCCGAAGTTCGGGTCATGCGGCTTGTGCGGGTAGTCGTCGCGCGTCTTGCCAAGGAAGGCATGCGCGATGAAGCGGAAGCTGTAGGCGGCCGAGAAGATCGCGCCGAGCGTCGCCAATGCGGGCACCAGCCAGTCCGCGCCGAAGAGCACCGTGTGCGACGCTTCCTCGAGGAACATCTCCTTGGACAGGAAGCCGTTGAACAGCGGGATGCCCGCCATGGCCAGCGCGCCGACGATGGCGATGGTCGCGGTGATCGGCATCAGGTGCCGCAGCCCGCCGAGACGGCGGATGTCGCGTGTGTGGGCCTCGTGGTCGACGATGCCGGCCGTCATGAAGAGCGAGCACTTGAAGGCCGCGTGGTTGAGGATGTGGAAGATCGCCGCCATCGCGCCGTAAGCGGTGCCGGTGCCGAGCAGCATGGTGATGAGGCCAAGGTGCGAGACCGTCGAGAAGGCCAGCAGCGCCTTGAGGTCGTGCTTGAACAGGCCGATCACCGCGCCGAGGACCATGGTCACGAGGCCCGCCGAAGTGACGATCCAGACCCATTCCTCGGTGCCCGAGAGGGCGGGCCAGAGCCGCGCCATGAGGAAGATGCCCGCCTTCACCATGGTCGCCGAGTGCAGGTAGGACGAGACCGGCGTCGGCGCGGCCATGGCGTGCGGCAGCCAGAAGTGGAAGGGGAACTGCGCCGACTTGGTGAAGCAGCCGAGCAGGATCAGCAGCAGCGCCGGCACATAGTAGGGCGAGGCCTGGATCACGTCGCGCCGCGCGAGGATCTCGGTGATCTCGTAGGTGCCCGCCGCCGACCCCAGCAGCAGCATGCCCCCGATCAGCGCCAGCCCGCCCATGCCGGTCACCGTCAGCGCCATGCGCGCGCCCTGGCGGCCCTCGGGCAGGTGTTTCCAGAAACCGATCAGCAGGAAGGACGAGAGCGAGGTCAGCTCCCAGAAGATCAGCAGAAGCAGGATGTTGTTCGACAGGACGATGCCCACCATCGCGCCCTGGAAGAGCAGCAGGTAGGTATAGAACTCGCCCATGTTGTCATCGCGCGTCAGGTAGTAGCGGGCGTAGATGATCACCAGCGCGCCGATCCCGAGGATCAGCATCGCGAACATCATGCCCAGCCCGTCGAGAAACAGCGTCACGTTCAGTCCGAGCGCCGGAAGCCACTCGACTGACGCGGTGACCGTCTCTCCGGCCCAGACCGCGGGCAGGTGGGTGATCAGGCCGACAAGCGCCGCAAGCGTGACGAAAAGGGTCGTCATGCCACAGGCACGCCGACCCGCCTGAATCAGCAAGCCCGGTAGCAGGGCTCCGAGGAAGGGAAGGAGCGCGATGATGAATAGTGACATGAAACTCCCTGATCGTCGTTGGCGGCGTCGAGAGAAGGCAGCCGATTTCACGCTGTATCACAACCCGAAATCGGTCGATCTGACGTTAATTTCAGGAAAGTTAGCCGAATTCTAACGGTAATGTCAGGTCGAAAAAATCCACCGAAGTATTGCGATTGTTACTTGCGGTTACTATGGGCGTGAGAACCTATTGGTGGTTTCATGCAACCTTCAATCAACCCTAAGTAGATTAACCGCTGTGCTCATTTGCCGCGGTGTTTCGGCGCCCGACTCCGGTGGTCATCTGGCGGTAATTCTGTTTCAGGCGCCTCGGGGGCGGGCCGTGCTCACACGCCGGGGCAGTGCCGCGCCTTGTCTGCCGGTGCGGGGGCTGGTACTCGGACGTGGAAGCTCAATCCCCGATGCATTTCATCAGGAACAACGCGAGGCAGGCAGCAGTGGTGCAACCCCGACTGGAGGTCCGGAATCTCGTGCGGCGTTTCGAGGGCCGTGCGGTGGTCGATGACGTGTCGCTCACCATCGAGCCGGGCAATGTGACCTGCCTGCTCGGCCCCTCGGGCTGCGGCAAGTCCACGACGCTGCGGATGATCGCCGGGGTCGACATGCAGGACAGCGGTTCGATCCACGTCGATGGCACGCTGGTCTGCGACACGGTCTTCCGCATCCCGCCCGAGCGCCGCGCCATCGGCCTGATGTTCCAGGATTTCGCGCTTTTTCCGCACCTGTCGGTGGGAGAGAACGTTGCCTTCGGTCTCAAGGGGGCGGGCAGCGCCAAGAAGGCGCGGGCGACGGAACTGCTCGACCGGGTGGGGCTGGGGCATTTCATCGACGAATACCCGCATCAGCTGTCGGGCGGCGAGCAGCAGCGCGTGGCGCTGGCGCGTGCGCTTGCGCCGCGTCCGCGCATCATGCTGATGGACGAGCCCTTCTCCGGGCTCGACAACCGCCTGCGCGACGGCATCCGCGACGAAACGCTCGCGGTGCTGAAGGAAGAGGGGACCTCGGTCCTGCTGGTCACCCACGAGCCCGAGGAAGCCATGCGGATGGCCGACGAGATCGCCCTGATGCGCGGCGGCAAGATCGTCCAGCGCGGCGCGCCCTACAACATCTACAACGCCCCGGCGGACAAGGCGGCCGTGGCTTTCTTTAGCGATATCAACTCGCTGCGCGGTAAAGTTCAGGGAGCTCTGGCGGATACGCCCTTTGGTCCCTTCCTCGCGCCCGGCGTGCCCGATGGCGAGGCGGTGGATATCGTTTTCCGGCCGCAGCACGTCGGCATCGACTTCGACCGCGGTGGCCGCGGCCCCAACCCGACGCAGATGGCCGGCACTCCGGCGCGCGGCGTGGTCGAGCGGGCGCGGTTCATGGGGTCGGAGAGCCTCGTGGAATTCCGCATGGATTTCGACGGCGGGATGATCAAGGCGACGGTGCCCAACGTCTTCCTGCCCAAGCCGGGCACGCCGCTCTGGCTGACCGTGCGCCGCGACCGCTGTTTCGTCTTCCCGGCAAGGGACTGAGGCTCAGGCCAGCGCCGCGAGCGAAAGCAGCGACAGCGCGCTGGTCCAGATCGTCACCGCCGCAATGCGGTCGGTGCGGATGCCGTGCAGCAGTGCCAGCGCGAAGGCCATGGCGCCCGAGGGCCCCGCCGCGAGCAGGGTGAACTGTGCCTGCCAGTGAGGGCTGGCCCCCGCGAGCCAGACCGCCAGCATGACCAGAAGCGGAAAGCCCAGCAATTTCAAAGCCGAATAGGTCGCAACTACGGCAGAGGGACGCAGGCTCTGGCCCGAGAGCAGCACGCCGAGCGCAAACAGCACCAGCGGCGCAGTGCCGGCCCCGGCGAAGGCGCAGGCGGTGAGCACCGGCTCGGGCAGCGGCAGGCCCGCGAGGTTCACCACCACGCCCAATCCGATCGAGAGCAGCGTCGGGTTCACCGACAGCCGCTTCAGCGCCGGCAGCGGGCCGGCCGAGGGCCGCGCGATGAGGTCGGCGCTGATGATGAAGAAGGCAAAGGCGATGGCCGTATCCCAGGCCACGACTGCGGTCACCGGCAAGGCTCCCGCCTCGCCGTAGATCAGCAGCGAAATCGGCCGGATGTAGAGCAGCGAATTGACGAAGACCACCGCCATCGCGAGCAGCCAGGCCTCGAGCCTGTCGCAGTGGAAGACCCGGCGCGCGAGCTGGAAGGAAAGGGTGAAGGCCAGCGCCTCGCATGCGCCATAGGTGAGCAGGGCGCGCAGCTCGAAATCGGCGAAGGACACGGTGGCGATCAGCGGAAAGATCAGCCCCGGTTGCAGTACCATCAGCGCGATGCGATTGGCCGAGGCCGCGTCCTGCCGGGCAAAGACCCCGCGCCGTCCCAGAAGGAAGCCGAGCGCCAGCAGCGCAAAGACTGGCAGGATGTCATGGGTGAGGACGGTGAACATGGGCTGTCCGGCTATGGTATACCATCTGTTGAGCAGGGCGCGCCGGGAAGGTCAAGCGCGGCTGGCCGGCCCTGCCGTGTCCGGCGGGAAATGCCGCGCCCGCAGCGCCGGCAGTGGCATGTGCCGGCGGCGCAGCAGCCCCTGCTGCGACAGCCGCCCGATAAGCTCGGAGGTGGCGGTGCAAACCTCGTCGAAGAAGGCGCGCAGCGCCGCTTCACCGCCCGCCTCCTCGATCAGGCAGAACAGGTCGTGCAGGCTGACCGCGTCCTCGCCGCGCACCTGCGGCTTCAACTCGGCGCGGTAGGAGCCCTTGGCCAGCCGGAAGCGGTAGGCCGCGAGGAAATGCGCCCAGTCCCCGGTGTGGAAGTGGCCGAGCTCGGTGTCGGCCAGCGCCCTCTCGCCGGGGTTCATCTGCGCGCCGAGCGTCACGTTGTGGATGCGGATGTCGAGCCCTTCGGTGCCGGTCCGGAAGAAGAGCTTGCCCGCCACATGGCTGAGAAATCCGCCTGAAAGATGCCGCCCCCAGGTCGGAAAGCAGGCCTCGGCAGCGCGCTGGCGCGCCTGCTGCTCAAGATGGAAGGCCTTGAACAGCATCTCCTCGGCCTCGGTTCCGGGCAAGGGGGCCAGCGCCTCGACCGGGCGGACGCGGGCGCAGAGGCACTCCGTCGGCAATTCGGCCAGCTGCTCTGCCAAGGGCCGGCACGGCAGCAGGAACTCGTCGATGTCGATATGGGCAAGCCAGTCGGTTTCGGGCTTGCGGGAGTTGGCGTGGCGGGCGTTGCGCGCCTGCCGCGCCTGATGCTTGTCGGGCCGCTTGCCGCGCTTGGCCCACCAGGCGGCATCGGTGCAAAAGACCCGGATTTTCGGATGGGCATTCAGCACCGCCTCGGCCTCGGGATCCGGCGCGTCGAGGTAAATGTAGAGACGGTGCGCCCCTTGCTCCAAGTGCCAGGCGGCAAAGTCGAGGATGCGCGTCAGCGGCGCGTTGGTGGTGGTGACGGTGCCCCAGCGGATCACGGCAATGCCCCGAAGACGCGGGTGACGGCGGCGTCCGGATCGAACGGGTGTTCGATCAGCATCCCATGCGCCGCGAGCCCGGCGCGCCGCGCCGGCGTGTCGGCGCAGACCTCGTCGAACAGCGCCCGCAGCCCTGCATCCCCCTCTTCTTCCATCAGGAAGGAGATCAGCTCGGCCTGGCCCATCTCCGGCCGCTCCGAATTCTTGCGGTAGGAGCCAAGGCTGCGGCGAAACGCCAGATCCGCGCGGAATTGCTGCCACGAACGGGCATGGAGGTGCGCCAGCCAGACCTCGCCCAGCCGGTGCCGGTTGCTGGCAACCTCGCCGCGGTATTTCAGAGTGTGCAGACCGAGCCGCGTGCCGTCGATGCCGGTGCGGGCAAAGACCTTGCCCGAGGTGTGGCTGAGAAAGCCGCCGTAGAGATGCGCCCCGAAGGTGGGGTAGAGTTCCTGGATCACCGATTTCGGCTGTCCGGCATGCTTGTGGGTGGTCTTGAAGGCCTGCGGCAGGCCGCTGTCGGGCGCCAGCGCCTCGGCGGGTGCGACGCGTGCGAAGGCGGCGCCCGGCGGCACCTCGGCCAGAAGGTCGGCCATCGGGCGCTGCGGCAGCAGGAACTCGTCGACGTCGATATGCCCCAGCCAGTCCACGCCCAGCCCGTCGCGCAGGCTTTGGGTGGCGTTGAACGCCTGACGGACCTGATGTGCCTCGGGACGGGCGCGGCCCTGCGCCTGCCAGTAGCCGTCGTCGCATTGCGTGACGCGGAGCGCGGGATGATGCGACAGGAAGGCCTCGGTCTCGGGATCGGGCGCGTCGAGATGGATCTGAACCACCTCGGCCCCAAGCTCGACGTGATGCGCGGCAAAGCGGGCAATCTCGGGAAGCGGCGCGCGGATGGTGGCGGTGATCCCCCAACGCAGGGTCTGCGCGGTCAGTCCGCGGTGGCGCGCAGGGACGGGGGCGACATTGCCGGCCGCATCGCCCTTGGCTCTCGCCGTGCCCTGTCGCGCCTGCCGCTTGCGCATGGTCATCAGCCGCTGGAACACCGTGCGCTCGTCGGCAATCAGCAGCTCCAGCAGGCGGTGGGCCAGCGGGCGGATCACCGGGTCCCCCTCGGCCTCGAGCCAGAGCCGTCCGATCATGTTGACGTCGAGCCCGCCGCCCGAGAGCGAATAGCCGTCCATCTCCAGCGGCAGCGGCCCGCGGTCGCGCTGGCCGAGCGCGAAGGGCCGGTCGGCGGCGCATCCCGAGTAGAGCCGTTCGGATTCGTAGAGCTTCATCGTGCCGAAGAGCGTGCTGAGTGCGAGGCCCACCGAACGCTGCACGAGGCTGAGCCCATGATCGCCGAAGGTGGTGACGGAGGACACCAGCCAGCGCGGATCGAGCTGCGCCAGTAGGGCTGTGCCTTCTTCGGTCCAGAGCCGCTGGAACAGCGCCGGCGCGTGGGCCGGGTAGCCGCGCTTGCGCAGGTGGGCAATGAGCAGCGCGTTGAGAAAGACCAGCTCCGACCGACCGGTCAACTCGCGGCGCAGGGCATGGCGTTTGCGGTGATGGGCCGAGCGGAAGGGCGGCGCCTCGGCGGGATCGGCATCGGGATCCGGGACCAACTGCGCGGCCAAATCCACGAGCGGTGTGTCATAGGGCGGCAGGGCTTCGCCCGGCGCAAGCTCGAGAGCCTCTCGGCGGCCTTCCATTTGGGTGAGAATGGCCGCGATTCCGCCGGGATAGGGGGTGTTCTTCTCTGCACTCATGGGCGGGAGACTGGCGCGTTGTCGCGTTGCACGCAATCTCCCGAAGACGCGCGCGGGCGCATCGGGAGCCGCCGTCGCCTTTCCGCCACGGCGCGGCGGCGTCACTCCATGGCGAGGATCATGTTGCGCACGACCGGGTAGATCTCGTTCTCCCACTTGCGGCCGTTGAACACGCCGTAGTGGCCGACATTGGCCTGCAGGTGATGGCGCTTGAGGTGCGGGCGCAGCGACGCGCAAAGGTCATGCGCGGCCGAGGTCTGTCCAAGCCCGCAGATGTCGTCGCGCCCGCCTTCGACGGTCAGCAGCGCGGTGTGGCGGATCTTGCTCGGGTCGACCTTGCGCCCGCGATAGGTGAATGCGCCGGTCGCCAGCTCGGCCTTCTGGAAGATGCGCTCGATCGTCTCGATGTAGAACTCCTCGGTGAGGTCGAGAACAGCGAAATACTCGTCGTAGAACTCCTTGATCCGACGCGCCTTCTCGGTCTCGCCCGAAACCATATGATCGTAGAGGCGGCGATGTTGCGCGCGGTGCCGGTCCATGTTCATCGCCATGAAGGCGGTGAGCTGAACGAAGCCCGGATAGACCTTGCGCCCGGCCCCGGCATAGCGCCAGGGCACGCGGGCAATCACGTTGCGCTCGAACCATTCGACGGGCTTCTCGTTGGCCAGATCGTTGACCATCGTCGGGCTTTCGCGCACGTCCACCGGTCCGGCCATCAGTGTCATCGTGCGCGGCGTCGCGGGGTTGCGGTCCTCGGACATGACGGCCACCGCCGCCAAGGCCTGCACGCAGGGCTGGCACACGCCGAGAATATGGCCGCCCGGACCGATCTCCTCGAGAAACCGGATGACGTAGGAAATATAGTCCTCAACGCCGAAGTTTCCTTCCGAAACAGGAACATCTCTGGCGTTCTTCCAGTCGGTGACATAGACGTCATGATCTCGGAGCAGCACCTTGACCGTGCCCGCCAGCAGCGTGGCGAAATGACCGGAGAGCGGCGCGGTCACCAGCACCTTGGGCTGCGGCGTGTCCATGTCCTTGCGGAAATGCAGCAGCTGGCCGAAGGGCAGGTCCAGCGCCACCTCCTCGATCACCGGCACGTCGCGGTTGTCGACACGCACCGAATGGATGCCGAAGGCGGGGCGGCTGTGGCTGAGCCGGAAGCGCGACATCAGTTCCATCACGGCGGCGTTGTGGCGCGTCAGCTGGGCGAAGGAGCCGTTGAGCCGCGGCATGAAAGAGATCCCCTGCATCGCCGCCATTCGAAAAGGGGCGATAAAATCATCAAGTCCCTGGTATCCGGCATAGAGCACGTCGTTTTCCCTCCGCGGCCTCGCGAAAACGCTAGCCAGGTCTGCGCCGCCGATGCGACAAGAAAATGTGGTCTTTTGTTTCGCGACAGCCGGAGGAGCAGACATGGCCGAGGCAACGCTCACCATTTCATCGAAGAACTACTCGTCCTGGTCGCTGCGCGGCTGGCTGCTGTGCCGCATGGCCGGGCTCGATTTCACCGAGGAGATGGTCGACACCTCTGACGCCACCGCCCGGCAGGAGCTGCTGCTGCTCTCGCCGACGGTGCTGGTGCCGCGGCTGATCCACGGGCGGGTGCAGGTCTGGGACACGCTGGCCATCGCCCAGTACCTCAACGAGATTTTCCCCGGCGCCGGGCTCTACCCCGAGGACATCGCCGCGCGCTCGCATTGCCGTTCGATCTCGGGCGAGATGCATTCGGGTTTCTACAACCTGCGCTCGGCATTGCCGATGAACCTCAAGGCGCGGCACCAGAGCTTCAAGATTTTCTCCGGCGCGCGGCCGGACGTCGAGCGGATCAAGCTGATCTGGAACGAATGTCTCGATGCCTACGGCGGGCCGTTCCTCTTTGGCGAGAACCCTTCCGTCGCCGATGCCATGTACGCGCCGGTCTGCACCCGCTTCCGCACCTATGCGGTGCAGCTGGATGATCGGCTCGAGGCCTATGTCGACACCATTCTCGACTGGGCACCGATGAAGGAATGGACCGAAGGCGCGCTGGCCGAACCCGACGAGATCGTCGAGCTCGAGGTGGAGTTCTAGCGCGCCAGCGCGCGGATGCCGCGCTCGATCCCCTCCAGCGTCATCGGCACCATGCGCTCCTCGAAAATCTCGCGGATCATGGCGATCGACTGGGTGTAGTGCCAGTGCGTCTCGGGGACCGGGTTGATCCAGAGGTGGTCGGGCCATTGCGCCCGCGCCCGGCGCAGCCAGACCTCGCCCGCCTCCTTGTTCCAGTGCTCGTTCGCGCCGCCCGGCACGGCGATCTCGTAGGGGCTCATCGAGGCGTCGCCGACGAAGATGCACTTGTAGTCCGGCCCGTAGGTGTTGAGCACCTCCCAGGTCGGCATCTGCGCGCCCCAGCGCCGCCGGTTGTCGCGCCAGACCCCTTCGTAGAGGCAGTTGTGGAAGTAGTAATGCTCAAGGTGCTTGAACTCGGCCCGCGCCGCCGAGAACAGCTCCTCGACCACTCTCACATGCGGGTCCATCGACCCGCCCGCGTCGAGAAACAGCAACACCTTCACCGCGTTGCGCCGCTCGGGGCGGGTCTGCACGTCGAGATAGCCATGCTCGGCGGTGGCGCGGATCGTGCCGTCGAGGTCGAGCTCTTCCGCGGCGCCGTCCCGCGCCCAGGCCCGCAGCCGCTTCAGCGCCACCTTGATGTTGCGCGTGCCGAGCTCGACCTGGTCGTCGAAATTGCGGAACTCGCGCTTGTCCCAAACCTTCACCGCCCGCTGGTGGCGGCTCTCATCCTGGCCGATGCGGACGCCCTCCGGGTTGTAGCCAAAGGCCCCGAAGGGCGAGGTTCCGGCAGTGCCGATCCACTTGCTGCCGCCCTGGTGCCGCGCCTGCTGCTCGCGCAGCCGCGCCTTCAGCGTCTCCATCAGCTTGTCGAAGCCGCCGGCCGCCTCGATCTCGGCCCGCTCCTCGGGGCTGAGGTGCGTCTCGGCCATCTTGCGCAGCCAGTCCTCGGGCAGGTCGAGCGCCTCGACCATGTCCTCCAGCGAGATCGCCTCGAGGCCCTTGAAGGCCTCCGAAAAGGCGCGGTCGAAGCGGTCGAGATGGCGCTCGTCCTTCACCAGCGCCGTGCGCGCGAGGTAGTAGAAGCCCTCGACGTCGTAAAGCGCGAGCCCCGCCTTCAGCGCCTCGAGAAAGCCGAGGAACTCGCGCAGCGAGACAGGCACCTGCGCCTGCCGCAATGTCTCGAAGAACCGAAGGAACATGGCTCACCTCCGCGGGAGATCATGGCGCGGGGCCGGCCCGGCCTCAACCCGCGTCTTCTTCTCTTTGAAAATATGCCGGGGGTGAGCCCGCAGGGCGAGGGGGCAGCGCCCCCTTGCTGCCGCAACGCAGGAGGCCGTCCGTCACCGGCAGCCGTCAGAACGCCAGTTTTTCCACGAAGATCGTCAGGATCAGCCCGACCAGCGAGAAGGCGATGGCATAGACCGCCACGAACTGGGCGATGTCCGCCTTGTTGCCCTTGCGCCGCACGGCGGTGAGCCCGCCGATGATGCCGCCAAGAATGGCTGCCGCGATGACGATCATGCGCTCTCCTCAACTCCCTTGCGCCGGGTCGAGCGCGGCGATCCTGCGCAGGTCCGCGCCGCCGTCCCAGTCCGGGCCGAAGCCGTATCGCGCCCATCCCAGAGAGTCCAGCCGGACCGCATCTGCCTCGGCTCCGCGGTTGGTGGCGCGCAACGCCTCGGCGCGCAGGGTCATCAGGCTGGCCAGCAGCGCGGCGTTCTCGTGGCGGCGGGCGACGGGCTCCTGCGACAAGGTGAGCTCCAGCGCGTCCTCCGGCCGACCCATGCGCAGCGCCAGCGCGGCAAGCTGCGCGGCCGCATAGGCCTCGTGCAGCCGGGCGTCGGGCAGGGCGGCAAAGACCCTGCGGGCGGCGCGAAACTCGGCTTCCGCCGCGTCGGGATCGCTGCCGGACAGCAGCCGCCCGAGCGCGAAATGCGCAAAGCCCAAGCGGTGGTCGCGCCATCCCTCGGCGCGGGCGAGGCGCAGTGCGTCCTCGGCGGCGGCGCGGCGCAGGTCCAGCGAGCCGTCGGACCCGAGCGCGGTCTGGATCGCCTCGATCCACGGGCGCGAGGTCGCGGGCAAGTGGCGGTCGGGCATGGTCTCGCCCGCCGGATTCAGCCGGGCAAGCAGCGTGGGCAGGACAGCGGCGACCTCGGCGCGGTCCATGCCGGAGCGCAGCGCGGGGTCATAGAAGGCGCGCAGCACCAGCATGTCGTAGCCGGTCAGCACGGTGTGGATGTTGTCGTCGTTGAACACGCTCTCGCCCAGGCGATAGAGATCGTTGAGCGGCCCCAGGGCCTGCGCGATTTCTTCGTGCAGGCAGTCGCGCAGTTCCTGCGGCGCTGCGTCGACGGGCAGGAAGACGGCGGCGGTGCGGCGCTCGCGCACATCGGTCCAGCTGGTCTTGCCAGCGCGTTGTGCGCGGCGGAACTCGGCCCAGGAGCTGACGCCGGGCACGACGAAACAAGCGGCCTGCGGCAGCTCGCGGCGAATGCTCCGGCGCGGCACCGGCACAAGCGTGATGTTCGCGGCGCTGCCATCGACCTCGGTGATGTCTATCCCGGCCTCCTCGCGCAGGCGGCGCAGCAGCCGTGCCAGGTCGGGCGCAAGGCTCGGCGGTGCGCCCTTGGCAACGCGCAGCGTCACCGGCCCCTCGAAACGGGTCAGGACCGGCAGCGCACGGCCCGATTCCAGCGAGAAGGCCAGATCGAGAAAATCCCGCGCGATCGCCGTGTTGGCGGCCCGCGGCGCCACCGGCTGCGGCGCGCCGAAGCGGCTGCCCAGCGGCGGGCTGACGTCGGGCGCAACGGTTGCGGCACTGGCGGCACGGCTGACATTCTCCGGTGCCATTGGCGCGCAGGCACCGAGCAGCAGTCCGAGCGAAAAGATCAGCCGCCGCATGGGGTCAGCGCCGCTGGTACTTGACGAAGGGGGTGACGGTGCCGATCCGGTCGTAGAGCTGGCGCGCGGTGGCGTTGAACTCCTGTGTCAGCCAGTAGACGTTGGGCGCAGCCGCGGCATCGGCGGCAGAATAGACCGCTTCGATCAGCGCGCGGCCGACGCCGGTTCCGCGCGCCTCGGGCGCGGCGTAGAGATCCTGCAGGTAGCAGACGTTCTCGATCCGCCAGCAATGGCGGTGGAAGAGGTAGTGCACCAGCCCCACGGGCGTGCCGTCCAGCTCCGCCAGCAGCCCGCTGAAATCCTGCGGGTCATCCCCCAACAGCCGGGCAAAGGTGCTGGCGTAGACCTCCTCGGGCACCGAGGTCTCGTAGAAGGTGAGATACCCGGTCCAGAGCGCGCGCCATGCGGCCTCGTCCCCGGCCTCGATCGGCCGGATGATCAGGGAGTCTTGGGACATGCTGCCTCTATGCGTTTCTTATGGTTATTTTCTGCTTAACTGCCCGGAGCTTTGCGCTCTCTGCCGGGCCAGTATAGCCAGAGTGCGACCCGCTTTGTCCCGCGAAAGCGCAAGGCACCGCGAAATTGTGATTTCGCGGCGCCTCGAAACGGAAAGTGACCTTAGGTCAACAGGTTGACCTGTGCAGCGCTGCAACAGCGCGGCTCAGACCATCATCTCCTTGGTGGCCGAGAGGGTGACATCCGGGTAGTCGCGGCCAACCCGGTCGATGTCCCACTGCATGCGCGTGAGGTAAACGATGTCGCCATCGTTGTCGTGCGCGATGTGCTGCTTGTTGGCGTTGACGAACTTGTCGACCGCCAGCTTGTCGCCATGCACCCATCGCGCCGAGGTGAACTGCGAAGCCTCGAAGCGCACGGGCAGGGAGTATTCCTGCTCGATGCGGGCACCCAGCACCTCGAACTGCAGCGCACCGACCACCCCGACGATGTAGCCCGAACCGATCGACGGCTTGAAGACCTTCGCCGCGCCCTCCTCGGCGAATTGGTAGAGCGCCTTTTCCAGGTGCTTGGCCTTCATCGGATCACCTGCGCGCACACTTTGCAGCAGTTCCGGCGCGAAGGAGGGGATGCCGGTGACCTTCAGCGTCTCGCCCTCGGTCAGCGTGTCGCCGATGCGCAGCTGGCCGTGGTTGGGGATACCGATGATGTCGCCGGCCCAGGCCTCCTCGGCCAGTTCGCGGTCGGCGGCAAGGAAGAGCACCGGGTTGGAGATCGCCATCGGCTTCTTCGAGCGGACGTGGGTCAGCTTCATGCCGCGCTCGAAATGTCCCGAGGACAGGCGCACAAAGGCGACACGGTCGCGGTGCTTGGGGTCCATATTCGCCTGGACCTTGAAGACGAAGCCCGCGACCTTCTTCTCATCGGGCGAGATCTGGCGCGGCGACGCCGAGGTCGGCTGCGGCTCGGGCGCCAGTTCGCCGATGCCATCCATCAGCTCCTTCACGCCGAAGGAGTTGATCGCCGAGCCGAACCAGATCGGCGTCATGTGGCCCTCGAGCACCGACTGCGGATCGAGCGCGGGCAGCAGCTCGCGCGCCATCTCGACCTCTTCGCGCAGCTTGCCCAGCAGTTCGGCGGGCACGTGCTCGGCCAGCTTGGGGTCGTCGAGACCGGAGATCTTGATGGATTCCGCCACGCGGTTGCGGTCGGCGCGATCCATCAGTTCCAGCCGGTCGTGGATCATGTCGTAGCAGCCAAGGAAATCGCGCCCCATGCCGATCGGCCAGCTGGCGGGCGTCACGTCGATGGCGAGGTTTTCCTGGATCTCGTCGATGATCTCGAAGGTGTCGCGCGCCTCGCGGTCCATCTTGTTGCAGAAGGTCAGGATCGGCAGGTCGCGCAACCGGCAGACCTCGAACAACTTCTGCGTCTGGCTCTCCACGCCCTTGGCACCGTCGATCACCATGATCGCCGCGTCCACCGCCGTCAGCGTGCGGTAGGTGTCCTCGGAGAAGTCCGAGTGGCCGGGCGTGTCGACGAGGTTGTAGCGGAACCTGCCGTAATCGAAGGACATTGCCGAGGCGGAGACCGAGATGCCGCGCTCCTGCTCCATCTTCATGAAGTCCGAACGCGTGCGGCGCGCCTCGCCCTTGGCGCGGACCTGTCCGGCCATCTGGATCGCCCCGCCGAAAAGCAGGAACTTCTCGGTCAGCGTGGTCTTGCCCGCATCCGGGTGCGAGATGATCGCGAAGGTGCGGCGCCGCGCGATCTCGGGCGGCAGGGTGGGGCGGTTCGAAGCGGTGTCCAGCATGGGGCGGCGTATAGGTGCGGATCGCGGTTTTGTCTATGGGGAACCGAGCGGCGCGAGCGACGGTTGAGCCTGCGAAAGGGAGACCGAAGATGACCAAGGATCACGGACCGTCGATCAAGGACCCCGAGCTTTACGAGACGCTGCGCGACAAGGGCTACTCGGAAGAGAAGGCCGCGCGTATTTCCAACGCCAAGGCCAATCCCGACATGCACCCCTCGCAGAAGGGCGGCAAGGCGCCGCCCTACGAGGAGTGGTCGAAAGAGGCGCTCTACCAGCGGGCGCAGGAGATCGATATCGGCGGTCGCTCCGGGATGACCAAGGCGCAGTTGATCGACGCCCTGCGCACGCACTGAAGACGGCGCCTTAGGCCGGCCGCCGAGCGCGTATTTTTGAAGAGAAGAAGACCCGGCGCGCCTTTCTTCTGGTCAACCCCATCGCGGGGAGGCGCGCAGCGCTGCCCGGGCAGAGCCCGCCGTTACCCCGCCGAGGACTCTTGCAGCAGATCGGCGATGTCCGGGCGTTGCAGCAGCGTCTCCTGCACCTCCAGCTCGGGTTGGTCGGAGGCGAGGTGCCGGGGCAGCAGCGCCGCCAGCTGCTCCGAGATCTCGGCGGGCAGCGCAGCGCGGGTGCGGGTGTCGACCAGCAGCGATTCCGCGGCAATGCCCTCGGCATAGACGATCTGATGGTGGTCGAAGAGCATCTGGTAGTAGTCCACGAAGCCGCCTTCCTGGCGCAGGATCGTCTCGCCGTTGACCAGGTGGCGGGCGCGCAGCAGCAATTCGGCGCGCCCGGCGCCCAGCCGGTCGCGGCGTTGGTAGACGAAAAGCCGGTGGTCGGGGCTCACCAGCAGGTCGCGCGCCGCGTTGAGCGTGCCGGCGCGGATCAGGATCGGCGCGAAGGCGCCCACGGCGCGCAGCGTCTGGTTGCCGATCCAGCGCAGTTCCTGCGGACCATCGTCGCGGGTGAGCACCCGGTCGCCGACCCGCAGATCCTCGACCGCGCGCTGCGCCCCCGAGGCAAGGGTGATCAGCGTTCCGGCGGTGAAGGAGACGCAGGCGAGCTGGGCGAAGCGGCCAAGCGCCGTGGCGCGGTTCACCCGGACCAGCGCATAGTCCTTGCGCGGCCGCATCTCCGCCAGCGGCATCAGGTAGACCTCGGCGACCAGCCCCTGGGAGCAGGTCTCGACCAGCACCAGCGCCTCGGTGATCGCGCCATCGGCGCTCATGAAGGTCAGGCAGGCGTCGAGATGCAGATCGGCGCCGCGGCGTCCGACCTCGCTGCCGGGGGCGATCCGGAAGGGCGAGGCGGCGGCGGGCAGCAGGCTCAGCCGCGCGGGCCGGGCGAGTGGCGAAAGCGCGTAGATGTCGTCGGGTTGCAGGTCCTCGGCATAGCTCAGCTCGTCGCCGAGGTTGGCGCCGCTCACGACGCGCAGGTGCGTGCCGCGGTACACACTCACGCTATGGGCCGGGCGCGGGGCGCCGGAGCTGGAAAACGCGTCTGACATCACTCGTCTCAACCGGCGTGCGGATTTCGGGACTTCCCGAAACGCGAGGTCACGCCCTTCTGTTCCTCCGCGGGCCATCATGCCCAAGCGGAGCACCCAGCCTACATGCCATTGTGTGTCAGGGGAATGTGTCATCATATGGCCCCGGACCCGGCCTTTTGCCGGCAGAGCACATAGGGAGAGCAGGATGGATCTCGGGATCGCGGGAAAGACGGCGCTGGTCTGCGCCTCGTCGAAGGGGCTGGGGCGTGGCTGCGCCGAGGCGCTGGCCGAGGCTGGCTGCAACCTCGTCATGAACGCCCGCGGCGCCGAGGCGCTGGAGGCGGCGGCCGCGGCGATCCGGGAGGCCTATGGCGTCGAGGTCAAAACGGTTGCGGCAGACATCGTCTCGGAAGACGGGCGTGCGCAGGTGCTCGAGATGGCGCGCGGCGCCGATATCCTGGTGACCAACGCGGGCGGCCCGCCGCCGGGGATCTGGAGCGATTGGGACCGCGCGGATTTCCTCAAGGCACTGGACGGCAACATGCTGACCCCGATCGCGCTCATGCAGGCGCTGCTGCCGGGCATGATGGATCGTGGCTGGGGACGGGTGGTCAACATCACCTCGCGCTCGGTCAAGGCGCCGATCCTGCAGCTGGGCCTGTCGAACTCGGCCCGCGCGGGTCTCACCGGCTTTGTCGCCGGCACCTCGCGGCAGGTGGCCGAGAAGGGCGTGACGATCAACAACCTGCTGCCGGGCGTGCATGAGACCGACCGCATCGTGCAGATGGATCGCCACGACTCCGAGAAGACCGGCCGGCCGATCGCCGAGATCAGCGCTGAACGGGCGGCGGGTATTCCCACGCGCGCCTACGGGCAGGCGGCGGATTTCGGGCGCATGTGCGCCTACCTCTGCTCGGTGCACGCGCGCTTCATCGTCGGGCAGAACATCGTGCTCGACGGTGGCGAAACGCTGGCGACGATCTGAGCGCGGCATGGCACGAGGACCAGATGGGCAAGGCGGCGGCGCGGGATTCTCGCTCGCGGACCAGCTGTTCAACCGCCAGTCTCTGGGCGATCTGGGCCGCGACTTCGCGGTGCTTCCCGGTTTCGACGAGACCCGTTTCGTCGAAACCGCTCTGCCGCGCCTGGCGGGGCTCGGGGTGCATGCAAGGCTCGAGGTGATGGCGGAGGCGCTGGTCGAGCAGCTTCCTTCGGCTTTTCCCGAAATGGCGGAACACATTGAGGCAGCGCTGCCACCACCGCTCGACCCGTCGCGGAGCGATGATGATTTCGGCCGTTTCATCCACGCGGTGCCCGGCGTGCTGGCGGTGAAGCACGGGCTGGAGCACCCCGCGCGGGCGCTTGACCTGATCCACGCGGCAACCCAGCGCTTCTCGATGGAATTTGCGCTGCGGCCCTTCCTCAATCGCTGGCCGGAGCAGGTGCTGGCCCGGCTCGATCACTGGGTGGCGGATCCGCATTACCACGTGCGGCGGCTGGTCTCGGAGGGCACGCGGCCCAAGCTGCCCTGGGGCATGGGGATCACCCTCGATCCGCGGCTGCCGCTGCGCTATCTCGACGTGCTGCATGGCGATGACACGCGGTTCGTCACCCGTTCGGTGGCCAACCATCTCAACGACCTTTCGAAGATCGCTCCGGCCGAGGTCCTGGCGCGGCTGTCGCGCTGGCAGGTCGAGGGCCGTCAGCAGGCCAAGGAACTCGATTGGATCACCCGCCACGCGTTGCGCACGGCGGTCAAGCGCGGCGAGCCCGAGGCGCTGGCGCTGCTCGGCTATCGCGCGGATCTTCCGGTCGTGGCGCGGGTGACGCTTTCCTCGGGCCGCGTGAAGATTGGTGACACGCTTGGCTTCGAGGTCGCCTTGAGCTCTCCTGTCGCCGGCCCGATCCTCGTCGATTACCGCCTGCGTTTCCACCGCCCGAAGGGCAGCGCGGAGAAGGTGTTCAAGCTGAAGTCCGCCAAGCTTGCGCCCGGCACGCCGCTGACGCTGGCCAAGACGCACCGGATGAAGGGCGATGCCACCACCTTCCGCCTGCATCCAGGCCCGCATGCGGTGATCTTGCAGGTCAACGGGCGGGACGTGGCCGAAGCGGGCTTCGAGCTCGTCGGGGGCTAGTGTCCGGACTGGCGGGCGGGCCGCGCGCGGTCGACGCGCGCGGCGACGAAGCGGGCGATCATCGGACCGGTCGCAAGGACGATGATGAACCGCAGCGTCTGCATGGCCATGACAAAGGCCATGTCGACATCGCTTGCGGCGGCGATCACGGCGACGGAATCGGCGCCACCGGGACTGGTGGCGAGATAGGCGGTCAGCGGATCGACCCCGACAAAGACCACCAGCGCGGCGGCCATCAGGCCGCAGACCCCCATCAGCAACAGGACCGAGAGCGCGAGCCGCGGTAGCGCCCGCGCGGTGTGGCGCAGGATGTCGCGGCTGAAGCGCAGGCCGATCGCCCAGCCGATCGCCGCATAGGCCAGCGCCATCAGCCATTGCGGGGTCTGCGGCGAAAGCCAGCCGATGCCGTTCGCCACCGCGCCCAGCAGCAGCGGCAGCAGGAAGGTGCCGGCGGGCATCCTTGTGAGCCGTGTCACCACGATGCCGATGGCCATCAGCAGAAGCGCATCCAGCAGGCCCCGGTCTGGTGGCGGAAACCAGGGCGTGGTCTCGGGGGCGAGCTCGGGGGCGCCGACCCAGAGGTGCGCCACCAGCGACGCCCCTGCCGCCACCATGACGACCCGCAGGTATTGCATCACCGCGACCAGGCGGATGTCGGCACCATGGGCTTCGGCAAGGAACACCATCGCCTGCGCCGCGCCGGGCGAGGAGCCCCAGACAGCAGTGCTTCCGGGCAGCACCTGTTTCATCGCCAGAAGGTAGCCGAGCAGCGCCGCGGCGATGATCACCGAGACCACGCCGGCAAGGAAGATCGGCCAGTCGCGCGCGATCTCGGGCAGCACCGAGGCGGGGATCTGGCCAGCGATCATCGCCCCGACCGCCGCCTGCGCCAGTTCGAAGATCGGCCGCGGTGCCGAGATTGCGCGCGGACCTGCGGCCGCGCCGCTGGCCGCAAGGGCGATGGCGGCCAGCATCGGCCCGAGCAGCAGGGCGGCAGGGAACTTCAGCAATTCCAGGCCGGCGGACAGCAGGGCTGACAGGGCGATAAGGGCGAGCCACGCGCAGAGGCGTGCGGGGGTGGGACGGGCCATGAAGCCTCCGCTCGGGATACGTTGTGGTGGGCGCGTGGCGCGAGCCCCGGCGGCAGGTCCCGCCTCAGGGCATGAAGACGCCGCCGTTCACCCAGAGGACCTGGCCGGTGATGAAACCCGAGTCCCCGCCCAGCAAGAACCGGATCGGACCGGCAATGTCCAGAGGGTCGGCACCGCGCCCGAGTGGTGTACCGGCGCGGTGCCGCGCAAGATCGAGCACCTTCGGACCGCTTTCGTCCGAGCGCCCGGTGCCGCCGCGCAGGAAGGTGGTATCGACCGCGCCGGGGCCGACGGCATTGACCGGAAGCTTCGGCGCGCGCTCCAGCGCAAAGGTCTGCATGAGCGCGATCCCCCCGGCCCTCGCCGCGCCATAGGGGCCGAAGCCGGGGCGGATGAAGCGCCCGGGGCCGGAGCTGCAAAGCACGATGCGGCCCCCTCGGCCATAAGCGGTGCCATGGCCTTCGTGGCAAGGAACACCGAGCGCAGGTTGCCCTCGATGATCTCGTCGAAATAGGCCGCAGGGTTTTCGGACAGAGGGCGAATCCCGGAGTTCCAGCCGGACGGATGCACGAAATCTTGAAGCTCCTCGGGGCAGAGCGCGGCGCGCGTCTCCGTGCCCGCGGCGATCGAGACCTCGTCGGTGGCGTCCAGCGTGATCCGGGCGTCTCCCGCCGGGTGGCGTTCGAGCGAGGCGGGCAGGTCCGGCTCGGTCACCCGCTCGCCCTGTGCGGCAAGCATCGAAACGCGGGCGCGGCCGATGCCGGCAGACCGGCGGCAAGCAGTGCGGCGCGCAGCGTCGCCGTGTTCGGGCTGATCACCGGCACGCCCAACGCCTGCTCCAACTCGGCAACCAGCGGCAGGCTCGGGAAGTCGGTGCAGGCCAGCAGCACCGCCTCGGTGCCGGCGGCAACGGTTTCGCGCACATGGGCGCGCACCTCGTCCGGCGGGGTGCGGGCGATGCGGGAAAACGCCGCCGGACCGCCCGCGCCGATGCCAAGGCCGCGGATCGCCAGCACGTCGAAGCCGTGACCCTGCAGGAAGTGCATCTCATGCTGGTTGAGCGCTTCGTGGTCAGGTGTCGCGACGCTGATCCGCCGCGCGCCGGTCGCGCGCAGAGCATCGACGACGGCCGCGGCGGTGGTCACCACGGGCAGGCCTTTGCGCGCGCTCAACGCCTCGCGCAGCGATTGCGCCGGGGTGACCGTGGAGCCTGCTGTGCAGGCGCATCCGATGGCTGTGGAAGGTCCCGCCGTGGGGAACCATCTGCGCCCATTCGGCTTCGTTGACGGTGTTCGTGGGCGGCAGAAGCGACCGCGGCGGGGCCGCGCTGTGCCCGGCTGCAAAAGCAGCTTGAGCAGCGGCTGCGCGACGGGCTCTACCCGGTGGGCTCGCTGCCGCCGACCGAGGTCGAGTCGGCGGCGGAATTCGCGACCTCGCGCTTCACCGTGCGCGAGGCGTTGCGCCATCTGACCGACGGGGGCTTTGTCGAGCGCCGCCAGGGCGTCGGTACGCCTGTCATCTCGAGCCATCCGCAGGTGCATTACGCGCAGAGCATCCCCAATCTGCAGGAGCTCTTCCAGGTCGCGGTCGAGACTCGCTTCGTGATGATGGGCCAGCAGGATGTGGTGCCGGATGCCGAACTGGCCGAAACGGTCGGCGGTGGCGCGGGTGAGCGCTGGTTCCACATCGACGGGGTGCGCTTGACCGAGCCGGGCGGGCGCCCGCTGTGCTTCATCCAGTCCTTTGTCCCCGAGCGGTTTTGCGAGGGTGTCGCGGGGCTTGGCCAGATGCAGGGACCGTTCTTCGCCCGGTTCGAGGCCGCCTCGGGGCTGCATATAGACGTGGTCGAGCAGGACACCCGCGCGCGCCATGCCCGAGGAGCCGCAGCGGCTGCTGGGGCTGGCGCCGGGGCGCAATCGCTTCAGCTGTTGCGGCGCTACGTGACCACCGAAGGCGTGCTGATCTGCTCGATCAACCGGCACCCAGCGGACCAACTGACGTACAAGATGAAGATCCTGCGTAGCCGCAGCCCCGCCTGAGCGGGACCGGACCCGCGAGGCTCTCACAGTCCTTGCGGTTTCCAGGCATCGGCCTCGGCATGCACGCGCAGCGCCAGGGCGCTGCGCAGGTGAAACGGGACCAGCAGGTCGCCGCTCTCGGCCAGGTCGGTAAAGAGCGCGCGGCGCTTGCGGGTGGCCTCGGGGCCGGCGAAGCAGAACCGCGAGGACCAGTCCGGCTGCGGCAGTTGCAGCGGCGAATGCACCGCGTCGCCGCAGAGCAGCAGCCGACCGCCCGGATAGGGGAGGCTCGGGCCGAGTTGGCTGGGCGAATGTCCCGAGAGGTCGCAAGCGTGCAGGCAACCCGCCTCGCGGGCGAGCGCCGGGCCGAGGTCGGCACCTGCCTTCACCTCGTCGATCAGCCCTGCCTCGAGGATCGGCAGCACGCTGTCAGCATAGACCCCATGTCCGACGATGCCGGGGGCCCGCGCCTCCTTGGCCATCCAGTGGCGCAGCTCGGCGCGGCCGACGGGATAGCGGGCCCTGGGCAACGTGGGCACCCAGCGGCCGCCTTGCAGCCGGGTGTTCCAGCCCGCGTGATCGGCATGCAGATGGGCGCAGAAGACCACCTCCACATCGCCCCGGTGGACCCCGGCGGCAAGTCGGTGCAGATCGTCCGCGCCGCTGCGCTGGTGCCATTCGGGCCGGGCCGGGCGCTGCTTGCAGTCGCCGACGCAGGTGTCGATGAGGATGATCCGCCCCCCGATCCGCAGCAGGTGGCTCTGCACTCCGAGCAGCACCTCGGTGCTGGCGAAATCCAGGTGCCAGCCATACAGCCAGCCCTGCGCGGGCTCCAGCGCATCGACGCGGGCGTCAGGGAACAGCACGTCGAGCGGCAGGCGGAACGGATCGAGGTCGATGATCCGCTCGAGCGTGAGGTCTGGGGCGCGTTGGAGCACGGCGCACATGGTCTCCGGCTTGGGACGGTGCGGCGCGCGCGCGGCCTTGGCGGCCTCGGCCCCGGGCAGTTCGGGGTCCCAGAGCCGGGCGATGAACCGCCCGCCCGTCACCCCGTCCGACCCCGGCCTGCAGAGCCAGCCGATGCCGCGCCGCATGATCCCGGGCAGGCAGGAGGTGGCCGTCGGCGCCCGTTTTGTCGGGCGAGGGTGACAGCAGGTCGGTGTCGGCTGGCTGTGCGGGCAGGGAGATGTTGACCGTCACGCCGGTGCCCTCGAGGTCCAGCGCCCAGACCCGCGAGGCGGGCTTCGATCGCCGCGACGGTGGCGGCGCAACGCTGCGCGTCGGCGTCGCGCCGTGGGGCGAATGTGCGATGCGGGTGGCCTGGGCGTGCACTGCGCCGCGGGGTCGGGCGCCACAGCGACTTCCGGCTATCACCTTCGGTCAATCGCGTTGAGGGCGGGATGCAGCCCCGGGTGCGGTTCACCCGCGACAGGATGCTTGAGCGGGGGACAGGCCGGTCGGGATCTGGCGCAGGGTCTGCCGGCTGAACACGCCCTTCGGCGCGATGCGCGAACGCAGCTCGGTTCCCGGGCCCATGCCATGCTGATCGCGCTGAACGCCGCCAGCCAGGCAGACGTCGTGCTGCCGCGCTCCTGACACGCGGCTTCCGGCATGGACCCCCAGGCGCTTCGGCTCGCGCTGTGTCAAGGAAAATTCCCTTTAGGGCTGTCAGGAATCCAGTAATGCCCGGATAGCGGGCAAGGTGGTATAATCGGCGCATTTCATCGGCCTTTTGAAAGGAGCTCTCCCATGTGCGAGACTCATCACGACAGCCGGACTTCCGACATTTTTTCCTCGATTTTCGCGCGGACCGAATTCGCGGGAAACTGGCACAATTTCTTTGGCCAGTGCTCGGGCGGCGGCGATGACCGCTGCTGCGTCGCCCCCGCTCCGGAGCTGAAGAAAAAGATCGACAAAGCGCTGAAGAAGATGCGCGAGGCGGCGCCCGAAGGGATGGAGGAGCTCGTCACGCTGCGCATGAAGCCGCGGGTCGGCTTCAACGACGGCCTGATCGTGCCGGGCACCGAGCTGCCGCTGGGCACGCCGCCGATGGCGGCGCGCAACTTCGCGGCGCAGCGCGCGCCGCTCAGCGGGGATGTGCGGGTGGCCGTGGTTCTGGCGGAGTTCTCCGACAAGTCCTTCGGTTCCGGCGCGGCGCAGCGGTTCAAGGACCTGTTCTTCTCGACCGGCGAGATCGCCACGGGATCGGTGAAGGAGTACTTCGCGGATGTCACCAACGGCGCGATCAACATCATCGGCGAGGTGGCCGGGCCCTTCACCATGCCGGACACCTTGGCGCATTATTCCAACGGCCAGTCGGGCACCGGCAGCACGACGCCCAATGCCCGCGACATGGCGCGGGATGCCGCGACCGCGGCGAACCCGACGGTGAATTTCGGTCCCTATGACAACGACGGGGACGGTTTCGTCGATGCCTACGTCGTCGTGCACGCGGGATCGGGGGCCGAGCAGACCGGCTCGGGCGGCGACATCTGGTCCCACAAGTGGGTGATGCGCTCGGAGTTCAACGCCGATGGCACCAAGCTGTTCGCCTATCTCACCATCCCCGAGGATGCGCTGCTTGGCGTCTGCGCGCATGAGCTTGGCCACCTGCTCTTCGGCTTCCCCGACCTTTACGATACCGATCAGAGCTCGGAGGGTGTCGGCAACTGGTGCCTGATGGGGGGCGGCTCGTGGAACGGCGGCGGCAACACGCCGGCGCATCCCTCGGCCTGGTGCAAGGCCAATCAGGGCTGGGTCACCGTCACCAATGTCACCACCAACGGCACCCGCTCGATCCCCGACGTGAAAACGTCGCACGAGGTGTTCCGCCTGTGGAAGGACGGCGGCGCGGGGCAGGAGTATTTCCTGGTCGAGAACCGCCAGCGCGACGGCTACGATGCCGACCTGCCGGGCGACGGGTTGCTGATCTGGCACATCGACGAGGCGATCTCGACCAATTCGGACGAGGCGCATCCGAAGGTGGCGCTGGAGCAGGCGGACGGGACCAACGGGCTGGGCAGCGGCGCGAACCGCGGCGACGCGGGGGACCCCTATCCGGGCAGCGCTGCAAGCACCGTCTTCGACAGGAACTCGACGCCGAATTCGCGGAGCTACGCAGGCAGCGATACCTGCGTGGCGGTTGCCGGGATCTCTGCTTCGGCCCCGACGATGAGTGCCGAGTTGCGGGTGCGCTGCGGCAAGTCGCTGATCAAGGATTTCTCGGACAAGCGGATCGACAAGACCATCGTCGCAGACAAGATACCCGACAAGCGCTTCGAGAAACCGCTGATCTCCGAAAAGCCGCTCGGCATCGACAAGCGCCCGGAGAAACCGATCACCGACAAGTCGGTCGGGCTCGACAAGGGCGACTTCGACAAGGGCAACTTCGAGAAGCCCGGCGACAAGCTCCGCGAGGGCGGGTTCGACCGGCCCGGTGGTGGCGGACTGGGTGGTGGATTGGGCGGCGGCTTCGGCGTTGAGGACCGGCTGGCCGCGATCGAGGCCGCCTTGGCGTCGATCACCCCCTTCATCGACGCCTCGCTGCGGCCCGATCTCGACATGAGCGCGTTGGCGGGCGAAGAGGACCTGCGGCAGATGCAGTCCGCCGCGAGCGGCAATCGCGCGCAGGCCAAGCGGTTGCTCGACACGCGGCAGGGTTGACCGGTGGCGGCCTTGAACGGAAGGGACGGGGAGGGCGCGCAGGCGCCCTTCCACCTCGTCCTGGCCGAACCCGAGGACGCTACGGCACTGCGCGTTTGCAGCGCCCTGCGCCGCGTGGGGCGGGTGGAATTCGTCACTCCGGACGAGATTTTCATGGCACCGCACTGGGCACATGATCCGCTGGGCTCCAGCCGCGTCGAACTGGCGTCGGGGCTGGTGCTGACGGATGCGAACCTGCTGTCGGTGTTCAACCGCGTGAGGCGTGTCGCGCCGCTGCATTTTGCCGCCGCAGCGCCCGAGGACCAGCGCTACGCGGGGGACGAGTTCTTTGCCCTGCTGATCAGCTGGCTTACCGGCTTCGGCGCGCGCTGCGTGAACCCGCCGCACCCCGGTTCGGTCGCGGGCTTCGCAGCACGGAGCGCGGCAGAGGATCGCCTGAGGCTCGGGGCGGATCTGCATGCGGCAAGCCGCGCGCGCCATCTCGGTCTCGGCACGCCGCTTGCGGGCTTTCCGGATGCGGGCGCGCCGCTTCGGCCCGGCGGGCCGGGGCAGCACCGCGTCGAGCGGCCCTTGCTGCGGGTGCTGATCGCCGGCGATGCCCTGTCGCAGGACCTGCCCGAGGCACTCCGCAATGGCTTGCGCGCCGAGATGCTGCGACGCGGGTTGCGCCTTGCAGAGGTCACGCTGGAAGAGACGGCGGCTGGCTGGCAGCCGGTGCTGATCAACCCGGTCCCGGAGGCCGCGAGCGCGACCGAGGTTTCGCTGATCGTCGGGCTGTTGGCGGACGTCGCCGAGGCGTGGAGGGGGGCTGCATGATCCTCGTTGTCGGCATTCCCTCGGAGCCGCCCGTGCGCCGGGTGCTTGATGCGGCCGAGGCGCAGGGCATCGAGGTGGTGCTTCTGAACCCGCGTGAGGCGGCCCATGCTGACCTGTTGCTGCACCAGTCAGGGGGGCATGCCCGCCTGATGCTGCACCGTGCGGGCGCGCTGCGCGACCTGTCGCAGGCGCGGGGCGTCTACACCCGTCTCGGCACCGAGCAGGGCCTGCCGGAATACCACCGCGGCACGACCGAGGCCCGCGCGCGCATCGCCGCGTGGCACGGGCTGCTGAACGACTGGATGGAAACCACGCCGGTTCCCGTGCTGAACCGGATCAAGGCCTGCAATTCCAACATGTCCAAACCCTATCAGGCGCGGATCATCGCCGCCTGCGGCCTCGCCGTGCCCGAGACGCTGGTCACCAATGACCCCGAGGCGGCGCGGGCCTTCAGGGCGCGCCATGGCACGGTGATCTTCAAGTCGATCAGCGCGCACCGGTCGATCGTGCGCAAGCTCGAAGGGTCCCATCTGGCACGGCTGTCCCAGCTGCGCTGCCTGCCGGTGCAGTTCCAGCAATGGGTGGAGGGAACCGACATCCGCGTGCACGTCATCGGAGAGGCGGTCTTCGCGACCCGCATCGAGAGCACGGCCGAGGATTACCGCTACGCCCGCCACGACGGAGAGGCGGCAGAATACACACCCACGCGGCTGCCGTCCGAGATCGAGGACGCATGCCGTCGGCTGTCCCGCCGGCTTGACCTGCCGCTTTGCGGGATCGACCTGCGGCAGACGCCGGACGGGCGCTACATCTGCTTTGAAGTGAATCCCTCTCCGGCTTATTCTTGCTACGAGGAGCAAACCGGACAGCCGATTTCCCACGCCATCGTCCGCTGGCTCGCCACCGGCGGCGGCGGCGTCGCGGAAGCGGCCGTGGAGTGCACCGGTTGAACTGGACAGGTCGGGAAGGACGGGCAAGGAGGGACTCCAATGCAGATCGTCGAGAACTGGGCCTATCTGATCGGGGTGATCATGAGCGTGCTGCCCTCGCCGCAGATGGCCGACTTCTACGAGGTTCACATCCGACTGGAAGCATCTGAAAAAGTTGTGGATTTCCCAATGCTGGTACAGGGGGCTCCGGGCGATGAGATCGTCATCCTCGCCCGTACCGGACAGATTTCCGCGCCCGACGCGGCGGCGGGCAAGGCTTTTGCCGCGCGGGTGCGCGCCGCGGGGCCGCAGCCGCTGACCTATTACGTCGCGCCGGACTGGCGGCTTGGCGGCTGAGCCCGGCGACCGGTCATTGTGGCGGGGCGATCGTCAGGGTGACGCGGGCGTACCAATCGGCCACGGCGCGGATTTCCTCGTCCGTCATGTCGGCGGCAATCGACGACATGATGTCATGCGTGCGCTTGCCATTGCGGAACGCCTTGAGCTGGGTGTCGATGTAGATGTTGACCTCGCCCGCGAGGTTCGGCGCGTCGGGAAAGACCGCGATGCCATCGGCGCCGTGGCAGGAAACGCAGGCTTCGGGAGCATCGTCCTCGCTGACCCCGTCCGGCAGCGTGGCGCTCGCCGTGTGCGCGGCATACCAGGCGGCGACATCGGCGATCTGCTGCTCGGACAGCCCCGCCGCGACGACCGTCATCATCTCGTGCTCGCGGGTGCCTTTCTTGAACGCCAGAAGCTGGCTCTCGAGATAGGCCTCCGGCTCACCACCGATATTTGGCGCGATGGGGATTTGTGCAAGTCCATCAATACCATGGCAGGTGCGGCACATGTTGGCGACCCTCCGGCCCGCGGCCGGATCTCCGGCTGCGAGCGGGGTGCCCCCGGCGAGCATCAGCCCGCCGAGGATCATCAGGGCAACAGCCCTCATTCGGCTGCCTTCGGCGCATAGGCGATGCGCCAGATGGCCCCGGCAAAATCGTCCGACACCAGCATCGATCCATCGCGCAGGAAGGCGATGTCCATGGGACGGCCGCGGTATTCGCCGGTCTCCTCGTCAAGCCAGCCCTCGGCGAAGACCTCGGTGTTGGCGGCGTTGCCCTCCTCGTCGAGCGCGGTGAACATCACCCGTGCGCCGACCGGTTCGGTGCGGTTCCACGAGCCGTGCTGCGCCGAGAAAATGCCGCCCTGGTATTTGTCAGGGAAAGATTTTCCGGTGTAGAAGCGCATCCCCAGGTCGGCCGCATGCGCCTGCATGTTGACCTGCGGTTCGACGAATTCCACGCCCTCGGGCCGCTCGACGTCCTTGTAATCGGGAATGTCGACGCCGCCGTTGGTCCAGGGGAAGCCGAAGTGCTGCCCGGCCGAGGTCTGGCGGTTCAGCTCGCCCGGCGGGATGTCATCGCCCATGCCGTCGACCTGGTTGTCGGTGAACCACAGCGAGCCATCGGCGGGGTTGAAGTCATGACCCACCGAGTTGCGGATGCCGCGGGTGTAGACCTCGCGCCCGGTGCCGTCGGTGTTGATCCGGATGATGCCGCCGATGCCGATCTTGTCGTACATCTCGAGCTTGTCCTTGGGCTGGATGTTGTGCGGCTGGCCGAGCGAGATGTAGAGCTTGCCGTCCGGCCCGACACGGCAGACGCGGGCGGTGTGGTTGAAGCTTTCCTCCTCGGCGGGGATCAGTTCTCCCTTGGGGATCACTTCGCCGACCGCGGGGTCCGGGCCCTCGAAGAAGAATTCCGCCGCCGGGAAGGTCAGCACCCGGTTGCGTTCGGCGATGTAAAGGAACCCGTCGGGCGAGAAGCAGGGGCCGTTGGGCACGTCGAAGGTGATCGAGGGCGCGAAGTCCTTCACTTCGTCGGCCACCCGGTTGCGGTCGCGGTCGACGATCGACCAGACCTTGTCCTTGCGCGTCCCGGCAAAGACCACGGTGCCCTGCGGCGCCACCGCCATCGAGCGCGCGTCCGGCACCACCGCGTAGAGGCTGACCGAGAAGCCCTCCGGCACGGTGATGTGCGGCAGGATTTCCTTCAGCGCGTCGGCCCGCTCCCCCTCCTGGTCGATGAAGGTGAAATTGGCGTCGGTGCGCTGCATGTTGGACAGCTTGTCCATGTTGTCCTGGGCCATCGCGGGTGCGGTCAGGACCGTGGACAATAGAAGACATGTAATGAATTTGTTGGTTTGCATGGTTTCCTCCCTAAATCGGTCCTCCACACACCGCACGTCGGCGGCGCTCCTCCGGGAAGACCTCAGAAAAGCTGCGGGGGTGACATGCGATTCGTCAATGATTTCTTGCAATTCTAAGATGCATTTAATGTGACGCATTCACGTTTTCGGGGAGCGCAGCGCCAAAGGCGGCACTCTTGGCGGGATGCGGAGCGGCGCTATTGCGCTGCTATGGGTCGGCGCGCGAGCTGGCATTCGGCCCAAAGTGCCTCGAGCCCCAGTGCCAGCCGCCGGATGTCCTCGGCGGAGTGCACCGGCGAGGGGGTGATGCGCAGCCGCTCGGTGCCGCGCGGTACCGTGGGGTAGTTGATCGGTTGGATATAAATAGCATGTTCCGCCAGCAGGCGGTCCGCGATGTAGCGGCATTTCTGCGGGCAGCCGACCATGAGCGGAATGATGTGGCTGGGGTTCGGCAGATGCGGCACGCCAATCCGGTCGAGCGCCTCGCGGACGCTGGCCACGGCCCGGCGCTGCGCCGCGCGCTCGAGGTCCGAGCGTTTCAGATGCGCCACGGCGGCACGGGCACCGGCGGCCACGGCGGGTGGCAAAGCGGTGGTGAAGATGAACCCCGAGGCAAAGCTGCGGATGACGTCGCAGAGCGTGGCCGAAGCGGCTATGTAGCCGCCGGTGACGCCATAGGCCTTGCCCAGCGTGCCCTGGATCACGTCGATCCGCCGCATCAGCCCCTCGCGTTCGGCGATGCCGCCGCCGCGCGGACCGTAGAGGCCGACCGCATGCACCTCGTCGAGATAGGTCATGGCGTTGTAGCGCTTGGCCAGGTCGCAGATCTCGGCGATCGGGGCGATGTCACCGTCCATCGAGTAGACGCTCTCGAAGGCGATCAGCTTGGGCCGATCAAGGGGCAGCGCGGCGAGATGGCGTTCGAGGTCGGCCAGATCGTTGTGCTTCCAGATGATCCGCTCCGCTTTCGAGTGGCGGATGCCCTCGATCATCGAGGCGTGGTTGAGCGCGTCCGACAGGATCATCAGCCCGGGAATGCGTGCCCCGAGCGTGCCGAGGCTGGCCCAGTTCGACACGTAGCCCGAGGTGAAGAGCAGCGCCGCCTGCTTGCCGTGCAGGTCGGCCAGTTCCGCCTCGAGCAGCACGTGTTCATGCGTCGTGCCCGAGATGTTGCGCGTGCCGCCCGAGCCCGCGCCGCAGGTGTCGAGCGCGGAATGCATCGCCTGCAGGACCGCCGGATGCTGCCCCATCCCGAGATAGTCGTTCGAGCACCAGATCGTCACCTCGCGCTGCGCGCCGTGATGGGTGGCTGCGGGGAACTGGCCCCGGTGCCGCTCGAGCTCGGCGAAGTGGCGATAGTTGCCGTCCGCCTTCAGCTCATCGAGCTGCGCGCGGAAAAGGGCATCGTACATGCTCAGAACTCCGTGGCGGTGGCGGTGATGCGGGCAAGAAGGTCATTCACCGGCCCCATGCTTTCGCGCTCGAAGCTGCGGTAGCCGATGCTGGTCCTGCCGTCCCGGCTCTCGACGAAGATCGAATAGGGGCAGAAGGCGATGTTCAGCGGATCGGCCTCCATCACCTCGCGCGAGGTGGTGGCCGAGCAGAAGAGATAGACGTCGGCGGCGTCGTAGAGATGGGTTTCGGCGCCGATGTCGGCACCTGTGCGGGCCAGCATCTCGCCGACGTGGCTGATGTGATCGACCACCAGCCCCTCGCCGATGATCGCGTTTTCCAGCGCAAAGACCGCCTCGTCGAAACTGCCGTCGTAGGGGCGGGTGACGACCTCCTGCGCGATCGCGCCGGCGGGCAGGGCAAGCAGCAGGGCAAGTGTTCTGAGCATGGCGGGTCTCCTTGATGGATCCCGGTCGCGGGGGGCGCGGCCGGGCCGTCTGTCATTTGGCGAAACTCGAGAGATAGGCGATGACGGCGTCGATATCCTCGGTTTTGCGCAGGCCGGGGAAGGACATCTTGGTGCCCTTCATCGAGTCCTTCGGCTTTTCGAGGAACGCCTGCAGGCGTTCCGGCGTCCATGTCTCGCCAGCCCCATGGGCCTCCTCGAAGACCTTCGAGTAGCCGAAGCCATCGACCGACCCGATGCCGCGCCCGATCACGCCGTTGAGCTCGGGGCCGGTCTTGTTCTTCGCGCCGTCGCCGACCGCGTGGCAGGACATGCACTTCTTGAAGACCTTCTCGCCAGCGGCGACCAGCTCGGGGTCGGCGGCAGCGGGGGCCGGTGCGGGTTCGGACGCGGCAGGGGCCGCGTCCGTCGCGACCGCCGCGGCCTCGGTGCCGGTGTCGGCGGAGGCCACTTCGGCCTGATCCGGATGGGCGTCCGTCGCGTCAGGCCCTGCTGCCCCTTCGTCGCCGCCATGGTCCGGGGTCACGTCGAGCACCGTGGCGCGCATGGTGATCTCGACGCTTTCCTTGCAGTCGGTCATGCAGGGCTCGCCGGTCCATCGCGGGTACTCCGTCTCGGGGCGGTCATCGACGATGAAGCCGCCCACGTTGGGCATGACCACCTCGGTGAAATTCTCGTTCGACAGGGTGAAGTCCTCGTCGACGATGAAGTTCGAGTAGAGGATGTAGGCGACGATGGCATAGACCTCATCCGGCTCCAGCGACTGCGCGTTGCCGAAGGGCATCGAGCGGTGCACGTAGTCCCAGGCGGTCGACAGGTGCGGCCAGTAGCTGCCGACGGTCTTCACCGGGTCCTTGTTGGCCAGCGTGTCCTCGCCACCCGCGAGCTTGGGCCAGTTGCCCGACCCTTCGGCGAATTCGCCGTGGCAGGAGGCGCAGTTCTCGGAGAACAGCAACTCGCCATCCTCGACAGAGCCGCTGCCGGGCGGCAGGCCGGTGCCGTCGGGCGAGACGTCGAGGTTCCAGGCGGCGACCTCCTCGGGCAGCGCCTCGCGGCCGATGCCGAGCGGGCCGTCCTTGGGCGCCTCGTCGGCATGGGCGACAGCGACAAGGCCGCCAATCGGCGCGGGGTCCGCTGCGACTTCAAGGGGGGTCAGGCTGCGCAGCCCCTCGGGCGCCTCGGCCACGAAACGGTCGGCCATGTTGACCGCGACCGTCAGGGTGACCGCGATGCCGCCGAAGACGCTGCCGTAGAGTTTAAGAGACTTCGACATTTTCTGCCTCCCCGTTCGGTTTGACCCACCAGGTCTGGATGCAGTTGTTGTGGTAGACCGAGTTCTCGCCGCGCACCTCGCGCAGCTGCGTCTTGGTGGGCTGCACGTAGCCGGTCTCGTCCATGGCGCGGGACTGCAGGAACATCTCCTCGCCGGTCCATTCGGTGTCGAGGTAGAAGCGGGTGAGCGCCTTGGTCTCGCCCTCGCGAGCAAG
Source organism: Salipiger mangrovisoli (assembly GCF_015223355.1). GTDB lineage: Bacteria > Pseudomonadota > Alphaproteobacteria > Rhodobacterales > Rhodobacteraceae > Salipiger > Salipiger mangrovisoli. Next base: position 148,266 of record NZ_JADFFK010000005.1, on the reverse strand, counting down.
CCGCGCGGTCTGCCAGTTCTTGCCGCCGTCGGTGGAGACGTCGACGCGGGTGATCCTGCCGTGACCGGACCATGCAAGGCCGGTGATCACCAGCGGGCCGTGGCCATGCTTGATCGGCGCCTGCGGGCTGGGAGAGGTGACGACGGATTTCGCGTCCATCACCCAGGTCCACTTGCGCGAGGTGCCGTCAGCCAGCGTGTCGGTGTACTTGGAGGTTTCCTCGCGGCTCTCTACCGGGCCGTCCAGCACCTCGATGCGGCGCAGCCATTTCACCCACATGTTGCCTTCCCAGCCGGGCACCACGAGGCGCACCGGGTAGCCGTGCTCCTTGCGCAGCGCCTCGCCATTGGCCTTGAAGGCGACGAGCACGTCGTCGAGCGCCTTTTCCATCGGGATCGAGCGGCCGTTGGACGAGGCATCGGCGCCCTCGACGTAGACCCACTTGCCCGTCGTGGCGGGCAGGCCCGCCTCGCGCAGCAGGGTACGCAGCGGCACGCCGGTGTACTCCATGTTGTGGATCATGCCATGGGTGAACTGCGCGCCGTTGAGCTGCGCGCCCGCCCATTCCATGCCGGTGTTCGCGGCGCATTCGCAGAAATACACGTGGTTTTCGCGCGGGAAGCGCTCGAGATCCTCGTAGGTGAAGACCAGCGGCCTATCGACCAGCCCGTTGATCATCAGCCGGTAGTCGCTCTTGCTGAGTTCGATGGCCCCCGAGTGGTGCCGCTCGAAAGCGCAGCCCTGCGGGGTGATCGTGCCGTCCAGCGCGTGGATCGGCGTGAAGTTGATCGAGCTGATCGGGTCGGCGGTCAGCCACGGCACGTTGCGGCGCACCACGTCGTCCTCGAAGCGGATCGGCAGCCCGTAGGGGGTGGCATCGACGCCCTCGCCGAGGCCCTGAGCCCAGGGCTGCACCTCGGTGATCAGCGGATCGGGCTCGGCGGCGCGCGCGGCGCCTGCGGTCACGGCCACCGTGGCCGCCCCCTGCAGGAAGGCGCGGCGCGACGTCTTCGGCTCGCTCATTTTCTCTTCCATGGTTCTCTCCGGGCCCTGCGTCATGCGCCAACCACCTCTACCGAGGTGTTCTCGCCCAGCTGCACGCGGCCGAGGCTGCGGATGTGGCTTTCCACCACGTCCCAGATCGGCGGGCCCTCGGTGCCCTCGTTGACGCTGGCCCAGCCGGCGACGGTGTAGCTCTTGGCCGGGTCGATCGCCTCGCCGGTCTTCAGCAGCACCATGTCCGAGATGCGCTGACCCGCCGGGGCGGTGACGTCGATGCGGTAACCAAGGCCGCCGACGCGGACCATGTCGCCGCCCTGCTGGTAGTAGGGATCGGGGTTGAAGATGTTGTCGGCCACGTCTTCCAGAACGACCTTCAGGAACGCGCCGGTCATCTCGGAGCGGTAGGCCTTGGGGTAGCTCATCGAGGTGACGTTCCAGAGGTCCTCGCGGGTGATCGGATCGCCCGCCAGCAGCGACGGCCCCCAACGCACGCCGGGCGAGAGCGCGATCTGCGCGTCGCGCTGGGTGAGCAGCGCGTCGCAGATCAGGTCGTCCCAGGTGCCGTTGAAATTGCCGCGGCGGTAGAGCGTGGTGTCGGTGTGGCCGATGACCTCGGACAGCTGGTCCGCGAAGGGCGCGCGCTCGGCGTCGATCAGCGCGGTCATCTCGGGGTCGGGGGCGATCACGTCCGAGAAGATCGGGATCAGCTTGTGGCGGAAGCCCATCATCCGGCCGTCCCGCACGTCGAGTTCGACGCGGGAGACGAACTTGCCGTTGGAGCCAGAGGCAATGAGGACCGTCTCGCCCACCAGCACCGGCTCGGGCAGTGCGTCATGGGTATGGCCCGAGAGCAGCACGTCGATGCCGGTGACCTTTTCGGCCATCTTCTTGTCGACGTCGAAACCGTTGTGGCTGAGAACCACAACGAGTTCGGCGCCGTCCGCCCGCACCTCGTCGACCATCTCCTGCATGTGCTCGTCGCGGATGCCGAAGGAATACTCAGGGAACATCCACGCGGGGTTGGCGATCGGCATGTAGGGGAAGGCCTGGCCGATGACCGCGATCTTCACGCCGCCGCGCTCGAACATCTTGTAGGGTTGGAATAGCTCGGCGGGCTCGTCCCATTCGGCGTCGAAGATGTTCTGGCCAAGCGCGGCGAAGGGCAGCCCCTCGACGATCTCGCGCACCCGCTCGGAGCCGAGGGTGAACTCCCAGTGGAAGGTCATCGCGTCGGGCTTCAGCAGGTTCATCACGTTGACGCAGTCCTGCCCGGCGGTCTGGTAGCAGGTGTAGCTGCCGTGCCATGTGTCGCCGCCGTCGAGCAGCAGCGCGTCGGGGCGTTCCGAGCGGATCTGCTTCACCACGGTGGCGACCCGGTCCATGCCGCCGACGCGGCCGTAGCCGCGGGCGAGGGCGTCGAAGTCCCCCGAGGAGAGCGCGTAATGCGACGGCGAGCCGTCGGCGATGCCATACATCTTGCGGAATTCCGCGCCGGTCAGGTGGGGTACCGCGCCGCGGTTGCCGCCGACGCCGATATTGACCGAGGGCTCGCGGAAGTAGATCGGTTTCAGCTGCGCGTGGATGTCGGTGATGTGGATCAGCGAGACGTTCCCGTAGGTGGGCATGGCCAGCAGGTCGTCCTGCGTCAGGCGCTGCTGCGCCGCGAGCCGCGCCCAGTTGCCGAAGCCCGAGCCGCCATAGAGCGCCGCGGCAGCCATCGAGACCTGGAGGAAATCACGTCGGGAGATCATCGGGGTATCCTCTTGCGCATCCAGGCGCGTGAAATTGCGAGGGGGAAGAAACCCCGCACGAGCCATCGCGCGGGGCCGGGGTCAGTTGCGGACGGAGGGGCCCTCGACCGAAAGACCATTGCCCCGCGAGGCGACGTAGAGCTCGAGCGCGATGAACTCCGGGCTGCCCGCTGCGTAGGTTTCGGCGCGGGTGTCGCGCACGCAGCCCTTGAAGCGCGAGTGCACCCCGTTGAGCGCCGCGTTGTTCAGCCGGTATGTCGGAAAGCCGTTGATCTGACCCTGGCTGAGGTGATCGGCGCGGATGAAGTTGCCGTAATTCTGCTCGTGGCAGTTGGCGCAGGAAAGCTCGAGCTGACCCGTGCGGGTGTAGTAAAGCTCCTTGCCCTGCTCCCAGACCGCCTGCGCCGGGCCGTCGATGGCCACATCGACCGGCATCCCGCGCGAGACCGCCGAGAGCAGCGCCACCATGTTGATCGCCTCGACCCCGTCGTATTTCCAGGCCTCGGCCCCCATGTGCTCGGTGCGGCAGCCGTTCACCTGCATCTGCAAGGTGCGGACTTCCTCGGCCGCGTCGTTCCACTTGGGGTAGGTGGCCTTCACCCCGGCCATGTCCTCGGGCTCGCCGTGGCAGGAAGCGCAGCTCTTGCCCTCGCTGCCCTCGACCATGGCCCATTGTTCCCGCGCCTTGTCGACGAAGATCATGCCGGGATTGTCGAAGTCATCCATCTCGAGCGCCTGGGTCTCGTCCGAGCGGAAGTGCCAGCCCGAGATGACCTCGTCCATCACGCCCGACAGGAATTCGGGTGCCGGGGCCTTGGTGGTGATCTCGATCTCGCCGTTGATGATCAGCTCGTCATCATCGGGCCCGCCGGCCTGCACCACCAGCGGTGCGGCCAGCAGGGCGAGCGCGGTGAGCGCAATCGCCTTGCGTGTCATATGTCTCCTCCCTCAAGTTGGCCCGGCCATGCATGGCGGCGGGCGAGACGGTTCCGGGTCGCCCGGCTCCTCTCCGGGCGGCCGGCCGCGTGTCAGGCTATCTCGATCGGCTTGGTGTCGGTGTAGGTCGAGCCGTCGTCGTCGTACCAGGTGAAGGTGAACTCACCGGCCTCGGGCACCAGCGCCTCGAACTCGAAGTAGGGGTTGGTCGAGATCGCGGGTTCCATCTTCACATCGATGACGTTCTGGCCGTTGAAGTCGCAGGTGAAGCGGTTGATGATCGAACGCGGGATCAGCTTGCCGTCGCTGTCCTTGCGCTGGCCGCTCTCCATCGGGTGGCTGATCAGCGTCTTGAGGGTTACCACCTCGCCCGCCGAAGCGGACTTGGGGACCTTGACGCGGGGTTTGACTCCGGATGCCATCTGTCTTGTCTCCTGTTAGCCGCCGCAGCCGCCGATGGTGACCTTCACGGTCTTGGCGGTGCGCGCGAACGTGCCGTCCTCGAGTTTCGCCACCGCAATGACCTCCTGCGTTCCGGCAAGCCGGATGCGGGTCGAGGCCATGCGCGAGCCCGCCAGCGGGCCGAAGGCGAAGGTCGCGACCGCGGGTGTCGGGTTGCCGGCAGCGAGCACGAAGATCGCCGATGCGCCGGGCGCGTCCACGCTGATCGGCACGGTGTTGCCGTTCTCGGCGATCTCGGGCGCGGTCAGCTCGACGCCGCTGTCGCCGGTCGCTGCGCCGCCGGTGAACTCGGCGATCAGGTCCTCGGCCGAGGCGTTGGCGCGGAAGGGCAGGACGGTCAGCGCCGCGGCGCCGAGCGCAAGCCCGAATGTGTCTCGTCTGGTCAGGCTCATGCCGTCTCCTCTCTCAGCTGTCCTGAAGGGTCATCAGGAAGGCCACCACGTCCTCGACCTCCTGGGCGGAGAGGATTGGCGGCAGGTCATTGGGTGCGGCCTTGCCGGTGTAGCCATCGCCGGGCCGGATGAAGCCGCTGGTCTTGTAGAAGGCGGGCATCACGGTGCCGTCGAACATCTTCTTGGCATTGGCGACGATGCCGCGCAGTTCGGCTTCCGAGCGATAGCCGCCTACGCCGTCGAGCGACGGGCCGACCTCGCCGTGGAAAGGTGCGTCGGCGAGCGCGGTGACCGCATGGCAGGCTACGCAGTTGCCCTTCGACCGGGTTGTCATGATCTCGGCGCCCCGAACTGGATCGCCCGCAGTGCCGGTCAGCGAAGCCTCGACCTCGCCGTATTCCGTGAAGCTGACGTCATCCGGGATGGTGGTGTCGGCCAGTGCGGCGGACGCAACGATCCCGATGACGGACGCAAGTGCGACCGTGGTTTTCATGTCTCCTCCCCTTCCATGTTCTGAATGCTACGGCACACATCAAGCTTCTTGCAACAACAAATTCATAGCCATGAATTTAAAGATGTGTCTACCGTCCGACTTTGGCTCAATGCGGTATCCTGCGGTGTCGAGATCTTTGGTGGGATTCCTATAATTATTTATGTTTCTCAATTATTTGCGCGATCTTCCTCAATCTTTCGGGCATGGTACTTCTGGAAGGGCTCATCCCCCTCGTAGCCTTTCTCCAGCACCCATTGCAGCAGATGGCGGGTGGTGCCTGCCTCGAAGGCGCCGGGCATGATGGCGACCGCGGCCTGCGGAGCGGGGATCTCTCCGGTCTTTTCGGGCAGGAAGATCATCGTCGGGGTGAACAGCACCCCCCATCGCCGCACCATGTCCTTCTCCGGCAGCGAGGTGCCATCGAAGTCGGTCACCTCGACATCGCCGAACATATTGATCTGGATGACGAAGTAGTCGTCAGACAGCATCTTCGCGATCTCCGGATGAGGGAAGACCTCCTCGTGCATTCTGGTGCAGTAGATGCAGCCGCGTTGTTCGATCAGAATCAGCAGACGCTGACCGGCGGCATTGGCTTCCGCCAGATCCTCGCGCAGATCCTTGAAGGTGTCGTGCATCCACGGCGCCTTGTGCAGCCCGTCGTCGCCGAGCTGTGCTGCGGGCAGGGGCAGGGTGGACGCGCAGGCGATGAGCGCAGCGGCAGCCAGCGTGGGGAACAGTCTTGTCATCTTCGTGCTCCTTGGGTGTGGGGGCCGGTCAGCCGATGCGGCTGAACCAGGGGATGGTGTCGATGAGCCAAGCGGCGATCAGGTTGACGCTGTTGGTGGCGATCAGCACGCCGAACAGGATGAGCAACACGCCCATGGCCTTTTCGACGCGGCCGAGGTGGCGGCGGAAGCGGGCGATGAAGCGCAGGAACGGTCCGATGAAGGCGGCCGCCAGAACGAAAGGCAGGGTCATCCCCGCGCCATAGGTGAGCAGCAGCCCCGCGCCGTGCTGCGCCGTGTCCTGACCGGCGGCGGTAAAGAGGATGGCCGCCAGCACCGGCCCGACGCAGGGGGTCCAGCCGAACGCGAAGGCGAGGCCGATCACATAGGCGCCGAGAAACCCGCCGGCCTTGCCTGCTTCGGATCGCACCTGGCGGTACAGCAAGGGGATGCGCAGCACGCCGAGAAAATGAAGACCCATCAGGAGGATGAGCCCCGCGGCGATCCAGCGCAGCACGCCGAACCATTCGCGCATCATCTGGCCGAAGACCGTCGCCGTGGCCCCCAGCCCGACGAAGACGGTGGTCACCCCGAGGGCAAACAGCACCGCCCCGGTTACCGCGCGGCGGCGCAGTCCGGGCGGCACGACGCCGGTTTCGGCGACCACATGCACGCCCTGCCCGGCAAGGTAGGAGAGGTAGAAAGGCACGATCGGCAGGATGCAGGGCGACAGGAATGACAGCAGTCCGGCGATGAAAGCGCCCAGAAATGTGACATCGAACATGCGCGTGGCGCTCCTCTCCAAATACATATTCGCATATTACGTTACGTATGTGATATGCTTTCGGTCAATCACCCTGAATGGACCGACGATGCGATTTCTCCTCTGCCTCCTGCTGCTGTTGCCCGCGCCACTCTGCGCCGAGACCCTGCTGCTCATGGCCGAGCAGGTCGGCTGCCGCTATTGCGAGGCTTGGGACGCCGAGATCGCACCGATCTACCCTAAGACCGCCGAGGGACAGGCCGCGCCGCTGCGCCGGGCCGACATCCGGGCGCTGCCGGAGGAGATCGTGTTGCAGCGACCCGTCGCCTTCACCCCGACCTTCGTGCTGGTGCAGGACGGGATGGAAACCGGGCGAATCGAAGGCTATCCTGGAGAAGACTTTTTCTGGGCACTGCTTGCCCGACTGATCGAGGACCTTCCGGCCTCGAATACGATAGACGGATGACGCCGATGTCGAACGCAGCCCAACTCCACGTCTTCGACGAGGGCATGAGCGAGCCGGAAATGGACCGGTTCATGCAGAAGGCCGAAGAGGCTTCGAACCTGCTCAAGGCGATGAGCCACGGCGGGCGCATGATGATCTTGTGCCATCTCGCTTCGGGCGAGAAATCGGTGACCGAGCTCGAGGACCTGCTTTCGGCGCGGCAGTCGGCGGTCTCGCAGCAGCTTTCACGGCTGCGTCTCGAGGGGCTGGTCACGCCCCGTCGCGACGGCAAGACAATCTACTATTCCTTGACCGACGACCGGCCGAAGAAGATCATGGAAGTCATATACGACCTGTTCTGTCGGGAGGAGTGACCGGAGGCGTTGGCCGAGGGTCGAAAGGGAGCGGCGGTCGGAATGTTCGACTTTGGTGACGGCGCCGCGCTTGCGGCGCTGGTTGGATTGCTGGGTGGCATGGTTCTCGGCCTCGCCGCGCGGCTCGGGCGTTTCTGCACGCTTGGCGCGATCGAGGACGCGCTCTATTCCTCGGACACCCGGCGGCTGCGGATGTGGGGGCTGGCGGTCGGGACGGCTGTGATCGCCACCCATGTCGCGATCACCGCAGGATGGCTCGACGCGGGCCAGACCTTCTATCTCTCGCGGCAATGGTCGCTGCCCGGCACGGTGCTCGGCGGGCTGCTCTTCGGGTATGGCATGGCGCTCTCGGGCAACTGCGGCTACGGCGCTTTGGCGCGGCTCGGCGGCGGAGACCTGCGCGCGCTGGTGATCGTGGTGGTGATGGGGCTGACAGCCTATGTCACCCTCTCCGGACCGCTGGCACTGGCGCGGATCACCGTCTTCCCCGACACCCCGGCCACGTCGCCGCAGGCGCTGTCGCAGCTCACCGGGGCACCGCTGCTCACCGGGCTGGTGGTGGGCGGTGCGCTGATCGCGATCTCGCTGTCGGGCGGCGGCATGCTGCGCGCGGGGCGGCACGTCTTCTGGGGCGTCGTCGTCGGGCTTGCGGTCACCTCGGCCTGGGTCGGCACGCAGATCGCCGCCACCCAGAGCTTCGGCGCCATCTCGGTCGAAGGCCATTCCTTTGCCCGCCCGCTGGGCGAGAGCCTGCTGTGGCTGATGACCGCCTCGGCTGCGGCGCCCGGCTTTGCTGTCGGCTCCGTCACCGGCGTGCTGCTTGGGGCCTTCCTCGGCTCCCTGCGCAAGGGGCAGTTCCGCTGGGAGGCCTGCGAGGACCCGCGCGAGCTGAAACGGCAGATCCTCGGTGCGGCGCTGATGGGGCCGGGGGCGGTGCTGGCCGCGGGCTGCAGCGTCGGGCAGGGGCTCAGCGCCTTTTCGCTGCTGTCCTTCAGCGCGCCCGTGGCACTGCTGTCGATCTTCGCTGGCGCGGCCATCGGGCTGCGCCAGCTCATCGTCGGTTTCGCGCCCGCAGAGTAGCGGCGCATTCGGCGCTTCCAGTCCTGCAATTTGCATCATAGAATGCGAATGTGTGAATGGGAGGAGAGACCATGCCACTGACCCGCAGGCACCTGCTGCAAACCGCCGCTGCTGCCGGCCTCGCGCCGCTGCTGCCCCGCAAGCTGATCGCCGAGGCGACCCTCGGCACCGGCCTGCTGACCACCGTGAGCGACGGCAACCTGGTGCTGCCCGGAGACTTCATCTTCGCTGGCATGCCCGAAGCCGAGCTGGCAGCGATCCTCGCGGCGCGGCACATCGACCGCCAGCGCCTGACGCCCGAGTGCAACGTGACCCTCTGGCAGCACGGCGATCAGACGGTGCTCTTCGACGTCGGCGCGGGGCCGGACTTCATGGACAGCGCCGGCGCGCTGCAAGGCAATCTCGAGGCCGTCGGCGTCACCCCGGACCAGGTGACCGCGGTGGTCTTCACCCATGCGCACCCCGATCACATCTGGGGGCTGCTCGACGACTTCGACGAGCCGGTCTTTCCCGAGGCGCGCTACCTCATGGGCCGGGCCGAGTGGGACTACTGGTGGGATCCGGCGACTGCGGACAGCATTGGCGCAGAGCGTCAGCTCTTCGCCCTCGGTGCGCGGAGGCGGATGGAGGCAATCGAGGACCGGATAGAGCGGTTCGAGGATGGCACCGAGATCCTGCCCGGCCTCACAGCCATGCTCCTGCCTGGCCACACACCCGGACACATGGGTTTCGAGCTGCGGCAGGGGGGCGAGCAAGTGCTGATCGTCGGGGATGCCATCGGCAATGACCACGTGGCTTTCGCCCGTCCCGCCTGGGAGGCGAACTCGGATCAGGACCCGGAACTGGGCGCGAAGACCCGCGTGGCGCTGATGGATCGGCTGGCGCGGGAGCAGGTGCCGGTGATCGGCTACCACCTCTCGCAGGGCGGCATGGGGCATGTGGAGCGGGCCGGGGACGGCTACCGCTACGTGCCGCTCTGAGGCGCGGGGCGGCGAGGCCGCCCCTGCCGATTTTCAGTGCGCGATCATCACGTGGCGCGCGACGGTGTAATCCTCGAGCGCGTACATCGACATGTCCTTGCCGTAGCCCGACTGCTTGAGTCCGCCGTGCGGCATCTCGTTGACCAGCATGAAATGCGTGTTCACCCAGGTGCAGCCGTATTGCAGCCGCGCCGAGATATCGAGCGCCCGGCCGATGTTCTCGGTCCAGACCGAGGAGGCGAGCCCGTACTGGCTGTCATTGGCCCAGGCCACGGCGGTATCGGCGTCGTCGAAACGGGTGACCGAGACGACGGGGCCGAAAACCTCGCGCTGGACGATCTCGTCCTCCTGCAGCGCGCCCGCGATGACGGTGGGTCGGTAGTAGAAGCCCGAGCCCTCGTGTTGCGCGCCGCCGGTGGTCACCTCGATGTGCTTCAGTTCCGAGGCGCGCTGCACGAAGCTCGCCACCCGGTCGCGCTGGCGCATGGAGATCAGCGGCGGGATTTCGTTCTTCGTATCGTCCGCATCGTCGAAGGTGATCGAGGAGACGGCCGACGAGAGGTCCGCCACGAGGTTGTCGTAGACCTTCGCCCCCGCGTAGATCCGGCAGGCGGCGGTGCAGTCCTGACCGGCATTGTAGTAGCCGAAGGCGCGCAGCCCCTCGACCACGCGGCCGAGATCGGCGTCATCCATGACAATCACCGGGGCCTTGCCGCCCAGTTCCAGATGCGTGCGCTTGACCGACTTCGAGGCCGCCTGAAGCACCTTGCGCCCGGTCGCCACGTCGCCGGTGATCGACACCATGTCGACCTGCGGGTGGTTGATCAGCGCATTGCCGACCGTGGCGCCCTGGCCGACGATCACGTTGACCACGCCCGCCGGGAAGATGCCGGCGATGATCTCGGCCATCAGCAGCGCGGTGAGCGGCGTCTGTTCCGAGGGTTTCATCACCACCGTGTTGCCGCCCGCCAGCGCCGGGGCCAGTTTCCAGGCCATCATCATCATCGGGTAGTTCCACGGCGCGATCGAGGCGACGACACCGATCGGATCGCGGCGGATCATCGAGGTATGGCCCTCCATGTACTCGCCCGCCACCGGCCCGTGCATGTTGCGCACCGCGCCCGCGAAGAAGCGGAAGCAGTCGGCCACCGCGGGAACCTCGTCATTGCGCACGCATTCGATCGGCTTGCCGCAGTTGAGCGATTCCAGCTTCACGAACTCCTCGGCGCGCGCCTCGATGGCGTCGGCCAGCGCCAGCAGCAGGCCCGAGCGGTGCGCGGCCGTGGTGCGCGCCCAGCTTGGGAAGGCGGCGCGGGCGGCAGCCACGGCGCGGTTCACCTGGTCCATGTCCGCCTCGGGCATCTTCACGATCAGCTCGCCGGTGCGCGGGTTCAGAACCGCTTCCTCGGTCTCTCTGCCGGCTTCCTGAGCGCCGCCGATCAGCATCTTGGTCTGCATGATGTTCTCCGTCATTTTCCTTGCCCGGCGACCGCTTCGGTCCCGCGGGTGAGATAATAGGCGCCCAGGATGGGCAGCAGGGTGACCAGCACCACCACCATGGCGACCACGTTGGTCACCGGGCGTTCGCGCGGGCGCACCAGTTCCTCGAGCATCCAGATCGGCAGCGTCTGCTGCTGTCCGGCGGTGAAGGTGGTGACGATGACCTCGTCGAAGCTGAGCGCGAAGGCGAGCATGCCGCCCACCACCAGCGCGGTGGCGATATTGGGCAGGATCACATGGCGCAGCGTCTGGAAGAGGTTGGCGCCGAGGTCCATCGAGGCCTCGATGAGGCTGCCGCTGGTGCGGCGGAAGCGGGCGACGGCGTTGTTGTAGACGATCACCACGCAGAAGGTCGCGTGGCCGAGCACGATGGTCCAGGTGCTGAACGGCACCTCGGCGATCGAGAAGGCCGAGCGCAGGGCAATCCCCGTCACCACGCCGGGCAGAGCGATCGGCAGGATCACCAAGAGCGAGATGCTCTCGCGGCCGAAGAACTTCGTGCGGCTCACGGCGGCGGCGCAGAGCGTGCCGAGGATCATGGCGAGCAGCGTCGAGATTGCCGCGACCTTCAGGCTGAGGGCCATCGCCTCCCAGACGTCGGGGCGGTTCCATGTCGCCGCGAACCACTTCAGCGTGTAGCCGGGCGGCGGCCACTGGAAGGATTTCTCTTCCGTGGTGAAGGCGTAGACGAAGATCAGCGCGATCGGCAGGTGCAGGAACAGCAGCCCCGCGGCGGCGGCGATCTTGAGCTTGAGCGAGGCGCGGTCAGAGTGCATCGAAGGCCCCCATGCGCTTGGCGATCCAGAGGTAGACGCCCATGATGACGATGGGCACCACGGCGAAGGCGGCGGCCAGCGGGATGTTCCCGGCGATGCCCTGGTGCTGGTAGACGGCCTGCCCGATGAAGAGCCGCGAGGTGCCGATGATCTGCGGGATGATGTAGTCGCCGAGCGTCAGCGAGAAGGTGAAGATCGAGCCCGCGATCACCCCCGGCAGCGCCAGTGGCAGCAGCACGTGGCGGAAGGTCTGCGCAGGTGTCGCGCCGAGATCGCCGCTGGCCTCGAGCATCGAGCCCGGCACACGCTCGAGCGCGGCCTGGATCGGCAGCACCATGTAGGGCAGCCAGACGTAGACGAAGACGAGGAAGGTGCCCGTCGGGCTCACCGACAGCGAGTTGCCCCCGATGACCGGCAGCGCGAGGTAGGCGTCGAGCAGCCACGTGAGGTGCAGCCCCTCGAAGATCCAGGTGAGGATGCCTTCCTTGGCGAGGATCAGCTTCCAGGCGTAGACCTTGACCAGGTAGCTCGACCACAGCGGCATCATGATGCCGAGGTAGAACAGCGCCCGCCACGCCCCCTTGGCGTAGCGCGCCGCGTAATAGGCGATGGGGAAGGCGATCACGGCGGAGGCGAGGGTGACGATGGTCGCCATGCCCACCGTGCGGCGGATGATGTCGAAGTTCGCCGGGGTGAAGAGTTCGGCGTAGGTCGCCAGCGTGACCTCGTGGTTGATCAGCCCGGTGAAGTGATCGATCGAGAAGAAGCTCTGCAACAGCAGCGCAAAGAGCGAGCCGAGGTAGATGATCCCCAGCCACAGCGCCGGCGGCGTCAGCAGGATGAGCAGGAGCAGCGTCGGACGCCGCCAGAGCGTGTCCGAAACCCGCGTCAGCAGCCCATCGGAAGGACCTGCCTGCGCGGAAGGGGTCGTTTGCACCACCGTCATGCCCCGGCTCGCATCAGGTGCAGATCCTCGGGCGCCCAGCTCAGCGCCACCTCGTCACCCTCGCGCGGGCGGGCCACGTCCTGCGGCAGCAGCGCGGTCAGCCGCGTGCCCTCTGCATCGAAGCTCACGCGCGTGCTGAGGCCGAGGAAGCTGAGCCCGGTCACCCGCGCCTTCAGCGGCCCCTCGGAGGTCAGCCGCAGCCGCTCGGGGCGGATCGCGGCGGGGCAGGTCTCGCCGGTCAGCCGCGCGACCAGCGCCTCGGGCAGCACGTTCGACGAGCCGACGAAATCGGCGACAAAGGGCACCTCGGGGCGGAAGTAGATGTCCTCGGGGCTGCCGACCTGGATGATCTTGCCGTCGTTGAACACGGCGACGCGGTCGGCCATCGACAGCGCCTCGCCCTGATCGTGGGTGACGAAGACGAAGGTGATGCCGAGCTGGCGCTGAAGTGTCTTCAGTTCCTCCTGCATCTGCTCGCGCAGCTTGAGGTCGAGCGCGCCCAGCGGCTCGTCGAGCAGCAGCACGCGGGGCTTGTTGACCAGCGCCCGCGCCAGCGCGACGCGCTGGCGCTGACCGCCCGACAGTTCGGAGGGCTTGCGGCTGCCATAGCCGCCGAGCCGCACCATCTCGAGCGCCGCCTCGGCCTCGGCGTGACGCTCGCGCTTGCCGCGCCCGGCGATCATCAGCCCGTAGGCGACGTTGTCGCGGACATTGAGGTGCGGGAAGAGCGCGTAATCCTGGAACACCGTGTTCACCTGCCGCTTGTAGGGCGGCAGATCGGCGACGGGCTCGCCGAAGATGCGGATGTCGCCCCCGGTGGGGCGCTCGAAGCCGGCGATCAGCCGCAGGCAGGTGGTCTTGCCCGAGCCCGAGGGCCCCAGCATGGCGAAGAACTCGCCTTCGGCAATGTCGAGGATGACGTCATCCACCGCCTTCACCGCACCGAAATGGCGGGAGACGTGGTCGAAGCTCACGGCTGGCATGGGAGTATTCCGGTTCTTGTGCCCGCGCCGCTGGCGGCGGCGCGGGGAAGGTCAGGGGAGGGCGATCAGCGGCCGCCGATCACGCCGATGTAGTCGGAGACCCAGCGGTAATAGGGCACGCATTCGCCCTGGCTCTCGCAGTTGGCCACCGGGGTCTTCCAGAACTTGATCTTGTCGAACTGCGACAGGCCGTTGGCGTCGCAGCCTTCCTGGGTCTGCATGCCCGAGCCATCCGAGCAGGCGGCGGGCACCGAGGGCACGGCGCCGAACCAGACCGAAAGGTCGGACTGCAGGTTGGACGACAGCGTGTGCTCCATCCACTTGTAGGCGCAGTTCGGGTGCTCGGCCTCGGCGTGCAGCATGGTGGTGTCGGCCCAGCCGGTCGCGCCTTCCTCGGGGATCACCGAGGCGACGGGCACGCCGTCGGCCTGCAGCAGGTTCACCTGGAACGGCCAGGAACCCGAGGCGACGATGCCCTCGTTCTTGAAGTCGTCGATCTGGATGAAGGCGTCGTGCCAGTAGCGGCTGACGAGTTCGCGCTGTACGCGCAGCAGGTCGAGCGCGGCGGCATATTGATCGGCGTTCAGCTCGTAGGGGTCGGTGATCCCCAGCTCGGGCTTGTGCGCCATCAGGTAGTTGGCGGCGTCGGCGATGTGGATCGGCCCGTCATAGGCCTGCACCCGGCCCTTGTTGCTCGACCCGTCCGCGAGCGTCATCTCCTCGAACACCACGTTCCACGAGGTCGGCGCCTCGGGGAAGGCTTCGGTGTTGTACATCAGCACGTTCGGGCCCCACATGTAGGGGGTGCCGTAGTGCTCGCCGTTCACCGTGTGCCAGGGCGCGTCCTTCAGGCGGTCGTCCACCTTGCTCCAGGACGGGATGAGGTCCACGTTGATCGGCTGTACCCGCTTGCCGGCGATCATCCGCAGCGAGGCGTCGCCCGAGGCGGTCACCAAGTCGAAGCCGCCCTCGTTCATCAGGGCGACCATCTCGTCCGAGGTGTTGGCGGTCTTCACCGAGACCTTGCAGGCGGTCGCTTCCTCGAACTTGGTCACCCAGTCGAAGGCGGCATCTGTCTCGCCGCGCTCGATGTAGCCGGCCCAGGCGACGATCGACAGCGCGCCCTCGCCCTCGCCGATCTCGGTCATCTGCGCCACGGCGCTCGTCGCCAGCGAGGCGGCGGTGATCGCACTCACCACGGCGGTGATGAAACGGTTGGTCATTGCACTCTCCCTGCGGGCAGGCCGCATGAGGCCGATGGCCGTGCGAGACACGTCCCCGGTGCGGGCGGCGGCCCGGAATTCGCTGTTGGTTGTAGAGCCGACGGCGGCCTGCGCCGTGGCGCGGGGGCATCTTTCAGCCGTTCGGCCACGTGCCCTTGTTCCGCATGAAAATCATGAGACGGCGTCGCTGCATTCGCAAATTCATTAATCAGAAATGGTCATTCGGAAAAACCGATAGGTAGGCCCTTCAGAACCGCGCTGGCCTCTCGGCCTGTCCCATCCGCGCCAGCGACAGGAAATCCTGCACCGCCTCCGACAGCGGCAGGCCCTTGCGCCAGACCATGCCCACCTGCACGATCGGCAGGCTGCCCGAGACGTCGCGGCTCTCGATCCGGTCGCCATCCAGAGACCAAGGACGGTAGACGAGGTCTGGCAGCAGCGCCACGCCCGCGCCCGTGGCGACGAGGCTGCGCACGGCTTCCACCGAGCGCGTGCGAAAGGCGATCTGCGGCTTGCGCCCGAAAGCCGAGAGCAGCTTCACCGCCTCCTCCTCCATCTCGTCGACGTTGAGCATGATCAGCTGTTCGCGCGCCACGTCGTCGAGCCCGATGCTCTCGCGCGCGGTCAGCTTGTGGCCCAAGGGCAGCCAGAGCCGGAAGGACGAGACGTCGAGGATCTCGGATTGCAGCGCCATGCGGTCGCGCAGGTTCGAGATCACCATCACCGCCACGTCGAGCTCGCCGCCGACCAGCAGGTGCTCGAGGTATTCGCCCTGATCCTCCAGCGCCGAGACCTCGACCGCCGGGTTCATCCGCCGGTAGCGCGACAGCAGGTCCGACATCACGTAGCCCGCCATCAGCGAGGTCACCCCGATGTTGAGCCGCCCCTGCGTGGTGCCCGGCGCACGCTGGAACGCCCGCCGCGCGCCCGAGACGTCCGAGAGGATTTTCGTCGCATGGCGCAGGAACTGGTGGCCGCTGTGGGTGATGTCGAGCCCGCGCGCGTGGCGCTCGAAAAGCGTGACGCCGAGGTCCGCCTCGAGGTTCTTCAGTGCCTCGGTCACCGCCGATTGCGAGATCGACAGCGTCTGCGCCGCGCCGATCACCGAGCCCTTTTCGGCAACGGCGACGAAATAGCGGAGTTGTTTCAGGGTAAAGGACATGGCGCGCTCCCTTGCTCACGCTCATTCAAGGGGGATTTCGGGGCACCGCACAAGCCTGTTCCTCGGGGAACGCGCGGCGGTGCAGCCGGCTGCGTTGCCAGCTGGCCGCGATGTCGGGGATGTTGGAACAGGAAGGTGCGTTGCGGGAGATTATGAGCAATGGACTTCCAAATAATCACGCCGATGTAGCATATGGTGACGCCAAGATGCCAAAAGTGCGCATGAAATTGGAACCCTCTGCTCGGCTCGCGATGCTAGTCTGGCGGCAACCGCGCCTCGTGTGCGGACCCCTCCGAGCAGCAGAGTGACCCCATGCCCAGTCCCGATCCCGCGAGCCTTCTCTCCTCCTTCCGTGCCGCGCTGCCGCCGGTGGCGGAGATGGCCGGGGATCTCGTCGGCAAGGGCGTGATGATCGACGGCCCGTTCGGGCCGAAGCCGCTGGTCTATGCCGACTACGTCGCCTCGGGCCGGGCGCTGAAGACGCTCGAGATGTTCCTTCTTGAGCAGGTGCTTCCTTATTACGCCAACAGCCACACCGAGGCCTCGTTCTGCGGCGGCTTCATGACCCGGCTGCGCGGGGCCGCGCGCGCGACGGTCGCGGCGCATTGTGGTGCGACCGCCGACCATGCGGTGATCTTCGCCGGCAGCGGAGCGACCGCCGGGCTCAACCGGCTGGTGCATCTGCTTGGCGCGGATCGGGGCCGGGTCAAGGTCATCCTCGGCCCCTACGAGCATCATTCCAACATCCTGCCGTGGCGCGAGAGCGGCGCCGAGGTCGTCGAGCTGCCCGAAGCACAGGAGGGCGGGCCGGAGCTTGCCGCGCTCGATGCCGCGCTGGCGGACGCCGCGCGGTATGACCGGGTGATCTGCGCCTTCTCGGCTGCCTCGAACGTGACGGGGATCATCGCCGATGTCGCGGGTCTCACCTGCCGGGTGAAGGCCGCCGGGGCGCTGATGGTCTGGGATTACGCCGGGGGCGGGCCCTACCTGCCGATGGCGATGGATCAGCAGGGCGCGGGAATCGACGCGCTGGTGTTTTCGCCCCACAAGTTCATCGGCGGGCCGGGGGCTTCGGGTGTCATGGTCCTGCGCCGCGATGCGGTGGTCTCGGATCGTCCGACGTGGGTCGGTGGCGGAACCGTGCGCTTCGTTTCCGCGCAGGGACATGACTATTCGGACGCTCTGGAGGCGCGCGAGGAGGCGGGCACGCCCAACGTCATCGGTGACCTCCGGGCGGCATTGGCGGCGATCGTGAAAGAAGAGATCGGCGCGGCCTGCATGGCGCAGCGCAACGCCGAGCTTTCGACCCGCGCCATCGCGGCCTGGCGGGACGAGCCGGCCATCGAGCTGCTCGGAAACACCAGGGCCTCGCGGCTCCCGGTGCTCTCCTTCCGCCTGCGCGATCCGCGTGGCGGCTATATCCACCAGCAGCTGGCGACCAAGTTGCTGAGCGACCGCTTCGGCATTCAGGCCCGCGGCGGCTGCGCCTGCGCCGGTCCCTACGTGCTGCGCCTGCTGGGCTATGATGCCGAGACGGCGGCGCGGACCCGCGCGGCGATCCTCTCGGGGCAGGAGCTCGAAAAGCCCGGTTTCGTTCGTCTAAACCTGTCGGTGCTGATGAGCGAGACCGAGGTGGACTTCATCCTGCAAAGCGTCCTCACGCTGGCGCGTGACGCGGTGGCGTATGTGGAGGGGTACACGGTGGACGGCGCGCGGGCGATTTTCTCGGCCAGCGCGGCCTGAACGCTCAGGCGTAATCCAGCGGCAGTTCGGTGCTCGACTTGATCGTCTCCATGGCGAACATCGACGAGACGTCGTGGATCTCGACCTTCTGGATCAGCCGCTGGTAGACCCGATCGAAGGTGGCGATGTCAGGCACCACGACCCGCAGCATGTAGTCGATCTCGCCCGCCAGCCGGAAGATGTCGACGATCTCGGGGATCTCCTCGGCCGCCTTGACGAAGGCGCTGGACCATTCGCGGCTGTGCTGGTTGGTGCGGATCGCCATGAAGACCGAGACCCCGACGTTCAGCTTCGCCTCGTCGAGCAGCGCCACGCGGCGCTTGAAATAGCCGCGCTCCTCCAGTTTGCGGATGCGCCGCCAGCAGGGCGTGCTGGTCAGCCCGATCTCGGCGGCGATTTCTGCAACCGGCATCTCGGCATTGCGCTGGAGCAGCGCGAGTATCTTCCGATCGTAGGAGTCGAGCATTTCATTCTCATAATGTGGATATTGAGAGAAGTCATATACTCCTCTACCTCGCTTGTGTAGGGTTTGGATGCCACGTGCCCTGCAACCATCACCCTTGCCGACACCCGCCGTGCTGCGCGATAGAGATGGCGACGAGACACATCCGTCCGGGCGTCTGCCACGGGCGCGCGACTGGAAATTTGCCGTGCTGTTCATCACAATCTGGCCGCTGTTCGGTTTGATCTGCCTGGGGTTCGTGCTGGCGCGGAAAGGCTTTCCTGACCCGGCCTTCTGGCCCGCGGCGGAGCGGCTCAACTACCTGCTGCTCTTTCCGGCGCTGCTTGTCTCGAGCCTTATGCGCGCCCCGCTGGGGGACCCGCAGATCCTGCGCCTAGGCGGGGCCGCGATCGTCACCATCTGCCTTGTCGGCCTTGGTCTGGCGGTGTGGCGGCGCTTTTGTCCGATGCCCGCCGCGCGCTTCGGCCCCGCGCTACAGGGGGCGGTACGCTTCAACACCTACCTGGGGTTGGCGATCACGGCGAGCCTGACGGGGCCCGCGGGCGTCGAGCGGGCGGCGGTCTACCTTGCGGTGGCCGTGCCTCTGGTAAATGTGCTGTCGATCATGGCGCTGAGCGAGGCCGAGGTGCTGCGCCATCCGGGCCGACTGATCGGGACAATGCTGCGCAACCCGCTCATCCTTGCATGTCTTCTGGGGATCGCGCTGGCCCTGTCGGGGATAGGACTGCCCTTTGGCGGCGACAGGTTCCTGGAGTTGTTGGCACGGGGCAGCCTGCCGCTGGGCCTGCTCTGCGTCGGGGCAGCGCTGCAGCCGCGCGCAATGCGGCGCGACCTTTCGGCGCTGGCGGGGACTTCGGCGCTGCGGCTGCTCCTGGTGCCATGTCTGGCGTTTCTGGTGGCAGGCGGTTTCGGCCTCGGCACGGTGGAGGCGCTGGTGCTTGTGGTCTTCTCGGCGATCCCGACGGCGCCCACGGCCTATGTGCTGACCCGCCAGATGGGGGGCGATGGCACGCTGATGGCCGGTCTGGTGACGGCCCAGACCCTCGCAGGGGTTCTGACGATTCCCCTGGTTCTGCTGGTGCTCGGGCTGGGCTGACCGGCCGTACGCATTTTCTGTCCCTTGCGAAGCACGCGTAATGGACGCGAGCACGACAGAATTTATCGCTGAAAGCGTTCTAAAAAACCGAACGATTAAAGTTTGTGCCTCTTTACCCGGCCTTCTTGGCGCGCAACTTGGCCTGTATTGAAATTTAAATACATAAAAACAATATATTGGGAATAGGCGCGAAGTGCCGATGGTTCGCACCGAAGAAATTTGTTCAATTTATGTGCGCAATGAAAACCCGTCAAATCTCGTTGATGGAAGCCGAAAACGTGTTCCATAAATGAGGGCACGAGTAGAAGCGGTCTGGAGCAAATCCAGGACATTGCTCGCCAGTAGGATCACCGCTGACGAGGCCGACTATGTCCATCAACCATCTGCTTATAATAGAAAAAATCGATAATATCGATCTCGTGGCGCACAAGTGCCGGGGCTGCCTGACGTGCGCAGATCCGGAACGGCGGCGCTGTGCCCGCGGCCGGATGCTCGACGATGGGATCGACCGGGCCGAGATCGATCGCCTGCAACTGTCCAACAAATCCGCACACTAGGGAGAGTGCTTTCATGCCATCCACATCCACCACGCTCGCGGCCCTGGGGTTCGCGCTGACCGCGACCACCGCGCTCGCCGGGGATCCGGTCACCTACCAGCTCGACTGGCTGCCCGGCGGTGACAAGGCCCCCATCTACGTCTGCGTCGACCAGGGCTTCTGCGCCGACGCGGGGCTCGACGTGACCATCGCCTCGGGCCGCGGCTCGTCGGATGCGATCTCGCGTCTCGCCGCCGGGTCGTCTGACATCGGCTCGGCAGACATCGGCGCGCTGATGGCGGCCAAGGCGCAGGAAGGCGTCGCCGTGACTGCCGTGCTGTCGGTGTTCAACAAGGGGCCGCACGCATTCTACACCGTCAAGGGCAGCGGTTTCGACAGCGTCCTCGACGTGAAGGGCAAGAAGGTTGCGACGTCGCCCTTCACCTCGTCGAACGTCTACCTGCCGCTGGTGCTCGAGGACGTGGGGCTGACCGAGGCCGACTTCGAGCTGACCAAGGCCGACGCGGGCGCGCTCGGGCCGATGCTGATGACGGGGCAGGTCGACGGCATCGTCGCCTGGATGACCGATCTCACCCGCTACACCGAGCAGGGCAAGGACGCGGGCAAGGAGATCATCGCGTTGCCGTGGTCGGCGGCCGGGCTTGAACTCTACTCCGCCTCGCTGGTTGCCAATGACGCCTTCCTCGCCGAGCGCCCGGACGTGGCCAAGCGCTTCGTCGCCGCCTTCAAGAAGTCGGTGGAGTTCTGCAGGACCAACCCCGAAGCAGCTGCGCAATCGGTGGTCAACATGGTGCCCGAGCTGGGGCAGGACGACGTTCTGGGCTCGCTGGGTGACACGCTCGGCCTGATCTTCAACGACGTCACCGACGCGGATGGGCTGGGCGTGTTCGAGCCGGGTCGCCTCGCGGCCACCTGGACCCGCGTGGCAAAGGCGCAAGGGCTCGACGAGGCCGCGGCCGAGCCCGAGAGCTTCGTCACCCGCGACTTCCAGCCCGGCGGGGAAGGCTGATGCAGACGCCCGCCGCCATTCGCTTCGACCATCTCGGGCAGGTCTTCGACACCGGCTCGGGCCGGGTGGAGGCCCTGCGCAACGTCAGCTTCGAGGTTGCCCGGCACGAGTTTCTTGCGGTGCTCGGCCCCTCGGGTTGCGGCAAGTCCACCTTGCTGCGGATGATTGCCGGGCTGCTCGAACCCACGTCGGGCGCCGTCGAAGTGTTTGGGCGGCGGGTCGATGGCCCGCGCGAGGATATCGGCATCGTCTTCCAGAAACCGACGCTGCTGCCCTGGGCCACCATCGAAGACAACGTCATGTTCCCCGTCCGCCACAAGCGCGGACGGGTGGGCAGCCACGACCGCGACCGCGCGCAGGAGCTTTTGCGCATGGTCGGGCTCGAGGGCTTCGGCAAGCGCCTGCCCGACGAGCTTTCGGGCGGCATGCAGCAGCGCGTCGGCATCGCCCGCGCGCTGCACATGGACCCCGACATCCTGCTGATGGACGAGCCCTTCTCGGCGCTCGACGCGCTGACCCGCGAGGAGATGGGCTTCGATCTGCTGCGGATCTTCTCCGAGCGGCCGAAAACCGTGGTCTTCATCACCCATTCCGTCAGCGAGGCGGCGCTGCTGGCTGACCGCGTTCTGGTGATGACCGGCCGCCCCGGTTCGGTGCTGACCGAGCTGCCGGTGCCTGTCGCCCGCCCGCGCGGCCGCGAGACGATCAAGGATCCCGCCGTGACCGAGCTTGCCGCCCACCTGCGGGACCTGCTGCTGCAAAGGGACGCCGCCTGATGAGCCTTTCGATGCCAGATTTCACCAAGCCCGAAAGCAAACGCCTCGACCTGCGCCGCATCCTCGCGGCGCCCGGTGTCGCCGCGATCCTCACCATCCTCGGCACCGTGGCGCTCTGGGAGCTGGCTGCCCGCACGCTGAACATCCCCAGCTACCTGCTGCCCGCGCCGAGCGCGATCTTCTCGACCTTCCCCAGCATCGGGGCAGAGCGCTGGGTCGGCCACGTCTGGGCAACGCTGCGGGTGGCGCTGCTGGGCTTTGCGCTGGCCATCGCCATCGCCATCCCGCTGGCCATCGCGCTGGTGCGCTCGCCCGCGCTCAACCGCACGCTCTATCCGCTGCTGGTGATCGTGCAGTCCACCCCCGTGGTCGCCATCGCGCCGATCATTATCGTGGTGCTGGGCGCTGGCGACGCGCCGCGCATCGTCATCACCACGCTGATCTGCTTCTTCCCGCTGGTGGTCTCGACCGCGACCGGCCTTGCCGCCACGCCGCCGGAACTGATCGAGCTGTCGCGCAGCCTGCGCGCCCCGGCTTTCCGCGAGATCACCCAGATCCGGCTGCCCTTTGCCGTGCCCTACATCTTCTCGGCATTGAAGATCTCGGTGACGCTGGCGGTGATCGGCGCGGTGGTGGCCGAGTTCTGCGCTTCGGACGCGGGGGTGGGCTACTTCATCCAGTTCTCGACCTCGATGTTCAAACTGCCGCAGGCCTGGGCCGGGCTCTTCGTCCTCGCCGGCATGTCGCTGGCGCTGTTCCAGGCGGTGAGCTGGGCGCAGAAGCTGCTCTTCCCCTGGAGCCTGCCGCGCAAGCGCTGACCCCTTCGTGCCGCGCGGTTCGCCGCCCGGTGCATCCCCCGGAGTAGAAGCAGTCAGGCCCCGGCCCGGACATTGCTCCCCAACCTGCCGGTCCCTCCGGCGACCTACTTTGGAGACTGCAATGAGCACCAGTTACGACCTTGCCGAGCTGAACAAGGAAACCACCATCGGCGGCATGGGCAGCACCGTCGAGCGCGACGTGCCCGCCATCGACCTGTCGGACTTTGAGACCCGCAAGCACGAGATCGCCGATGCGCTCTGGGAGGCCTCGACCGGCATCGGCTTCTTCCAGGTCTACAACCATGGCATCCCCGAGGAAGACATCGACGCCGCCTTCGACACCGCCTGGGAGTTTTTCGAGCTGCCGACCGAGGTGAAGGCGCAATACCCGATGCCCAAGGGCACCAACGCCGGCTGGGAATTCAAGGCGCAGGTGCGCCCCTCGACCGGCACGCCGGACAACAAGGAAAGCTACCAGGTCACCCGCCCGCTGATGGAAGGCAAATGGCCGACCGAGGACGAACTGCCCCGCTTCAAGGAGCGCGCGCTGAAGTTCGAGCGGCAGAACTGGGAGCTGGGCATGCGGATCCTGTCGTGCTTCGCGCTGAAGATGGGCTTTCCGGAGGACTTCTTCACCCATGCGCATGACCCCGAGTCCGACCAGTACCAGTCGACCCTGCGCCTCATCCACTACATGTCGATGGAAGACGCCAAACCCGAGGACTTCACGGCGTGGCGCGCCGGGGCGCATTCCGACTTCGACTGCCTCACCATCCTGCACCAGAAGGAAGGTGAAGGCGGGTTGCAGGTCTGCCCCGGCAAGGACGCCGGATCGAACGCCTGGACCGACGTGCCGCCGCGCCGCGGCTACATCACCTGCAACATCGGCGACATGCTGATGCGCTGGTCGGACGATCAGCTGCAGTCGACCCTGCACCGGGTGCGCATGCCGCACGAGGGCGAATACAAGGGCCGCCGCCTGTCGCTGCCGTTCTTCTGCCAGGCCAACCGCGACGCGGTGATGCAGGGCCCGCTCGGCAAGTACGAGCCGATCACCGCGGGTGACTACCTGACCATGCGGATCAACGCCAACTTCGCCGCCAGCAAAGCGGCCAAGAAGTAAGGCGTTGAGCATGGGCCTTCCGGGTGACAACATCACGACAAAGGGCAGGGCGCAGGTCCCTGCGAGACCCAGCTTCGGAAGGTCCATGCTGCACGGCCGCGCTCTGCGCTACATCGACGAGGTCGCCCGTCAGGGCTCCATCCGCAAGGCGGCGCGCGAGCTCAATGTCGCGGCCTCCGCAGTCAACCGGCAGGTGCTCGAGGTCGAGGCCGACTTCGGCGTGCCGATCTTCGAGCGACTGCCGCGCGGGCTGAAGCTGACCGCGCCCGGCGAGCTGCTGATTGCCCATATCCGCGAGACGCTGAAGGGCCACGACCGGCTGCAGGCGCGCATCCACGCGCTGAAGGGTCTGAGCCATGGCGAGGTCACCGTGGCAACCATGGGCACGCTCGCCGCCGGGCGGCTCGGCGACGTGGTGGCCGACTACTGCGAACGCCACCCGCGGGTCGAGCTGAAAGTGACCGTCTGCAACCGCTCCGAGCTGATGGAGATGGTCGCCTCGGGCGAGGCCGAGATCGGGTTGGGCTACAACCTGCCCGAGGACAACCGGATGCAGCTAACAGCGGTCTTCCAGCATCGGCTTGGCGCGGTGGTCGCGCCGGGCCATCCTCTTACGGCCAAGCCGAACGTGCGCGTCGCCGACTGCCTGATCTACCCGCTGGTGCTGGCCTCGCACCAGCTGTCGCTTCGGCCGCTGATCGAGAACCTCGCCCCGGCCACGGCAGAGCTGCGGCCGGTGGTGGAAACCAATTCCACGGAGATGATGAAGCGCCTCGTGCGCCGCCCGCCGCATGTGACCTTCCTCAACCGCGTCGACGTCGATCAGGAGCTTCGCGACGGCGATCTGGCCTTCCTGCCGCTGATGGCCGCCGCCGGGCGGCAGCGGCTCAGTCTCGTGCACCGCAGCCGCGGCGCGCTCAGCTCGGCGGCGGACGGCTTCATGCAGGCGATCAAGGACCACTTCGGGCAGGGCGAAAGCTGAGCCTTCGGAGCAGATACGGAAAGATTACTGATGACCAACCCCATGCACCGCCGCCTCACCGAGGCGCTCGCGGCAGGCGGAGACCTGCTGCTCACCGATCTGCGCTGCCCTGCCGCTTTGCTGACCGAGGGCGCGCCCGCCGGTGCCCCGCTGGATGGCGACGGAACCGCGGCGGTCGAGCTGCTGCTCCGTGACCGGCGCATCGCCGCGATCGCCGCGCCGGGCGGCCTTGCCACGGAGGCGCCGCGCCTCTCGCTCGGCGGACGCCATGTCTGGCCGATGCTGGTCGACGCGCACACCCATCTCGACAAGGGTCACGTGATGGGCCGCGCCCCCGCCTCGGGCGGCACCCATCCCGGTGCGCGCGAAGCCACCACGCGCGACCGCATCGCCCACTGGCGGCATGACGACCTGATCCACCGGATGGATTTCGGCCTGTCCTGTGCCGAGGCGCATGGCGTTGCCGCGATCCGCACCCATCTCGACAGCCACGAGGGGCAGGGCGAAACCGTCTGGGGCGCGTTTGCCGAAATCCGCGAGACCTGGAAGGGACGCATTGCGCTGCAGGCCTCGGCGCTGGTGCCCTTCGACGCCTGGGGGACGGATTACGCGGTTCGCCTTGCCGACATCGTGGCCGGACATGGCGGGCTGCTCGGCGGGGTCACCCGTGCCTCGGGCGGCACCCACGGCTCGCTCGACGATATCGACGGGCTGCTCGACCGGGTCTTCACCTTGGCCAAAGAACGCGATCTCGATCTCGACCTGCACGTGGACGAGGCCGCCGAGGCGGATGCCCTGCCGCATGTCGCCCGCGCCACGCTCCGCCACGGCTACGAGGGGCGCGTGACCTGCGGCCATTGCTGCTCGCTGGCGCGGCTGCCCGAGGCCGAGATGGATGCCACCATCGCGCTGGTGAAGGAGGCGGGGCTCTCGCTGATCACCCTCCCGACGGTCAACATGTACCTGCAGGACCGGGTTCCGGGCCGCACGCCGCGCTGGCGCGGGGTGATGCCGATCCACGAGCTGCGCGCCGCCGGGGTGCGTGTGGCCGTGGCCGGGGACAATTGCCGCGATCCCTTCTACGCCTATGGCGATCACGACATGCTCGACACCTGGCGCGAGGCGGTGCGGATCTGTCACCTCGACCACCCGTTCGGCGACAGCGCGGGGCTGGCCGGCACGGCCCCGGCGGCGATCTGCGGGTTCGGGGCGGGCAGCCTCGGCGCCGGGCGACGCGCCGATTTCATGGTGCTGGAGGCCTGGAGCCTCGACCAGCTCATCGCCCGACCGCAATCGGACCGGCTTCTGGTGCGCGAGGGGCAGGTGCTGGACATCCGCCCGCCGTCCTACGAGACGCTGAGGATCGCCCGTGGCGAGACGGTGCCCGAGCTGGCCTGATCGCCTGCGCGCGGCCGGGTCGCCTCAGCGTTGCTCAGCGTTGCTCGGCCTTGCGGGCCCGAAGCAGGGTGAAGATGCCGGCACAGACGATGATCGCGCCGCCGATCACCACGTTGGGTCGCAGAGACTCGTTGAAGACGATGAGACCGAGAGCCGAGGCGAAGACCAGCTGAAGGTAGGCGAAAGGCTGCACGGCAGAAGCCTCGGCCACCTCGTAACACTTGATCAGCGTGTAGTGGCCGGTGGCACCGGTCAGGCAGAGCAGCGCCATCATCGCCCAGTCCGGCGCGTCCATCGGCTGCCAGAACCACATGCCGATCAGCGTGGCGGTGATCACCCCGACAACGCCGGTCCAGAAGAACGAGGTCGCGGCGCTGTCGGTGCGGGCAACGCGGCGCGTCAGCAGGCCGTAGAGCGCAAACATCAGCGCCGCCAGCAGCGGGATCGCCGCGAGCGGCGAGAACACCCCGCCCGACGGCTGGAGGATGATGACGATGCCGACAAATCCGATGCCGATCGCGGTCCAGCGTCGCCAGCCGACCTTCTCGCCCAGCACCGGCCCCGAGAGCGCCGCGATGAGCAGCGGGTAGCAGGCAAAGACCGCGTGGCTTTCGACGAGGCCGAGGTAGACGAAGGCCGAGACCATCACGCAGATCTCGACCACCAGCAGCACCCCTCGGATCGTCTGGAGCACGGGCTGGCCGCTCTTGACCGCACCGCGCAGGCCGCCCTTGCTGCGCGCCGCCAGCGTGATCACGAAGGCGGCGAAGAACCAGTAGCGCACCATCGTCACCATATAGACGTTGGTGGCCTCGGACAGGTGCCGCGACAGCCCGTCCTGCACCGAGAAAATCAGGGTTGTGAGCACCATCAGCCAGATGCCGAGGCGCGTGTTCTGCTGTGCCATCAGGGTTTCCTGGCCACGGTCATGTGGCGTTTGCGTCCGTGACCGGGGCGGCGTTCGACCTCGAACCCGGCTTCGGCCAGCGCGCGGCGCACGTGGCCCGCGGCGGTGTAGGTTGCGGCGCTGCCACCCGGCACGGTGTGGCGGGCGACCTCACGCATCAGCTCTGGTCCCCAGAGCTCGGGATTCTTCGCCGGGGAAAAGCCGTCGAGGAACCAGGCGTCAGCCTGCTGGTCCCAGGCAGCAAGCGTCTGGCGCGCGTCCCCCTCGACCATGGTGAACGTCAGGTCCGGCAGGGTGATCTCGCGCGCATTCGCCCGCCAGAAGGGGGCGAGTTCGGCGGCGATCTGCGACAGCTCGGGAAAGGCGGCCTGCGCCCGCAGCATGTCTCCGGCCGCCAGCGGGAAGGCCTCGAAGGTGGTGAAGCGCAGCCGTCCGGGGATCCCGGCCGTGCGCCACAACGCCAGCGTTGCCAGCAGGTTCAGCCCGGTGCCGAATCCCAGCTCCGCGACGTGGAAGCCGTCGCGCAGGCGCTCGGGCAGCTGGTTGCCCGCGTGAAACGTGTGGCGGGTCTCGGACAGGCCGTTCTCCAGCGAGTAGTACGGGTCGTCGAAGCGTGGGGAAACGGGAACGTCTCCGTCGCGCCACTCCGGGGTGTCGGGCTGGCTCATTCTGCGGTCCTGTCCTAGAACTGTGATCCTACATGAAGCGGAGTCGGCGGAATGGCAAGCAGGCAGAACAGCGTGGATGTGACGGTGCGCGGGGCGGGCATTTTCGGCCTGTCGATCGCCTGGGCCTGCGCGCGGCGCGGTGCCAGGGTGCAGGTTGTGGACCCATTCGGCGCGGGCTCGGGATCGAGCGGAGGACAGGTGGGTGCATTGGCCCCGCATGTGCCCGAGAACTGGAACCCCAAGAAGGCATTCCAGCTCGAAAGCCTGCTGATGGCGGCGGAATTCTGGGCCGCGGTCGAGGCCACGGGCGGGGTCTCGGCGGGCTACGGGCGGCTTGGCCGCCTGCAGCCCCTGGCGGACGACAAGGCGGTGGAGCTGGCGCGTGGGCGCGTGCTCACCGCGCGCGAGCTCTGGGGCGACAAGGCCGTCTGGGAGGTGATCCCGGCAGCCGAGGCCGGGCCCTGGGCGCCGATCACGCCTTCGGGTCTGCTGGTGCACGACACGCTCACCGCCCGGATGAACCCGCGCCGGGCCTGCGCGGCTCTGGTCGCGGCGCTGGCGGTGCGCGGGATCGAGGTGCTGCCCGAAGCCGGGGATGCGGGGCAGGTGGTCTGGGCCGCGGGCTGGCGCGGGCTTCAGGATCTGTCGGCCGCGCTCGGCAAGCCCGTCGGGACCGGGGTGAAGGGGCAATCGGTCAGCCTGCGCTTCGTCGCGGGCGAGGTGCCGCAGATCTATGCCGAGGGGCTGCACGTCGTGCCTCACGCCGATGGGACCGTGGCGATCGGCTCGACCTCGGAGCGCGAGTACGACGATCCGGCCGCAACTGATGCGCAATGCGAGGAGCTCATTGCCCGCGCGTCCCTGGCGGTGCCCGCGCTGCATGGCGCCGAGGTGATCGAACGTTGGGCCGGGGTGCGCCCGCGGGCGCGCAGCCGCGCGCCGATGCTGGGGGCCTGGCCGGGCCGCGCGGGGCATTTCATCGCCAACGGCGGTTTCAAGATCGGCTTCGGCATGGGGCCCAAGGTGGCAGAGGTCATGGCCGACTTGCTGCTGGACGGCCGCGATGCCATCCCCGAGGGCTTCCGGGTCGAAGATTCCCTCTGAACCGCTTGGCCTTGTCCGCGGTTTCTGCAACCGTGCCCAACATCCAGCGCGGACTTGAGAGAGCGGCTCGGGACCGTTGCGACGCGCGCCGCGATGCCGCGCAGGGCTGCGGCCGGATCGGAACAACAGGAGAGACCCGCGTGACCCACGCAGAAGACATGGCTCGCATCGCGGATGACGCGAAAACCTGGCGGCGGAGCCTGCACGAACAGCCCGAACTGCTTTACGACCTGCATAGAACCGCCGCCTTTGTCGAAGAGAAGCTGAGGGGCTTCGGCGTCGACGAGATCGAGACCGGCATCGCCAGGACCGGCATCGTGGCGTTGATCCGGGGCAGCAAGGGGGCCGGTCCGGTGATCGGCCTGCGCGCCGATATGGACGCGCTGCCGATGGACGAGAAGACCAACCTTCCCCACGCCTCGAAGGTGCCGGGCATGATGCATGCCTGCGGCCACGACGGGCACAGCGCGACGCTGCTCGCCGCCGCGCAGTACCTCTGCCGGACCCGCGATTTCGCCGGCACCGTGGCGCTGATCTTCCAGCCCGCCGAAGAGGGCGGCGCGGGCGCACGCAGGATGATCGAGGAGGGGATGCTCGAGCGGTTCGGTATCGACAGCGTCTTCGCCATGCACAACAAGCCCGGCCTGCCCGTCGGCCAGTTCGCCACGCGGCCCGGCGCTCTGATGGCCGGCGGCGATCGCTTCATGGTGACGGTGACCGGCCGCGGCGGCCATGCCTCCGCGCCGACCATGTCGATCGATCCGGTGGTCGCCGCGGCGCATCTCATCTCCTCGGCGCAGACGCTGGTGTCGCGCTTCTCGGACCCGTTCGATCAGGTGGTCGTCTCGATCACCCATCTCGACGCGGGTTCGGCTCGGGCGCTCAACGTGATCCCCGATACCGCCACCTTCGGCGGCACGATCCGGACGATGAACAGGGCCACCCGCGCCGAGATCGAGGGCCACCTGCGGCGCATCCTCACCGCCGGGGCCGAGCAGTTCGGCTGCGAGGTCGCGCTCGACTGGCGGCCGGGCTACCCGGTCACGGCCAATGATCCGGCCAAAACCGCGGTCGCGCTGGCCGCCGCCGCGGCGGTGGTGGGCGCGGGCAATGTCGACGACGCCTGTGATCGGACAATGGGCTCGGAGGATTTTTCCTACATGCTCGAGAAACGCCCCGGTGCCATCGTCTGGTACGGAAATGGTGACAGCGCCGAACTGCACAATGCCGCCTATGACTTCAATGACGCGGCGATCCTTCCCGGCATGCGCTACTGGATCGAACTGGTCTCGCGCGAGCTGGCGGCCTGATCAGGGTGCCCTGACCGCGTGCACCGCTTTGGGTCAGTCCCGAAGCGGTTGCGCGATGAAGAGCACCTGACCGCGGGGCAGCATGACCGACTCGCGGGTGACCGACCAACCGGTGCCCTGCGCCAGGTGCAACACGTC
This sequence comes from Salipiger mangrovisoli, assembly GCF_015223355.1. Classification (GTDB taxonomy): domain Bacteria; phylum Pseudomonadota; class Alphaproteobacteria; order Rhodobacterales; family Rhodobacteraceae; genus Salipiger; species Salipiger mangrovisoli. The sequence goes on along the minus strand of NZ_JADFFK010000005.1, from coordinate 118,181 downwards.
CTCGGCGAGGATGTGATAGGGCGCGCGCGTGTCGTGGGTGACCACGCCGTCGGGCTGGCGGTAGGGACGCGTGGCGGTGACCGGATCGGGAGCAAGGAAGACAGTGAAGAGAAAACGCTCCAGCCGCTCGAACCGGCGGAGGTTGGTCAGCGCGCGGCGCAGGTGCGCCATGTGCAGATGCGGGAAGACCGCGAAGGCGATGGCATGGGTGATGCGGTCGGGCACACCGGGGAAGTCGAATCCCGCATCCCCGATCAGCTGCGCGGGATCGAGACGGGAAGGGTCCTCGAGCTCTGCCCTGTGGCCCGCGAGCAGGATCGCGCGCGAGGCGTCCGTGGCCCAGTAGTGTCCGGGATCGAGATAGGGCACCGCCTTGCAGCCGAGGCGCAGCGCGCCGGCACCGATGTCGAGCAGGTGATGGTGCGGCAGCAGGCCGGCATCGCGCAGGATCGACATCTCGATCCGCCCGGTTTCGTCCCAGCGGCCGCCGACGATGGCGCGGTGCCGCCCTTCGGCGATGGCGGTCTCGTAGAAGCCGGCGAGGTCGTAGGGGTTGGTGGACACGGTCGGCGGGCTTTCCGGAGAGGGCTGGTTGCGGCCCCCATGCGCCGCTTGGGCGGCACAAGTCAAGCCGGCGCGGTCTCGGGCGGATCGCAGAAGGCCGGGCGCGGGCGCGGACCTGAAACCTGCAGTGGGGGCTTTGCCCCCGGCCGCTGCGCGGCCTCCCCCAGGATAGTTTTGCCTAGAAGAAAACCCGGCTGGGGCCGGGCGGTCCCTGGGGGCGTTCGGCAGCGCCGGACGCGGCACCCTAGATGTCCGGTGAACCGCTGCGCGGCCGCCACTTGGGCCGGCAGGCACCGGCAGGCGACCGGCAAGGGGCGGAGTGCCGTTGTCCCGGTGGCCGGCAGAAAAGCGCGGCCCGCGTCGCGGCCGGGACGGGGGAGCTGGGGGAGCTGTCTTGCCGGCCGGGCGCGGCCACCGGCAGGCGCGGTGCCCGAGCGGAACGGGCCCCGTGCCTGCCTTCGGGCTCAGCGCTTCTTCTTCATCGCGTCGAGCAGCGCGGCACCGAGCGCCCCCTGGCCGCCGCTCGCGCCGGAGCCGCCCTTGGGGCCGGCGCTCATCGGGCCGCGCGGGCCGGACTTGCCGCCCGGCCCCCGGCCACCCGACCCCTTGCCGCCCGCAGCCTTGTCGGGCGCGCCGCGCCGGTCCTGAGCCGCCTCGCGGCCGCCGCCGTCCTTGCGCATGGTGAGGCCGATGCGCTTGCGCGGCACGTCGACCTCGGTCACCCGGACCTTCACCACGTCGCCGGCCTTCACCACCTCGTGCGGATCCTTGACGAAGCGGTCTGCCAGCTGGCTGACGTGCACGAGCCCGTCCTGATGCACGCCGATGTCGACGAAGGCACCGAAGGCCGCGACATTGGTGACCGTGCCCTCGAGCATCATGCCGGGGCGCAGGTCGGTGATCTCCTCGACGCCATCGGTGAAGCTGGCGGTGACGAAGTCGGGGCGCGGGTCGCGTCCGGGCTTTTCAAGTTCGCTGAGGATGTCACGCACGGTCGGAAGACCGAAGGCGCCGTCGACGAACTGCTCGGCGCGCAGCCCCTTGAACGCCTGTGGCTGGCCCATGATCTGGCGGATGTCGCGGCCGCAGGCGGCGACGATCTTGCGTGCCACGCCGTAGGCCTCCGGGTGCACCGAGGAGGCGTCCAGCGGCTCGATGCCGTCGCGGATGCGCAGGAATCCGGCGCATTGCTCGAAGGCCTTCGGCCCGAGACCCGCCACCTTCAAGAGCGCCTTGCGCGAGGGGAAGGCGCCGGCGGCATCGCGGTGGCTGACAATGGATTGCGCCAACGACGGGCCAAGGCCCGCCACATGGGCGAGCAAGGGGGCCGAGGCGGTGTTGAGATCGACACCCACAGCGTTCACCGCGTCCTCGACCACCGCTTCCAGCGTCTGCGCCAGTTTGCGCTGGTCGACGTCGTGCTGGTACTGGCCGACGCCGATGCTTTGCGGGGTGATCTTCACCAGCTCGGCCAGCGGGTCCTGCAGACGGCGTGCAATGGAGACGGCGCCGCGCAGCGAGACGTCGAGATCGGGGAATTCCTTGGCCGCCGTCTCGGATGCCGAATAGACCGAAGCACCGGCTTCGGAGACGACAACCTTGGTCGGTTTCGCAACGCTTGCGGGCAGCAGCTTCAGCACGTCACCGACAAGCCGCTCGGTCTCGCGGCTGGCGGTGCCATTGCCGATGGCGATCAGCTCGATCCTGTGGCGGGCGATCAGCTCCATCAGCGTGGCGGTGGCGCCGCGCGTGTCGTTCTTCGGCTGGAACGGGTAGATGGTGGCGGTGTCGAGCAGCTTGCCGGTGGCGTCCACCACGGCGCATTTCACCCCGGTGCGGATGCCCGGATCGAGGCCCAGCGTCGCCTTCGACCCGGCGGGTGCGGCCAGCAGCAGGTCCTTGAGGTTGCGCGCGAAGACGTGGATCGCCTCTTCATGCGCGCGGCGGCGCAGCTCGGTCATCAGATCCACATACATCGACAGGCTCAGCTTCACCCGCCAGGTCCACTCGGCGACGCCGCGCAGCCATTGGTCGCCGGGGGCACTGCCGGGAATGCCGATCGCCGTGGCCACGATGTCCTCGCCGCGACGGGTCGAGGTTTCGGGGTCGGGGGCGATGTCGACGGTCACCACCTCCTCCTTCGAGGCACGCAGGATCGCCAGCGCGCGGTGCGAGGGGATATCGGCCCATTTCTCGCGGTGATCGAAATAGTCGGAGAACTTGGCGCCTTCCTGCTCCTTGCCGGGGACGACCTTGGCGGTAATGAAGGCCTCGGCGCGCATGAACTCGCGCAGGGTGCCGAGCAGGGCGGCGTTTTCGGTCAACTCCTCGCCGAGGATGTCGCGCGCGCCTTCCAGCGCGGCCTTCGCGTCGGCGACGGTCTCGCTGACGTAGGCTTCGGCCAGTTGCGCGGGGTCGGCCCCGCGGTCGGCTTCGATGGCGCGCAGCAGCGGCTCGAGCCCGTTCTCGCGGGCGATCATCGCGCGGGTGCGGCGCTTGGGCTTGTAGGGCAGGTAGATGTCTTCGAGCGCGGCCTTGGTCTCGGCGCCGGCGATGGATTTATCGAGCGCGTCGGTGAGCTTGCCCTGCTCCTTGATCGAGTCGCGGATGGCACGGCGACGCGCTTCGAGCTCGCGCAGGTAGGTGAGGCGCTCGGCGAGGTTGCGCAGCTGCGTGTCGTCGAGCCCGCCGGTCACTTCCTTGCGGTAGCGCGCCACGAAGGGCACCGTGGCGCCGCCGTCGAGCAGCTCGACCGCTGCCGTCACCTGCTTCGGACTGGCCTGGATTTCACGCGCGATGGTGCTGGCGATACGGGTCTGGGTGTCCACGGCTGCGGCCTCCTCTGGGTCTTCGGGAAGGCCGGTTTAGCCCCGCCGCGCGGCTGCGCCAAGGGGCCGCGTGAGCGGCGGCCGATCCTTGCGTGGTCAGCTTGGCGCAAGACGGGCCGGACGCCCGGCGCCCCTAGTGCACCGATCTAGCCCGTCCTGCCAGCCAGCGCTCGTAGTCCCGCTGCGCGCTTTCCAGCGTCTCGACGTTGAGCGTGCGCGTGGTAAAGGCCCGCGACAGCGCCTTCACACGCTTGTTGAGCGCCGGGCCGACGTCCTCGCCATCGACGCCCAGCTTGTCGTAGAGCGACAGCAGGCGGTTCTGCACCGTGCGCAGCGACATGCCGCGGCGCTCTGCGATCAGCTTGTCCTGCAGCCCCAGTGCCAGATCCAGCAGCACCGCGTATTCGCTGTCGTCGAGCGCATTGCGCGGGCTTGCGCTGCGGCGTTGCAGGCGGTGGATCTCGCGGTCGACCATGATCTGGCCTTCCAGCAGCACCGCGCGCAGCGCCAGCTTCAGCCGCTCGCGGGTGGCGGTCTTCAGCACGTAGCCATAGGCGCTGTCCTCGGGCACGATGCGCGAGATGCCGCGCAGGTAGGCCTCGTCCGAGTAGTTCGACCAGAAGAGAATGCGCGTGCCCGGCCGCTCGGCCCAGATCGCGCGGGCGGCCTCGATGCCGTTGCGGCCGTCCATCTGCAGGTCCATCACCACCGCCTCGATACGCGCGTCGCGGGCCTCGGCCTCGCCGGCGGCACCGTCGGTGGCGTGCAGCATCTCGGTGACCTCGGGGAGCGCCTCGGCAAGCGCGTCCTGAAGGTAGGAGGCGTGGAACTGGTCGTCTTCGACGAGAAGGACTTTCATGCGGGGAACTCCGGCAGGGTGACGGTGACGCGGGTGCCGGCGTCGGCCACGATTTCAAGGTCGGCGCCGATCAGATGGGCGCGGGTACGCAGGTGCGAAAGGCCCGAGCGACGCCCCACCTCGGGGCCGATGCCGATGCCGTCGTCGCTGATGGTGATGCGCAGGCGGTCCTGCGGCTCGGAGCTGACGGTCACGAGGATCCGGTGCGCCCCGGCATGGCGGGCTGCGTTGTTGATCGCCTCCTGCGTGATGCGGAAGAGCGCGGTGCGCTCGGTGGCGCCAAGCCGGTCCGGTGCCCCCTCGGTCTCGTCCTCGACGTCCACTTCGACCGACTCTGAACCCACGGCGCGCTCGAGGTGCACGCGCACAGCATGGGCAAAGCCGAAGAGGTCGAGCAGGGTCGGCACAGCGGTGTCGATCAGCGCGCGCAGGTCGTCGATGGTGTCGGTGACACGCTCGGCCAGCAGGTCGCGGTCGAGGGGCGCGTCGCCCGTCAGCTCGCGCAGGATGCGGGTGAGATCGGCGAGCGTCTGGTCGTGCAGGTCCATGCCGATGCGCTGGCGCTCCTGCTCGAGCGTCTGGGTCAGCTCGAGCGCGCCCTGACGCAGCCCCTCGGCCTGTTCCTGCGCGCGGGCGCGCAGCTGCGCCGCCTGGGTGGCGCGCGCCGCGCCGTGCAGCGCGTGGAACCACGGCGCGAGCAGATCGGCAAGCGCCTGCGCCAGAGGTACCTGCCCGGGGCCGTAGAACCCTTCGGTGCCATGCGAGAAATTGAGCGTACCGGTGACCTTGCCCATGACGCGCAACGGCACGGTGATCCGGGCGCGCAGGCGGTGGTTGAGGATCGGCTCGCAGCAGGCCCCGGGGAAGGTCTGCTGCGGATCCTCCATGGCATTGGCCGAGAGCATGGCAGGGCTGCGCCCCTGCAGCACGTCGCGCACGGGGGAATATTGCACGCGGGTGCGGCGTTGCGACCAGCGGGTCTCGATCCCGGCCTCGAAGCTGACCACCCAGCCGGGCGTGTCGTGCAGGCAGATATCGACATGGCTGAAGGGCAGGACCTCGGCGATCTCGGGCGCGATGACCCTCAGCGCCGAGCCGATCTCGACCTCTTCGGCGAGCCGCGCCGAAATGCGGGCGAAGGCAGCGCTGCGCGCCGCACCCGATCCGTCCGGCGGAGTTTCCGCGCGCAAGTGCTCCGCGCGCACGGCCGCGGCCGTTTGCAGTGACGTCATGAATCCTCCCCACGCGCCTCCTCTTGCGCGTCTCCGCACGATGGCGCGGTCGGGCGAAGAAGAAAATACCCTTTTCCGCAGATGACGTGCGGAAACCCGCAAGCGTTCTGCGGGGCGCATACTTTACGAGCAGCTTCCGCAAGGGCAGCATGCACTTGCCCGTGGAGGACGGGCGACCAGTGAGCGCCCGGAATAGGGCGATGGGAGGGAGAATGACCAAATCCAAGATGCTGCTCGGCGCGGCGGGGCTTGCCATGCTGGCAGGCGGGGCGTTTGCCGATACGTCTGGAAAGCGCATCGCGCTGTCGAACAACTACGCGGGCAATTCGTGGCGGCAGGCGATGCTGCAGACTTTCAAAGAGGTCGGCGGCAAGGCGGTGGAAGAGGGCGTCGTCGCTGCGGCTGACGCCTATACGACCTCCGAGAACCAGGCCACCGAACAGGCCGCGCAGATCCAGAACATGATCCTGCAGGGCTATGACGCGATCATCCTGAACGCCGCCTCGCCGACGGCGCTGAACGGCGCGGTGGAAGAGGCGTGCAACGCCGGTGTCACCGTGGTCAGCTTCGACGGGATCGTCACCGCGCCCTGCGCCTGGCGCATCGCGGTGGACTTCAAGGCGATGGGCAAGGAGCAGGTCGAGTACCTTGCGACGCGCCTGCCCGAGGGCGGCAACCTGCTCGAGATCCGTGGCCTCGCCGGTGTCTTCGTGGACGACGAGATCCACGCGGGCATCGAGGAGGGCGTCGCCGAGAACAGCCAGTTCAAGATCGTCGGCTCCGTGCACGGGGACTGGGCGCAGGACGTGGCGCAGAAGGCCGTGGCGGGCGTGCTGCCCTCGCTGCCCGATGTCGTCGGCGTGGTGACCCAGGGCGGTGACGGCTACGGCGCGGCGCAGGCCTTCAAGGCCGCGGGCCGCGACACACCGCTGATCGTGCTCGGCAACCGCCAGGACGAGATGCAGTGGTGGGCCGACCAGCGCGACGCCAATGGCTACGAGACGCTGTCGCTGTCGATCGCGCCGGGCGTGGCCTCGCTGGCCTTCTGGGTGGCGCAGCAGATCCTCGACGGTGCCGAGGTGCCCAAGGATCTGACCGTGCCCTTCCTGAAGGTGACGCAGGACACGCTGGACGAGGCGCTGGAGACCACCCCCGAGGGCTCGGTCGCCAACACCGTCTACACGCTCGACGATGCCAAGGCCGTCATTTCCGGGGCCATGTAATCACCGATGAGTACCGCAGCCCCCTTGGCTGCGCCGATCGTCGCCCTGACCGAGGCCGCCAAGCACTTCGGTCCGGTCAGGGCGCTCGACGGCGTGAGCCTGTCCATCTTTCCTGGTGACTGCCTTGGCCTCGTTGGTCACAACGGCGCCGGGAAATCCACGCTCGTCAACGTGGTCAATGGCGGGCTCGCGCCCACCTCGGGCAGCGTGGCCTTTCCCGCCTCCGGCGCGGCCACTGCGCTGGCCGCCGGGGTGCGCTCGGTGTTCCAGGAGCTCTCGCTCTGCCCGAACCTGACGGTGGCCGAGAACCTGCGTATTTCGCATTCCGCCCTGAAGGGCATGAACTGGCGCGCCCCCGCGCGGGCAGAGATCCGCGCCGCGCTCGATCGGGTCTTTCCCGGCCACGGTATCGACGCCGACGCGCCGGTCGACACGCTCAGCATCGCCCAGCGGCAGATGGTCGAGATCGCCATCGGCTTTGCCCCGCGCGGCACCGAGGCGCGGCTGGTGATCCTCGACGAGCCCACCTCGTCGCTCGACGCCGGGATCGCCGACCAGCTGCTGACCCATATCAAGCGCTTCTGCGCGGGCGGCGGCGCGGTGATCTTCATCTCGCACATGCTGGGCGAGATCTTCGAGGTCGCCACCCGCATCCTCGTGATGAAGGACGGCAAGGTCGTCGCCGAGAAACCGGCCGGAGGCTTCACCCGGCAGGGGTTGGTGGATGCCATGGGCCATGTCGCGACCGAGGCCGCCGCCGCGCAGGCCGCGCGGCTGCCGGGAGACGAAGTCGTGCGCACCCCCGAAGGGCTGCGCGCCCGCAGGGGCGAGATCGTCGGCCTGTCGGGTCTGGCGGGGCACGGGCAGGCCGAGGCGCTGGCGCGGATCTACCTCGGTGCCACCTCGTCATGGCGCAGCCCGCGCGAGGCGGGGATGGTCTTTGTCGCCGGGGACCGGGGCAGGGACGGCGTGCTGCCGCTCTGGTCGATCCTGCGCAACGCCTCGATCTCGATCCTGCCGCAGATCGCCCGGCGCGGCATGGTGGACCGGACCCGTGAGGCCGAGATCGTTGCCGAGTGGAAGAAGCGCATCGGCATCCGCACCGAGGACGTGACCAACCCCATCCTGTCGCTCTCGGGCGGCAACCAGCAGAAGGTGCTTTTCGCCCGCGCGCTCGCCTCCGCCGCCCCGGTGGTGGTGATGGACGATCCCATGCGCGGCGTCGACGTGGGCACCAAGCAGGACGTTTATGCCATGATCCGCGCCGAGGCCGCCAAGGGCCGCATCTTCCTGTGGTATTCGACCGAGACCGAGGAGGTCTGCCAGTGCGACCGGGTCTTCGTCTTCCGCAACGGCGAGATCTCCGCCGAGCTGACCGGCGACGCGATCAACGAAGAGCGCATCCTCGAGGCCTCTTTCGAGATGGAAGGGGCGTAACATGCGGATTTTTGCAAGATACCGGATCCTGCTGCCCGTGGTCTCTCTGGCGGTGGTGCTGGCGGCGACCTTCTACATGCAGCCGCGGGCAATGAGCTATTTCGGGATCAACCTGCTGTTCAACCTCGCGGTGCCGATCGCGCTGGCGACCATCGCGCAGATGATGATCATCATGGTCAACGACATCGACCTGTCGCTCGGGGCCTTCGTGTCGCTGGTGGCCTGCATCACCGCGACCTTCCTGAGCGACAGCCCGATGCTCGGCGTGCTGATCCTGCTGGCGCTGGTGCTCTGCTACGCCGCGCTTGGCGCGGTGATCCATGCACTCGATCTGCCCGCCATCGTCGTGACGCTGGGCATGTCCTTCGTCTGGGGCGGGCTGGCGCTGTTCATCCTGCCCAGTCCCGGCGGTGCGAGCCCCGGCTGGCTGCGCGCGCTGATGACCGTCAAGCCGCCCTACATTCCCATGGCGGTCTGCGCCTCGGTGATCATCGCTTTGGTGACGCATCTGCTGGTGATCCGCTCGGGCATCGGCACGGTGCTGCGCGGGGTTGGCGGCAACGCCCGCTCGGTCGAGCGCGCGGGCTGGCCGGTGGTGCGGCTGAAGGCGCTTGCCTACGGGCTGGCGGGGCTTTTCGGGGTCTTTGCCGGGATGGCGCTGGTCGGGCTCACCACATCGGCCGATGCCAATATCGCGCTGCGCTACACCTTGCTGTCCATCGCCGGGGTGATCCTTGGCGGAGGCGAGTTCACCGGCGGCAAGGTCAGCCCGGTGGGCGCGGTCATCGGCGCGCTGACCCTGACGCTTGCCGCCTCGTTCCTCAGCTTCCTGCGGCTCTCTCCCGATTGGCAGATCGGCGCGCAGGGGGCGATCCTGATCCTTGTCCTGACGGCGCGGCTGCTCTTCACCCGCCGCGACGCAGAGGCGTGAGGAGGCGCGCATGAAACTCATCCAGAAACCCTGGCTCTGGTCCTGGCTCGCCGCCGCTGCCGCCTTCGCGCTGACCGTGGCGCTGACCGAGGGGCGCGGCGCGGGCGAGCTGGCCTATGCCGCTCTCAGCTTTGGTGCCTTCGCGGCGATCGTCGGTCTCGGGCAGATGCTGGTCATCACGCTGGGGCCGGGCAATGTCGACCTTTCGATCCCCGCAACCATGACGCTTTCGGGCACGCTCGCGCTGAAGGCGATGGGCTCCGATCCCGGCACCGCCTGGATGGGGCTCGGGGTGGCGCTGCTCGTCGGGCTCGGCACCGGTCTTGCCAATTTTGCGCTGATCTTCCTGCTGCGCCTGCCGCCGATCATCGCCACGCTCGCCGCCTCGCTGGTCTACCAGTCGCTGGCGATCTGGTCGAACCGCGGCCTGCGCATCAAGCCGCCCGCCGGGCTCGCCGATTTTGCCACGGGGCGCAGCTTCGGTATTCCCAACGTCGCGCTGGTCGGACTGGGCCTGTCGATCCTGATCTGGCTGCTGCTCGAGCGCTCGGTCTGGGGCCGGTGGCTGCTCGCCTCGGGCCAGAACCTGCGCGCCGCGCGGCTTGCCGGCGTGCCGGTCGAGGCGGTGCGCGCCGCCACCTATGTCGCCGTCACCGTCTTTGCCGCCATCGCGGGCTACCTGCTGGCCAGCTTCTCGGGCGGCGCCGCGCTCAACATGGGGGCCGAGTACCTGCTCATGTCGATCGCCGTCGTGGTCATCGGCGGCACCTCGATCGCCGGCGGCATGTCCAACGTGCCCGGCGTCTGGGGCGCCTCGCTCTTCATGTTCCTCGTCGTCTCCATGCTCAATTCCTACGGCGCGGGTGCCGGGGTGCGCATGGTGCTGACCGGTCTTATCATCATCGGCATCGTCATTGCCGCCAGCACGAGGAGGATCCCGCGATGATCCGCACGCCCGAGCATCTGGAGATCCGCGACGAGCGCTTCCGCGCCCTCGTCCACCCGATGGGCAAGCTCGAACAGCTCTGCACCGGCTTCACCTGGACCGAGGGGCCGGTCTGGTTCGGCGACCGGAACGCGCTGATCTTCTCCGAGATCCCCTCGCAGACCCTCTACCAGTGGACCGAAGGGCCGAACGGCGGGCTCAGCACCTTCCGCGCGCAGAGCCAGTTCAACAACGGCAATACCCGCGATCCCTGGGGGCGGCTGGTGGGATGCCGGCACGGCACGCGGGACGTGGTGCGCACCGAATATGACGGCGCGCTGACCGTGCTGGCCGCGGAATACGGCGGCAAGCGGCTCAACTCGCCGAACGACGTGGTGGTGAGTTCGGATGGCGCCGTGTGGTTCACCGATCCGACCTACGGCATCATCTCGAATTTCGAGGGCAACCGCGCCGAGCCCGAGCAATCCGCCCGCCATGTCTTCCGCATTGCGCCGGAGGGTGGCGCGCCGGTGCCGGTGATCTCGGACTTCGCGCAGCCGAACGGGCTCTGCTTCTCTCCGGACGAGCGCCTGCTCTACGTGGCCGAGAGCGGATCGAGCCATGATGACGCCGTGCCCCCGGTGATCCGCAAATACGCGGTCGAGGGCGGCAGCCTGACCCCGCTCGGCGATTTCGCCACGCTCGACTGCGGCCTGCCCGACGGAATGCGCTGCGACGCGCTCGGCAACCTCTGGTCCTCGGCCGGGGACGGGGTGCATTGCTTCGCGCCGGACGGGACGCTGCTTGGCAAGATCCTTGTGCCCGAGGTGGTCGCCAACCTCTGCTTCGGCGGGCCGGACGGGCAGCGCATGTACATCACCGCGACAAGCTCGGTCTACCGCGTCTTCGTCGATGTGAAGGGCGCCGAGCCCTGGACCCGCAGCGCCCGCGCCTGAGGGCGCGGCATCCTTTCATCTGTCTCGAAATGCTCCCGCCGGAGGCCGCCGGACGGGGCAGGTTCCCGCCGTTTCCTCAAAAACCTGTGTCCGTGTCCCTTGGAACACGGGAAGGGGCGCGCCCGTTGCCTGTGCAGATGCGCCACAGCGGCGCATGACCGTGACACATGGAAGGAGGCACGACATGACTGCCATCAGCAACGCCAAGATCCTGATCATCGCCACCGACGGCTTCGAGCAATCCGAGCTCGAGTTCCCGCGTGACCAGCTCAGTGTGAAAGGCGCCGAGGTGCATGTGGCAACGCTTGACGGCCAGCCGATCAAGGGCTGGGAAGGCAAGGACTGGGGCCGCGAGGCCGAAGCCAATGCCAAGATCTCCGAGGTCAATTCGCATGACTACGACGCTCTGGTGATCCCCGGCGGCCAGATCAACCCGGACCTGCTGCGGGTTGAGCCCGCGGTGATCAACCTCGTCAAGGACTTCCACAATGAGGGCAAGGTGATTGCCGCGGTCTGCCACGGGCCCTGGGTGCTGGTCGAGGCGGGCATCCTCTCCGGGCGCCAGGTGACATCTTACCATTCCATCAAGACGGATGTGATCAACGCCGGTGGTGACTGGGTCGACCAAGAGGTGGCCTGCGACAAGGGCATCGTCACCAGCCGCAAGCCGGATGACCTGAAGGCCTTCGTGGCGAAGATCGTCGAGGAGATCGAAGAGGGTCAGCACGACCGCAGGGCCGCGTGACCCTTCCGTAGCGGCTTTGCGAAGACTGACCGCGCCGGGCGACCGGCGCGGTCTTTTATATGGTCAGAGCGCTGAAGCGCTCCCGAAGAACTCGGCCGGGGACATCTGGCCGCCAAGCCGCGCGGCGCCGTAAAGCTGTGTTGCTATCTCTCCCGAGCCAACCAACAGCACTGCGGCACCGGGCAGACGCAGCGGGTCGAGCAGCCTGCGGGCGGCAGCGCGGGCCTCGGACCAGGCCAGAAGGGAAGGCGGGCAGGGCGCGCAGCCAGAGAAGGCGCAGCCCGTGGCCTCCGTCAGATCCGCGCGAAACAGGTCAGAGGGTTCCTCTGGCGGCGCGAAACACAGAAGGTGCACATCGCGCATCGCGCAAAGCCGCCCGCGGATCCCATCGGGGAGCGTAAGCCGCCGCGCGAGACGCAGGCCCAGTGCATCCGGCATGAAAACGACCGCGCGGATGTCCGTCCCACAAAACGCCCGAAGGGCAAGGTAGCTGCCGGGCGCCATACCCAATTCACCGGCGCGGCGCAGCTGCATGCGCAGCGCAATGCCCGACTGCGGCTTCCTGTCGGCCTTGGCGCGCCGCCAGCGCGCGACGGCAAGCAGCGAGGGGCTGTCGAGCGAGGGACCGCGATTGTGTCCGGGTTGGGCAGGGGGAAAGACAGGGGCTGGCAGGTCTGACATGGTCGTTGGGCAAAGGGAAACACTCTTGAAGCACATTTTACCTCCTGGTTTCGGGGTCAAGCACAGTGCCGGGGAAAACCCCGATATTGTCCCCGCTCTGTCCAAGTCCTGCCCCAATCCGCGACAATAAAAGGTCTCAAGGATCGTTTACGAGGTGACGGGTATGGATCGGCTGACCGAAATGGAGGCCTTTGCGACGGTGGTGGACCAGGGTGGTTTCACTGACGCGGCAAAGAAGATGGGAATCTCGAAATCGGCGGTGTCGAAACATGTCTCTTCGCTGGAGGCCCGTCTCGGCGCCCGGCTGCTCAACCGTACGACGCGCCGCGTGTCGCCCACGGAGATCGGGCTTGCCTATTATGACCGCGCCCGGCGGGTGCTGAACGACGCGGGCGAAGCCGATGCGCTGGTGACCTCGATGCAATCGGCCCCTTCCGGACTGCTGCGCATCTCTGTCGCCACAGATTTCGGCGTGAACCACCTAAGCCCTGTGCTGGGCGAGTTCCTTTCGGAATTCCCCGACATCACCGTGAACATGGTGCTCAACAATCGCTACGTCGAGCTGATCTCGGAAGGCTTCGACATGGCGGTGCGGATCGGCGAACTCGAGGACAGCACGCTGCGCGCCCGCAAGCTGACCGACACCACCAAGCGGATGATCGCCTCGCCGTCCTATTTCCAGCGCTTCGGCCGCCCGCAGCGGATCGACGACCTGAACGAGCACAAACTGCTGCACTATTCGAACCAGTCCTCGGGCAACGTCTGGAAGGTGACCGCGCCCTCGGGCGAGAAGCGCCAGGTGCGCACCGCCGGTTGGCTTTCGGTCAACGACGGGCAGTCGCTGCTCAACGCCTGCATCGCGGGTCTGGGGATCGCCTACCTGCCGTCCTACCTCTACGCCGACGCGATGAAGCAGGGGTTGGTCGAGGATGCGATCCCCGATCTGCCGGTCGAGACCCAGGGTATCTACGCGGTCTATCCGCCGGGTCGCTTCACCCAGCCGAAGGTCCGCGCCTTCATCGATTTCCTCGTGCATGCCTTCGCTGAAAAGGGCCCGCACGACTGGTAACGGTTGTTTCCTTGGGCTGACCTCGTGACGCCCGCCTGCGCCCCGACCTCGGTCGGGGCGTTTTTTTTGGGGGGGTCAGTGCGCCGCGAGGGTGCGGACCGCGAGCCCGTCGAAGAGAGGTTTGCTGCGGCGCAGAATCAACTCGATACAGGCGGGGATGGTCACATCCTGATAGATCGACGGCCGCAGCCCGTGCGTGTAGATCGCGTAGAAGGCTCCGAGCGCATCCTCGAGTTCTTCTTCGGTCCGATGGGTGAATTGTGGCGCGTCGCGCATGGCCTGCAGCAATGGGGCCAGCGCCTGCCTCAGTTGCACCCGGTTCTCGGCTTCGGTCTCGGCGGGCCATTGCCAGTAGTAGGCCTGCATCACGGCGAGAAGCCGCGGATCCCTAAGGTCACCCATCACGTAAACGGTCACGATGTGCCGCAGCTTGTCTTCGAAACTTGCGTGGAGCGGAACCGAGCCGGAAAGCGTATCTATCTGAGATGCATTGTTTTCTTGGATCAACGCATAGAGCAGTCCGGCCTTGGAATGGAAATAGACGTTGATCATGGCGTGGGTCACACCGGCCATTCCGGCGATTTGCGTGACCGAGACATTGTGGTAGCCATGGGCGTCGAAGAGCGTGCGGGCAGCGGACGTCAGACGCGCACGGGTCGCGGCGCTTTTCTCCTCCCGGTTCCGATGGCGGCTCGCTTTGGTGTCCATTTGCCGAAGATTACGGCACGAAACAGGAAAGTCTATGACATTGTAATTAACAATGTTGAAAAACTGTCGCCCTCGCTACATAAGCGCGGACGGGTCAAAAGTGCCCAGGGTGTCTGGAGAGTCTGCATGGACAAGTTTGCCGAACTGAGAGCCTTCACGCATGTGATGGACCATGGTGGTTTCACTGCGGCTGCAGAGGCGCTCGGCATGTCCAAGGCGGCGGTTTCCAAGAATGTGGCGGCGCTCGAGCGCCGACTTGGTCTGAAGCTTTTCGAACGCACCACGCGCCAGGTGCGCCCGACCACCGAGGGCAATCACTACTACCGCTGGACCCGACAGCTGCTTGCCGAGGCCGACTGGGCCGATACCTGCGCGCGCGCCCTGGCCGAGCCGCAGGAGGCCGCGCTGCGCGTCGCCGCGCCCGCCGAACTGGTCGAGCACATGATCCTGCCGCGTCTGGGACGGTTCCTCGCGTCGCACCCAGACAGTTCCGTGGTCTTCGAGCCGCTGGGAGCCGAGGGCTGCGACCTGACCCTCAGCACCGAGACTGGCGAGGATATGGTCGGCCGTCCGCTTGCGGTCAGTGCGCATGTTGTCGTCGCCTCTTCGCTTTATCTCGCGACCCAGGGTCGCCCCGAGAGCGCCAGCGATCTGGCCAACCACCGCCTTCTGCACCTGCCCGCGGAACAGGAAGGCGTGATCTGGACGCTGACCGACCGGCGCGGCGCGGTCACCCCGGTGACTGCCGAGCGGCGCATCGAGATGGCCGATGCGCGCTCGGTGCTCGAGGCCTGCCTCGCCGGGCTCGGGATCGCCTGCCTGCCGGACTTCGTCGTGGCGCGCGATCTCAGCGTTGGCCGCCTGACGCGTGTGCTGCCCGAATATGACGCGGCGCGCCGGGTGATCCTGTCGCGCACGGAAACCGGCGGTCCGGCGCGTGAGCTGGCGATGAAATTCGAATCCTACCTGGACTCGGCGCTGCGTGAGCAGGGCGCGCCGCTGGCGGGTCGTGCTGGGGACATGACGCCCTGAGCCAAAGTGAAGGGGCCCGCGCCGTCACGGCGCGGCGCTCACTCGACGGCGGGCAGTAGCACGACCTCGACACGGCGGTTCTCGCGCCGGCCTTCGTCGCCGAGATTGCTGGCGACCGGCGCAAGATATCCTGCTCCATCCGCCTCCATCTGACCATCGGAAATACCTTTTTCCCGCAGGTAGTTGCGGGCCGCCTGCGCGCGGCGGCGCGAGATCTCCACATTCGCCGCGGCCGAGCCGGTGGCATCGGTGTGGCCGACAAAAAGCACCCGCCGGGCGGGGTCATCGGTCAGGTAGCGGGCCAGCTCGTCGAGCGAGGCCACATCTCCCGGAGCCAGCTTTTCGGCCCCGGAGGCAAAGGTCAGGTCCGGCAGCACCGCATGGCCCTGCGCCTCGAGCGTCTGGATGAGATCGGGTGTCGCCGTGGCCACCACCGCCTCCTTGGTGGGCTCCTCCGCAGGAGTGGTTCCCGGAGCCGTCTCCGGTGCCGCCGGAGCGGCCGAGGCGCGGATCACCTGCACGAAGCCTGCGGCGGGGCTGCGACTGACCAGCAGCGTGATGTAGGTCCCCTCGGGGCTGCGTGCCGAGAGGTAGCGGTAGGCGGCAAGGTCCACATACATCGCCGGCCCCTTCATCACCTCGGTGGCGAAGCGGAAGTCGAAACCGCCGCAGGTGCGGGCCGGACAGTCGAGCAGGATCTCCCAGCCTGCCTCTTCGAGCTGCGCGCGCAGCGGCTCCATGATCTGCAAAACCGTGAGCCCGGTGGCGTCGATACGCCAGGCCTGGCGTTGGATGCGGCCCTCGACGGCGTGTTCGGGCAGGCCTTCCATCTCTGTCCAGGGGGCGAGGGGGACGGCGTAGCTGCCGGGATCGGTGATCCGTTCCTCGGCCAGCCGGGCGGTTGCGGGCAGGGCGAGGTCGAAAGCCTGTGCCGGCGCTGTAGCAAGCACCGCCAGGGCCAGCCCGGAAAGAAGGCGCTCAGCGCGCCTGCGCGTGGTAGTCGTCATTCGGCCGCATGTCTGTGGCGCTGGCCACCCGGTTGGTCATGTTGAAGAACGCCGCGACGTTGACGATGTCCCAGATATCGCGCTCGGAGAAGCCTGCGTCGCGCAGCGCCTCGCGGTCGTACTCCGCGATTTCGGCGCTGGATTTGGTCATCTTTTCGGTGAAGTGGAGCATGGCCCGCTGGCGGTGATTGAGGTCGGCGACACGCCAGTTCATCACCAGCATCTCGCCGAGCTTCGGGTCGCCCGACAGCTCTCGGACGGCGGCACCATGCGCCGTGAGGCAGTAGAAGCAGCGGTTGATCGAGGAGACGACCACGGCGATCATCTCCCGTTCGAGCTTGCTCAGACCCGAGTCCGCCAGCATCAGCTCGTTGTAGATCGCGGTGAAGGCGTCGAGCTTGGCGATGTCGAAGGCATGGGCCTTCAGCACATTCGGCACCATGCCCAGCTTTTCCTCGCAGATGTCGAAATATTTCTGCGTCCGCTCCGGCAGCGGGTCGACCATCGGCAGGTCGAGGGCGGTGGGCAGGTCCTTGGTCATGCGGTCAGTGTCCGGGCTTGATGCGGTAGTGGTACTGTCCCACAAGCTCCATCCCGAGGGAAGCGTAGAGCCCGTTCGCCGGGTCATTGTCCGTCAGGCAAGCCAGCGACATGTAGCGCGCGCCCCTGCCTTCGGCCCAGATCGCGGCGCGCCGCATCATTGCCGTGCCGACGCCTTTGCCGCGGTGCGCCTCGAGCACCTCGATCGCATGCACCATGGCGATGCCGTCGTGGATGGCGCAATAGCCCGCGCCCGCAGGCTTGTCCGAGACCCGTCCGAAAAGGGCCGTCTTCGGCCCTTTGGCGCGTTCCATCACCGCGACGCGGGCCGGGCCGATGCCGCCCGCGGCCCAGATTTCGCGCATGACGGCCAAAGGCTCCCAGAGCGAGAAGGCACTCATCCGATGTGGCGGCGTCTCGGTCAGCAGACCGATCTTGCAGACCCAGAGGTTCACCGGATCGATGAGATCGTAGCCGCGCGACTCCAGCGCCACGTCGAGCGCGGTCTCACCGACTCGCACCATGAAGAGCGGCTCCTGCCGCATCATGCGCTGCGCCTGCTCGGCGGCCTGAAGATCGTCGGGGCTCCAGCCGTCCTCGGCGGTGATGCAGGACACGCGCTTGCCGCCGCCGCCGCCCTCGCGCAGCAGCCAGGGGCCGGCGGCCACCGTCGAGGCGGGCGGCCAGGTGTTGTCGAGCGTGGCGTAGAGGCGGGGAAGGTCTGGCGTCATTCTTGCACTCTGCCGGCGTCGGGCGGGCGATCTGCCCGCGCGGGCCGGAACGGGTTACGGTCTGTGCCCTATCTATGGCGGCAGCGGCGCTCGAGGGCAATCACCGCGGCCACCAGAGGGCTCAGCTCTCGGGAAAGAGCGCGGCGAGCCGTGTCATTGCGGCATCTACCCGCGCGCCTTCGGGGCCGCGGATGACGATATTCGCGCCATAGATGCCGTCTTTCTGGAACGGGTAGGAGCCGATCGAGAGATCCGAGAACTCCGCTGCCAGCGCCGCCAGCGGTCCGGCGATCTCGCCCTCGCCGCGCTGGATGCGCAGCGATTGCGACAGCAGCGGCGCGCCGCCTGTCAGCTTGGGCAGCACGCTGGCCACCATCGCTTCGAAGACCGACGGCACGCCCGCCATGACGTGCACGTTGCCGATGGTGAAGCCGGGCGCGATGGAGACCGGGTTGTCGATCAGCGTGGCCCCCTCGGGGATCCGGGCCATGCGCTGGCGCGCCTCGTTGAACTCTGACCCCTGCCGCTGGTAGTGCGCGGCCAACAGATCATAGGCATCCTGCCGCACGCCGATCGAAGCGCCGAAGGCCGTGGCCACCGCATTGGCGGTGATGTCGTCATGGGTCGGCCCGATGCCGCCAGAGGTGAAGACGTGGTCGAAGGTCTCGCTCAGCGTCTTTACCGCGGCGACGATGGCGCTCGCATCGTCCGAGACCATGCGCGCCTCGCACAGGTCGATGCCCTGCTTGGTCAGCTGCTGTGCAAGGTAGTGCATGTTGGAATCGCGGGTCCGTCCCGAGAGGATTTCATCCCCGATGACCAGCATGGCTGCGGTGGGGTTGGCCATGGTTCTGCTCTCCTTGCGCCGGTTGTCGCTCTTGGTATAGGCCCCGGCACCGCGCTTTCAAACCCCTCCGGTCACAGGATGATTTGCGCGGCTCAGGACAGGCGGTGACGGAACAGCCAGGCGGCGAGCGGCAGCGTCAGCGCCGCAACGCAGAGCAGCGGCACGAAGTCGGCCCCGACCTCGGCGAGACCCGCGCCTTCAAGATAGACGCGGCGCACCAGGTCCACGCCGAAGCGCAGCGGATTGGCGTAGGTCAGCCATTGCAGAACCTGCGGCATGTTGCGGATCGGGGTGAGCAGCCCCGAAAGCAGCATGAGCGGCATGACGATCAGGAAAGTGTAGAGCATCGCCTGCTGCATGGTCAGCGCCACCGCCGAGATCGACAGGCCGATGCCGACCGAGGCCAGCGTGAAGCTGGCGAGCCCGAGATAGAGCAGCCAGACCGAGCCGACCATGGGAATGCCGAACCAGAACAGGATGATGAGAAAGATCAGCGTCGATTGCAGGATGCCGACGGTCATCGTCGGCAGCGCCTTGCCGATCAGGATCTGCAGCGGGGTCAGCGGGGTGACCAGAAGCTGGTCGAAGGTTCCCTGCTCGCGCTCGCGCGCCACCGAAAGGGCCGAGAGCAGCAGCGTCTGGATCATGCTCAGCGCGGCGATCAGCGGCGGCATCAGGTTCCATCGCGACTCGAGGTTGGGATTGAACCAGGCGCGGCGATCGATGGTGACCAGCGGCGCATGGCCGCGCGCGACGTTGACCGCGCCGACCACGGCGGCGATCTGCGCCGCGGCGGCAGCCGCGGTCGCCGAGTTGCGCCCATCGAGGATCACCTGGAGCGGCGCATCCCGGCCCGTGGCCAGCCGCGCCTCGAAGTCCGCAGGGATGGCCAGCGCCAGCAGCGCGTCACCGCTGTCGATCACTGCCGCGATCTGGCGCGCATTGTCGAGCGTCGCCACGCGGGTGAAGACTCCGCCGCCGTCGAGGCTGGCAAGCAGCCTGGTCGAGGCCGCGCCGCGGCTCTGGTCGAGCACCGCGTAGGGCACATGGGTCAGATCGTAGGTCGCGCCGTAGCCGAAGAGCAGCGATTGCAGGATTGCCGGCACCAGCAGCAGGGCGCGGCTCGACGGATCCTTGAAGAGGTCGCGGAACTCCTTGCGGATCAGCGCGGCGATCTGCGCAAGCCAGGCGAGGGCGTCCTGCATGGGCTCAATCCATCGTCTTGCGCAGGGCGCGACAAGTGAAAGTGATCAGCACGGCGGCATAGATCGACAGGATCGCGCTCGAACGCAGGATGTCGGGCCAGTAGTCGCCCGCCATGAACAGCGTCTTGATCAGCCCCATGAAATGCGTGGCGGGCAACAGTTGCGAGATCGCCCGGATCACCACCGGCACGTTGCGCAGGTCGAAGACGAAACCAGAGAGCATCAGCGCCGGCATGAAGCTGACCAGCAGGGCGATCTGGCTGGCGGCGAACTGGTTGCGCGCCAGCGCCGAGATCAGCAGCCCGAGCGAGAGCGAGACCAGCAGGTAGAGCAGCGACACGGCGATGATGATCGGCAGCGAACCCCGCATCGGCACCTCGAAGAGCCAGCGCGCGGCCAACAGGCACATGCCAAGGTCGATGGCGCCGATCACCATGTAGGGGGCGAGCTTGGCCAGCACCAGCTCAAGCGGCCGCACCGGGGTGACAAAGATCGCCTCGAGCGTGCCGCGCTCCCATTCCCGCGCGACGAGAAGCGAGGTCAGGAAAGCCCCGATCAGCGTCAGGATCAGCACCACGAGGCCGGGAACAAGAAACCAGGTGCTCTCGCCCGGCTCGTTGAACCAGCTGCGCTGCACGATGACCACGCTGCCGCTCTCGGCGCTCTTGCCGCCCATGCGCTGGAGCCGCTTGGCGAAGGGCACCGCCAGCGCGCCGTTCACATAGCCCTCGATGGCGCTGGCGGTGGTCGAGTCGACGCCGTTCAGGATCAGCTGCACATGCGCCTCGCCAAGCGCGAGCTGGCGCAGGAAATCATGCGGCACGCGCAGCGTTGCGTCGATGTCGCCAGCGATCATCGCGGCCTCGGCCTCGCGCATGTCATGCATCCAGACCGGCGAGAGATAGCTCGAGCCGGTCAGACCCATCGCCGCCTCCCGCGCGGCCTGCGAGTTGTTCTGCATCACCACCGCGATGCGCGCGTCCTTCACGTCGAACGACAGCCCGTAGCCGAAAAGCAGGATCAGCACGACCGGCAGCAGCAACCCGACAAGGAGGTTGCTGCGGTCGCGCAGGAGTTGCCGGCTCTCCTTGCGGGTCAGCGCACGCAGCCGCGTGATGAAACCGACGGCGCTCATACAGCGGCCTCGCGGGTGGCGCGGGCCTGCTCGACGATGCCGATGAAGGCGGCATTCATGTCGGTGCCGCGGTCAGCCCCGGCCTTGTCGCGCACCTGCTGAGGGGTGCCGATGACCAGCATCTCGCCCGCGTCCTGTATCGCGATGCGGTCGCAATACTCGGCCTCTTCCATGAAATGGGTGGTGACGATGATGGTCACCCCCGCGCCTGCAAGCCCGGTGATCGTTCGCCAGAACGCCCGGCGGGCGAGCGGATCGATGCCGCTGGTGGGCTCGTCGAGAAAGAGGATCTGCGGCGCGTGCAGCAGCCCGGTCGCCATCGCCAGCCGTTGCTTGTAACCGGCGGGAAGCTCGCCACTGCGGGCCGTGGGATCAAGGTCAAAGCGCTCCAGCGCAGCGCGCACCTGCGTGCGCAGTGCCCGGCCGCGCAAGCCATAGGCGCCGCCGAAGAATTCGAGGTTCTCGCGCACGCTGAGGTTGCCGTAGAGCGAGAATTTCTGCGCCACGTAGCCGATCCGCGCGCGCGCTCGGGCACGGGCGGTGCGCAGGTCGCGGCCGGCGACCTCGAGCTGCCCCTCGGTGGCGGGCAGCAGGCCGCAGAGCATCCGGAAGGTGGTGGTCTTGCCCGCGCCATTGGGGCCGAGCAGGCCAAAGATTTCGCCCGGCAGAACCTCGAAGGAGGTGCTGGCCACGGCGGTGAAATCGCCGAAGCGCCGCACGAGGTTGCGCACCGAGATGATCGGCGAGACATTTGGATTGTCCGGCGCGACGGCGGATGCGGGGGTCCTCTCGTCGGGCTCGGGCAGGGCGTGGTGGGTGCCGTTGTCGTGCTGGCGCAGCAGCAGCATGAAGGCGTCTTCCAGGCCCTCGCCGCGGGGCGCGCTGGCGGCGCCGTCGAGCGCCTCGGCTAGCCGCGCCGCGTCGGCCTGCGGCTGACGCACGTAATGCACTGCACCGCCGTGGGGCGTTGCGTCGACGATCACCTCAGGCGCCGCCAGCATCCGCGCCTGCAAGACACGCGGATGCACTCCTGCGGGTGGAACCGCGGCAAAGGTCAGCCCCTGGACACGCGCGCAAAGCGCCTTCGGTGTGCCGCTGGCGAGGATGCGGCCATGGTTCATCACGTGCACCTGCGCGCAGCGCGCGGCCTCGTCCATATAGGCGGTGCTGACGATGACGCTCAGGCCGTCGTCCTCGACCAGCTGCTGCACGATGGCCCATAGGTCGCGCCGCGACAGCGGGTCGACCCCGACGCTCGGTTCGTCGAGCAGCAGCAACTCGGGCGCGCGCACCAATGTGCAGGCCAGCCCAAGTTTCTGCTTCATCCCGCCGGAAAGCTTGCCCGCCGGGCGCGCGGTGAAGCGTGCCATGTCGGTCATCTTCAGCAGCCGCGTGAACCGGGGCCCGCGCTCGTCCTGCGGAACGCGGTGCAGGTCGGCATAGAGATCAAGGTTCTCCTGCACGCTCAGATCCTCGTAGAGACCGAAGCGCTGGGGCATGTAGCTGATCCGGTCCTGGACCCGCTGCGGGTCGCGGGTGACATCGGTGCCAAGCACCTCCAGTCGCCCGCCGCCCGGCGTCAGCAGCCCGGCGATCATCCGCAGCAGCGTGGTCTTGCCCGCGCCATCGGGACCGACCAGCGCGGTCAGCTCGCCGGGTCGGACGGTCAGCGAAAGCGTGTCGATGGCCCGCAGGCTGCCGCCGCCCGGCGCCTCGAAGGACCGCTGAAGCCCCTCGGCGACCACGGTGGCTCCGGTCATTGCCCGCTGCCGGGCGCGGTGCCGAGCGGGATGCGCACGGTGACCGGCTGGCCGAGGCGCAGCTGGTCCTGCGGATCGGTCACGGTGATGCGGGTCTCGTAGACGAGGCTGGTGCGCAGCTCTTCGGTCTGCACCGGCTTGGGGGTGAACTCGGCCACCGAGGAAATGTAGCCGACGGTGCCGGGAAGGGGCTGGTCGGGGGCGCTGTCGGAAACCACCTCGGCGTGCAGGCCGGGTGCGATGCGGCCAAGGTCGGGCTCGCTCACGTAGACGCGGACCCATTTGGGCTCGGTCACCGCAAGGGCAAAGACCGGCAGCTGCGGCGTCGCCTGGTCGCCGGGTTCGAGCAGTCGCGAGCGCACCACCGAGGCGATGGGCGCGCGCAGCGTGCCAAGGTCGATCTGATGCCGCAGCAATGCGAGATTGGCCCGCGCGGCGGCCAGATCGGCCTCGGCGGCGGCGATGTCCTCCTTGCGCGCGCCGGCCTCGGCCAGATCCAGCGCGGCGCGGATCTCGGTGACCTTGGCCTCGGCGGCCTCGGCTTCGCTCTGTGCGTGATCGACGGCCTGCACGCTGACCGCGCCGCTCGAGGAGGATTGCAGGCGCTGCGCGCGGGTCAGGTCCTGCGCGGCGCGGGCCGCCGTCGCCTCGGCCGACGCAAGCTGCGCACGGACCTGGGCAATCTCTTCCGGACGCGCCCCGTTCTGCAGCCGCAGCAGGCTCTGGCGCGAGGCCTCGACCAGGGCCGCGGCCTGATCGGCCTGAAGCGCCAGCGTGCGGGTGTCGAGAACGCCGATCACCTGTCCCTCGGTAACCCGGTCGCCTTCCTCGGCGCGCAGCTCGGTGATCCGGCCACTGCCGTCGAAGGCCAGGGCGACCTGACGGATGTCGACGTTGCCATGCAGCTCGAGCAGATCGCTGGGTCCGCTCTCCTGCCGGGAAAACTGCCAGACCCCGCCAAGCGCGGCGGCCAGGGCGAGGAAGATGACGAGGGCCTTCTTCATGTCGGTGCGTCCCCTTGCGGGCAGAGATTGCGACTCTGCGGCGCTCGGAGTAGATTAAATGTGATTTAGACTAACGCCGCAACCCCGGCTGCAACCCCGACGGTACCCGGAGCATGACGAAAGGCCCTGACACCAGCAGATCCCGCGCCGGGCAAGGCGCGGCCCAAGCGCGCGCGTCACGCCGCCCGATGCGGACCGATGGCGAGGCGACCCGCGCGCGCCTGCTGGAGGCGGCGGGCAGCCTTTTTGCCGAGCACGGTTTTGCCGAGACCACCAACAAGGCCATTGCCGCGGAAGCCGAGGCGGACATTGCCTCGATCAACTACCACTTCCGCAGCCGGGCGGGGCTTTACCGCGAGGTGCTGGTCGAGGCGCACCGCAGGATCATCTCGGTAGAAGAGCTGCGCGCCATAGCCGGGTCAGCTCTGCCGCCGGAGCAGAAGCTGCGGGCCTTCATCGCGCGCATCATCGGGCAGGGGCTGGACGGGCAGGGATGGCATGCGCGGGTCTTGAGCCGAGAGGTGCTTTCGCCCTCGTCACACCTCGATGTCCTCCCCGTCGCCGAGATCGGCGCGAAGATGGAGATCATGCTGCGCCTGCTGTCCGAGATCACCGGCCTCGCGCCGGACGATCCCGCGCTGCGCCGCAGCCTGTTCAGCGTTCTGGGTCCTTGCGCGATGCTGGTGGTTGCCGCGCCGCGGATCACGCCATTGGCCGATGACGTACTTGGCATGGGGCCCGAGGTGTTGGTCGATCACCTGTGCCGCTTTGCGCTCGGCGGCCTGCGCGCCATCTCAGGAACCGCATGAGAATCGGCTCTGTGGTCGCGCCGGACGTGTCGTCGGCGCGGCCCCGGCAGACGCGTGCTGCCGCAGTCGATCCGTTGGTTGCGCAGGAATTTCGCAAAATCCGCTGGACAGACACAAAAACTTCATGTGTTGTGGGCGCGACTAGAGAATTATGGTCGATCCGCCGAGTGCCTAACTCGGAGGATCGACCAGCAAGATGGCGCTTTGGGAGGAGTAGCCATCTTCAGTGATCCGGTCGCTCCTTGGGAGGTTTTGGGGCGGCCGGATACCTTACTTACTAAATATGCTGCACTTTAGCGCAACCGGCGCGGAAGCGATTTCGCGCTTTCGTCGATTTTGTCGCAGAGTCATCGGGGGCATTTGCTCAATTCATGGGCAATTCCCCGGAGATCCGAGCGGTTGTCGGGGCGCGAGGCGAGTCGCTGGACCGGTTCAGCAGCCGCGCGAGAGGCGTCAGGACGTGGTCCATTGCCGCCGCGGTGATCCCAAGACACAAGATCTGCCATGCGCTGACGTCAAGACGGGTCTGCAATCCTGACCATTGTTCCGGCGCGGCGTCGGTCGTAGATAGAACCCACGACGCAGCGATGCGTCACCGGGTTTCCTGGAACTCTCTCCTCCTCCCTGAGTTCCGGAAATTAGCGGCGGCCCCTCTCCTCCTCCCTGGGGTCGCCGCACCTCCCCTCTCATCCCCTGATCTTGAAAATCCAAGCGCGCCAGGCTGTGCTGCACCGGGCAAATCCTCGCAGCGGCTGCCCCTGTCGGGTGCCGTGCCCGCCGCGTCGAAGCGGGGCTCGGGGCCCCGCCCGCCGGTCACAGTGTCCGTACCAGCCGCAGCGCGTCGTAGATCGCCGCGTGGGTGTTGCGCGCCGCGACCGCATCACCGATGCGGAACAGCCGGAAGGTGCCGTCCGGGTTGCGCAGCACCTCCTGCTCGCTTCCGGCCACCAGCGCCTCGTAATCCACCTCGCCTAGATTGCGCGACAGAGGCTTCAGCTCGAAATAGAGTTCGTCGAGTGGCCTGGTGCCGTGGTTCACCACCACCTGATCGACGTCGCGCTCGCGGATCACATCGCCGTAGTCCGAGCCGAGCCGCGCCACGAGCCCATTGCCAGCGCGCGCAACCGAGGCCAGCCGCCAGGTGACGGTGAAGGTCGTGTCGCGGCCTTGCAGCGCACGCATGTAGGGCACGAGGTTCATCGCCATCACCTCGGGTGCAAAGGCCCGGTCCGGGGTGACAATCTCGACCCGCGCGCCGGTGGCAGAGATCACGTCCGCCGCCTGCAGGCCGGCATGATCGCCGGCATCGTCATAGACCAGCACGTTTCGGCCGGGTCTGGCGTCGCCCGACAGGATGTCCCAGGCAGAGACGACCAGATCGTTTCCGGCACCCAGAACCTCGGTGTGGGGCAGGCCGCCGGTGGCGATGATCACCTCGTCCGGGGTACTGGACCGCACGTCGGCGGCCTCGGCAAAGGCATTGAAATGGAAGGTCACGCCCATCTTGCGGCACTGGTCGAAGCGCCAGGCGATGATAGAGGACATCTCGCGCCGCCGCTCCTGCAGCGCGGTCAGCCGGATCTGTCCGCCGGGCTGGTCGGCCGCCTCGAACACCGTCACCGCGTGACCACGCTCCGCCGCCACACGTGCCGCCTCGAGCCCGGCCGGTCCCGCACCGACAATTGTCACGCGCTTCGGCGTTCCGGCCTTCGCGATGGCATGCGGCATCTCGATCTCGCGCCCGGTCGAGGGGTTGTGCAGGCAGAGCGCCATGCCGCCCTGGTAGATGCGATCGAGGCAGTAGTTGGCACCGACGCAAGGGCGGATGTCATCCTCGCGGCCCTCGATCACCTTGCGCACCAGGTGCGGGTCGGCCATGTGGGCGCGGGTCATGCCAACCATGTCGAGCTTGCCGCTGGCGATGGCATGGCGTGCGGTGGCCACGTCGGGGATCCTGGCGGCATGGAAGGTCGGGAAATTGGTCGCCGCGCGGATCTCGCCCGCGAAGTCGAGATGCGGCGCGCCCCTCATGCCCTGGATCGGAATGAGGTCGGTCAGCCCCGGATCGGTATCGATATGCCCTTTCACGACGTTGAGGAAATCGACGAGGCCGCTGTCCTTGAGCTTGTGCGAAATTGCCAGCCCGTCTTCCGGCGTGGTGCCGCCCGGCAGGCATTCGTCGCCGGTGTAGCGCACGCCCACAAGGAATTCCGTGCCGCAGCGCTCGCGGATTGCGCGCAAGACGTCAAAGCCGAAGCGTAGCCGGTTGTCGAGATCGCCGCCGTAGGGCGCGTCGAGGTCGTTGGTCAGCGGTGACCAGAACTGGTCGATCAGGTGGCCGTAGGCCTCGAGTTCGATGCCATCAAGACCCGCCGCCTGCATGCGTTCGGCGGCATCGGCGTAATCTTCGACAATGCGCGCGATGTCCCAGTCTTCCAGCTTCTTCGGAAACGCCCGGTGCGCCGGCTCGCGCTCGTGACCTGCAGAGACCACGGGCAGCCAGTCGGCCTTGTCCCAGCGGGTGCGCCGCCCGAGGTGGGTGAGCTGGATCATCACCGCGCAGCCTTCGTCATGGCAGGCATCGGTGAGTGCCTTCATGTGGCCAACGACCTCGTCCTTCCAGGCGAGAATGTTGTTGAACACCGGCGGGCTGTCGCGTGCGACCGAAGCGGAGCCCGCGGTCATGGTCAACGCGACGCCCGCCTTGGCACGTTCCAGATGGTAGGCGCGGTAGCGCTCCTTGGGCATGCCGTCCTCGGGGTAGGCCGGTTCGTGGCTGGTGATCATGATGCGGTTCTTCAGCGTCAGGTGCTTGAGCTGAAACGGCTGGAGCAAGGGGTCAGTGGACATGTCAGGACGCTCTCGAGGGGGGAACTGTCACGACGATTCCCGGAATGTACATGTATGTCAATAATGCGATCACATATGTCTATTTTTCCCTTGCTCGGACTCGACAGTACCCTAGGTTTTTCCGAAAATGCCGCGGTTCGCGCTCACCCGTCGGTCTCGAGAAGGGCCCATGTCCAATACGACCTCTCCCAACCGCGGCTGGCGCGGATCTCCCGATCTTTGGCTTGATGCCGCCTACGAGGCGTTGACCGACAAGGGCGTCGATGCGGTGAAAATCATGCCGCTCGCCAATGCGTTGCAGCTCTCGCGGACGAGTTTCTACTGGTTCTTCAAGGACCGCACACAGCTGCTCGACGCGCTGCTCGAGCGCTGGGAGGCGTCCACGACGGTGCCGCTTGTGGCGGCCACCCGCGAGTATGCGGCGACCGGGACAGAGGCGATGCTCAATGTCATCGGGACCTTCCTGTCGGACCGCAGTTTCGATGCGCGGCTGGAGCTGGCAGTGCGCTCCTGGGCGCAGCAGGACCCGTCGGTTCTGGCGCGGCTGCAAAAGGCGGATGCGCTTCGGCTGGACGCGCTCCGGGACATGCTGATGGCCTGGGGCCACGCGGCGGCGGATGCCGACGTACGGGCGCGCACCATCTACCTTGTGCAGGTCGGATATATCTCCATGCGGGTCCAAGAAGCGCTGGATGAGCGGCTCGAACGGATCCCGCATTACGTGGAAATCTATACTGGCAAGCGACCATCGGAGGAAGAAATGGCGCGGTTCAGGGCGCGGCTGGGCTGACGATCAACTTTCCTGCTGCCCCCAGATGTCCGCGAGCGCGCGCAGGGTGCCGCCGGGATCGGTTCTGAACCTTTCGGCAAACGCCTGGAGCAAGCTCTCGTCGCTGGCGCCGGGA
Organism: Salipiger mangrovisoli; assembly: GCF_015223355.1. GTDB lineage: Bacteria > Pseudomonadota > Alphaproteobacteria > Rhodobacterales > Rhodobacteraceae > Salipiger > Salipiger mangrovisoli. The sequence goes on along the minus strand of NZ_JADFFK010000005.1, from coordinate 90,198 downwards.
CTGATCTCGGGGGTCGCGACGGGTGGGGCAAGGTGTGGGGCAGGTCCGCCGGGGCATTCGCCGAGGCTCAGGCGCACCATGACCGGTCGGTGATCCGAGACCTGGGTGAGGAACTGCGGGAACGTTCGATCTGCGGTGATCAGGATGAAGTCCTCGCTTCCGACCGCCTGCGTCATCCCCGGTGACGCAAAGATCGAATCCACATGCGACTGCTGCGGCCACCGCAGGTAGGTGAAGGCGCCGTCGCGCGCATCGGCCGCGCCATGCACCGAAATACCTGCGTCGCGCAGCGCCTGCATCTGGCCAGCACCGATGCCGGCATTCGTGTCGCCGCCGATCAGGATGTCATGCGCGCCGTGTTGGGCAAGGGCGAGCATGAGCGCCTGTGCGAGCGCGTCGGTCGCCATGCGGCGACGCTTCGCACCCTCGGTAAGCGCCCTGAGATGCAGTGGCACCAGCAGGAAGTCGAAACGCTCACCGGTGCCGGACAGGGTCGAGGAGAAACCGAAGAGGCCGGGGTGGCGGGTGAAGACGCAGGTTTCGGAACGCGCATCGGGACCGCTGCCTGCGCGGAGGATCCGCTCGGCCTCTGCCGGCCAGTCGAGCCGCCGCCCCTGGACGGTCATCCGGTTCCAGATCACCGCCGTGTTGTGCTGTGAGTCCGGGGTATCAGTCTCCGAGACTGCAAGCTCGAACTGCATCTGAAAGCCGCGCTTGAGTTCGGCAACCAAGGCCTGCGCCGCCTCGGACGACGCGTCTTCCAAAACCCATATATCAAGGTTGAGATCGGCGATGACCCGCGCGACCCCCTGCGCTTTTTGCCGCACATCCCGGCTGAACCATGCCACGTTCCAGAAGGCGACATCGACGTCCTGCTCGCCGCCGCGATAGGTGTCCACCACCCGTTCGAAGGCGCTTTCGCCCGTCGCCTCGCGGCCGAGCGTGCCAAAAAAACCCGTGCGCGAGTCGCTGCCGCCCATGTGGCGGAGCACCTCGGCGGCGGACTGCTGGTTCGGGCCGCTCCGGGCGCGCATGTCGAGATCGATGGCGATGGCCGAGATCTTGATGCCCTCGTTGACGTAATTCACGTCGAAGCCGTTGCGGCTGAGCTTGGCGCGCAGCTCGGCGTCGGCTTCCTCGAACGCGTGGTGCAGCGCAAAAAGCCGCCAGTCATCGCGGAGCACCGGGGCGCCGGAACTGCCATGCATCGTGTCGGACGTGTAATGCACCAGCACCTCACGTGCCCCGAGCGAGGTCACGATGTCATTGCGCCGCAGCGAGGCGCGCTTGGGTTTGCCGTCGGGGTGATGGATGACATGGGCCGGGTGCCGGTCCACCGCGATGAACGAACCCCGCCAGAGCTGGATGTGGCCGAAACGCTCGGCGGCGTCGCCCTCGATCCAGACAAAGGTGTAATCGAGATCCTCCGGCCCGCTGCTGACGAAGAGCCGGTTCGGATCGAGCCGGTAGTTCACTGTCGGCAGCACCTCGCCGCCGACGCATTCCTCGTAGCCGAACTCCACCTTCGCCGCGCCTGCCACCTCGGGGCTGTTGAGGACATGGGCGTTGGTCAGCAGGATATTGGGGCCGACCAGGAACCCCGTGCCGCGCCAGCGCCCGGACTTGCCGTCCCAGGTGGTGCCGCGCGTGCTGATGCGGGCAACCGCGCGGCCGATCTCGCTGCCCCTGGAGAGGAAGCAGAAAGGCACGCTGTCATCTTCCTCGACGATGGCCTCGAGCCGCGCCGGGTCGGTGAAGCCCAGGCCGAAACGCTCGGGATCGGGGATGCCCATTGCCTTGGCGGGCACCTCGGGCAGGCGGTAGCGATGACGGGCGAGGCTCGGTTCCGGCGCGAGAAGCGTTTCTTCGCCCCGCGTCGCGGGGCTGGCGGGTTCGGGCAGGGCGGGGGTCCCGAGCGGCGGGGCGACGGGCAGAACGGCGCGCAGCACGGCGGCGAATTTCGCAGCGACACGTGCAAAACCCTCGCCGGTGCCGTGGATCTCGTCGGCCCAGTCGCTGCGCTTGGTGAGCGTGCCGCGCAGGTCCACCAGATGCACATTGGGGTCTTCGTCCGCCACCTCGGCCAGCGCCTCGTGCAGCGCGTCGATCAACACCCGGATGATGTCGCGGCGCAGGTCCTGACCCGTGATGCCCTTGGCTTGGAAAGCGCTGCCAAGCCATTTGTCCTGGTTGTTGAACACCCAGATCGGTCGCCGCGTGTCGTTGCCGAAGGGAAAGGGGAAGGCGTAGTCATAGCCGTGAATCAGGATCGGAAGCTCGGTAAAGCGCGGGTCGGCGCGGATCGTTGCGACGACTTTTCGATAGCTCGCCTTGAGCTTCTCCGTCACCCGTCCGAGCTCGGCCTGGTTGACCAGCTTCTCGGGAAGATCGGCGCGGCTGCCGTTGTGCAGCAGCGACAGCAGCACCGGCACGCCGTCTCGAGCACCAATGACATCATTGCCCGCCGCCGAAAGAAGGAAGGCCTGCACCCGGCCCGCCTGTGCGTCGAGCCCCTGCATGTATTCGGCGGCATCGCTGTCGATCATGTTCTCGACCGTGTCCCCCGCCGCGCCAAGGCTCCAGATGAGGTAATCGGTGCCCAGATGGTCAATGACGTCGTCGAGCAGCAGCGGGAACTGGAACCAGCTGTCGCCCTCGCTGACCAGCACCGGCCGCGGATCACCGCGCGCCAGGGCGCGCTCGAAGTCCCGCTGCCGCTGGCGGCGGCTGCGATCGTTGAGGAAGGTCATCGCCGATTCCAGCTTCGGGATGCCGGTGACGGTCTCGGGGTTGGGTCGAAGCTCGACCGAAAAGGCGCTCTCGCCGGGGGAAACCAGCACGTAGGGGCGCAGCGCCGCGTCGGGCAGGTCGAGGTTGTTCCAGCGGTCGAGGAACTCGTCGTAGCTGATCTTTTCCAAAAGCCGAACTCCCCTGCGGACACCCCCGGCCGCGACGGTGCTCCGGCCGGACCGGCGGCGCGCCATCGCGCAGGGGCGGTGTCGACAGTTTGCGCCCGTCAAAGGGTTAAGGACAGTCAGCAATACCCGCATTGCGGGCGATGCCGGAAGGCTCTTCCGGCGCGGCGCGCGGCTCTCGACTATTCTAAATCCGAATTTTCTGGGGGCTACATATCATAGCTGGATATATTCTCCGCCCGGATCAAAGGCCCTAGGCTCAGCCCATACCAACAGAGGGACTGTGATGGGCGCGCTTGACGGAATCCGAGTACTGAGCTTCAACCACTTCCTGTCCGGCCCGGCCGCCGCGCAGCATCTCGGCGACATCGGCGCCGACGTGATCACCGTGGAGCCCCTGGGCGGCGCCTTCCAGCGCAACTGGGCCGTGGCCAACCGCTTCGTCGACGACACCTCGGTCAACCATATCACTACCGGCCGCAACAAGCGCTCGATCGCCGTGGATCTCAAATCGCCCGAGGGCATCGCGGCGGTGAAGCGGCTGATCGCCACCGCCGACGTGGTGATGGAGAATTTCCGTCCCGGCACGCTCGACAAGCTTGGTTTGTCAGAGGCCGAGATGCGCAAGGTGAACCCGCGCCTCATCTATGCCGCCACCACCGGCTACGGCGCCGACGGCCCCTATGCCAAGCGCCCCGGTCAGGACGTGCTGCTGCAGGCGATGACCGGCCTCGCGGCGCATACCGGAAGCATGGAAAGTGGCCCCGTGGCGGTTGGCTCGGTGCCGATCGACCACCATGCCGCGGCGCTCACTGTCGCCGGCATCGTCGCGGCGCTCTTCGAGCGTGAGCGTACCGGCGTGGCCCGTCGGGTCGAGGTCAACATGCTGCAGGCCGCGATGGACCTGCAGGGCGAGTCGATCACCGCCTGGATGAACGGCGCGGATCGCGCCGGCCCGCGCGGGGGCGACGGCATGGCCAATTGGTTCAGCCCCGCGCCCTACGGCATCTACGCCACCAGCGACGGGCACGTGATGATCTCGATGTCGACGCCGCCGCAGCTTGCCGGGGCGCTGGGTCTACCCGCGCTGGCCGAGCTCTCGGCCGACGAGGGGTTCTCGAAGCGCGGCGCGATCTCCCGCATGGTCGCTGCAGGCATGGCTGCACTCGCCACCGACGAGGCCGTTGCCAAGCTGACCGAGGCCGGCGTCTGGCACGCGGTGGTGCAGGATTACGACGGGCTCAAGGTCAACCCGCAGGTCGCGCACCTCGAGGCCTTCACCGAGGTGCCGAGCGACAAGGGCAGCCCGATGGTCATGCTGTCTCACCCGGTGCGCTACGACGGTGAAGCGCCGGCCATCCGGCGCGCGCCCCCGGCGCTCGGCGGCCAGAGCCGCGAGGTGCTCGCCGAGGCGGGCTTCTCGGAAGCGGAGATCGACGCGCTGATCACCTCCGGTGCCGTGGTCGAAACCGACAAGATGCGCGCCTGAGCGCACGTCCCACCCAGCTACCCGACAGGACAGGACAGATGGATTTCACGATCTCCGACGAGATGAAGATGATCACCGACGCGGTGGGCCGGTTCGTGCGCGAAAAGGTCCAGCCGCTCGAACAGGAGACGGAAGAGGCCGGGCAGATCCCGCCCGAGAAGCTGGCGAAGCTGCGGGCCGAGGCGCAGGAGCTGGGCTTCTACGCGATGAACATGTCCGAGGAGGTCGGCGGCGCGGGCCTCGGCGTCATGGACATGTGTCTCGTCGAGGAGCAGCTCGGCCAGACATCGGACGCGCTGATCCGGCGCATCTTCGGGCAGGTCTACCCGATGCTCGAGGCCTTCGAGGGCGAGATGCGCGACAGGTATCTCCACCCCACGGTGAAGGGCGACAAGATCTGCGCCATGGCGATCACCGAGCCCGGCGCCGGCTCGGACGCCGCGGCGATCAGGACCAACGCCCATCTCGATGGCGACGAATGGGTGCTCAACGGCACCAAGCACTTCATCTCGGATGGCGACATCGCCGATTACGTGATCGTCATGGCCGTCACCGACGCCGAGAAGCGTGCCCGCGGCGGCATCACGCTGCTGATCGTCGACAAGGGCACGCCCGGCTTCAAGGTCATGCGCAACCAGCCGATGATGGGCCACCGCGGCTACGGTCACGCCGAGCTGGTCTTTGACGACGTGCGCATCCCCAAGGGCAACGTGCTGGGCGAGGTCGGCAACGGCTTCAAGGTGATGATGGCGAACGTCGGCGGCATCCGCCTCGGTCATATCGGCGCGCGCGCCGTGGGCATGGCCAGCCGCGTGCTCGAGATGATGCGCGAGCACGCCGCCACCCGCCAGCAGTTCGGTTTGCCGATCGGCGAGTTCCAGATGGTTCAGCAGATGATCGCCGACAGCGCGATGGAGATCTTCGCCACCCGCATGATGGTGCTCAACACCGCCTGGGAGGTCGACCAGGGGCTCGACCCGCGCGACAAGGTGTCGATGGTCAAGGTGCAGGCCTCCGAAATGCTCGGCCGCGTCGCCGACCGCGGCATCCAGGTCTTCGGCGGCTACGGCTTCACCAGGGAGCTGCCGCTGGAACGCATCTACCGCGATGCCCGCGTCACCCGCATCTACGACGGCACCTCCGAAGTGCACCGCATGCTGATCGCCCGATCGGTGATCAAGCGCGGCCTCACTCTCTGAGCCGCCCCTTTCATTGTTCCCCAAATACGCCGGGGGTCCGGGGGCTGGCCCCCGGCCCGGTGCAGCAGACGAGACAGCGATGACACTGGAACTTCCCGAAACCGGGGCCGCCATCACCTTCCGCAAGACGATGACCGTGGCCGAGCAGGGCTTTTTCACCGGCATCACCGGCAACATGACCAAACCGCACGTCGACCGCGCCCATGCCAAGAGCGCGGGCCTTGCGGATATGTCGGTCTTCGAGCTGGCCGCCTCCGGCCTGCTGACCACCGCGCTTGGCCGCCTCGCTGGCCCCGCGTGGCGGATCGGCGATTTCTCGGTCTCCTTCGCCCGCGCCTTCCCGGTGGGCAGCTCGCTCGCCGCCACCGCCACGGTCACCGAGGCCTCGCCCGAGGCCATCGCCTGCACCCTCTCGGTTCTGGTCGAGGGCGACGAGGTGATCACCGGCAGCGCGCGCATGGTGCCGCTGGAGGCCTGAGCATGTATGACATCCGCAATATCGACGAGCTGGAGGTGGGAGACCGGATCACCGTCTCCAAGACCGTCACCGAGGCCGATGGCGCCATGTACATCGCCGCCACCGGCGATTTCGGCCCCGTGCACGTGGACGAGGGTTATGCCTCGACCACCCGCTTCGGCGAACGGCTTGCGCCCGGTATCCTCGTCGCGGGCATCTGCACCTCGGTGCTGACCGCCGAGCTGGTGGGCACCGTGGGCGTGTCGATCCGCGACAGCTTCTGGTTCACCGGCGCGGTGCGCTACGGCGACACAATCACCTTCGACATCTGGATCTCCGGCAAGGACGAAGAGACCCGCACCGTCGACTGGCAGGCCAGCGCGACAAACGAAGAGGGCGTCGAGGTGCTGAAAGCCGACGCCACGCTGAAATTCCCGAGAAAGAGAGTAATCGCATGACCCTGACCGGCAAGGATCTTCGCGGCATCACCGTTGCCACCGTGCTGCCCTTCGACGAGGCGGGCGCGATCGACTGGGACGGCTATTCCGCCGTGCTCGACCATTGCGCCAAGCCAGAGACGACCGATTGCGTCTTCGTCAACGGCCATGCGGGCGAGGCCACCGCGCTGACCGACGCCGAAAAGGTCGAGGTGATCAAGCGCACTCGCGACCAGATCCACAAGGACCAGCCGCTGCTTGCCGGCATCGTGCCGACGGGCATCCCTGACGCTCTGCGTCAGGCCGAGATGCTGCGCGAGGCCGGCGCCGATGTCGCCGTGATCTTCCCGCCCGAGGCGCTTGGCGGCGGCAACGCCAACACCTCGGCGGCGGTAAAGATGTATGAGCTTCTGGCGTGCGAGATCCAGATGCCGCTGTCGCACTTCCAGTTCCCAATCGCGTCGGGCTTCGGCCTCGCGACCCCGGTGTTGGCCGAAATCGCGCAGATCCCCGAGGTCATCGCGATCAAGGAAGGCTCGGCGACGCTGCTTGCCTATGACGAGAACCGGCGCGCGGTGAAGACCGCAGGCCCCGACACTGCGATCCTGCCGTCGAACTTCCACTGGTTCTTTGCGCAGGTGGCGCTGGGTGGGGACGGCATCCTGTCGGGCCTTGCCAGCCTCGTGCCCGGCCTGCTGGCCGATCTGTGGCAGGCGTCGGAAGAGATGGACCTGGCCAAGATGCGCGCCGCCAACGACCGGCTCTACCCGGTGGTGCGGGCGATCTATGGCCCCGCGCCGGTGGTCGACATGCACACCCGCATGAAAGACGGGCTGCAGATGATGGGCGTGATCAAGAACGCCGCACCGCGCCTGCCGCTGCTGCCGCAGTCCGAGGCGGTGCGCGAGGGCGTGCGCAAGGCGCTGATCGCGGCCGAGGTGCTGTGATGAGCGCGGCGCTGCACGGCGGTCTCTACGCCGCGACGATCTGCCCGATGACCGAGGAGGGCGCGCTCGACCGCGCCAGCCTCGAACGGCATTTCCAAACCGTGCTGTCCGACCCGGGGCAGGCGGGGCTGCTGCTCAACGGCCACGCGGGCGAGGGCATCTTCATGACCCGCGCCGAGCAGGCCGAGGTGGTGCGCATCGCCCGCGAGGTGGCGGGCAAGCGCCGCATCCTCGCGGCGGTCAGCGCCGAGAGCACCGCCGTGGCCGCCGCCGACGCGCAGGCGGCGCTGAAGGCGGGGGCCGATGCGGTGATGGTCTTCGCGCCCTTCTCCTGGGCGCTCGGGGCCGACCCGCGCGCCATCGTCGCGCATCACCGCGGCATCGCCGAGGCGACCGGCGCGCCGGTCTATCTTTTCCAGGGCTCGGTCGGTTCGTTCAAGCTGGCCTACACGCCGGACGTCCTGCGCCGGCTGCTCGAGATCGAGGCGGTCGTCGGCATCAAGGAAGGCAGCTGGGAGAGCAAGGCCTACGAAGTCACCCGCCGCATCGCGCGCGAGATGCGTCCCGACGTGGCGGTCATGGCCTCGGGCGACGAGCACCTCTTCCCCTGTTTCATGCTTGGCAGCGATGGCTCGGCGGTCAGCCTCTCGGCGATCCTGCCCGAGCTGATCACCGCGCTCGACAGCCATGTCCGCGCAGGCGAGATCGACGAGGCTCGGGTGATCCACGAGGCGCTCTTCGAGTTTGCCAAGCTGGTCTACGCCGCGCCCGGCCACCTTGCCGCCGCGCGCCTCAAGGCCTGCCTTGCCGAACTTGGACGGATCGACAGCCCCGCCTGCCGCGCGCCGACCCCCCGTATCGAGCAGGGCGAGCTTGACGCCCTGATGAGCGCCCTTCGCCCCTGCCTGGAGCTGACCCTGTGACCAACCCGCAAACCCATATCGTCTTCGTCGACATCGACCCCGAGCACGAGGCCGCCTTCGACGACTGGTACGTGAATACCCACCTTCCCGATATTCTTGCATGCCCCGGCTGGCTGGATGCCCGGCGGGAGAAATGCCTTGAAGGCGGCCCGCGTCACGTCGCGATCTACACGATCACCGGACCGGACGCCTATGAAACGCCCGAGTTCAATGCTATCAAGGGCTTCGGGCCGTTCAGCGACAAGGTGCGGAACTTTCACCGGATCCGGCTGACGCAGAGCTGAGGCAGCGGTTTGGGACAGGAAAGGGCCGGCAAGGCAAAGCCGGTGCAGGGGTATCCGATCGGCGACATGCTGAACCTTCGTCAGCTCGAGATCCTGCGCGCCGTGGTGCAGTACCGCACCACCGTCGGCGCGGCGGAGCGGCTCGGCATGTCGCAGCCCTCGATCTCCAACACCATCCGTCACATCGAGACGGTGCTCGGCTTCCCGCTCTTCGAGCGGGTCAGCAACCGCCTGTCCCCGACCGAAGAGGCGCTGATCCTGCTGGAGGAATCCGAACCGCTCTTCCTTCTGCGCGACGCGGTGAACCAGCGCGCGGCGGACTTGCGGATGGGGCGGATCGGCCGCATCCGCATCGCCTCTACCGCCGAGTTGAGCGAGGCGGTGCTGCCACGGGTGATCGCGGATTACGCGAGGGAGTTCCCGCGCATCCAGATATCGCTCGAAACCCGCCCGCTCGACAGCGTGTTGCAGGTGGTCGAGAACAGCGTCGCCGACGTGGCCTTTGCGCTGTCGCCCTTCGAGCGGCAGGCACTGGACTACGAGCTGATCGACGAGCTGCGCCCGGTGGTGCTCTGCGACGAGAGCGATCCGCTGGCCAAGCTCGAGGTGGTCAATCCCAAGGACCTGGCCGAGCGCCCGATGGTCGGCCCTCAGGTCGCCAACCGCATCGGTCTGATGCTGGCCGACAGTTTCCGCGCCCGAGGTCAGGATTACCGTCCAACCATCGAAACCCGCTTCATGAATGCCGCCGCGCGCATCGTGCGCGACGGTTGGGGCGTGGCGCTGGTGGACGAGCTTTCCGCCTTCACCGCAATGCGGCCGGGGCTGGTGATCCGCCCCTATGGTCCCGAGATGCACTTTGATCTCTGCGCTGCCATCTCCCGGACCAAGCCACCCTCGCGGCAGACCCAGCGCTTCATCAAGGCCTTCCGCGAGAGGGTGGCGATCCGCCTCGCCGAGGTCAGGGCAGAGAGTCTGCGTCCGCTTCAGGGCTGAGGGTCTCGCGCAGCGCGCGCAACAGCGCCGCGCCGCCTTCCGCAATCAGGTTGGTCTCGTTGCTCGCAACAAGCGTCGTGGCCCCGAGCGATAGAGCGTGGCTCCGCACCAGCGCAGGCGGAAGTCCCATCACCCCGAAGCCACGACCATTGGTCCGCGCCGCCCCGGCGATGCGGGCAAAGGCTGCGAGCACTTCGGGGTGTGCAAGATCGCCGCGATGGCCGATGCCGTCGGCGAGATCGTTGCTGCCGATCATCAACATGTCGATCCCGGGCGTGGCGGCGATGTCCTCCACCGCCTCGAGCGCGGCCGCGCTTTCGATCATCGCGATCACCTCGACCTGCCGCTCGGCGGTATCGGTCAACTCGGCCGCGGGCACGACGCGGTAGTCGAGCGCGGGCAGCGGGCCGGGCAGGGCGCGGGCACCCCGCGGTGCGAAATGGCAGGCGCGGGCGATATTCGCTGCCTCTTCGGCACTGTCCACATGCGGCACGATTACCCCGGTTGCACCGCAGTCCAGGACCCGCGCGATGTCGGGTGAGGCCGGGCCCGTGACGCGGCCGTAGACCGGCAGGCCCGCCGCCAGACCCACCGCCGCGGCCTGACCGAGATCGCCGAGGCCAAGCGGCCCGTGCTCCATGTCGATCACCGCGAAGTCGAATCCGGCCCCCCGTGCCAACAGGATGGCCTCGGCGCGTCCGAGCAGGCAGAAGGCGAGGCCGAAGCGCGCGCCCGCGGCGTTCTCATGCTGCCCGATGATTGATCTGATACTCATGGATTGACCACTTTTTGATCCGTTCGCTTTTGTGTCATCCGCAGAATAGATCAGATTTTCCCGGAATATTCGGAAAACCGGGGCGTTAAATACTTCCTATCACGATATTTATAGACCCATAGCTTCACCGGCCCGCCGATGCCGGTAACCTCCTCTGAAAATCAGCTCCGGTGACGTTGGCTCGGCTTTTGCCTATCCGCGCACCCATGCGACGAAAGGAGGTGCGTCCATGCTTGACCGGACGTCCAGCAACAGCGGAGTGACGGCCCTGCACGATGGTGCGGTCTTCCCCAACTTGATCAGATTCCTTCGGTTGTGCCTCACCGCCCTGCGGCGCTTGGTGGACGGTGTGGCGCTGCTGCTGCTCGCCTACATGGCCTGCGCCATCGGCGTGCAGATCATCGGCCGCTACTTCTTCAATTACTCCATCGCCTGGAGCGAGGAGACCGCCACCTTCGCACAGGTCTGGCTGACGCTGCTCGGCGCCGGGATCGCCATGCGCTACAACCAGCACGTCGGGGTCGACGTGCTGATCCGCAAGGCCCCGCTGCCGGTGCAGCGCCTGTGCAACGGCGCGAGCCTGCTGCTGGGTCTTTGGTTTCTTGGCGTGGTGGTCGTCGGCTCGCTTTCGATGCTGGCCATCGGCTTCGTGGTGAAATCCCCGGCGCTGCGCATTCCCATGTCGGTTCCCTACATGGCGTTGCCGGTCGGCTTCGGCTACTTCCTGATCGAATACGCCGTGACGACGCTGCCGAAGGTGATTGATCCGCGCCGGGCCGAGCCCGCACAGGACTCCGACGCGGAGGGTGCGGCATGATCTGGGCAGGCGGCGGCTTTCTCGTCCTTCTGATCTCGGGCACGCCCATCGTGCTGGCCCTCGGCATCGCGGCGCTGCTGGCGATCGAGCTGACCACGACCGCGCCGATCTCGATCGTCGCGCAGCGGGTCTACGGCGGCATCAGCTCGTTCACCCTGATGGCGATCCCCTTCTTCGTGGCCTCGGGCCTGCTGATGGAGGCGGGCGGCATCGCACGGCGCTTCGTCAACCTGGCCAGCGCGCTGGTCGGCTGGATCACCGGCTCGCTCTACATGGTCTCCATCGTCACCGGCACCGGGCTCGCGGCGATCTCGGGCTCGGGCTCGGCCGACACGGCGGCGATCAGTGCGGTGATGACGCCGGAGATGCGCAGGCGGCGCTACGACATCGACCTCGCCTCGGCGGTGATCGCGGCCTCGGGCTCGCTCGCCTCGATCATCCCGCCGTCGATCGTGATGATCGTCATCGCCATCACCTCGAACCAGTCGATCGGCGCCATGTTCCTCGGGGGTATCGTGCCGGGGCTGCTGGTGATGATCGGGCTGATGGTCGGCTGCTGGCTCTACGCCAAGCGCGGCGGTGACGCCTATCGGGACCAGGAGGCATTCACCCTCGCGCGCCTGCGCAAGGGGTTCATCGATGCGGCCCCCGGCCTGCTGGTGCCCATCGTGATCATCGGCGGCATCGTCGGCGGCATCTTCACCGCCACGGAGGCGGCCTGCGTGGCGCTCTTCACCACGCTGATCGTGACCATGTTCATCTATCGCGAACTGAAGCCACGCGACCTGCCGCGCATTTTCCTCAAGGCGATCAGCCTTTCGGCCACGGTGCTGATCATCATCGCCACCGCCTCGGTCTTCACCTGGATCATCGCGACGCAGGGCTTCCCGGCGATGCTCAAGGACTGGCTGACCGGGGTGACCGACAACCCCATCGTCTTCCTGCTGATCGTGAACCTGCTGCTGCTCGTCGTCGGCATGTTCATTGAGAGCATCTCGGCGGTGCTGATCCTGCTGCCGATCCTTCTGCCCATGGCGCAAAGCTACGGCATCAACCCGGTGCAGTTCGGGGTGATCACCGCGTTCAACCTCTCGATCGGTTTGATCACGCCGCCCTACGGCATCTGCCTCTACGTCGCCTCCACCGTGGCCGGGCGGCGCATCGAGCAGGTCTCGCGCAAGGTCTGGCTGCCGCTCGGCTGCATGCTGGTGGCGCTGCTGCTGGTCACCTTCGTGCCTGCGATTTCCCTCTGGCTTCCCTCGGTCCTGCTGTGACCGCGGGTGCCGTCCCACCCCCACTCACGCAACCTCAACCAAAAGAGAAAACAAAGATGTCCAACAGGGTTCTCACCACCATCGCCGCGCTGGCCGCTCTTGCCGCCGCGCCGGCCTTCGCCGCCGACTACACCTTCAAGGTCGCCCACACCAACGCCGCGGGCGAGGTGCAGGACATGGGCCTGCAGAAGATGAAGGAGCTGCTTGAAGCAAAGACGGACGGCGCAGCCACGCTGGAAATCTACGCCGGCGGCCAGCTCGGCGACGAGCAGCAGACGGTCGAGGGCGTGATGCTCGGCTCGCTTGACATGGGCATGACCTCGAACGCGATGCTCTCCAACTACGTCGAGGACTACAAGGTCTTCGACCTGCCGTTCCTCTTCCCGACGATCCCCGAGCTCGGCGACAAGGTCGATGCCAACTGGGACATGATGGAATCCTCGGCCAACGGCTCGGGCTTCCAGCTGCTCGCCGTCTTCTCCTCGGGGATCCGCCACCTGATGACTTCGAAGCCGGTCGAGAGCATGGATGACCTCGCGGGCATGAAGATCCGCACCATGCAGAACCCGATCCACGTCGAGGCCTTCCGCGCCTATGGCGCCAACCCGACGCCGATGTCTTACTCCGAGCTCTACGGCGCGCTTCAGTCGGGCGTCGTCGACGGGGCCGAAGGCGCCTCCACCGGCTATGACGGCATGAAGTTCTACGAGGTCGCTCCCGACTTTGCGCTGGTCGGCTGGCTGAACATGACCGCGCCCGTGACCATGAAGAAAGACACCTTCGACGCGCTGCCCGAGACCATCCAGACCGCGCTGATGGAAGCCGGCTCGGAAGCCGCCAGCTGGCAGCGCCAGTATGTGGTGGATCAGGAGCAGCCGCTGATCGACAGCTTCAAGGAGCATGGTGTCACCATCACCACGCCCGACACCGCGCCTTTCGTCGAAGCCTCGCAGCCGCTTTACCAAAGCCAGCTTACCACCGAAGGTCAGAAGGCCCTCTTCGAGGCGCTGACCCAGTAAGCTGACCCCGGACCCGCGGTGTCCCCCTCCCTATCCGCCGCGGGTCCGACCTCTCTTCCAGGAAAGACCCAAGCATGCTCGACACGGCCATCCGCAACGCCGAGATCATCACCGCCGCCGACCGCATCCGCGCCGAGATCGGCATAAGAGACGGACGCATCGTCACCATCGCCGAGGATGTCGGCCCCGCGCGCGAGGAAATCGATGCCGCGGGGCTTCTGGCGCTTCCGGGCGGCATAGACGCGCATGTCCACCTCGCCCAGCACCAGGGCGGCGGCGTGGTCATGGCCGACGGCTTCGAGAGCGGCACGCGCTCGGCCGCGGCGGGCGGCAACACCACGGTCATGCCCTTTGCCCTGCAGCAGAAGGGCCAGTCGCTGCGCGAGGCGGTCGCGGCCTACCACGCCGCGGCCGAGGGCAAGTGCCACGTCGACACCTCGTTCCACCTGATCATCACCGACCCGACGCCGCAGGTGCTGGGGCAGGAGCTGCCGGCGCTGGTCAAGGCGGGCTACACCTCGTTCAAGGTCTTCATGACCTATGACGACATGGTGCTGAACGACGCGCAGCTGCTCGACGTCTTCGACGTTGCGCGGCGCGAGAAGGCCATGGTCATGGTCCATGCCGAGGGCTACGACGCGATCCGCTACATGGCGAAACGGCTGGAAGAGGCGGGCAGGACCGCGCCTTATTACCACGCCGAGAGCCGCCCGCAGTCGGTCGAACGCGAAGCCACGCACCGCGCCATTTCCCACGCCGAGCTGACCGACGTGCCGATCACCATCGTGCACGTCTCGGGGCGCGAGCCGATGGAGCAGATCCAATGGGCCAAGCGCCGCGGCATGAACATCTGGGCCGAGACCTGCCCGCAGTACATCACGCTGACCGCCGATGACCTGAAGGGGCTCAACATGGATTTCGAGGGCGCCAAATATGTCTGCTCCCCGCCGCCCCGTGACAACGACAGCCAGAAGGCGATCTGGGAAGGGCTGCGCGACGGTACCTTCGACATCTTCTCGTCGGACCATTGCCCGTTCCGCTTCGAGGACGACAAGGGCAAGGACGCGCCCGGTGCGCGCACCTCGTTCCGCTGGGTGCCGAACGGCATCCCCGGCATCGAGACCCGGCTGCCGATCCTTTTCTCCGAGGGGGTTTCCAAGCGCCGCATCTCGATCGAACGCTTCGTTGCGCTGACCGCCACCAACCCTGCCAAGCTCTTCGGTCTCTACCCGCGCAAGGGCACCATCGCCGTGGGTGCCGATGCCGACATCACGCTCTGGGATCCGTCTCGCGAGGTGACGATCTCGCAGGCGCTGATGCACCACGACTGCGATTACACGCCCTACGAGGGGCTCGCTGTGACGGGCTGGCCGGTCCGCACCATCCTGCGCGGCAGGACGATTTTCGAGGACGGCGAGGTCACCGGGGCGCGCGACGCGGGCGTCTACCTCGAACGCGGCACCAGCCAGGCTTTCGGGGCCTGACAGCCGTACCGCCCCTCTGCGATCGGATGAAGACGCAAAGGGGCGGGTGACGCCGCACCTCCGTGTCGGCTCTGCCGCGGGGACGCGATAGTCATGGCGCATCAGGGTCTTGGCAGACCGCATGGCCTGGCGTACCGTCGCGCCATGTGGATGCCGCTGTTTCTTTTTGCCCTGTCTCTCGCCGGATTGGCCGCGGCGCTGATCCTGCCGGGGCTGTCCGATGTCCTGCTTCTGGCGGCGCCTTGCGCCCTTGCCAGCCTGATCCTGCTGTTCCGTGCGCGGCGCGGTGGAGCGGGGCGACAGCATATCATCCTCGATGGCTCCAACGTCATGTACTGGCGCGGCGACGGTGCCGAGCTGGCGGCAGTCAAGGACACGCTGGACAGCCTTGCTGCACGGGGCTTTCTGGCTGGCGTCATCTTCGACGCCAATGTCGGTTACAAGCTGGTCGGCCGTTATCAGGGGGATGCGGAACTGGCTGAGTTGCTGGGGCTGCCCCGCGACCGGGTGATGGTGGTTCCCAAGGGCGTTCCGGCGGATCAGATCATCTTGCGGGTCGCCCGCGACCAGGGCGCGCGCATTGTCACCAACGATCGCTACCGTGATTGGGCAGAGGCGCACCCGGAGATCGGGCGTACCGGTCATCTGGTGCCCGGCGGCTACCGCGCGGGCAAACTCTGGATGGGCATGGAGCCGGAGGCGACCTCGCAGGGCTGAACTCGCGCCGCCATGGCCGGCATTCGGTCTTTCAACTCTCGGGTGCGATGCGCGAGACGAGGTCTTCCATCATCGCGGCGTTCTGCATGCGCAGGATCGCCTCGGCCGAGGTCGCGTCCTGCCGGCGCAGCGCCTCGATCAGCAGCTTCATCTCTTCGGCCATGACCCGACGCCGCCCGGTGCCGTAACCGTAGCCACGGCGGAAGGCGAAGATCGTGTCCCAGCCGCGCAGGAAGACCCGCAGCGCCTCGCGGTTGCCGCCGAATTCCACAAGCCGGGCGTTGAAGCGGCGGTTGCAGTCGATCGCCTCGAGATCCTCGCCGGCCTCGAGGTGCATGCGGTATTCCTTGGCCAGACCTTCGAGTTCCCGGATCCGTTCCAGCGTCAGCATCGCCATGCCGCGCCGCACCGCGAAGATGCGCAGTTCGGTGTTCAGCTCGAAGAGGTCGGTGATATAGGCGCGGTCGAGCTGGCGCACGGTGGCGCCCCGGTTGGGCTCGATGGCCACCAGCCCCTCGCCCTCGAGCTTCCGCAGCGCCTCGCGCAGCGGCATGGTCGAGAAGCCGAGCCGCTTGGCCAGCTCGGCGGTCTTCAGCCGCTCGCCGGGGGCGATGCGCCCGGAAAGAATATCCTCGCGGATCAGGCGGGTGGCCTGATCCACGGAGTTTTGGGCGGCATCTAGGGCGAGGGCTTCGTTGGACATGGGCAGACCTTCCGTCAGGGCTTCTTGCGGATCAAGGAGATATGCTCGGCGTCGATCAGCAACGTGCCGTCATCTCGGATCAGCCGCACCGCTTCGGTGATAACTCCGGCAGGGCGCGAGCCGCTTTCGCGCTTTGCGGTGAAATCCATCTCCACGTAGACCGCGTCCCCGGCGCCGATGGGGTGCTTGAAACGCACGTTGTTCCAGCCGAGCGAGGCGATGGAGGTTTCCTCGTAGAGCTTCAGTTCCGTCTTCAGCCCCTCCATCAGCGCAAGGCCATAGAGGCCATGCGCGATGATGCCGGGGAAGCCGGCCTCCTTCGCGTAGTCCTCGTCGGTGTGCAGCGGGTGGTGATCGCGCGTGAGGCGGCAGAAATCGGCAATGTCGGTCACGGTGATCTCGTGACCGGGTGTCGTGTAGGTCCGGCCGATCTCGACGTCTTCGTAGTAGAGGTTCATGCGTAGGCCTTCTGCACTTGCCGCGCGATGATCATGCGCTGGATCTGGTTGGTGCCCTCGTAGATCTGGCTGAGGCGCACGTCGCGGAACAGCCGCTCGACCCGGAACTCGCGCGAGTAGCCGTTGCCGCCATGGATTTGCAGCGCGTTCGAGATGTGCACCTGCGCCATGTCGGTGGTGAAAAGCTTGGCCTGCGCCGCCTCCAGCGCGATCGGCTTGCCCGCGTCATAGAGTTTCGCGGCATTGTGGATCAGCAGCCGGGCGGCGGCGATGTCCTTGGCCATGTCGGCAATCATGAACTGCACCGCCTGATGCTCGAAGATCGGCTTGCCGAACTGCTTGCGGTCGCCCGCATAGGCGATGGCATCCTCCATCGCCGCCTGCGCCATGCCGAGGGCCATGGACGACATCATCAGGCGCGAGAAGTTGAAGTTCTCCATCGCCATCTTGAAGGCGCCATGCTCCGGCCCGATCAGGTTGCCGACCGGCACGCGCACCTCGTCGAAGCTGACCATGCATTCAGCCAGACCGTGCATCCCCAGCAACTCCTCGGACTTGCCGCGGATCACGCCGGGGCGGTCGGTTTCCACAAGAATGCACGAGATGCCGCGATGCCCGGCCTCGGGATCTGTCTTGGCGAAGACCATGATCATATTGGCGACCTGCCCGAAAGTGACCCAGGCCTTGGTGCCCTTGATGACATATTCATCACCGTCGCGACGCGCGGTGGTCTCCATCGCCGCCACGTCCGAGCCGTGATCCGGTTCGGTGACCGCCGTGGCGGGAATCAGCTTGCCCTCGAGGATGCCGGGAATCAGCGCCTTGTGCTGCTCCGAGCCGTGGTGGTCGAGGAAGAGCGCAGCTTCGACAGGGATCGCGAAGGCATTGCCGACCGCGCCCGAGCCGCGCGCGATCTCTTCCATGACGATGCAGGCGGCCATGGCGTCGAGCCCGACGCCGCCTGCCTCCTCGCGCAGCGCGACGCCGAAAAGCCCTTGCTCGGCCAGCGCTTCGTAGACCGGGCGGGGGAATTCGTCGTCGCGGTCGATGGCCGCGGCGGCAGGTGCCACCACGTCGTCGGAGAGCCGCCGTGCGGTGTCGCGGACCATGCGCTGCTCTTCGGAATAGAACTGATCCAATCTGATCTCCTTTTGGCTAAGTCTGATATTATTTGATCATGAGCTACACAGGCTGATACCGCCGGGTCAAGTCGAGGCGACACCCGCATGGAAGGCGTCGCTGGGCGCGCGGTCGAAAAAGTAGACGATGACATCCTTGGGGGAGGCCCCATAGGCGCGCACCGCCGCCTCGGTGATCGCGCGGGCGGCATTTTCCTTCGCCTCCTGCGCCCTCGGGAAGGCGTGTACTTTTATGAACATGCGGAAGTTTTCAGCGTTTTCGCCATATTTTCCAGCATGTCCGTAGGAATAGTTGGGGGCCGAAATATAATAGCAGGTGACGATTTCCGGCTTGATCCCGAGCGCCTGGCAGAGACCATCGGTCATGCCTTTCGTCGCAACCTCCCGTATTTCCTCGGTCGCGTCGCGGTCGATGATCTCGATGAAGGGCATGGTGAGTCTCCTTGAGGCAATTGGCGCCAGAGGGCGCGGTGATGGGTCGCTGAGTTGACTCATTATCTGATCAGATAAAACGTGACTGCAAGGAATTTGGATCGGCGTTCGAAATGCCGGAAAGGACACGAATGACCTTCAAGGGGAGCTACACCGTCTGCGTCACGCCCTTCGACGCCGAGGGCCGCGTCGATCTCGAGGCGCTGCGCGGTTACGTCGACTGGCAGATCGAGGAAGGGGTCCATGGCCTCATCCCGCTCGGCAGCACCGGCGAGTTCCTGTCGCTGACCCGCGAAGAACGCACGGCGGTCGCAGAGGTGGTGATCCAGCAAACGGCGGGCCGGGTGCCGGTGCTGATCGGCACCGCCGCTGAATGGACCGACGAGGCCGTGTCGCTGAGCCGCGAGGCAGAGCAGCTGGGCGCCGACGGCGTGATGCTGGTGCCGCCCTATTACTCTTCGCCCACCGACGAGGAGCTGGTCGTGCATTTCACCCGCGTTGCCGAGGCGCTCACGATCCCGGTGATGCTGTACAACAACCCCTTCACCGCCAACGTCGACCTGAGCGCGGCGCTGGTGGGCCGGCTCTCGGAAGTCGACAACATCCGCTACATCAAGGACACGTCCAAGAACGTGCACCGGGTGACCGAACTGCTGGAGGCCTGCCAGGGCCGGATGACCGTCTTTGCCGGTTACTACCCGTGGGAGAGCTACCTTGCAGGGGCCGGGGGTTACAGCTCGGTGATGTCCAACATCGCCCCGAAGCTCTCGGCACAGACCTTCGAGCGGACGGTTGACGGCTCCGGAGAGGGCCGCGACCTCTACGTCAAAAGCCTGCCGCTGATCAACGCGCTGGCCGGTGATCTCTACGTGTCGGCCACCAAGGCCGCGATGCAGATGATCGGCCGTCCGATGGGCGATCCGCGCGCCCCGCGCCTGCCTCTGCCCGAGGACAGGCGCGCCGATCTGGAAACCATCATCCGAAATCTCGGGCTGCTGGCGGAGGCCTGAACCCGGCGTCCCGCCGGGGGACAACATCCGCCCCAACAGAGAGAAACCCCAACAGGGAACACCCAGATGAAACTCACCAACCTCGCCCTCTGCGCCGCGCTCGGCGCGACCCTCGTCTCCGCTCCCGCCGTCGCGCAGGAGATCACCCTCAGGGCCAGCCACAACGCCAATGCCGACGAGCCCTATGGCGTCGGCATGCGCAAGATGGCCGAGATCCTCGAAGAGAAATCCGGCGGCAAGGCCACCATCGAGGTCTATGACAACGCCACGCTCGGCGACGAGATGGAGAGCATCCAGGGCACCCAGATCGGCACGGTCGACATCGCCGTGACCGCCAACTCGACGCTGGCAAACTTCGTGCCGGATCTCTCGGTCTTCTCGCTGCCCTTCCTGTTCAACGACGCCGCGCAGATGGACCGCGCCCTGAGCGATCCCGAGGTGCTGGCAGAGATCGACGCCGCGCTTGATGCGCAGGGCTTCCACCTGCTGTCGGTCTTCTCGGCCGGCACCCGTCACATCATGACGAAGAAGCCGATCGAATCGCTCGACGACATGGCCGGCCTGAAAATCCGCACCATGCAGAACCCGGCGCACGTCGACACCTTCAACGCCTTCGGCGCCAACGCCACGCCGATCGCCTACACCGAGCTCTACGGCGCGATCGAGACCGGCGTGGTGGACGGCGCGGAAGCGGCCAACACCAACTTCTACTCGCAGAAGTTCTACGAGGTCGCGCCCGACTGGGCCGTGGTCGGCTGGCTGGAACTGGTCGCTCCGGTGATCATGGGCAAGGCCGCCTATGAAGCGCTTCCCGTGGACGTGCAGGCCGCGCTGGACGAGGCGGGCCTCGAGGCCGGCAAGGCCGAGCGCGCCACCTATCTCGCCTCGGACAACGCCCGTTTCGAAGACCTCGAGAAGGCCGGCGTGAACATCACCCACCCGGACGTCGAGGCCTTCCGCGCCGCCGCCGCGCCGGTGCAGCAGAAATATCTCGAGACCGACACGCAGAAGAAGATCTTCGAGATGCTGAAATCGGTCGAGTAACCTCCCCAGGCTCGACCCAACTGCCCGGCCGCGCCCACTCCGCGGCCGGGCCTCTCCTCTGACTGCCCGCAAGAAAGCCCGCCCATGTTCGCCCTTCTCGAACGCCTCTGCTTTGCCCTGCGCCACGTCGTTTCGGGCGTGGTGATCCTGCTCTTCACGGTGATGATGATCTCGGTGTTGGTCCAGGTCGGCGGGCGCTACGTCTTCAACTACTCGATCGCGCAGGCGACCGAGATCGCCACCTTCAGCCAGATCTGGCTGGTGCTGATGGGCGCGGGGGTGGCGGTGGCCAAGGGCCAGCACGTCGCCATCGACATGCTGCCCGCGCAGCTGCCGCTGCCGCTGGCGCGCGTGGCGCTGATCGCCATCGCGCTGGTCATCACCGCCTTTCTGGCGACGCTCGCCTGGGGCAGCCTGCCGCTGCTGAAGATGGGCTCCTTCCAGAGCTCGCCGGCGCTGCGCATGCCGATGAAATACGTCTATCTCTGCCTGCCCTTCGGGGCGGGTTACATGGTGCTTGAGCTGCTGCTCTCGGTCATCCAGCGCTGGGACAATCCCTTCCCGCCGCCTGAACCCGACGCCGAGGAGGCACTCTGATGATCGTGATCGCTGCCGCCTTCGTCTTTCTTCTCGCCCTCGGCGTGCCGGTGGTCTTCGTGCTCGGTGCCTCGGCGGTGCTGGCGCTGGTCACCACCACCGACGTGCCGGTCGCCATCGTCAGCCAACGGGTCTTTGCGGGTCTCAACTCCTTCACCCTGATGGCCATTCCCTTCTTCGTCTTTGCCGGGGTGATCATGGACGCGGGCGGCATCTCGCGCCGCATCGTCGATTTCGCCTCGGCGCTGATCGGCTGGGTGGTCGGCAGCCTCTACCAGGTGAGCTGCGTGGCCGCCGCGGGCCTCGCCGCGATCTCGGGCTCCGGGTCGGCGGACACCGCCGCGATCTCGGCGATCATGCAGCCGCAGCTGCGCCGCCGCGGCTATGACGTCGACTTCGGCGCGGCGCTCATCGCCTGCGCAGGGTCCATCGCGCAGGTCATCCCGCCGAGCCTGACGATGGTGATCCTCGCCGTGGTTTCCAACGTCTCGATCGGCGCGCTCTTCGTGTCGGGGGTGCTGCCGGGGCTCATGTGCATCGTGATCCTGATGCTCATCGCCTATTTCCAGGCGAAGAAGGGCGGCGAAACCTACCGCGACGCCGAGCCCTTCACCATGGCCCGCCTCGGCCGCACCGGCTGGGCGGCGCTGCCTGCGGCGGGCATGCCGGTGCTGATCCTCGGCGGCATCTTGGGAGGCATCTTCACCCCGACCGAGGCGGCGGCGGTCTCGGGCTTCTACGGGCTGCTCGTCGGCGCCTTCGTCTACCGCGACCTCAAGCTCTCGGCACTGCCCGGGCTGATCCTGCGCACCGCCTCGCTTTCGGCGGCGGTCATGCTGATCATCGGCACCGCCAGCGTCTTCTCCTGGCTCATCGCCAATGCCAATGTGCCGCGCATCCTCGGCGACTGGATCGCAAGCGTCTCGTCGAGCCAGGCCGTCTTCCTGATCATCGCCAATCTGCTGTTCCTCTTCGTCGGCATGTTTCTCGAGACCATCGCAGCGATCCTGATCATCGTGCCGGTGCTTGCGCCCATCGCCGCGCAGATGGGGGTGGACCCGCTGCACTTCTCGCTGCTGGTGATCCTCAACTGCGCCATCGGCACGGTGACGCCGCCCTACGGCGTGTCGCTCTTCGTCTCGTCGAGCGTCGCGGGCCGCACGGTGCTGCAGGTCTCGCGCCGCCTCGGCTGGCCGCTCGCCGGGCTCTTCGCCATGCTGATCGCGGTGACCTTCATTCCCGACCTGTCGCTGTTCCTGCCGCGGCTCTTCGGGCTCATCAACTGACCTCACTTTAGGACCAAGACCAATGACCAAGCTCAAAGTCACCATCGCCGGCATCGAGTTCGACGCGCGTTTCGAGGAGGCCGCGCCGAAGACGGTCGCCGCCTTCCGCGCGCAGCTTCCCTATACAAGCCAGGTGGTGCACGTGCGCTGGTCGGGCGAGGGCGTCTGGATCCCGCTCGGCGAGACCGATTTCGGCGTCGAGTACGAGAACCACACCAGCTACCCCGCGCCGGGCCAGTTCATTCTCTATCCGGGCGGCATCTCCGAGACCGAGATCCTGCTGGCCTATGGCGGTGTGCATTTCGCCTCGAAGATGGGGCAGCTGGCGGGCAACCATTTCATCACGCTGACCTCGAACCTCGACAAGCTGGCCGAGATCGGCCCCAAGGTGCTGTGGGAAGGTGCGCAAGCGATCCTCTTCGAGGAAGCCTGAGACCCAAGCGACCAAGGACACGGCCATGACGACATCCCCGATCAGCTACGGCGCGCGCCTGCGCCAGCTTGCCGCCGAGCGTGGCGATGCCGAGGCGGTGCGTTTTCTGCCCGCGGAGGGTAAGGAGCAGAGCCAGAGTTGGGCGGGGCTCAACGCCATGGCCGACCGATACGCACGCGCGCTGACGGCGCGCGGCGTGGGGCAGGGCGACGTCGTCGCCTTTGCCCTCGGCAACATTCCCGCGCATCTCGGTCTGGCGCTGGCGGTCTGGCGGGTCGGCGCGACGACCATGGTGCTCGACCCCGGCATCCGCCCCGAGACCGCCGCCGCCATGAAGGCGCGCAGTGGCGCGCTCTTGCTGATCGGGCAGGGCGATGGGCTGGGAGATTTGACGCTTGACGAGTTCGAGGCGCTCGCCAGCCGTCTGCCTGAAACACCAGTTGCGGATCGCCTGTCCGTTCCGGGCAAGATCGTGCTGTCGGGCGGCTCCACCGGGCTGCCGAAGATGATGTGCGACGACCGTCCCTTCGCCCGCATCCCCGGCGCGAGCTGGGGCCGAGTGGCCCCGCGTCTCGGCTTTCGCTGCGACCAGACGCAGCTTGTCTGCGGGGCGATGTCGCACAATGCGCCTTTCACCTGGGCGCAGAACGGGCTGTTCGAGGGCAATCGGCTGGTCTTGATGGAGCGTTTCGATGCGATGCGCGCGCTGAGGGTCATCGACGCGCATGAGGTCGGCTTTGCGATGCTGGTACCGACGATGATGGTGCGGATGATCGATCGGCTGGAGGAAAGCGGCGCGGCGCTGGACAGCCTGCATGCACTCTATCACACCGGTGCGCCCTGCGCGGCTTGGCTCAAGCAGGCGTGGATCGAGGTGCTGGGACCCGACCGCGTGACCGAAATGTACGGCTCGGGCGAGAACACCGGCCAGACCACCATCACCGGGGCTGAATGGCTGGTGCATCAGGGCTCGGTCGGGCGCGGCTTCGAGACCGAGATCCGCATCTACGGCCCCGATGGCCAGCTCCAGCCCTCGGGTGTACCGGGCGAGATCTTCATGCGGCCGGTCGACCTGTCGGGCCGCAGCCACTACACGGGCCCCGAAGCGCCCGAACCCGAGCGCGACGCGGACGGGTTTCAGAGCATCGGCGACGTCGGCTGGCTGGATGCCGAGGGGTATCTCTACCTCGGCGGGCGGCGCGATGACGTGATCAACACCGGCGGCGTCAAGGTCCACCCCGAGACCATCGAGGCGGTGCTGCTGCGCGCGCCGGGCGTCGGCGATGCGGTGGTCTTCGGTGTCGAGGATCGCGAATGGGGCCAGAAGATCGTTGCCTGCCTGGTGGCGAAGCCGGGCGCGGTGCTCGACGAGGCGGCGCTGCGCGCCTTCTGCTTGCGGCACCTCGGCCCGCAGGAAGTGCCGAAGACCTTCCAGGTGTCCGAAGCGCTGCCCCGCGACGGTTTCGGCAAGATCCGCCGCAAGGCGCTGCGAAGGGACTTCGCGGAGGTGGGGTAGAGCCGCGTCGCTCCGCAGCCGCGCTCATCGTCCCGGTTCCCTTGCGGCGCGCGGGAGGGTAAGCAGGGCGATGTTTCGCCGGGTGCTGATCCGGCCTCAAGACGGATGCAGACATGAAACTCATCATCGATACCGATCCGGGCGTCGACGACGCGCTGGCAATCCTCTACGCCGCCGCGCACCCGCAGATCGAGCTGCTGGGGCTGACCACCGTCTTCGGCAATGTCACCGTGGCGCAGGCGACGCGCAACGCGCTCTATCTGGTCGAGCGCGCCGGGCTCGACATTCCCGTGGCCGAGGGTGCGGGCAAGCCCATGGCGCTGCCGCCCTTCACCCCGAGCCACCACGTGCACGGGCCCGAGGGCTTCGGCCACCTGCCCGAGATGACCCCGAAAGGGGCCAAGGTCGCGGAGAGCGCGGCGGAATTCCTCGTACGCATGGCGCGTGAGCACAAGGGCGAGCTGGTTCTCTGCCCGATTGGCCCGATCACCAACGTCGCCGACGCCATCGCGCTTGATCCCGAGTTCGCGGGCAACCTGCGCGAGATTGTCTTCATGGGCGGGGCGCTCGATGCGCGGGGCAACATCACCCCCTATGCCGAGGCCAACACCTACCACGATCCGCATGCGCTCGACATCGTGCTCCAGAGCGGTGCGAACATCCGCATGATCGGGCTCGACGTGACGATGGAGGTGCTGCTCACCGCCGAGGACTTCGAGGAACTCGAGCGGCGCGACCCCGAGCACGGCGCCTTCCTGCGCGAGATGAGCCACTTCTACCTCGAGTTCTACCGCACCGTCGGGGCGGAAGGCTGCGGCCTGCACGATCCGCTGGCGGTCATGGCCTGCATCATGCCCGACCTGGTCGGGCTGGAGCACACGCCGGTCGAGGTGGTATTGGATGGCAAGGAAATCGGCCGCACCCGGCGCGCGGCGGGCCGCCCCGAGATCGGCGTGGCGCTCAACTGCGACGGTGCCGACATCAAGCGGCGCTTCATCGAGAGCTTCGGCGGCTGAACGCGCCGCATACCATTCAGGATGAAAGACCGCCGGGCCAGCGAAGGCCCGGCGGTTTTCTTATGCTCGGGACGGTCCGGATCAGGCCTGTGGCATCCCCTTGGGCAAGCCGAGGCGCTTTTGCGCGGCAATCCGGAAAGGTGCATTCGGCCCGCCGAAACCCCTGTAGCCCGGCCCGCGCTGGATGATCTCGAAGAACATGCCCCCGGCGAAGGCACGGCTGTAGAGCTGGAAGAACTCTGCGTCGCCCTCTCTGTCATAGAGGATGTTCGCCGCCCGCAGCTTCTCGAGCAGCCCGTCCGGCATGTCGAAGCGCGCCGCGAGGTCGTCGTAGTAGTTGCCGGGGATCGGCAGCGCGGCAAAGCCCAGCTCGGCCAGCCGCGCGGCGGTGGCGAAGATGTCCTCGGTCGAAAGCGCGATGTGCTGCACCGAGGCCCCGAAGGTGGACGCCAGGAAGCGGCCCGCCAGCGTGCGATGCGTCTCGGCGCCATTGAGGGTGATCTTCAGCCGCCCCCCGGCGCTTTCCACCGCCTGGCTGCGCACCAGCCCATCGGGATCGATCACGTCGACCATCGGCGATTTCTTCATGTCGAAGAGCGCGCTGTAGAACAGCGTCCAGCTCAGCATGTCCTCATAGGACATGGTCTGCGCAAGGTGGTCGACATGGGTGATGCCCGCGTCTTCGTCCTTGCTGTCCGGCAGCGCCTCGAATTCCACGTCCCAGACCTCGCCGAGGCCGCTGGTGGCGTCGATGAAATGCAGCACCGAGCCGCCGAGGCCGCGGATCGCCGGGATCGCCAGCTCGCCCGGCCCGGTCGGCTGCGAGAAGGTCGGCGAGCCGAGGGCGTTGGCGCGGGCCACGGTGTCATGCGCCGACGAGACCCGCAGGCCGATGTCGCAGACCGACAGGCCGCGGGTGTTCCAGACGTGGGCGGCATGGCCCTCGGTCTCCGAGTTCACCACGATGCGCACGTCGCCCTGCTGCCAGAGGGTGATCGCCTTGTTGCGGTGCTTGGCGGCGTTGCGGAAGCCCAGTGTCCGCAGCATCCCTGTCAGCGTCTCGACCTCGGTGTCGCGGGCGGCGAATTCGACGAAGCTCACGTCCTCGGCGCGCACGCGCGGCGGGATCATGGGCAGGTCGATCTTCGTTTCGGGTTCGGCGCGGCGCACGTCGTCCATCAGCGCGATGAGCGAGCGGTAGCCGTCCTGCGCCGTGGCGCGGGCGTTGCTGCCGCGGAACTGGTCGTTGAAAATCTCGAGGCTGATCGGCCCGGTGTAGCCCGCCGCCATCACCGCCTGCATGAAGCGCTGCACCTCCAGATCGCCCTCGCCGGGCATGTTGCGGAAGTGGCGCGACCAGTAGAGCAGGTCCATGTCGATCGCCGGGGCGTCGGCAAGCTGCACGAAGAAGATCTTCTCGCCGGGGATCGCGCGGATCGACTCCGGGTCGATCTTGCGGCCCAGCGTGTGGAAGCTGTCGAGGATGATGCCGACGTTGGGATGATCGGCCTGGCGCACGATCTCCCAGGCGTCGCGGTGATCGTTGATGTGGCGGCCCCAGGCCAGCGCCTCGTAGCCGAGCCGGATGCCGCGCTCCTTGGCGATCTCGCCAAGCTCGGCCAGGTCGTCGGCCGCCCGCTTGATGCCGCCGAGCGCGCGCGGGTGCACCGACGAGCAGATCAGGATCAGATCGGTGCCGAGCTCCTGCATCACGTCGAACTTGCGCTTGGCGCGGTCGAAGGCCTTCGACCGCAGCGGCTCGGGCAGGCATTCGAAATCGCGGAAGGGCTGGAACAGCGGGATCTCCAGCCCGTGGTCGCGGATCATCCGCCCCACGTCCCGCGCGCCGCCGTCATGGGCGATGAAATCCTGCTCGAAGATCTCCACGCCGTCGAAGCCTGCGGCGGCGATGGCCTCGAGCTTCTCGGGCAGGGTGCCCGAGATCGAGACGGTGGCGATCGCGGTTTTCATGGGGATTGCCTCCTCAGTAGCCAAGCGCGCGCGGCAGCCAAATGACGGTCTGCGGCACGAAGGTCAGGATGATCAGAACCAGCACCTCGACGAAGAAGAACGGCATGATCGCGCGGATCAGCTTGGCCATGCCGACGTTGGCCACCCCCTCGGCGACGAAGAGGCACAGGCCCAGCGGCGGGGTGATCAGGCCGATCATCAGGTTGAAGATCACGAGGATGCCGAAGTGCGTGGGATCGACGCCCATCGACACGGCGATCGGGTGCAGGATCGGCACCAGCACCAGCATCGCCGCGATGCCTTCGAGGAACAGGCCCACGAAGAGGAACAGGATGATGACCGCGATAAGGAAGGTGGTCTTGCTGTCGACGTTGGCCAGCACCCAGTCGGTCAGCATGTTGGGCACGCGGTTGTAGGTCAGCAGCCAGTTCGCCGCCGAGACCGCCGCGATGATGATCAGGATCACCGCGCTGTCGCGCATCGCGCCCGAGAAGATCCGCGGCAGCGCCGAGAGGCGGATGTTGCGGTAGACGAAGAGCCCGAGGATCAGCGCGTAGCCCACGGCGAAGCTCGCGGCCTCGGTCGGGGTGACGATGCCGAGCAGGATCGAACCCACCACCAGCACCGGCATTAACAGCGGCAGGATGCCTTGCAGCAGCGCCTGGCCTTTCGATGGCCCGCCGATACCCCCTGCCTCATGGCCCTTGTCGACCTTGACGGTCATCATGACGTAGCCCGACAGGAAGATCGCCAGCAGGATGCCGGGGACCACGCCTGCAAGGAACAGCGCCGGCACCGACACGCCCGAGACGATCAGCGCGTAGATGATCACCGGGATCGACGGCGGGATGATCGGGCCGATCACCGAGGAGGCGGCGGTCAGCGCGGCGGCATAGGCGCGGTCATAGCCGTGCTTTTCCATCTCGGGGATGAACACCCGGCCGATCGCCGAGGTGTCGGCCACCGCCGAGCCCGAGAGGCCCGCGAAGATCACCGAGGCCCAGATGTTCACCAGCGCGAGCCCTGCGCGCATGCGGCCGACCAGCACGTTGGCAAAGGCGATGATCCGCCCGGTGATGCCGCTTTCGTTCATCAGCTCGCCCGCCAGCACGAAGAGCGGGATGGCCAGCAGCGGGAAGGAGTTGAGACCCTTGAAGATCTCGGTCGGCACGATGCGCAGCGTGTAGGGCGCCTCGCCGGTGCCCATGAAGAAGAGCAGCGCCGCGAGGATCGCCACCGCGATGGGGGCCCCGGCCAGCAGGCCGCCGATCAGGATGATGTAGACCATGGATCAGACCTCCGCGGCGCGGCCCGAGAGCCGCTGCATGAGTTTGAGCGCCGCCGCGAGCGCGAGGACCGCGCCGCCGAAGGCGATGGCGTATTGATAGGGGCCGACCTTGCCGAGCCAGGTGAGCGCCTCGATGCCGGTGCTCTGCGCCAGCGCGTCGGCGGTGCTTTTCAGGCCCGAGGAGGCGACATCGCCGCGGCGCAGGGCGAAGACATGCCCGGCGTAGGCGAGCGCGATGCCGGTGGCGACGCCCACCGCGTCGGCGGCGACGAAGAGCCAGTGGCGCACGCGCTTCGGCAGCATGTCCGAGACCACGGTGAAGCGGATGTGGTTGTCGCCAAGATAGGCCAGCGCAAGACCGAACATCACGCCGTAGATCGTCAGGTAGATCGGCAGCTCCTCACCCCAAGGCACCGAGCGCCCCACGGCGTAGCGCCGCAGCGAATTGACGAAGATGATGATGAAGACCAGCGCCATGCTGAGACCTGCGCCGAAGGCGAAGACCCCCCTTGCGCCGCGGATGAGACGATCCATCTTGGCTCCTCCAAAGGAAAGGCCGGGCCGCGCAGGGCGGGCCCGGCCGGACGTCATGCGGTGTTACTCGGTCGCGTCCGCGACGGCCTGTTGCAGGCGGTCGATCCACTCGGCGTCATCCCCGAGTTCGCCGCGCAGGTATTCGACCACGGCGGGCTGTGCCTTGTCGGCGAAGGCCGCGATCTCGTCGGCGGTCGGGGCATAGACCTGCATGCCCTCGGCCTGCGCCTTGCCGACGCCCTCGGCGGTGTTCCACTGCTGGATGGCGCGGCCCATTGTGCCGGCGACGCGGGCGGCCTTGCGGATCACTTCCTGCTGCGCCGGTTCGAGCATGTCATAGAACTCGTCCGAGATGACGATGAAGTCCGCCGCGTAGACGTGGCCGTCCAGCGTCATGTACTTCTGCAGCTTGTGCAGGCCGTTGTTGTAGATCACGCCGACCGGGTTCTCCTGGCCGTCGACCACACCGGTCGACAGCGCGTTCGGCAGCTCGGTCCAGGCGATCGGGGTCGGCTCGCCGCCAAGGCCCTTGACCATCTCGACGTAGAGCGGGATCGGCTGCACGCGGAACTTCAGCCCGGCCATGTCGGCGGGCGATTTGATCTCGCGGGTGTTGTTGGTGAAGTTGCGGAAGCCGGTCTCGCCGTAGGCCAGGGTGCGCAGGCCGGTCTCTTCGAGGCAGTGCTGCGCCAGCTCGTCGCCGAAGGGGCCGTCGAGCACGTCCCAGGCGATGGTGGCCGAGGAGAAGGTGTAGGGGATGTCCAGCACCGAGGCCGCCGGGCAGACCTTGGACATGGCGCCCGAGATCAGCGCGACCTGGGTCAGATTGTCCTGCACCTGGGCGACCAGTTCGTCCTCGTTGCCGAGCGCGCCCGCCGGGAAGATCTCGACTGTCATGTCGGATTCGCTCTCGACGATGTTCTTGAAGATCTGCGCCGCGGCGCCCTTCTTCGAGCCGGTCCAGTCGTCGGGGTCGACGTGGGCGACGCGCAGCGTCTGCGCCCCGGCGGTGGTGGCGGCAAGGCTGCCGCAAAGTGCGGTGACGGCGAGCAGGGTCTTGGTGATCGAACGCATGAGTTCCTCCCTTAGCGTTTCTGAGTGCCCGCGGCGGGCGCGGGCAGATCGAAGGCGTCGAAAGTCGCCTTCATGCGGACCGCGTCGGCGGGCCGCCCGGTGAAGAGTTCGAAGGCGCGCACCGCCTGGAAGACCGCCATGCCCGAGCCCGGCAGCACGCGGCAGCCCTTCGCACGCGCGCGGGCGATGAGCTGGGTTTCAAGCGGGAAATAGACGATGTCGGCGACCCAGAGATCCGCGTCGATGAGCGCCGCGTCGATCGCCATGCCGGGCAGCTTGGCCATCCCCATCGGGGTCGCGTTGACCACGCCGTTCGGCCTGTCCTCGGCAAAGAGCGCGGTGATGTCGCTGACTGCCTGCGTCCGGGTTGCGGGGAAGTTCGCCGCGACCTGCGCCGCCAGCGCTTCGGCCCGCGCCGGGTCCGTGTCGAAAATCGACAGCTTTTGCACGCCGCATTCCGCCAGCGCATTGGCCACAGCGACGCCCGCGCCGCCGGCACCCAGCAGCAGCGCGTGGCCGGTGTCCGCGCCTTCGAGCCCGCGGCGGAAGCTTTCGCCAAAGCCCCACATGTCGGTGTTGTGACCGATGCGTTTTCCGCCCCGGAACACGACGGTGTTCACCGCACCGACCGCACGCGCATTCTCGCTCAACTCGTCGAGCAGGGGGATGACGTCGATCTTGTAGGGGTAGGTGATGTTCAGCCCGTCGAAGCCCGCGGCCTCGGCAGCCGAGACCATCTGCGCCAGGGTCATGTCCCGGCGCTCGGGCGCCTCCATGTCGAGCTTCTTGTAGCTCGCGAAGAGCCCCTGTGCACGGGCTTCCTCCATCTGCATCAGCGGCGTGCGCGACAGCGCGATGCCCTGACCGATCAGGCCGGCAAGCAGACAGTCTTCCTGTGTTTTTGCAGTCTTCAAGGCGGCCTCCTCCCCCTGCGTCTCCTGCCGCGCTGGCGCGGCCCCACTCCCGAGTATTGAACCCACGGGTTAATTTAATGCTAGATTGAACCGATGGGTTAAATTGTCAAGGGAATTGAACCTGTGGGTTAAGCGGGTAGGATCACCCCGAGGTGAAGGAGCAGGAGAAACTCCATGGAAACTCGCGAGAAGTCGCGGAAATGGAAGCAGAACCCCGAGGCGGTGAAAGCCGACATCCTGCGCGTCGCCCGGGCCGAGTTTGCCCGGACGGGCCTTTCGGGGACGCGAATCGAGGACATCGCGGCGGGGACCAAGACCTCGAAGCGGATGATCTTCTACTACTTCCAGGACAAGCAGTCGCTCTACGAGGCGGTGCTCGAGGATTGCTATGCCGAGGTGCGCGAGGGGGAACTGGAGCTTGACCTCGAGGGGCTGCGGCCCGACGTGGCGCTACGGGCGCTGCTCGAATTCACCTTCGACCACCACCGCCGTAACCCCGAGTTCATCCGGCTCGTGATGATCGAGAACATCCATGATGCGCGGCACATGCAGAAGATGCACACGCTGGCGGCGAAGAACGAGCGCGCCATCGGCGTGGTCGAGCGGATCTGCCGGGCGGGCTGCGAGGCGGGGCTGTTCCGCGAGGACATCTCGCCGGTGGCGCTGCACTGGCAGATCAGCGCGGTGAGCTTCTTCAACGTCGCCAACCGCGCGACCTTCTCCACCAACTTCGGGTCCGAGCTCTTTGACGAGCCGGGGCAGGCGCTGCTGCGGCGCATGGCGGTGCGCGGGATCCTCGCCTCGGTGCTGAAGAACGTGAGCCAGCTCGATGCGCTCTGCCCGGCGGACCCGGCGCTCGATTAGGCCGCGGCCAGTCAGGCCGCGGTCACCAGCCGCGCTGCGTCGAGGATCGAGAAGACCGGCCGCCCGGTGGCCCTGCGGATCGCCTCGGCGTAGGGGGGCAGGTTGCCGCATTCGAGGACGATGGCGGCGATCTCGGGCGCGCGGGTGACCAGCCGCTCGGCGGCGGCGCAGACCTCGTGCTGCATCTCTAGGGGATCGAAACCGGCGCGCTGTTCGGATTTGGCCGCAAGGAAAGTGCCTGCAAAGAGGGTGCTGTCCTGAAGGCCGCCGATCCGGACCTTTTCGGGCAGCGCCCCTGCGGCGCGGATCGCGGCCGGTCCCAGCGCCGTCTCCGAGGCGGTCAGCACGCCCACGGGGCGGCCCCCGGTCATCAGGCTGACGACGGGCAGCAGGCACAGGCCCGACAGAAGCACCGGGACCGGCAGTGTGCTGGCGACCTCCTGCTGCACGGTGATCAGGAAGCCGCAGGTCGAGGTGATCAGGCAGGCGCCCTCGGCCACCAGCGCCGCCGCGGCGTCCTGGAACCCCGCCACCAGCGCCGGAGCAGGCCGGCCGTCTCTTACGATGTCGGGGCTGCCGGCACCGGGCACGATGCGCAGGCGGGCGGGCAGGTGGTAGCTCCCGGGATTGCCCGCATCCCCGAGGATGCGCGGGAACCGGGTGTCGAGGCTGAGAATGCCGATGAAGGCGGACATGGCGCACCTGAGACAGGGACGGGGAGCGCAGCGCGCTCCCCACCGGGGTTATTGCTTGGCCTGGACCATGTCCGGCAGCCAGGTGGCGAGGCCGGGGAAGGCCACCAGCACGCCGACCATCAGCACCATGATCAGGAACATCGGCAGGGCGGTCTTGGCGATGTAGCTCATGTCGTGGCGGGTCATCCCCTGCAGCACGAAGAGGTTGAAGCCCACCGGCGGGGTGATCTGCGCCATCTCGACGACCACCACGATGAAGATGCCGAACCAGATGAGATCGATGCCCGCCGCGCGGATCATCGGCTCGATGATCGCCATTGTCAGCACCACCGCCGAGATGCCGTCGAGGAACATGCCGATGATGATGTAGAACACCGTCAGCGCCGCGATCAGCGCCACCGGCGAGAGCTCCCAGGCGGCGATCACCCCGGCCAGCGCGCGCGGCACGCCGGTGAAGCCCATGGCCAGCGTCAGGAAGCTCGCGCCCATCAGGATCAGCGCGATCATCGCCGAGGTGCGGGTGGCCCCCATAAGGCTCTGGCGGAAGGCCTCCCAGTCGAGCGAGCCCTGCAGCCCGGCCAGCACAAGCGCGCCGATGACGCCGAAGGCCGCCGCCTCGGTCGCCGTGGCGATGCCGAGGTACATCGAGCCGATGACCACGAGGATCAGCGCGATCACCGGGATCAGCAGGGTCGAGGCGCGCAGCTTCTCGGCAAAGGTGGTGTGCGGCTCCGGCTCGGGGGCCTGATCCTTGCGGACCACCGACCAGATCGCGATGTAGGCCATGAACATCGTGGCCAGCACGATGCCGGGGATGACGCCCGCCATGAACAGGCCGGTGATGCTCTGCTGCACCGTGACGCCGTAGACGATCAGCGTCAGCGAGGGCGGGATCATCAGCCCCAGTGTCGCGGCCCCCGCGAGCGTGCCGACGATCATGAACTCGGGATAGCCGCGCTTGCGCAACTCGGGGATCGACATCTTGCCGACCGTGGTCAGCGTCGCCGCCGAGGAGCCCGAGACTGCCGCGAAGACCGTGCAGCCCACCACGTTGGAATGCAGCAAGCCGCCGGGGAAGCGCGAGAGCCAGGGCGCAAGCCCCTTGAACATGTCCTCGGACAGCCTTGTCCGGTAGAGGATTTCCCCCATCCAGATGAACAGCGGCAACGAGGTCAGCGTCCAGCTCGACGAGGAGGTCCAGACGGTGATGCTCATCGAGCTGCCGGGGTTGCGCGGGGTGAAGCCGATCATCCCCATGTAGGCGACCCCCATCAGCGCGAGCCCGACCCAGAGCCCCGAGCCCAGCAGGAAGAACATCACGAAGAGGAAGACGCCGATCTTCAGCCCCACCGCGTCACGGTCGAAGCCGGTCATCAGGTGGATCGCGGCGTAGAGCACCAGCACCGACAGCGCGAAGAGCGCCAGCCGCGCCTTCACCGAGCCGAGCGCGTCGCGCAGCATCGGCTGGCGCGGGGTGTCGACGCCCATCTCCCTGGTGAAGAGCAGCCCCAACAGGCTGTCGACCATGGCGATGGCCAGCAGCACCGCGCCCACCGCCATGGCGATCTGCGGGATCCACAGCGGCGTGCCATCCTGGCCCTGGCTGATGTCGTTGATCTTGTGGCTCAGGTAGGGTGCCTTCACCGCGTACCAGGCGAAGAACAGGGCCACTGCCGCCCCGGCGGTGTAGCACCAGATCTCGACGCCGCGCCGCAAGGCGCCGCTCCGTTCGACCAGCATGCCGACCCGGATGTGCTCGTTGCGCCGGAAGGTGTCGGCGAGCGCGAGAAACGAGGCGGTGGCCATCGCGTAGCCGGCGTAGTTGGCGCCGCCGGGAAAGAGCACGCCAAGCCAGCGCGTCACCATCTGCGCGACCACGAGGCAGAGGATCGCGACCAGCGCCAGCGCGGCCCCCGTGCCGGAGAGTGCATAGAGCCCATCGGCGAGGCGGCGAAGGGGGGAGCCTGCTGTCATCGCGTCTCGGCCTTCCATATGTGTCGTTGACGTCATGTCGGGATCAGTCACGGGCGAACGCGGGCATCCGGCGTCATGACCGGGTCGGCGCCCCGGTCAGTCCGGGGCGCCGCGCGTTCGGGATGCCCGTGCTTACTGGGCTTTGTAGGCGTCGACGATGGCCTTGCCATCCGCGCCAGCCGTCTCCATCCACTCGGTGGTCATCTCGGCACCGATCTCCTGCAGCTTGGCGGTGATCGCCTCGCTTGGCGGGTTCACGTCCATGCCGTTGTCGGCCAGGGTCTTGACGAAGCCGCCAGCGAGCTCGGCGGCCTTCTCGGCGCCGCGGGTCTGCGCGGCAGCCGCCTCGTCGAGCACGCAGGTGCGCGCCGCGTCGGACAGGCCGTCAAGCGCGTCCTTGTTGACGAACACGGTGTTGCGCGGCAGCCAGGCCTTCACGTCGTAGAAGTTGGTCATGTCCTCCCAGACGCTCTCGTCCACGCCGGTGGCACCCGAAGAGATCATCGCCGAAACGACGCCGGTCGCGAGGGCCTGTTTCAGATCCGCCGCCTCGACCTGCGTCGGCACCATGCCGGCAAGTTCCGCGACGCGCGCGGTGATCGAGTTGTAGGCGCGGAACTTGGTGCCTTCCATGGCCTCGGGGGTCTCGACCGGCTTGGAGAAATACAGGCCCTGCGGCGGCCACGGCACCGAGTAGAGCGGCACGATGTTCTGCTCGGCCAGCACCTTGGCGAGCACCGGCTCGGCCGCGGCGCGCAGCGTCTCGGAGGCTTCGAAGGAGGTGGCAAGGAAGGGGATCGAGTCGTAGGCGAAAACCGCATTCTCGTTGGCATGGGCCGAGAGCAGACGCTCGCCGATCTGCGCTTCGCCCAGCTGCACGGCGCGCTTGATCTCGTCGCCCTTGAACAGCGAGCCGCCGGCGTGGATGACGATTTCCAGGTCACCGCCGGTGCACTCCTTGACCGCATCCGCGAAGGCTTGCGCGTTCTCGGTGTGGTAGTTGTTGGCGGGATAGGCCATCGGCATGTCCCAGGTCTCGGCCGAGGCGGCGCCGGCAAGCGCGGTGGTCAGCGTCAGGAACGCGGCTGCGGTGAGTTTCATAGTTTACCTCTCTGTGGTTGCACGGGTTTTGTTTTTATCCCCGATCCGACATGTGTCTTACTCGGGGGCAGCTTTTGCAATCACGTTTGCAGATGTTGCGCGGCAATGGAACGGGGGATTTCACCGTCGTGCCACGGCCATGGACGGCATGAGGGGCAAAGACGCACGGAAAAAGCCCCGGACAAGCCAGCGGTCCGGGGCAGGGTCTCGCGGGGAGGTGTCAGCCGTGCGTCAGGCCGCGAAGGAGGTTTTGCGCCCCGCGTCGCTGCGGGGCTTCATCAGCGGCTGGATGTATTGGCCGAACTGCTCCATGCCGATGAGGAAGTCGTCGAAGGTCGACAGGATGCCTTTCAGACCCGGTGCCTCGGCGATCTCGTCGCGCATGGCGGCACCCTGTTCGTAGCCGCGGATGGGCTTGAGCATGCCCGTGGGCTGCGGGTTCTTGATCGCGCGCACGAGGTTCGCAGCGGTCGAGCTTTCCTTGGCGACCATCTCCATGGAGGCCGAGGTGTTGTTCATGTCTCCGCCCGCGCCGACGAAGTTGTAATCGCCGTACTTGGCGACGAATTCTAGGCCCTTCTCGGACTGTCCCGCGCAGACGATCGGAATGCGGCCATCGGTCGGACGCGGCTCGAGCACGCAGTCGTCCATCGGGAAGACGTCGCCCTTGACGTTGGAGCGGCCGTCGCGCCACAGCCCCTGCATGACCTGCGCGTATTCGGCTGCGCAATCATGGCGGCGGGCGAAATGCTCGGGCGTCAGCTCGATGCCGATCTGCTGGTATTGCTTGGGCTGCCAGCCGGTCACAATGTTCACCCCGGCTCGGCCCGGCGCGATGGAGTCGAGCGTGACCGCCATGCGGGCGGTGAGCGCGGGCGGAAGGGTCAGCATGGCGCAGGAAGCGAAGCGCTTGATACGGCTTGTGACCGCCGCGAGCCCGACATCATGGTGAAGCGCTCGAGGTTCTGCACCCGGTATTCGGACGGGCCATTGTGGCCGCGCAACTTGATCATCGACAGCGCGACGTCGAGCCCGAAGTGCTCGGCACGCTGCATCACCGCCTTGTTCAGATCGACGCTGGGCATGGTGTCCGGCGAGGTCGTCGGATCAGCCAGCCGTGGCGGCCGATGGGAAGGAAGACGCCGATCTGGGTCATGGAAGGTCCTCTCTCCCTTTTGGTTGCGCCAATCGACTTGTTCTCGGCCATGGGCGTGGTTTTTCATCAGTGATGCTCGGGTTGGATCGAGGCGCATCAGCACGGGCAGGGCCAGGAGAGGGACAAGCGCCATCAGCCTGCAGGCGGCGTGAAGATGGCGCGCCCCTCGCGTGGAGCCGCGGGCGGCAGGCGGGCCGAAGGACGCATATCTTCGGCCGGGTGTTGCTGCGCTGGTCCGATGACGATCTCCTCTCGAGAACCCTCAGGGGGCGCGGCGAGGACCGGCCGATCGGCCACGAGGACCTGGAGCCCAACCACGACGATGTCGAGACCTGCCTCGGCACCTACGGCAATGCCGACGGGCTGCCGCAGCTGCCCGATGCCATCTGCAAGGCCCCGGCCAAGAAGAGCCCGGCCGAGAAGAGCTTCAAGCAGGTGGCCGGGAGCGCGCGGCGGCTGCTCACCTCCGCCTCCGAGGCGCACCCCGGCGGGCACGGCACGTCCTCTGGCACGCTCGGACGCGAGGTCATGGACCAGCTGCCAATGCTGGGTATGGGGTGCTTTCCGGCTGTCGGGGGCGGCTGGACCGGCACCGACGGCCAGCCGCAGGACCTCTTCTGCGCCCCGCAGGGCGGCGTCTTCATTCCGCGCTTCTCCGGCGACCCCGTCGAGATCGGCCACTTCGATTTCCAGGGCGCGGTCGGACGCGGCGCGGTGCCCGCGGGCGAGCCCGCGCCGCTGCTGTTCTTCGGCTTCGGCCAGATCCAGTCCCACGCGACCAACCGGATCCCCCTCGATCCCAAGCGGCGCGACCGCTGGGGAATTCCCGTGCCGCATATCACCTGCGCCCTGCACGAGGAGGAGCACGCACTGCTGCGCCGGCAGGAAGAGAATTTCGTCGAGACCATCACCGGCGTCGGCGGACAGGTAAAATCCCTCGGCTTGCCGCATGGCAGTCGCGAACACGGACGCGGTGCTTACCCGCGCGAGCCCCGACTGGCGCGCATGGGCAGCGGACAGCTTGTTGCAGAAATGCGACAAGAAACTGAGTAATTTTGTCTGAAATATTGCAGAGGCGGGGCCGAGATGGTTCTCCTCCGCCACGCCAGCTCCCGCCAGCGACTCTCCTTACATCGTGAAACCCTCAACGCGCAGAGAGGATCGCTCATGGCATCCGCACGTGCACGGCTTGCCTCTGGCACAGCCGTATTTCTTCTGTCCGCTGTTCCGCTGACCCCGGCACTGGCGCAGGACTTCACCCTTGGCGATGACGCCGGCTACGAGCTTGGTACCATCGTCCTCACCGCCGAGGAACAGATCAAGCAGGCGCTCGGCACCTCGACCATCACCGCCGAGGACCTCGACAAGCAGCCGGTGGTCAACGACATCGCCGAGATCATCCGCAAGATGCCGGGCGTGAACCTCAGCGGCACCTCGCCCTCGGGCCAGCGCGGCAACCAGCGGCAGGTCGACATCCGGGGCATGGGGCCCGAAAACGTGCTGATCCTGATCGACGGCAAACCCGTGCTGTCGCGCACCTCGGTGAAGATGGGCCGCTCGGGCGAGCGCGACACCCGCGGCGACACCAACTGGGTGCCCGCCGAGATGGTCGAGCGTATCGAGGTCATCCGTGGCCCGGCGGCGGCGCGCTACGGCTCGGGCGCTGCGGGCGGCGTGGTGAACATCATCACCAAGGCCCCCGACGAGGATCTGCTGCAGATCGGCACCTTCTTCGACGTGCCCGAAAGCAGCCTCGAAGGCGCGACCCAGCGCTACAACCTGCTCTGGGCCAAGCGCCTCAACGAGGATTTCTCGCTGCGCTTCTCGGGCAGCTACAACAAGACCGATGCGGACGATCCGGACGTCAACGGCGAAGTCGAGACCTGCGAGACCGACGAGGACACCGGCGAGGTGAGCTGCAGCCGCGACGCGGGCAGCGAAGGCGTGGTCAACAAGGACGCGACCCTTGCGCTGCGCTGGCAGCCCAGCGACCGGAACCGCTTCGATTTCGAGCTTGGCTGGTCGCGGCAGGGCAACCTCTATGCGGGCGACACCCAGCTTGGCAACCGGCTGACCGACGATCCCGACTCGCTGGTCACCCAGCTTTCGGACGACGGCGAAGAAACCAACGTCATCAAGCGGGGCACCTTCGCGATCACCCATAACGGCAGCTACGGCTGGGGCGAGACGATGAGCTACCTCCAGTACGAGCGCAGCGACAACACGCGCCTCTCCGAGGGCCCCGCCGGCGGCAGCGAGGGGACGATCAATTCAACCGACGAATGGGATACCGCGCTGCTGCAGGCGATCTCCGGCAAGTCCGAGGCCTACCTCGACCGCAGCTTCCTCGGCCGCCCCTCGGCGCTGACGCTGGGAACCGAACTGCGGTACGAAAAGCTCGACCTCAGCGACTACGGCTCCTTCTCTTCGATCACCAGCAACGATGGCTCGATCGACACGACGTCGGGCGACGACGTCACCGAACAGCTCACGCTCGGTCTCTACCTCGAGGACAACATCGAGTGGACCGACCGGCTGACGCTCACCCCCTCGGTGCGCCTGGACTGGGCGGACACCTTCGGCACCACCATGTCCGGCGGGATCAACGCCTCCTACGACCTGACCTCGGAGTGGACGGTGAAGGGGGGGATCGCCAAGGCCTTCAAGGCGCCGACGCTCTACCAGCAGTCGGGCCGCTACGTCTACACGACGCGGGGCAACGGCTGTCCGTACCCCTATGTCGGCGATGGACCGTGCTACGTGCTCGGCAACGATGACCTGGACCCGGAAACCTCGATCAACACCGAAATCGGGGTGGCCTATTCCGGCCTGAACGGCATCAATGCGACGCTGACCTACTTCCACAACGACTACCGCGACAAGATCCAGGCGGGCACCGAGCAGGTCGGGACCACCTCCGTCGGGAGCAGCACCGCACGGCTCTACCAGTGGCAGAACGTGCCGGAATCGAAAGTCGAAGGTCTCGAGGGCAGCTTCGCCATGCCGCTTGGCGAGCGGCTGTCGCTGGCGGTGAACGGGACCTACATGATCGAGTCCTCGCAGAAGCTGAAGATCAAGGGTGGCACGAACTCCGACGGCGAAAGCTATGGCGATCTTGACGTCGAGGTGCCCCTGTCGCTGGTGCCCGACTACACGATCAACGCCGCGGTGACCTGGGAAGTGAACGACAAGTTCAGCCTCATTCCGTCGCTCACCCACTACGGGCCGACCGAGGCCACCGAGTACAGCGCGCATTCCGGCTACTCGATCGACGACACCGAAGACCGCGATCCCTACACGCTGGTCAACCTCGCGATGACCTACCAGTTTGACAACGGCTTTGACCTGAAGGCCGGGGTGACCAACCTCTTCGACAAGGAAATCCTGCGGTCCGGCGATGGCGCGAATACGTACAACGAACCCGGACGCGCTTACTACTTCGGTCTGACCAAGACCTTCTGATCCGTAGTTGATGCATCACACGAAGAAGCGCCGCCCGAGGGATCGGGCGGCGCTTTGCAAGTCTGGGCCGGGCCTGGCGCGGCGCTCAGAAATCCCAGTCTTCGTCTTCGGTGGCCACGGCCTTGCCGATCACGTAGCTCGACCCCGAGCCCGAGAAGAAGTCGTGGTTCTCGCTGTCGGGGCTCAACGCCGCCAGGATCGCCGGATTCACCTCCGCCGCCTCGGGCGGGAAAAGAGCCTCGAAACCAAGGTTTTGCAGCGCCTTGTTCGCGTTATAGTGGAGGAACGCCTTCACCTCTTCGCTCAATCCGATACCATCGTAGAGCTCCTCGGTGTAGCGCGCCTCGATGTCGTAGAGTTCGAACAGCAGCGAGAAGGCGTAATCCTTCAGCTCGGCCTTGCGCTCTTCGCTCTCGCGCTCCAGCGCGCGCTGGAACTTGTAGCCGATGTAATAGCCATGCACCGCCTCGTCGCGGATGATCAGGCGGATCAGGTCGGCGGTGTTGGTCAGCTTGGCGCGGCTCGACCAGTACATCGGCAGGTAGAAGCCCGAGTAGAACAGGAAGCTTTCAAGGAACACCGAGGCGATCTTGCGCTTCAGCGGGTCGGCTCCGGCGGCATAGGTTTCCAGCACCGCCTTGGCCTTGGCTTGCAGGTGCGGGTTCTCGTCCGACCAGCGGAACGCCTCGTCGACCTCGCGGGTCGAGCAGAGCGTCGAGAAGATCGAGCTGTAGCTGCGCGCGTGCACCGCCTCCATGAAGGCGATGTTGGTCAGCACCGACTCCTCGTGCGGGGTCTGCGCATCGGGCATCATCGCCGGCGCGCCGACCGAGTTCTGGATCGTGTCGAGCAGGGTGAGACCGGTGAAGACACGGATGGTCAGCTGCTTCTCGGCGTCGGTCAGGGTTGCCCAGCTCTGCACGTCGTTCGACAGCGGCACCTTCTCGGGCAGCCAGAAGTTGACGGTCAGGCGGTTCCAGACCTCGAGGTCCTTGTCGTCCTGCAGCCGGTTCCAGTTGATCGCCCGCGGCACGGCGGGGGAGGTGACGGTGTCCTTCATCGGATCATCCCTTTATCGGGCCAGCGGCCCTCGTCCCTTGCGAGGCGCGCGCGCCCCTTCTTCATTGTTCCTCAAATACGCCGGGGGTCCGGGGGCAGCGCCCCCGGTCCGGCGTTCGGGTCAGAGCGTGCAGGAGACGCAGCCCTGCACCTCGGTGCCTTCCAGCGCGGTCTGGCGCAGGCGCACGTAGTAGATCGTCTTGATCCCCTTCTTCCACGCGTAGATCTGCGCGCGGTTGATGTCCCGCGTGGTGGCCTCGGCGGGGAAGAACAGCGTCAGCGACAGGCCCTGGTCGACGTGCTCGGTGGCCGCGGCATAGGTGTCGATGAGCTTCTCCGGACCGATCTCGTAGGCGTCGCGGTAATACTCGAGGTTCTCGTTGTTCATGAAGGCGGCCGGGTAGTAGACGCGGCCGATCTTGCCTTCCTTGCGGATCTCGATCTTCGACACGATCGGGTGGATCGAGGAGGTCGAGTTGTTGATGTAGCTGATCGAGCCGGTCGGCGGCACCGCCTGCAGGTTGCGGTTGTAGAGCCCGTGCGCCATGACGTCGGCCTTCAGCGCCTCCCAGTCGGCGCGGGTGGGCAGGGTGATACCGTCAAAGAGCTGGGTGACCGTCTCGCTCACAGGCAGCCAGTCGCGGGTGACGTATTTCTCGAAGAAGCTGCCGTCGGCGTATTTCGACTTCTCGAAGCCCTTGAAGGTCATGCCCTTTTCCCGCGCCATGGCGCAGGAGGCGCGCAGCGCGTGGTAGGCCACGGCGGCGAAGTAGACCGAGGTGAACTCGACGCCCTCGTCCGAGCCGTAATGCACGTGCTCGCGGGCGAGGTAGCCATGCAGGTTCATCTGGCCAAGGCCGATCGCGCGGCTTTCGTCGTTGCCGCGGCGGATCGAGGGCACAGAGTCGATGGCCGACATTTCCGACACGGCGGTCAGCGCGCGGATCGCGGTCTCGATCGAGGCGCCGAAGTCCGGGCCGTCCATGGTCTTGGCGATGTTGAGCGAGCCGAGGTTGCACGAGATGTCGGTACCGAGCTTGGAATAGCTCAGGTCGTCGTTGAACTCCGACGCCTCGGCCACCTGCAGGATCTCCGAGCAGAGGTTCGACATGGTGATGCGCCCGTCCACCGGGTTCATCTGGTTCACCGTGTCCTCGAACATGATGTAGGGATAGCCGCTCTCGAACTGGATCTCGGCCAGCGTCTGGAAGAACGCGCGGGCGTTGATCTTGGTCTTGCGGATGCGCTTGTCCTCGACCATCTCCTCGTATTTCTCGGTCACCGAGATCTCGGAGAAGGGCACGCCGTAGACCTTCTGCACGTCATGCGGCGAGAACAGGTACATCGGCTCGTTGCGCTTGGCGAGTTCGAAGGTCACGTCGGGGATCACCACGCCAAGGCTGAGGGTCTTGATGCGGATCTTCTCGTCGGCGTTCTCGCGCTTGGTGTCGAGGAACTTGAGGATGTCGGGGTGGTGCGCGTTGAGGTAGACCGCGCCCGCGCCCTGACGCGCGCCCAGCTGGTTTGCGTAGGAGAAGCTGTCTTCAAGAAGCTTCATCACCGGGATCACGCCCGAGGACTGGTTCTCGATGCCC
Organism: Salipiger mangrovisoli; assembly: GCF_015223355.1. Lineage (GTDB taxonomy): Bacteria > Pseudomonadota > Alphaproteobacteria > Rhodobacterales > Rhodobacteraceae > Salipiger > Salipiger mangrovisoli. The sequence goes on along the minus strand of NZ_JADFFK010000005.1, from coordinate 47,144 downwards.
TTGATCGGCGCACCGGCCTCGCGGATGTTGGTCAGCATCAGGGCGACGCCGCCGCCGCGCTTCGACAGCTGCAGCGACGAGTTGATCGCCCGGCCGATGCTTTCCATGTTGTCTTCGATGCGCAGCAGGAAGCAGGAGATCAGCTCGCCCCGGCTCTTCTTGCCCGCGTTGAGGAAAGTCGGCGTGGCGGGCTGGAAGCGGCCCGACAGGATCTCTTCCATGAAGGACATCGCCAGCCCCTCGTCTCCGCGCGCCAGCGCCAGCGCGACCATGACCACGCGGTCCTCGTAGCGTTCGAGGAAGCGTTTCCCGTCGCGGGTCTTCAGCGTGTAGGAGGTGTAATACTTGAACGCACCGAGGAAGGTCGGGAAGCGGAACTTCTTGGCAAAGGCCGCGTCCCAGATCTTCTGCAGGAAGCTCTGCTCATACTGGGCGAGCACCTCGGCCTCGTAGTAGCCTTCCTCGACAAGGTAGCCGAGCTTTTCCGTCAGCGAGTGGAAGAACACGGTGTTCTGGTTCACATGCTGCAGGAAATACTGCCGCGCCGCCATACGGTCGGCCTCGAAGCGGATGTTGCCGTCCGCATCGTAGAGGTTCAGCATGGCGTTGAGCGCGTGGTAGTCCAGCGTCTCGTTCAGGCGGTCAAGCATGGGGTCCCCCAGAAAGCGTCGAGCCCGTCGTTGACGCGGGCGAAATCCTTGGTCGTTCCCGCCAGCTCGAAACTGTAGAGCAGGGGGACGTTGCATTTTTGCGCAATGACTCGGCCAGCGAGCGCGAAAGTCTCGCCGAAATTGCGGTTGCCGCCGGCAATCACGCCGCGCAGCAGCGCGCGGCGGGCCGGATCGTTCAGAAAGCGGATCACCTGTTTCGGCACCGCGCCGCGGCCCTCGCCGTCGGAATAGGTCGGACAGATCAGCACGAAGGGGTCACCGGGCTCCGGCGTCATCTCTTTCGGCGACACCGGAATGCGCAGCGCCGCCCGGCCGAGGCTGGCGACGAAACGCGCGGTGTTGCCGCTGGCAGAGGAGAAATAGACGAGCCCCGACATGGCCGATCCCTTTTTGCCGATCCTGCCGACCTCAGTTCGCGAGGCGGGCGATCAGGTCCGGGCGGAAGCCCGACCAGTGATCCTCGCCGAAGGTGACGACGGGTGCCTGGCGGTAGCCCAGTTCGGTCACGAGCGACATCGCCGCGTCGTCCTCGGTGAGGTCGATCACGTTGTAGTCCAGACCCTTGGCGTCGAGCGCGCGGGTGGTGGCAGTGCACTGCACGCAGGCGGGTTTCGAGTAGACGGTGATCATGCTCTTGCGTCCTCAGCTAGCAGGGCAGGAACGCGCAACCGGACAGGCCCCGTGCCTGCCGCAGATCTTGCACGCCCCGAACCCTCCGTTCGTGGTCATTCGTTTTGGCCCTCGGCAGGTCTCCTGGCTTGGCGGGTCGTGGTTCCGGCCGCGCCTTCCCGGGGGGTCCCAGTGGCTCTTTGGGCCTTCACTCGCCGCTTACAGTTGCGGGGGCAGCACCGGGTTTTCACCGGTTTCCCTCTTGTCGCCGCGCCGGGCCGTCGCCCGACTCGATGGAACCGAAAAGCAACTACATCTAGAACATCTCACCCCGAATGCGTCAATATGCAGTTGTTGTTGACTTCCTCAATTCCGCCCTCCTGCCACGCGATGCAGCATCGGCGCAACGCGGCTCATCCCTGAAATACAGCGCCTTGGGCCACTTCGGCGGCCGCCATGCATTCTCGACAGGTCGGCTCTGCAGGAATGTCGATTGTTCCCGGGGCGGCGTCTTCCTAGATAGGCCCTGTCGACGCGGCAACGCGTCAAAGGATTTTTTCGGGGTCTTTCTCCTCCTCCCTCAGCCCCGGAAATCGGCGGCGGCCCTTCTCCTCCCTTGGGGCCGCCGCATCCTCCCTTCCTTTGCAGAATTCCGAACGCGGCGCGCCGTCTGGCCTTCGCGCGCGCCTGCGCCTATGCAGCTGTCGCACACCGTCAGTTTCCGTTCCGCAGGAGGACCGCATGCCCCATATCGTTCTCGTCGCCACCGGCGGCACCATCGCCTCCTTTGCCAAGACCGAGGGTGGGGCGGTCACCGCCGGGCTCAGCGGCGACGCGCTGCTGGAGAGCCTGAATGCGCCGCTGCCGGGGATCACCGTCGAGGTCGACACCATCGCGGCCGCGGGCAGCAACGCGCTGACGCTCGAGGCCGTTCACAGGCTATGCCGACATATCGATGCGCGGCTGTCCGAGGCGGGGGTCGATGGCGTCGTCGTCACCCATGGTACCGATACCATGGAGGAAAGCGCCTTCCTCGCGCGGCTGTTGGTCAGCTCCGACAAGCCGGTGGTCTTCACCGGCGCGCAACGCCACGCGGGCCAACGCGACACCGACGGGCCGCGCAACATGCGCGATGCCCTGCTCTGCGCGGCGACGCCCGAGTTGAGTGGCGTGGGGGCGGTGATCGTCTTCGAAGGCGAGATCCACGGCGCGCGCCACGTCAGCAAGGTGCATGCCTCGCGCACCGATACCTTCCGCTCCAACGGCCACGGCAAATTGGGGGAGGTGGATGAGGGCGAGGTTCATCTCTACACCCGACCGGCACGGCCGCGTCATCGGATCGACGCCGTCGCGCTCGACCCGGACGTCGAGCTTGTGGCCCTCGGCCTCGGCAGCACGCCGCGCTACCTTGAATGGTGCGCGAAGAGCGGTGCTTCTGCCGTGGTGATCGAGGCCTTCGGACGGGGCAACGCGCCCAGGGGCTTTGCGGATGCGACGCGGCGGCTGGTCGCCGCTGGCGTTCCGGTGATCCTTGCCAGCCGCTGTTCCGAGGGACGGACCCGCGCCGTCTACGGCTCCGACGGCGGCGGGGTGACCATGGTCGAGGCAGGGGCGATCCTTGCCGGGGACCTGAGCGCCGCCAAGGCCCGCCTGCTGCTCGCCGCCCTGTTGCCGGGGCTGCCCGAAGGGCCGGACCGGATGCAGGCGATCGCCGAGGCGGTCACGAAGGTCTGATCGCGCAAAGCCGCAAAATCTCGGGAAGCCCTCGGCGCACACGGGAATTTCTGCCGCGACTGCCTATCTTGACGATGACACAGGCAGAGCAGGACCGCCATGACCGACACCCCCGACCGCATCGGCCCGATCCTCTATTTCCGGGCCGCCGAGCCCCATGCGCTGCGCATCGCCGCCCTGGTGGTGCGCCCCGAGGCCGAGCGGCCGGAAGACATGCGCGTCGCCGGGGAAGCCGTCGCGCCGCGCCTGCTTGCCGATTGCGAGGGCAGGCGGGTCTGGCGTTATGATCTGACCCTGCCGCATGCCGCGCCGGCCTATGACTTCGAGGGCATCACGCGTTCGGTTGTCACCGATTTCTCCGGCGACCTGCGCATAGCCTTCGTCTCCTGCAACGGCGAGGAGCACGGCGATCTCGGGCGCGACGCGGCCGAGCGCAACGGGATGTGGCACCGCCTCCATGCGCAGCACCGCGAGACGGGCTACGCGCTGATGCTGATGGGCGGGGATCAGATCTACGCCGACGAGGCCACCCATGGGCACCCGCTCTCCGAGGACTGGCCGGAGCGGTTGCCCGAAGCGACGCCCGAGGCATTGGCCGATCTCGAAGCCCACCTCCGCTCGCGTTTCTTCGAGCGTTATCTGCGCACCTTCTCCGCGCCCGGCTTCGCCGAGGTCTCCGCCGAGGTGCCGGCGCTCTGCATCTGGGACGACCACGATATCTGCGACGGCTGGGGCTCGCTGCGGCGCGAGGCCACCGCCTCGGCGATCGGCCAGCTGCTGTTCCGCATCGCGCGTGAGACCTACCTGCTGTTCCAGCATGCCGCCACCGAGGCAGACGTGCCCGAGCTCTTCCTTGACCCGGAGGGTCGCAGCCTGTCCTGGCGACACGAGCTGCCGGGCCTGACGCTGCTGGCCCCCGACCTGCGCTCCGAGCGCGAGCGGCGGCAGGTGATGGGCACCGCGGGCTGGCGCGGGGTCGAGGCCACCGAGGGCGGCGCGCACACGTTCCTTGTCTCCTCGGTGCCGCTGCTCGGGCCGCGCCTGTCGCTGGTCGAGAGCCTGATGATGGCGATCCCCCGGATGCAGAAATACGAAGACGACCTGCGCGACCAGTGGCAGAGCCACGCCCACCGCGAGGAATGGCGGCGGATGCTCTCTGAGGTCCTGCGCATGCGCAAGGCCGGGCCGGTCACCGTGCTGTCGGGCGAGATCCATCTTGCCACCCGCGCCGAGATGGGCAGCGGGCCGGAGCAGATCCACCAGCTCGTCGCCTCGGGCATTTCGCACCGCGCGCCGCCAAAGACCTATGCCCGCTGCCTCGGAGCGCTGGCCGGGCTGGGCGAGGCACCGCTTCCGGGCCGCGCGATCCGCATTCGCCCTCTGCCGGGGCAAGCCACGCGCTACGTTGCCGAGCGCAACTACCTGCGGCTCGAACGGCGCGCCGGTCAGTGGCGCGCGATCTGGGAGCTGGAGCAAAGCGGGCCGACACCTGCGATGGTGCTGTGATCCCTTTGTGACATCTGAAACCTATCTTCCGCGCAGCGGCAGACTGCCGCAGGCGCAACGTAAGCGGGCAAGAATCACCTGACCCTTCCGCCTCCGCTAGATAGACTGCCCGTGCAGGAGGGACCTCGGCGGCGATATCGGCGCATGCGAACGACCCGCGCCCGCTGCCCTGCCTCGTCCCGCGCAAGGATGCTCATCCTATGGGAGAAACGACATGGACGGAAACGACGTTGGCACCGGGGGCAAATGCCCGGTCATGCACGGCGGTCTGACCGAGAGCGGCACGTCGGTGACCAGCTGGTGGCCGAAAGGTCTTAACCTCGACATCCTCAGCCAGCACGATCTCAAGACCAACCCGATGGGGCCGGATTTCAATTACCGCAAAGAGTTCGAGAAGCTCGACGTGGAGGCGCTGAAGGACGACCTGCGCGCCCTGATGAAGGACAGCCAGGAGTGGTGGCCCGCGGACTGGGGCTCCTACGTCGGCATGTTCGCCCGCGTCGCATGGCACGCGGCAGGGTCTTACCGTCTGGCCGACGGCCGCGGTGGCGGCGGCACCGGCAACCAGCGTTTCGCGCCGCTGAACAGCTGGCCGGACAACGTCAACACCGACAAGGGCCGCCGCCTGCTCTGGCCGATCAAGAAGAAATACGGCAACAAGATCTCCTGGGCCGACCTGATGATCCTCTCGGGCACCATCGCCTACGAGGTCGCGGGCCTGAAGACCTTCGGCTTTGCCTTTGGCCGCGAGGACATCTGGCACCCGGAGAAGGACGTCTACTGGGGCGCCGAGAAGGAATGGCTCGCGCCCTCCGACACGCGCTACGATGACGTGACCGACCCCGCCTCGCTCGAGAACCCGCTCTCGGCGGTGCAGATGGGCCTCATCTACGTGAACCCCGAGGGGGTCAACGGCCAGCCCGATCCGATGCGCACCGCCGCGATGGTCCGCGAGACCTTTGCCCGCATGGCGATGAACGACGAGGAAACCGCGGCGCTGACCGCCGGTGGCCACACCATCGGCAAGAGCCACGGCAACGGCAATCCCGCCGACCTCAGCCCCGACCCCGAGGACGCCGGGCCCGAGTACCAGGGCATCGGCTGGATGAACACCAAGGGCCGCGGCATCGGCCGCGACACGGTGGTCTCCGGCATCGAGGGCGCCTGGACCACCCATCCCACGCAATGGGACATGGGCTGGTTCGACATGCTCTTCGGCCACGAGTGGGAGCTGAAGAAGTCCCCCGCCGGCGCCTGGCAGTGGATGCCCGTGAACATCAAGGAAGAGGACATGCCCGCCGACGTCGAGGATCCCTCGATCAAGTGCATGCCGATGATGACCGATGCCGACATGGCGATGAAGGTCGACCCGATCTACAACGCGATCTGCCAGAAGTTCATGGCCGACCCGGAGTATTTCGCCGACACCTTCGCCCGCGCCTGGTTCAAGCTGACCCACCGCGATCTGGGGCCGAAATCGCGCTACCTCGGGCCGGACGTGCCCGCCGAGGACCTGATCTGGCAGGATCCCATCCCCGCCGGGCCGTCGGGCTACGACGTCGGCGCGGTCAAGGCAAAGATCGCCGCGAGCGGCCTCAGTCTTGCAGAGATGGTCTCCACCGCCTGGGACAGTGCCCGCACCTTCCGAGGCTCCGACATGCGTGGCGGCGCCAATGGCGCGCGCATCCGCCTCGCCCCGCAGAAGGACTGGGCAGGCAACGAGCCCGAGCGTCTGGCGAAGGTGCTGTCGGTGCTCGAACCCATCGCCGCCGAGACCGGCGCCTCGCTTGCCGACGTGATCGTGCTGGCCGGCAACCTCGGGGTCGAGCAGGCCGCCAAGGCGGCGGGCCACACGCTGGAGCTGCCCTTTGCGCCGGGCCGCGGCGATGCCACGGACGAGACGACCGACGCCGAGAGTTTCGAGCCGCTCGAGCCGCTGGCCGATGGCTTCCGCAACTGGCTCAAGCAGGACTACGTGGTCTCGGCCGAGGAGCTGATGCTCGACCGCGCGCAGCTCATGGGGCTGACCGCACCCGAGATGGTGGTGCTTTTCGGCGGCATGCGCGCCATGGGCGCGAACCACGGCGGCAGCAAGCACGGCGTCTTCACCGACCGCGCGGGCGCGCTGACCAGCGACGTCTTTGTCAACCTTGTGGACATGGCCAACAGCTGGGTGCCCGCGGCAGAGGGCCTCTACGAGATCCGCGACCGCAAGACCGGGGCGGTCAAATGGACTGCGACACGGATGGACCTCGTCTTCGGCTCCAATTCGATCCTGCGCGCCTACGCCGAGATCTACGCCCAGGACGACATGGGGGACAAATTCGTCGCCGATTTCGCGCGGGCCTGGACCAAGGTGATGAACGCCGACCGCTTCGATCTGAAGTGATCCTGGCGCCAGGATGAAGAAAGGCCCGCATGTCTCTGACATGCGGGCCTTTTCCATCGGGATCTCGTCGCTTCTTCTCTTTTGAAATACGCCGGGGATGAATTGGCCGTCAGGCCAAGAGGGGGCAGCGCCCCCTCAGCCTTCCCGGCCTGCACGCGCCTTGAGGCGGTGCAGCACCTCCTCGCCACCCGCTTCGCCCTCGAAGAGCTGCCAGCGTTCCAACAGCGGCTGGCCGGAGTTGCGGCAATGCAGCGCCATGGCCGCGCGGGCGCCGTCGGCGTCTCCGGAGGCCAGCGCATCGACGATGGCCTGATGCTCGTCCCGCGAGAAGCGCGCGATGTCCGCGGCGCCCTGGCGGTTGTTGAGCCGAGTCCATTCCGGATAGCGCTGGCGCACGCGCCAGAACTCGTCGACCACCGAGACGAAGACCGAATTGCCAGTGGATCGCGCAACGATCAGGTGGAACTCGCGGTCCTGCGCCTCGATCCGCTCGAAGGGCAGGCTGGCGTCGCACATCGCCTCGATGCAGCGGGAGAGCTGCGCGATCTGCGCGGGGGTGACGGTGCTGGCGGCGATGGCGGCGATCTCGGGTTCGATGACGAAACGCGCCTCGACCAGCTCGAAGAAGCCGGGCAGGCCCTGCGCGCCCGCCTGCGGCTCGATCTGCATCGGCGGCAGCGGGTCGGCGACGAAGGCCCCGGCGCCGTAGCGGGTGACCACATAGCCCATCAGCTCGAGGGCGATCATCGCCTCGCGCACCGTGGTGCGGCTGACCCCGAGCTGGGCGACCAGGTCCTTGTCCGCCGGCATCTTGGTGCCGGGAGCAAAATCGCCGGCGCGGATGCGCGTGGCGATCTCCTCGGCGACCAGCCGGTAGCGCGGAGTCTGGACGATCGGGGTCAGCATGGTGGGCCTCAGGCAGCTGGCGTGGCGTCGGGAAGATCGTCTTCCATGTAGTAGCGCACGTTCTCCTCGAAGCTGGCATCGGCTTCAAGCCCCAGCGCCAGCGCCTTGTCGAAGCGGTAGTCGAAGCGCCAGCCGCGCACGATGGCGGCGATCTCGGGTTGTTCTTCCCACTGGATCAGCTGCGCCGGCTCGGGGCCCGCGACCGCGGTGAGCGCGTCGATCATCTGGCGGATCGACAGCCGCTGGCCCGGCATGGTCATGCAGCGCTGCATGCCGAGGTCCGCGGCGTCGAGCTCGGCGCCCTTGATGAGGTTTTCCACGCAACGCCTTGGCGAAAGGTAGAAATGTTCCTGACCCTCATCCACCGGGCAGATCGCCGGCTCGCCGTTCAGCGGCTCGCGGATGATCGAGGACATGAAGGACGAGGCCGCGCGGTTCGGCTTGCCCGGGCGCACCGAGATGGTCGGCAGGCGGAAGCCGCGGCCATCGACGTAACCCTTGCGCGAATAGTCATTCAGCAGCAGCTCGCCGATCGCCTTCTGCATGCCGTAGGAGGTTTGCGGATTGGGAATGGTGAAATCGGTGATCGGATCCGGCACCTCGCCGCCGAAGACCGCCAGCGAGGAGGTGAAGACCACCACCGGGCAGGTGCCGAGCGCGCGGCAGCGTTCCAGCACGTTCAGCGTGCCGTCGAGGTTGACCTTCATGCCGGCCTCGAAATCGGCCTCGGCATGGGCCGAGACCACGGCGGCGAAGTGGAAGATGACGTCGGTATCACCGTCGATCAAAGCGTCCACCGAGGCGCGGTCGGTGATGTCGCAGGCGCGGGTCTCGACGGGGAAGGGCGCCTCGATGGGCTCGGGCACCGCGATGTCGGCCAGCGTGAGCTTTTCGATGGGTTCGTCACGCAGGTTGCCGCGGTCGGCGAGGCTCTGGGCGACCTTGCGGCCGATGAAGCCGCCGCCGCCGATGATCAGAACGTTCATTCGGACTTACTTTCCATATATTCAGGCGGGTTGCGGAAACGGGCGGCCCCTGCGGGCCGCCCTTGGGGATGGGTGGCAGGGTTACTCAGGCTGGCCGAGGCCGATGCGCTTGAGGAACGCCTTGTGGCTTTCGACCATGGCCGCCGCTTCGGGTGTCTTGTCGGCCCAGACGTCCCAGCGGCTGACCGCCGCCTTGCGGAAGGCGGCGCGGTCCTCGGCGGACCAGTCGTAGATGGTCACGCCCTTCTCGGGCAGCGCTGTCAGCGCCTCGCCGTTCTGCACGATGGTGCGCATCATCAGGTTCATCGCGAGGGTGTCCATCGCCGAGCGCAGGATCGCCTGCTGCGCCGGGTCGAGCCCGTCCCAGACGGTCTTGTTGCAGGCGAGGTGGTCCGAGCTCATCGAGTGGAAGCCGGGGAAGGTGGTGTGCTTGGCGATGTCGTAGATCCCGAGCCCCACGTTGTTGGCCAGTGTCGAGGCATCGGCGCCATCGATGATGCCGGTTTCAAGGGCGGTGAAGATCTCGGTGAAATCCATCACGACCGGCGTTGCACCCAGCTCGGCGAAGATCTCGGATTCCATGCCCGGCGGCGAGCGGAACTTCCAGCCCTTGAGGTCCTCGATGCCCGCCAGCGGCGCGGTCGAATTCATCGATTCCTGACCGCCGAGATAGGCCCCGACAAACTCCATGCCATTGGCATTGTAGAGCTCGTTGATCGCCTCGCGGCCACCGCCGTAGGCTATCCAGCTGAGGTATTCGAGCGGCGTGTCGTAGCCGCCCATGGTATCTGCAACGAACTGGAACGCCGGGTTGAGGCCGGTCTGGTAGCTTGGATTTGTCATGTCGCAGTCGAGGATGCCGGTGGCCGCGGCCCCGAAGGTCTCGGCCGAGGCAACGACGGCGGAGCTGTAGAACATCTCGATATCGACCGAGCCGCCGGACATGGCTTCCACCTGCTCGACGAAGTCGCGGACAAGCTGGCCCGACACGGATTCCGGCGACTGGTGGGTCTGGATGCGCAGCGTTGTCTGGGCACTCGCGGCTCCGGCCAGCAGCGTGGCACCCGCAAGGATGGCGGTGAATTTCTTGGACATAGGTTCCTCCCTGTGAATCGTCCTCCAGCTCAAGCAGTAGCAGGCAGATCGCCTGATTGCCAGACAATCTGGCAAAGGCCACGATTTCGGTGGAGAGCCGCCACTGTTCACGGGGCTGTCAGCGGGGCAGGAGGATACTTGACTGTAATAGTCAGCCATCTTAGGCAGAGGCAACTGCGGGCTTTTCCGCAGAGCCACGGAGCCCGAGGGTCCGAGCCAGCCCATCGACATTTCGCGCGCCCCTGCGCGCCCTCAAAGGAGGACTTCCATGTCCCTTGTCTCGGCACTCCGTACCGGCGTCTGCGGCCTTGCCTTCACCGCCCTGATGGCGAGCGCGGCACTCAGCGATCCCTTCACCAATCTCGCCAAGGGCTTCGAGGGCCAGATGGTTGCCGAGGGCCTGAACCGCGCGCCGATCACCGCAGGCGGCAGCGCAGAGGTCCGCGGTCGAGGTTTCGTGCCGGGTCAAACCGTTGTGCTGCGCCAGAATGGTGTCGTGCTCACCGAGGGCACCCCGATCACCGCCGACGACAAAGGCGAGTTCCGCACCGAGATCGCCATTCCCGAGGGCGCGGAGCCGGGGCTCTACCCGGTGGTCGCCGAGATCGCCGAACCGGGATATGCGCTGACGGTCGATCTGAAGATCTCGCCGGTCTTGCCCGATGTCGGGGCGCTCGACATCACGTCCCAGAAGCTGGTGCCGGGGCTCTACCAGGTCGCCGAGACGCCGGACGCGCTCTACGTCACCTCGGCTGTCGGTCGCCCGCCCGTGACCGAAAGCAAGCTCCTCAAACTCGATCCGCAGAGCTTTGAAATTCTGGCCGAAATTACCCCGGAAGAGGCACCCGACCGCCCGGATGGCCGCGACGGCGGGGTGTTCGCGGTCTACGGCGTCGGCGTCGAGGAAACACAGGGGCAGGTCTGGGTGACCAACACCCGCCAGGACACGGTCGCTGTCTACAGCGCCGAGGACCTGTCGCTGATCAAGCAGTTCGAGCAGGGCGCGGTGCCGCACCCGCGCGATGCGCTGGCGCATGACGGCAAGGTCTACGTGACCGCGACCTTCGAGCCGACGATCCACGTGTTCGACGCGGCAACGCTGGAAGAACTCGCACCGATCGAGCTGAGTTCGGGCAAGCGCGGCGAAACCTTCGGCACCGCCAGCATGCACATCGACGAGGCCAGCGGCACGCTCTACGTGGTCAGCCTCGACACCGACGAGGTGGCCACGGTCGATCTCGCCTCGGGGGAGGAAACCGCAGTCACCCCGCTGCCGCTGTCCAAGCGCACCATCGGTGTGGGCTATGATGCCAAGACGGGCCGTATCTTCACCGCCGGGGTCAACACCGACAACGTGCTGATCGTCGATGCCGCCACCGGCGAGACGCTGCATGACGTGCCGGTCGGCTCGGGCCCGCTGAACATCGCCTTCGATACGGAAAACGATCTGGCCTGGGTCGCGGTGCGCGGCTCGGACTCGCTTGTTGCGGTCTCGCCCGAGGGCGAGGTGGTTGCCAAGACCCAGATCGGCAGCTTCCCCAACCACCTGATCGCGGCTTCGGATGGCGGCGTCTACGTGGTGAACAAGAGCAAGGGGCAGGACGATGCCACCGGCGATCACATCAGCCGCGTGACCCTCAAGCCCTGATCCTCGACACGCGGGCGACGGCCCCGGACGCGGACGGCAGCGCAGCTTGCGCTGCCGTCCGAGCATCGGCGGCTCAGACGCCGCGGATGCGCCGCGCCCAGAGGTGGGTGAGCAGCATCAGCACCAGCCATCCGACAAAGAGCAGAGGCTGCCCGGCGAAGGCCAGCGGCAGCACGGCAAGACCGTAGAGAACCGGGATCAGGTCGGCGCTCGACCAGCCATCCCGCAGCAGATCCGGCAGCAGCCCCGCCGCGCTGCCGAAGAGCCCCGCGACCAGCGTCGCGATCACCGATCCGAGAAACCCGAGCATGAAGCCCCCGACGCCGCGCCGCCCGAACATCCCCGACAGCAGCCAGCCTGCCAAAGCACCGCCGATTGCCATCGCGAGCAGGTAGCGCAGCATCAGCCCCTTGGGCAGATCGGCCCAGGTGACATCTCCCTTGGCCGCGGCATCCTCAGCCATGAAGGCCGCGATGAGCATGACCCCGATCAGGGCCATCATCAGGGTCGTGACGTATCTGGGCGAACGCGTGCGCCGTGCCATGGCAAAATCCTCACCTCGTCAAAAGTCATTTGGTGCCGGGTCGCGCCCGACGGGAAATCCGCACCGAGCCTAGCACAGCTGTTTCCGCCCGTCGCCCCCGCCGATGATCGTCATCATATTGGCAGATCTTGGCAAATCTGCGCCGACGCGCCTTCGGTCACGCTTGCCGCGCAGGGGGGCTTGCGCCATCATGCCGGGCACGGGTCTGCGCCTATAGGTTGCAGGGGGTGCCGACCCGCCCGGTCCGCGTCCGGCGACGTGGCCCATCCTGCGAGGAGACGCGACATGCCCATTGCCCGACCCCTGTTCCACCATCTGGCGCGGCCGCTCGGCGCGATCGCCCTGCTGGCCAGCCTCGGAGGAGCGCCCGCCATGGCCGAGACCGTCGATCTGCCCGTCGTCGTGCGTCTGGCCGAGGGCGCAACCCTGCCGCCGGATGCCATGCTCGAGGTCGAGCTGCTCGACGTGTCGCGGGCCGATGCCCCGGCCACGGTGCTCTCGGCGCATCGCTACCGCGTCGAGGTGTTGCCGGTGATCGTCAAGCTGCCCTATGACGATGACGCGATCGATCCGCGCATGAGCTACATCGTCGCGGGCAAGGTGCGTGCGGGCGACAGCGTGGTGCTGCGCACCACCACCGCCTTTCCCGCGATCACCCGCGACGCCCCCGCGCGCCCCGAGATCACGCTGGAACAGACCGGCACGATGCCGGTGGCCGATCTGCCGCGCATCACCGGCATCGAATGGGCGGCCTTCGAGATCGGCGGCCGGATGATGGTGACCGAGGATCCGCCCAGCATGGCCTTCAACGAGGATGGCACGTTTTCCATGTATGGCGGCTGCAACCGCTTCACCGGTCGGGCCGAGATCGGTGCGGGCACGCTGCACGTCCTGCAACCGCTGGCCGGGACACGCCGCGCCTGTCCCGAGCCGCGCATGAACCTCGACAAGGCCATGGTCGCTGCGCTGGAACAGACCACCGGCTTTGTGCGCTACGGCAAGAACCTGAGCCTGACCAACGCGGCGGGAGTCGCTGTCCTGCGGCTGACGGAGCGGCCGGAGTAGGGCAGGGCAAGCGATTATAAGATAAAGAAAATTACGAGTTCCGTTACGTCATTCTTGCGCCGGGGTCTCAAACCCCGGCCCACGCTTCCTATATCTGCGGAACCGGCGACTTCGCGCTGTTTTCTTCCGACGGAACCTGTCAGGGAGGCGCGGACCCGCCCCGAGGAGGCCGCGAACAGTCCCGCATGGAAAAACTGACCCTGAGCGAGCGCCCGAACTGGCGCGAGAAGGCCGAAGAGCTCGGCTTTACCTTCGCCGACATGCACGGCGAGCCCTATTGGGACGAGACCTCGGCCTATCGCTTCACGCTGCGGGAGATCGAAGAGGACATCGAGGACCCGGCGACCGAGCTTCACGGCATGTGCCGCGAGGCCGCCGCCGCCATCGTTCAGAGCGAGGAGCTGCTGACCCGGCTCGGCATCCCGCAGGAGCACTGGGACCTGGTTGCCGCGAGCTGGCAGCGCGGCGATCCCGAGATCTACGGGCGCTTCGATTTTGCCTATGACGGGCAGGGGCCGGCGAAGCTGCTGGAATACAATGCGGATACGCCGACGTCACTGTACGAGAGCGCGTCGTTCCAATGGCTCTGGCTGGAGGATCAGCTCGAGGCGGGCGTGCTGCGCGAGGGCGACGACCAGTTCAACGGCATCCACGAGGCGTTGGTCGCACGGTTCCGCGCGCTTTTCGAGCCCGGCACGGACCTGCATTTTGCCGCAGCCGCCGGCAACCCCGAGGATTACGGCACGGTAGAGGCCATGGGCTGGGCTGCGCGAGAGGCCGATCTCGGCGCGCATTACAGCGACCTCGAGCAGCTCGCCATCAGCACCGACGGACAGTTCCTCGACTCCGAGGATCGGGTGATCGGCACACTGTTCAAGCTCTATCCCTGGGAAGACCTGCTGCGCGACGACTATGCGCGGCATCTTGGCACCGCGCGCTGCCTGATGCTCGAGCCGGCCTGGAAGGCTGTGCTGTCGAACAAGGGGCTGCTGCCCGTGCTCTGGCGGATGTTCGAAGGGCATCCGAACCTGCTGCCTGCCTTTTTCGAGGACGAGGTGGCCGAGGCGCTGGCCGGTCGCGAGGCCGGATCGGATGCGTTCCAGCGTGCCGCCGACGTCCTCGCACGCGGTTATGTCAGCAAGCCGATCTTCTCGCGCGAAGGGGCCTCGGTGCGCATCTTCGAGAACGGGAAGTTGCTGGAATCCGCGCCCGATGCAGGCTACGAGGAGCATCCGCGGGTGGTGCAGGCCTACCAGCCGCTGCCGGTCTTCGAGGGCTTCCGACCGGTGGTCGGTGCCTGGGTGATCGGTGAAAGCTGCGCGGGGATCGGCCTGCGCGAGGACCGCGCCCGGATCACTCAGGACCTGTCGCGGTTCAAGCCGCATTTCATACGCGACTGACCGTCGCCATAAGGGAGAAAAAGATGCGTAAACGTTCCAGAACCGTCGCACTGGCGATCGTCGGTGCCGCGTCCTTCACCCTTGCCGGCTGCCGCGAGGAACAGGTCGACGCGCAGGCTTTCCCGGACCTCGAGAGCTGCCGCAATGCGGCGCTTTCCGGCGGCATGTTCTCGGCACAGGATTGCGACACCGCCTTTGCCGAGGCCGAGGCGCTGCACGTCGAGTCCGCACCGCGCTATGACAGCCTGCAGGTCTGCGAGGAGCAACATGGCGAAGGCGCCTGCGGCAGCGAAGCGCAGGCAACGCAGGGCGGCTCGGGCAGCATCTTCATGCCGCTGCTGGCAGGCTATCTGATCGGCAACATGCTTGGGGGCCGCTCGGGGATGGCTGCGGCGCAACCGCTTTACCGTACCCCCGACGGCCGCTTCACCAATGCCACCGGCGCCAGCACCTACTCGAGCAACTCGGGCCGCGCCAAGCTGGGCACCAGCATGTTCTCCAAGCCGCCGACCACCGCGGGCAAGGCACCGATGAGCCGGGCCACCGTTGCGTCGCGCGGTGGATTCGGAGGTACAGGTGCCGCGCGAGGCACATTTGGCGGCTAAAATTGTGCTTGCGCAATAATCGCGGTTGGGGCGGCTGCCACAATATAGAGCGTCACCTCTGTATCCCATGTGACGCAGATGATTTTACGTTGGGTTAATTGACCTAGGGTTACGCATTAATTCGCTTTCCGCTCCAAAACTCGCTATTCTGAATGCGTTTCCCCGCTCGGATTCGGGGTTTTTGTGGTTAATTCCTTTGTTTTTCAAGATGTTAGTCGTCATAAATGACCGCTTTCAGGAAGGGAGGCGCATGAACCACAATAACAACGAGCCTGTTAAAGGCCGTAGAATCTCATCGGGTGGCGGTTTCGTTATTGCGTGTCTTTCGGGACTCATCGGGATCGTGGCGGGGATCGTCCTGTGGAATGCCGGAGCGCATCCGCTTGTGGTGTTGCTTGCTTATTTGATGATTCCTGCGGCGATGATCCTTGCGCTGTTCCTTTTGTCGGCGCGGCGGGCAAAGTCGGGGCCTGCGCGCTCGGACAAGGAGCAGATCGCCATGCGACCGGGACACGGCAGCGGTCAACTCTGACACTGCTCGGGGCGCCTGCGATGGACCCGCGCGAGTCATTGCCCGGGCATCAGCATCTAGGCGCGGCGAGACTGGCATGTGCGGGACAAGGCTTGCGGGCCTAGCAGGAAATTATTAACATAATCCTACTTATACGATGCAGCGATTTCCTTCGGGTCCAGCGCCTGCATGCGCCTTCCGTGCGGTTTGATATGCAGTCGCGACGCGCTAATCTCTCGCATCATCCCGCGTTGCGATCACCGTCCCGAGGACCGGATGCCCCAAGATGCCCTCTGAACGCCCCACAGACCCGATGATGACACGCGTTGGCGGTCTGCGGCTGCTGTGGCTGGCGCTTGGCGGCGT
The DNA here is from genome assembly GCF_015223355.1 of Salipiger mangrovisoli. Taxonomy (GTDB): domain Bacteria; phylum Pseudomonadota; class Alphaproteobacteria; order Rhodobacterales; family Rhodobacteraceae; genus Salipiger; species Salipiger mangrovisoli. The sequence goes on along the minus strand of NZ_JADFFK010000005.1, from coordinate 31,109 downwards.
CGCGCTTTTTGCGGGCATTGTCGGCGTCGTGCTTCCGGTCGTGCCTACGACACCTTTCGTGATCCTCGCGGCCTTTGCCTTCTCGAAAAGCTCGCCGAGGCTTCACGCCTATCTCACGGATCACCCGCGCTTCGGCCCGATGATCGCCGATTGGCGCGCGCATGGTGCGATCGCACCGCGCTACAAGGCCATGGCCGTGAGCATGATGCTCGTTGCCTTGCTGATCAGCGTCGCGCTGTCGGTACCGCCACGCCTGTTGCTGATCCAGGCTCTGTGCATGGGCGGTGCCGCGGCCTTCGTGCTGAGCCGCCCGAACGGCCCGCGCCGCACCGCCGGCAAATGATCTGCCGCGCTCGAATTCACAATTGAACATCGTTCTATTGATGCGCTAAAGCGGTGGAGACTTCCCATGGATCCGCCGCGATGCCTCTCTTTCACCGTCCTGCCGCCTGCCCGTCCTGCCGCCCGTTGCATCCGCCAAAGGTGTGCGGCTGATGGGCACCACGGAGTCCCAGCGCGGGAGAACACCGCGCGGCCGGGCGGCCTCGATCGGATTGAGCCGCGCGCAGATCGTTGCCGCGGCCGTCGCGCAGATCGAGGCCAAGGGGCTCGCGGCCTTTTCCCTGCGCGAGCTCGCACGCAGCCTTGGTGTCTCCCCGGCGGTGATCTATTGGCATGTCGGCGGCGCCAAGGAAGACCTGTTTGCTGCCATCGCGGCCACGATCACCGGCGGGCTTGCCGAGGCGCAGGACCCCTCTGCGATCTGGACCGAGCGGCTGCGGCAGGTGTTCCACGCCTATCGCGCCTCGGTCCATTGCCACCCCAAGGTCTCGCCGCTTTTGGGCGCGCAGATGAAATCCAACGGCGTTGCCAGCCTTGACTGGATCGAGACCGTGCTCGTCGCCCTCGCCGAGGGCGGCTTCGAGGGCGATGCGCTGCGGGACGCGTTCAACGCGCTGATCGGCGGGTTGTGCGGCTTTGTCACCATGGAGCTGGCGCCCGGTCCGGCCTCGGAGGACGGGGCCTGGGAAGAGCGCGTCGCGCAGCGCATGGCCGAGGTCGACCCCAAGACCCATCCTCTGACCCACGCCGCTCTGCCGCAGCTCGCCAACCGCATCTTCGTGCTGCGCTGGCAGAACGGGGCGCAGGTTTCTTATGACGACGGCTACGCGGTGCTGCTTGACCTGCTGATCGACGGGCTCGCGGCCCGCGCGGCCAATTTTCCGAATACCTCGCCAGCGGAGCCCAAACATGGCTGAGATCCTTGTCCTCGGTGCCGGCATGGTCGGCGTTTCCACCGCGCTGGCCTTGCAGGCGCGCGGCCACGCGGTGAGCCTGGTCGATCGAAGCGCGCCTGGCCGCGAGACCTCTTTCGGCAACGCCGGGATCATCCAGGCCGAGGCCGCCGAACCCTACGGATTGCCGCGCGATCTGGGCACGCTCTGGTCGATGGTCAGCGGGCGCAGCAATGATGTCACCTGGTCGCTGCGGGGCGTGACCCAAATGGCGCCGGCGCTCTGGTCCTATTTCCGCCAATCGGCGCCGCGGCGGCACGCCGAGATTTCCCGCACCTATGCGCAGCTCACCGCCCGCGCCACCCAAGATCACGCGCCGCTCGTCGAGGCCGCAGGTGCCGGCAACCTGATCGCCCGGCAAGGCATGGTGCAGCTCTACCGAGACCGCGCCGCCTTCGATGCCGACGCCGCGGAGGCCGAACGCTTGCGGCGGGACTACGGCGTGCGCCACCGCGCGCTCTCGGGGGAGGATTACCGGCGCGAAGACCCTGCCCTGCTTCGCGATCCCGCCGGCATCATCCATTGGACCGACAGCTGGAGCTGCAGCGCCCCTGGCTGCCTCGTGCATTCCTACGCCAAGCTCTTCGCCAGCCGCGGCGGACGGCTGCTCGAAGGCGATGCCGCCAGCCTCCGCCACTCCGCGCATGGCTGGACGGTGAACACGGTGGCGCAGGCGGTCGAGGCCGAACATGCCATTGTTGCGCTCGGCCCCTGGTCGCCGACGCTGCTGCGCCGCTTCGGCTATCGCATTCCGATGATCTACAAGCGCGGCTACCACGGCCATTTCGAAACCCCGCGCCCGCCGTTGCGCCCGATCGTCGACATGGACAATGGCGTGGTCGCCGGGCAGATGCGGGCCGGGCTCCGCATCGCCACCGGCGCCGCCTTGGTCACCCGCAAGGCCCCCGCCGACCTGCGCCAGCTCGACCGTGGCCGCGCCGCGCTGTCGGACATGCTCGAAATCGGCGCACGGGTGGACGAGCCGCAATGGTCGGGCACCCGCCCTTGCCTGCCGGACATGCTGCCGCTGGTTGGGGCCGCGCCGCGCCATCAGCGGCTGTGGTTCCACTTCGGCCACGGCCACCAGGGGTTCACGCTCGGGCCGACAACCGGCGCGTTGCTCGCCGCCGCGATCGACGGCGAAGAGACCGCCCTTTCCCGCGCGCTGGCACCCGCCCATCGCCTTTGACCGCCCCTCCCAAGTCACAAGCCTCGCCGCTGGAGACCTCCCATGCCGCTCAAATCCCCGATCTCGCTCTATGACGCGCAAGGCATCGCCTTCGGCATTCTCATGGCAAGTCTCAGCGTCGTCTTCCTGAAGGCGGCCGGGCTGATCACCGGCCAGACCGCCGGGGCCTCGGTGCTGCTGTCCTACCTGCTGCCGCTGGATTTCGGGGTTATCTTCCTGCTCGTCAGCCTGCCGTTCTTCTGGCTGTCGTGGAAACGCCGCGGCAAGGGCTTCACGCTCCGCACGATCGCGGCGGTGGTCGGCATCTCGATCACCGCGCCGCTGCTGCAGGGCTGGGTGTCCTTCGACCACCTGCCGCCGCTTGTCGCAGCGGTCCTCGCCGGGGCCAGCGCCGGAGCTGGGCTGATCGCGCTGTTCCGCCACAATGCCTCGGCCGGCGGTCTCGGAGTTCTGGCGCTGATCGTCGAGGAAAAGACCGGTTTCAAGACCGGCTGGTTCCAGATGAGCTTTGATGCGCTGGTCTTCCTGGTGTCGTGCTTTGTGCTGCCGCTGGAGCTGGTGGGCTATTCCTTCGTCGGGGCGGCGGTGCTGAACGCGGTGATTGCCTGGAACTTCCGCATCCAGCAGACCGGCCAACAGATCGGCCAGCAGCCCGCCGCTGCAAAGGCCACGCCAAAGGCAGCCTAGGCGCGCCGCCCGGCGTGTGACTCTTCGGCCTGGGCCACCTCGTTCTTCACCTGTCCCCAGGTGACCAAGGTAAAGATCGCCGTGCCGCCGGCGACGTTGCCTGCCAGAACCGGCAGGAAGAAACCACAGGCCGCCTGGGCGATCCCGATCTCGCCGTGCCACACCAGCAGCCCGGCCTCGACCGATCCGGCGATGACATGTGCGAATCCCGCGACCGCGAGCAGCCAGGTCATCGCCAGCACGATCAGCAGAGCCTCGCCGCGGGCACCGGGCATGACCCAGACCAGCGCAGCGATCAGAACCCCGGCGGGCATCGCGCGCAGGAAGTTTCCTCCGGCCGTTCCCTCGACCGCGTGGCGGGCGACGGCCAGCAGGCTCTCGCCCAGCTCCGGTGCCAGCACGCCCGGAAGTTGCAGGAAACCAGAGGCGATGATCGCGCCCAGCACGTTTGCCGACAGGACGATTGCCCAAAGCCGGATCATCTGGCGCAAGCAGCGTGCCGAGCGCCTCGCGACCACTGGCATCACCGTGGTGATGGTGTTCTCGGTGAACAGCTGCATCCTGCCGTAGATCACCACGATGAAACCCAGGGAATAGCCCAGGCTCTCGATCAGCACCGCCCAGCCGGCCTCCGGCAAATGCGCCCGGAGCACGGCCTGGGCCAGCACCGACAGGCTGATCAGGATGCCCGCCGCAAGGCCGGACCAGATCAGCGAGACGGTCGGGCGATTGAGCTCCTCCTCGCCGTCGCGACGCACCACCTCGTAGATCAGCCGTGCCGAAAGCCGCGAGGCGCTGTCCACCGAGCGCTCCTCTGCCGGGCGGTGGATGGTGTCGTTCTTCAAAGCATCGTTGCGGGTGGGGTCGGAATCATCATTCATCCCTTTGCAACCAGTTCGCCGCGTCCGGGTTCCCTGCCCCCGTTGCGGGCTCGGCTTGGCGCTTGGTTCAATAAGTTTTAGTTATCCCAAACACAAATAAATCCAATTTCCGTTTATCGCGTGCTGACGGTAGACCATAGCCAAGCGGTGTCTGGTCACCCCATCGGCCCCAGCGCCCGGTGGCGGCGCAAACCGCACAAAACAACCAACGCAGCGAATGTCGGAGCCAACGATGGACGGAAATGATGTGAAACCCTCGGGCGGATGCCCGGTGATGCACGGCGGTCAGACTTCGACCGCGACCTCGGTGACCAGCTGGTGGCCGAACGCGCTGAACCTCGACATCCTGCACCAGCACGATGCCAAGACGAAGCCCTTCGCCCCGGCCTTCGACTACCGCGAGGAGCTGAAGAAGCTCGACGTGGAAGCGCTCAAGGATGACCTGCGCGCCCTGATGAAGGACAGCCAGGAGTGGTGGCCCGCGGACTGGGGCTCCTATGTCGGCATGTTCGCCCGCGTCGCATGGCACGCGGCTGGCTCCTATCGCCTGGCCGATGGCCGCGGCGGCGGCGGCACCGGCAACCAGCGTTTCGCGCCGCTGAACAGCTGGCCGGACAACGTCAACACCGACAAGGGCCGCCGCCTGCTCTGGCCGATCAAGAAGAAATACGGCAACAAGATCTCCTGGGCCGACCTGATGATCCTCTCGGGCACCATCGCCTACGAGGTCGCGGGCCTGAAGACCTTCGGCTTTGCCTTTGGCCGCGAGGACATCTGGCACCCGGAGAAGGACGTCTACTGGGGCGCCGAGAAGGAATGGCTCGCGCCCTCCGACACGCGCTACGATGACGTGACCGACCCCGCCTCGCTCGAGAACCCGCTCTCGGCGGTGCAGATGGGCCTCATCTACGTGAACCCCGAGGGGGTCAACGGCCAGCCCGATCCGATGCGCACCGCCGCGATGGTCCGCGAGACCTTTGCCCGCATGGCGATGAACGACGAGGAAACCGCGGCGCTGACCGCCGGTGGCCACACCATCGGCAAGGCACATGGCAACGGCGATGCGGCGAACCTGTCGGAAGATCCCGAGGCCGCCGACGTGACCGCGCAGGGCATGGGCTGGATGAACACCAAGGGCCGCGGCATCGGCCGCGACACCGTGGTCTCCGGCATCGAGGGCGCCTGGACCAAGAACCCCACCCAGTGGGACATGGGCTGGTTCGAGCTGCTCTTCGGCTACGAGTGGGAACTCAAGAAGTCCCCCGCCGGCGCATGGCAGTGGATGCCCATCGACATCCGCGAGGAAGACATGCCCGCAGACGTCGAGGATCCCTCGATCAAGTGCATGCCGATGATGACCGACGCCGACATGGCGATGAAGGTCGACCCGATCTACAACGCGATCTGCCAGAAGTTCATGGCCGACCCGGCGTATTTCTCGGAGGTCTTCGCCCGCGCCTGGTTCAAGCTGACCCACCGCGACATGGGCCCGAAGGTGCGCTACGTCGGCCCCGACGTGCCCGCCGAGGACCTGATCTGGCAGGACCCGATCCCCGCCGGTGCCACCGGCTACGACATCGGCGGCCTCAAGGCGAAGATCGCGACCTCGGGCCTGAGCGTGTCGGACCTCGTGTCGACCGCCTGGGACAGCGCCCGCACCTTCCGCGGCTCCGACATGCGCGGCGGTGCCAACGGAGCGCGCATCCGCCTTGCGCCGCAGAAGGACTGGGCAGGCAACGAGCCCGAGCGTCTGGCCCGCGTGCTGAACGTGCTCGAGCCGCTGGCGAACGCTGCCGGTGCGAGCCTCGCCGACACCATCGTGCTGGCCGGGAACGTCGGGGTGGAACTGGCCGCCAAGGCCGCGGGCCACGACATCTCGGTGCCCTTCGCGCCGGGCCGCGGTGACGCCACGGACGAGATGACCGACGCCGCAAGCTTCGATCCGCTCGAGCCGGTGGCCGACGGCTTCCGGAACTGGAAGAAGAAGGACTACGCGGTCTCCTCGGAAGAGATGCTGCTCGACCGGGCACAGCTGCTCGGCCTCACGGCGAACGAGATGACCGTTCTGCTGGGCGGCATGCGCGCCATGGACACCAACCACGGCGGCAGCAAGCACGGTGTCTTCACCAGCCGTCCCGGCGCGCTGACCACGGATTATTTCGTCAACCTGACCGACATGGCCTATACTTGGGTTCCGGCGGGCCGCGATCTCTACGAGATCCGCGACCGCAGGACCGGCGAGGTGAAATGGACCGCGACCCGCGTCGACCTGGTGTTCGGCTCGAACTCGATCCTGCGCGCCTACGCCGAGATCTACGCCCAGGACGACGGCACCGAGACCTTCCTGGCGGCCTTCGTGGACGCCTGGACCAAGGTGATGAACGCCGACCGCTTCGACGTGAAGTGATCCGCGCCGGAGCCTGAACAGCGGCCCGCACCCTCCCCGGGGTGCGGGCCTTTTCCTGTCTGCAGCGCGCGCCATTCTTCTAGGTTGAAATATCCCGGGGGGAGGCCGCAGGCCGGGGGGCGGAGCCCCCTCTTGCGTCGCGCGCATCGCGGACGCGCGCGGCACAGCGCGGGTTCGGCAGCCCGCGGCGCAGGGTCGCGCTCGTGACCGGCGTGGCGAGGCGCGCGGTAAGGAAGGCCGATCCCATCCCAGGAAAACCAGGCCCTGCAAGCACAGGGAAAAGCCTCGTACTGCATCGCTGCGCGCCCGCAGCCACGACCGACGGCGCGCGCGCGCGTTCTCGTCCGCGCGATGACGGACCGCACCCGCGGCCTTTTCCGCGCGCCTCGGCGTGCGGGGCTTCACGCGGCACGTCTCCAGGTGTTTCCGAGACGGTCCGGCAGACCCCGGCAGGGACCTGCCGGCGCGGGTCACCTCAGCCCGTCTTCGAGCACACAGCTTTGCAGCACACGCCCCTCGAAGGGGTCAACCAGACCGACGTCGCTGAGGCGCGGCCCCGGGTTGCAGACCAGCGAAGCCCCGAACAGCGCCTTGAACACCAGATAGGGCGGCTGCCAGCCGACCAGCCCGTCGAGCGTGGCGCGCAGCGCGGCGAAGCTCTCCGCCATCTCGGCCAGCGGGGCCTCGCTGATCAGCCCGGCGATGGGCAGCGGCAGGCAGTGCAGCACCTTGCCGCGCGAGGCGACGGCCACGCCGCCCCCCGCCTCGCGCAGCGCATTGGCTGCGGCAGCCATATCCTCGGGGCAGCGGCCGAAGACCGTCAGGTTGTGGCTGTCATGCGAGACGGTGGTGGCAAAGGCGCAGCGCCAGTCTCCCCAGGTCTCGAGGAACGCCACACGCATCGGCGTGCCCGCGCCGTGGCGGTTGACGATACCCATGCGGATCATGTCGTCCGGTAGCGCCAGCTTGCCGTCCTCCACTGCGACCTTGCGCTCGCCCCAGACCGGGAAACGCGGCTTGCTGAGCGTCGCGATGCGGGCGCGGGGCCCCACGGCCGCAACCTCGAAGTCCTCCGCCCGGACGGGATCGAGACGCATGGTCCGGCGCAGCGCAGGCGGCACCGACGCGGGCTCCGGCGCGGCGCAAAGCCTGCCGCCGCGCGCCACTTCGGCGCCATTCGCGACGACCACCTCGGCGCGCACGGTCTCCACATCCGTCAGCAGCACCAGGTCCGCCTGGCGGCCCGGGGCGACAAGCCCGAGATCGGGGCGCCCGATGCGGCTCGCGGCGTTGAGGGTGGCGGCGCGATAGGCCCAGACCGGCGGCAGCCCGCAGGTGATCAGAAGCCGGATCACCCCGTCGAGACCGCCCTTGCGCAGCAGGTCATCGGGGAAGATGTCGTCGGTGCAGAGGGTGACGGTCTGTGGCAGCTCGCCGAGCCGGGTCAGGGCCTCGGCGAATTCGGGAAGCAGGTGCTCGTGCGAGCCGCGCAGCTCGATGGTGAAACCCGCCTCGAGCTTGGCGATCAGGTCCTCCGCCCCGGTCAGTTCGTGGTCGGTTTCGATTCCCGCCGCGGCAAAGCCCGCAAGATCGCTGCCCTTGAGCCCGCGGGCATGGCCGCAGACCCGCTTGCCCGCGTCGAGCCCGGCCTGCACGATGCCCGCGACGCGGGCGTCGCCCTCGAGCAGCGGCCGCATGGTCATCAGCTCGGCCGCGCCATGGGTGTCCGCGCGCGCCAGCCAGCGCGCCACGGTCTCGGGCGTGAAATCGCCCCCTGATGTCTCGTAGCCGGGGGCCGAGGGCACGCAGGTCGGCACCAGCGGCATCAGCCGCAGCGGCAGATCCCGCGCCGCCGCGCAGGCGTAGGCGAGCCCGTCCTCGCCGGAGACGTTGGCCAGCTCGTGCGGGTCCCACAGCGCCGTGGTCACGCCGCGCGGCACCACGGCGGCGGCATAGGCGCTGGCGGTGATCATCGAGCTCTCCACGTGCATGTGGCTGTCGATGAAGCCCGGCACGATGGTCATGCCGCGCGCGCTGATGCGCCGCTGCGCGGGGCGCGCGGGATCGGGCGCGTGGACGCTGGCGATGAGCGGGCCGATGATGCCGACGTCCACCTTGCGCTCGCGCCCGGTGATCATGTCGAGCAGCGTGCCCCCCTCGACCAGCAGGTCGAAAGGCACGTCGCCGCGCGCCGCCTGCACGGCGCGGGCGCGCAGCGCAGGGTCGTTGAGATCACTCGGAAAGGCCATCGGCCGCCTCCTGTCGCAGCGCGTCGAGGCAGAGACGCGCGATGTCTTCTCTCGGCGCGATGGCAAGGCGCGTGCGCCCCTGCGGGTCGGCGGTGAAGCGCGTGGCGCCATAGGTTTCGTCCCGCTCGGTCGAGACGGAGAGGTCCTGCGGTGCGAAGTCGAAGGCGGCGGGGCGCACCATGGCCAGCGCCGCGACCGGATCGTAGATGGCCATGCCGGCACGGCCGCGTTTCAGCCCGATGTCGAGGTAGCCGCCGAGCAGGTCGGCGGTGAGCGGATCGGTGTCCGGCATGTCATCTGGGCCGAAGGTCGCCTGCCGGCAGATCATCAGGTCGATCACCTCGAGCGGCAGGCCCGCACCCGCAACGATGGCCGCCGCCTCGGGATCGCAGAGCGCGTTGAACTCGGCCAGCGGCGAATGGTTGCCCGGCCCGTTGCTGCCGCCCATCCACACGAGCCGGGTGATGCGCGCGGCGGCCTCCGGGAAGCGCTGCACCAAGAGCGCGATATTGGTCAGCGGCCCCAGCGCGAGCACCTCGCGCGGGCCGTCCTGCATGAGCCACGCGGCCAGCGCCTCGACGGCATCGGCGGACGGCTGCGGTCGATCCACCTCGGGCAGGAAGCGGCCACGGCTGTCCATGCCCTTCTCGCCGAGGATCTCCTGCGCGGTCTCGACTTCGCGGACCAGCGCCTTCTCGGCCCCGGCGTGCAGCGGTGCATCCAGCCCGTAGGCCTGCGCTGCGCCAAGCGCATTGGCGATGACCTGCGGCAGCGGCGTGTTGCCCGCCACCAGAGAAATGCCCTCGACCGTCGCCCCGTAGCGGCGCAGCAGCAGCAGCGCCCAGAGGTCGTCGAAGCCGTAGTCGGTGTCGACCCAGAGCCTCATGCCGCGAGGCCCCGCGCGGTGGCGAGCGGCAGATCGAAGCGGATGGTCTGCCCCAGCGGCACCTCGGGCAGCGCGATGGCGGCATCGGCCTTGATCGGGCCGAGCGCGCTGTCGATGACGTACTCGCGGTGCGCCCCGGCGAAGCTGCAGGCGGCGACGCGGCCCTCGTGCGGGCCGCTGCCCACGGTCACCGCATCCGGGCGCCATGCGAGGATCGGGCTCGTGGGGCTGGCCGCCAGCGGAAGTCGGCCCTTGGGCGAGATCACGTCGGTGCCCTCCACTTTAAAGATGTTCTCGAAGCCCATGAATTCGGCGGCAAATGCCGTCTCGGGCCGGGCGTAGAGGTCGGCGGGCGTACCAAGCTGCTCGATCCTTCCGTCCTTCATCAGCACGATGCGGTCGGCCAGCGCCAGCGCCTCGGCCTGGTCGTGGGTGACGAAGACCATGGTGATGCCGGTCTCCTTCTGCACCCGCTGCAACTCGGTGCGCATCTCGAGGCGCAGCCGCGCGTCGAGGTTCGACAGCGGCTCGTCGAGCAGCAGCACCTTGGGCCGCATCACCAGCGACCGCGCCAGTGCCACGCGCTGCTGCTGGCCACCCGACATCTCGGCGGGCTTGCGCTTCTCGAAACCGGTCAGGCCGACGGTCGCCAGCCCTTCCTCGGTGCGCTGGCGGATCTCCGCCTCGGGCAGCTTCTGCAGGCGCAGGCCGAAGGCGACGTTCTCGAAGGCGGTGAGATGCGGGAAGAGCGCGTAGCTTTGGAACACCAGCCCGATGCCGCGCTTGTTGGCGGGCACGCGGGTCACGTCGCGGCCGTCGATGGTGATGGTCCCGCCGGAGGGCGCGAGCAGCCCGGCGATCGAGCGCATCGTGGTGGTCTTGCCGCAGCCCGACGGGCCGAGCAGCGCAATCAGCTCGCCCTCGCGGATCGAGAGGTTCAGGTTCGGCACGGCGACCGACTTGCCGTAGCTGAGGGTGAGGTCGGAGAGTTGGACGAAGGCGTCAGACATAGCGAGAGAATCCCAGCAGGCGTTCGGCGGTGTAGACGATGGCGAGCGACATGAAGGCCAAGAGGGCCGAGAGCGCGGCGACGGAGGGATCGAAGGTGATCTCCATGTAGGCCAGCATGTCGATGGGCAGGGTGCGGACCCCGGGGCCCGAGAGGAACAGCGAGACCGGCACCTGGTTGAAGGAGGTGACGAAGCCGAGGATGAAGGCGGCAAGCACCCCGCCGCGGATGTTCGGCAGCACCACCTTGGTGAAGGCCTGAAGCCGCGAGCAGCCGAGCAGAACCGCGGCCTCTTCCATGTCGGCGCGCAGGTTGGTCATCGACGAGGAGACGACACGCACGGCGTAGGGCAGCACCAGCGCGGTATGCGCCATGAAAAGTGCCAGCGTCACCGTGACCCCGGTCGGCACCACCATGTAGCGCAAGAGCGCGAGGCCGACGATGATGCCCGGCACGATGATCGGCGCGGCGACGATGGTGCGCAGGGTCTCGGCCCCCGGCAGGTCGTAGCGGTTCAGCGCATAGGCCGCCGGCACCCCGAGCAGCAGCGCCGCCAGCGTGCCGAAGACCGCCAGCGCCATCGACAGCAGGAAGGAGGCGCGGAAGCTCTCGACGGTGAAGACCTTGAGGTACCACTTGAGGGTCAGCCCCTCGGGCGGGAAGGCAAGATAGTCGGTGGCCGAGGCCCCCGCGAGGATGATGATCAGGAACGGCCCGATCAGGAAGGAGAGCGTGAGCCCGAGGATCGTCCAGTTGGCGAGATGGCGCATGGAGGGGTTCATGGGGTCAGCTCCGGGCGGTCGCGATGCGCTTCAGCAGCAGGTTCGCCGAGAAGGACATGACGATGAGGATCATGGCGATGACGCTGGCCGAGACGAAATCGTTGCTGACGTTGACCCGCTGGTAGAGCAGCGTTTCCAGCATCAGCACCTTCGAGCCGCCAAGGATCGCCGGGGTGATGTAGGCCGTCAGCGCACCGGTGAAGACCAGCGTGCCGCCGATGACGAGCCCTTCCTTGGTCAGCGGCAGGATCACCTTGAAGAAGACCGCGATCCAGCTTGCGCCGAGGACGCGGGCGGCGGGGATCACGTCGCGCGGGATGTTCTCCATGGCTGACACGAGGCTGATGATCATCAGCGGCAGGAAGAGCTGCAGCAGGCCGAGGAAGACGGCGGTCTCGGTGAAGAGCAGCCGCAGCGGCGTGTCCGACAGGCCCAGCCCGGTGATCGCCTCGTTGACGATGCCGGTGCGGCCGAGGATGACGATCCAGGCGTAGGTCCGGGCGACGGGCGAGATCATCAGCGGCAGGACGACCATGCCGAACACCTTGCCGCGCGACTTCGGCCCGAGGTTGACGATGCAGAAGGCCGCGGCATAGCCGATCACCGCCGCCGTCCCGGCCACCAGCACGCCCAGCTTCAACGTGCGCAGGAAGACCGTGCGGTTGAGCGGCGTGCTGAAGAAATCGATGTAGCCCTGCAGCGACCAGCTTCCGCCGGCGCGGAACGCCTCGGACAGCAGGATGCACACCGGCACGAGGAAGAGCAGCGTCGAGAAGATGGCGGCCGGAAGGGCCAGCGCCAGCCCTTCGCGCGTGTTGCGAAACATGGGTATCGGTCCCGTCTGTCAGAAGCGGAGGTGGTGGCCATGGGCGCTGGGGATGGAAGGCGCCCATGGCCGGGTTCCGGGGGTGGCACGGGGCCGCCCGCCGGGTGCGGTGCCGGGTGTTACTGGATCACCTCGGTGTTCCACTGCTCGACCCAGCCCTCGCGCTTGTCGAGCACTTCGTCGGCCGGAAGGATGTTCAGCGATTCAATGACATCCGCGCCGTAGGTCAGGTTGTCGGCGGCTTCGGGGCTCAGCTCGACTTCCTTGTTGGCGGGGCTGTCCACCAGCATTTCGCCGATCTTGGTCTGGACTTCGGTCGACAGCCAGTAGTCCATGAACTGGTAGGCCAGTTCCTCGTTGCCATTGCCCTTGGTCATCACCATGACGTTCATGCCGCCGGCCTGGCCTTCCTCGGGCTCGGCCCAGGCGAAGGGCAGGCCCGCGTCCTTGAAGCTGGCCCAGGCGAAGCGGCCGACGGGGGCGGCGATGACCTCCTGCTGGTTCATCAGCTGCACCAACTCGGACGAGCGAGAGTAGAAGGTCACGATGTCGGAGGCGTGGGCGCCGATCTCGGAAATGACCGGGCCGAAATCATCCTCGTGGCCGAGCGACTTGCCGAGCATCATCAGCGTGAGCGGGCCCTGCGTGGTGGTCACGTTGGGCAGCGCCACCTGTCCTGCGACGTCTTCGCCCAGCAGGTCAGACCAGCTGGCAATGTCCACGAGGTCCGAGCGGTAGACGATCGAGGTCGCGTAGTAGGTATAGCCCACCGCCATGTTGTCGCCGACGGGATCCTTGGCGCTGTCGTAGAGCTTGTCGAAGTTGCTCAGCTTGGCGCTGTCGAGCGGCTGGATCAGGTCCTTGCGGGCCAGCGCCAGCGCGTCCTGCGTCGAGATGACGGCCATGTCGATCACCGGGTCGGCGGCATTCGCCTCGATCTTCGCCATGCGCTCGACGCTGTTGCCGGTCTCGACGACCAGCTTGCAGCCGCACATTTGCTCGAACGGATCGTAAAGCGCTTCCTTGTACTCGTCCTGGGCGAAGGAATAGACCGAGATGGTCAGCGTCTTGTCTTCCGCATGGGCGGCGGTGCCGAGGGCGCTGGCGAGTGCGAGGATCGAAAGTTGGGTCTTCATGGCAGTCACTCCGTGTTGGTCGGGGTCGGTTATCGGGGGGCGGCGGTCGAGGCGCGCGGAACCAGCCGCATCGGCACCGCGTGGCCGGTTTCGGGGCGGGTGCCGCCGGCGATGAGCGTCGTCAGCACCTCGAGCGCGTGTTCGGCAATGGCACTCACGTCCTGTGCCGTGGTGGTCAGCGCCGGGTGCATGGCGGGGGCGAAGGGCAGATCGTCGAAACCTGTGAGGCTGACGTCCTCGGGCACGGAGATCCCGGCGCGCGCCAGTTCCGACAGGGCCGCAAGCGCCAGAAGGTCCGAGGTCGCAAGGATCGCGCTGCTGCCCTGCCGCACGAGCTCCGGCAGCGCGGCAAGCCCGTTGTCGCCCCAGACCGTCGCGATCCGGATGCTCGGCCCAAGGCCCTCGGCCATGCCCCGCATCCGGTCCTGCTGCACGTCCGACACGCGATCGCCGCCGAGCAGCACGATGTCCTGATGGCCAAGCTCGCGGATATGTGCCCCGATGAGGGCTCCCCCGCCAATGTGGTCGGCCGACACCGTGTTGCGCGGATCGCGGGCGGTATTGATCGTTACCAACGGCAGGCCCGGTGCCGAGGGTGACGTGCCCTTCTGCGGCACGATCACCACCCCGTCGACGCCGCGCCCCACGAGCTGCTGAAGCGCCTCGGTCTGCCGCGCCTCGCTGCCGCGCGAGTCGGCGATGAGAATGCCGAGACCACGCGCCTCGGCGGCGATCGACAGGTTCTGCGCGATGCGCGGGAACAACGGGTTGGTAAGGTCCGGCATGACAAGTCCAAGGATACCACTTTGTCCGGTCTTCAGCGCGCGGGCGGCGCTGCTCGGACGATAGCCGAGCGCCTCGGCGCGGGCCCGGATGCGATCGGCCAGATCCTTCGACACCCGCCCCTTGCCGGTGAGCGCATTCGAGACCGTGGCGGCCGAAACCCCGATATCCTGTGCAATCTGCTTGATGCTGGTCATGCAATTCCCTCGTTGGTGAAACGTTTAATCAGCCAGATTTCCGTCGGTCAACGAAGAATTAAACGTTTAACCAAACCCAAAGCGCTTCAGGTGCGCTGATGCCTAAAAATCGTGCGCCACACATGCGGCGCCGTCGTCCTAACCGCGTCTACGGGCGCATTGATGCACTCAATGGAAGAGCCTGACGCAGAGCGGCAACAGTCGGCTGCCGCGTCAAAGCGCCCTGCCCGGTTGCTCTGATTGGGCTGGCGAAATGCGGCAAAAGCTTTCAAAATGAGACCCATACGCAGGGAGCCCACCGGCCGATGAGCACCACAGGCTTGCAGACGGAGAACGGAGAATCAGCTGCCGGGCAGGTGATTGGCCTTTCGGGCGCGCTGACCGTGCACGAACTCGCCGCGCTGCATGGAAAGCTGGCGGAGCCGACGTTGAGCCCCACCATCGATCTTTCGGGCGTCACGCGGATCGACACCGCGGGGGCTTGGGCACTGGCCGAATTCGAGCAACGGGTGGCCGCGGCGGGCGGCACTCTGCGCTACCGCGGCGCGAGCGAGGCGGCCGAGCTGCTTCTGGGCACGGTGCGGCGCGCCCTGCCGGTGCCCGAGCCGGAGCCGCCTTCGGCCTCCGGGCCCCGGGCCCTGCTGGAGGCAACCGGGCGGCGGGTGGTGGCGGCGGTGACCTTCCTGCGCGGATTGCTCGAATATCTTGGCATGTTTGTCGCGGGTCTGGTGCGGGTGTTGCTGCATCCGCGCGAATTTCGCCTGACAGCGCTTGTTGCCCATTGTGACGACGTGGGGCTGCGCGCGGTGCCGATCGTCTCGCTGATGGCCTTCCTGATCGGCGTCGTCCTTGCCTTTCAGGGCGCGACACAGTTGCGCCAGTTCGGCGCCGAGGTCTTCGTGGTCGACCTCATTGCCATCTCGGTGCTGCGAGAGCTGGGAATTCTGCTCACCGCGATCATCGTCGCGGGCCGCACCGCCTCGGCCTTCACGGCCGCCATCGGGTCGATGAAGATGCGGCAGGAGATCGACGCGATGCGCACGCTCGGGCTCGACCCGGTGACCGTGCTATTCGTCCCGCGCATCCTCGCGTTGCTGCTCATGCTGCCGATCCTCGGGCTGATCGCCGACGTCATGGGGCTGTTCGGCGGCGCACTGATGTCCTGGATAGAGCTTGGCATCTCGCCCTCGATGTTCCGCACGCGGCTGGTGGCCGACACCGACATCAGCAATGTCATCGCCGGGCTGATCAAGGCACCGGTCTTCGCCCTGATCATCGGCGTCGTGGGCTGCCATGCCGGGATGCAGGT
Source organism: Salipiger mangrovisoli (assembly GCF_015223355.1). Lineage (GTDB taxonomy): Bacteria > Pseudomonadota > Alphaproteobacteria > Rhodobacterales > Rhodobacteraceae > Salipiger > Salipiger mangrovisoli. The sequence continues at coordinate 15,473 of NZ_JADFFK010000005.1, read as the reverse complement.
GAAGGGAGACGCGGAATCGCTCGGGCGGATGACCTCGAGCGCCGTTGTGACGGCGATCTTCGCGGTGATCGTCGCCGATGCCCTGTTCTCGATCTTCTTCGCCGAGGTCGGCCTGTGACCACGCCCGAGCATCCTGGCGCGCGCGAGACCCTTATCCGAGTCCGTGGACTGCGCACCCAGTTCGGCAGCCACGTGGTGCATGACGGGCTCGACCTCGACGTCTATCGGGGCGAGATCCTCGGCGTCGTGGGGGGCTCTGGTACCGGAAAATCGGTGCTGCTGCGGGCAATCACCGGGCTCGACACGCCAGCCGCCGGACGCATCGAGGCCTTTGGCACCGAGGTGCTCGGCGCCTCCCCCGAAGAGCGCGAACGCCTCGACCAGCGCTGGGGGGTGATGTTCCAGGACGGCGCGCTTTTTTCCTCGTTGACCGTGCGCGAGAACGTCGAGGTGCCCTTGCGGCGCATCCCGGACCTGACGCCGGAGCTGCGCCGGGCGCTGGCCGACCTCAAGGTGTCGCTCGTCGGCCTGCCCTACCGCGCCGGCGAGGCCTACCCCTCGGAACTCTCTGGCGGGATGCGCAAGCGCGCCGGGCTTGCTCGGGCGCTTGCGCTCGATCCCGAGATCGTCTTTCTCGACGAGCCCACGGCCGGGCTCGACCCGATCGGCGCCTCGGCCTTCGATAGCTTGATCAACACCTTGAGCGAGGCGCTCGGGTTGACCGTGTTTCTCGTCACCCACGACCTCGACACGCTCTATGCAACCTGCGACCGTATCGCGGTGCTGGCGGAAAAACGTGTGCTGGTCACCGGCACTCTGCCGCAGATGCTGGAGGTCGATCACCCGTGGGTGCAGGAATATTTCACCGGGCCGCGGGCGCGCCTTGCGCGCGGGGCGGGCCGGAGCGACACGAAACCCGAGGCTGAGTGACCATGGAAACCCGTGCCAACTACGTGCTTGTCGGAGCCTTCGCCATCGCGGGCTTCCTTGGACTGCTCGGCTTCCTGCTGTGGTTTGCCAACGTCGAGCTTGATCGCCAGTTCGACTATTACGACATCGACTTCCCCTCGGTTTCCGGCTTGTCGGTCTCTTCCGAGGTGCGCTTCTCCGGCCTGCCCGTGGGTCAGGTTGTCGGCCTTGGCCTGTCCCCCGCGCATGATGGCACGGTGCGGGTCCGCGTCGAGGTGGCCGCGGGTACGCCGGTGCGGAGCAACAGCGTCGCCACGATCGAGGCTCAGGGTGTCACGGGGTTGGGCTACGTCAGCATCTCCTCCGGCAGTCCCGGCGCAAGGCTGCTGTCGGACCAGACCGGCGACACGATTCCAACGATCGAGGCGGGCCAGTCTGCGCTGCAATCGCTGACCGAATCCGGACCTGAAATCCTCGACGAGACGTTGGCGCTGGTGCGCGACCTGCGGCAAACGCTGGGCGGTGAGAACCAGCGGCGTGTCACGGCCATCCTCGAAAACGTCGAGATCGCCTCGGGCGAGCTGTCGCAGACCCTGCAGGATCTCTCGAGCGTGACCGGTGCCGTCTCGACCTTCACCGACCAGATGGACCGTTTCAACGCCAGCGTCGAGGGGCTCAGCGGCGACGTCGCCGGGGTGATGGCCGATGCCCGCGAAACGCTGCGTGCGATCACCACCCTGTCGGAAGAGGCGCGCGCTCTGGTGGCGCAGGGCACCGGCACGGCGCAGGTCGCCGAAACCTACATCACCGAACGGCTCGGTCCCGCCACCGAGCAGCTTCAGGGGTCCGTCGCCGAGATCGAGACCCGCTTTGCCGCACTCAGCGCGCGGGCCGAGACGCTGGCCGAAACCTTCACCGCGACCGGCACCGCCGCCACCGCCCGGCTCACCGAGGCGCAGCGCACGCTGGCGTCGGTGGACGCGCTCGTGACCGAGTTGACTGCGACGTCGCGCAGCGTGGACGGCGCGGCGCAACGGCTTGACGGGCTACTGGCCGGGGACGCCGCCGCGTTGATCGCCGAGCTGCGCACCGCCACGGCAGAGGCCACAAAGGTCATTCGTGGCTTCGGTGACAGCACCGGTGCCGAGCTGACCGCGATCTTCGAGGACATCCGCAGCGCCACCCGCTCCGCCGTGCAGACCATCGAGACCGTCGGCGCCGATCTGAGCTCTGCCTCGGGGCAGCTCGACGGGCTGGCGGGTCAGGCGTCAGACACGCTCGAGGCCGCGCGCACGACTTTCGCCAATGCAAATGTGACGCTCTCCGCGCTCAATGGCACGCTGGAGACCGGCGATCGTGCGCTTTCCGCCGCCGAGCGCGCCTTTGACGGGGCCGACAAGGTGATCAACGAAGAGGTCGCCGAGATCACCGCGCAGCTGCGCCAGACCCTGGCCGGTCTCGAAAGCGCCGTCGGCGCGGTCTCGGGACAGATCCCCGAGATTGCCGACGAGCTGCGCGCCGCCAGCCGCTCCGCCGCCGCCGCTTTCTCCGGGCTCGAGGGCGCCGTTGGCGAGGCGCGGCCCGCGCTGCGCGATTTCAGCGCCACCGCCCTGCCGCAGTTCGGCCGTCTCGCCGCCGAGGCGCGCGCGCTGATCGACAACCTCGACAAGCTCACCACCCAGCTTCGCCGCGATCCGGGCCGGTTCTTCCTCGATGACCGCGCCCCCGAATACCGAAGGTAACGCCATGCCCCCGAGATCCCTTCTCCCCGCACTCGCCCTTGCCCTCGGCACCTCTGGCTGCGCCGCGATCTCGGCGCTCGGCAGCGCCTCGGAGCCGCTCGACATCTACGACTTGCAGACCCCGGCCATCGAGGCACCGGCCCGGCGCGGCTGGGCCGAACTGGTGGTCGAACCACCGATCGCCAGCGGCGCGCTCAGCACCGAACGGATCATGATCCGCCCCTCGCCGTTGCAGGCGCAATACCTTCCCGGCGCGCGCTGGTCGGACGACACACCGGTTCTGCTTCAGACGCTGCTCGTGCGCAGCCTTGCCGAAACCGGTGCGTTTGCCTCGGTCGGACGGGCACCGCTGGGCGCACAGGGCGACTACGCGCTTCTGGGCGAGCTGACCGATTTCCAGGCCGAGAGCTACGGCACCGGCGCCCCGGTCTCCGTCCACTTGCGGCTGATGCTGCGACTGGTGCGCGAGCGCGACGCCGCCGTGGTCGCAAGCCGCACCTTCGAGGTGCGCGAGCCCGCCACGGATGACGAGACCGCGACGCTCGTGGCCGCCTTCGACCAGGCGACGCGGCGCATGGTCGCCGAGATCCTGCCCTGGGCCGTCCAAGCCGGCAGCTGATTCCCCCGACCGTTCACATCTTCCTCTGCGTCACTTCGCGTTGCTGACAGCCGCACCCGCGCCGCCTATACTTGCGGGTGTGTCGAGACAGAGGCTCATCCTGGGGAGGAGACGCATGGCTTCAGCATCACGACGGCTCTTGATGAAATCCTACAGCGCCTGGATCGAGGCGGACGAGGCCTTCCGCGCGGCGCAGCGCAACGTGACCGGGTTCTTCCCGGGCAGCGCCACCCATCTTGCCGTGCAGATCGGCAACCGGGGATCGCGGGTGCGCGCGCTGTACAACGCGCGCCAGAAAGCGCTGGAGAAACTGCAATTGGCGCGCCGCGAGGCCCTGCTCGAGCGCGAGGCGCGCAGGGACCGGGCGCGGGTGAACCTGCTGCTGATCTACACGGGCTGAACTCGGGGTCCGGTCCAACCGCCCGGCGCGCTGCCTTCCGGCTGCGGCAGAATGCGACGCGGCGCAGCCGAAGCTGCGCCGCTCCGCTTATTGGTCCACCAGCCGCTTGAGCAGCGTGGCCGGGGTCACAGCGCCCACGCGCACCCCCGCCCGCGTCACCGCCACCGGCGCGTTGCGCGCGGTCATCGCAGCGGCAAAATCGAGCACCGGGGTATCTTCGTCCACTTCGACCTCGGCCGGGGCATCGATGGGCTGCATCACGTCCTTTGCGCGCAGGAAGCTGAGCGGATTGGAATGCGCCACGAATTCGGCCACGTAGTCATTTGCCGGCGCGCTGGCGATCTCGTTCGGTGTGCCGCATTGCACGATGCGCCCCCCCTCCATGATCGCGATGCGGTTGCCGATCTTGAACGCCTCGTCGAGGTCGTGGCTGACGAAGATGATCGTGCGCTTGAGCTTGGCCTGAAGTTCCAGAAGTTCGTCCTGCAACTTGCTGCGGATCAGCGGGTCGAGCGCCGAGAAGGGCTCGTCCATGAGCAGGATCGGCGCCTCGGTGGCAAAGGCGCGGGCGAGGCCGACGCGCTGCTGCATGCCGCCCGAAAGCTCGCCGACCTTGTTGTCGGCCCAGTTGGTCAGCCCGACCAGCTCCAGCTGTTCCATCACCTTGGCGCGGCGGGCGGATTTGGCCATGCCGCCGAGTTCCAGCCCGAGCCCGACATTTTCGGCGACCGAGCGCCAGGGCAAGAGACCGAACTGCTGGAAGACCATGGCCACCCGCTCGCGGCGGATACGGCGCAGATCGGCCGGCGCGGCATCGGTGACGTTGACCATATGCGCGCCCTCGCGGACATGGACCCCGCCGCGCACCACCGGGTTGAGCCCGTTGATCCCGCGCAGCAGCGTCGACTTGCCCGAGCCCGAGAGCCCCATGAGCACGAGGATCTCGCCCTCTTCGACATCGAGGCTGCAATCGTGAACGCCGAGCACCTGGTTGGTCTTCTTCTGGATCGACGCGCGGTCCAGCCCCTGGTCCATCAGCGGCAGCGCGGCTTCAGGCTCCTCGCCGAAGACGATGGAGACATTGTCGATTTTCACGGCCACGGTCATTTGCGGTCGCCCCCCCAGTTCAGCAGACGGTCAAGAAGTATGGCCACCACCACGATCACCAGTCCACTCTCGAAGCCGAGCGAAGTGTTGACCTGGTTGAGCGCGCGCACCACCGGCACACCAAGCCCGTCGGCCCCCACCAGTGCGGCGATCACCACCATCGACAGCGCAAGCATGATGGTCTGGTTGAGCCCCGCCATGATCTGCGGCAGCGCGTAGGGCAGTTCGGCCTTCAGCAGCACGTCGCGGTTGGTGCCACCAAAGGCGCGCACCGCCTCGGTCAGCTGCTCCGGCGTCGACGAAATGCCAAGCTGCGTCAGCCGGATCGGCGCGGGCAGCACGAAGATCACCGTGGCGATCAAGCCCGGCACCATGCCGATGCCGAAAAAGACAATCGCCGGGATCAGGTAGACGAAGGTGGGCAGGGTCTGCATCAGGTCGAGCACCGGGCGCAGCACCGCGTAGAGCCGGGGCCGATGCGCGGCGGCGATGCCCACCGGCACGCCGATCGCCATGCAGACGACGCAGGCCGAGAGCACCAGCGTCAGGCTCTCGGTGGTTTCCTCCCAATAGCCCTGGTTGAGGATGAACAGGAAGCCGAGCGCCACGAAGGCGCAGATCTTCCAGCTGCGCTGCAGCAGCCAGGCAAACAGCATGAAGACGGCAATGATGATGAACGGGTGGGGTTCCTGCAGCACCCAGAGGATGCCCTCGATCATCGTTTCCAGAACGACGGAGAGCAGGTCGAGCAGCCCCTCGGCGTGGTCACGGATGCCTTCGAAGATGAAGGCCGCGAAGTCGCCGACGGGTATCTTGTATGAAGTGAGCCAATCCAAGGCTGCGCTCCTTGTTGTTGAGCAGTCGCTAGGGAAGTCACGTTGGGCTCCGCGTCAGCGCGCGGAGCCCGAGAGCAACAGTCCGGATCAGAGGCCGAGCGCGGACTTGACCGCCGGGAGCGCCGGTGCGCCGTCGAGCGTGGTCACCCCGTCGAGCCAGCCATCAAGCACCGCGGGGTTGGCGGTGAGCCAGGCCTTGGCCGCCTCGTCCGGCTTATCGCCGTCGTTGAGGATGGCACCCATGATCTCGTTCTCCATCTGCAACGAGAATTCCAGGTTTTCCAGAAGCTTGCCGACATTCTGGCACTCATCGACATAGCCCGCGCGGGTGTTGGTGTAGACCGTGGCCCCGCCGAAATCCGGGCCAAACCACTCGTCACCGCCCGACAGGTACGTCAGGTCGAAGTTGGCATTCATCGGGTGCGGCTCCCAGCCGAGGAAGACGATGGGATCGTCCTTCTTTGACAGCCGCGACACCTGACTCAGCATCCCCTGCTCCGAGCTTTCCTTGACGTCGAAGTCCTTCAACCCGAAGGCATCGGCCTCGATCATGTCCATGATCAGCCGGTTGCCGTCGTTGCCGGGCTCGATGCCGTAGATGGTCTCGTCAAGCTCATCCGCATGCGCCGCGATGTCGGCGAAATCCTTGATCCCCAGCGCGGCACCTGCAGCATTGGTGGCGAGCGTGTACTTCGCCCCTTCGAGGTTGGCGCGGAGCGTGTCCACCGTGCCCTTCTCGCGGTAGGGCGCGATGTCCGCCTCCATCGTGGGCATCCAGTTGCCGAGGAAGACGTCCATGTCACCCTCCTCCAGCGACACGTAGGTCACCGGCACCGACAGCACGCTGATCTCGGTGTCGTACCCCATCGCCTGCAGCACGGTCGTGGTCGCGGCCGTGGTGGCGGTGATGTCCGTCCATCCCACGTCCGAGAATCTGACTTTGGAGCAATCCGCAGCGGCGGCGCTGGCGCAAAGGGCGATGGCGGAGGTGGTCAGGATGAGTTTCATAGGGTCCCCTTTTGAGGTTAGCGTGATGAAGTCTGAGTTATTGATTGACGAGTCAATTAATGACGGGCTATTCCAGAAAAGCAACCAGAAATCTGTGGGAGCCCCGCATGGCACGCAAATCCGAGGAAGAAAGGCGCAGGGATCTGATCGCTGCGACGATCCGCGAGATCGGTGCCTCGGGCACGCTCAACGTGACGACCAGCCAGATCGCCAAGAGCGCCGGTGTTTCGCCGGGACTGGCCTTTCACTACTTCACCGACAAGGACACGTTGTTCCTTGCGGCAATGCGTTCAATTCTCACGGAATATCGGGCCGACGTGACGCAGGCGCTGGCCGGAACCCGCACGCCCGACGAGCGGCTGCACGCCATCGCGCAGGCCAGTTTCGGCATGACGAGCTTCCGCCGCGAAGCGATCTCGGCCTGGGTGAATTTTTATGCACTTGCGCTCCGCTCCGAAGAAGCGCGGCGGCTGCTGTCGCTCTACCACCGCCGCCTGCACAGCAATCTGGTGCACGCGCTTCGCCCGAAGATTCGCGAGCGCGCTCCCGACGTGGCGCGGCGGATCGGCGGGCTGATCGACGGGCTTTACCTGCGCTATGCGCTCGACACCCGCACGCTGCGCCCGCCGGAAGAGGCGGTCGGCGCGGTCGACGGCTCGGAGGGGGCGCAGCACGTGCTGCGCGCCATCGCCGCCGAATGCACAGAAGTTCACGAAAACGACGAAATCTCCATGGCGGACGCCGACCCGGCGCCCATGGCCCCCCTCGCAGGACCTCAGGAGTAATCATGACCACTGCTTTCCAACCCGCTGGCAGCCACTTCATCAACGGCGCCTATGTCGATGACACCGCAGGCGAAAAACTCGAAGTGATCTATCCGCACACCGGCGAGGTGATTGCCACCCTGCACGCGGCCACCCCGGCGATCATCGAACAGGCGCTGGCCTCGGCCAAGGCTGCCCAGAAGGCGTGGGGCGCGCTGTCGGGCACCGAGCGCGGCCGCGTGCTGCGCAAGGCGGCGGACCTGCTGCGCGAACGCAACCGCGCGCTGTCCGAGATCGAGACCCATGACACCGGCAAGCCGATGTCCGAGACGCTGATCGCCGATGCCGCCTCGGGGGCCGACGCGCTGGAGTACTTCGGCGGCCTCGCCGGCACGCTGACCGGCGAGCACATCCCCGTTGCCGGTGGCGATTTCGTCTACACCCGCCGCGAGCCGCTCGGCGTCTGCGTCGGCATCGGCGCCTGGAACTACCCGATCCAGATCGCCAGCTGGAAGGCCGCCCCGGCGCTGGCCTGCGGCAACGCGATGATCTTCAAGCCCTCCGAGATGACCCCGCTGACCGCACTCAAGCTGGCCGAGATCCTGATCGAGGCGGGCGCCCCGGCGGGCCTCTTCAACGTGGTCCAAGGCTATGGCGCCGTCGGCGCTGCGCTGATCACCGACCCGCGCGTCGACAAGGTCTCGCTCACCGGCTCGGTGCCCACCGGCCGCAAGGTCTATGCCGCCGCCGCCGAGGGAATGCGCCATGTCACCATGGAACTTGGCGGCAAGTCCCCCATCGTCGTCTTCGACGATGCCGATCTGGAAAGCGCCGTCTCGGCGGCGATCAACGGCAACTTCTATTCCACTGGCCAGATCTGCTCTAACGGCACCCGCGTCTTCGTGCAGGAAGGGCTGTACGATCGGTTCGTGGCCCGCGTCGCCGAGCGCATGGGCAACGCCGTGATCGGCGATCCGATGGACGAGGCGACCACCATTGGCCCTATGGTCTCGGCCCGGCAGCGCGAGATCGTCGAGGGCTACATCGCCAAGGGCATCGAGGAAGGCGCGCGGCTGGTGAAGGGCGGCAAGGTGATCGACGGCGCGGGCTTCTACATCGAGCCCACGCTTTTCGCCGATGTCACCGACGAGATGACCATCGCCCGCGAGGAGATCTTCGGCCCGGTCATGTCGGTGCTGAAATTCGCCACCGAGGAAGAGGCGCTGACCCGCGCCAATGCCACCGAGTTCGGCCTCGCCGCGGGGGTCTTCACCGCCGATCTTACCCGCGCGCACCGCATGGCGGCGGGCTTCGAGGCGGGCACCTGCTACATCAACGCCTACAACCTGACCCCGGTGGAGGCCCCCTTCGGCGGCTCCAAGATGTCGGGTGTCGGGCGCGAGAACTCCAAGGCCGCCATCGCCCACTACAGCCAGGTGAAATCGGTCTACGTCGGCATGAACCCGACCGAAGCGCCGTTCTGAGGGAGGCTTTGATGCAGGCAGATTACGTCATCGTCGGCGCGGGCTCGGCGGGCTGCGCCATCGCTTACCGGCTGGCCGAGGCGGGCAAGAAGGTGATCGTGGTGGAGTTCGGCGGCACCGACGCCGGGCCCTTCATCCAGATGCCCGGCGCGCTGTCCTACCCGATGAACATGAAGCGCTACGACTGGGGGTTCGAATCCGAGCCCGAGCCGCATCTTGGCGGACGCCGCCTCGCCACGCCGCGCGGCAAGGTGCTGGGCGGCTCGTCCTCGATCAACGGCATGGTCTACGTGCGCGGCCACGCCCGCGACTTCGACACCTGGGAAGAGATGGGCGCGCAGGGCTGGGCCTATGCCGACGTGCTGCCCTACTACAAGCGCATGGAAAGCTGGCACGAGAACGGCCACGGCGGCGATGCCGACTGGCGCGGCAAGTCCGGCCCGCTGCATGTCTCGCGCGGCAAGCGCGACAATCCCCTCACCCGCGCCTTCGTCGAGGCCGGGGTACAGGCGGGCTACGAAGCCACCGACGACTACAACGGCGAGAAGCAGGAGGGCTTCGGCCCCTTCGAGGCGACGATCCACAAGGGCGAACGCTGGTCGGCCTACAAGGCCTATCTCAAGCCCGCCATCGCCACCGGCAACGTCGAGGTGGTGCGCGGCTTCGCCCGCAAGGTGGTGATCGAGAACGGTCGCGCCACCGGCCTCGAGATCGAGCGCAAGGGCAGGATCGAGATGATCGGCGCCACGCACGAGGTGATCCTCGCCGCCTCCTCGATCAACTCGCCGAAGCTGCTGCTGCTGTCGGGGGTCGGCCCCGCCGCACACCTCAAGGAGCACGGCATCGAGGTCGTCGCCGACCGTCCGGGCGTCGGGCAGAACCTGCAGGACCACCTCGAGCTCTACATCCAGCAGGCGGCGACGCAGCCGGTGTCGCTGTTCAAGTACTGGAACCTCTTCGGCAAGGCCTATGTCGGCGCGCAGTGGCTGTTCACCCGCAAGGGTCCGGGGGCCTCGAACCAGTTCGAGAGCTGCGCCTTCGTGCGCTCGAAACCGGGCGTCGAATACCCCGACATCCAGTACCACTTCCTGCCCATCGCCGTGCGCTACGACGGCAAGGCGGCGGCCGAGGGGCACGGCTTCCAGGCCCACGTCGGACCAATGCGCTCGAAGTCGCGCGGCGCGGTGTCCCTGAAGTCGGCGGATCCCAAGGACGCGCCCAGCATCTTCTTCAACTACATGTCGCATGAAGATGACTGGAGCGACTTCCGCACCTGCATCCGCCTGACGCGCGAGATTTTCGGGCAAGAGGCTTTTGCCCCCTATCGCGGCCACGAGATCCAGCCGGGCGACACGGTGCAGACCGATGAAGAGCTTGATGCCTTCATCCGCGAGCATGCCGAAAGCGCCTACCACCCCTGCGGCTCGTGCCGGATGGGGGCTGCGACCGACCCGATGGCGGTGGTCGATCCCGAGTGCCGGGTGATCGGCGTCGAGGGGCTGCGGGTGGCGGACAGTTCGATCTTCCCGCAGATCACCAACGGCAACCTCAACGCGCCCTCGATCATGACCGGCGAGAAGGCCGCGGACCACATCCTCGGCAAGCAGCCCCTGCCCCGCGACAACGCGCAGCCGTGGATTCATCCCGACTGGCGGAGCGCGCAGCGCTGAGACCGGCCCCGCGCTGCCCCTCCGGCGGCGCGGGCGCACCCGTTGGGCGTGACCCGACGTTGCACAACTACATCATGCGGTGAATCGAAATTCGCGTTACGCTCTTTTCAGGCAAGAGCAGGACAAGAAGATGATCACCACATCCCCCAGACCATGGGTCAGGGCGGGCGCATTGATCGTCGCACTCGCGGCAACCCTCGGCGGTTGCGGCAGTTCGGCGCCACGCACCGCCACCCTTTCCCCCAGCGAAACCCAAGCCCTCTACGTCCGCGAAAACCGCGCCAGCGGAATCCCCCGCCGCTTTGGCGACAGCAAGCCGCACGACTGGGGCACGATCGGCCCGGCCACCTACCCCGTGCACGGGCTCGACGCGGCGCGCTATCAGGGCGTCATCGACTGGCACACGGCGCGCGGCGCGGGCATCCGTTTCGGCTACCTCAAGGCCACCGAGGGCGGCGATGTGCTCGACCCGGCCTTCGCGCAGAACGCCGCGGGCGCGCGTGCGGCGGGGGTTCCCGTGGGAGCCTATCATTTCTACTACTTCTGCCGCCCCGCCAGCGAGCAAGCGGCCTGGTTCATCGCCAACGTCCCCAAGCGGCGCGGCGACCTGCCGCCGATCCTCGACATGGAGTGGAACCACCTCTCGCCGACCTGCCGGATCCGCCCGCCCGCCGAGGAGGTGCGCGCCAGCATCCGCGAGTTCTCCCGCATCGTCGAACGCCACTACGGCACCGCGCCGGTGATCTACACCACACCGGACTTCTACGCGCGCAACGACCTAGGGAGCCTGCGCGGCACCGAGTTCTGGCTCCGCTCGGTCACCGCGCATCCAGCCGAGCGCTATCCGGACGAGCGCTGGAGTTTCTGGCAGTACACCGGCACCGGCCTCGTGCCCGGCGTGCGCGGCTCGGTGGACCTCAACGCCTTTGCCGGGAACGAGGCGAACTGGCAGGCGTGGCTGGCGGCGCGCAGTCAGGGGTAGCAACGCGGGCCGCCGGGACGGGGCATCGCTCGCCCGGCGGCCTGACCGCGCCTTTCGCCGCAGCAAAAAGAACATCCTCCGGCCCGCCCCGCTGCGGAGCGAACAGCCCGCGTGCGCGCCGCCACAAGCCGGAACACCCTCCCGTCCCTCCGACATGGTACACTCCACCGCACAGCGCCCCTGCACCTGCAAGCGCCCGGCAGGGCTTGCGTCCCCGGCACATATCCGGTCTATCGCGCCGCGGGAGGAGGCCGGACGGAAACGAGAGACTCGGATGGCCGACGTAAAGACATCAGGTGCCGCGATCACCTTCGACAAGCTGGGAAAGTCCTTCGCCAAGAAGGGCTCCGGTCAAGTCATGGCGCTCGAGGATATCAGCCTCGACGTCGCTCCCGGCACGATCACCGGGATCATCGGACGGTCCGGCGCGGGCAAGTCCACCTTGCTGCGCATGGTCAACGGACTCGAGCAACCGACCTCCGGCACGGTCACCGTCGCCGGGCATGATGTCGGCCGTGCCAGCGGCACCGAGCTTCGCCGGATCCGGCGCGAGGTCGGGATGATCTTCCAGCATTTCAACCTGTTGAGCTCGCGTACGGTCTACGGCAACGTCGCCCTGCCGCTCGAGATCGCCGGCGTGCCCGGTGCCGAGATCAAGCGCCGCGTCGATGACCTGATCGCCCGCGTCGGCCTCGAGCAGTTCAGCACCCGCTACCCGGCGGAGCTTTCGGGCGGGCAGAAGCAGCGCGTCGGCATCGCCCGTGCGCTCGCCACCCAGCCCAAGGTGCTGCTCTCGGACGAGGCGACCTCGGCGCTCGACCCCGAGACCACGCAGACCGTGCTGAAGCTGCTGGCGGACATCAACCGCGACCTCGGGCTTACCATCCTGCTGATCACCCACGAGATGGCCGTGGTCCGCGACATCGCCAGCCACGTGGCTGTCATCGACGGCGGCCGCATCGTCGAGGCGGGCGAGACCTACGATGTCTTTGCCGCCCCGCAGCACCCGACGACCCGCTCGTTCCTGTCGGGCATCACCGGCATCACCCTGCCGAGCTTCATCGCCGGAAAACTGATGTCGGAGCGTCCGCAGGGCGAAAGCCAGGAAGTGATCCGCATCACCTTCGCCGGTCGCCATGCCACCGATCCGATGCTGGCCAAGCTCACCTCGGAGCTCGGCATCCCGGTCAACATTCTTGCCGGTGCCATCGAGGAGATCGGTCCGCATCCCTTCGGCAACCTGCTGGTCTCGGTCGAGGCCACCCGCGGCGCCGAGGCCCGCGCCTATCTTGAACGTCACGAACTGCTCACGGAGGTGCTGGGCTATGTCGGCTAACCTCATCAACCTGCTGATCGAAGCCACGCTTCAGACCCTCTACATGGTCGCCATCTCGGGCGCGCTCGGCACGCTCTTCGGCCTGCCCATCGGCGTCTACCTCGCCGTCTCGCAACGCGGCGAGCTCTTGTCCTCGCCTTGGGTCAACAAGGTGCTGGGACTCATCGTCAACGCGGCGCGCTCGGTGCCCTTCATCATCCTCGTTGTGGCGATCATCCCCTTCACCCGGATGATCGCGGGCACCTCGATCGGGACCACCGCCGCCATCGTGCCGCTGACCATCGCCGCCGTGCCCTTCATCGCCCGGCTCGTCGAGAACGCCATCCGCGAGGTCGACAGCGGCCTGATCGAGGCGGCCCGCGCCATGGGCGCGACGCCCCTCCAGATCATCCGCAAGGTGCTGGTGCCCGAGGCGCTGCCCGGCATCACCCTCGGCCTGACGCTCGCCGTGGTCAGCCTGATCGGCTACTCTGCCATGGTCGGCGCGGTCGGCGGTGAGGGCCTTGGCGATCTTGGCATCCGCTACGGCTACCAGCGCTTCATGCCCGAGGTGATGCTGGCAGTGGTGGTCATCCTCATCGTGCTGGTCCAGCTCGTGCAGTCCCTCGGCGAAGGGCTGGCCAGGCTGGTCGACAAGCGCGCGCCGCGCAACCGCGGCCGCTGAACCAACAATAAGAACGCAATTGGAAGGAGATTTCCCATGAAGCGTATGTTCCCCCTCGTCTCCGCGCTGGCGCTGATCGCCGGCACCGCGATGGCCGAAGACATCAAGGTCGGCGTCTCGCCCGGCGAGCACGCCGAGATCATGGAAGAAGTGGCCAAGATCGCCGCGCCCATGGGCCTCAACATCGACGTGGTCGAATTCTCCGACTACGTGGTGCCGAACCAGGCGCTGGCCGATGGCGACATCGAGGCCAACTCGTTCCAGCACGAGCCCTACCTCGACAACCAGATGAAGGACCGCGGCTTCGAGCTGGCGCCGATCGCGACCACCATCACCACCCCGATGGGCGTCTACTCGGACAAGATCACCTCGATGGACGACTTCCCCGAGGGCGGCTCCATGGGCATCCCGAACGATCCGACCAACGGCGGCCGCGCCCTGCTGGTGCTGCAGCAGCTTGGCCTGATCAAGCTGGCCGAGGGCACCGGCCTCGTGCCGACCGTTCTGGACGTGGTCGAGAACCCCAAGGACATGCGCTTCCAGGAACTCGACGCGGCACAGCTGCCGCGCTCGCTGGCCGACCTCGACGCGGCGCTGATCAATACCAACTACGCGATCGCCTCGGGCCTGAACCCCAAGGAAGACTCGATCGCCATGGAAAGCGCCGACAACCCCTACGTGAACATCATCGTCGTGCGTCAGGGCGACGAGGAGCAGCCCTGGGTGAAGCCGCTGATCGACGCCTACCACAGCCCCGAGATCAAGGCGTTCATCGAAGAGAAGTACCACGGCACCGTGCTGACCTCCTGGTAAGCAACGGTTGGGCGGGCGCCCTGCCCGCCCTGTCCGGAAAAGCGAAGGCCTGCCGCGCGTCACGCGGCAGGCCTTTTTCATTCCGATCGGCGATGGTGTCAGCCCATGCGCTCCGAGGCGTATTCGCCCGGGCTCGCCGGGAAGACCACGGTCTTGTTGCCGTTGATGAAAACCCGGCGGTGGATATGCGCGTGGATCGCCCGCGACAGCACCTGGCTTTCCACGTCGCGGCCCAAGGACACGTAGTCCGAGGCGCTCTGCGCATGGGTCACGCGGATCACGTCCTGCTCGATGATCGGCCCCTCGTCGAGGTCGGCGGTGACGTAATGCGCCGTCGCCCCGATCAGCATCACGCCGCGCTCGTAGGCCTGCTTGTAGGGGTTGGCGCCCTTGAAACTCGGCAGGAACGAGTGGTGGATGTTGATGATCCGCCCCGACATCTCGGTGCACATCTCGTCGCTCAGCACCTGCATGTAGCGCGCCAGCACCACCAGCTCGGCGCCGCTCTCGCGCAGGATGCGCATCTGCTCGGCCTCGGCCTCGGGCTTGTTGTCCTTCGTGACCTTGATGCAGTGGTAGGGGATGTCGTGGTTCACCACCACCTTCTGGTAGTCCTGGTGGTTCGAGATCACCGCGACGATTTCCACCGGCAGGGCACCGATGCGCGAGCGGTAGAGCAGGTCGTTCAGGCAGTGCCCGAAGCGGCTCACCATGATCGCCACCTTCATCTTGCGGCGCGGGTCATGGAAGTCGAACTCCATCTCCAGCGCGCCGGCGATCGCCGCGAAGCCCTGCTCCAGCGCCTCGCGGCTGCGGCCCTGCTCCGAGCTGAAGCTGAGCCGCATGAAGAAGCGGTCGTTCGCCAGATCCGAGAATTGCGCGCTGTCGTGGATGTTGCAGCCCTGCTCGGCGAGGTAGGTCGAGATCGCCGCGACGATGCCGCTGCGCACCGGGCAGGAGACGGTGAGGATGAAGGTCATGGTCTGCGCGCCGCCGGTCGCAACCGGCGTGGCGGGCGTTCGGGTATCGGTCAAAATCCCCATGTGTCAGGCCCTTTCAGCGGCGAGTTCACGTGCGCCGACCTGCAGCAGGTGCAGCAGGTGCGGGGCGAAGCTGTTCCAGACGTCCATCCGGAAGCG
>NZ_JADFFK010000059.1 GCF_015223355.1 Salipiger mangrovisoli | reverse complement strand
GCCCGCCGTGGCATCCTGATCAGACCCGGACCTCTCCGAAGGTCGACGCTCCTACACCACGCGCGGGGGCACTATCCCATCGCATGCTCTGCGTCAGGGCCGATCCGCGCGAGACGCAAGAGATGGTCTTCGACGTACACGACCGGGCAGTCGCCGTCTTCGTCGGTGCCTGTGCGCCGGGCCTCTGCGACAGCGTCCAAGGTCCGCCGTCGCTGCGAGGAATGTCCGGTGAAGCGCCATTGGTCTGAGCCGCCGGCGACGGACGAAAAGACGGCGGTGGAGACGATCTTCCTGGGACGGGAGCGGGCCTGCAATCGCAGCGTCCCGCAGGGGTGCGGGCATTGTCTTGTCGATCCGCGGTCCAACGGGCGTGACCCGGTGGCGCAGCGATGAACGGCCCCGCGCGCCTGAATAGGCATGGGGAAAAGGCCACCCGTCGCGCTCCGGCAGGATGGAAAGCCCGTGGGTGAGCATGCGCGCGACTTCGGACGCGGCAAACACGTTTACGACCCGCTGCAGGACATCCACGTGCCCGAACGGCAGCCTGGTGCCCTGCGCAATGGTGCCCCCTTCAAGCAGGGGGATCTGCCACCTGCCATGCGGCGCGTTCAGCGCAAGCTGGGCAGAGCCCCCAAGGGCGGCGGGTGGATGTTCGCAGCGCGGAGGTCCTGGAGCAGCAGCGCATGGTCGTGCTTACCCACTGCCCGGCAGGGCATTGCAGAGCAATGAGCCGAGAGCGGCGGCACCGGACCCGGCAAGGCGCATCTGGACAAGGACATCGTCGAAACCGGCAAAGAGAGCTGGCGCTTCAAGACGCGCGCCGGGTCAGCTTGGCCAAGCTGGCAGCGCGACTGGGTGGATGCGCCGAACGAGGGGTTCAATGTGGGCGGCGCTGACTGGCACCGGCATGAAGTCGGTCGAGAAACGCGTGCAGATCCACGAGTTTGTCGGCAGACAACGCCTTCTCGGTCTTGGCGAGACCGCCGCCCGCGCGTTCCGGGAAGGGCAGGTTTCCGGCGGCACGCATGGCTGCAACGCTGATCGGCAGGGCGAGGACCTCTGGCACTGGGAGCTGCGCCGATGCCTGCGCTGATGGCAGATCAAGCCGGAGCCCCTCCCCGGTCCCCATCTGAATGGCACACGCAGCCGTCATTGCGCATTGCGCCGATGTCGCGCAGCACGGTTCTGCGGCACTGGCCCGCCTCTTCGGCATGCGCGTCCACCGTCGACGTGCTGTTTCGGCGAAGTCTGCGCACAATACCGCCATGACAGAGGCGAATGGTCATGCTGGCACCCCCACAACAAACGGGTGCATATTTCGACGCTGTTCGCTTCTGCACCGGCTTTGCCGAACAAATCTCTCAGGAGAACATCGGGGGCGCGGCGCGCCAGGTGGGTTGCGCAGGGCAAACGGCTCAACGCCGACGGCAACCCGCAGTATCTGGACGACAAACAGGATGCGGTTCCGCAAGGCGCAGGAATTGACCTGGGCAAAGTGATCAAACTTGGCGTCCATTCGATGGGTGGTGATGACGCCTGAAGAACTTCGACCCGATCGGCCCGCGGTTTGGAACCCGTCGGCCTGCCCCGCCGATGACCTTGGTGGGGGTCTCGCGCCTGGAGGTGCCGGGTTCGCTCTTCGAGGTCGAAGCGACGGCCGCCGCCTGAAACGAAGAGGTCATTGGGGACCATGCCATCGACGGTCGCTCGGCGTGGCGTTCCAGGGCCAACGGGTCGCTCGGAACGCGCCGGTCTGCCGGACCTCACCGACAGTCGAGACAGGATCGAAGGACGCGGCACGCGGATGCGCCGCCCCGCGATCGCGGTGCATTGTCCCGACGACCCCACCAGACCATCGTCGTGAGGCAGGCGGAAACTTCCGGCTCCGCACCGTCCAACCGCGAAGTGCAGATCTTGCCGGCGGTTGTGGGCACCATAGCGCGGTGGCACTATGGGCCGCACTCGTGGACGGTGAACTCTGGTCAGGTTAGAGAATGGTTGGCATCAGGATGACCAATTGATCTTCGATCTTCCGGATACGCCTATTTGCCTGACATGCCTGCTGAACTCTATCCGCAGCGCTGCGGAAGCCGACTTATGGAACGACAAATGACGAACAGTGTAGAAGTTTTGGTTGGAATTATCGGGGCTGGCGGCTTTGCGCGTGAGGTCATGCCGGTTGCGCAGGACTTTCTCGCGAAAAGCTTTGCACACGTCCCCGAAGAGTCAGTGAAAGTCGTTTTTGTAGAGACCACGCCGTGCGCTGCGCTCTTGAACGGTTATGAGATCATGAGCGAGGCGGATTTCTGCACCGCAGACGTCAAGAATAAGTTTTTCAACATCGCGATAGGCTCATCACGGCACAGGAAGGATATTGGCGATCGCCTGCTGGCCTTTGATTGCGAACCTATTTCGATATTGGCGGGATCTGCGCGAATTTATGATCAAAATCAAATCGGGGATGGTGCGACGATATGTGACAACGTCATCATCACGTCAAATGCGCAGATCGGGAAGTTCTTTCAAGCCAATATATACTCTTACGTCGCGCACGACTGCGTGCTCGGGGACTATGTCACGTTTGCCCCCCGCGTCAGTTGCAACGGGAATGTGCATATCGGGGACTTCGCTTACATTGGGACCGGCGCCGTCATCAAACAGGGTGCCAACGGCAAGCCCACAATCATTGGCGAAGGCGCAACCGTGGGCATGGGTGCTGTCGTGACGAAAGATGTGCCCCCGTATACAACGGTTGTCGGAAATCCAGCCCGATTGCTTCAAAAAACGTAGGCCAATTCTCGCAGAATTCGGCCAGCCGTCTTAGACGCGCCAAAGACTATCATGTTCGTGTGCCATCCCTACGATGGGGCCCTGCTGCATCCGACGAAAGCGAGAGCAAGAGATCGGATGCTGGCCTGCTGCCGGCCTCGCGGATGCCGGGTTGGGTTTGCATAGGTGGGGCGGCTCGATGAACGCCGAACCAGACAGGTCAGCAATGAAGATCGCGCCTCGGGTCGCGGAGCCTCTTGAGGGCGTCAAAGGCGTCCGCGCGGGCGGCGGTCACCCTTCAACCTTGCGGACGCCCCCTGACCTTGAAGGCCGTGCGATCGCCTGCAGGCGGTTTGTCTCATGCGCGGCTGCGATCATCCGAACGCTCTTGTCACTCACGATGGATCAGTCGCTGCCGCCCGCGCCCGGACAGTTCGACGCATAACGGGTTCACGTTCTGGCACGATGCCGCGGACCAGCGCAGCCCGCCAAACTGCGTTTCGCGGTCGTGACGACGGACAGGGTGCCGGGGGCGCACAGTCAAACAGGCAACGGCAAGCCGCGCAGGCAAAAGGCGACCGGCAAGGTTGGACAAATCTGCCCCGTGCCGCTATGCCCGCCCCGGGCAGAGCAGAGGAGCTCTGCATGCGCGATTCATGCGAAATGTCGCCGCTTATCGGTCGGGACTTTGGGGCCGTGGTCCGGTGTGCGGTTCGCGTCTTCGGCAGCAGCAGATGCAGGAAGGGCATGCCATGACAGGCGACACCGAAATGAGACAAGCCTCCGCGACCAGGTCGGTCGGCGCGCCTCTCGTGTCCTTGGTGGTCATGAGCTACAATCAAGCCGAGTTCATCGCCGAGACCGTCGCCGGGGCACTGGCGCAGGATTACCCCAACCTCGAGATCGTCTTCTCCGATGACGGCTCCGGGGATGACACCTTTGCCCTCATCGAACGCGCCGTGGCGGGCTACGCCGGGAAACATGCGATCCGGCTCAACCGCAACACCCCCAACATGGGCTTCATCGGCCATCTCAACCACATCTTCTCGCTCTGCCGGGGCGAGCTCATCGTCTACAACGCCGGTGACGACATCTCGCTACCGACGCGGGTCTCGCGGCTGATGACCGTGGCGCAGGAAAATCCAGAGCTGCTGCTGATCCACTCAGACGCCTTCGAGATCGACGCCGCAGGCGCCCGCACGGGGGCAATCAACAGCCGCCGGGACGCGCTCGACGCCATGCCTCTCAGCCGGGCAGCAACGGCGATGGGCCTATGCACCGGGGCGACCTGCGCCTGGCGCCCGGAGGTGATGACCCGATTTGGTCCAATCGTCGAGGAGCCGACCTTCGACGACCTGATCTTCTGCTTCCGAGCCCTGATGACCGGGGGCGTGGTGCATGTTCCCGAGCCGCTGATCGAATACCGCGTGGGGGTCGGCCTTTCGAACATGGAGAGCCTTCGCGACCTGCCCCTGGACGCCATGGAGGCGCGCACCCAAAGGCTGCTGAAGAAGCTCGACCTGCGCTCCGCCACGCTACGCCAGCGACTGCGGGACTGCCGCACCATCGGCGCTGCGGAGCTGGAAAGCGTGGTCGCGCAAGAACTGGCCACGGTCGATTACGGCATCCGGCTTCTGCGCGAACCCGGCTTCGACCGCTGGTCGCGCCTGCGTTCCTTGGGGGCGCTACGGGAGTCGCTGCGCGTGCGTACCCGCTTGCGCAAGAAACTGAGCGCCCGAAACTGACGGGACCGGATGCGGCCAGCGCTTCTCCCGCCCGCTAGTCCGCGCCCTCTTCGATCAGCGCGATCACCCGGTCCACGTCCTGATCCGACAGGTCGGGGTAGATCGGCAGGCAGAGCACCCTCTCCGAGGCCTGCGTCGCAATGGGCAGATCGTGGCGGCTGCTGGAGACGAACTGGCGGTACATGGGAAACTCGGTGATCAGCGGGTAGAAGTAGCGGCGCGGATGCACGCCGTGCGCCTTCATGTGAAAATAGAGCTGATCGCGGGTCAGCGGATAGTCCGCACCCACGAGGATTGGGAAGTAGGCGAAGTTGGGCTTCGCCTCGCCTGCGTCGCCCAGAGGGTGGATTCCGGCCACCTGCGCCAACCGCGCACGGTAACGGGCATCAATCTCGCGACGTCGGTCGATAAAGCCGTCAATGCGGTCGAGAAGCGTCAGGCCAAAGGCCGCGCCGACCTCGCTCATCTTGGCGTTCAGACCGGTATCTATAACCTTGATTTCGCCGTCATGGCCGAAGTTCTTCAGCTTATCGATCTTGTCCTTGATCTCGGGGTTCGGGCTGATGATGGCACCGCCTTCCATGGTGCTGAACACCTTGGTCGCGTGGAAACTCAGCACCGAGAGATCACCGTGGTTGAGCACGCTGCCACAGTGGCAATCGACGGCGAAGGCGTGGGCGGCATCGTAAATGACCTTGAGGCCGTGGCGCTTGCCGATGGCGTCGATGGCGTCAACATCAGCCGGATGCCCGAAGCAATGCACTGCGAGGATGGCCGTCGTTTCCGGGGTGATCGCCGCCTCGATCTTGGCCGGGTCGATGTTGAGAGTCCGCGGGTCCACGTCGACGAAGACCGGCTTGATCCCGCGCCAAAGCAGGGCATGGGCCGTCGCGACGAAGGAGAAGGGTGTGGTGATCACCTCGCCGGATATGTCGAGTGTCTGCAGGGCGGTAACCAGCGCAAGCGTGCCATTGGCAAAGAGCGAGATCTGATTGACGCCGAGGTATTCCACCAGCGCCGTCTCAAGACGGGCATGGTAGGGGCCGCAGTTCGTAAGGATACCATTGTCCCATATCGCCTTGAGATGCGGGATCAATTCGTCCAGCGGCGGCAATGCGGGCTTGGTGACGAAGATATCTGGGGTGGTGCTCGCATCAGCGGCAGCAGCGGAAGGGTCGCGTGTGTCGTTCAATCTCGAAGGTCCTAAAAGTCCCCAGAGGTATGCAGGAAGGCGGCGCCTGATTCAACTGACTTTGCCGCGCAATTCCCAGGCTTTTCCCATTGGCATTGGCAAGGCCGCTCCGGGACTGGACTTTCACGCGATTAATTGGGAGGAACGATCGGACACAGGAGGAGGCAGACGTGAGACCCTTCGGCAGGCGCAAGGCGCAGACGCAACCCAAGGTACCCCCGACCGTGCAGTCGCTCACAACCCCCGCGGGACTTCGCGGGACGGTGCAGAACATCGTCGAGCCGGTTGCCCTCCTGGACGAGCGCGCCGAGGGGCTCCACCGGTGACGCAGCCATGACACCCTCCCTGCCGCTTTCCGTGCGCCCCGTCTCTGAACGGCACTACCCCGAGGACATGGCTGTCACTTTGACGGTCTGCTGCGTGACCTACAACCACGAGGCCTATCTTGCGCGCTGCCTCGACGGCATTCTTGAGCAGCGCTGCGAATTCCGTGTCGAAGTCATCGTGCATGACGATGCCTCCACCGATGGCACACCCGCGATCCTCCGAGACTATGCCGCGCGGCACCCCGACGTGATCCGGCCGATCTTCCAGACTCAGAACATGTATTCCAAGGGCCTCAACCCGCAGTACGGTTTCATCTTTCCCGCTGCGCGCGGCGAGTTCATCGCGATCTGCGACGGCGATGACTTCTGGAGCGACCCAGACAAGCTGGCCCGGCAGGTCGCCGTACTGCAAGCGGAGCCGGACGTGGCGCTGACCTATGGCAGCGTCCGGGCCATTTCGGACGAGGGGATCATCGAGGACTATGTCGGCGGCCTGGAGCGCGACCTGAGCCCTGACGATCTCAAGCTCGGGCGCCCGATCAACACGGTGACGGCCTGCTATCGCAACATCTTTCTGGGCCGCAAGCCACCGGAATACATCCGCAATTCGTCCATCGGGGATCTGACCGTCTGGGCACTTCTCGGAGCCCATGGCCGCGGCCGCTTTCTGCCGGATTTACCGCGCGCAAACTATCGCATCCATGCGGGCGGAACGCTGTCGATGCAGAAGCGCGACCAGAAGATGGCCATGGCGCAACTTGCGCAGGCCTGCATCGGGTTGCACCATCTCGTCAGCGGTGACCACAGGATGTACCATCGATCGATGCGGCGCTTCCTGAAAATGGTCAATGACACGGACCGCCACGTTTACCTGGAGCGGCGTTTGGACGAAACCTCGCTGCTGTCACTGCTGCAACAATGGCTGCGGGCGCGCAGGAAATAGCCCGCTGGAGGTTCGGCTGTCGCGACCTTCCGGCCTGCGGGCGGCGCGGCGCTCGCTGTCTTGTCGCTTAGGCGGTGCCGGGGCCCCTCCCCCGGGGCGCCCTCGGGAGCCTCGCCTGTGGTGCCGGATTTGGCGCTGGGTCTCTCGTCGTTGTTAAGCC
>NZ_JADFFK010000058.1 GCF_015223355.1 Salipiger mangrovisoli | reverse complement strand
CCTATGCCGCCGCCGCGGGTGCCGACCTGCTGGTGATCCTCACCGAGTGGAACGAGTTCCGCGCGCTCGATCTCAAGCGCCTGGCTGGCGAGATGGCCACCGCGCGGCTTGCCGACCTGCGCAACATCTACGCCACCGAGGACGCCAAGGCGGCGGGCTTCACCGCCTATGAGAGCATCGGCCGGGCCGGCTTCCCCGGCTGAGCTGTCAGCGCGCCAGGCAAGAGAGACATTGCACGAAGGCCCCGGTTCTCCCGGGGCCTTCTTCCGTTTCAGCGGGCGGGTAGCGGCTCAGACCAGGATCATGTCGTCGGTGATCTCGGCCAGCAGGGTCTGGCTGAAGGTGATGCTCACCCCCTGGTCCTCGAAGCTCACGTCGCTGCCGGTCTGGCTCATGTGGGTCAGCGCCGCGGCGGCATCGGCGTATCCGAAGCCCTCGAGCGAGATGTAGTCCCAGGGCTCGAGGTCGAGCACCCGGTGGCTGCCGCCATCGGCCTGGGCGAACTCGAAGGCATCGGTGCCGATGCCGCCCGCCAGAAGGTTGTCGCCCGAACCGGGGTGCAGCAGGTCGTGGTAGATCGAGCCGCTGCCGTAATCGACGTCGCGCAGCCACTCCTTGAGAGCGTCGGCGGTGGCGGCCTTGAACTCGGCGCTCTGCGAGAAGCCCTCGACCACCTTGGCGCGGGACATGCCGCCCTCAAGTCGCGCGGTCCAGTTGGCCAGCCCCGTGGCATCGGGGTCGCGGCCCAGCACGTTGTTGTAGAGCAGGGTGACGAAATCGCCGTTGCCGAGCGCGCCGTAGGTGGCCTTGAACTCGGCGCTCTGCACGAAGCCGTCGATCACCTTGCCCAACTCCATGCCGTCCGCGAGCCGCCCGGACCAGTTGAGAAAGCCGTTGAGATCCGGCGCGCGGTCGAGCGTCGCCTGGTAGAGCCGGTAGACATCGTCGCCCCAGGCGGCAGAGGTTCTGTCCTCGACGAAGGCATATGTATAGGCGAAGGCGGCCCCGGCGGTGCTGGCCTTGAACTCGGCACTTTCCGAGAAGCCCTTGACCACCTCGGCGCGGGACATGCCGCCGTCGAGCCGCGCGGTCCAGTTGGTCAGCCCCATGGCATCGGGGTCGCGGTCGAGCACGTTGTGGTAGAGCAGGGTGACGAAGCTCTGGTTGTCCAGATTGCCATAGGTGGCCTTGAACTCCGGGCTGCCGGTGAAGCCGTTGATCACCTCTTGCAGGCTCATGGCGCCGGTGAGCAGCCGCTCGGTCCAGTTGTGGTGCCCGGTGAGGTCCGGCGCGCGGTCGAGCGTCGCCTGGTAGAGCCGGTAGACCTGGCCCGAGGCCTCCTCGGCGTAGCTGCCGGAGAAGCCGTCGCCGAAGAGCCGGTCGTCGCCGCTGCCGGTGGTGATCTCGTCGAGCAGCGTGCTGCCGAAATAGGTGACCGGGGCGGTGACCTGATCGAGCAGGAAGGTGCTTCTGGTGCTCGAGCTCGAGGCGTCCACGGTCAGTGGCGCGCTGCTCAGCAGGGTCATGAGTGCGGCATCGTCGTCGCTGTCATAGAGCTGCTCGAGTGCGGTGTAGAGCGTGGGCAGGTCCCAGCTCAGCCCGGTGAAGCTGGCGACCACCCCGGTCGGGCTGCTGATCTCGAGCCCGGTCAGCGTGCCGGCGAGATCCGCGGGATCGTCACTGGCCACCAGCCCGGTGCCAGTGAATGTGGTGGTGTAGCCGCTGTCCTCGTTGCGGACGGTGACCCGGGTGCTGCTCGCGCTCAGGAGCGCGATGTCGAAGCCGCCTTCGGTGCTGTTGAAGAATGCATCGTCGAAGATGTCGCGATCATTACCGAAATAAGTCAAAAGCATTCGTCTGTACCTTCAGTAAATTTATGAAATCATTGTGGGATATGGCCCCTTTGGCGGTTGGCCGCCCGGAGAATTCCGGCGAGGCGTCAGGCTGTCAGCTCGGCGATCCTCCTCCTGCGCGGGCTGCGAGGTATCCGTCCCGGGCCGGGGCCGGCGATGCCTGTGACGGGGATAAAAGTGGGATGGCAGGGGTGCCTGTAAGGGGGCCTGCCGGGGCGCGGCGAAATTGCCGGGCGGCGCTAAGAGACTTGAAAACCACCGCTTCAAATTCCTTTACCAGGGAAACGACTTGTTAGAGAGACAGGTCAGAAACGACCGGTCCGAACGAAGTGTCAAAAGCCTCGGGCAAACGTGCGTTAGATAAAATTGTTCCGCAAACATAGCACAGCTGCCGCCCGGCTGGGAGCGGTTTCGACGCCTGCGCGGGCGGTCCGGGACACCGGTACCGGCCCCGGCAGAGGTGCCCGGACCAGGTGTGACCGGCGCTCCACTGACGCGGCGAGAACGTATTTTCTCCTTGCGGTGAAGATCGTAGCGCATTGATATCCCTTGCATCGCGACCACCGCCGCTTTCGCACTCCCAAAAGGTCAAGAGTCAGCAAACATGGACTATCTTTCCGCCCTCGCCGCCGCCCATCAGACGCTGACACCCAAAAGCTACGTGGAGATCGGCTGCCGGGAGGGGCGCAGCCTGACGCTGGCCAATTGCCCCGCCATCGCCATCGACCCCGAGTTCGAGATCCGCATGGGGCTGTCGGCGCCGACCCGCATCTTCAAGCTGCCGAGCGACGCCTTCTTCGCCGCGCACGACCTGCGCCACCTGCTCGGCGGGGCGGTCGATCTGGCCTTCGTCGACGGCATGCACCGCGCCGAGTTCGTGCTGCGCGACATCCTCAACCTCGAGCAATACGCCGAGCACAACAGCGTCATCATCGTCGACGACGTGCTGCCCGAGCAGATCGAATGGGCCAGCCGGGAGCGCCAGACCCAGGCCTGGACCGGCGATGTCTACAAGGTGATCCCTTTCCTGCGCCAGGCCCGGCCCGATCTCGAGATCCGCGTCTTCGACGTCGCGATGAAGGGCATGGCGATCATCACCGGCTTCAACCCCGGGGATCGCAGCCTGCAGAAGGACCTGGCCTCCCACGAGGAGGCGCTCTCCGGCCCGCAGCTGGCCTATGACACGATCGCCGCGCTGCGCGCGGCGCTGGCCCCCGAGCCGGTAGAGAATCTGCCCGGCTTCCTCGCCGAGCTGAAGGCGCGCCGCGGCGATCTGCGGCCCATGCCCGTCGCCGGGGCCGCGCCCTATCTCGACCTACTCAAGCGCAGCCTGCTCAACGAGATCTACCTCGATGACGAGTTGCGGCTGCTCTACCTCCGGGACTGCCTGGCGGGCGGCGAGAGCTTCGACTACGCGGTGCTGCACGACATCCGCGACGCCCGCGCCGCCGCCTATGCCGAGCTGCAGGCCAGCCGGCGCATCGGGCGCTTCCCCGACCGGCGGATCCAGCGCTCGGGCTTCAGCCACTCGATGATGGGGCGGTTGCGCATGGACAGCCTGCACGCCTGCCTCGATGACCTGCACAGCCGGCGGATCCCCGGCGATCTCGTCGAATGCGGCGTCTGGCGCGGCGGCGGCTGCATCTTCATGGCTGGCTGGCTGAAGGCGCAGGGCGTGACCAACCGGCAGCTGATCGTCGCCGACAGTTTCGAGGGGCTGCCGAAGCCGGAGCACGAGAAGGACCGCGGGCTCGACCTCAGCAAGGACAAGTACCCCCAGCTGGCGGTCTCCCGCGACACGGTGCGCAAGAACTTCGAGGTTTACGGGCTGCTCGACGACAGCCGCCAGCATTTCCTCAAGGGCTGGTTCTGCGACACGCTGGCAGAGGCCCCGACCCGGCAGATCGCCCTGCTGCGGATGGACGGGGATCTCTACGACTCGACCATGGACACGCTGAAGGCGCTCTACGACCGCGTCTCCCCGGGCGGCATCGTCGTCGTCGACGACTACGGCGCCCTGGACATGTGCCGCGCCGCGCTCGAGGACTTCTTCGCCGAACGGGGCGAGGCGGTGCCGCCGCTCACCATCATCGACTGGACCGGCGCCTTCTTCGTCAAGCCGCACTGATCCTCCCACCGATCCCACCGACCCCGAGGGCAGAGCATGCGATCCTTCACCACCGCCTTCACCAAACCCATGCTCAAGGGCTACCAGGCCGGCGTCATGGGCTACACCTACAAGGGCGTGCGCTGCCTGAAGAGCCCGATTGACATCGCGATCTACCTGCGGCTGCTTTGGGAACTGAAGCCCCGGCTGATCCTCGAGGTCGGCTCGCACAGCGGCGGAAGCGCCCTGCTCTTCGCCGACCTGGCCGAGATCATGGGGCTGGAGGCGCGCATCATCTCGGTCGATCTCAATATCCCCGAAGGGGTACGCGACGACAGGATCACCTTCCTGCAGGGTGACGTGATGGACCTCGGGCCGGTGCTGGACGCCTGCCGCCTCGACGAGATCCCGCACCCGTGGTTCGTCACCGAGGATTCCGCGCACAGCCACGCCGGCTGCCTCGCGGCGCTGGCCGAGTTCTCGGCCCGCATGCAGCCCGGCGACATTCTCGCGATGGAGGATGGGGTGCTCGACGATCTCGGCATCTCGGAGCGCTACGACGGCGGGCCGAACCGGGCGCTCGGCGAGTATCTCGCGGCACATCCGGGCGTCTTCGAGATCGCCGAGGATCTCTGCGACATGTTCGGCCCCAACGCGACCTACAATCCGAACGGCTACCTGAGAAAGCTCTGAACATGCGCCTGTCGATCATCGTCATTTTCCACGACATGCGGCGCGAGGCGGCGCGCACGCTGCACTCCCTGAGCACGGCCTACCAGCGGGGCGTCTCCGAGGCAGATTACGAGGTCATCGCGGTCGACAACGCCTCCGCCGAGCCGCTGCCCGAGAGCCTGGTGACAGGGGCGGGGCCCAACTTCCGGCTGATCCGGCACGAGACCACCTCCGTCTCGCCGGTCGAGGCGGTGAACCTCGGCGTCGCCGCCGCCCGGGGCGCGGCGGTGGCCATCATCGTCGACGGCGCGCGCATGGCGAGCCCCGGGCTGGTCGGCACCAGCCTGCAGGCCCTGAACCTCGCCGCACAGCCGGTCGTCTACGCGCGTTCCTGGCACCTCGGCCCGGACGTGCAGAACCGCTCGATCCTCGAGGGCTACGACCAGGCCCGGGAAGACGCGCTGCTCGCCGAGGCCAACTGGCAGGACGACGGCTACCGGCTCTTCGACATCTCGACGCTGGCGCAGACTTCGGCCGGCGGCTTCTTCGGCCCGGTGCCCTCGGAGTTCAGCTGGGTGGTCGTCGCCAGGGAACTCTTCGAGGCGGTTGAGGGCTTTGATGTCAGGTTCACCTCGCCCGGCGGCGGGCTGGTGAATCAGCACTTCCGCAACAGGGTTCTGGCGCGGCCTGGCGTCACCCTGGTGCAGATCCTCGGTGAGGGTGTCTTTCACCAGGTCCATGGCGGGGTCGCCACGAATGTGCCGATGAAACAGCATCCCGTCGGCCGCTACCGGCAGGAGTACATGGACATAATTGGCGAGGAATTCGCTGCGCTACCGGTGTCCACCCCCCTATACATCGGCAGCCTCTCCGAGCCGGCCCGGAGATTCCTGCAGGACTGACCGGCACAGGGGCATTAGGACTGGCGGCACACCGGGGCCGGGCGATCGCCAGAACATGGGCTGACCCATCTTGCGCTGCGGGCGGCAGAGACGGTTAAGGGGCCGTACCCCGGAACCGGGGCGGTTAAGAGCGGATGTGTTCGGTTGCGGAAATCGTTGAGAACGGTCAGGGACAAATTCGCCCGGTTCATTGGCTAGCGTTTAACCATTGTTGCGAATAGGCACGTTTCCATGCGGTTGCGGCGGTGAGCGGAGCGGCGTCCGGATCAGAGGATCAGCTCCACCGGATCCGACCGCCGCTCGGTCAGAAGCTGCGCGAAGGCGCGGGTGGACACTGCGCTCGCAGGTGAGTTCGGTCGCCCCAGAGCGGACGACTTTCCGGACGGTGTTCCGCGAGACACGCAGGTCACGGAAGATCTGCTTGATCGATTTAACGTCGTGGAAATTCGCCCGACGGATCTTTGCGATAGTCTCCACGACCAACATCCCAAAACTGCTCCCGGTTGTTCCCGGGAGCATGGTGACCATCAAAGTAAGGAGGGTCATCTTTGGACGCCGATCACCCCGCTACAGGGGCAGTTTTCCATGAATGTTCACAGTCTGGTGATTGCGGCCTAACCCTGTAGCGGGTGAACAACCTTTCGAGACTTCACAGCTGGCGCTCGCCCGGAATAGCTCGCGCGCGCGAAGCCGATGGTTTTTGAGCTCCGCCTCAATCCTACACCTCGATGGCCATCCGGGGTCACACCGTCAGCGGTGTCGAAGTTACACGAGCTCCTCGGGCTCCAACCCGACCTCCGACAGGAACCATGAAAGACCGCCGTAGGTGTGGCGAAACTCCACGGTGAGCCAATGGCCGTCAATCATTAGGCTTGGGATGTCATCTGCATCCAAGCTTCCTGTGGCCCACACATTCTGCACGCGAAAACTCCGGCGGTCCAAGCCTCCGGCGATCAACATCACCACGGCTCCGGCACCCAAGCTCTTATCTTCTCAATGAGTTAAAAACTAAATATTTCAATATCTGCAACATTCCGCCGATCCAGCGTTCCAACAATATTGCACTCATTCATTCCTGTTCTTCTGCGTTCCAGCGACCCAGCGCTTGCCGAAAATTTTTTGGCCAGGTCATTGAGCGCGGAGCGCACATGGGGCTGGGGGCCAAAAAATCGGACATAGGCCCTCTCCGCCTGGCGTGGGGCGGCACGCCCCACGCCAGGCACATCGGGACGGGTGTGATCCGCGGACGGCCCCGGCGGCAGCTCTCGCAGGGGCGAGATTGCCCCCTCCTGGCCTGCGGATCACCGCGCCCTGCCTGAGTGACCCTTCGGATCACCGGGCGCGACACGGAGGCCATGAAGGCTGACCGGTTTCCGCACGCGGAAATCCCCCGAAGGGGCGAAAACCGGCCTCCATGGTCGGTTGGCTGGAACGGTATTGTGTTTTACACCTATAGAGCGTGTTCGAATTTCGATTACTGCTTGAGACTGCGATATGCCCCGCGGGCCCCGTCTCACCCACAAGGATATTGCCGAGATCAATCGCCTCTTGGGCGAGGGATTGCCTGATGCCGAAATCGCCCGCTGCAGCGGTCGGTCGCTACAAACGGTGGCGCGCTGGCCTGCGGGCTTGGCGGGCTGCGCGGCCCGGCGGGCAAGAAGCGCGTGCTGGAGCCGAGGGACCGGGT
>NZ_JADFFK010000057.1 GCF_015223355.1 Salipiger mangrovisoli | reverse complement strand
TCCTTGACAAGTGCCATCCTGTATAACAGGTTTGTCGCACATCATGAGGGCGCCGCGCGCCCCTGTGCCGGATCAGGGAGGAAGAGCTGGCATGACCTATGACACCCGCCGCCGATGGGCGGCGCTGGCCGGGCAGGGGGGATCCATCCTCGTCACGCTTTTCGGCCTGCTCATCCTGACCTTCGTGATCGGTCGCATCATGCCCACCGATCCGGTCCGCGCCATCGTCGGCGAAGACGCGACCCGAGAGGTCTACGAGACCGTCTATCGTCAGCTCGGGCTCGACCGGCCGATGTGGGAGCAATTCTTCGTCTACCTGCGCGACGTGGCCAGCTTCGATTTCGGCACCTCGATCCGCACCGGCCAGCCGGTGCTTCAGGACATCGTGCACGTGCTGCCCGCGACCATCGAGCTGGCGACCTTTGCCATTCTCTTCGGCGCCGGGGTCGGCATCCCGCTCGGCGTGCTCGCGGCGGTCAAGAAGGACCGCTGGCAGGACCAGCTGATCCGCATCTTCAGCCTGATGGGCCACTCGATGCCGATCTTCTGGACCGGGATGATCGGGCTGCTGATCTTCTACGCCGCGCTCGGCTGGGTCGGCGGCTCGGGGAGGATGAGCCAGTTCTACATCGGCCTCGTGCCCGAGAGGACCAACTTCCTGCTGATCGACAGCGCGCTTGCCGGCGAATGGGAGGTGTTCCGCTCGGCGCTCAACCACATCGTGCTGCCCGCCTCGCTGCTCGGCTACTCGTCTTCGGCCTATATCACCCGCATGACCCGCAGCTTCATGCTCGACCAGCTCGGGCAGGAATATGTGACCACCGCGCGGGTCAAGGGTCTGAGCCGCCGCCAGACCGTCTGGCGCCATGCCTTCGGCAATATCCGCGTGCAGCTGGTGACCATCGTCGCGCTGGCCTACGGCGCGCTTCTGGAAGGCGCGGTGCTGATCGAGACGGTCTTCGCCTGGCCCGGCTTCGGTCAGTACCTGACCTCCAACCTGCTGATCGGCGACATGAACGCGGTGATGACCTGCGTTCTGATCGTGGGGGTGATCTTCATCGCGCTGAACATCCTGTCCGACCTGCTGTACCGCATCTTCGACCCGAGGACCCGATGACCATGTCCGAGACCACGCCCGCGGCCGAGACGCGCCGTCGGAGGCCGCAATCGCTGATCGCCGCCGGGAACATCCTGCGCTTCCTTGCCAAGACCCCCACTTCGGCCTTCGGGCTGCTGGTGCTGGCGGTGCTGATCCTGACTGCGCTCTTCGCGCCGCTCATTGCCACGCATGATCCCTACCTGCAGGACCTGACCAACACGCTGGCACCGCCGGACAGCGCGCATCTCTTCGGCACCGACGAGCTGGGGCGCGATATCTTCTCGCGGCTCGTGCACGGATCGCGCATCACCCTGACGATCATCTTCCTGGTGACCATCGTCGTCGGCCCGCTGGGGCTGCTGGTGGGGACCGTGGCGGGCTACTTCGGCGGCAAGACCGACGTGGCGTTGATGCGGGTCACCGACATCTTCCTGTCCTTCCCGTCGCTGATCCTGTCGCTGGCCTTCGTCGCGGCACTGGGGCCGAGTCTCAACAACGCGATCATCGCCATCTCGCTCACCGCCTGGCCGCCGATCGCGCGCCTTGCGCGGGCCGAGACGATGACCTTCCGCAGCGCCGACTACATCGCGGCGGCTCGGCTGCAGGGCGCGAGCCCGGCGCGGATCATCTGGAAGAGCATCGTGCCGATGTGCCTGCCCTCGGTGCTGATCCGGCTGACGCTGAACATGGCGACGGTGATCCTGACGGCGGCGGGGCTCGGGTTTCTCGGCCTCGGGGCGCAGCCGCCGATGCCGGAATGGGGCGCGATGATCGCCACGGGGCGGCGCTACATGATCGACAGCTGGTGGCTGGTCACCTTCCCCGGTCTCGCGATCCTGTCGGTCAGCCTTGCGTTCAACCTGCTCGGCGACGGGCTGCGCGATGCGCTCGACCCGAAACAGATGATGAAGAGGTGACGGCCATGACCAGCGATCCCATTCTCGATGTGCAGGGCCTGTCGCTGCGCTACCCCGGCGCGGCGGAGCCGGCGGTGCGCGGCGTCAGCTTCACCCTCGGGCGCGAGCGGCTCGGCATCGTCGGCGAGAGCGGCTCGGGCAAGTCCACCGTCGGCCGCGCGATCATGAAGCTGCTGCCCGACGCCGAGATGTCCGCGGAGCGGATGCGCTTCGAGGGGGTCGACCTGCTGCGTGCCTCCGAGGCGCAGATGCTGAAGCTGCGCGGCGCGCGCATGTCGATGATCCTGCAGGACCCCAAGTACTCGCTGAACCCGATCCGCCGCTGCGGCGATCAGGTGGCCGAGGCCTACCGCACGCACGTGCGCTGCTCGAAACGCGCGGCGCACGACAAGGCGGTGGCGATGCTGGCGGCGGTGCAGATCCGCGATCCCGAGCGGGTCTACGGGCTTTACCCGCACGAGGTCTCGGGCGGCATGGGCCAGCGCATCATGATCGCGATGATGCTGCTCACCGATCCGGACCTTGTCATCGCAGACGAGCCGACCTCGGCGCTCGACGTCACGGTGCGGCTGCAGGTGCTGAAGATCCTCGACGACCTGGTCAAGGAGCGCGGCATCGGGCTGATCATGATCAGCCACGATCTCAACCTCGTGCGCAACTTCTGCGACCGGGTGCTGATCATGTACGCGGGCCGGGTGGTCGAGACGCTGGACGCGCGCGACCTCGACCGCGCCACCCACCCCTACACGCGCGGCCTGCTGGCCGCGCAGCCGCGCATCGGCGGGCCCCGCGCGCCGCTGCCGGTGCTTCAGCGTGACCCGTCCTGGACCATGGAGGCCCCAGCATGAAACCGCTCCGCATAGAGAAGATGTCGATCCGCTTCGGGGCGGTGACGATCCTGCCCGAGGTGAGCTTCGAGGTGGCACCGGGCGAGTGCTTCGGCCTGGTCGGCGAGAGCGGCTCGGGCAAGTCGACCGTGCTGCGCTGCGCCTCGATGCTGCTGGGCACATGGAGCGGTGATGCGAAGGTCGGGGACCGCTCGGTGCGCGAGATGGATCTCATGGAGCGCTGCCGGACCTTGCAGATGGTGTTCCAGGATCCCTATGGCTCGCTGCACCCGCGCCACTCGGTGCGCACCACGCTGTCGGAGCCGCTGAAGATCCACCGCCTTGGCGACACCGAAGAGCGGCTGGCGCAGGCGATGCGCGACGTTGGCTTGCCGGTGGAATTCCTCGACCGCTACCCGCACCAGCTTTCGGGCGGGCAACGGCAGCGCGTGGCGATCGCCCGCGCGCTGATCCTCGAGCCCGAGGTTCTGCTGCTCGACGAGCCGACCTCGGCGCTCGACGTGTCGGTGCAGGCCGAGATCCTGAACCTGCTGGTCCGGCTGCGCGAGGAGAAGGGGTTCACCTGCGTGATGGTCAGCCACGATCTGGCGGTGATCGATCACATGTGCGACCGCTTCGCGGTGATGAAGGCGGGGGATATCGTCGAGGTGCTGCCGCGCGAGGCGATCCTCGATGGCTCGGCCCGGCACCCCTACGCGCAGGAGCTGATCGCGGCGAGCCTGGCCTACGAGGGCGCGGCGTAAGGGTCATTCGGGACCGGGATGGCGACCCCTTCCTGCCGGGCGGCAGGGAGGGGTTTTCATGTGCGCCAGCAGGGGAGTGGGCGGCGCCGCCCGGCGGCAACGGCGCGCCGCGGTCCGGGCAAGCGCCAGTGCACATGAAAAGGCGCACCCCGCGGGATGCGCCCTGTTGTCGTCCGCTGTGGCCGGGGTCAGCGCGACTTCACCACGTCCTCGAAGCGCGACACCCAGGGGTCGATCACCACCCCCGAGACATCGTCCTGGAAGGCCGCCGTCACCACCCGCTCCGAGAAGGGCTGGATCGAGGTCACCTTCTGGTCGATCAGCTCCTGGATCTCCTGGTACTGGGCGATCTGCGCGTCGGCGTCTCTCTCGACCAGCGCGCTTTCGATCAGCCCGTTCAGCTCGGCATCCTGGTAGGACGTGCGCCAGCTCTGGTAGTTGGTCAGCCCCGCCTCCTGGCTGTTGTCGGGGTTGTAGACCAGCGCGCGCAGGTTGCTGTCGGGGTGCGGCTGCTGGCCGCCGCCGCCGCGCCCGACCAGAAGCTCGAACTGCCGGTCGCGCATCGCGCCGTAGATCTGCCCGCCGTCGCCGGTGATGATCTCGGCCTTGATCCCCGCCTGCGCCAGCGTGCCCTGGATCGCCGTGGCGCTGTCGAGGAATTCCTGCGTCGAGATCACCCGCAGCGTGGTGTCGAACCCGTCCGGATATCCGGCCTCGGCCAGCAGCGCCTTGGCCTTCTCCACGTCCAGCGCGTAGCCCGGATCGGGCAGGGCGCCAAAGGCGGTGGAGTTGATCACCCGCTGCCGCTCGACCCCGAAGTAGGGCATGATCGCGCCGTTGATGCCCTTGTAGTCGATCAGGTAGCGCAGCGCCTCGCGCACCTTGGGATCGGCGAATTTCTCGTCCGCGACGGAGGCGGCGAGGTAATAGAACCCGGCGCTGGCCTCGGTCTCGACGGTGATCTTCTCGTCCGCCTCGAGCGCCCGCAGGTCGGGCGCGGCAAGGCTGAAGCCGACGTCGATGTCACCCTGCTGCAGCCCGAGCCGCTGGCTCTGGCTTTCCGGCAGGTGGCGCATCAGCACCCGCTTCATCGCCGGGGACTCGCCCCAGAAGCCGTCGTTGCGGGTCAGGATCACGTATTCATTGGCGCGCCACTGGCCCAGCGTGAAGGCCCCCGAGCCCGCGGAGTTGTTGGTCAGCCAGCCCTGGCCGTGATCGTCGCCGGCGTGCTCCTCGACCAGTTTGCTGTCGAGGATCGAGCCGATGCCGGCCTGCGAGATGTACATCAGGATCATCTTGGGGTCGCCCGGCTCGGGCATCACCATGCGGAAGGTGTGATCGTCCACCACCTGGAACTGCTCGTCGAGCCGCTCGGCGGTGAAGCCGCGCGAATTGAGCCCCGAGGATTGCGACTGGCCCAGGGTCATGACCCGGTCGAAGCTGTATTTCACGTCCGCCGCCGTCACCGGGTTGCCCGAAGCAAAGGTGGCATCCGGGCGCAGGTGGAAGGTGATGCTGAGGTTGTCCTCGCCGACCTCCCAGCTTTCCGCGAGGCGCGGCATCAGTGCCTTGGTCTCGGGGTCGAGCTCGACCAGCGCGTCGTAGACGTTATTGAGCACCTGCACCGCCTCGCCGCCGGTGATCGCGGCGGGGTCCATGGTCAGCACGTTGGTCATGGTGAAGGCGACGATCAGCTGGTCGTCCGGCGTCTCGGCGAGCAGAGGGCTCGCCCCCGCCAGCAGCGCCGAAAGCGCGACGCCCGTCAGGAAATGTCTCATAGGTTCTCCTCCCAAAGCTCTAGAGACCCGCGCCGGTTCAGCAGACGCGGTTGTTTTCGATGAGGTCGAAATTGATGTCTTCGCCCAGACCGGGGCGGTCCGGGACATGGACATAGCCGTCGCGGTCCATCGGGTCGGACAGCGCATTGAGGTAGTCGAGTCCGTCGTCGTATTCTAGGAACGGGTGCAAGAGGCCGCGCTCGTACCACTTGCAATTCTTCGTGGCGGCGACGACATGCAGGTTCATCGCGGTATTGCCATGCACCTCGCACTCCATGCCGAAAGCCTCGGCCAGGTGCATGGTCTTCAGCGCCGGGGTGATGCCGCCGACGTCGTTGACCCCGGTGCGCAGGATGTCGCAGGCCCCCGAGGCGATCCACTCGGCGCGGTGCCAGTGCTTGCCAGCGGCGCTCTCCGGGCCGACCACGGGAATGTCGAGGTTCTCGGAGAGCCAGCGGTAGGAGGACATGGACTGCTCGTCCATCGGCTCCTCGATCCAGGCAAAGCCCAGCTTTTCCAGCCCGCGGCCCAGTTCCAGCGCCTCGCTGCGCTTGTACCAGTGGAAGGCGTCGATCATCAGCGCGATTTCGGGGCCGACCGCCTCGCGCACGGCGGCGCAGGCCTTCAGGTCCATCTTCACGTCCGGCGCCCAGCTGACCGGGGGCATCCAGGTGTGCAGCTTGATGCCCTTGTAGCCGCGCGCCACCAGCGTCTCGGCGAAGCGGCCGTAATCCTCGGGCGTGGCGAGCCCGCCCTCGATCTCGTCGCCGCACATGATCGAGCCATAGGCCAGCACCTTGTCGCGGTAGCCGCCGATCAGCTTGTAGACCGGCTGGTTCAGCGTACGACCCGCGAGGTCCCAGAGCGCGCAATCGATCACCGCGAGCGCCCTGTCGGTGAGCTGCGCCGCCGAGCCGCGCTGCCAATGCGCCAGATCCTGCCACAGCCGCTCGCGGTCGCGGTGGTCCTGCCCGATCAGCACCTTCTTGACGAACTTCTCGATCACATGCGGCCGCGCCACCTCGGGCGGGCAGAAGGAATGCCCTTCGACCCCGTCCTCGCTGCGGATGCTGACGATGGCCTGTTGCACCTCGTGCTCGGGGCCGGGATGGGCGTGGCCCGCGCTGTCGGAATGGCGGCGGGTCTTGTGCCGGAACACGCGCACGGACACGTCGGTGATGATCACGGGTGGTCTCCTCCTCTCCGCGCTGCCACAAAGCCTCGCGGCAAATCTGTATAACAGGAACGTATGACACATCGCGACGCGCGGTCAACGAGTTTTGCGGTCTCTTTGCCTCGACTGCCGATAACGCGCGGCGAAGTGGATTGTTTTCTCTGGTGTATACGGCCGAGAACCGGCTATCCTTCCTGTTGTACAGAAATCCGCAGGTGCAACGACATGACCGACGGGACCACGCTATTTTCGCCGACAGGCCAGGCGCCGGATGCTAACCCGGCGCGCACGCGGGCCGAGACGATCGCCGCAGGTTTGCGCCGTGAGATCGAGACCGGACGGTTTCGCCCCGGCGACCGGCTGCCCAGCGAATCCGAGCTGACCCGCACCCATTCGGTCAGCCGAACCGTGGTGCGCGAGGCGCTCGGCCTGCTGCGCTCGGAAGGGTTGGTCGAGGCCCGCAAGGGCTCGGGGGTCTTCGCGCTCGATCCGGCGCAGGCGCGGCGGGCGCAGCCCTTCGCCGATCTCGACATGGAGCGGCTTTCAGGGGTGATCGAGCTCTTCGAGCTGCGCTCGGCCTTCGAGATCCGTGCTGCGGGCCTTGCCGCGACGCGCCGCTCGGCGCAACAGATCGAGGCGATCCTCAAGGCCAATGCCGCGGTCTCGGCCGCCTTCGAGCAGGGCGGCAACACCCGCGAGGCGGATTTCGCCTTCCACTACGCGATTGCGCAGGCGACGCAGAACAAGCGGTTTCCAGAGTTCCTTGCGCTGATCCGTCCGGGCATCGTGCCGCGGGTCGAACTGGAGGCGGGCAAGGGCGGCACGCCGCGCGCCTACACGCCGAACCCCGATCTCGTGCAGGAGCACGCAGGTATCGTCGATGCGATCATCGACGGCGATGCGGCGCGTGCCGAGGCAGCGATGAAGGCGCATCTCGA
>NZ_JADFFK010000056.1 GCF_015223355.1 Salipiger mangrovisoli | reverse complement strand
GTGTCCGCAGGGCGACAGGCCGTTTACTGCGCTTTGCCAACGCAAACCCAAGGCGCAGCGAAGGGAGCGTTCGGCCCCAAGCCGACCTTCGGCACCGGTTCCGTATGCCGCAGCGCGGCCAGTCTAAGCCGCCGTTCGCTCAGCCTGATCGATTCCGCTGATGAAACCGCACCGTTTTGTCTCTTCGAACACGGTGGGTCGCGAGTTCAGCCCTGGAAGATGATCGTCGCTCGGCCGGCGATCATGCGGTTGATGACCGACGCGACTTCGCGGTGCATTTCGATGACGGCTGGCTGCTGGGACGCTTTCGCCGCGTTTTCATGTGTCGCGGCGGCATCCTTCAAAACTCCCATTATCTCGCCGTCGGGGAGGATGTCGCTCTCTTTCAGGGCC
Organism: Salipiger mangrovisoli; assembly: GCF_015223355.1. Classification (GTDB taxonomy): domain Bacteria; phylum Pseudomonadota; class Alphaproteobacteria; order Rhodobacterales; family Rhodobacteraceae; genus Salipiger; species Salipiger mangrovisoli. The sequence goes on along the minus strand of NZ_JADFFK010000056.1, from coordinate 7,546 downwards.
AACAGGAGTGCTTCGCAAATGGAGACCGCGGCAACGCCGAGATATTCGACATGGTCAGACATCTTGATCTTACCTCCTTCATGAACCGGGAAAAAGCGGCTGTCCGATTGTAGGTCTGCACTTTGACCGATAGGCTGCTATGGTGAACTAACCTGAAGCAGTCAGTTCGATTTTTTGGGGTCACGAAATTCTGAACCCAGTGAGGCGCCAATGACTGCCGGAACAGACAGCCCTCTCACCCGCAAGCTGTCGGCGTTCGCGCTATTGAATGAAAGCGAGACTGCGATGCTTGAGCGCCTCCATGAGCGTCGCAGGTCCTTTTCGGTCGGGAGAGACCTCGTCTATCAGGGGCAATCGCGGCAAGCGGCCTACGTGCTCGCCGCCGGATGGGCCTGTTCCTACAAGGTTCAGGCAGACGGTACCCGGCAGATCGTCGATGTCCAGATCCCGGGAGATTTCCTCGGCCTGCGAAGCGTCCTTCTTCGCACGTCAGACCATAGTTTCGAACCAATCACCGACATCGAGGCGATCGAGGTGTTGTCGGACGATCTTCTGAAACTCCTCACGCAGATGCCGCGCTTGGCGACCGCGATATTCTGGGCTGCCTCGCGGGACGAGGCCATGGTGGTCGAGCACCTTGTCGGGATCGGTCGGCGTGATGCCGCGGCGCGCATGGCGCATTTCCTTCTGGAACTCGCGGCCCGTCTGTCGCTGGTCGGGCTGGGAGGGCGAGATGGATATGACTGCCCATTGACGCAGTACCACCTGGCGGATGCCCTGGGTCTGAGTGCCATCCATGTGAATCGCGTTCTACGGCAATTGCGGGAAAAAGGGCTGGTCACCTTTCGAGACGGCCACGTGTCGTTCGAGGATTACGACGGGCTGGTGACGCTCGCGGATTTTGATCCGACCTACTTGGACCAAGAAGGGCCGTTGCTCTCCGGAGCATGATCCGGTGTGGCCGCGCATTGGACAGTGGCCTTAAATTGACGGAACCAAGACCCGAGAGTTGCCCGATTTCTTTTGGCGCGTTCGGCCCTAAAGCACCAAAAAGCATCCCTGGATCGGGCGCTTCGCCAACCATTAATCTTTTGTTTCCATGGCGCACATGTCGCGGGTTTTCGGATTTTCGCGGCGACGCAAGGTTTGCAAACTGCCGATCCTTTATGCGGGCCCGCGCGCCAACAGCTATTCGGCCCCGCGGACCTGCCCCGCGAGAAGCCGCTAACATGTGTAAGCGCGCGACCCTCATCGATGCCCTAACACCAGTGAGGCATTCTCACCAAGAGCGGTGGGGCATGCGCTCACTTCCATGGGGGACCGAACTATGAAGACTGCCTCCTGGATAAAGCGAGGCGTTTGGAGTGCCGGGGCCTGTTGCTCTTGCGATGCTCGGGTTCACCTGGGAGGGTCCGATGAAGGTGCGAGGTACGATGCGAAGGTGCGAACAATCCGCGTCCTCACTCCCAAAGCGGAGAAGGTCCATGTATTTCAGAAGTCTGGAAGACAATCCCCGGCGCTGAGAAATCGGACCCGGACGCAGCCAAGGCCTGCCTGACCGCGCTCGCACCCTGATGCACATTCGGCCCTCGCATCACCCGGAAAACCGCCGCGATGGCTCGGTTCCGGCGCAAGTTCCCGCAACACCATCCGCGCACATGCGGCGCCAAGGAGATCCAAATGCGAGTTAGAATAGGGTGCCGCCTGCAGTATGATTTCGTGCAGCCGACACCGTTGATCGCGATGCTGAACGTCCACTACTCGCGCTTCGGCGATCTCGAGCAGGCGGACTATCTTGTCACGTCCCCCAGCGTCTCGCTTGAAAGCTATCGCGACGGCTTCGGCAACTGGTGTACGCGGATGCTGGCACCGGCTGGAGAGTTCACCTTGTCCAGCAGCGGCATCTTCCACGATACCGGGCAGCCCGATCCGACGTCCCCGGCGGCGCGGCAACACAATGTCGAAGACCTGCCGTTCGAGACGCTCGTGTTCCTGCTGGGAAGCCGCTACTGCGACACCGACATCCTATCCGAGGAGGCATGGCAGATCTTCGAAGGCACCACCCCGGGCTGGGCACGTGTCCAAGCCATCTGTGACCACGTCCACCAGACGATCAGGTTCGATTACATGAAGGCCGATGCGACGCGCACGGCATCACAGGCACTGTCCGCCCGGCATGGCGTCTGTCGCGACTTTGCCCATCTTGCGATAACATTCTGCCGGTGCATGAACATTCCTGCACGATACTGCACGGGCTACCTGAGCGATATCGGTGAGCCAGAGCCACACCCCGCGGGCGATTTTGCGGCCTGGATGGAAGTGTTCCTCGACGGGCGATGGTGGGTCTTCGATCCGCGAAACAACACGCGCCGGACCGCGCGGATCCTCATAGCCCGAGGTCGAGACGCGGCGGACGTTCCGCTGACGCAGACTTTCGGGCCGAACACGCTGACCGGATTCCAGGTCTGGACAGAGGAAGCGGAGCCGACCGGGAGTCTTGAGGAGGCGGAGGCCTTCAACTGAGGGCTTTTGGCGTTTCATCAAGGCGTCTGATGCTTGATCCGCATGCACCCGCTGATCACAGAGCCAGATCAGCAATGGCGCTTTTCGGTTCCATCCACGGCTACATACCAACGACACTTTTTGGGAGACCAGACATGAGCACTCCGATCCCCACCATCGTTGTATTTCTGAATTCCTTTGAACTTGAGAGTTTTGATGAAACCCTGCCAGCGGGCGAGTACCTCATCGAGACCGAACTACCGCCATTGGGTGCCGGAGGAGCGGACGAAACCCTTGCCTCGTCGGTTCTCGTCCATCTGCATCCACAGATCGCTCACCCGGGCCTCGCACGCACCCTGACCATCCCGCTTGGCGATCTGGAACTGGCCATGGCGAAAGACAGGATGGGGGAGACGGAGCTGAGGGACACATTCCTTGAGAAGATGCTGGCCGATCCACTCATTCGCATGGTGATGCTGGCGGATGGCGTCAGCGAGCGAGACTTGCGGCACTACTATGCCACAAGATCACCCGGGAGCGGCATTCATCGGCATCGTGCTCGCGGGGATCACCCTGCCGCAGCAGGCGTGGAGAGCAAGCCCGAAAAGTTCCCGCGTTCCGGGTCTTCTCGGCCGGGCATTGGCGAATGAGGCGTCTTGACACGCGCCGGTTTTGGGGACGTGCGGTGACGCCGGCACGTCGGGCTCCCGGGCCATGACAAATCTTCCCATCGATCTCGACCGTCACAGGACGCCCAATGGACGGCTCGAAAGCCGCATTCGCCGTATGGCGGCGAATTCCGGACTTCTGGCCCATCTCGATCACAACGGCGTCGAAATCGACGTGATGTTGCTGGCAGATTCATTGCGCCGGTGGATTGAGGCGATGGAGCAGGTGCGTGTCTTGCTGCGGCAACACCAGAATGCGCCTGAAGTCAGAGAGGCCATGATCAAGACGATCATCGAAGAGGCGCTCAAGGACCTCGACCTGCTCAAGGAACGCGAAGGGACGACACTATGACCGAAGATGAAAAAGCGCCGTTGGCTTTGACCAAGGCCCGCGGTGACGTGGAAGCAGAGCGTAAATGTCTGCGTTGCGGCGCGCGTTTCTTGAGCACGGGTTTCGGCGAGAGAATTTGTGGTCACTGCAAACGTTCCGCCACCTGGCGATCGTCTCTACCGGCCGGCTCGGGCCCTGTCCGGCGTCGGTTTTCCGGCGTCGGCCCGTAAGGCCTCTGATGACGACGCTGAACATCTCGCACATCACAACGTATCGTTACGGAACGGCCGTGGCCATCGGCCCCCATCGACTAATGCTGCGCCCCCGAGAGACGAGAGACCTGCGCCTGATCGCATTCGATCTGCAGATCTCACCCTCCGCACGGATCGACTGGGCTCAGGACGTCGCTGGCAACGCGGTCGCATCGGCCACCTTCGACACCTCCTCCGAGCTTTTGTGCATCCAATCGCGGATGACGGTGGAGTTGAGTGCTCCGACTTGGCCGATCTTTGCGATTGCCGCCTCAGCGGCGTCCTACCCCTTTCGTTACGAGGGCGATCATTGGACCGATCTTGGGCCGCTCGCCCAGCCCCAGTATGCTGACCACGCCGGCAGGCTGGCGCGCTGGGTAGATTGCTTTGTCATGGAATGGCCGACCGACACCCTGTCGCTGCTCAAGGACGTGGCGAACGGGGTGAACGCGTGGATTTCCTATCAAAGCCGCTCGTCGGAAGGGACTCAGGGGCCGCTCGAAACCCTGGACAGAGGCTGGGGCTCGTGTCGGGATATCGCGGTCCTCTTTGCCGAGGCTGTGCGCACGCTTGGCTTTGGCGCGCGGCTGGTCTCCGGCTATCTTCACGACCCCGCAGAGGAAAACCTTGGCTCATCCGGCGCGGGCTCGACCCACGCCTGGGTTGAGGTCTTCGTTCCCGGGGCGGGTTGGATCGCCTTCGACCCGACCAATCGCTCCGTCGGTGCGGCGAACCTCATCCCGGTGGCGGTCGCGCGCAACATTGCCCAGGTGACGCCGGTGAGTGGCGGGTACTACGGGAGGGGTTGCGATCTTCTCTCTCTGGAGGTGGGAGTGAGCGTGAGCGTGGATGGTCCTTGAACGTTCAGGCCCCTAAGATCGGTGCGCCGATATTGGCATCTTCACGGTAAATCAATAAGCCGCCCAAGAGTGGGACCGTGTGCCGGACGCATCGGCTTCGCTCGGACAGAACTTAATTTTCACCAACTTCCGATTGTCCTTGTAAACCTGCCCGGCAGTCTCCACATGCAGTGAGCTTACGCTTTTCTCTTCGAAATGCTGCTTCCGCTGACCCGGTTTCGGTTGATCGTCTTGGATCGACATTTGCCGGGCTGCCGCATGTCGCGGGCAGCATATTCAGGAGACTACGGACATGGCCAATGGCACCGTAAAATGGTTCAACAGCACCAAGGGCTTCGGCTTCATCGCGCCGGAAAGCGGCGACAAGGATATCTTCCTGCACGTCACGGCGCTTGAACGCGCTGGCATTACGCGCATCGACGACGGTCAGAACGTGACTTTCGATGTCGAGACAGGCCGCGACGGTCGCGAGTCCGCCAGCAATCTGGCCCTGGCTTGAAGCGCTCGCTGGACGATCTGCTGAAGGGCATTCCGGCGCAATCCGGGAACGGCGGGCAACCGCGGCAGCCCAAGGGGACGTCCGGTGAGAAGCGGACCGGGCCGGAAACCCAGCTCGACAAGATCACGGCGGGCGCCAAGCGCGTGCTTAAAGAAGAAGCCGACGAGCGCGCCGAAAAGCTGGCGCGCCTCAAAGCTGCTCGCGAAGCGCGCGACAAGACGTAACCGCCAAGACGCGGCCGGCGCTGAACGGTTGGATTGCCCGTGCGGCGCCGTCTCGCGATTGCCGACGACGATCTGATCGGCCCGCACACTTCGGGCCAAGTAGATCGGAATTCCGGGTGAGCGCGTCGAGTGGATTGGCCCCTCCTGTGGGTCTCGACCATTCCGCATCAGTCTCACCTGGAGGAGCTGCTGCAGGGCTTGACCTGCGGCAGCTTCCATTCACTTTGACCATTTAGAGGAAAGAGACATGGGCTATTCGCCTTCGAAAAAACAGCTGGACCTCAAGGACTTCCTGAGCCAGCCGGCAAAGAAACGCCCTGGAGCGAAAACTTTCGGCTTCCAGAAATTCCGGACACCGCCGACGCCGGTTGCCAAGCCTGCAGCACAGCTTGCCGAGGAAAAGTCGGAATAAACTCCGGCGCGACGGCTCACCCTCTCGAGCGCCGCAAGCTGGGCCAATCCCAATGAAAACGGCCCTTTCGATATATCTGCCGCCCGAGCAGAATCGCAAGGAACAACCTTGAGCGATTTCGGAGCGGCAATTTTCTGCAGCCCATTGGTTGGGCTGGCAGCGCAGAAACATCTGCGCCTCGAATTTTGGCCGGGCGACATTCATCTATCTTGACGATGTCCCGGCCCCACCCAATCCGGCGACCTTGAGCGCATGAGCGTTCCTGCGTCCGGACATCTTACCACGCCGCAGGCGCCGCCGATGGAGCAACTCGCGAGAGTGGTCGCCAGCGTCGGCACCTTGGCATCACGAATACGAAAGACAACAAATATGATGGAAATTTTCTGGGGCGACCCTCTTATCCTGATTGACCCGAAAGACGGGGACGTTACGCGCTTCTGCACGATCGAGAAGGTACATTACTGGCTGCGCCGGAAATGGCCGGTGGCCGATGCGGCGCAACAGACCGCCTTGGCGAAGGTGGAGGCGGCCATGGAATGCATGAACTCCGTCGACGATGCCCGTAACGCGTTCCTGAAGGCCGCCCGATTGGCAGGCTTCAAGCAAGCGGCCATGGCTTGATGGGTCGCGCGCCAAGCGCCGGGCGCTGAAAGAGGCGTATCTCCTCTTTGCAAATCCTTCCGTAGTCGGTGCTGCTGACTTTCAACAAGACGGCCAGATGTCCAAGCTTTGGAGCTAATGTTGTACTGTGGCACTTGGGCTTGAACCGAAAGTCGATTGATAATCTCCCTATTCGCAGATTCAGGCGTGTAAACGGCCGGTGGCTCCACCGCACGGTCTGGAGCCTTTCGCGGCAGTGTTCCATATGCGAAAAAGCCACTCTGCCTGTCGTGGCGAGCATCTTGGAACAGCTCCGCGCGGACTATCTCTGCTCCCGCATGTCTTCATGGTATCCTGATTTGCCAACGTTGGGTTGGCGATGGGGCTGGGGGAGGCGGATCGGAGGATCGCCATGTCTATCGCAAACCTGCCCGCCATCCGCGCCTGCCGTCCAGCATGGAACAAAGGGCGCATCGTTGGTCAGAAGCGCGCGCTCCTGCCAAAGCATGTTTGGGCGATCCGCGTTCGGCTTGAAATCTCAGGCAACGCTCGCGACCTCGCGCTGTTCAATCTCGCCATCGATAGCAAGCTGCGTGGCTGCGACCTGGTCAGGCTGAAGGTGGCAGATGTCTACGCCGCCGGCCAGGTCAAGCAGCGCGCCTCGATCATCCAAAGCAAGACGCAAAAGCCGGTTCGTTTTGAGATTGTCGAAAGTACCCGGAAGTCTCTTGCCTCGTGGTTGGACGACCCCATGATGGTCGGCTCGCAACACCTGTGGCCGGGCCGCTTTCACGACCGGCCACACATTTCCACGCGGCAGTACGCGCGTCTTGTCCGAGACTGGGTGACTTCGATCGGGCTCGAACCAAGTGCTTATGGTACGCACTCGATGCGCCGGACCAAGGTCGCACAAATCTACCGCAAGACCGGAAACCTGCGCGCGGTCCAGCTTCTGCTTGGACACACCAAAATGGACAGCACGGTGCGCTATCTGGGCGTGGAACTTGAGGACGCCCTCGCCATCGCTGAAGCCGTAGAGCTTTGAACGAACAGGGCCGTTTCAACGCGGGCGGCCCTGGGTTCCCCAATAGATAACCGCCTGAGCAGACCTTCGTAGGTGCCCGCAGCGAACTTCGGCTTTCCGCCCTTCGTGCCGGTCGCATAGTTGACGCTTCGCCGCTTCTGCCCGACCGCCAGGT
>NZ_JADFFK010000055.1 GCF_015223355.1 Salipiger mangrovisoli | reverse complement strand
ACCTGGCGGTCGGGCAGAAGCGGCGAAGCGTCAACTATGCGACCGGCACGAAGGGCGGAAAGCCGAAGTTCGCTGCGTCAGGCGTGAATGTCCGGTTGGGGCAATCGGTTGCCGATCTCGTGCCCTTTCATTTCGCTGAGTGGGCAATGACCGGTGCAAACTGCAGCACACTCAGGAACTCGAACAGCATCTGGGCACCCGCATGTGCCGTGTTGGTCGTCGCGTCATAGGCCGGGGCGACCTCGACCACGTCCCCGCCGACGAAGTTGATCCCCTTCAGCCCGCGGATCAGCGCCATCGCCTCGCGCGTGGTCAACCCGCCGATCTCGGGCGTGCCGGTGCCGGGGGCGAAGGCCGGGTCGAGGCTGTCGATATCGAACGAGAAATAGGTCGGACCGTCGCCGACGACGCGCCGCGCCCGATCGATGATGGCGGCAAGGCCCATCTCACCGATCTCGCGCGCCTCGATCACCGTCATGCCCGAGAGTTCCGAGAACTCCCAGATATAGCCGGCGGCCCCGCGAATGCCGATCTGGATGGTCCGTTCGGGGTCCAGAACGCCATCCAGAACGGCGTTGCGGAACGGGCCGCCATGATGGAACTTCTCGCCTTCATAGGCGCCGCCGGTGTCGCAATGCGCGTCGATATGGATCATGCCCACCGGCCGGTCGCGCCCCAGCACGCGCAGCACCGGGTGCGACACCGAGTGATCGCCGCCCACGCCCACGGGCACCACCCCCGCGGCGACGATGCGCTCGACAAAGCTTTCGATATCCGCATGGCACTTGGCCAGGTCGAAGCGGCTGCGGAACGGCACATCGCCGATATCGGCCACCCGCATCTGATGCAGGGGCGCGGTGCCGTGCGCGTCGTTATAGGGCCCCACCCGCTCGATCGCCCGCAGCGCCCGCGGCCCGAAGCGCGAGCCGTTGCGGTTGGTCACGGCAAGGTCCATCGGCATGCCGTAAAGCGCCACCTGCAGATCGTCCAGTGCCCCGGTCCCGTCACGCGAGGGCGCGTCGAGCAGCGTCGGAAACCCGGCATAGGGGGCGGGGCGGTTACCGCCCTGCGAAAAGATGTGATTGGCAATCTCCTGATAGCGCGGGTTGATCATGTCGCCGCCCGTCTTGGCGTCGAATTGCGCGCGCAGGGCGTCGAGCTTCTCTGGTGTCCAGGCCATCAGCGTCTCCTCAGGGGGGTCCGCCGAGAATGTGCCGCAAGCCGTACCGCAAGTATATTGACAATATTGACGCAAAACATGTGAGTATTTATCAAATGAGGATGCCCGGCCGCCTGCCTCCTCTCTACCCGCTTCGCGCCTTCGAGGCGACCGCGCGCACCGGCTCGGTGACGGCGGCTGCGCGAGAGCTGAACGTGACCCACAGCGCGGTCAGCCACCAGTTGCGGACGCTGGAGAACCACCTGCAGGTGCAGCTTTTTGTGCGGTCGGGACGTCGGCTGAAGCTGACCAGCCAGGGCGCGGCCCTGTTGCCCGACATCACCGCGGCCTTTGAGCGCATGGCATGGGCGACCTCGCGGCTGGACCGGCCGGTCATGTCGGGCGAATTGCGCATCGGCTGCGTCGCCGCGGTCCTGACCTACTGGATGCTGCCGCGGCTTGATGCCTTTGCCGGACGCTATCCGGATATCCGATTGAACCTCGACACGGCCCGCACGCCCGAGGGCCTCTACCGCTCGGCCCATGACGTTGCGATCCTCTATGGCGATGGCACATGGAAGGATCTCTGGGTCACACGCTGGAGCATGGTTCAGCTTTTTCCGGTGGCCAACCCGACGCTGTTGCACAACGCCCCGATCCGTTCGGTGCGCGACCTTGCCGACCACCGGCTGCTCTTTGCCGGGGATCACCGGGAATGGCAGTCCTGGCTGGTCGAGGCGGGTGCGCCGCAATTGACGAACGGTCGCAGCGCCACGTTGAGTGATGCCTACCTGACCACGCAGGCGGCGGTGCTGGGGAAGGGCGTGGCGCTTGGGGATAGCATCACGTCGCAGCCGTTGCTGGAGAACGGCAGCCTTGTCGCGCCGTTCTCGCGCAAGGTTGCGGCGCCACAGCAGATGTACCTGGCGTGCCGGGCGGAAAGCCGGGACAATCCCTTGGTGCGGGCTTTCATGGACTGGGCACTGGAGTCGATCGGCGCTGCCGTCCCTCAGCCCGGTCTGCCCGATAGGTAATCCTGGAGGTCCCCCAGCAGCGCGGACATGCGGTCGGACATCGCGCGTCCCGCCGGCCGGACGAGATAGTACTTCCCCGCCGCCATGATTGTGGTGTTAAACGGCTGGATCAGCCGCCCCTCGGTCAGCAGGCCACGGGTCAGCACGTCGGACGCCAGCGCGATCCCCTTGCCCTGGGTCGAGGCGGCGATGGCCTGCGCAAGCGAACCGATCTTGACGAATTGCGTGCCTTCGAGGCTGGCGCGGGCGGCCCCCGCCCACCTGTCCCACTCGGCGCCGTCATCTTCGTGCAGCAGTGTCACGCCGCGCAGCGTGCGGTCGCGTCGCTGCAGGTCCAGCTTGGGAAACAGCGTCGGCGAACACACCGGACGCAGCCTGACGTCGTGCAGCAGTCGCCAATGCAGATCCGGGAAGGGCGGGTTGCCATAGACCACGGCCACGTCGTTGACCTTCCAGTCCACGTCGGGGGCGGTTCTCGCCTCGTTGATGGCAAGCTCCTGCACCCTCCGATCCTGGGCAAAGCTGATGAGCGCGGCGCTCAGCCACGCCACCCCCAGCCCGGTCGGAACCGAGACCCGCAGGCTGACCGTCTCGCCAGAACGGGTCGTCTCACGCGCCACGCGCTCGGCCGTCTCGATCTGCGACAGCCCGGCGGCAATGGAGGTCGCGAAGTGCCGCCCCGGGCGCGACAGCCGCAGCGCCCGGCCCGACCTTTCGAACAGCGTGACCCCCAGCGTGTCGGAGAGATTGCGGATCTGAAGCGATACCGCACCGGGGCTGAGGTTCAGTTCCTCGGCCGCGGCGCGCACGCTGCCCTTGCGGGCCACCGCCTCGAAAGCGGGGAGGTATTGCAGGTAAGTCAGGCGTCGGGACATGCCAAGACTCCGGAGAAGACTGTTTAGCATTATAGAACGTTAACGGTCAGGATAAATCGCTTTTTCTGCACAACATACTTGTTAACTTCGTTGAAAAGGAGCCGAAGCATGATCGAGGCACAACCATTCCCCTTTCCCTATGACGGGAAGCTCACCCCGCAACGGACAGCGCTGATCGTGATCGACCTGCAGCGCGACTTCCTGTCACCGGACGGGTATTTCGCACGCAAGGGCTACGATCCCGCCGCCCTGCGCACCATCCTTCCCAACGTCACCCGCCTTGTCGCGCGGTGCCGGGCGGCGGGCATCACCGTCGTCTACACCCGGCAGGGCTATCGTGCCGACATGGCCGACATGACCGATTACGAGAAATGGCGCCGCCGCCGCGGCGGGATGGAGGGCACGGACGTATTTCTGCGCGGCAGCCCCGGCTTCGAACTGGTGCCGGAACTCGACGTGCGGCCCGAGGACGTGATCGTCGACAAGACCTGCAACGGATCTTTCACCTATACCGACCTCGACCACGTGCTGCGCGCCAGGGGGATCACGCACCTGCTGTTCACCGGCTGCACCACCGATGTCTGTGTGCACACCAGCCTGCGCGAAGCCTGCGACCGGAACTTCCAGTGCCTGACCATCACCGACGCCTGCGCCAGCGGCGATGCCTATGCGCACGAGGCGGCGCTGCACATGGTAACCGTCGAGGACGGGGTCTTCGGCTGCATTGCTGACACGCAGGCCGTGCTGGCCGGGATCGACCGGCTCGGGGGGCAATCGGCATGAGTGGGAAAGAACAGGACCAAGGCGAAATGCTCAAGTTCGTCTCGTTGATGAAGCTGACGCAGAAGGGTCTCGATGAACTGACCGACAGCGCCCGGCGGCGCAAGGTCAGCGAAGACCGGGTCGCGGCCGTGGGCGGGCGCTCGATCGCTTTCTACGCGGTGCTGGGGCAGTTCGATTTCGTTCAGGTTTTCGAGATGCCGAGCGTGGCGTCGATGATGCAATACGTCTTGACCGCCCGGCGGGACGGGCACGTGGAACCGCTGCTGCTGCCGGCCTTCGATACCGGCGACTGGCAACAGATACTCGACACATTCACAGGAGAGGTAAAATGAGAAAAATCGCAATACCCATGATCTGGGCCATGGCCGGCCTGGCCTGTGCTTGTGCGGCCTCGGCCGATCAACCCGGCTTCGTCTCGGACGGTAAGATCGCCGTCTGCACCACTGCCAACTTTCCGCCGCTGACCTTCAAGGAGAACGCGGGCGACGCCAAGCCGATCGGCATCGACATCGACGTGGCCGAGGCACTGGCGCACAAGTTCGGTGCAACCACCAGCTATACCACGACCGAGTTCGCTGGCCTGCTGCCCAGTCTCGGTGCAGGGCGCTGCGGCCTGATCATCAGCGGCATCTACATCAACGACGAGCGCCGTGCCTCCTACGACGGTATTCGCTATATGCGCTCGGCCACGGTCATCGTGACCCGCGCTGACGACGACAGCATCAAAGAACCAGCCGACCTTTCCGGCAAGATGCTCGCGCTTGAGGCCGGATCCTATTACCAAGAGGAAAGGGTCGAACCGCTCAACGAGCAGCTGGCCAAGGCCGGCGAGCCGGAAGTCAAGGTCGCCCTCTACCCCGCCCAGCAGGGCGCCTACCAGCAATTGCTGATCGGGCGGGCCGACGCCACCCTGACGGAAGAGGCCGAGGGCGCCTACCGCGTCGCCGGCGCCCCCGACCAGTTTCGCATCGCCTATACGTGGGAATCCGATTTCACCTACGGCATCTACATGCGGCCCTCCGCCGCGGACTCAGATGCGGTCCGCCGCGCGCTGAAGGAGCTGGCGGGCGAGGGGTTCTTCGACGATCTCGCCCACAAATACGGTCTCGATCCGGCCGTGTTCGACGTCGATTACGACTCGTAAGATCGCGAGCACCAGCATGGAATTTTCCTTCGAGCTGTTCATCGAGGCAATGCTGACCCCGGCGATGATCCGCGGGGCCGGGATCGCACTGGTCCTGACCGTGCTGGTGTTCGTCTTGTCCTTCTTCGGCAGCCTGCCCATGGCGCTGTGGCTCAAGTCGAAGAAGCGGACGCGCAACATTCCGGCCAAGATCTATGTCTGGGTGTTCCGGGCGGCACCCGTGATTCTGATCCTGCTTTTCGTCTGGAACGGCTCGCCACAGCTTTTCCCGGCGCTGCTGAAATCCGACTGGTTCACGCCCTTCGTGGCCGCGACCATCTCGCTGGTGCTGACCACCATTGCCTACATGGCCGAGATCATGCGCTCGGCGCTCAGTGCCGTTTCGCCAGGTCAGGCCGAGGCGGCACAGGCCCTCGGGCTGGGCCGGTTCAAGGCCTTCCGGCTGGTGATCATGCCGCAGGCGCTGCGCATCGCCCTGCCGCCCATGGTCAACGAGTTCATCAATGTGCTGAAGGTCACGTCGCTCGCCTATGTCATCTCGCTCCGGGAGATCATGGCCGTGGTGAACGATTCCATCGCCGCCACCTTCCGGTTCGTCGAGTGGTACACTGCGGCGTTGGTCTATTACCTGATCATCGTTTCGCTGTTCATGGTCCTGCAGGGCATCGTTGCCCGCCGCCAGTCCAAGGCCGACCGGGCCTGACCTCCACCGCGACCCCGACAGAGGAAAACCGCATGTCAAACCCCATGGTCATGAGAAATGTCAGCAAATGGTACGGCAGCTTCTAGGTGCTCAAGGACGTCTCGCTCGACGTGGCGCCGGGCGAAAAGATCGTCATCTGCGGCCCGTCCGGCTCGGGCAAATCCACCCTCATCCGCACGATCAACCGGCTCGAGCCGCATGATGCGGGTTCGATCCACGTCGACGGCACCGAGCTGACCGACAATCTGAAGACCATCGACCAGATCCGCTCGCGCGTCGGCATGTGCTTCCAGCACTTCAACCTCTTTCCACATCTGACTATCCTTGCAAACTGCACCTTGTCTCCCGTCCACACCCTGGGGCAAAGCCGGGCCGAGGCGCAGGAGCAGGCGATGCACTACCTCGAAAAGGTCCGCATTGCCGATCAGGCGCACAAATACCCCTCGCAGCTTTCCGGCGGCCAGCAGCAGCGTGTGGCCATCGCCCGGGCGCTCTGCATGAAGCCCCGGATGATGCTGTTCGACGAGCCGACCTCCGCCCTCGACCCAGAGATGATCGGCGAGGTGCTCGACACGATTGACCTGCTGGCGAAGGATGGCATGACCATGATCTGCGTCACCCACGAGATGGGCTTTGCCAAACACCTCGCCGACCGCATGGTGTTCATGGATGGCGGTGAAATCGTCGAGATCAGCCCTCCCAGCGAATTTTTCCTTGAGGGCCGCAGTGCCCGCCTTCGAAGGTTTCTTGGGCAAGTTATGCACTGAAATAGTTGGGATTTGCCCGGCTGCGCACGTCTCTTCGTGGCGAAGTCACTGTAGGACAGAGCAGATGCAGCCAGCAAAGCCGCGTTTATTGGGCGTTTTGTCCGTGTGACAGCATGTGAAAGGTCCGCGCCGTTCCGTTTTGGAGGTCAAACCCAGCCCTGTCGAGAATTTCGACTGGGGCAGCAAGCGGCCATTCGCTGCCATGGTGACGAGCGGCGGGATTGGGCCGGACGTGGTTCCACAACCTAAGAGCCCAGTGGCTCCCTGCGAAGCCGCATGACGAAGCACCGACAACCTGGGATTGCACGCAGTCATTTTGTAAGTGCATCTATCGTCGATCTCCTTACATGGAACAAATACCAATTGATGCAGCGGAGCGCTACTATGGCTCAACTAACCGAGACCGATATCGAACTCGCAACCAAGGCCTATGGCGCCGCGCGGGCAGCAGTTCAGGATTGCTATGCGCAAGTCCATGCCTATGCGGATGCAGAAGAGAACCATCCCGGCCACTTCGAAGCCGATGAGTATCTTAAAGACATGGCGGCACATCTGGCGGAATTGAACCGGAAAGCCATCGACGCGGTACGAATCCTGTTTGAGCTGATTGGCCTCAACGAGACACAAATCGACTTCGACAAACAGCTCGCAGGGATCGAGGAGGCCGACTTTACCAAGGTCAAATACTTCGACGAGTACTTAGGTGCGCACAACGCGGTAGTAGACATCGTTAGCCGCCGTCTCGATCGCATCGGGCCGCTTCTCGAAATTCCCGCGAATGTAGAGACCGAGCGTCGCATGCTCGGCAGGATGCTGCGCCAAATCCCGCACTACCTGGACTCCATGAAGAATGTACCGACAAGAGAGAAGGATGTGCAGGACGCCCTTCATCCAGCATTGCGGCTGGCATTTCCCGATGTCATCCGCGAACCAGTCATCCCGAAGCAGACCAAGACCTATAAGCCGGACTTCAGCATCGATTCTATCGCAACGGCGGTCGAGGTAAAGTTCGCCGACAATAAGGTGAAGGCGACGTCTGCGATTGGACAGCTATATGAGGACATGAAGGGCTACGCGGCGAGCGAATTCACTCACTTCATCGGTCTCGTGTACCTAACCGGCGCATATTTATCCCAAGAACAGGTCGAAGCTGAGCTAAAACGGGTCGGTACTCCAAAGGACTGGTGCGTCGCCGTGGTCGTAGGAGGCGCGGCTACCAAATCAAAGAGTGAACCGGCGGGATCTGCAAAATCCAAAACACGGTGAAGCATGACGGGTTACGGTCGGCCTGCGCAAACTTGTGTTAGATTTTTCTCTAAACGGGTGCTGCCGTCAAAAGCGCAATTTTCAATGATCGCTTGCGTCCCGCCTTGGGACACCCACCGCCTTTGAGATCGACCAGGTGTAGCGAACGTCGGCAATGCGGGCTGCGACCGCAGAAACGTGAAGAGGCGCGCAATGACAGCAATGGGCCCGAGAGCGACGGGTGCTGCGGTCCGCCAGGTGTACGCATCGCTGCTCTGCCGCAAGCCCGCACCGAGCTGACCTTCTCGGCCTGTCTCGATGCTGCATCGCGTCGCTTGGTCATGCGAAGGCCGTGAGGCTCACCATTCCCCCGGCCTTGCTCTTGGCACCCAATACTGCAAACTTGCCTGCGAGTGCATAAGGTCCGAATGATCGCGCCACAAGCGCGCCCGACCGCGCAGGGAAACCAGAGAATGACC
>NZ_JADFFK010000054.1 GCF_015223355.1 Salipiger mangrovisoli | reverse complement strand
ATCTTCGTCGGCCGCGCCATCCAGTCGAGCCGCTGCGCCTGCTCGCCCCAGAAGCCGTCGGGATCGGCGATCGAGCGTGCATACATCTCGTCGTAGCGCGCCGCGTCAACATGGGCATTGGCGGTGAAATCCGCGCTCGGGGCGTAGGTCCCGGCCGTCGCGGTCTGGGCGTCGTCTTTCATGAAGTCCTCCCTCGTGTCGTTCTGGTGTCGTGGATCGGACGCGTCGCCCGAGCCAGAACGTTCCAAATTTCTCCACGGTCGCGCTGCGACCACTTCCATCCCTGACATGATCATACGCGAGTCCGAAAATATTTAAATAAGTCTCAGTAAAATATGGTTTTATTTGTAAACTATTTGCCGGGCGGCGCAGCATCCAGTAAATATCTTTGCTCGCGGCGGCGTAAAACCATGGTTTCCAAAGTGTTTACGCTAGGGCAGGTTTGGCCCCGGTGGTGCAGGACGCGATCCGGCGATTTGCTGCGCCGGGTGTGACAGAATGATGCAGGTTCCGAGGGCAGGGCCCGTTTGCGCCGGACGGGCCGCGCCTTGCGCGGGCCCGCGACTCGCGGGGCGGGCGGCGGGCACCGTAGACCGCAGGGAACCTTTTTCGAAATCGCGTGTTCTTGAAATGAGACGGAACGGCGAGGCGCGGCGCGCGGAACCGGACCGGACATCATCAAACTGGACGGATCGCGCGGGAGCCTTCCCGCGCAGCCGGGGGCCACTGCCACCGGTCTGGGAAGTCGCGCCTTCCGTTCCCGATCAAGGAGAGTTCGCCATGGAATTTGCAGGTATTGGGGGATTCATCATCCTCGTGCTGGACATCTGGGCCATCGTCTCGGTGCTCGGATCGGGCGCAAGCACCGGGTCCAAGGTGCTCTGGACGCTGCTCATCATCGTGCTGCCGGTCCTCGGCTTCATTATCTGGCTGATCGCCGGGCCGAAGTCCTCGCGCGCCACAATCTGATCTAGACCGCCTTTTTATCGGAGGAGCGACAATGCTTTACTGGGCACTTCTGTTTTTCGTCGTGGCCATCGTGGCCGCCATCTTCGGCTTCGGCGGCATCGCGTCCGCCTCGGCAGGCATCGCGCAGGTGCTGTTCTTCATCTTCCTGGTGCTCTTCGTGGTCACCTTGATCATGCGCTTCGTACGCAAGGTCTGACACCTGCGGGGCGGCTCGAGCCGCCCCGGACCGCCGGTGCAGGGTTCGCGAATACGCTGCAGTTTTCCGGCGCATCGATCCCAAAGAAAAAACCCCGCCTGAAGAGCGGGGTTTTCTCTGGCTGTTCTGCGCGGGGGCTCGTGACGCCCCCGGCTGGCTGTACGCTTTCACCGACGCTCTGGCGCTCAGGCCTTCAGCGTTTCCGTCGAAGAGAAGAACATCGCCTGGCTCACCGCCGAACGGACCTGGTCCTCGGAGTAGGGCTTGGAGATGAGGAAGGCCGGTTCCGGACGCTCGCCGGTCAGCAGACGCTCGGGGAAGGCGGTGATGAAGATCACCGGACGATCGCCAAGCGCGCCGAGGATGTCGTTCACCGCGTCGATGCCCGAGGAATTGTCCGCAAGCTGGATGTCGGCGAGCACGAGGTCGGGGGTTTCCTTGTTGGCCAGGTCGACCGCGCCTGCGCGGGTGCGGGCAACGCCGGTCACCCGGTGACCCAGATCGGCAACGATGCTCTCGAGGTCCATGGCGATGATCGCCTCGTCCTCGATGATCAGCACCCGGCCGGTGACGGCATCGGCCATCTCGCGGCGGGCGAGGGTCACGAGCTCCTCAACCTCGGAAGCGGAGATCTGCATGATCTCGGCGACCTCGGAAAGGGTGAAGTCCTCGATCGTGTGCAGCAGCAGCGCCTCGCGGCTGTTGGCGGTCAGGTTCTTGAGCCGCGCCTGCGCCTTGGCGCGCGGGCCCTCGTCTTCGTCGGTGACCGGCGCGCCGGTGCTGGCCCAGATGCCGTGGAAGACGTGGAACAGGCCGACCTTGGGCGAGGAAGCGCCGGTCAGGCCGCTCCGGTCGGCGAGGATCGCTTCCAGGGTCGCCGCCGCGTAGTTGTCGCCCGAGGTCTGGCTGCCGGTGAGCGCGCGCGCGTAACGCCGGAGATAGGGAAGGACCGCGCCGATGGTCTGGCCCAAATCACCCTGTGTCATGAATACGTCCTTTTTTCGCTTTTGTCGGGAACCAAACGCGGCTCCTCGGCATTGGTTCCGCGATACGACAAAGATATATGCAGAAATTGCGCACTGCAAAGGCAAGGATCAAACGGCGGCAATGGTACAATCGCGGCGGAATTCAAAAGAGTCAGAGGTGATCGACGAGAACCTCAAGCGTGTCTACCAGGACATGCTTGAAGAGCAGGTTCCAGATCGGTTCCTCGACCTGATCGCGCAGTTACGCGCTCAGGATGATCAGGGCAGCACCGGTGACGACGGCAAGGGCGGGGCAAGTGCATGAGTTCCGATCCGCGTGACGAGATCGTCACCCATCTTCCCGCCTTGCGGGCCTTTGCTTTCTCGCTGACGCGCAATTTCGCGCTGGCGGATGACATGGTGCAGGACACGCTGGTCAAGGCGTGGACCAAGATCAACACCTTCGAGCAGGGCACCAACATGCGTGCCTGGCTGTTCACCATCCTGCGCAACACCTACTATTCGAACCGCCGCAAGGCCGGGCGCGAGGTGTCCGACGCAGAGGGGGTGTTCACCGAGAGCCTGTCGGAGAAACCGGCGCACGACGGCCGGTTGCAGATGAACGACTTCCGTCGGGCGTTCGTCCAGTTGACCGACGAACAGCGCGAAGCGCTGATCCTGGTCGGCGCGCAGGGGTTCTCCTACGAAGAGGCGGCCGAGACCTGCGGTGTTGCAGTCGGCACGATCAAGAGCCGGGTGAACCGGGCACGGGCACGGCTTGCCGAATTGCTCGAACTCGACGACAACGACAAGCTCGAGATGACCGATCAGGCGACCATGGCCGTTGTCACAGGGGCACGCGCAGGCGGAGCCCTGGGGTAAGTCGGGGTAAGTCGCACTCACGGAACCAAGGACCGGCGCCTCTCGGGGCGCCGGGGACGTCCCGGAACACGGCAGGGCACGGATCCTGCCGGTCCGGCAGCCGGGCAGAGCGGATAGAGGTGTCATGAAATCAGTCGCAGGCGTTTGGCGGCAAAGGCCGACAGGTCTGGCCGCCCGGATCATCCTGTTCCTGTCGCTGGCGCTCGTGCCGATCGGGGTGGTGGCCTATTTCCAGACCAGCAAGCTGGCGGAAGAGACGCGCCTTCGCTCGCAGCTCAGCCTTGTAGCACTTACCGAGGCCGCCGCCCTCGGCGAGCGTGAAACCGTGCTGCGCGCGCAGGGCGGGGCGCAGGCGATCGGCGCGACGCTGGGCCAGAACATCGACGATCCGCAAAGATGTTCGGACCAGCTTGCCGGTTATCTCGGGGCATCGCCGGGCTACAGCTTCGCCGGGATTATGACGCTGGACGGCGACGTGTCCTGCAATTCGCGCGGCGTCGCGATGAACGCGGTGGATTTCCCACGGTTGCAGCGCATCGTCGATCAGCCGGGAGCCACCGCTTGGCTCAACCGCAGCGGGCCGATCAGCCAGCGCTCGGTCATCGTGGTGGCGCAGCCCTATTTCATCGGGGGCGAGCTTGCAGGTCACGTGCTGCTGTCGGTGCCTTCGGTGCTGCTGCCGCGTGGGCATGACGCGCCGGGCCCCAATGATTTCCACGATCTCATCACGATCAACGAGCAGGGCGAGATCCTGACCTCGCGGACTGACGTCGAGCAGGTGGCCGGAATGCTGCCCGCCGACCTTGATCTCCAGAGCCTCGTCGGGGCCAAGGCGCAGAGCTTTGCCGCGCGCAGCGCCGACGGCGAGACGCGGGTCTATGCCGCCGCGCCACTGGTGCCGGGGATGATCCATGCGGTCGGCATCTGGAGCCGCGAGAACGCCGAGGCACAGGCGATCAGCGTCGACGGTCTGGCGGTCATGGCGGCGGCGCTGCCCTTCATGATGTGGGCGGCCTCGGTGATTGTCGCCTTCCTCGCGGTGAACCGCCTGGTGATCCGTCACATCAAGCGCCTTTCCCGCCGCATGCGCGCCTTTGCCGTGTCGCGCCGGGTGCCGGCACTGCGGGACGAGGCGATGCCCGCCGAACTTGCGGACATGGAGGATGACTTCCTCGACATGGCGGATGCCATCCTGCGCGACGAGGCGCAGCAGGAGAATGCCCTTCGCGAGAAGACCATCCTGCTCAAGGAAGTCCATCACCGGGTCAAGAACAATCTGCAACTCATCTCCTCGATCATGAACATGCAGATCCGCCAGTCGCGCAACGAGGAGACCCGCGCCATCCTGCAGCGGTTGCAGGACCGGGTGCGAAGCCTGGCCACGATCCATCGCAACCTCTACCAGACCGAAGATCTGGGCCATGTGAACGCCGGGCTGCTGCTCAAGGATCTCGTCGGCCAGATGGAGCAGATGTCCGAGGTGAGCGGGCGCAGGATCAACCTCACGGTCGCCGCCGACGACATCGAGGCGGTGCCCGATCAGGCCGTGCCGCTGTCGTTGCTGACCGCCGAGGCGATGACCAACGCGATGAAATACGCCGGCCCCGGCATCGACGGGGTGACCCGCGTGGCGATCCGCCTCGCTCGCCTGCCCGGCGGGCGTGCCGAGCTCGAGGTGGTCAATTCCGCGCGCCGCGAAGACGTGGCGGCGACGAGCGATCAGCGCGCTCCCGGGGAAATCGCCGGGTTGGGCTCGAAACTCATGCAGGCCTTTGCCACCCAGCTCGGCGGTACGCTCGAGCAGCAGTGGACGGAGCATGGAGATTTCCGCGTCCATATCGTGTTTGCGCTTGTAGAATTCACCCCCGATCCGACCACCCCGGAGCGCGTGCCCAATGTCCCGGACTTCTGAGCTTGACCAACCACAACCGCTGCCCCGCCGTTTGACTGCCGATGGCAGGCCACGGCGTGTCGGCGTCGAGATCGAATTTTCGGGGCTGACCGAGGCGCAGGTCGCGCGGCTGCTCGTCAAGCATCTCGGCGGCACCGCGCGCGAAACCCAGCGCGGCCATTGGACGGTGAGCGGCGGCGGCATGGGCGCCTTCGAGGTCTATCTCGACAGCCGCCCGCTCGAGCGGCTCGAGCATGACGGGGTGGGCGGGCAGATCCGCGATCTGGCGCGCGCGGTGGTGCCGGTCGAGATCGTGACGGATCCGCTGGAGGTGGCGCAGATCGCCGAGTTCGACCGCGCCATCGTCGCGCTGCGCGAGGCCGGGGCAGAGGGGACGGGCTCGGGCGTGTTTGCGGCCTTCGGCGTGCATTTCAACCCCGAGGTGGTCTCGACCGGCTATGCCGACGTGATGCCGGTGGTGACCGCCCATGCGCTGCTCGAGGATTTTCTCAAGCGCGTTGCGGGGACCGACTTCACCCGCCGCGTGATGACCTGGGTCGCCCCCTATCCGCGCGCCTTGGTCGATCGGCTGGCAGCCGAGGCACCGCCCGCCACGATGACCGAATTGATCGATACCTACCTTGATCTCGCGCCGTCCCGAAACCACGGGCTCGACATGCTCTGCCTCTTCGCGCAGATCGACGAGGCGCGGGTTGCTGCGGCGGTGGACATGGAGCTGGTCTCGGCCCGGCCGACCTATCATTGGCGGCTGCCTGACTGCCGCATCGACGAGCCCGGCTGGACCCTTGCGCAGGAATGGAACCGCTGGGTGCTGGTCGAACGCGTCGCCGAAGACGCCGATCTGCTCGGTCGCCTCTGCGCCGCCTGGCGCGATCACCGCGAGTCGCTGACCTCGATCCGCATGGACTGGTCCTTCCGCGTCGAGCGCATGCTGCAGGGGGCGGGCCTGTGCGACCTCTGATCGGTGTGACGGTGTCCCGCCGCTCAGGCTGGCGGGTCTTCCCCTTCATGGCTTTCGCCGTCTGGCTGGCTGGGGGGCGGGCGCTGCGCTGGCAGACCGGTCGCCGCGAGGTCGATCTCGAGATGGTGCATGGCGTGGTGATTGGCGGCGGCGATGACATCGAACCCACGCTCTACGGCGGCGAGCTGCAACTTGATGTCCGGCTCGATCCGGCGCGGGACGCACTGGAACAGCGCGTGCTGCGCGGCGCCTTCGAGCGCAACCTGCCGATCCTTGGCATCTGCCGCGGCGCGCAGATGCTGAACGTGGTGCTCGGCGGTTCACTGCATGGCGACGCCTATGCCGTGCACCCCTCGCGCCGCTACCGCACGGTGCTGCCGCGCAAGAAGGTCGACGTGCTGGACGGCACGCTGCTGTCGCATACCGCGCGCGCGCCCTGCCTCAGGGTCAACGCGCTGCACTCGCAGGCGGTCGACCGGCTGGGCGAGGGGCTTCGGGTCGCCGGGCGCGACGATGGCGGCATGGTGCAGGCGGTCGAGCGGCTCAGTGACCCCTTCGCGCTCGGCGTGCAATGGCATCCCGAATACCTGGTCTACCGCCGCGCCCACCGCAGGCTTTTTCGCGCGCTCGTTGCCGCCGCCCGGGCGCGCCGGGATGCCATCTGCCAACTTGATGCCGCCGAGGCCGAGGCCGCGATCCCACCGTTCCTCGAAAGATAGAGGCGCGGCCCGAGCCGGGCTTCGGTCCGTGCGGGCGGCTGCGGTCAGGCCGCCACCATGTCGGAGACCTTTGGCGCGTTCTCGACCTGCGCCAACGACAGGTCCAGCACGATGTGCCCGCCGTGCTCCCGGTCGGCATGGGTCTGCATCTCGAAGATAGGCACCACCCGGCGCTCGTGGTGGAAGAACCTGCCATTGTCGACGACGATGTGGCTCAGCCGGCCACGCGCCGCGTCGTAGAGCAGGTCGCTCACCCGGCCCGCCTCGCCGTCACGGGCAAAGACCAGCCTGCCGATCCAGTCCGCAAGGCTCTCGTAGCGCTCCAGCGCGGCCTGCCAGCGAGGGTCGTCGGCTGTCTCCTCCGGCTCGGCCGACAGCGGCGCGTAGGGCGATCCGAACGGACCGACCACCATGGGGGGCATGGTCGCCATGAGCGCCAGCATGTCTTCCCGCCCGCCCCGCATGTGCGGCGCGCGTTGCAACTCGTCCTCGGTCACATGCAGCGGCAGGCTGCGCGCCTCGGCCTCGGGCAGCCCCAGCGAGGAGGCGGCGACAAGCAGCCGGTCGGCCGCGGCGAAGCCCGCCGGCGCGACGATGGCCCAGGCCAGCTTGCGGCCGTCGGGGTCAAACAGCAGGTCCTGCAGCGCAAAGTCCCGCGCGCCCCCGGTCAGGCGCCAGGTCAGCAGGTCCGAGAGCGAAATGAGCATGATGTCGCCTTTCCAATGGTAACCCAAGCTTAACACGAAACTGCGACATTCTGTTCCGGAACCGCCTCTGCGCTGCCGCGTTCCAAACCCAAGCACTGCCAGACCCAAGCACTGAAGGAGGCTGCCATGACCATCGATATCTTTCTCGTCGGGTTGGCCGCTCTTATCGTGATCGCGGTCCTGATCCTTGCCCTCACCGATGCGAAGGGAGAGGACAGGAATTCGCGTTGATCCGAGCGGGTCGCCTCGTGCCGGTTCCACGCGGACCGGACAGGCGCAATCGCGCATGACGCAGAGAGGCGCTGTAAAGCGTCAGAAAATCGCCACCAGAGGCAGGGGCGCGTTTCCACATGGAAACGCGCTCCTTCTTCGTTGCGCGGGACCTGGCGTCGCGTCGCTGTGCCAGAGTCACTGTCAGTGTCAGAATGAGTGTCAGATCGTAAGAATCGGCGGCCGGCGCATGGCTGCGGGCGGGGCCGGGCTGGGGGGCGACCCGGATGCACCTTCGGAGGCCCCCGTCAGCGCCCGAGACCTATCGATGCCCTGCCGCGCAGCCCAAGGCCCGCGTGTCTGGCGCGACCGCCCCGCGCCTGCACCGCCATGGTCGGACAGATGGGGCCCCCTGGTCCTCGCAGGCCGCGGCAGAATGACCGCCTGCGGTTGCCTCGGCTGGCGCGCGGCGCGGCGGGTTGCGGGAAGCCGCGCTTGACGCCCATTGGGCACCTGCTGGTATACCAACTGCGAATCCACGCCGAGCCCGACCTGGGCGACGACAGCACAAAGGACATTCCGATGCTCGACAAATCCGTCTTCACCCCGCACGGCAAGCACCTGATCGCGGGCGCCTGGGTGGCTGGCGAGACCAGCTTCACCTCCGAGCCGGCGCA
>NZ_JADFFK010000053.1 GCF_015223355.1 Salipiger mangrovisoli | reverse complement strand
CGAAGATCGACGATGACCGCCAGCCTCGCGATCAGCGACGCTCGCGGCTTCCTACACCACGCCGCGGGGCACTATCCATGGAGCGAGGATCAGCGAGCTTCTCGAGAGGTTCCGTTCCGTCCATCGATAGGGAGCCGAGAAGCCGAATGCGGAACGCCCGAGAGGCAATTGGGCGTCCGCCTCGACCTCGCATTGCCCAGAGAATGGGGCCGCGACGTTGCTGTCTGGCGCGGCCCTATGGGATGCGCCGTCTCCGGAGGCATGTGTTGATCGCTATCTCATCCACTGCGCCTGCGCGGTTCCGGCAGTGAACGCTACCTTGTAGGGCAAGAGCATGCGTCCGCTCTGGCCTGGGACACACGAAGTCCTTCCTGATCTCCGCTAAGGGGTCGAGCGTGATAGCGAGGATGTCCGCACGTCACCCCTCAGATGTGAGACATTCGCGCCAGGCAAGCTCAAAGCCTCTACCTACATCGCGAATGCAATCGGGAACTCAAGGACTACCCGAAAGAACGTCATGAATTCGGAATTAGAAAGGGGCGACCAGCGGTCGCCCCTTTTTTCGTGTTTTTGGCGCACTGTGCCTGAGGCGCAGGAACCGTTGAGGGGAGCGGAGATGTCAGGCCAAGTTTTTTATGAGAAAGAGCAAACCTTTGATGGGCTGCCCAATCCTACACGCAGTATCGAACCACCAACCGCACGACCTTCCGAACTCTTCAAGTGAGCGCCGCGCCGGGGACCTCTTGCGCCTACGCCACTATGGCTCGACACCATGGCTTTCACCGAAATAGGGATATCCGGATATCCATTTTGAATGTCGCTACCGGAGCGCCATATTCCCTGAAGAGGTTTCGAACCTCCAACCGCTTTAGTTCAACCCCAAATTTTCGGAAATCGGGCGTCTCCGCCCGATGCACTTATTATGATTGCACAATGGCCATTTCAGCCCCGCCGGTGGCCAATAATTGGTAGTAGGAACACTCTGACTACCAGTCAGAGAAAGCAGATGAGTGCGCAAAATCAGTGATGCCCGATTCGGCACAAGGAATTCATAAATTATTTCAAACACTTGCGGCATCCATCCGGGTAAATAAAAGCATAAGCTTGCGCGGAAACCAAAAAGCTGCGCAGCATCAGATGCTTAGCTAGCGATCCCCTCTTAGCCACGGCGCCCGGAAATGAAAAAACCCGCGCCGAGGCGCGGGTTTCTGGAGCTCTGAATGATCCTGAACGATCAGGTACCGAGGGCTGCCCGGAACGGCTTTTCCCTTCGGAACATCCTCTCGTAGCTGTCGTGAGTGAAGGGCGTCGCCAATTCGTTCATTCCGGTCTTCTCGCACCAGGCCGCCACAAAGTCAGAGCGATCAAGCACCCCTTCCATCCTGGCGACAGCGATCGCCACGGCATCGACCACCATGTCGATGACAAGGCCCCATCGGAAGGCCCCTGCGGTCGCAAGGCGGTGCAAGAAATCGCCCGTCGGCAGGCCTGCGTCGATCTCAATGCCCGCGCTGAGGGCATAGCTGCCGACGATTTCGTTCAGGACACCGTAGTCCGGCGCCGGCTGCCCCGGTGCGCTGCTAAGATCGATCTCGCTGAAATCGATCCTTGTCATCAGCCGATCGAGTTGCGGCTCGCGCTGCACGTAGTCTCCCAATTCCGGGACACCGGACAGGATCAGCATCAATGGCCAGTCATGCGACTTCATGAGCGTCTTGAACGCATCAAGGACACTCAGA
Source organism: Salipiger mangrovisoli (assembly GCF_015223355.1). Classification (GTDB taxonomy): domain Bacteria; phylum Pseudomonadota; class Alphaproteobacteria; order Rhodobacterales; family Rhodobacteraceae; genus Salipiger; species Salipiger mangrovisoli. The sequence continues at coordinate 7,230 of NZ_JADFFK010000053.1, read as the reverse complement.
ACCTCAGCGTCCGATTTGCCCCGCATGATGTGCTGGGCCTCGTCGTAGTGGATCCCGATCACCCCCTTGAGCTTGGCCTGAGTAACGACCAGTTCCCAAATTTCGAACTGGGTCCGACGGGTCTTGTTGGAGATGGGGTAACCCAGAGCGTGCAGGGTCTTCCGGCCGAGGTCCTTCCAGCTGCCCTTGGCCTCGAGCACGCAGGGTACAATGCGGGCGCCCTCCCCTCCCGGGAGCGGAACGGCGCTTTCGTTAAACCGCTTCAGCATGTCTGAGATCTCGGCGGACTTGCCTGAGCCGGAGAGGCCCGTCACCAAGAGGCTGCGCGCCTCGAAACCCTTGTCCGACTGGAGGCGGCCAAGGTGACGGCTGAACAATTGCGCGAAAGCCCGCTGGAGCTCGTCGCCCCGGGCGAGCGAGAAATGGCGCTGCGCCAGGTCCGCATTCAGGTTTGCCAGGGAGGCGATGACGAAGGGATTGCTCACAGTTTGCTGTCCTTGATGGGCTCGAAGGTCATGTACTTTACGTCGTTGGTTTCAGGTTCGGCACAGGCGCTACTCTCAACGGGCGTACGCTTCTGCCGAGCGGGCGGCCCTGAACGGGTGCCGGTCTCGGAGGCATGCGAAGAGGCCGGCGGCCTCGTCTGCGTAGTTCCTGTGGACGGGCGCGATCGCACCACGCCCGCACTGCCGGTCCGGCTCATGAGGCTGCCCGGCGTTACGGTCGCGCCGACGTAGCTGGCCGGACGGGTTTCGACCTGTAGCAGTTTGGCGGCGCGCTCCTCGAGCTGTGCAATCGTTTGGAAATTCGCGGGGTCGCGCGAATCCGGGAAGAAACCGGATTCCCGTGCCCGGCGGGCGATAGCTTCGCTCAGGTGCGCGTCGTGTATCGCTCGCAGGGTCGGATTGGACTTGGTCGCGCTCTCCATAATTTCAATCGCTTCCTCCAGCGATTGATCCTTGAAGACAGTCATGCTCAGCCGTGCCTCCATCACGGTTTCCACACCTTCGGCGGTGATATAGACCTTGCGGAGGTCGTCAGGATCGAGATGAACAGTGACCAATTTCGAGGCCCCGCCCGCAAAGCGCTGAAGCTCCGTCGAGTTGAACGGGATATTGAATGCTCTGACACCTTCCGAGGTCGTACTCGCTTGGACCTTCACTCCGAGATGAAGGCAACGGTCGCGCTGCGAGGGCGGATCGATCGGACCATAGCGCCTTAGCGCTTCCTCTCTTTTCTGACGAGGGGTCGCTTTGTACATCCCGGTGCCGCGGTGTTGCCGGAAAGGATACTCATCGATGAAATACCGCGTGAGCGCACCAAAGACATCGTCGTGACTGATCTTGGCTGCGGCTTTTGGATCATAGCCTGTCAGCTCACCGGGGCGGCTGCCCGTATATCCCTCCATGAAATTGAGTACATCCCATTGGGTCGTGCCGAAAAGACGCTCGACAACCTGCTTGTCCATCGGTTGGTACGCTCGCGCCGTCATCACGGTCATACCCATTCCGAGCTGGCTTGCGTAGACGGACGAGTTTCGTGTTGCCGTACCGTTGTCTGCCACGGTGAGGCCCAGCCGCACCGGTGGCACTGGGTCCCGCTTGCACCCGTAGCGGATCTTTTCCTTGGTCTTGTCACGGGTCGCCATGCGAAGCAGTGCTTTGCTGTGATCCGCATCAGCCGTTTCGGAAATGATCCAACCAAGAACCTCGCGGGTGGCGATATCCATGATCACATGTAGCCAACAGCGGCGTATTTCATTGTCCGTAAGTTCCTTTGGCACTTTGCTAGGATCGATGGCCTTCGCGCGGACAACTCCATCTCCGCTACTGAATATCGACAGCAAACATTGGTCCCACTCCGCCTTTTCACCGAAATATAGCGCACGTACATCGGTTGAGCCGGCACCTTTCACGTTGTTCGCGTGACGCTTACCACCACGCCCGAGGACGCGCGCAATTTCCGGTTTTGCTTTCGCTCGCGTGCGGATCGTCGTGATCGTGGGAAAATCGACAGGTTGTGCGATCTCTTCGGGTGAACGATCGAAGGCCGCTTTTGCCAAAGTATAGACTTTCGCAAGCTTGGGCTTCCGCGGATCGTGCCAACCCTGCAGAACATATTCGATGAACCGCTCCTGCCATGGCAACAGCCGGTCCCCACGCCGACCCTTCTTGTGATCGCGATCTGCCAGAACGACTGGGTTCCGATCGAAGCGGTGGTAGACATCACGGTAGTTCGCAAGGGTTCGTCCTTGGGGCACTTCGAAGCCTTTCGCGAGCTTTCCGCCCCGCCGTGTCCGGAGGAAATCGTGCCCAGGCGCGATCTCGTCCGCGCGGACCAGCAAAGCGCGACGATGCTCGCCGCGTTTGCTCATGCTACACTGGGTAAGCTTCATGCCTTCCGAACGCAGTGCGTCCTGAGCCAACACCAAGGCAAGACGAGCCTGCACGATGCGCCGGGTCTCTTCCGAAAACTGTTCCAAGCGTTCAAGACCGCCGGCGTATTCCAGCAGCGCGTGCCGTTTCTCTGCATCCCGCGGGTTGACGACTTCACAATTCCGCTCGCGGATCGCTGTGTCTACCTTCTCGAACGGCAGGCTGAGGCATTCGCCTGTTTCCTGGCACTCCACCGCATAGCTGTCCTCCTCGAGCGCTGTCACCAACAGTTCGCGGCCATGCAATGTAAGGACGGCATTTTTTTGGACGTCGAAAGTAGGCTGAGCGGTCATGCGTTCAACGCCACCCGCGACGGGTAGTCGATGACCCCATGCATATCGGTCCAAATCACATTCTGGCCAATGAGGCGTATCGCCGCCTGATAGCCGCGCCATTGTTCCAAGTCGCAGTTCGAGATGAGATCATCCAGATACCAGTAATTGGTCGTGCGGGCGGCCTCCTCAACGATCGCATCCGCCTCCGGGTCCGCCACCTGAAGCAGATCCCAGATCCGGCGCAGGTTATCGCGATACGCACGCGTGTAATCGTCAGCGCAGACAACAATCGCGTCATCCGCAAAGTCGTCCGTGACGGCTGCAAAGATATCATCGATCTCGTCTTGGGTTTCACGCTTGGCAAGGCTCGTGGCGTTGCGCACGTAAACCGCGCGTCGATATCCGTCCGTGAATGTGAACCGAAGATCGAACTTGTGCGAGCGCTCCTTCAGCGTACGACTGCAGTCAAATGTGATTGGCGGGAGCTGCACCTCCAGGCCGTAGAGGTCGGGGCTCCGCAGTGCATCCAAGGCAACGGCGTATTCGGATTCGCCGTCGAAGTGATAGACCTGCCGAATGCCGCCCGACATCGGCGTGGCAATCGCCGCCGACACCCGCTTGACCGTATCGCTGCGCGTCAGCGGGTTTCGATCGCCGGCATAGGGCAGAACGCCATGGATAGGTGCCACCTGCAGGGCAGGCAACTTTTTCGGCTGCGCTGGTTGGTCCTGCAACCAGTCTTGATAGTTCGACATACGTTCTCCGTTCCCGGAAACTGATCGCTTCCGGGGTAGCCACTGCTCATTCCGGAGCTCAGATCGCGCTTGCCCGGGGCCGTTTTCGGCCTCTAGATTGGCAAGTGTTACCGGGCGATCGTTGCCCCAACTCTCAGGCGCGCACCGAGCCGGTGCGCGTTTTTTTTTGCTTCTTAGGTAGTCCTCTGAAGAGGCTGTCTGTTAACCAACGCCACGGCATTCCCGCTCGCATTAAACCTAAGGGGACCAAAATCGCCGTTTCTAGACCTCCACCCGCAATAGAGAGTCAACCAATTGATTTTGCGAAAAAAATAAATTTTCTTGAAGCCTTGAAAGCCCCCCAGGCGGCTCCTTTCGGGGTCAAGCCTGCTGCCTGAACGAAAAACTATGCGAAGTGACCGCTGAGGGAGCGGACCCTTTCGCAGAAAAGCCAAGCGATGGAACGAGGCGAAAAGCCCCCAAAATGCCGTTACGGCAGCGATCCGCGGCGCTCCTGGTCATACCGCAACACACAACCCATGGATGATTTAAAATCCATAGATCCATCTATACGTGTTTTCGGCAGTCATGATTCTCGCGTGAACCGAAGCCTAGGGCTCCAAGAACTGTGTAGTATGAACAAGGGCACTAAAGGATCTCTGATACGCGTTTAGCTTGCGGTCAAATCCAGCCCCTTTACCCGCGACGCGGCAAGCTTGTCCTCGTCCCAATCGATCCCGAGACCGGGGCTGTCGCTCGGGTAGGCCCGACCGTTCTCCATCCGCATCGGCGCCTTGGTCAGTTCATCAAGCTGCGGGATGTATTCCAGCCACGGCGCATTCGGGATCGCGCAGACGAGGCTTACGTGCAGTTCCATCAGGAAGTGCGGACAGACCGGCACATTGTGCGCCTCCGCCATGTGGGCGACCTTCATCCAGGGGGTGATCCCTCCGATGCGCGCGACGTCCACTTGCACGATGCTTGCCGCGTTTCCGACGAGGTAGTCCTTGAACTGACTCAGAGAATACATGCTCTCGCCAACGGCGACCGGCACCGAGGTTCGCGCCGACAGGACCGCGTGAGAGGCCACGTCGTCCGCCGGCATCGGCTCTTCGAACCAGGCGATGGCGAGCGGCTCGAGCACCTTCGCGCGCCGGGTCGCCTCGGCGAGATTGAAGGACTGGTTGGCATCCACCATGATCTCGAACGCGGGCCCCACGGCCTCGCGGACCGCTGTGAGCCGTTCCCGGTCCTCGCTCAAGTGCGGGCGCCCGATCTTGACCTTGCTGCCCGCGAACCCGGCAGCCTGCGCCGAAATCGCATCGGCGACAAGATCGTCCGTCTCGATGTGCAGCCAGCCGCCTTCGGTCGTGTACATCGGAACGCTGTCTTTCGCCCCTCCCAGCATGCGCCAAAGCGGCAGCCCCGCCCGCTTGCAGCGCAGGTCCCAGAGCGCCGTGTCCACGGCTGCCAGAGCGAGCGAGGTGATCGCCCCGACGCTGGTTGCATGGGTGGAAAATAGCAGGTCGCGCCAGATGCGCTGGATCGCCTCCGCCTCCTGCCCGATCAGCCGGGGCACCAGTGTCTCGCGTAGAAGCGACATGATGGCAGGCCCGCCCTGCCCGATCGTGTAGGAATAGCCAAGCCCGCTTGCGCCGTCGGCATCCGTAATCCGGACGAAGGGCGTTTCCTGCCTCACGAAGCTCTGGATCGCGTCCGTGCGCTTCACCTTCGGAAGCAGGTTCACCATGAATATCTCGACGCGCTCGATCTTGGCCATCAGTCCCTCGGGGTTGCGGGTCGGACGTTGGGATGTTGCAGTTCTTTGGCGCGGCGGGTCAAGATAATGCCGGAGCGACTTCTCAATACTCTAAATGCTGCATCTGGCCGCTATTGATCTCCAGCCACTCAAGGTCGACCGTTCATTTCCGAGCGAATAGCATCGTTCGAGTGCCTTCGTTAGCTCAGTGCCCGTGCTCGGCACTATTCGGACCAGCTAGGTGCGAGAGCGGCGAGGGTAAAGATGAAGACAGCCATGCTCGGCTGCGCCGTTGCGCCAAAGCGAAGGCAGCTGGCCCAGTCAGCAGGGTGAATCCGAAGCACTTCAACTTTTTAGCTGCTGTAGAAACCACGGAGTGCTGCGCAACCGGCAGCAAGGCGCAGGAAGCGGACCTTGGGCATAGGCGCGTAGGTCGGGCGCCATCCTACGTGCCCGGCCCAGAGCCGACCTTCGCGCCAGGCGCGGCGGATGACCGGCCCCCAGCCCAGAGCTGCCGGTCAAGTCAGGCGCAGTATGCATTTGATGGCGGCCCGGCTTGTTCGGGCGCGTCGTTTCAGCATGCCGCAAGCACATAGCTCCAAATTATTCCATTGCCGAAGCTCGCGAGCTTCAAAGTGATGGATTAGATTCACCACGCAGCGTAAAACTTCGGCAAGATTCGGCCACCGCCGTGTAGAAATCAACAGTCGCACCCGCCTGAAAAGGAAGAGCTATGCCAGTACGCATTCAAGCCAGAAGGCCCGGGCAGTGGTATGTTCGCTACGAAGCTGCCGAGGAAGCGTTCCCTGATAATCCAGAGCCCAGCGTGCTTCATACAACTTGGTGGAACCAGAGGGAACTGTATTTTGACCCGAATCCGCACCCAACTGAGCGCGGAGTGAATGCTCGAAACAACGCGCGAAAGCTGCAAGGTGTTCAAGAAGGGCGGATAGCAGTAATGCAAGTGGACGCGATAAATGAGCCTGGGCTGCGAGCAACAGGAGAATATGCCGGTGAATTTCGTGTGGTTCAGGCCATCGTTCACCACGACGGGTCACACGCATTAATCCTTGAGAGTATCCATCGAGATATTGTGCGCGCGGCTAGAGTATGATCCGACTTTGGTCGCAAAGGGTCTATCAAGCGATGGAAGCAGTTGAAAGCGGGAGTGAGCCCGAGGCACATCGCTAGTGAGGGGGCTTGGGGTGGTCTCAAAGAGCAAAGGAGGGGGGACAATTTCATTTGCAGGTACCGTAGAGGTACCTGCTTGGCTCGACGAAGCCAAAAATTTCAGGCTTTTATGCGCACAATCCAGTAAACCAGAGTTAAGATTTGACACACGTAGAACCAGTATCTCAGGCAGAGATTTCAAAAAAAGCCGACACAGCGGAAGAAAAGCTGTGCCGCCGAATGAAGATCACAAAGAGCAACCGATTCAACTATTCTAGACGCCTTAATGGCAGAGTGAGAAATCTATCCTTTTCACTTCACACCCTCTCCTTCCTTTCAATTCTTCTTGGGGTGTACCTACTTGCGTTTGCCGTAAATCTGACTCCAGAAGGCGCTCAGCTCATCGGAACCCTCTCAATTGGGATTTCTGTGATTTCGATTGTCGTTTCACAAATTAGCCCTGCCGAAGTGGATTCACGAAAAGCAAATGATGCTCACAAGTGTGCGCGTGAGATCAGCACGCTCTACCGACAGCTGGAGTCCGGGTCTATCAGGCTGGCAGACGCCTCAAAAGCCTACGAGGACATCGTATCTACATATACCGATAACCACGATAATTGCGACTTCATGCTCACGCTCTGTAGTTACAAGGAGGAGATGAAAAACCTCAAGGAAGAGCATGGTGCGAATTTGTTCAATGGGAGTTTAAAGTCTTACCTCTCGATGAAGGGTCCATTTATTTTCACGTGTGCAGGCGTCATCATCACGGCTTCCGTCTTTCGTAAACGCTGTCGCCGCCCCACATTGCCGACGGGATCAGCCATTGCGAGTTGATACGCATCCAAAGAGAAGGAGTG
>NZ_JADFFK010000052.1 GCF_015223355.1 Salipiger mangrovisoli | reverse complement strand
ATCTGGCAGATACTGCTGGCGTCCGAATTGGCCGTTTCCACGTCGATCGCGATGAACCTGTAGGTCTTCGACAAGACCGCCCCGAGGGTGCGGAAGGAATCCGGCGCCGAAGCGCGAAGAGCATTTGTGACCATGTCGGACCCAGTTCGGATTTCAGTGTCTTGAATGCGCAATGCATCCTCCGGGCGTTGCAGAGTCAACCGGCGGCGGTGCCGCCGCCGCAAACGTCGCGCAAGCGCGCCGCACCGAACCCCGGCGTTGCTGCTCGTGCCCGGTGCAGGACACCCTGGGCGCGGTCCTCTCCGTAGGGCGGAATCTGGCCGTTGGCCGAGAAGCAGACACCCGCGAAGTCACGAGCCGGATCGACGCAGAGCCCTTGTCCGACATTGCCGTGCCCGTACGTTCCAGATTCATTGATTTTCAGATCCAGAAGGTGACGGCTCAGGCGAGGGCAATGGCCGAGAAAAAGACGTTTGGACAGTGGTCATAGCGGATTGCCACGCACCTCCAGTCCTTGAACCTGCCGAATGTGATCTCAATACGGCCGGGCTGATTGACCTCTCATGGAGGAACAACTTCGCGCCGCCGGTCACCAGAGCGAACCGCAGGCTCTGGTGGCGCCTTGCGGTGCGGGCCACCCAGTCAGCCCCGGAGCTTGAATTTCAGGCTCCAGGTAAGACCCTCGCTCGAATAGTCGACGTCGATCTCGCCCCCCAGAGTGGACTGCAGCATCCCGACGGTCAGAGTCGAGCCAAACCCCTTCCTCGACGGCTGCGAGACGGCCGGACCACCGCGCTCGCGCCAGACGATCTGCAGGAGCGTGCCGTCCGGGGAAAGCTGCCAGGCGATCGTGAGCTTGCCCGTCTCGTTCGACAGCGCCCCGTATTTGACCGCATTCGTCGTCAACTCATGGAACGCCAGTGCCAGCGACTGGGCTGCCGGGGCCGGGATCGTGACATCCGGAGCGCCCCGGAGAATGATCCGATTGCCGATCAGCTCCGCGAAGTGCGGCAGTTGCGAGCGCACGAGGGCTTCGAGCTCTATGTCCTGCCAGCTGCGGCGGACAAGGAGGTCCTGCGCCGCCGACATGCTTTCAAGTCGGCTCTGGAACACCGGCAGGAAATCGTCGGGCCGGGACCGCGCCGTCTGCCGTGATATGGCGAGTATGAGCGAGACCAGGTTCTTGCTCCGGTGGTTCAGCTCATGCAGCAGCGCGTCGATGGTCTCCTGCGCCTTGCGCGCCTCGGTGACATCCTCGACGATGGCCGCAATCCCGGCCACGCGGCCCGCAGATCTGATCGGGAAGAAGTGCTCGTTCCAGTGTCGCCGCTCGGAGGGCCGCGCCGGGGTGGAGCCCGAAATCTCGACGTCGCGCCTGGCGGTGCCGCTGTCCAAGACGTCCTGCAGCAGCTTCGCCACGCCAGCAATCTCGCGAACGTCAGGCAGCAGTTCCTCCGCTCTCTTCCCGATGTGAACTTCCGGCGCGAGGCCGTTCATTTCAGCCAAGAGCGGGTTGATCTTCAGAAACTTCAGGTCTCTGTCCCAGATCCCGATACCAACGGGTGCGTCGTTGAAGACCGCATCGAGAATTTCCGCGTCGCCGAGTACGACACCGCCCTCCGGGGCCCGCCCTTTCGGAAAAATACGCGCGTCAACAACATCGGTGACATCAGTCTCCACGCCCGACAGTCTGACCGCGGTGCCATGGGCATTTCTGACCACAAGTCCACGATCCAGCAGATATCGCACGCGTCCGTCCGGAAGCACGATCCTGAACTTATGTTCGAACGTGTCCGCATCCGCGCAGACCTCGGCCATTTCCTCTCGGATGCGTTGCCTGTCCTCGGGATGTACCGATGCGAAGAAGTCGGCCGCCCGATCAGGTGGGTGCTTCAACCCATACAGCTCGAGAAGTCCCCGACTCCAGAAGAGCTTGTCGTCGTCCAGATGCCACTCGTAGCTGCCTGTCCCCGGAATGGCCGCATCAGTATCAAACAAAGTCTGTTCCAAAGTGCCGCCTTCAGCTGATCTCCAGGACTCCATCTATCGTCGCGAAGGGCCCTACACCGGACCTGCGTGAGCCTCCAAACCTAGCGCATCTGACATGGGGTAAAAAGGACGCATTTGTCACGAGAGACCCAGGATGCAGTCAAATGACTTACTTTGCGTCGAATTCGACCGTGCCTGGCCGCGACGAAGCGAGAGCCACGAACTGTGACGAGATCAACAGGATGCTTCGGCGACGAATGCTCGCCGTTTCGGATTGATCGTCCGCCGCAGTCCGGGCTCAAGTGGTCTCCCGGCGCGCGCGAACGCGAGTTACTCCGGCGGCCGCATCACCCATGGTCGAAGCTTCATGGCAATGGGATGAGCTTCTGCGGTCGGTGCGGACAATATGCCAGCGGCCGCGGCCGACTTGGCCTGCGGACCTGCCAAGGTCATCAAGCAGCAGTTGCTGCCTCCGCGATGAACCGCACACGACACCTCGCGTTAAGGTCTCGAGACGCGCAGCGAAACCTTGCCGGATCGAGTGGGAGGTGGACGGAATGATCTTGCGGGTGCGTTCCGAAACGGGTGCGCTGGAACCTCAGCGAACGACCTGAGCGACTTCGAGACGTTCTGGCCGGGCCGGACGCTCGGTTTGCATGACGCCAAGCGCCGGGCTCTCGCTGGCCGTTCAGGAGGCGTTCGGCTTGCTCAAGTTGGCGGCGCGGCCCTCGCCTCTCGACGACACACACTCGCCGGTAAAGCTGCTCATTTGAGATCGAATGGATATCGTCGCGGTCGGCGAACGCCTCGGGAATGGCGAAACTCTTCCGGCCTCGGGGAGGACCGCGCAAAGCGACCGCAATCGGAGGTATCTCCTCTTTGCAAATCGGGATCGCGCCGGGTCTTGGCCGTGGACGCAAAACGCTGGAAGACCGTGGTCGCATCGTGTGATCTTCGGGCGACCCGAAATGACGCCTTTCCAAAACGCATGTTGGCGCGCATCCGCCGCCGAAACGGCGAATGCATCTCTTGGAACCTTAAGACCCCGCCGCCTCCATCGCCGCGATCACCCGGTCTGGCGTCGCGGGCATGTCATAGACCCGCGCGCCGCAGGCATTGCGCACGGCGTTGAGGATCGCCGCCCCCGCACCGGAAATACCGAGCTCACCGATACCTTTGGTCTGGATCGGGTTGGCCATGTCGTCGCGCTCCTCGAGGAAAACCACCGTCATGTCACCCGGCACGTCCGCGTGTGCGGGAACGTGGTAGTTGGCAAGATCGCGGGTCACCACGTGGCCGGTCCGGGGGTCATGGGCCATCTCCTCGGTCAGCGCCGCACCCAGCCCCCAGATCATTCCGCCAAGCGCCTGCGATCGCGCAGTCTTCTCGTTGAGGATCCGCCCCATGGCCATCACCCCAAGCATGCGGCGCACCCGCACTTCGCCGGTGTAGGCATGCACCGCCACCTCGGCAAAATGCGCGCCGAAGCCCGAGGAGAAATGGCTCTCCGAGGTGTCACCGGCCTCGACGCTGGCCTCCTCGACCAGTTCCTCTTCGACCAGTTCCGACAGCGGCATCTCGCGATTGCCGCCGCGGGCGATGCCGTCCTGCAGGGTCAGCTCCGACAGGCTGCAGCCCATGCGACCGGCCAGTGTCTCGCGGATCGCCTTGGCGGCAAGGAAGGTCGCCGAGCCCGCCGAGTTGGCGCCGAAGGAGCCGCCCGAACCCGAGGCCCCGGGGAAACTGGTGTCGCCAAGGCGCACCTCGACCTGTTCCACCCGCAGCCCCAGCATCTCGGCAGCGATCTGTCCGAGGATCGCGTAGGTGCCGGTGCCGATGTCGGTCATGTCGGTCTCGACCACCGCGCCGTCCGCGCCGAGCCGCACCCGCGCGGCGGATTTCACCAGCATGTTCGAGCGGGCCGCCGAGGCCATGCCCATGCCGACGAACCACTCGCCCTCGCGGCGGCTGCCCATCGGCTTGCGGTCTGCCCAGCCGAAGCGGTCCGCCCCCTCGCGCAGGCAATCCGCAAGACGCGTGGCGCTGAACGGCTGGCCGGTCATCGGGTTCTTCTCGGGCAGGTTCTTCAGCCGCAGCTCCACCGGGCACATCTCCAGCGCCTCGGCCAGCTCGTCCATCGCCTGCTCGAGCGCCAGCATCCCCACGGCCTCTCCCGGCGCGCGGACCGAGCCCGCAGGCGTCCGGCTAACCCGCGCCAATGTCTGCGCAAAGCTGAGCCCGTCGGCTCCGTAGAGGAACTGCGAGGCCTGGCTCACCGGCTCGGCGAAGCCCTCCCCCTCGATGTTCGACACACGGTCGTCATGCGAAAGCGCCCGCAGTCGGCCGTCCCTGTCGGCACCAAGCCGCAGCCGCTGGCTCGTTTCGCTGCGCCGGAGCACGGCATCAAAGACGGTCTGCCGGGTCATCACCACCCGCACCGGCCGCCCCAGCGCGCGCGCCGCGAGCGCGGCGGCGACCGCCTCCGGGCCGATACCCAGCTTCGAGCCGAAGCCGCCCCCGACATAGGGCGCGAGGATGCGCACCTTCTCCGCCGGGATGCCGAGCGAGTCTGCCAGCTCGTCCTTGTTGAAGCGCAGCATCTGCAGGGCGCCGCGCAGGGTCAGGCTGTCGCCCTCCCATTCGGCCACCGCCGCATGGGGCTCCATCGCGGCGGCCACCTGCGGCGCGGTGGCGTAGCTGCGGTCGAGCGTCACCTCCGACGCCGCGAAGGCCGCGTCGAAGTCCCCGGCGGTCTCGGGATCGTCCTGTTCGAGCGCGCTGGCGCTGGCGGGATCGGTCTCCACGCCCTCCTCGGCCTCGTAGCTCACGACAAGCCGCTGCGCCGCGTCGCGCGCCGCCTCGAAGCTCTCGGCAACCACCAGCGCGATCGGCTGGCCGTGGTAGTGCACCTCGTCGCCGGGCTGTACCGGGGCTTCGCCCGCCATGCCCTGCGCCGGGTTGCGCAGGAACTCGGGGCCGTGGAAGACGCCGATCACCCCGCCGAGGCCCGAGACCGAGCTTTCGTCGATGCCGGTGATGCGCCCGCGGGAGATCGTGGCTCGAACCAGCACGCCATGCGCCGCTCCCTCGGGCAGCCCGTCGGCGGCGTAATGCGCCCGGCCCGACACTTTCTTTGGTCCCTCGGGACGGTCGAGCGGGGCACCGACGATGCCTTGGCCGGTCTCATCGAGCAGGCGCGGCTGCGCCTCGTCCATGCGGAAGGTCTTGGTCATGCCGGGATCCTCGCGGTGCTGGCGCCTGTCGCGGGTTTGGCCAGTCCGGTGGCCTCGCGCAGCGCGGCGATCAGGGTACGCCGCAGTAGCGGCTTCTTGAACTCGGTGTCGGGATGGCAGTGCGCCTGCTCGATGAGCACGTCAGCGGCCTTGCCGAAGGCCTCATCCCCCGGGGCAGCCCCGACGAGCGCCTGCTCGGCCTCCGGGTCGGTCCAGGGGCGGGGAGCAACGCCGCCGAAGGCCAGCGAGGCCGAAGCGATGCGATCTCCCTCCATCTCCAGCACGGCCGCCACCGAGACCAGCGCAAAGGCGTAGGAGGCGCGGTCCCGCACCTTCTTGTACACCTGCCGCGTGTCCGCCAGCGGTGCGGGAAGGCGCACGGCAGTGATGATCTCGCCCGGCTCCAGAACGCTCTCGAGGTCGGGCCGGTCGCCGGGCAACCGGTAGAGCTCGGTCACCGGCAGGCACCGCGTCTCGCCCTCTTTCGAGCGGATCTCCACCTCGGCCCGCAGCGCCGCCAGCGCCACCGCCATGTCCGAGGGATGCGCCGCCAGGCAATGCTCGGAGGTGCCGAAGATCGCCAGCATCCGCCCGACGCCCTCCTGCGCCGCGCAGCCTTCGCCGGGGCTGCGCTTGTTGCAGGCCATGGCGGTGTCGTAGAAATACGGGCAGCGGGTGCGTTGCAGAAGGTTGCCGCCCGTGGTCGCCTTGTTGCGGATCTGTGCCGAGGCGCCCGCCAGAATGGCACGCGATAGCAGCGGCCAGCCGCTGCGGATGCGCCCGTCCGCCGCCAGCTCGGAGTTGGTCACCAATGCGCCGATGCGCAGGCCGTCCCCGTCCTCCGAGATGCCCTGCAGCTCGCCGATCCGCGAAATGTCCACCAGCCGCGATGGCGTCATCACCTGTATCTTCATCAGATCGAGCAGGTTGGTGCCCCCGGCGATGACGCTCGCGCCCTCGCCCATCTGACCCGCGGCGCCGGAAAGCGTCTCGGCCCGGCTGTATTCGAAGTCCCTCATGACTTCACCTCCGCGGCCATGGCGATGGCCTCGCGGATGAGCGGATAGGCCGAGCAGCGGCAGAGGTTGCCGCTCATGCGCTCGGCGATCTCGGCATCGTCGAGCGGCATCTCCCCCTCCAGCGAGGCGGAGGCAAATGACGGGTCCCCCGCGCGCAACTCCTCGAGCATGGCGGTGGCCGAGACGATCTGCCCCGGCGTGCAGAAGCCGCACTGGTAGCCGTCCTTGGCGACGAAGGCCTTCTGCAGGGCGTTCAGCGCCTCGGGACTGCCGAGCCCCTCGATGGTGGTCACCTCGTCGCCCTCGTGCATGGCGGCCAGGCACAGGCATGAATTCACCCGCTTGCCGTTGAGAAGCACCGTGCAGGCGCCGCACTGGCCATGGTCGCAGCCCTTCTTGGTGCCGGTCAGGTCGAGTTGGTCTCTCAGGGCGTCAAGGAGGGTGGCGCGCGTGTCGTGCTCGACCTCGTGGGCCTCGCCGTTCACTTTCAATCGTGTCCGCATATGGCTCTCTTGCTTGAAGGTGGCATGGGATCAGGCGATGGGTATCGCCCCTGCAGTCAAAACGGACCTCACGGCGACCGGGTTCCACAAAGGTCCGAACTCCGCGCTCAACAATGCCCGGCGGCGCGCTGCGGAAAGTATGTTTCCAAGGCAATCAGGTGCTCGGCGCTAAAGCGCCAGAGCGCCATCCTGCACGCGTTGCCCACCGAGATACGCACCAAAGTCGGTCTCGCGGTAAGGCCGACCGCTGAAGTGGCCAATTCGCTTGGCGCGGCAGTCCTCATCGCCAAGGCCCTGCGGCTCTCGGCGGACACGCGAATGCGCCCTCACGCGTCCGCGGAACTCGCGAAGTGTGTGACGAACGAAAGGGTCGCGCGGCTCCGTTTCCAACTCCGGCCGATATCCCCAGCGCGCCGAGCGCACTGCCATTTCCGGGTCGAGACCTGTGCAACCGCGATAGCCGAGCTTGTCCTCTGTTGCAAAAGTCGCGTGAGGGATCCATCTCGTGACTCCAGCGTGGTAGCTGCGATGCATGAGCAGACCCACGCTCCCGTCCAACCGGACCGGGAACTCGCTAACCCAAAATGAAGCGCTCAAGCGCCAAGGATCGCCGAGCATTTGGTTCGATCCCACTGTGACTTGGGACGCCGCACCGACAGGCAGGCGTAGGCCGCCGGCGAACTTACTGCGATGCCGCTATCAAGTTTCGATGAAGGGGTTGTTCGGCATGGCTCTCCGCCAGACGAGGGGCTTCGTGGAAAGCATGTTGCGGCTGGTCGGTCTCGACTGGGCAACGCCCGACCTCGGCACGCTGTCGCGCCGCCAGACGAGTCTGGTTGTGAAAACCCCGTATCGCGGGTCCGAGGGCCCGCTACATCTGCTGATTGAGAGCACCGGCATCGAGGTTGAGGGCGAAGGCGAGTGGCACGCCTGCAAGCACGCCCGACAGTACGGCGGTCGCAAGCGGCGGGTCTGGTGCAAGCTGCATCTCGGAATTGATGAGGAAACGCCGGGGACCCGCGCTGTTCCTTGCCCGGCAGGCGGTTTGCGACGCAAATCTGCCGAGAAGGGAGATCGCCGGGAGCCATATCGGTGTTGCACCTGTCCTGCTAGATCTGACCCAGCCAGATGCCGCTTGGCGAAAAGATCCGTCCGGTGACCGCCGACGCTACCTAAGAGCCGAGGCTTCGCCCGTTCCGGGCCGAGTTGATCCACTGGATCAATTCCTGAACGCCCATCGCCCCGCAAGCGCCACGATGCGATCGCCGAGCGCGAAGCGCTGGAAAGCCCTCACCGCCAGAGCGCCCGCCATTGTCCTCGGACCGATGGCGGGTTGGGACATGCGGTTCTTCGACAACGCGGGCTTCGAGCCGGTGGCGTCGGAGAGCGACGCGTGGAACCGCGGCAAGTACATCGTCGACGGCGGCGGTCACTGCGCCGCCTGCCACAGCCCGCGCAACGCGCTGGGGGCCGAGGTGGCCAGCGCCTACCTGCAGGGCGGCAACATCAGCGACTGGTATGCGCCCGACCTGACCCCGAACCCGCATGTCGGCCTCGGCGGCAGCTCGGCCCAGGACATCGCCACCTACCTCAAGACCGGCACCGACGGCGTCGCCGTCGCGGCGGGGCCGATGGCCGAGGCGGTCGAGCATTCGCTGCAGTACCTGACCGACGAGGACGCGCTGGCGGTGGGCACCTACCTCACAGCCCTGTCCGCCTCGGACACCCCCGCCCCCAAGGCGGCCTCGCTCGCCGAGACCGACATGGCGCGACTGGCGGATGTCTACGAGGTCAACTGCTCGGCCTGTCACGGGCTGGACGGCGAAGGCATCGAGGACATGGTCCCGGCCTTCTCGGCCAACCACGGACTGCTCGGCGATCCGACCAACATGATCCACGCGATGCTCAAGGGCACCCGCGCGCCGCACACGCACGCCGCGCAGACCGCCGCCGGAATGCCGTCCTTCGCCTGGAAGATGGACGACACGCAGGTGGCCGAGATCCTGACCTACGTGCGCAAAAGCTTCGGCAACGGCGCCGAGGCAGTCTCGCCCGAGGCGGTGGGCGAGATGCGCGACGCGCTGGATGCGCGCTAGCCGCTGCGCGCCGCGACGAACTGATCGCGCAACGCAGCAAGTACAAGAAAAGGCCGCAGGAGATATCTCCTGCGGCCTTTCTTCTTCGACGGGCCAGCCTTGCGCCGGATCCCCCTCGCCGCGTCACATCAGGTGTTCGACCGGTGGCGCGGCGACGAAGCGCCACTTGCGCAGCGGGCCGGCCATGACGTTGAG
>NZ_JADFFK010000051.1 GCF_015223355.1 Salipiger mangrovisoli | reverse complement strand
CCCGCCGTGGCATCCTGATCAGACCCGGACCTCTCCGAAGGTCGACGCTCCTACACCACGCGCGGGGGCACTATCCGCTCGATTTCTACATGATCACAGATCATTCCGACGGCATGGGCGCAATCACCGACATCATCGGCGGTGCCCCCAATATCATGGCTGACGAACAAGGCCGCTATTTCCACGACGCTTTCAACCAGGGCGGCGAGGCAGCGCAGAAGGCGGCCTTCGAGCTGACCTCGGCCTTCGGGCAGGGACAGATTTCGCCGGCGCTGAACTATCAACCGGGGAACCCGGCCTACAAGCGCGTCTGGGATGACATCGTGGCCGCAGCCGAGGAGTTCGACAATCCCGGCACCTTCACCACCTTCGTCGCCTTTGAGTGGACATCTCTTGTGGCGGGCAACAACCTGCACCGCAACGTCATCTTCCGCGATGGCGCCGAGCGGGCCGGGCAGATCGTGCCCTACACCACGACACCCCCCCTTGGCTCGCCTGATCCGCGCGACCTGTGGACCTGGCTGCAGAATTACGAGGACAAGACCGGGGGAGACGTCATGGCTATCCCGCACAATGGCAACCTCTCCAACGGCATGATGTTCGCGCTGCAGGACGACTTTGCCGACGGCCGGTCGCTGGATGCCGACTACGCCGCAACGCGCCAGAAGTGGGAGCGCCTCTACGAGGCCACGCAGATCAAGGGTGACGGCGAGTCGCATCCCTTCCTCTCGCCGGATGACGCCTTCGCGGATTTCGAGACCTGGGACTACGGCAACCTCGACGCGACGGTCACCAAGACGCAGGAGATGCTTCCCGGGGAATATGCGCGCTCGGGGCTGCAGCGGGGGCTCCTGCTGGGGGCGGAACTCGGGGTCAATCCGTTCAAGTTCGGGCTGGTCGGTGCGTCGGACAATCACATCGGCCTGACCACGCCGGACAACGACAATTTCTTCGGGAAGTTTGCCGCCTATGAGCCGAGCCCCGAGCGCTCGCAGCACGTGAGCAAGACCTATGCGGATGGCGCGCCCGCGCTCTACTCCTGGCAATACATCACCTCGGGTCTGACGGCGGTCTGGGCCGAGGAGAACACCCGCAGCGCGATCTTCGACGCGATGGAGCGCCGCGAGGTCTATGCGACCACCGGCCCCCGGATGCGTGTGCGCTTTTTCGGAGGCTGGGACTTCGAGCATACGGATGCGCTTGGCCGCACCCTCGCCGTCACCGGCTATGCCAAGGGGGTGCCGATGGGAGGCGATCTTCCGGCCGGTGAAGGTGCGCCGTCCTTCCTCGTCTATGCGCTGCGGGATCCGATGGGGGCCAATCTCGACAGGATCCAGATCATCAAGGGCTGGATCGACGCGGGTGGCACTCCGCGCGAGAAGGTCCACGACGTGGCTTGGTCAGATGGGCGCAGGATAGATGAGGCGGGCGAGCTGCCGCCCGTCGGCAGCACGGTCGACCTGTCCGTGCCCACCTGGGTCAACACAATCGGGGCGGCCGAGCTGGGCACCGTCTGGACCGACCCCGATTTCGACCCGACGCTCTCGGCCTTCTACTATGCCCGCGTCATCGAGATTCCGACGCCACGCTGGACGGCCTATGATGCCGTAAAATTCGATCTTGAGCTTCCCGCCGATGTTCCTCTGATCACCCAAGAGCGCGCCTATACCTCTCCGATCTGGTACACGCCCGACTGAACCACAGCGCCGGTTCGCCCAAGGATCGAGAGCCATCCGGAAGAGGGCATTTTTCTCGGGGTTATTTTCCGGATGGTGGTTGAAATGCTGCGATGCAGCATTCATGTAGATGGGGACCAACGCAATCCAAGAGGAGGACCTCATGACTGCTCAGAACGAATTCGCCAAGATGTTCGGCGCGATCCCGAACGTGTGCAACCCGGACCTGGCAAAGGGCGGACTGGCATCGGTCGCAGAGTACAACGCGAAGATCGGTGAAGTCGCGCTCGACACCGCCGAGAAGTCGAACGAGGTTCTGTCGGCCTCGACGAGGAAGGCGCTCGGCAACATGCGCGAGCTGACCGCTGCGCGGGAGCCTTCGGCATATGGCGAAGCTTTCGCGGGCTTCATGCAGGCCCAGATGGAGCTCGCCCAGAGCACGACCGCGGCGCTTTTCGAAGTCGCGCAGGCCGCGGGCGAGCAGGTCACTGCGGTTTCCGCCGGCGCTGCCGAGAAGGCCGAGACGACCGTCAAGAAGACGACCAACGCAGCCGCGGCACGCAAAACCGCGCCCGCAGCCGCCTGAAGCGGGCAAGAATTCTGAATACGAAGGGCACGTCCTCGCCGGGCGTGCCCTTCTCATTCCATGGTCAGGCGTAGCTCTCGCACGCGGCGGAGTCGCGGCAATGGGGTCAGGCGCCTCTTTGCGGCATCCGCTCTTGGAGCGTTCCGTGCAGGCCCGAAAGCCACATCCCCTAATATGACAAGAACTGTGTATCCTCGTCGACGGTGGGTGCGTCGCTGAAGTCGGCCTCGTCAGGGATGCGGCCAAAGGCGATTTTTGCGCCAACATAGCCGCCGAGGACCTCCTCCTGAGCGCCGAAGGACAGAGCTTTGGCTCCGTGCGTTTGGCGCAGGCTGTCCATCAGGTCGCTGACCTTTTCCCATTTCTTTCGTGAAGTGTCATCCGCGCCTTCATCCAGAGCACCGCCGAAAAGGTCTCCGGTGATGTCGGCATCGGAAACAAGGCCATGCAGCATGACGCTGACCGCGTGAGGCGAAAACCTGAGGGATCGACGTGCCTCGCCCAATCCCCTGGAAAGGGCGCGCATGAAGGTTCGGTCGTCCCGCGCGGCCGCGAAGCTACCTCGCCAGGACCACTGCGCATCCTCGGACGCACGCCCTTTCCGAAAAGCCAAGGTCAGCTCCTTGGCGCGCAGGTCGTCGCGGCGCAGCCGACGGGCGGCGCTGAGAAGGAGCTGCCGGGCGCAGGCCTCCACCTTGTCTGGCGTGCGCCCGTCACGCGGCAAGACACGACCATGGCCGTACATGCTCTTCTTCGTCTCGGGGCGCTCTGCGTGCAAGCCGTGGAACTCGTTCCAGAACCGCTCGCCTTCGACGTTGCCCCAAATCTGCCGCGCGTGTTTGGGGGCAAGCCGCCACAGCCCGCCGATATCTCGGACGCCCGCGGCGGCAAGGCGCGCGCCAATACCTTTGGAGATGCCCGGCAGGTCATGTAAATCGAGGTGGGAAAGGCAATCTGGCAGGGCCTGCGCCTCGATCAGCGCGAAGCCGTCCGGCTTGTTCATCTCGGCACCGACCTTGGCAAGCAGCTCGGTCGGCGCCATGCCGATGGAACAGGTGAGCGCAGGGCTGAAGCTCTGCGCCAACGCGGCCTTGATGCGCTCCGCCAGCGCCTTGCCCTGCGCCGCTTCTCTGGGCGACAGGTGGCAGACCACCTCGTCGATCGACCGCACGTGGGCCACCGGGAGTATGTCGCCAATGACCTGCAGGATGCGCTTGTGCAGCCGCACGTAGGCGTCATGCCGCGCGATCAC
This sequence comes from Salipiger mangrovisoli, assembly GCF_015223355.1. Taxonomy (GTDB): domain Bacteria; phylum Pseudomonadota; class Alphaproteobacteria; order Rhodobacterales; family Rhodobacteraceae; genus Salipiger; species Salipiger mangrovisoli. The sequence continues at coordinate 8,766 of NZ_JADFFK010000051.1, read as the reverse complement.
GAAGACCATATCAGGGATCACATCGCGCGCTGCGCGGATCGAGGCGCCCGATTTCACCCCCCTCGCCTTGGCCTCGCGGCTTACGGCGATGCAACTGGTATGCGGTGAATCCAGTGGAACAACGCCCAAGGGTCGGCCCCGCAGGTCGGCGTTGAAGTGTTGTTCGGCAGAGGCGAAGAAGCTGTCGAAATCGAGATAGAGACGTTCAACCTTCGGCTGCCCCCTCATCCCAACCGCCTCTCCATCCGTCATCTCTGCTGCCTTTCAAAGCTCGGTCATGTCCTTATGTCGGATGTCCGCCGCATCGGTTCAATGCCTGACTTGCTCGCACTGCTGGGAGCAGACCCTCCCGAGCGGAGCAGCCCGTTCCCTTGGCGCGCGGAGAGAAAGCTAGACCGAAGAGGCTGGACCAATCGCGTGCCGCAAGGCGTTCGTCGAGGCTGGGGGAAGGTCTGAAAAGGGCTCGAGGCGAGGCTATGGGCGATTGCTTCAGAACAGTCGGGACATCTGCGACGCCGCATGACGGCTCCGAGCCCCGAACCGTCCTTGCTCTGCCAAACCCGCGCTGCGAATGCCTTCGGCGGGTGCCTGCCCTTTTCCAACCTGTTCCCCCATGGCGGCACGGAAACCCCAGCAAGATGAGGCCGAACGCGATACGACAGGAGGCAAGAGACGACTGGCAAGACCCGCGGACAACGTGAGACACTTCAATTCCCGAGCCTGCTCGGATAAGCCGTCGTGGTAACCGCGTCACGGGCAGACTGGAGCTTTCATGACCAACCAACGTGACATAGCCCGCCTCGCCAAGACCTCGCTGAAGACGGTGTCACGGGTGATCAACCGCGATCCGCTGGTGAACGAGGCAACGCGGCAGCGTATCCAGAAGATCATCGACGAAACCGGCTACGTCCCGAACGAGGCGGCGCGGATGATGCGCTCGCAGCGCAGCAACATCGTGGGATTCCTGTCGGAGGACGTGGCGACGACGTCCTCATCGATCGACTTGGTGCGCGGGGCACAGGACGTGGCGCACGCCTTTGGCAGGCAGATGATGCTGTTCAACATCCAGCGCGGCGACACGTCCGAGACCGAGGCGCTGGCGCAGCTTGCACGGTTCCGGGCCGAGGCCTGCATCCTCGCCACCAGCTTTCATCGCGAAGTGACCTTGCCCCGGACGGACATGATGACGGTGCTGCTGAATTGCTATGATGCCGGGGGCACGGTGGCCACCGTGCTGCCTGACGACCGGCAGCTGGGCCACGACCTGACGACCGAGATCCTGCGCCGGGGCTATCGTCGCCCCCTGTTTCTGAACCTCGCGCCCGAATTGGCGGGGGCACGGTTGCGCGCAGAGGGGTTCCTCGCCGCCGGGCAGGCCATGGGGCTGGATCTGGCTGGTCGCATCAGGACAGCCTCGGCCGGGCCGGATCGAGACTATACCTATTTCGTGGACCAGATCCTGGCGGAGGCCCTGCAGGATGCTGCGCGCCCCGACGTGCTGATCTGCGGGCAGGACCTGATGGCGTTGCCGGTGTATTTCGCACTGGCCCGCATGGGGATCGAGGTCGGGCGCGACATTGCCGTTACCAGCTTCGACAACCTGTATCCGCTGGCGCAGCTCATGCAGCCCGGCCTGACCTCCATGGACCTGCCCTATTACCAGATGGGCCGGGTCGCGATGCAGCAGGCGCTGTCGGAAAATGATTCCCCGATCCGCCAGCTGGTGCAGGGGCAACTGGCCGAGCGCGCCTCGCTGCCGGAACGCGTGACCGCCTGACTCCTCTGTAGTCTCACTGGGCATAGGCCAGAAAAATCGCCGATTCATCGCGATTGACAACGTGAGACATTCGCGGCTAACAATTGTCTCACGTTGTCATTAGAGAAAAAAGGCAGCGCGGACATGATGCGCGCCCCGGGAGAGCCGCGCTAAGGGAGAGGACCAGACCATGACTTTGAACCGTCTCGCGGGCGCCAGCCTGCTTGCGCTTGCCCTCGCGGTACCTGCCCATGCGGGCGAGCTGACCGCCTGGGTCACCGACGCCGCGGCAGAGAAGCCCTACTTCGACCAGCTGACCGACGCGTTCAGCGCCGCGCACCCCGAGATCGCGCTGAACGTGGTCCCGGTGCCGGGATACGTCGATGCGATCCAGGCGGCGTCTGTGTCGGGCAGCCTGCCCGACCTGATACTGCTCGACGGCCCCAACATGGCGGCATCAGCCTGGGCCGGGACGATCCAGCCGATCGGCGAACTGATCGATCCTGCGCTGCTGGCAGACACCATGCAGGGCGTGATCGCGCAGGGCACCTACGGGCCGGACGGCAAGCTCTACCACATCAGCCCCTACGACTCGACCGTGCTCCTCTGGGGCAACCGCTCCTACCTCGAGAAGGCCGGCGTGCGCATTCCGACCGGCATCGACGATGCCTGGACCCGCGAGGAATTCGCCGCTGCGGTCGAGGCGTTGTCAAAGGTCGACGGCGTGCGCTGGCCGCTGGACATGAAGCTGAACTACGGCGGCGAATGGATGACCTACGGCTTCGCCCCCTTCATCCAATCGGCGGGCGCGGACCTGATCAACCGAGAGACATGGACGGCAGAGGGTACCGTGAACGCGCCCGAGGCGGTCTCGGCCATCTCCAAATTGCAAGACTGGTACAAGGCAGGCTGGATCGTTCCGGCCTCCGCGGGCGACAACCAGTTCTACGGCGAGAAGACGGCGGCCCTGTCCTGGGTCGGCAACTGGATGTGGCCGCCGCATGACGCGGGCCTGGGCGACGATCTCGTGATGATGCCAGCGCCCTCCTTTGGCCCGAACGGCGTCACCACGCCCAATGGTGGCTGGGGCTGGTCCGTGCCCGCCACGACGACCAACCTCGAAGATGTCTCGGCCTTCCTCAACTTCGTCATGTCCGACGCGGAAGTGGCGAAATACGCCGATATCACCGGCTTCGCGCCGTCCCGCGCGGCGGCGGTGCCGCTGACCAAGAAGTTCTCCACCCCTGGCGCGCAGGATCTGTTTGCGGTGCAGGGCAACTGCTGTGCCGTGGTGCGCCCGGTACATCCGGCCTACCCGGCGATCACCCTGAGCTGGTCGCGGGCCATGCTGAACATCTTCTCCGACGGCGCGGCGGACGTGCAGCAGGAACTCGACGGCGTGGCGCAATACATCGACCTCGATATCGAGGACAACGCAGGCTACCCGCCCTTCGGCTCGAACTGACGGTTTTCCCCCGAGACGGGTGCGGACGACTTTCCCCCGAAGCCGTCCGCGCTCCCCCCTGAGACACACCGGAGGCGTCGATGCCAAGCTTTTCCAACGGCCGCTCCCAGGAGGTGGCCATGCTCGTGCCCGCGATGCTCTGCCTCGTGCTGATCATCGTGGTCCCCTTTGCCCTCTCTGTGGGCTTTTCCTTTACTGACCAGCGGCTGATGCCGCGCCCGATCCCGACCCGGTTCATCGGGGTGACGAATTACGAGCGCATGTTCGCGGACCGGCTGTTCTGGCAGGCCATCGGCAACACGGTGCTGTTTACCGTGCTCGTGGTGCCCTTCCAGCTGGCGATCTCGCTGACCGTGGCCATGGCGCTCAACGCGGCGATCCCCTTCCGGGGCCTGTTCCGCACGGTCGCCATCCTGCCGCTCCTGCTGCCGATCACCGTGGTGGTGGCGATCTGGGCCGTGCTCTACCGCATCCCGACCGGGCCGCTGAACGCGGTCTATCAACTGTTCGCGGGCTCCGAGAACTACATCGACTTCATCGGCGGCTCGGATACGGCGATGGTGGCGCTGGTCGTTCTGTCGGCCTGGGCAACCTTCCCCTACCAGATGCTGATCTACCTCGCAGGGCTGCAGGACGTGCCTGGCGATCTCTACGAGGCCGCGGAACTGGACGGGGCCACCGCCTGGCAGCGCTTCCGGTTTGTCACCTGGCCCAGCCTCAGGAACGTCAACATCTTCCTGCTGATCATCACCACGATCCAGGCGCTGAAGCTCTTCACCCAGGTCTCCGTCATGACCAGGGGCGGCCCGAACGGATCGACCACCACCATCATCTACTACCTGTTCCAGCAGGGATTCACCTCGCAGAAGATCGGCTACGCCTCGGCGATCTCGGTATTCTTCTTTGTCGCGGTGACGACCATCGCGGTGTTGCAGCGGGTCTTTCTGAAGAACGAGGGCGAGGCATGAACCTGTTCCCGCGCGGCACGCTTATGCCGTTCCTCTTTGCCTGTGTCGTGGCATTTGGCGTGCTATTGCCGCTGATGATGATGGTCACGATCAGCCTGAATCCCGACGAGCAGGATATCCTGGTGTCGATGGGAACGCTGAAAAGCTTCATCCCCGAGGTGATCTCCTTCCAGAATTACATCGACGTCTGGACCGACCCGGCACGGCCCTTCTTTCGCTACATGATGAACACCGCCATCGTGACGCTGGCGACACTGGCGATCTCGATCACGATCAACTCGATGGCGGCCTTTGTCGTGGCCCAGGGGTCGCTGCCCGGCAAGAAGGGAGTGCTTCTGTTCATCGTGGCGACCATCGCGGTCCCAGCGGAAAGCCTCGTGCTGCCGCAGTTGATCCTCGCCGGGAAACTCGGGCTGGTGGACACCTACGTCGTGCAAATCCTGCCGGGGATCGCCAATGCGCTGTCGATCTTCCTGTTCTTCCAGTTCTTTTCCCGCATCCCCAAGGACCTCTTCGAGGCTGCAGAGCTGGACGGTTTCAGCTTCTTCCAGAAGTACCGCCACATCGCGCTGCCCCTGTCCCGGCCCGTGATCTCGGCGGTGGCGATCCTGCAATTCCTCGAGATGTGGAACGCCTATCTCTGGCCGGTCATGGTGACGCGTGGACCAGAGGTGCGCCCGCTGACCGTGGCCATGGGCGCGTTCTTTGGCACCAATCAGCGCATCCCCTGGGGGGACGTCATGGCCTTCGCGGTGTCGATGGCGGTGCCGGTGATCCTGTTCTTCCTGTTGATGCAACGCCAGTTCATCGCGTCGGTCATGAGTTCGGGGGTGAAGGGATGACCATTGACATGCAAGAGACCTACCGCCCGAAACTGCACTTCACCCCGGCGAAGGGCTGGATGAACGATCCCAACGGCCTGATCCGGAAAGACGGCCTCTGGCACCTGTTCTTCCAGCACGATCCCGACAGCATCACCCACGGGCCGATGCATTGGGGCCATGCCGTCAGCCGCGACCTCGTGGATTGGGAGCAGCGCCCGGTGGCGCTGCGCCCGGATACCCTCGGGACCTGCTTCTCCGGCAGCGCCGTGCAAGGCCCGGACGGCGTGCGCCTGTTCTACACCGCGCACAGCCTGACCAAGGAAGGTCGGGATTTCCAGGTGCAGTGCATGGCACGGGCGGACGATGCCATGAGCGTCTTCCGGACCGACCCCGGCAACCCGATCCTTTGCAACCCCGGGCGCGAGGTGTTTCGCGATCCCAAGGTCATCTGGCACGAGGGTACCGCCCGCTGGGTCATGCTGCTGACCGAGGGACAGAGCATCGCCTTCTACGCCTCCGACGACATGACACGCTGGGAATACCTCACCAGTTTCGGCACCTGCCACGGCCAGCACGGGCGCGGCGTCTGGGAATGCCCGGACCTGCTGGAGCTGCCATTCGAGGACGGCATGAAATGGGTTCTGATCGTCTCGATCTCCGAAGATGCACCTGGCGGGGGCTCTGGCACGCAGTATTTTGTCGGCCAGTTCGACGGCAGGCGGTTCACCAATGACCACGCGCCGGACCAGGTGCTTTGGCTCGACATGGGCCGGGATTTCTACGCACCGCAGAGCTTCTTCGATCCGGGAGGCGCACCGGTCCTGATGGCCTGGGCCAGCAACTGGAGCTACGCGCGCCAGACGCCGACGCGCGCGTTCCGAGGCGCCGCCAGCCTGCCGCGCGAGCTTTCGCTGACCCGCACGCCCGATGGCGTACGGCTGGCGCAAAAGGTGCCCGAAACGGTCACCCGTGCCTTTGCCCTGCGCCGCGACCGCGGAACCTTCTGCCACCGTTTCGTTCTCGACCGGAACGGGGCACGGGACGTGTCCATCGCCCTCTTTGGCGAGGCCGCACCGCACTACCGCCTGACCCGTCTGCCGGGTGGGTGCGTCCGCGTCACCGCGACGCGCGCCGAAGGGCATGACCTGCCGGGATTTGCCCATGAGGTCACGACGGAGTTGCTCTGGCCCGAGGACCAGCCGCTGTCTGTCGAGCTCTACGTCGACCGGGGCATGGTCGAATTGCTTTTGGCCGATGGCACCGTCTCGCTCACCAACCTGCATTTCCCCGCCATGCCCGAAGGGCCGCTGACGCTCACCCATCACCCGCACACCCGAACTCCGGGCGCACCGCATCCGATCGCCAAGGGAGGCCAGAATGGCTGACGTCCGCATTGCATCCGTGACCAAGCGCTACGGCGCAGTCGAAGTCGTTCCTTCGCTCGATCTGCACATCCCCGAAGGCTCCTTCACCGTGCTGGTCGGCCCCTCCGGCTGCGGCAAGTCCACGCTGCTGCGCATGATCGCGGGGCTCGAGACTGTCTCTGGCGGCACAATCGCCATCGGCGGGCGCGACATCACCCATGCTGCGCCGTCGAAGCGCGGGGTGGCCATGGTTTTCCAGAGCTACGCGCTCTATCCGCATATGACCGTGGCCGAGAACATCGGTTTCGGCCTGCGCCTCGCCGGCATGCCGAAATCCGAGATGGAGGCGCGGGTCCGCGAGGCTGCCGACATCCTGCAACTCGGGCCGCTTCTCGACCGCAAACCAAAGCAGCTTTCCGGCGGCCAACGTCAGCGCGTCGCCATCGGTCGCGCCATCGTGCGCAAGCCCAAGGTCTTCCTGTTCGACGAGCCGCTGTCCAACCTCGATGCGGCGCTGCGGGCCCAGATGCGGGTGGAGCTGTCGGAACTGCACCAAAGGCTGGGTTCCACAATGGTCTACGTGACACATGACCAGGTCGAGGCGATGACCATGGCCGATCAGATCGTCGTCCTGAACAAGGGTTGCATCGAGCAGGTCGGCGCGCCGATGGATCTGTATCGTGCGCCGCAGACGCCCTTTGTCGCAGGCTTCATCGGGTCGCCAAAGATGAACTTCATCGAGGGCCCCATTGCACGTGAGTTCGGCGGCGAACTGCTTGGAATTCGCCCCGAGCACGTGACCCTGTCGGACCGGGAGGGGCGCTGGTCCTGCACCGTCCGCCACGCCGAACACCTCGGCGGCGAGACCCTTGTCCATTTGGACAGCCCGGAGGTCGGACGCCTGACCGTGAAGGTCAGCGGCGACATCGCCGCCGCGCCGGGTGTGCAACTCTATGCAACCCCCGGTCTCGACACGTCGCATGTCTTCAAGGGGGGGTTGAGGGCACCATCCTGAACCAGGGCAGCAGAACGGGTGTGCGTCTGCCCAGGCACTGCACGACAGCCAGCCCTGCACTGGCTGTCGTGCAGAATAGCGGCGTCCTGCACTTGGTTGCCGGGCGAGATTTGCCGCCGCCAGAGTGAGAATGAAGCGCGAGCGCACCCGCTCGATCCCGCAATAGACGGCTTGGCCCGCGCCGCCTGTCGTCTTGGACCATCCGAAAAGCTCCTCAATGCGCTTCCGGTGCGTCTGCGACAGGGCCTAGCCCATGCGCCGCGTCGTCCGCCCGTCGGTCGCCGAGAACCGCGCCTTCTGCCCGACATGCGGCGTGATGCCGGCCTGCCCGCGATCCGCCAAGAACCCGGTGGCATCATACGCCGTGTCGGCCCCCAGGGTCAGCCGTCTCGTCGATCCCGGCGACCGCCGATGCTTCATGTCGGGCGCGGCCTTGCGTTCGGCACGACCGTCAGCCTGGCTCAGGGCGCCCTGGCCGGCCGGGCCGCTGCAGGTCTCCATCAGCGCATGCCCGATCAAACACAGCATCGCGCCGGTACCGGGCGATTTCCGGTAGCGCCGCGCGTCCGGATCGATCGCGGAAGCGTGCGTCGCGTTCGAGCGCCTCTTGCCTCGGAAATCCACTTCGGCATTTCGGCTGCGGCTTGCGGGGCGGGACATGGGGCGAGGTTCCGGAGCGGGCTGCGGGGACGGGTCCTGCGGGGCGGCATCCTGTGCCGGAGGATCGCCGTTCTCCGGCTGCCCGCCGTCCTCCTTGCGCCGGACGCTCTTCATCGACGCCCAGGCCTCTACCAGCATGCCGTCGACCGAGACGTGGTCATCCGACAGGAGCGGCACGACCTCGCGGTGGGCCAGAATGGCGGCCATCACCTTGCGCGACTTTTCCGTCGTCAGCAGCCGGTCGCGATTCTTGCTGAAAACGGTCGGGACCCACACCGTGTCATCAATGCCGAGCCCCACGAACCAGCGGAAAAGCAGGTTGTAGTCCAGCTGCTCCATCAGCTGCCGCTCGGAGCGGACCGAGAACAGGATGCAGCAGGCTCGCACAGATCAGCCGCTCCGGTGCGACCGAGGTGCACCCAAAATCGGCGTAGAGCACCTCGAATTCGGCATCGAGGCTGGCGAGTGCGTCAGTCACCCCCTGCCGGGCTTTCCGCAGCGGATGCCGCGCCTGGACGCGCGCCTCGCTGCGCGTCATGACGAGCGCGCCGGTGAACACCGCGACCTTGCCCGACAGCGGCGCGTCGGCTCAGCCCGCGCGCGCGACCGGCTCCCTTTTCTTCGACCTGTTCGGAGTCGGGCCAAGGATATCTTGGAAAGCTGTGCCCATCACCGCCTCTGCCATCAGCACGACCTCGGCCGAGGCGCGCGCGT
>NZ_JADFFK010000050.1 GCF_015223355.1 Salipiger mangrovisoli | reverse complement strand
TTCGGTCCGTCGAGCTCGACCTCCATGATCTCAAGCGGCTTTCCGGCCTCAAGGGCAACAGCTGCGCGGGTTCTCATGTCTCTGTCCTTCCTAAAGGGAATGGGGTTGTCCGCACCTAGCTTTGGCTTTCCTTCAGCCGCAAGCAGTTATGCGCCCCTTTCCAGAATTATCACGACACGCCCCGGCTTTCATTGTTCAACAAATACGCAGCCTGCCACCCTGTCCGCGCTCAAACCTTTCCTAAAATACTCATTGCTTCCGCGGGCGCGGCGCAAAAGAAAAGAGCCCCACCGTCTCCGGCAGGGCCCAGTCTCTCCGGTGGAGAGGATATCTTATTCGGCGTCTGCCAGAGCCTCTTCGGCTTCCAGGCGGGCCTTGTCGGCTGCGCCCTTGGCCGAGACGTCGCGGTCGACGAACTCGATGATTGCCATCGGAGCCATGTCACCATAGCGGAAGCCGGCTTTCAGGATACGGACGTAGCCGCCCTGGCGTTCTGCATAGCGCGGGCCGAGCACTTCGAAGAGCTTGGCAACGTGCATGTCCTGCTTGAGCTGCGCGCCAGCCTGACGGCGGGCGTGCATGTCGCCGCGCTTGCCGAGGGTGACGAGCTTCTCCACAACGCGGCGGAGTTCTTTTGCCTTGGGCAGGGTGGTCTTGATCTGCTCATGCTCGATGAGCGAGCCGGCCATGTTTGCCCAGAGCGCCTTGCGGTGCTCGTGGGTACGGTTCAGGCGGCGGTAACCTTTTGCGTGACGCATTTTCTATCTCCAGATACGTGTTTTACTTTGTCCGGGATCCCATGCGTGCGGGACCCTCACCTTGGGGCACAGTGCCCGGTCAAAGGGGCGGGGTTTCCCCCGCCCCCTATCACTGAGTGGCTCAGAACTGGTCTTCCAGCTTCTTTGCCAGATCTTCGATGTTGTCCGGCGGCCAGTCCTCGACATCCATGCCAAGGTGCAGGCCCATGCCCGACAGCACTTCCTTGATCTCGTTGAGCGACTTCCGGCCGAAGTTCGGGGTGCGGAGCATCTCGGCTTCGGTCTTCTGGATGAGATCGCCGATGTAGACGATGTTGTCGTTCTTGAGGCAGTTTGCCGAACGCACCGAGAGTTCCAGCTCGTCCACCTTCTTGAGGAGGAGCGGGTTGAACTCGAGGCCATCGTCGTCGTCCTGACGGCCGGCCGACTCGGGCTCTTCGAAGTTCACGAAGATCGACAGCTGGTCCTGCAGGATGCGGGCCGCAAAGGCGATCGCGTCCTCGGGCGTGACCGAACCATCGGTCTCGACCTTCATGGTCAGCTTGTCGTAGTCGAGAACCTGGCCCTCACGGGTCGGCTGCACGTCATAGGCCACCTTCTTGACCGGCGAGTAGATCGCGTCGATCGGGATGAGGCCGATGGGTGCATCTTCCGGCTTGTTCTTGTCAGCCGAAACGTAGCCCTTGCCGGTGTTGACGGTCAGTTCCACGTAGAAGTCCGCACCCTCGTCGAGGTGGCAGATCACGTGGTCCTTGTTCAGCACGTCGATGCCGGCGGTCTCGGTGATATCGGCAGCCGTCACCACGCCCGGACCTTTTGCGGTCAGGGAGAGGCGCTTCGGGCCTTCGACTTCCATGCGGAGAGCCACGCCCTTGAGATTCAGGATGATGTCGGTGACATCTTCCCGCACGCCGGCGACCGACGAAAACTCGTGCAGAACGTTGTCGATCTGCACGGAGGTGATTGCCGCACCCTGAAGGCTCGACAGCAGGACCCGACGCAGCGCGTTGCCCAGAGTCAGGCCGAAGCCACGCTCGAGCGGTTCCGCGACGAGGGTCGCAACGCGGGTAGGATCGGCGCCGGGGCGAACCTCCAGCTGGGTCGGCTTGATAAGTTCAGCCCAGTTCTTGTGGATCATGCGTCCCTCCATTCCAGTCCGTGCCCCATGTCCAAAGGCGCGGACGCCCGAGGTTGAAATGACGAAGGTAGGGCCCCGCGCGCATGGCGAGGCCCCACCCCTCAATTAAGTTCGATCAGACGCGACGACGCTTCGGCGGACGGCAGCCGTTGTGAGCGATCGGCGTCACGTCGCGGATCGACGTGATGTTGAAGCCCACGGCAGCCAGTGCGCGCAGAGCCGATTCACGACCCGAACCCGGGCCCTGAACTTCGACTTCAAGCGTCTTCACACCGTGTTCCTGCGCCTTGCGGCCAGCGTCTTCGGCGGCGAGCTGGGCAGCGTAGGGGGTCGATTTACGCGAACCCTTGAAGCCCATGGTGCCGGCGGACGACCAGGAGATCGCGTTGCCCTGCACGTCCGAGATCAGGATCTTGGTGTTGTTGAACGACGAGTTAACATGCGCCACGCCAGCGGCGATGTTCTTGGAGACCTTCTTCTTGCCTCCGCGACGGGTATCACGTGCCATTGGTCAGCCTCCCTTATTTCTTCTTGCCGGCAATCGGCTTCGCCGGGCCCTTGCGGGTACGAGCGTTGGTGTGGGTACGCTGACCGCGAACCGGGAGGTTGCGACGGTGACGCAGGCCGCGGTAGCAGCCGAGGTCCATCAGGCGCTTGATGTTCATCTGCGTCTCACGGCGCAGGTCGCCTTCGACGGTGTAGTTCGCGTCGATGTGCTCGCGGATCGCCAGAACTTCGGCATCCGACAGCTCGTTCACACGACGGGTCGCGTCGATGTTCACGGCTTCGCAGATGGCCTGGGCCGAGGTCGGGCCGATACCGGTGATGTAAGTCAGGGCGATGGGCACCCGCTTGTTAGTCGGGATGTTAACGCCGGCAATACGTGCCAAGTGTCTATTCCTTTCGTTGCGGTTCCGTAGCTCCAGAACCTTTTTTCACAACATGAGCCCGGAACGCATACACGTCACCGGGCTTTCCGCTGATGAGGTAATCTGCAAGACAGGCGCGGCCCGGCTCACAAACTGAGTCTCTGTAAGAGATGGGAGTGGGTATGAGGATTCGGAAAGGGCGTCAAGACCCATTTCGGAACCATCCATGCACGCAATCCGTTTACCGTTTCATGAAGGCCACGACAACCCTCCCCGCGTTCACAAGCTGCTCGCGATCGGCGACGTCGCCGCTCCGGACCCCCTCCATGCCCGGCCATCCGACCGCGCCTTTCAAAGATCGCCGCCTCGGATGATCTATCAGCTTCTCTACACCAGCCGGTCCGCCGCGCCGCGCGGCGACGCGTCGGACATCGACATCCTTACGGCCGCTCTCGCCAACAATCAGTTGCTTGGGGTGACCGGGTGCCTGCTGCGCGAGGAACACGGCTTCTGCCAGGTTCTCGAGGGCGCAAAGGAGACCGTTCGGACGCTGTTCGAACTGATCCGCCGCGATCCCAGGCACTTCGGAGTCATCGAGCGGATCAACCGGCGGGTCCCGGTGCGGAGTTTTGCGAACTGGACGATGTGCTACGGCGCACTCTCGGCCGAGGACACCACGTTCCTGCGGCACCGGTTCGCAAGCGAGGGCCGCAACCTTACGCTGGTCCTCGATCGGGTGCGCGAGATCGCGGTGGCGGGATAGGACGAAAAAGAGGGGACGCTATGCCGGTCCGGTGGCGCGCGCTCCCCCGGAGTACCTTCGCCAAGACGAAGGTACTCCGGGGGAGGTTCGGCTCAGGCGTCGAGTTTTTCGGCGATGGCCGATTTCACGTCGCCGATCTCGCCCAGCCCGTCGACGCGGCTGTGCTGACCCTTGGCATAGTAGTAGCCGATCAGCGGCGAGGTCTGCTTGTAGTACTCCATCAGGCGCTTCTGCAGCGCCTGGGCATTGTCGTCGGCGCGACGCTTGAACTCGGTGCCGCCGCAGACGCTGCATTTGCCGTCCGCCGGGATCGGCTTGGTGTTGTCGTTGTAGACCTCACCGCAGCTGCCGCATGTGGAACGCGCGGTGATGCGCTCGACCAGCGCATCGTCGTTCACCCGCAGTTCGACCACCTTGTCGAGACTCTGACCCTGCTCTTCCAGCAGCTCGGACAGTGCGTCCGCCTGCTTGAGCGTGCGCGGGAAGCCGTCGAAGATGTAGCCCGCGGTGGGGTTGGCTTCGAGCTTCTCGCGGATCAGGCCGATGACGATCTCGTCGGTGACGAGCTCGCCGCGTGCCATCACGTCGGCGACCTTCTTGCCCATCTCGGTGCCGCTGTCCTTCGCCTCGCGCAGCATGTCGCCCGTCGAGAGCTGGATCATGCCGCGTTCGTCCACGAGGATCCGGGCCTGAGTGCCTTTGCCTGCGCCGGGCGGTCCAAGAAGAATGATGTTCATCGCCGTGCGGGTCCCTTCCGTTTGCGTGCCTTGCCCTTGCCGCGAAGCTGCGAGCGCTGGATCAGGCCTTCATATTGATGAGCGAGCAGGTGGCTCTGGATCTGCTGGATCGTGTCCATCGTCACCGAGACGACGATCAGCACCGAGGTGCCGCCGAAGTAGAACGGGATCGCGAACTGCGAGCGCAGGATCTCGGGCATCAGGCAGACCAGCGTCAGATAGGCCGCGCCGAGCACGAGCACGCGGTTGACCACGTATTCCAGATGTTCCGCGGTCCTCTTGCCGGGACGGATACCGGGGATGAAGCCGTTCTGGTTCTTCAGGTTGTCCGCCACCTCATCGGTCTTGAACGACACGTTATGGGTGTAGAAGTAGGCGAAGAAGCAGATCATCGCGGCAAAGAACACCAGGTAGAGCGGCTGGCCCGGACCGAAGTAGGCCAGGATGGTCGACATGATCGGACCGGTGGAGCCGGCCTGGCTGAAGGTCGCGATCGTCGTCGGCAGCAGCAGCAGCGACGAGGCGAAGATCGCCGGGATCACCCCCGCCGGGTTCACCTTGATCGGCAGGTGCGATTGCTGCGCCTCGGTCATCCGCATGCCGACCTGGCGGCGCGGGTACTGGATGGTGATCTTGCGCAGGGCCCGTTCCATGAACACCACGAACATGATCACCGCGACGACCATGAGGATCACACCGACGATCACCGCGGGCGAGATCGCACCCGAACGGCCCGAGGCAAAGAATTGCGCCAGGGCTGCGGGGATCTCGGCGACGATACCGACGAAGATGATGAGAGAGATGCCGTTGCCGATGCCGCGGGCGGTGATCTGCTCGCCGATCCACATCAGGAACATGGTGCCGCCGACAAGGGTGATCACCACGGCAGCGCGGAAATACCAGCCCGGATCATGCGCCAGATCGCCGGCCTCGAGGCTGACAGCCAGGCCGTAGGCCTGGAACAGCGCCAGCGCGACGGTGCCGTAGCGGGTGTATTGGTTGATCTTCTTGCGGCCCTGCTCGCCCTCTTTCTTCAGCTGCTCGAGCGCCGGCACCATGGCCGTCAGGAGCTGCACGATGATCGAGGCGGAAATGTAGGGCATGATGCCGAGGGCGAAGATGCCCATGCGGCCAAGCGCGCCACCGGTGAACATCGACACCATGCCGCCGATGCCCTGGCCTGCCTGCTCCATGAACTGGCGCAGTGCGGTGCCGTCGATGCCCGGAACCGGGATGTAGGTGCCGAGTCGGTAGACGACCAGCAGCCCCAGCGTGAAGAAGATACGGTTGCGAAGGTCCGTCGCCTTGCCGAGCGCCGCCCAGCTGGTGTTGGCGGCCATTTGTTCCACAGCGGATGCCATGAGGGTCCTCTCTCAGACGAAACGCCGCCGGGGCGCTTTCCGGCTCCGGCGGCGTTCGTGGAAAACATGGGGCCTTATGTAAGCGGCTCAGGAGCCGCTCACAACCCGCTTATTCAGCCGCGACTGCGGTCTTCAGCGCGCCACCTGCCTTCTCGACCGCCTCGACAGCGGCTTTCGAAGCGCCGGTCACCTCGATGGTGAGGGCGGCCGTGACGTCACCTTTCGCGAGAACGCGGATGCCGTCGAGCTTGCGGCGGACGAGGCCCGACGACACCAGGGTGTCCTCGTTGATCGACGCGGCTTCGAGCTTGCCGGCTTCGACGAATTTCTGGATCAGGCCCAGGTTCACGACAGCGTAGGACTTCCGGTTCGGCTTGTTGAAGCCGCGCTTCGGAAGACGCTGGTAGAGGGGCATCTGGCCGCCTTCGTAGCCGTTGATGGCCACGCCCGAGCGGGATTTCTGACCCTTGATACCACGGCCACCGGTCTTGCCCTTGCCGGAGCCCGGGCCGCGGCCAACGCGTTTCTTGGAGCGGGTTGCGCCTTCGTTGTCGCGCAGTTCGTGCAGTTTCATGTCGCTTCTCCTTGCCGGATGTGCCCCCCAAGCGACGGATGGAGCAACCACGGCATTAGACGATTAAGGATTCGTGGCCAGACTCGGGGAGTCGGACACCGGGGGCGTATAGCGTCCGGCGCAGCGTGGTGCAAGGGATTAGCCCATTGCTCGCAGAGACCGCGGCCTTTCGGCAGCGCAGTATCGGGACTCTCGCGTGAACACGGCGTTAACGGGCAAAAGCCTTCGAAGGCTTTTGCAAATTTCTCCGAAGAAATTTGACCCCGGCGCGAAGTGCCATCGAAAAGGTGTCGGGCAAAAGAAAACGCCCCGGCATGAGGTCCGGGGCGCTTCCGAGATTGGCGAAGGAACGGCTCAGCCGCGCTCTTCGATGATCTCTACCAGGTGCGGGATCTTGCGAACCATGCCGCGCACGGCGGGGGTGTCCTCAAGCTCACGGGTCTTGTTCATCTTGTTCAGACCCAGGCCGATCAGTGTCTGGCGCTGCACGGCGGGGCGACGGATCGGCGAGCCGATCTGCTTCACAACGATGGTCTTAGCCATGGATCTCAGGCCTCCTCAGCCACTTGCGACGATTCCGCGGGGGCATCGTCACGCTTGGGGAGAATGTCAGCCACCTTCTTGCCGCGACGCTGGGCGACGCTGCGGGGCGAGTTGACCTTTTCCAGCGCGTTCAGCGTGGCGCGGATCATGTTGTAGGGGTTCTGCGAGCCGATCGACTTGGCGACCACGTCGTGCACGCCCAGCATCTCGAACACGGCACGCATCGGACCACCGGCGATGATACCGGTACCTTGCGGAGCGGTGCGCATCACCACACGGCCAGCGCCGTGACGGCCTTCGATGTCGTGGTGCAGCGTACGACCTTCGCGCAGCGGCACGCGAATCATCTTGCGCTTGGCTTGCTCGGTGGCTTTGCGGATGGCCTCGGGGACCTCCTTGGCCTTGCCCTTGCCGAAGCCGACGCGGCCCTTCTGGTCGCCGACGACGACGAGCGCGGCGAAGCCGAAGCGCTTACCGCCCTTGACGGTTTTGGACACGCGGTTGATCGCGACAAGGCGATCTGCGAATTCCGGGGCTTCCTCGCGTTCGCGACGGTTCCCGCGGCGGTTTTCACGTTCTGCCATCAGGCATCCCTTTATCTAAGGTTGGCGCGTGGCGGACCGGAACGGAGCCCGGGCCACATCGGCACCGATTTGACCAATCCAGGTGATCGCCGAACCGAAGTCGGACGGATCCCGGATCATCGAGGCGTTTCCGCCTGCAAAAGCGCAAGGCGGGAACAAGCCCCGCCTTGCGGATTGTCGATCATGCGGCGGGCAAGCCCGCCACGACGATCAGATTTTCAGACCTGCTTCGCGGGCTGCGTCGGCCAGAGCCTTGACGCGACCGTGGAAGAGGAAACCGCCGCGGTCGAAGTAGGCTTCTTCCACACCGGCTTTCTTCGCGCGCTCGGCGATCGCGGTGCCGACCTTCTGGGCGGCTTCCACGGTGCCTTTGCCGACGACGCCCAGATCCTTCTCGAGCGAGGAGGCCGAGGCCAGGGTCACGCCCTGGATGTCGTCGATCAGCTGCACGCTGATGTTCTTGTTCGAACGGTGCACCGACAGGCGTACACGCCCGGCGTTGACCTTGCGAAGCTTGTTCCGGACGCGCAGGCGGCGCTTGAGGAACAGTTCCCGTTTGCTGAGTGCCATGTTTCGCGTCCTTACTTCTTCTTGCCTTCCTTGGCGAAGATGTATTCGCCCTTATAGCGAATACCCTTGCCTTTGTAGGGCTCGGGGCGGCGCCAGTCGCGGATGTTCGCCGCAACCTGACCGACTTCCTGGAGATCGTGACCTTCGATGATGATCTCGGTCGGCTTCGGCGTGGTGACCGTGATGCCGGCGGGAATGTCGAAGTTCACGTCGTGGCTGTAGCCCAGGTTCAGCTTCAAGGTCGAACCCTGGACCGCGGCGCGGTAACCCACACCCTGGATCTCGAGCTCTTTCTTGAAGGTGTTCTGAACACCGTGGACCATGTTCGCGATCACGGTGCGGGACATGCCCCACTGCTGGCGAGCGCGCTTCGAGTTGCCGCGCGGAGCCACAGTGATGACGTTGTCCTCGACCGCGATGGTCACGTCGTCGGTCGCGTTGAAGGTCTGGGTGCCTTTCGGACCCTTCACTTCGACGGTCTGGCCGGAGACGGATGCAGAAACACCCGACGGCAGCTCGACCGGTTTTTTACCAATACGAGACATAAGCCCCTCCTTAGAAGACCGTGCAGAGCACCTCGCCGCCGACATTGGCAGCGCGGGCATTTGCGTCCGACATCACGCCCTTCGGCGTGCTGACAATCGACACGCCGAGGCCCTGGCGGACCTGCGGGATGTCACTGACACCCATGTAGACGCGACGACCGGGCTTGGAGACCCGCTTCAGTTCGCGAATGACGGGGGTGCCGTCGAAGTACTTCAGGCTGATCTCGAGCGTGCCGTGGCCGCGCTCGTCGGTGCCTTTTTCGTAGCCGCGGATGAAGCCTTCGTCCGCGAGGACGTCGAGCACCCAGGCCCGGAGCTTCGATGCGGGGGTCGACACGGTCGACTTGCCGCGCATCTGCGCGTTACGGATACGGGTGAGCATATCGCCGATAGGATCGTTCATCTCATACCCTCCTTACCAGCTCGACTTGACCACACCGGGAAGCTGGCCCATCGAGCCGAGTTCGCGCAGGGCGATACGGCTGATCTTCAGCTTGCGGTAGTAAGCGTGGGGACGACCGGTCAGTTGGCAACGGTTGTGCAGACGGGTCGGCGAGGAGTTGCGCGGGAGTTTCGCCAGTTCCAGGCGAGCCTTGAAGCGCTCTTCCATCGGTTTGCTTTCGTCGGTCGCGATCTCTTTCAGAGCGGCGCGCTTGGCGGCGTATTGCTCCACCAGCTTCTGACGCTTCTTCTCGCGTTCGATCATGGATTTTTTGGCCATGTGTCTCGCTCCTCAGGCGTTGAAGGGCATGTTGAAATGCTTCAACAGCGCCTTGGCTTCCGCGTCGGTCTTGGCGGTCGTGGTGATGATCACGTCGATACCCCAAACCTCATCGACCTTGTCGAATTCGATTTCGGGGAACACGATGTGCTCCTTGATGCCCATGGCGAAGTTGCCACGGCCGTCGAAGGACGGCTTCACACCACGGAAGTCGCGGATACGCGGCATCGCGATGTTGATCAGGCGATCGAGGAAGTCGTACATCCGGTCACCACGCAGCGTGACCTTGGCACCGAGCGGCATGTCTTCACGGACGCGGAAGCCGGCGATCGACTTCTTTGCCTTGGTGGTGACAGCCAGCTGGCCAGCGATCTGGGTCAGGTCTTCCTGAGCCGATTTCGCCTTCTTGGAGTCGCGCACGGCTTCTGCGCCGCAGCCGATGTTCAGAACGATCTTGTCGAGTGCAGGAACCTGCATCGCGTTCTTGTAGCCGAACTCTTCGATGAGAGCGGCTTTGATCGACTCGCGGAACTGCGTCTTAAGACGCGGCGTGTAGGTCGCGGTATCAAGCATCGATCACGTCCCCCGTGGTCTTGGCGAAGCGGACCTTCTTGTCACCTTCCATGCGGAAGCCGACGCGGGTTGCCTTGCCGTTGGCATCGACGATCGCCAGGTTCGACAGGTCGAGCGGCATGGCTTTCGGCATGCGGCCACCCTGCGAGGTCTGGCTCTGACGGGTGTGACGGACGGCCATGTTCACGCCGCCGACAACAGCCTTGCCAGCTTTCGGATCGACGGACTCGATGGTGCCGGTCTTGCCCTTGTCCTTGCCGGACAGAACGACGACCTTGTCACCTTTGCGGAGTTTAGCAGCCATTACAGCACCTCCGGGGCGAGCGAGATGATCTTCATGAAGTTCTTCGCGCGCAGCTCGCGAACCACCGGCCCGAAAATACGGGTGCCGACCGGCTCGCCCGCGTTGTTCAGGATGACGGCCGCGTTGCGGTCGAAGCGGATCGACGTGCCATCTTCACGACGAACTTCCTTGGCGGTGCGCACGACGACGGCCTTGCGGACGTCACCTTTCTTCACGCGGCCGCGCGGAATGGCCTCTTTCACCGAGACGACGATGATGTCGCCGACCGATGCGTAGCGGCGATGCGAGCCGCCGAGGACCTTGATGCACTGAACTTTCCGGGCACCGGAATTGTCAGCAACATCCAGATTGGTCTGCATCTGGATCATTTGGTTTCTCCCGACCTTTGGGGGTTGTTCTAGGTCTACCCCCCAGGGTTTCGATGATGCTGGGCACCACCGCAGGAAAACGCCTGGACCCCGGTCAGGCGACCGGGGCTTGGACGTTTACTCTGCGATGACTTCCCAGCGCTTCGTCTTGGACTTCGGCGCGCATTCGATGATGCGGACCGTATCGCCAACAGCGAATTTCTCAGCTTCGTCGTGAGCCCGGTACTTCTTGGACTTACGGATGGTCTTTTGCATGACCGGGTGCTTGAAGCGACGCTCGACCGAAACGGTGACGGTCTGTGCGTTTGCCGTGGAGGTCACGGTGCCTTGCAGGATACGCTTGGGCATAGGTTAGCCTCCCTTACTCGGTTGCGGCCGCGCCGGCGGCTTTTTGGTTCAGCACGGTGTTGACGCGGGCAACGTCGCGACGCACCTGGCGAATGCGTGCGGTGTTCTCGAGTGCGCCGGTCGCTTTCTGGAAGCGCAGGTTGAACGCTTCCTTTTTCAGCGCGACGAGCTCGTCCCGGAGCTGGTCCGGGGTCTTGTTCGCAAGTTCTTTGGCGTCCATAAGGTCGCTCCTTTGTGTCAACATCACCGGAGAGCCCCGTCGTGTTACGGGTCACCCTGATTCCCGGTGGAGGTGGATGAGCGCGCGATATAGGCCAGAATCTCGACCGTGACAACCCTGTAAAACAAGGCCCATCGCGCATGCCGGGCTTGTCCCTGGCGGGGGCCGGACGCGCCGCCCCCTGCCCTTGCGGAAAGTTGCGGGATCACTCCCACTTGTAGTTGAAGCTGACCGAGATGCGCTCGTCCTCGGACATGTTCATCGGCACCTCGTGGCGCAGCCAGCTCTCCCAGAGCAGCACGTCGGCCACGGCAGGCTTCTCGTAGACGAAGGCCTTCAGCTCCTCGCGGCAGGTCTTCCGGCGCGTGGGGGCGGCCATCATCATCGGCAGGCGCGGATCCTCGAGCTTCAGCGCGCTGGCACCCTCGGGCATCGAGACATAGGTCGTGCCCGAGATCACCGAATGCGGGTGAATGTGCGAGCTGTGCGTGCCGCCCTCGGGGAGAATGTTGATCCAGAGATCCTCGAGCACCAGCTTCTTGTCGCCCAGCTCGAGCTCCAGGTCCTCGGCGAAGGCCGCGACATGGGCGTCGAGAGATTTCACCAGATCGCCAAAGATCGGGAAGCGCCACGGCAGATCGGTCAGCGAGGCGTAGGAGGTGTAGCCGGGGTAGTCGTTGGCCTCGCACCATTCCTGCCCTGCCTCGTCATCCTCGGCGATGGAATAGCAGGAGCCCTCGAGCTCGTCGGCGTCGATCGCGGGACCGAACTCGGAGAGCTGTGCGCGGTAGAGGCGGGTGGCGAAGAGAGAGCGGATCTGGGCCATGGCACTGTCCTGATGAGGTTGCGGCGGCGGGTCTCCCCTGCCCCGCGGGGTGGAACGGAAAACCCCCGCCGATCGCTCGGCGGGGGTTTGTGTCATGCGGTCATCCCGAAGGGATTACCAGTCCTCGCGAACCACGACGCGCGACTTGATCGGCAGTTTCATCGCCGCCAGACGCAGCGCCTCGCGGGCGACGTCCTCGGGAACACCGTCGATCTCGAACATCACGCGGCCCGGCTTCACTTTGCAAGCCCAGTAATCCACGGAACCTTTACCCTTACCCATACGAACTTCGGTGGGTTTGGAGGTCACGGGGGTGTCCGGGAAGATACGGATCCAGACCCGGCCCTGACGTTTCATGTGGCGGGTCATCGCGCGGCGAGCCGCTTCGATCTGACGAGCCGTCACACGCTCGGGCTGAAGAGCCTTCAGGCCAAAGTGGCCGAAGTTCAGGTCGGAACCGCCCTTGGCCTCACCTTTGATGCGGCCCTTGAACATCTTCCGGAATTTAGTGCGTTTCGGTTGAAGCATTTCTCAAACCTCCTCAGCGACGGCCGCCCATGGCGCCGCGCGGAGCCGGACCGTCCTGCAGTTCCGCCGACTTACGGTCGCGGGCTGCGGGGTCATGCTCCATGATCTCGCCTTTGAAGATCCAGACCTTGATCCCGATGATACCATAGGGGGTCGTTGCTTCAACGTGCGAGTAATCGATGTCGGCGCGCAGGGTGTGCAGGGGCACACGACCTTCGCGATACCACTCGGTACGAGCAATCTCGGCACCACCGAGACGGCCAGCGACGTTCACGCGGATGCCCAGGGCGCCCATGCGCATGGCGTTCTGCACGGCACGCTTCATGGCACGACGGAAGGACACACGGCGCTCGAGCTGCTGCGCGATGCTCTCACCCACGAGGCGGGCGTCGAGCTCGGGCTTGCGCACTTCAACGATGTTGAGGTGCAGCTCGCTGTCGGTCATCTTGGCAATTTTCTTGCGCAGGACTTCGATGTCCGCGCCTTTCTTGCCGATGATGACGCCGGGGCGTGCGGTGTGGATCGTGACGCGGCACTTCTTGTGCGGACGCTCGATGATCACACGTGCGACGCCGGCCTGCTTGCACTCTTCGTGGATGAAATCGCGGATCGCGAGGTCTTCCAGAAGCAGATCACCGTAGTCCTTGGTGTCGGCGTACCAGCGGCTGTCCCAGGTGCGGTTGACCTGGAGGCGCATGCCGATCGGATTGGTCTTGTTACCCATTAGGCTTGCTCCTCGACCTGACGCACCTTGATCGTGAGTTCCGAGAACGGCTTGTTGATGCGGCCGAAGCGACCACGTGCACGCGGACGACCGCGCTTCATCACAAGGTTCTTGCCCACGAAGGCTTCCGCGACGATCAGCTCGTCAACGTCCAGCCCGTGGTTGTTCTCGGCGTTCGCGATTGCGGACTGAAGGCATTTCTTCACGTCCACTGCGATCCGCTTTTTCGAGAAGGTCAGGTCCGTCAGGGCCCGCTCGACCTTCTTGCCACGGATCAGCGCGGCCACCAGGTTCAGCTTCTGGGGCGAAGTGCGCAGCATGCGCAGCTTTGCCATCGCCTCGTTGTCCGCCACGCGGCGGGGATTCTTATCCTTGCCCATGGCTTACTTCCTCTTGGCTTTTTTGTCAGCCGCGTGGCCATAATAGGTCCGGGTCGGCGAGTACTCACCGAACTTCTGACCGATCATGTCTTCGGTGACATTGACGGGAACATGCTTCTGGCCGTTGTAGACCGCGAACGTCAGACCCACGAACTGGGGCAGGATCGTCGAGCGGCGCGACCAGATTTTGATGACTTCGTTCTTGCCAGATTCGCGAACCTTCTCGGCCTTTTTCAGGACGTAGGCGTCGACGAACGGGCCTTTCCAAACAGAGCGCGTCATGGATTACCGCCCCTTCTTCTTAGCGTGGCGCGAGCGGATGATCAGCTTCTGCGACGCCTTGTTGGTGTTGCGGGTGCGCTTGCCCTTGGTCGGCTTGCCCCACGGGGTCACCGGGTGACGACCACCCGAGGTACGACCCTCACCACCACCGTGCGGGTGGTCGATCGGGTTCATAACGACGCCGCGGACCGACGGACGCTTGCCATAGTGGCGGTTACGACCGGCTTTACCGAGGTTCTGGTTCGAGTTGTCAGGGTTCGACACGGCACCGATGGTGGCCATGCATTCCTGACGAACCATGCGCAGCTCGCCCGAGGAGAGGCGGATCTGAGCGTAGCCACCGTCACGGCCGACGAACTGGGCATAGGTGCCCGCGGCGCGTGCGATCTGGCCGCCCTTGCCGGGCTTCAGCTCGATGTTGTGGACGATCGTACCGATCGGCATGCCCGAGAAGGGCATCGCGTTACCGGGCTTGATGTCCGCCTTGGCCGACGCGATCACGCGGTCGCCGATGGCGAGACGCTGGGGCGCGAGGATGTAGGCCTGCTCGCCGTCGTCATACTGGACGAGGGCGATGAATGCGGTCCGGTTCGGGTCGTATTCGATGCGGGCCACGGTGGCCGACACGTCGAACTTGTTCCGCTTGAAGTCCACGATGCGATAGAGACGCTTCGCGCCACCGCCGCGGCGGCGTGCGGTGATCCGTCCGGTGTTGTTCCGGCCGCCCGATTTCGTCAGACCCTCGGTGAGGGCTTTGACGGGGCGTCCTTTATACAGCTCCGAACGGTCGATCAGCACCAGCCCGCGCTGGCCCGGCGTCGTCGGCTTGTACGACTTAAGTGCCATGCTTTCTGTCTTCCGTTGTAATGCGACAGCGCCCGCGTGTCGGGCCTGCCGGAGTTTAGCCCCCCGAAGGTGGCCGTGTCATAGGGCCCCGAAGGTCCCCGGCTCTGCGCCACCGGACAAGCCCGGCGACAAAACGCGAAGCCCCGGACGAATCCGGGGCTGCTGCGGATGGCCTGCTCTAGTCAAAGAGTCGGATGACGTCAAGCGCATCCGGGGTCGCAATCGGCCTTGGGGCCCTTATTTGGCGAGGGTTTCCGACAAGGGGGTCCCCCTGCCCTGCCCGGCAAAAGGAAAAGCCCCCGCGGATGCGAGGGCTTTCCCGAACTTGTCGAAGGCGACGATCAGAGACCGGTGGTCACGTCGATCGTGTTGCCCTCTTCGAGGGTCACATAGGCCTTCTTGACGTCGTTCCGCTTGCCGATCTGGCCGCGGAAACGCTTCACCTTGCCCTTGGTGATGGTGGTGTTGACCGCCTTCACCTTCACGCCGAAGAGCGCCTCGACGGCCTCCTTGACCTGGGGTTTGGTCGAGTCGATCGCCACTTCGAAGACCACGACGCCGTTCTCGCCGACCATGGTGGTTTTCTCGGTGATGATCGGCTTGCGGATCACGTCGTAGTGTTGTGCCTTAGCGGTCATTTCAGTCGAGCCTCCAGAGCTTCGACACCCGCCTTGGTGATCACCAGGGTGTCACGCTTGAGGATGTCATACACGTTGGCGCCGACGGAGGGCAGCACGTCCAGACCTTCGATGTTCGCGGCGGCGCGGGCAAAGCCCTCGTTCACTGCGGCACCGTCGATCACCAGAGCGCGCTTCCAGCCCAGGCTCTTCACCTGTGCCGCCAGCGTCTTGGTCTTGCCGTCGGTCTCTGCGTTCTCGATGATCACGAGCGAGCCGGTCTTGGCTTTCGCCGAGAGGGCCAGCTTGAGGCCGAGAGCACGGACCTTCTTGGGCAGGTCATGCGCGTGGCTGCGCGGGGTCGGACCCTTGTAGATACCACCCTTGCGGAAGATCGGCGCCTTGCGGGAGCCGTGGCGTGCGCCGCCGGTGCCCTTCTGGCGATAGATCTTCTTGGTCGAGTAGCTCACTTCCGAGCGGGTCTTGACCTTGTGCGTACCGGCCTGGGCCTTGTTACGCTGCCAGCGAACCACACGGTGCAGAATGTCGGCGCGCGGCTCGAGATCAAAGATCGCGTCCGTCAGCTCGACTTCGCCCGCGGCACCGCCGTCGAGTTTGATCACGTCGAGTTTCATTCGTCGCCTTCCTTCTCTTCGGCTGCGGCTTCAGCAGGAGCTGCAGCGGATTTCAGGCCGGCCGGCAGAGCAGCGTTCTCGGGGAACGGCTTCTTCACGGCGTCCTTGATGGTCACCCAGCCGCCTTTGGAGCCCGGCACCGCGCCCTTGATCATGATGATGCCGCGATCGGCATCGGTCTTCACGACCTGCAGGTTCTGCGTGGTGACACGGACGGCACCCATGTGGCCGGCCATTTTCTTGCCTTTGAAGACCTTGCCCGGATCCTGACACTGACCCGTCGAACCGTGCGAACGGTGCGAGATCGACACGCCGTGCGATGCACGAAGACCGCCGAAGTTGTGGCGCTTCATGGCACCGGCAAAGCCTTTACCGATGGTCGTGCCGGCAACGTCGACATACTGACCTTCGAAGTAGTGCTCTGCCGAGATCTCTTCGCCGACGGCGATGAGGTTCTCTGCGTCGACGCGGAATTCCGCGATCTTCCGCTTCGGCTCGACCTTGGCAGCGGCGAAGTGGCCGCGCATGGCTTTCGAGACGTTCTTGGCCTTGGCCGCACCGGCGCCGAGCTGAACGGCGCTGTAGCCGTCCTTTTCAGCGGTCCGCTGGGCGACGACCTGGCAACCTTCGAGTTGGAGGACGGTCACAGGGATCTGCTTGCCGTCTTCCATGAAAAGCCGGGTCATGCCGACTTTCTTTGCGATAACTCCAGAGCGCAACATCATCTGCCCCCTTACACCTTGATCTCGACGTCCACGCCGGCCGCCAGGTCGAGCTTCATCAGCGCGTCCACGGTCTGCGGGGTCGGATCGACGATGTCGAGCAGACGCTTGTGCGTGCGGATCTCGAACTGATCGCGGGATTTCTTGTTCACGTGCGGGCCACGCAGAACGGTGAATTTCTCAATCTTGTTCGGCAGCGGGATCGGGCCGCGAACGGTAGCGCCGGTGCGCTTGGCGGTGTTCACGATTTCCTGCGTCGATGCATCGAGGACGCGGTAGTCGAACGCCTTGAGCCGGATACGGATGTTCTGGTTCATCGAACAGTCCTATTTTGGCGTTGAGGTTGAGAGGAGGATGGACGCGCATCGCCGCACCCTCATCGAACCTAAAAGGCGGGGAATCACCCCGCCCTTCACGACCCGTAGGTCGTTGCGCGCGTATACGGCCGGGAGCCCTGTTTGACAAGCCCTCGACCACGTGCTGCCTGCGGCAATTTCGCGGGCGCCGCGGCGGGACCGGCGCAGGAGCGCCATGCGGGGCCGCGGCAAGGAAAAGGGGCCGCCCGATGGGCGGCCCCTTCCCTATGTCCGCCCGGTCCGTAGA
>NZ_JADFFK010000004.1 GCF_015223355.1 Salipiger mangrovisoli | reverse complement strand
GGGCCGGACCGACGTGCCGAAGTTCGTTGACTGGTACATGGACGGCAAGATCGAGATCGACCCGATGATCACCCACAAGCTGAAGCTGGAAGAGATCAACCACGGCTTCGATCTGATGCACGAGGGCAAGTCGATCCGCGCGGTGGTCGAGTTCTGATCGGCCCCCGGCATCGACCGGCATGAAAATTCTTCCGGCAGGCGCTTGGCTTGCCGGGAGTCCCGCACCACCCTATAGCTTCGGTATTCCGGAACGGGGACGGCGGACATGGGCCTGCGCGACAAGCTGAGGGAACTCTACGAGGGCGACAGCGACACATCGCACCGCTTCCGCTACTTGCTGCTCGGCTTCGACATCTTCACCGTTCTGTTCGTGATCGCGACCTCCTTCACCGAGCACGGGCGGGTGGTCGAGATCATCGACGTGGCGTTCGGCCTGGTGATCCTTGCGGATTTCCTCGCGCGGCTGTGGATCGCGCCGAAGAAGGGCGGCTTCCTGCTGAGCCCCGCGACCCTCGCGGACCTCGTGTCGATGGTCTCCTTCCTCGCGCCGCTGGCGGGGGAGGGGCTGGGCTTCCTGCGGGTGCTGCGAACGCTGCGGCTGCTGCACACCTACCAGCTCAGCAAGCGGCTGCGCGAGGACTTCAGGGTCTTCCGCGAGAACGAGGACGTGCTGATCGCGATCGTCAACCTGACGGTCTTCCTCTTCGTGATGACCGGCCTCGTCTACGCGCTGCAGTACCGCACCAATGATGACATCAACAATTACGCCGACGCGCTCTATTTCACCGTCACGACGTTGACCACCACCGGCTACGGCGACATCACGCTCGAGGGTTCCTGGGGGCGGGTCATCTCGGTCATCGTGATGATCTGCGGCGTCACCCTCTTCCTGCGACTGGCGCAGGTGCTGTTCCGCCCCCCCAAGGTGAAGAAGACCTGCGAGACCTGCGGGCTTCGCCTGCACGACGCCGACGCGATCCACTGCAAGCATTGCGGCGAGATCATCCACATCGAGACCGAAGGACAAGGCTGATGAGCCAGACGCTTGAACTGCGGGGATACACCCCGGACGACGCCGAGCCGCTTTGGCAGATGCTCGAGCCGGTGTTCCGCGCCGGGGATACCTATGCCATCGATCCGGACATCTCGCGCGAGGCGGCGATTGCCTATTGGACCGGCCCCGAGCGCCATGTCTTCGTCGTGAGCGACGGCGGGCGCCTGCTGGGCACCTATTACATCGTGCGCAACCAGAAGGGCGGTGGCTCGCACGTCTGCAACTGCGGTTACGTGACCGCGGCCGAGGCGCGCGGGCGCGGCGTGGCGCGGCGGATGCTGGCCCATTCGCTCGAGATCGCGCCGACGCTGGGGTTTCGCGCCATGCAGTTCAACTTCGTGGTCTCGACCAACACCCGCGCCGTCGACACCTGGCTTCGCGCTGGCTTCGAGATCGTCGGCCGCCTTCCCGGCGCCTTCCATCACCCCGAGCAGGGCGACGTGGACGCGCTGGTCCTGTACAAGACATTCGCGGGCAGCTGAGCCCGCAGAGGAGTATCCCATGCGAGACGACACCCGCCTGCTGGCGGTCCTGATCGACGCCGACAACACCTCGCCGAAATACGCCAAGGCGATCTTCGACGAGCTGGCCAGCCTCGGCGAGGCCAGCGTGCGCCGCTGCTACGGCGACTTCTCCAGCCAGCAGATGGCGGGATGGTCGAAAATCGCCGCCGAGTTCGGCCTGGTGCCGCACCACCAGCCGGCGAACACGGTGGGCAAGAATGCCAGCGACATCGCACTGGTGATCGATGCCATGGATCTCATGCACTCGGGCCGGTTCGACGGCTTCGTGCTGGTCAGCTCGGACAGCGATTTCACCCGCCTCGCCAGCCGTATTCGCGAGCAGGGACTCGATGTCTTCGGCATGGGCATGCAGAAGACACCCGATGCCTTCCGCAAGGCCTGCAAACGTTTCATCTTCCTGGAGAACCTCGATGGCGCCCCGGAGAAGGCGGCGGGCGTCAAGCCGGCCCCGACCGGGCGGCTGGAAGACGCGCGCAACCTCATCTTTACCGCGATGGACGCGATCGAGCAGGAAGACGACTGGTATACCCTTGGTCAGCTCGGCCAGTTCATCACTGCGGCCAACCCGGATTTCGACACGCGCAGCTTTGGCAAGCGCAAGCTGTCGGAGCTGGTGGACGAGCTCAAGGTGTTTGAGACCAAGCGCGGTCCCGGCAACCAGATGCTGGTGCGGCGGCTGGACTGATCCCGGATCAGCTGCCGTAACGGGCGAGGAAGGTGGCCACCGCACCGTCGACGGTGCGCGCGATCTCGGCCTCGCCCGGTGCCTCGGCCACCCCGAAGACGCAACGCGTCCAGAGGCTCGCCTTGCACAGTTCGGTGAACTGGTCGGCAGCCAGCTCCAGATCGTCGATGGCAAGCTCGCCCCGTTCGCCAGCGGTGGCGAGGTAGGTCACCAGCTTGCTGTGCATGGTCATCGGCCCGCTCTGGTAGAACTGTCGGCCGAGGTCGGGGAAACGGTCGGCCTCGGCGATGCAGATGCGAAAGATCCGCTGCCCCATCTCCGAAAGCACGAATCTCAGGAAGCTGCGCGCCACCAGCGGCAACACCTCTGCGGGCGGGCGGCTGGGATCGATGGTCAGCATCGCCTCGTCGGCCTGCAAGGCGCATTGCCGGCTGGCCATTTCCATGAACAGCAGACGCTTGTCGGGAAAATAGCTGTAGAGTGTCGCCTTCGACACCCCTGCGGCGCGGGCGATGTCATCGACGTTGGCCCCTTCGAAGCCATCCCGCAGGAAGATGCTGCGCGCGCCCTCCAGCACCTGTTCGAACTTGCGCCCGCGGCGCACGCCAACCGTTTCGGTCCCCATCAGGCAG
This sequence comes from Salipiger mangrovisoli, assembly GCF_015223355.1. GTDB lineage: Bacteria > Pseudomonadota > Alphaproteobacteria > Rhodobacterales > Rhodobacteraceae > Salipiger > Salipiger mangrovisoli. The sequence goes on along the minus strand of NZ_JADFFK010000004.1, from coordinate 298,605 downwards.
CTCCTTTGTCCGGACAATCTTAAACCGCTCGGTTCAGTTCAGGCAAGCAACATGCCGGGGCCCAAGGACATTCTGACACCTTGCACCTGCCGCGAAGCGCTTTAGATTGGAATCATTCTAAATTGGTTGCAGGCCGGAGCTCCCCATGCGATTCTTCACCCAGCGGCGTCATTTCCGCGACCTGAGCGAGCAGGAGGTGCTCGCGCTGGCGATCTCCTCCGAGGAGGACGACGCGCGGATCTATCGCTCCTATGCCGAGCGGTTGCGTCCCGAATACCCCGACACCGCCGCGATCTTCGACGGCATGGCCGAGGAGGAGGACGGCCACCGCCGGGCGCTGATCAACCTGCACCGGATGCGCTTCGGAGAGGTGATTCCGCTGATCCGCCGCGAGCACGTCGCCGGCTTCTACGCGCGCCGCCCGGTCTGGCTGGTGCAGAACCTGCCGCTCGAGCGCATCCGCGAGGAGGCAGAAGGGATGGAGCGTGAGGCCGAGCGCTTCTACCTCGAGGCCGCCAAGCGCAGCAGCGACGCCGCCACGCGCAAGCTGCTGGGCGATCTCGCCGCCGCCGAGGCCGGGCACGAGGAACGCGCAGGCGAGCTGGTTGAGAAGCACCTTGATGGCACCGCGCGCGAGACCGAGGACCGCATGGCGCACCGCCAGTTCGTGCTCACCTGGGTGCAGCCGGGACTGGCAGGGCTGATGGACGGCTCGGTTTCGACCCTGGCGCCGATCTTCGCCACCGCCTTCGCCACGCAGGACACCTGGACCACCTTCCTCGTCGGGCTGGCCGCCTCGGTCGGGGCGGGCATCTCGATGGGCTTCACCGAGGCAGCCTCGGACGACGGCGAGCTCTCTGGCCGCGGCTCGCCGCTGAAGCGCGGCCTGGCCTCGGGCGTGATGACGGCACTCGGCGGCCTCGGCCATGCGCTGCCCTATCTCATCCCGCATTTCTGGACCGCGACGATCATCGCCTGGGTGGTGGTTTTCTTCGAGCTCTGGGCCATCGCCTGGATCCAGAAGCGCTACATGGAAACACCTTTCGTGCGCGCCGCGCTGCAGGTGGTGCTCGGCGGCGCGCTGGTGCTGGCGGCGGGCGTGCTGATCGGCAGCGGCTGAGGTGCGCCTGCCCCGGCGCCACGCCGTCCGGGCCGTCCGGCCTGCCTCCGGCGGGGATATTTTGACCTAGAAGAAAGGCAGGCGCCGCGCTCCGGATCCGCCCCTGCCTCGTGATCCCCTCTGGCACCCTGCGCGCGCCCGTGGCAAACCGTTGGCAAACCCGCGAAGGCCAAGGAGACGCCACCATGACCCAGTTCGGCAAGGGCTGCCACCTGCATCTGATCGACGGATCGGCCTTCATCTTCCGCGCCTACCACGCGCTGCCACCGCTGACCCGCAAGTCGGACGGGCTGCCGATCGGCGCGGTCAGCGGCTTCTGCAACATGCTGCAGAAGTACGTCGAGGACAGCTCCGGCCCCGATGCGCCGACGCATGTGGCGGTGATCTTTGACAAGGGCAGCCACACGTTCCGCAACGACATGTACGATCTCTACAAGGCCAACCGCGAGGCAATGCCCGAGGATCTGCGCCCGCAGATCCCGTTGACCCGGACCGCGACGCTGGCCTTCAACATCGCCTGCAAGGAACTCGAGGGTTTCGAGGCCGACGACATCATCGCCACGCTCGCCTGCCAGGCGCGCGAGGCGGGCGGGCGTGTCACCATCATCTCCTCGGACAAGGACCTGATGCAGCTGGTCGGCGACGGCGTCGAGATGCTGGATGCGATGAAGAACCGCCGCATCGACCGCGACGGGGTGTTCGAGAAGTTCGGCGTCTTCCCCGAGCGGGTGGTTGACGTCCAGGCGCTGGCCGGGGATTCGGTCGACAACGTGCCGGGCGCGCCGGGGATCGGCATCAAGACCGCGGCGCTGCTGATCAACGAGTTCGGCTCGCTCGAGGAGCTGCTCGACCGCGCCGGGGAGATCAAGCAGCCCAAGCGCCGCGAGACCCTGATCGAGAAGCGCGACCAGATCGAGCTGTCGAAGAAGCTGGTGCAGCTCGACTGCAACACGCCGCTCGATTTCACCCTCGACGATCTCGAGGTGAAGGAGCCCGATCCCGAGAAGCTGCTCGCCTTCCTCGCCGAGATGGAGTTCTCGACCCTCACCAAGCGCATTGCCAATGCGCTCGGGGCCGAGGCGCCGGTGATCACCGAGGCGAAGGCCCCGGCGGCCGCGGCGGCCGCGACCCCCGGTGCCGCCGCCGCGGAGGCGCCGGAGATGCCGCCCATCGACCCCGCCGCCTATACCTGGGTGAAGAGCGCCGGCGATCTCGCACCGTGGATCGCGCAGGCTCGGCAGCGCGGCTGGGTGGCGGTGGACACCGAGACCACGGGCCTCAACGAGATGACCTGCGAGCTGGTCGGCGTCTCGCTGGCCGTCGAGCCGGGGCAGGCCTGCTACATCCCGCTGGCGCATCGCGCGGCGGGCGGCGAGGCGGACCTTTTCGGCTCGGATGACTTGGCAGAGGGGCAGATTCCGATGCAGGAGGCGCTGGATATCCTCAAGCCGCTGCTGGAAGACCCGGCGGTGATGAAGATCGGCCAGAACATGAAGTACGATGCCAAGGTGCTCTCGCGCTACGGCATCGGCGTCGCGCCGATCGACGACACCATGCTGATCTCCTACGCGCTTCACGCCGGTCTGCACAATCACGGCATGGACGCATTGTCCGAGCGCTACCTCGGCCACGTGCCGATCCCGATCAAGGACCTGCTCGGCTCGGGCAAGAAGATGATCACCTTCGACCGGGTGCCGATCGAGGAGGCGGTGAAATACGCCGCCGAGGATGCCGACATCACCCTGCGCCTGTGGAAGCTGCTCAAGCCGCGGCTGCACCTGTCGAGGGTCACCCGCGTCTACGAGGGCACCGAGCGCCCGCTGGTGCCGGTGCTGGCCGAGATGGAGCTGGCCGGCGTGCAGGTCGACCGCAATACGCTGTCGCGCATGTCGACCGCCTTTGCCCAGAAAATGGCCGGGCTCGAGGCCGAGCTGCACGAGCTGGCGGGCCACCCGTTCAACGTCAACTCACCGGCACAGGTCGGCGAGATCCTCTTTGCCGAGATGGGGCTCGAGGGCGGCAAGAAGACCAAGACCGGCGCCTGGTCCACGCCTGCCGAGGTGCTGGAAGACCTGGCCACCGAGCATGACTTCGCGGCGCGCGTTCTTGACTACCGCCAGCTGCAGAAGCTGAAGTCGACCTACACCGACGCGTTGCAGGAGCACATCAACCCCGAGACCGGGCGGGTGCACACCTCCTACTCCATCGCCGGAGCCAACACCGGGCGCCTTGCCTCGACCGAGCCCAACCTGCAGAACATCCCGGTGCGCTCGGAAGAGGGGCGGCGCATCCGCGAGGCATTTGTCGCGCCGGAAGGCAAGGTCATCGTCTCGCTCGACTACAGCCAGATCGAGCTGCGGATCCTCGCGCATATGGCCGGGATCGACGCGCTGAAGCAGGCTTTCCGCGACGGGCATGATATCCACGCGATGACCGCCTCGGAAATGTTCGGCGTGCCGATGGAGGAGATGACTTCGGACATCCGCCGCCGTGCCAAGGCGATCAACTTCGGCGTGATCTACGGCATCTCGGGCTTCGGCCTTGCCCGCAACCTGCGCATCCCGCGCGGCGAGGCGCAGGCCTTCATCGACCGCTATTTCGAGCGGTTCCCGGGCATCAAGACCTACATGGACGACACCATCGCCTTCGCCAAGGAGCACGACCGCGTCGAGACGCTGTTCGGTCGGGTCATCCACACGCCGGAGATCAACGCCAAGGGTCCGCACGCAGGTTTTGCGCGTCGCGCGGCGATCAACGCACCGATCCAGGGCACGGCGGCGGACATCATCCGCCGGGCGATGATCCGCATGCCCGCCGCGATTGCGGGGCAGCCCGCCAAGATGCTGCTGCAGGTGCACGACGAACTGATCTTCGAGGTCGCGGAGGAGGGTGTCGACAAGCTCATCGCCACGGCGCGCGAGATCATGGAAGGCGCGGCCGAGCCGGTGGTGAAACTGGACGTTCCGCTGGTGGTCGACGCGGGGCAGGGCAAGAACTGGGCCGAGGCGCACTGAGCCTCGCCCTTCGGCGCAAAGTGGAACGGCGTCCCCGCGGGGACGCCGTTTCTTGTTTCCGGGTCAGTTGCCTGGGGCCGGGCGCCTCAGATGAGGCCCGCCGCGCGGAAGAGCTCGGGCAGGCTGGCCTCGGGGCGCGGGCCCATGTGGGTGATCACCTCGGTCGCCGCCACGGTGCCCATGCGGCCCGCGGTCGCCATGTCGGTGCCGGTCGCCAGCCCGTAGAGGAAGCCCGCCGCGAACTGGTCACCGGCGCCGGTGGCGTCCACCGGCACGATCTTGGTCACTGGCACGTCGGTGCGCACGCCATCCTTGAGGATGGTCACCCCATCTCCCGAGCGGGTGCAGATCACCAAGGGGCAGATCGCCGCGACCCGGTCGAGGTCGGCTTCCAGCGAGTTGTCCTGATAGAGCGAGCGGATCTCGGCTTCGTTGCCGATCACGTAGTCCATCTCGTGCTCGATCAGCTGCAGGAAGTCCTCGCGGTGGCGCTCCACGCAGAACGGGTCGGAGATGGCGATCCCGGCCTTGCCACCTGCCGCACGGCAGGCGCGGGCGAGCCGGATGAAGGCGTCCTTGCCCTTGTCCTTGTCGAAGAGATAGCCCTCGAGGAAGACGATCTCAGCGTTCGCGGCCACGTCTTCATCGACATCATCCGGCCCGAGCTCGGCGGAGATGCCGAGATAGGTGTTCATCGACCGCTCACCGTCGGGCGAGACGAAGATCATCGAGCGCGATGTGGGCAGCTCGCCGCCCGGCACCGGCGGATTGACGAAGGCGGTTCCGTCCTTCTCCATCGCCTCGGCGTAGAAGCGCCCCAGCGCGTCGTCATGGACCCGGCCGATGAAGGCGGTGCGCAACCCGAGGTTGCCAAGACCCGCCAGCGTGTTGGCGACAGAACCGCCGGGCGCCTGCACGCGGCCTTCCATGGCACCGTAGAGCAGTTCGGCGCGCTCGCGTTCGATCAGTTGCATGATGCCCTTGGTGATGCCCATGTGCTCGAGAAAGGAGTCATCCGCCCGGGTCAGCACGTCGACGATGGCGTTGCCGATGCCGACAACCTGGTACTTCTTCATAGGGTCTTTTCCTCGAACTGGCAGAGGTCACGGATCAGGCAAGCCCCGCATTTGGGCTTGCGCGCGACGCAGGTGTAGCGCCCGTGCAGGATCATCCAGTGATGCGCATGCTGCTGGAAATCCACGGGGATATTGTCTTCGATGGCGCGCTCGACGGCGACCACGTCCTTGCCGGGGCAGACGCCCGAGCGGTTGCCGAAGCGGAAGATATGCGTGTCGACCGCCTGCGCCGGGTAGTGCCACCACATGTTCAGCACGACGTTGGCGGTCTTGCGCCCGACGCCCGGCAAGCTCTCCAGTGCCGCGCGCGAGCAGGGCACCTCGCCGCCGTACTCCTCGACGAGGATCTGCGACAGCTTCATGACGTTCTTGGCCTTGTTGCGGTAGAGGCCAATGGTCTTGATGTGCTCGATCAGCGCCTCCTCGCCAAGGGCGAGCATCTTCTGGGGCGTGTCGGCGATCTTGAACAGTTCGTGCGTCGCACGATTCACCCCGATGTCGGTTGCCTGCGCCGAGAGCGCCACCGCCACCACCAGCGTGTAGGCATTGACGTGGTCGAGCTCGCCTTTCGGCTCCGGCTCGGAGGCGTGAAAGCGGGTGAAGATCTCGCGGATCGTGTGATAGTCGAGCTGCTTGGCCATGGATAAGACCTATGCAACGCTGGGCCTTCTGCCGCAAGTCTGGCTTCTTCTCTTTGATAAATACGCATGGGCTGCCTGCGCCGCTTGCGCAACATCCGGGTCGCGCCGGGCACGGGTTTGGCGCTATTTCAGGGACAGAGACACAGGAGGTCGCGATGGGCGAACTTGCACAGCAGGGGTACCACTTTCAGGTCATGCGCCGCGCGATCGAGCTGATCGACGCCGGCGGTCCGCAGATGACCCTTGAGCGGCTGGCAGAGCAGATGGACATGAGCCCGGCGCATTTCCAGCGGCTGTTCTCCCGCTGGGCCGGGGTCTCGCCGAAGCGGTTCCAGCAGTATCTCGCGCTTGGCCATGCCAAGGCGTTGCTCAACGAGCGGTTCTCGACGCTGGAGACGGCGCATGCGGCGGGACTGTCGGGAGGCGGGCGGCTGCATGACCTCTTTCTGCGCTGGGAGGCGATGAGCCCCGGCGAGTTCGCGCGGGGCGGGCAGGGTCTGACGATCTTCTGGGGTTGGTTCGAGAGCCCCTTCGGCCCGGCGCTGGTCATGGGCACCGACAAGGGCATCTGCGGTATGGGCTTTGCCGCCGAAGCGGGCGAGGAGGAGACCTTTCGCGATCTGCTCTCGCGCTGGCCCAACGCGCAGTTCGTCGAGGATCCGATGGTCCTGAGGCCCTGGGTGCTGACCGCCTTCGGAGTTCAGCGCCAGGGCGAGGTGCCGGTCTACCTGATCGGCGCGCCCTTCCAGATCAAGGTCTGGGAGGCGCTGATGCGCATCCCCTCGGGACATGTCACCAGCTATTCCGAGATTGCCGAGGCGATCGGCAGCCCGCGCGCGGTGCGCGCCGTCGGCACGGCTGTGGGGCGCAACCCTGTCTCCTGGTTGATCCCTTGCCACCGCGCGCTGCGCAAGTCCGGCGGTCTTGGCGGCTATCACTGGGGGCTGCCGGTGAAACGCGCGATCCTCGCATGGGAGGCGGCACGGTTGGAGGCCGAAGACCTCGCGCTCTGATCAACCGCGCTGCGTCAGGATGTTGCAGCCATGGGCGGAGACTTGCCAACAATGTGTGGGGCGGGCCATTGGCGACAGCGCCCGCTGCACTATAACTGGGGTCACATCCCCCTCAGGGCAAATGACACGAGGCATTACATGTTCCGGGCAAAGACCACAGTATTCCTGACGCTTGCAGCAGCCATGGCGCTGACCGCCTGTACGGACGTCAACGATCCCAACCGCCAGGCGAAGAATGGCGTGATGATCGGCGCGCTCGGCGGCGCTGTCGCAGGCCGCGCCATCGGCGGCAACAACGACGACGCGGTGAAGAACGCACTCGCCGGTGCCGCAGCCGGTGCCATCGCCGGCGGCCTGATCGGCAACAACCTCGACAAGCAGGAAGCGGCGCTGCGCCAGCAACTGGGCAACAACGTCGGCATCACCAACACCGGTGACCGCCTGATCGTGACCATGCCGCAGGACATCCTCTTCGCCACCGACAGCGCCTCGCTGCGCCCCGATCTGCAGGGCGACATCGCCACCGTGGGCCGCAGCCTGTTGGAATACCCGAACACCAGCGTTCAGGTGATCGGCCACACCGACAGCGACGGCTCGGCAGAGTACAACCAGTCGCTCTCGCAGCGCCGCGCGGCCTCGGTCGCCTCGCTGCTGATGCAGCAGGGTGTACCCTCCTACCGCGTGCAGTCCATCGGCCGCGGCGAAGCGCAGCCGATCGCGTCGAACCTGACGGCGGAAGGCAAGCAGCAGAACCGCCGCGTCGAAATCGTCATCTTGCCGAACGGCTGATCGCCGAGGCAAGAATCGAGAACGTAGGGGCGCGCCGGGAAACCGGCGCGTCTTTTTCATTCAGCTCCGCCGGGGCAAGAAAAAGGCCCGCGCGATTGCGCGGGCCTGTCCCGTGAGGGAAAGCGGGGGCGTTCAGCAGCCGGTGCCGTGCCAGACGACCTTCACGGTGCGCAGCATCACCTTCAGGTCGGTGACGAAGGACATTTCGCGCAGGTAGGCGCTGTCGAAACCGGCACGCTCCGAGAAGCTCGACTCGTTGCGCACGGAGGTCTGCCAGAAGCCGGTGATGCCGGGGCGCATCGCGTAATAGGCGGTTCCGGGGTAGATCGCGCGCTGATCGACCATCATCGGGCGCGGGCCGACCAGCGACATCTCGCCCCGAAGCACGTTCCACAACTGCGGCAACTCGTCGATCGAGCTTTTGCGGATTGCGTGGCCGATGGGGGTGATCCGCGGGTCGTTGCGCAGTTTCTGCGTGAATTCCCATTCCGCACGCGCCAGATCGTCCGCGCGAAGATGAGCCGCGAGAAGCTGCTCGGCGTCGGGGACCATCGAGCGCAGCTTCCACATATGGAACACCCGGCCGTTCCGGCCCACGCGTTTCTGGAGGTAGATGGGCGAGTGCCCGTCCCGCGCAATGAGCGCCGCACAGAACAGAACCACGCAGAGCGCCGGCAGGGCGAGCGCCAGCACGATTGCAACGTCGAGCACGCGCTTGAACAGTGCGCGATAGGCCGCCGAGCGCGGAGCGCCGAACAGCGTGTCATCGATCAGCTTCTCGATTTCGACCGCCGCGGTGAGCGGCTGGTGTGCATGCGTCGTCAAATCGACCTCCCCGAGGTTCATCGACGGAAGCTATGCAAGGCGGCACGAATGCCCGGATCCGGCTCGGCATGCAGCATCCGGGCGCATTGCCCACGTGCAATGCGATACATGGATGCCAACGATGTCCGAGTGTCAGTTCCGAACGAACTTCAGCAGACTCACAAACACTCCCAAAAGTGGAAGCACCAACCCCCAAGCGCCGAGATGTGGCGGAAATAAGGCTTTCCAGCCGACAGGATTGGTTATGCATTTGCCTCGAGTTCACGTCAACTGAACCTTTAGAGTGCAACTTTGGGACGAACGGGTAGGTGCCTGGACCAGAGGGATGGGATGATCTTCCGCAGCCGCTAACCCGTGCTTCGTAAGAGGATTTTCGGTGTTCCAAGGCGAGTCCGTACCGTTCGTGCCGTGGCTTCAGTGGTTGGTTTGGAAACAGTACGCGGGAGGGTGCTGACCGGTTGTTCCGTGTCCGCGTGGAGTGCCGGGGTATCTCGGCATTTGTCCAAAATGCGGCTTCAATCTGGGCCGAGTTCCGACGCCGGGCCGGTGTCCCGCCTGTGAGCCGAGAAACAATTGGCCGCGCGTAGACGGGCGGCAGGGTGTCGGCTCGGGTCGGCGGGTTGCCGAAGTCTCGGGTCTTTTCGCGACACGCGAGAGGTGAGCGAGCGGGCTCACGAAATGTTACAGTGATGAGGTTTACGCGAGCTGAAGGTGCGAATCACTCCGCGTTAACGCCCAAAAAAGGCCTTACGGCTGGCCGTTCCTGTCATATTTCGCGAGGTTCCTGATCCGAATGTGGCGGTCTTGCCCGAACGGGTAGAGTTGCATGGAGTCTGGCGGCGGCCTATGTGCGGTCCAGCAGGTGAGTTGCAAGCGAAGGGGCCATCATGGCGAACCATCTTTATCAGGGAGATCTGCCGGACGGGCTCGACCTTGGTTCCGTCGTGGCGATCGACTGCGAGACCATGGGCCTCAATCCGCAGCGCGACCGGCTCTGCGTGGTGCAGCTTTCGGGCGGGGACGGCGATGCTCATCTCGTGCAGATCGCGCGGGGCCAGACCGAGGCGCCCAACCTGTGCCGCCTGCTCGAGGATGCGGCGGTGCTGAAGCTCTTCCATTTCGGCCGCTTCGACATTGCCGCGATGTACCAGACCTTCGGCGCGCTGGCGCAGCCGGTCTATTGCACCAAGATCGCCAGCCGTCTCGTACGGACCTACACCGACCGCCACGGGCTGAAGAACCTCACGCATGAGTTGTTGAGCGTGGACATCTCGAAGCAGCAGCAGTCCAGCGACTGGGGGGCGGCTGACCTCACCCCGGCGCAGCTCGACTATGCCGCCTCGGACGTCCTTCACCTTCATCGCCTGCGCAGCGTGCTGGACGCCATGCTGGACCGCGAGGGCCGCGCCGAAATCGCGCAGGCCTGTTTCGATTTCCTGCCGACCCGCGCGAGGCTCGACCTTGCCGGCTGGCCGGACACCGATATCTTCGCCCATGCCTGACCATGGTGCAGCGTGGTGATACATATTCGCGGCTGATTGCCTGGCTGAAGATCCTGCTGCCGCTGGTGGCGCTGGCCTCTCTCTCGACGCTTTTCCTGCTGTCGCGGACGACGCAGACATCGCAGGATTTGCCCTTCGCCGAAGGCAGCGTGCCCGATTCCGCCGTTGTGGTGGAGCCGCACTACTCCGGGACCACCGCGCGCGGCGATGCGATCACCATGACAGCGGCGCGGGCCAGGCCCACGGGTGAGGGTGACGGCGACATGGAGGCCGACGCCTTCTCGGCCGTGATGGACATGTCCGACGGCAGCCACATGACGCTGGAGTCCGAGCTTGCGACAATCCACGAGGGCCAGCAAAATGCGCTGCTGCAAAACGGCGTCCGGATCACCAGTTCGATCGGTTACGTTATGGTCACAAAGACCATGCGAACCGCCCTTGACCGTATCGAGGCCGAAACGCTCGCGCCGGTCAGTGGCGAGGGTCCATCGGTGACTTTCAGCGCTGGACGGCTGAAAATCACCACCTCGGGTGAGGCTGAAGACGTTCATCTGCTTTTCACCGACGGCGTGAAGCTGATATACGATCCGAAAAATGAGTGAGTTCATCATGGTTCGCATTGCTGCCTCGACCATTGCCCTGATTGCCTGGGCCGGCCTTGCCGCTGCCCAGGGCACGCAGGTGACGTTCGGCGGCATGACGCAGGACACCAGCGCTCCGGTCGAGGTGACCGCCGACCAGCTGGAGGTGAACCAGGGCAACGGGACTGCCCTCTACACCGGCAACGTGGTCATCGGGCAGGGCGACATGCGTCTCGCGGCCCCGCGTGTTCTGGTGGTCTATGCCGAGGGCCAAAACGGCAGCCAGGGGCGCATCCAGCGCATGGAGGCAAGTGGCGGCGTCACTCTGGTCAGCGGCGAAGAGGCCGCCGAGGCCGAGCGCGCCGATTACGACATCGATGCCGGCACGGTCGTGATGACCGGCAACGTCCTCCTGACGCAGGGCGGCAACGCGCTGACCTCGGAGCGCATGGTGGTGAACCTGACGGATGGCACGGCGCAGATGGCCGGCCGCGTCCAGACGGTGATCAATCAGGGCAGCAGCGGGCAGGGGCAGAACTGATGGCACGCCCCAACCTGACGGTGACCGAAGGCAGCCAGGGCCTGCGGGTCGAGCACCTGCGCAAGAGCTACCGCAAGCGCACCGTCATCCGCGACGTGACCCTGAAGCTTGACCGCGGCGAGGTCGTTGCCCTGCTTGGCCCGAACGGTTGCGGCAAGACCACCACCTTCTACTCGATCGCCGGACTGGTGAACCCCGAGGGCGGGCAGGTCACCATAGACGGCCGTGACGTGACCTTCCTGCCGATGTACCGCCGGGCGCGGCTGGGAATCGGCTACCTGCCGCAGGAAAAGTCGATCTTCCGTGGCCTTTCGGTCGAGGACAACATCGCGGCGGTACTCGATATCGCCGAGAGCGACCGCCACCGTCGCCGCGAACGGCTGGAGGAGCTGCTCGGCAGCTTCTCGATAGAGCACTTGCGCCGCGCCCCCGCGCTGGCGCTGTCCGGTGGTGAACGACGCCGCGTAGAAATCGCCCGTTGCCTTGCGGCGAATCCCAAGTACCTGCTGCTCGACGAGCCCTTCGCCGGGGTTGACCCGATCAGCGTTGGTGACATTCGCCACCTCGTTGCCGATCTGAAAAAGCGCGGCATCGGCGTGCTGATCACCGACCATAACGTTCGCGAGACGCTCGAGATTGTCGATCGCGCCTATATCCTGCACGACGGTCATGTGCTGATGTCCGGAACCCCGGCCGAGGTGGTGCAGAACGAAAACGTGCGCCGTGTTTACCTTGGCGAGAATTTCCGCATCAGCTGAAGCCATTCTCCGTGAGAATCCGCCTATGATGCGCTCACCCCAATGCGACAGATGATTGACAAATCGGGGGATGCTGACCTCAAATGAGGGTATGACGCACCGTTATTCTGCAGCTCCGGAACACGCGTCCCCAGAGGAGAGGGACCCCCGGACCCATTCTGCAGCGGGCTTGCGTCACCCCTGATCCGCACCACATCTGAGGCAGCCCTCGGGCTGGATGCGATACGGATCCAAAGAGAGAAGGAACAAAGATGCGCTATCAGATCACGGGTAAGCAGATCGATATCGGCGACGCGCTCCAAACTCATGTCAAACAAGAGCTTGGCGAGGTTTTCGGGAAGTATTCCGGGCGCCCGACCGATGCAAGTATCACCTTTTCCAAGAGTGCGCATGAATATGTCTGCGAGGTCACGGTCCACCTCTCCACGGGGCTGACCACCTCGGCCAAGGACAAGGCCACCGAGATCTATGCCGCCTTTGACGGCTGCGGCGAAAAGATCGACAAGCAGCTGCGCCGCTACAAGCGGCGGCTGAAGGACCATCACAAGGATCGCCTGGAGCCCGTTGAACTCCACAACGCGGCCTCGTATATCCTCGCGCGCGAAGAGGACTCGCAGGACTACGACGAGCCCGAAACGCTGCAGCCGATCATCGTGGCGGAGATGGAGACGAAAATCCCTTCTCTGACTGTCGGCGAAGCCGTTATGCAGATGGAACTGGCCGGAGCTCCCGTGCTGGTCTTTCGCAATGAGAAGAAGGATGGCGTGAACGTCGTTTATCGGCGTGAGGACGGCAATATCGGCTGGATCGATCCGTAAAGGACAGGACAGCCGGTGGATCGGCGCCTTCGAGCAGACAGTAAAGGGCGGTCAATGACCTTTCTTGAACTCCTGAAACCGCAGGCCGTGAAGGTCGTCGCGGCGGCAAGCAGCAAGAAGCGGCTGATGCATGACATCGCCGAGCTGGCCGAATCCGCCTATGGCATTCACGCGGCCTCGGCCGTGGAGGCTCTGATGGAGCGCGAAAGCCTCGGTCCCACCGGCGTGGGCCACGGCGTGGCGCTGCCGCATGCGCGGATTCCCGGAATCGATCAGGTGCACGGCGTGTTCATCCTGCTGGAGAAACCCGTCGAATTCGAAGCGGTGGACCGCCAGCCGGTGGACATCGTCTTCGCCCTTTTCGCCCCCGAAGACGCGGGCGTTGAGCACCTGAAGGCGCTGGCGCTGGTTTCCCGCTCGCTGCGCGACGCGGCGCTCTGCACCAAGCTCCGGGCGAACCCCGATCCTTCCACGCTCTATGCCGTGCTGACCGAGGATCGCTCCTCCCAGGCGGCCTGAGCTGGCGCGGACATGAGCAGGACGCAACAGGGGAGCGGGCCGAAGGGTCCGCTCCTTTTGCTTTGGCGCGCTGGGCTGCGGTGCGCCGCGGATCAGCGCCAGTCGCCGAATCCGAACATCAGGTAGTCGCGCTGGTAGGCCTCGCGCGCGAGCGCCTCGAGTGCGTCATCGTAAACATCCGCCAGCGCATGGGGTGCGGCCTCGGCATGCTGCTCAGGCTCGGGCGGAGCTGCGTGGCCGACCTGCATCGCGAGCGCCGGCAGATAGACCGCCATTTCCTCTTCGCGGACGATCATGTCGGGCAGGGTGAACTCGGCTATGCCCTGCAAGCACTGCGCTTGCGAGGCCCAATGACCATCGACCCGGATGGCGGTCTGCCCGGCAAGATTGGTCTTCAGGAAGCCAAGGAAGGCGGCGAAGGCGGCGCGGTGCTGCGCAAGGCTGTAGTCCGGCCCCGGCGCCCCCTCGGGCAGCGCCAGCCCGTGGGTCCGGCGCAGGGTGTTGCGGATGCGGCCGAAGCTGCCGGGTCCGGTGGACAGGATGCGCGTGCAAAAGACCTCATGCGCGCGCGCGAGGGGATGGCGAACCACCGTGAAGCTGCGATGCCCCGGCCGTGCGCGCTTCCATTGCCTCAGATCCTTCTGGCTGAAGGTGCTCACGAGCGCGTCCAAAGAGACCCCGTCCAGCTCACAGAGCCAGCGCCGCACCGCCCCGGTGGGACCTGATTGGATCGGCATGTAGAGCAGCGCCGTATCCGCTGCGGCGACATAAGATGGAACCGCGGGTCCACGGCGCGGCTCGAAGTTCGGAGTGCGCGCCAGGTTGAACCGATCGAGACGCGCCAGCGCGCGCTCCATCTCCTCGGGGTTGGCGACCTTGTGCTCCACCGGCTCGGGGTTCTGGCGCTTCAGCTTGGTGTCAAGCGACTCCAGCCTTGCAGGGACGCCGAGCCACTTGGCCAGGCCATTCATCGCGGCGATATCCTGCAGGTCCTCATAGGCGACATGGAAGGCCGTCTGCCCGCTGACCTGAAGCGCCTTCATCAGATGCAGCTGGAAGTCCTGCAACCGCGCAAGATGGTCCTCGAACTCCGGTCCATCGAAAGCGACCTGCGCGTCCTTGCGCTTGCTCACGTTGGTCAGCTTCCACTGGCCGGTGCTTTGCGCGATCTTCCAGCTGACGTAGCTCTCGACCGGGTTGCGGGTCAGCACGATCTTGGCGATGCGGGCATCATCCAGCAGCGTCTGCAGCACGCGCGGATCGTGGTCGTGGAAGAAGCGGAAACCGCCGAGGCCGGGTGTTCTCTCACGGATCACCTGCAGCAGACGCTGCGGGTCGGCGTCGCGCTCGGGCTGGGTGATGCCCAAGATTTCGCTCGCATTGGGGTAGCCGATGAAATGAGGATTGAAGGCCTCACCGTGGCAGGTGACGCCGTCCAGCGCATTGAGGTTGGTCTCGAGGAAATTCGAGCCGGTGCGCATTTCGGCGAAGACGACGAAACTGTCGAAACGGTCAGACATGAAAGCTCAGTTCTTGACGAGGTAGGGTTTGCGCGCGGGCGAGGCGCTGGGGCGCGGGGCCGGCTCGACGGGGAAATCGCCCATCAGGTAGGGATGCATTCCCTGGTTCTTGAGGTCTTGCAGGAAGCGCCCGAAACCGGCCAGGTCCTGCATGATGGGGGCTTCGGCCAGCCGGCGTGGTTCTTTCTGGCCAATCTCGTCGATGATCAGCTGGAGCGGTTCCATCGGCGCCTCGATGAACTCGGCCATGGTCCAGATCCGGATGCGGGCCTTGGCCTCGGGCGAGCGCAGCTGGTCGAGCAGCTGGTGCTCGGCCTTTTGCAACGCCGCCGCCTCGGCGCGCAGAGCCGAGAAGTCGCCGCCGGAGCGGAAGAGAGGCACGGCCCAGGCCCCCGAGACCACGCTGATCTGCGCGTTGGGGTCGCGGACGAGATGCCACATCACATCCGTGGAATCGCGCGGCCCGAACTGGAAACACTGCCGGGTTCCGCGGGTGTTCCAGATCAGGTTGGTCAGAAACGCCTTCTGGTTCCAGTCGCGCAGCCCGGCATTGTCAGAGAGTGCCCCGTTCAGCACCCGTTGCCCGCCCGCGAACTCGGCCCGCTCGGCGGCGAAGAGGTGGCCATGCACCTGCGTCCCCGTGGCGCGCGCCAGCCAGGGCACGAAATCCTGGAACAGTTCGGCGAAGCCCTGGAACACGGAGTAGGGCGCGGCGGTTACGCCGTTCTCCCAGCCATGGTTGGGAAAACGGGACTGCATGTAGAGCCCGGCGCGCCCGCGGGTCCGGCGGTCCACAGCCTTCGCGAAGATGCGGTCGATCTTGCCGGGGCGTGGTTCCTGCAAGTTCGCCTCGCTCTCGGACTGGCTGAGGAACGCCCGGTAGAGCCGGTCTGCATGGGGCCAAATCTTGCGCGCGACGAAACAGTCGGACCGGCGCAGCAGTTGCAGGTGGTCGTCGTAGAAGATGTGCGGCTTGCCCTGGAAGTCGAATTTCGACAGCGTCAGGGAGCGGCTTTCGATCTTGCGCGAGTAGAGCCGGGCGAGGGTCTGAAAGTAGCTCTCGTCGGGGATCCAGACGCGTCTGAAGTAGCGATCGCGCCGGCGCCGTTCCGGGGCCGTCAGGATCGCCGAAAGCGTGTGTCGGGTCAGGCACCACCACTGGCTGCCCATATGCGGCACCAGGCCCCTCGGAATGCGGCGCGAAACGCGCAGCCTTCGCTGCACCTCGACCAGCCGGTCGAAGAGAAATCGGTTTCGGCGCCAGGAGAAGGGGAAGAACAAGGTGAACCGCTCTTCATCCAGTCCGCCCACCGTCCAGGGCACGTCGGCGGTGGTGGCACTTTCGATGAAGTCGGTGTGGGGCCGCGCATTGAGATAGTCGATCAGTTCATCCACCGGGCGCAGCGGCAGGCAGGACCCGGACGTGAGGTAGACGTGGCGCACGTCGATGAAGCGCTCAAGCATCAGCTCGGCGGCGTCCTGACTGGCGGCCACCAGACCCCAGGTGCCCCATTCGCAGCGGTGCCGGCGCGAGAACAACACCTGCGGCACGTCCGACAGTGCCTTGGCGAAAGCCCCGTAGGTCGCCTGCGGCACGTTCTGGTCCACGTGGATCACCACCGGGCAACCGGCCGTCGCCCAGTGCCGCGCCGCCTGTTCGGCCCGGTCGAAGGCGGTGTGCACCAGCATGATGATCCCGACGCTCACGCCCAGTTCCCCTTGGACATGAGGCCGAGGATCTCAAGCTGGCGCCAGTTGATGTATTTCTCGGACCACCTGCACCAGAGATCGGGGTTGTCCCGAATGCCGTCGGCATAGGCAATGTATTCGGTCGACCCTGCGTAGTGCTGCTTGCGGGTCAGCTCTTCCTCGGCCTTGGCGTTGAAGGTGTCGAGGAACTTGGTGTGCAGCAGCAGGCCCGACGCCTTCTCGCCCCCCCATTCGTCGTAGACAAGGTTCAGCCCGCGCGGCAGCAGCATGTGGGTGGAGCTGACATAGGCATAGCGCCGGTCCCATTTGACCAGCGGCACCTTGTTGAGCGCCGGGGCTCGTTCAGGCTGGTCGGGAAAGAACACGCGGCCACGCGGCCCGCCCTGGATCCAGAGGTTGCCGAACCGGGCGTTGCGCGTCACCGAGTAGTTGCCCGCATCGAACCAAGAGGCGATCTCGAGCGGGTCCTGTCCGGCGGTGTAGGGCTGCGCGTCAAGCGGTCCCTTGGGGTACATGTCGAGCAACATGGCCGAGAAGCTCTTGATCGACGAGGCGTCGAGCCAGTCGGTCAGTGCGCGCAGCGGGCGACTGTCGCAGAACGGGTAGAGGAACAGCTCGTCCGGATCGACCACCAGCACCCAGTGCCCATGGCCGTACCGGCGCAGCAGCCAGTTGATCCAGTCCATGCCGAAGCGCGCCCGCTTGTAGCTGCCCCGCGTGTGCCAGACCGAAACGTCGTCCTGCCGGGCGAGATAGTCGAGCGAGCCGTCGGTGCTGTCGTTGTCCACCATGATGAAGTGGTTCACGCCCATGTCGCGGTAGTACTTCAGGAACCACGGCAGGCGCACGCTTTCGTTCCGGGCGGTGCAGAAGACGATGAGGTCGGAGGGGCGGATGCGGTCGGTGCGGTCGGCGACGCAGCGCAGCTCGCGCCGCTTACGCAACGCCCGGATCAGCCATCGCTTGCGTTGCAGCCGAAGCCTGTATGACTGCCATGCACCCACTAAACTACCCTCGTTCGGGGCAAGACCCCAAAGCCGGCTGGGGAGCCAGCTATCAGATCAGGGTTGACACGGCTTTGAAATGGGCGTCCCACGATGGCGGACCATACTCCGCCTGCGTGGCGTCCTTTCCGTCCGGTCGCGCCCGATACCCTTCGGCCATTTGCCTTATTCTTGAGGCCCAAAGATACCGGTCCGATTCGTCTGCGTAAATGGGTATATCGCCGAGCACCTCGCGCAGCACGGGAAGTGGCGCGGCGAGCACGGGGACGCCAAGCGCGGCCGCTTCGACGGGGGGAAGACCGTAGCCCTCGGCAAGGCTTGGGAAAAGCAGCCCGGCGCTTTGGCAAAGCAGGCCGGCGATCTGGCCGTCGTCCAGTCCGGGCAACTCGTGCACATTCGCGACGCCTTGGTCGAGCGCCGCAAAGACCTCGGCATTGTTCCAGCCGCGCTGGCCGCAGACCAGCAGATGCGCGGGAGGAGCAAGCTCGCGCCAGATGTCGAGCAACAAAGCGTGGTTCTTGCGCGGCTCGATGGTGCCGAGGGTGACGAAATAGGCCGCGCCGGTCCACGGACCTTCGGGTGGGACGCCCGGCCTAGAAGGCGTTACCCCGAGATGGGCGACAACGGCGCGCGGCGCGCTCTCGGCCCCCAGATGCCGGACCATGTCGCGGCGGGTAACCTCGGAGTTGCAGATCACCAGGTCGGCATGGGCCCCCACTCGGCGCAGGAAGGCACCGAAGCGCTGGGCGCTGCCTGCGCGCTGATACTGCGGCCAGTCGAGCGGGATGGTGTCATGCAGCAGCACCGCGAGGCGGCTCCCTGCAAGGCCGCGCAGCGCGGAGATCACCGGCTCGGAGAAGTTGGAGTGCCCGGTATTGAGATAGACCGCTCCGGCAGGCAGGTGGCGGCGCAGCATCCGTCCGAGCAGGGCGGCGGGCGACCTGCCGAGGGCAGCGGCGCGCAGCGCGGTCTCCATCCCGGCGCGGTGCGGGTCGCCACGGCGGGCAAGGCGGCCGAGAAGGTCTGGTTCCGGCCAGTCCCGCCCGTCGATCCGGGCCTTCAGCGCCGCGCATCCGGTGCCGTCGAGCAGCAGGTAGCCGAGCGAGGTCTTCACCAGCCCGAAAAGCGGAACCGGCCCCCGCAGGAGCCGGTCGAGATAGGCGTATTCCACCCGGTCCACCCCGGTCATCCCCCGGCCCGCGCGGCTGACCAGTCGGGTCAGGTCGAGCAACCGGGCAGGGGGCTGGTCGGGCTCAGTGATCGTAGTGCCCATTCAGGTGCCAGTTCCAGGCATCGGCGATCATCTGCGGCATTGTCGAGCGCGACGGCTCCCAGCCCAGTTCGGCCAGCGCGCGGGTCGAGCCCGAGACCAGCTTCGTTGCATCGCCGGCGCGGCGCGGTCCCTCGGAGTGCGGCACCTCGCGGTTGGTCACCGCACGCGAGGCATCGATCACCTCACGGACGGAAAAGCCCTTGCCAGTGCCGAGATTGAACACCGAGGACGGCTTGCCGCCTTCGAGCCATTTCAGCCCCAGCACATGCGCGTCCACCAGATCCATCACGTGCACGTAGTCGCGGATGCAGGTGCCGTCGGGCGTGTCGTAATCGGTGCCGTGGATGGTCAGCGCCGGGCGCTTGCCGTCGATGGCTTCCAGCATGACCGGGATCAGGTGCGTCTCGGGCCGGTGATGCTCTCCCACCTCGCCCTCGGGGTCCGCGCCCGCCACGTTGAAGTAGCGGAAGATCACGTGGTTGAGCCCGTCCGAGGCGGCAAAATCGCGCAGGATGTTTTCCACCGCGCGCTTCGAGGCGCCATAGGCGTTGAGCGGGATCTGCGGCGTGTCCTCGTCGAGCACCACGTTGTCATGCTCGCCATAGGTCGCGCAGGTCGAGGAGAAGACGAAGTTCTTGCAGCCCGCGGCGCAGGCGGCCTCGATCAGCGTCAGCGAGCCCTCGACGTTGTTGCGCCAGTAGAGACCGGGTTGCGACATCGCCTCGCCGACCTGGCTCAGTGCCGCGAAATGCATCACGGCGACCGGCTGGTACTTGGCGAAGACCTCGTCGAGCCGCGCGCGATCCGACAGGCTGCCCTTCTCGAAGGGACCGAATTTCACCGCCTGTTCCCAGCCGGTGACGAGGTTGTCATAGGTGACGGGCTTATAGCCCGCCGCCTTGAGTGCCTTGCAGGCGTGCGAGCCGATATAGCCCGCGCCGCCGGTTACCAGAACATTGGTCATACGAGGGCTCTGACCAGCCCCTATTGCGCGGCTTTGCGCGAGGACATGACCTCGTGCAGGTAGCCTTCGAGATCGTCGCGCAGTTCGTCGCGGCTGAGGCCGAAGGCCACGGTGGCCTGCAGGAAGCCTGCCTTGGAGCCACAGTCGAAGCGTTGGCCGTTGAAGCGGAAGCCGTAGACGCCCTCATCGGTGCCGATCTGCTTCGCAATCGCGTCGGTCAGCTGGATTTCGCCTCCGGCACCGACCTGCTTGTCCTCGAGGTTCTGCAGGACCTGCGGCGACAGGATGTAACGGCCGATCACCGCGAGGTTCGACGGTGCGGTACCGGGTGCGGGCTTTTCGACCATGCCCTTGACCGAGACCAGCGAGCCCATGTCGTCCTGGACGTCGAGGACGCCATAGGACGAGGCCTTGTCGGCGGGCACTTCCATCGCCGCGACCAT
Source organism: Salipiger mangrovisoli (assembly GCF_015223355.1). GTDB lineage: Bacteria > Pseudomonadota > Alphaproteobacteria > Rhodobacterales > Rhodobacteraceae > Salipiger > Salipiger mangrovisoli. The sequence goes on along the minus strand of NZ_JADFFK010000004.1, from coordinate 278,494 downwards.
GTTGCCGCCCACTTCCTCGTAGGCTTCGACCATCTGCTGCAAGCAGGGCTTGTCGGCGGCGATCACGTCATCGGGCAGCATTACCGCAAAGGGCTCGTCGCCGATCAGCCGGCGCGCGCACCAGATGGCGTGGCCGAGGCCGAGCGCCTTGTGCTGGCGGATATAGGCGATCTCGCCCGAGTCCATGTTGGTGTCCTGAAGGATCTTCAGAAGCTTGTCCTTGCCCTTGGATTCAAGCTCGCGCTCGAGCTGCGGGGCGTGGTCGAAGTAGTCCTCGAGCGCACCCTTGCCGCGCGAGGTGACGAAGATGAATTCCTTGATGCCGGCGGCGCGCGCTTCGTCGATGGCATATTGCACGAGCGGGCGGTCAACCAGCGTCATGATCTCTTTGGGAACGGACTTGGTGGCGGGGAGGAAACGGGTGCCAAGACCGGCGACGGGGAAAATCGCTTTTGTAACTTTGCGGGCCATGAAAGATGCTCCTGGGACTGGTGCTAGGCCTGAAGGCTTAGGGTGAATCAAATCATAACAATCATATTGCTGCAGTAGCGTAAAAGTAAATCTAGCGGGGAGGGAAGGGCAAAGCGTCATTTCGCCCGCGTGCTGCGGCGGTGCGCGAAACTTCGCGCCGCAGGCGAGTGGAAAAACGGCAGAATTGCAGCAACTTGCCGGATCTCTCCGAACGACCGAACAGGCCCCCGGTCTGCTCCCAGAAGCCGGCCTCGTGAAAGCGCAGCTTGTGAAAGAGCGCACTGGTCGAGAACCTGTAGATCGTGACAATTTTTCCCTCGGCGACGGATTGTTCCGCGCGTCGCCGCAATGCCCCGCGCTGCCATGGCCGACCTGACAAATCGAGCCGTTCTGCCGCAGGGCGCCCAGGGTGCGGCAGAAAGGGGGCGTGTGCCGATCCGATGGGCGCAAGCGTGGTCGTCCGGGGGCGATTGGCGGCTTCTTGCCACCCCCGGTCAAGACCGCTCAAAAGCCGGGCAACATCGTCCGCGCCAAGCGGCCCCCGCTGCATGAGGCGCAACAGGCGGCGGCGTTGGTCCTCGCGCAGCCGGGTCCAGGCAGCGGCGCGGTCGTCCTCGGGGCAGTGCCGGTCGAGGAAGCAGCGGATCGAGGCGCCGATCTCGGTCAGGTCGCGGGGGGTGCGGTCGGCGGCGCGGCGGTCGCTCGGGGCGTAGCCGTGATGGACCTCGGCCAGCGGGCTGACGGCGATCAGGTGACCGGCCGCGGCGTGGCGCAGGTCGAGATCGGTTTCATCCAGGTAGAATCTATAGGCCGGGTCGAAGCCGCCCATGGCCGCCAGCAGCTCGCGCCGATGCGCCATGTTGGTGCCTTGCAACTTCACCGCCTCGCCTGGCGCAAGCTCGGGCAAATGCGGTCCGGGCGGGCCCAGGTCAAGTGCGCGCTCGCGCAGGTCGCAGGTTACGGCGCGCGCGCGCCATTGAAAGGAGATGCCGTTGCGCCCGCGCACGAAACCGCCCGAGGCGGCGACCTGCGGATCGGCGAAGGGGGCGCAGAGGTGGTGCAGCCAGAGCGGTTCGGGCACCGCGTCATCGTCAAGGAAGGCGACGATGTCGCCGGCCGCCTGCGCGAGGCCAAGATTGCGGGCGGCGGAGATGTTGGGCTCGTCGAATGCCACAAGCTTGATGTGGGTCCGATCGGCCCGGGCCGCGACGGCGGCGGCCCCGGCGGGACAGGCGACCACCACCACCTCGAAGGCGGGGTGGTCGAGCTGCGCCACGCCGGTCAGGCAGAGATCGAGCGCCGCGGGACGTCCGCGGCTGACGATCACCACGCTGACCGGCGGGGCGGTCATCTTAGGGTCACGCTTCTTTCAGCGCGACGTCGGGCGAATAGGCGATGAAGAAGGGGTTGGCGAAGCCTGCCTTGCCGTAGGCCAGCGGCGTGTGGTCGTCAAAACGCACCACGCGGCCGCCCGCGCCCTGCAGCACGGCCTGCCCGGCGGCGGTGTCCCATTCCATCGTCCGGCCGAGACGCGGGTAGATGTCCGCCTCGCCGGTGGCCACAAGGCAGAACTTCAGCGAGGAGCCGGCGCTCTTCATGTCCGCGGTGCTGTACTTGTTGATGTAGTCGTCGGTGGCCTGGTCGCGGTGCGATTTCGAGGCAACCACGAGCAGCGCCGAGTTGTCAGGGCTCGAGACCTTGATCGGCTTGACTTCGCCGGGAGCGTCCTTGTCGAAGGGCCCCATTTCCTCGACCGAGTTGCCGACGCTGTCGGTGTAGAACATCCGCTCCTTGGCCGGGGCATAGACCACGCCGAAGGTTGGCACGCCGTCTTCGACCAGCGCGATGTTCACGGTGAAATCGCCGCGGCGGTTGACGAATTCCTTGGTGCCGTCGAGCGGATCGACGATGAGGAAGGTCATCGCATCGACGTCGTGGCTGTCGGCCTGCTCTTCGGTCACCAGCGGCATGTCGGGGAAGGCTTCGCGCAGGCCGGCGGAGATGAGGGCATCGGCGGCTTCATCGGCTTCGGTCACCGGGCTGGCATCGGACTTGGACTTCACTTCAAAATCGTCAGAATTGTAAATTTCCATGATCTTGTCCCCTGCTTCGAGGGCGAGACGACGGATCACGGCAACAAGGTTTTCATAATTCAAAGCAGTACTCCCTTCCGCGACGCGGATTTATTGATTTGAAAGCCTGCGACTCTTATGCTGCGCTGCGTCAAGATGGGCAAGCAGACCCGTCTGTTTGAACCAGTGTCGGAGCAGAGTTGCCATGTTTGAGACCACGAAGCCGCGCTCTCGGCTGGGATCTGCCATCTACATCTTCGAGTTGATTTACCACAACTCCGTGCGCGCTGTGCGGAAGAGCCATGGCAATGCCTTCATGGCGATCTTCATGAACATGCTGCAGACGATCATCTTCGTGCTGGCCTTCTACTTCATGTTCCATATTCTGGGCATGCGTGGCACGGCGATCCGCGGCGACTTCATGATCTACATCATGACCGGGGTCTTTCTCTACATGACCCACACAAAGACGCTGGGGGCGGTCGCGGGCTCGGAGGGACCGGCGAGCCCGATGATGCAACACGCGCCGATGAACACGGCGATCGCCATCGCCTCGGCCATGCTCTCGACTCTCTACATCCAGGTCCTGTCGCTCTTCGCGATCCTCTTCGTCTACGACGTGGCCTTCAATCCCTTCGTCATGTCGGAGATTCACGATCCCATCGGCGCATTGGCGATGCTGATGCTGTCGTGGTTCTCGGGGGCGGCGATCGGCATGGTGTTCCTGGCGGCCAAGCCGTGGTTCCCGACCCCGGTGTCGATCCTGACCACCATCTACCAGCGGGCCAACATGATCGCCTCGGGCAAGATGTTCGTCGCCAATTCTCTGACGCCCGGGATGCTGGCGATCTTTGACTGGAACCCCCTGTTCCACACCATTGACCAGTCGCGTGGCTATGCCTTCGCCAATTACTTCCCGCGCAACTCCAGCTGGGAATATGCGCTTTGGGTGTCGATCGTGCTGCTGATGATCGGCCTCATGGGCGAATTCTACACCCGCAAGCACGCCTCGGCCTCCTGGTCGGCCCGCCGCTGAGTTGCCGCCCGCGCCCGTCGCGCTGGACGCGGGGCGGGCCTCTGCCTCATGATGGGGGAGACGGAGCCGGGAGGAGCCCTTCATGCGACATGCCTTCACGCGACATGCAATTTTCCTGACCGCGGCGCTGCTCGCGGCACCGGTCACGGCGCAGGATCTGCCCGCCTTCTACGCGGTGACCGGCGTGGCGGCGGACGATGTCTTGAACATCCGCGCGGCGCCCGACTCCGGGGCGGACCTGCTGGGCACACTGGCTCCCGATGCCATCGACATCCAGGTCAGCGCGCTGAACGATGCCGGGACCTGGGGGCGGATCACCACGGGCGAGGGGGTCGGCTGGGTCTCGATGAGCTTTCTCGCTCCGGAGGAGAACGGCAGCCTGCCTCAGGTCGCGGGGCTGCGTTGCTTTGGTACAGAGCCCTTCTGGACCTACGAGGTTCGCCAGGGAGAGAGCGCCAGCTGGTCCACGCCGGATGACCCGGAAGACCTGCTTCAGGCGGGTCCCTTCGAAACCGCGAGCGGCCGCAGCTGGCCTTTCAGTTCGGTGGCGGGGGCGGATCAGCTGCAGGCGGTCCTCGTCGCAAGCCCCGAATCGCAATGCAGCGACGGTATGTCTGACCGGCTCTATGGGCTGGCCGCGACACTGGTGCTGACCGGCCGGATCAGCCGCACGCTGGGCGGCTGCTGCGAGCTGATGCGCTGAGGCTGAGGCAACCGTGCCTCAGGTGACCACCCGCAGGGTGAGGTTGATGCGCCCGCCCTGTGGCAGCAGCGTGGAAGAGCCGAAGCGGATGCGGTCAACCCCGTGATGCTTCAGCCGGGCCTCGCCGCCCATGACGACCACGTCGCCGGACTTCAGCCAGACCGACTCGGTCTTGCCGCCGCGCGCCTCGTTGCCCATGCGGAAGAGCCCGTCGTCGCCAAGCGAGACCGACACGACGGGACAGGAAAAGTCCGCCTCGTCCTTGTCCTGGTGCAGCCCCATGCGCGCGCCCTCTCCGTACCAGTTGATCAGGCAGCATTCGGGCGCGCGGGCCACGCCCGCGACCTCGCGCCAGATCGTCAGAACTTCCTCTGGAATCGGCGGCCAGCCCATGCCTGCGGGGTGCTGCGGCTCATAGCGGTAGCCGCGGCGGTCGGTGACCCATCCGAAGCGCCCCGCTGCGCTCATCCGAACCGACATCTTCTGCCCGCGCGGCGTGACGGGCTGGTAGAGCGGCGCGGCCCGCAGCAAGCCGCGCAGCACGGCGACCAGCGCCTCCTGTGCCGGACGGTCGAGATGGCCGGAAAACAGCCGGAAGCCGCGGATATCGAGAGGCGAGGTCATGGCCTTTTTCTGCGGCATTCCGTGGCGGCGGGCAAAGAATTTCCCGCTAAATGCAGGCAAAGCCCCGCCAAGGCCGCTTGCAGGGCTCAAACCCCCTCCTTATATACCCTCCGAACGCCGCGAGGCCCCCGCCGGACGGCTTCTTCAACAAGCGGGGCTGGATGCCGTAACGGGTCCGTATGCCTCGCGTCATCGCCTTGAATTGGAAAAGGGATCGAATCATGGGCAAAGTGATCGGTATCGACCTCGGCACCACGAACTCCTGCGTCGCCATCATGGACGGCAGCCAGGCGCGCGTGATTGAAAACGCCGAAGGCGCACGTACCACCCCGTCGATCGTCGCCTTCACCGACGACGAACGCCTCGTTGGCCAGCCCGCCAAGCGGCAGGCCGTGACCAACCCGGAAGCCACCATCTTCGCCGTAAAGCGTCTGATCGGCCGCCGCACCACCGATGCGGAAGTGACCAAGGACCAGAACATCGTCCCCTACAAGATCGTGGACGGCGGCAATGGCGATGCCTGGGTTGAGGCCAAGGGCGACAAGTACTCCCCGTCGCAGATTTCCGCCTTCATCCTCGGCAAGATGAAGGAAACCGCCGAGAGCTATCTCGGCGAAGAGGTGACCCAGGCCGTTATCACGGTTCCGGCCTACTTCAACGACGCCCAGCGTCAGGCCACCAAGGACGCCGGCAAGATCGCCGGTCTCGAAGTGCTGCGCATCATCAACGAGCCGACCGCGGCTGCGCTGGCCTATGGCCTCGACAAGAAAGAATCGAAGACCATCGCCGTCTATGACCTCGGCGGCGGCACCTTCGACGTGACCATCCTCGAGATCGACGACGGTCTCTTCGAAGTGAAGTCCACCAACGGCGACACGTTCCTCGGCGGTGAAGACTTCGACATGCGGATCGTCAACTACCTGGCGGACGAGTTCAAGAAAGAGCACTCGGTCGACCTGACCAAGGACAAGATGGCCCTGCAGCGTCTCAAGGAAGCTGCGGAGAAGGCCAAGATCGAACTGTCGAGCTCGAGCCAGACCGAGATCAACCAGCCGTTCATCTCGATGGGCTCGAACGGCCAGCCGCTGCACATGGTCATGAAACTGACCCGCGCCAAGCTGGAAAGCCTTGTCGGCGACCTGATCAAGGCCTCTCTGAAGCCCTGCGCGGCCGCGCTGAAGGATGCCGGCCTCTCCAAGGACGAGATCGACGAGGTCGTTCTGGTCGGCGGTCAGACCCGTATGCCGAAGGTCATCGAAGAGGTGACCAAGTTCTTCGGCAAGGAGCCGCACAAGGGCGTGAACCCGGATGAAGTGGTCGCCATGGGCGCCGCCATCCAGGCCGGCGTTCTGCAAGGTGACGTGAAGGACGTGGTCCTGCTCGACGTGACCCCGCTGTCGCTGGGCATCGAGACGCTGGGCGGCGTGTTCACCCGCCTGATCGATCGCAACACCACGATCCCGACCAAGAAGTCGCAGATCTTCTCCACCGCCGAAGACCACCAGTCGGCCGTGACGATCCGCGTCTTCCAGGGTGAGCGCGAGATGGCGGCCGACAACAAGCTGCTCGGCCAGTTCAACCTCGAGAACATCCCGCCCGCACCGCGCGGCATGCCGCAGATCGAGGTGACCTTCGACATCGATGCCAATGGCATCGTCTCCGTGTCGGCCAAGGACAAGGGCACCGGCAAGGAACAGAAGATCACCATCCAGGCGTCGGGTGGCCTCTCGGACGAGGACATCGAGCGCATGGTCAAGGATGCCGAGGAAAATGCCGAGGCGGACCACAAGCGCAAGGAACTGGTCGAGGCCCGCAACCAGGCGGAAAGCCTCATCCACTCGACCGAGAAGTCGATCGAGGAGCATGGCGACAAGGTCGATCCGTCGACCATCGAAGCCATCGAGCTGGCGATTGCCGCGCTCAAGGATGACCTCGAGAAGAGCGATGTCACCGGCGAGAAGCTCAAGTCCGGCATCCAGAACGTGACCGAAGTGGCCATGCGTCTGGGCGAGGCGATCTACAAGGCCCAGGCCGAGTCGGGCGATGCTTCCCCCGAAGCCGAGGACCCCGATGCGGCCAGTTCCGGCCCGTCGGAAGACGACAACATCGTGGACGCGGACTTCGAAGACCTCGACGACCGCAAGCGCAGCTAAGCCATAGCGGAACCAGACGGGGGCCGGTCCGGATGCCGGACCGGCCCTTTTCTGTTCCGGGCCAAGGAGGGCATCTATGTCCAAGCGTGACTATTACGAGCTGCTCGGCGTTGCCAAAGGGGCCTCTGCGGACGAGATCAAGAAGGGCTATCGCAAGAAGGCGAAGGAACTTCACCCCGACCGGAACGCGGACAATCCTGACGCGGAAGCGCAGTTCAAGGAAATCAACGAAGCCTATGAGGTTCTGAAGGACGCCGACAAGAAGGCGGCCTACGACCGCTTCGGCCACGCCGCCTTCGAGGGTGGCATGGGCGGCGGCGGACGTCCGGGCGGCGGTTTCGGCCAGCAGGGCGATTTCGCCTCGGCCTTCTCCGACGTGTTCGACGATCTTTTCGGCGATTTCATGGGTGGCGGGCGCGGGGGCGGCGGACGCCAGCGCGCGGCGCGTGGTGCCGACCTGCGCTACAACCTCCGCGTGACGTTGGAAGAGGCCTTCGGCGGCCTTCAGAAGACCATCAACGTGCCGACCTCGGTGCAATGCGGGTCCTGCCATGGGTCCGGCGCCGAGGGCGGCGCCGAGCCGGTGACCTGTCCGACCTGTTCGGGCATGGGCAAGGTCCGTGCGACGCAGGGCTTCTTCACCGTCGAGCGCACCTGCCCGACCTGCTCGGGGCTGGGGCAGATCATCAAGAACCCCTGTTCCTCCTGTGGCGGCCAGGGCCGCGTGCAGAAGGAGCGGTCCTTGTCGGTGAACATCCCGGCGGGGGTCGAGACCGGCACCCGCATCCGTCTGGCCGGCGAAGGCGAGGCGGGAATGCGCGGCGGTCCTCCGGGAGATCTCTACATCTTCATCGAGGTGAAGAAGCACGGGATCTTCGAGCGCGAGGGCACCGAGCTGCATTGCCGCGTGCCGGTGTCGATGACCACCGCGGCGCTTGGCGGCGACATCGAGGTGCCGACCATCGACGGCGGCCGCAGCCGGGTGAAAATCCCGGCAGGCAGCCAGTCGGGCCGTCAGATGCGCCTGCGCGGCAAGGGCATGCCGGCGCTGCGCGGCGGCGCGGCCGGGGACATGTTCATCGAACTTGCCGTGGAGACGCCGGTCAACCTGACGTCGCGCCAGAAGGAACTGCTGCGCGAATTCGAGGACCAGTCCGAGGACAACAACCCGGAGTCGAAGAGCTTCTTCTCTTCGGTCAAGGGCTTCTGGGATTCGATGAAGGGCTGAGCGCCGGGCGGATGCCCGATCGCTGATCGAGAAGAGTGATCCGAAAGGCCGTGCCTCTGGTGCGGCCTTTCTGCGTTTAACTCTTTCCTAACGACGTTGCGGTCAGGCTGCCGCCATGAGCCCGCCCCGCCACTTTTCTGAGAGCCAGCCCTCGCTTTTCGCCGGAGACGAGCCGCCTGTACGGCCCGCGCCCGCGGCGCGAACGTTGCCGTCGTATATCCGCGACCACCGGAAACGGCTCAGAGACCGCTTCCTCGCGGGCGGGGCCGAGGCCGTGCCCGACTACGAGTTGCTGGAGCTGCTGCTGTTTCGCGCCATACCAAGGCAGGACGTCAAGCCACTTGCGCGCCGTTTGCTGGAGCGACTGGGCGATTTCAACGCGGTTGTCTCTGCTCCGGCGGCACGGCTGCGCGATGTGGAGGGGGTCGGCGATGCGGTGGTGCTTGAGCTGAAGATCGTCGAGGCGGCGGCGCATCGTCTCGCCCGTAGCCGCGTGCTGCGACGGCAGGTGGTCAGTTCCTGGGACGCGCTGCTTGCCTATTGCCAGACCGCCATGGCGCACCAGCCGATCGAGCAGTTCCGCATCCTGTTCCTCGACCGCAAGAACGTGCTGATCGCCGATGAGGCGCAGGCGCGGGGCACCGTGGATCACGTGCCGGTCTACCCGCGTGAAGTGGTGAAGCGCGCCTTGGAGCTGAACGCCAGCGCGCTGATCCTCGTGCACAACCACCCCTCTGGCGATCCCACGCCCAGCAGCGCCGACATCGAGATGACCAGGCAGATCCAGGCGGCCGCCGAGGTGCTGGGCATCACGCTGCACGACCACCTTGTGATCGGCCGCTCGCGTGAGCTGAGCTTCCGGGACCTGGGGCTGCTCTAGCGCAGCCAGACCTCGACGCGGCGGTTCACCTGGCGCCCCCAGACGGTATCGTCGCAGGCCATGGGCATGGCCTCGCCGAAAGCATCGGTGTCCAGCGTGACGCCCGCAAGGTCGGTCGCTTCGGCCGCCGCGATCACCGCCTCGCGGACCGAGGCGGCGCGCTCGGTGGCAATCGCAAGGTTGTCGGCGCTCGGTCCCTGTCCGTCGGAGAACCCGACGAAGACCAGCGCGTGCCCGTCGTATTCGCCAAGTTCGAGGGCCCGTGCGAGTTGCTGCACGTTCGAGCGCGACTGCGCGTCGAGATCGGCGGACCCGGTTTCGAAGCGGAAAGAGGTTGTCAGCCGCCGCATCGTTGCCAGGGTGCCAGCGAGCCGCTTCAGCTCGGCCAGCCCGTCCTCGCCCTCTGCGACGGCGACGGCATTGGCCAGCCGGTCTCCTTGCGCGTCAATCGGCAGCTCTTCGGGTGTCTGGTCGACGAAGCCGGCGCGGCGGATCACGATCTGCGCCGGGGCGGAGCGGGTGAATTCGAGGAACTCGCGGGCCAGCTTCGGCAGCCGGCGCGCGGGCACATAGGCAAAGACCGGCATGGTAAGCGGATAGTCCTCGGTCTTGATGGCCTGCCGGGTGCCCCGAAGACGAAAGCCGCAGCTTCCGGTGAGGACGATCGCTCGGCTGTTGCCAATCTCGGCGGCATTGACGAAACCCAGACCGAGCGGGTCCTCTGCCACCGCCGCCGCTAGTCCGGCGGCGCTCTCGTGGCGGCGGGTCTCGGTGCTGCGCAAGGTCAGGGCGGGCGGATGCAGCAGCTGGTCCTCCAGCGCCTGCACCAAGCCCGAGCCCTCGCGCGGGAGGTGCAGAACGATGGGCGCATCCGGCCCGCCGAGATCCTGCCAATTGTCGATCTCGCCGGAGAGCACGGCCGCAAGCTGGGTCAGCGAAAGCGCGGTGACCGGATTGCCCGGCGCGACCACGGGCAGAAGCGCGTCGAGCGCCAGGACACGGCTCCGGTTCGGATGGGCAAGATCTCCCAGTCCGGCCTGCTGGGCCAGCTCGCGCTCGGCCGGGCGGATCTCGCGCAGGGCGATCACCAGATCAGCTTCGTCCGCGAGCAGGTCGGCGAAGCCCTCGTCGGTCGAGGAGGGCAGCACGTCGAACCGGCCGATCACCCGCGCGCCGTCGCTCAGGGTGAAGCGGATGCCGCCATCGGCGATCGTGGCGCGCGCCGCGCTGAAATCATTGCGCTGCGCGAAACTCTCGATCAGCGCGGGGATCAGCAGATCGCCCATGGTCGCGGCACCGGAAATGCGCAGCTCGGCGACGAAATCGGTGAGCGAAGGGCAGCCGACACCCTCGCAGAGCACCCCCGACGCATCGACCGTCAGCTCGCCATAGCGGCTGTCGATCCGGTAGAACTCGCCATCGAAGCCAAGCATCGTGCCACTGAGCTCGATGCCGCCATCGCGCGAGCGCAGCGTGACATCCTGGGCATGTGCCGGCGTGGGGAAAAGCAGGCCCGAAAGGGCGCCCGCAATGAGAAGTGCGGCGATGTTCGCCGCACGGACCTGTCGCATCGGGGCCTCTTGACCGCTCGTTCTAGTTGGCGGCGATCTTCAGGTCTTCGAGCAGGTTTTTCAACACCAGAAAGTCACCGGTGGCACTGCAATCGGGCATGGCGAGGCTCAGGTCGCGCGCGCGCAGGCTGTTGCCAAGGCGGCGCTCCAGCGTCTGCGCGTCCAGCTCCTTGCCGCAGTTGGCCGCGGTGATCTCGGCCTCGATGGTCAGCGACACGGCACCCGCCGTTTTCGAGGCAGCGGCCGGGAAAGTATATACCTCGGCCAAGCGGGCTTCTGCGCTGGCGGCATCGCCGAGCCGGGTCAGAAATCCGCCTTCGCCGCGCGCGGTGCGGGTCAGATCGCCCGCGGCGGCGGCCCAGACGTGGCCCGCCTCGTCGCCCGCGGCACCGAACTCGTTGGCATGCAGGGAAAGTCCGCCGTTGCCACGCCATTGCAGCACGACGCGGTCATAGAAGGGCAGGGCGGGCACTTCGGCCAGGGCGGTCGCGCCAGCGCCATTGGCAAAGGCGGCGATGAAAAGCGCCTGTTCGGCCAGCGCGGGCACCTCGACGCGGAGCGTGCCGTCGGGCTGGGTAACCTCGGTGAACATCAGCCCGTTGTGATGGATCGTCAGCCGTTCCGAGGCGAAGCAGGGCGCGTCGATCGACACGGTGACCATAGCGCCGGCGCCGGTGCGGGCAGCCATGCTGACCGCGCAATCGATGGGCCTTGCCTCGACTTCCTGCGGCAGCGTGGCCGGGGCAGCCTTTGGCTCCGCCACTGCGGCGGCAAGCGTATGCTGCGCGTCGGGCAGGCGCGGCGCGGCGGCGCGATCATCGGGGATGCTGGGCAATGCGGCGGAGGAGGTGTCCTCGATCCGGGCAATCTGTATCGTTCCGGCGCGCTTGCTGCGCGCGTCATGCTGCTGCATCGCGAAGCCGATGCTCACGGCTGCGCTGAGGGTGACAACTGCAAGCCTGTAGGTCTTCATCCGTCCCATGATGGTCCCCGACACTCGAACTCGTACGGGAAACAATCTGCCGCGAAAAAGCGGCGGTGTTGCGGCGAAGGGGGGGAGTCATCAGGGCGAGCCCCGGGCATCTCCGCCCCGAACCCGCCCCGAAATGTCAGTTCTTCTGGTCAGCTACGCCGCTCAGGCGAGGCTGCCGTGGCAGTGCTTGAACTTCTTGCCCGAGCCGCAGGGGCAGGGGTCGTTGCGGCTGGGGGTGCCCCAGGTCGCCTGATCGTTCTCGTCGAAGCCATCGACCAGCGGCTCGTGCGATTCGGGTACGGCGACGTTCTCGCTCGGTCCAACCGCCTTGGCCTGCTCGGCGAGCTTCTGCTGCTGAAGCTGCTGCGCCGCCATCTGCTGGAGCATCTTCTGCTGCTCTTCCTCGGTCATCGGGCGCACCCGGCCAAGTTGCTCGGTCACGCGCTCGCGCAGCGATTCCAGCATCGACTCGAAAAGCTGGAAGGCCTCGGTCTTGTATTCGTTGAGCGGGTCACGCTGCGCGTAGCCGCGGAAGCCCACCACCGAGCGCAGGTGTTCGAGCGTCAGAAGGTGCTCGCGCCACTTGGTGTCGATGGTTTGCAGCAACACCTGCTTCTCGATCTGACGCATGGTCTCGGGGCCGAAGGCCTCGGCCTTCTCGGTCATCTGCTTGTCGGTCGCGTCCTCGATGCGCTCGCGGATGGTCTCGGCGTCGACACCCTCCTCCTCGCCCCAGGCGATGACCGGCAGGTCGATGCCGAGCTTCTCGATGCTGGCGGCGTAGAGACCCTGCATGTCCCACTGGTCAGCATAGGCCTTGGTGGGAGCATAGGTCTCGACCAGCTCATCGATCACCTCGTGGCGCATGTCCTCGACGATCTCCGACAGATCCTTTGCCTCCATGATCTCGAGGCGCTGCGCAAAGATCACCTTGCGCTGGTCGTTCATCACGTCGTCGAACTTCAGCAATTGCTTGCGGATGTCGAAGTTGCGGCCCTCGACCTTGGCCTGGGCGCGTTCCAGCGACTTGTTCACCCAGGGGTGGATGATTGCCTCGCCTTCCTTCATGCCCAGCTTCGAGAGCACGCGGTCGAGCCGTTCCGAGCCGAAGATGCGCATCAGGTCGTCTTCCAGCGACAGGTAGAACGAACTGCGGCCCGGATCCCCCTGGCGGCCTGAACGACCGCGCAGCTGGTTGTCGATGCGGCGGCTCTCGTGGCGCTCGGTGGCCAGCACGAAGAGGCCGCCTGCCTCCTTAACCTCGGCCTCGGCCTTGGCGTGCTCGGTCTCGATATGGGCGCGGATCTCTTCGGGATCGGCCTCGGGATCGGCGGCGATCGCCTCCATCACCAGGAACTCGAAGTTGCCGCCCAGTTTGATGTCTGTGCCCCGGCCGGCCATGTTGGTGGCGATGGTGATCGCTCCCATCTTGCCCGCGTCGGCGACGATCTGCGCTTCCTGCTCGTGCTGGCGCGCGTTGAGCACGTTGTGCGTCAGCCCTGCCTTGGTAAGCAGCTGCGACAGCATCTCGGATTTCTCGATCGAGGTGGTGCCGACGAGCACCGGCTGGCCCTTCTCATGGGCCTTCTTGATCTCTTCGGCGATCGCCGCGTATTTCTCGGTGGCGGTGCGATAGACCTTGTCGTCCTCGTCGATCCGCGCGATCGGCCGGTTGGTCGGCACTTCGACCACGCCCAGCTTGTAGATCTCGGCGAATTCCTCGGCTTCGGTCAGCGCGGTGCCGGTCATGCCGCCCAGCTTCTGGTAAAGGCGGAAGTAGTTCTGGAACGTCACGCTGGCGAGGGTGACGTTCTCGGGCTGGATCTGGCAGCCTTCCTTCGCCTCGATCGCCTGGTGCAGGCCGTCGGACAGCCGACGTCCGGCCATCATGCGGCCGGTGAATTCGTCGATCAGCACAACCTGACCGTCACGGACGATATAGTCCTTGTCCTTGGTGTAGAGCTTGTGCGCGCGCAGGCCCTGGTTCACGTGGTGCACGATGGTCGTGCTTTCCGGATCATAGAGCGTCTGGCCCTCGGGCAGGATGCCGCGGCGGTGCAGCATCTGCTCCAGCGCCTCGTTGCCCTCGTCGGTGAAGGTGACGTTGCGGGTCTTCTCGTCGAGCGTGTAGGCGTCTTCGGGCAGCTCGGGGATGATCCGGTCGATCGCCACGTAGAGGTCGGAGCGGTCCTGCGACGGGCCCGAGATGATCAGCGGCGTACGGGCCTCGTCGATGAGGATCGAGTCCACCTCGTCGACAACGGCAAAGCCATGGCCGCGCTGCATCATCTGGTCCAGCTCGGACTTCATGTTGTCGCGCAGATAGTCGAAGCCCAACTCGTTGTTGGTGGCATAGGTGATGTCGCAGGCGTAGGCCTGCTTCTTCTCGGCTTCGGGCTGCTGCGGGTAGACCACCCCGGTGGTCATGCCGAGAGCGGCAAACACCTTCGACATCCATTCCGCGTCGCGGCGCGCAAGGTAGTCGTTCACCGTCACCACGTGCACGCTCTTGCCCGAGAGGGCGTTGAGGTAGGAGGGGAAGGTGGCGACCAGCGTCTTGCCTTCGCCGGTCTTCATCTCGGAGATGTTACCCTGGTGCAGGAAGACGCCGCCCATCAGCTGCACATCGAAGGCGCGCAGACCAAGAGCGCGCTTGGCGGCCTCGCGGCAGTTGGCAAAGGCCTCGGGCAGCAGCGCATCGAGGGTTTCACCCTCGGCGAAACGCTTGCGGAATTCCTCGGTCTTGGCGATCAGCCCGGCATCGTCCAGCGCCTCATACTCGGGTTCCAGAGCGTTGATCTGGACGATCAGCGGTCGGGTGGCCTTGATCTTGCGGTCGTTCGGAGTTCCGAACATCTTCCGCGCGAGTTTTCCCATTCCGAGCATTTGGCCTGCCTGTGCTGTCTGACAAAGTCGTGTTCTGCGTGAGGCATCCGCTTGCCCGCCTCGCACTCAACCCATATGACACAGGGGAACGACCGGCCTTGCAGAGCCTTCAGGCGATGTAAGCGGCGGGTTGGTAAGTGTCAACGCCGCCCTGTGGCGGGCGGCCAACTGGAAGGACGCCTAGATGCCCAAAACCCTCACCAAACTGGGGGCGGCAGCGCTTGCCCTGACCCTTGCGATGCCCCTCCACGCCCAGGAACAGGCCCAGGAGCAAACCGAGGCGATGAGCGCCGACACCGTCGTGGCCACGGTGAACGGCACGGACATTACCCTCGGCGAGATGCTGGTGGTCCGGGCCAGCCTGCCCGAGCAATACCAGCAACTCGGCGATGACGTGCTTTGGGATGGCATCCTCGACCAGCTGGTGCAGCAAGAAGTGCTGGCCCAGGACGAGAAGGCCGTCGAGACCAAGCGCGTGGACCTGTCGCTGAAGACCGAACGTCGCACGCTGCTCGCTGCCGAGACCGTTTCGGCCGTGGCCGATGCCGCGGTGACCGACGAGGCGCTGCAGGCCGCCTATGACGCGCAGTTCGCCGATGCCGAGCAGGGCCAGGAATACAATGCCTCGCACATCCTCGTGGAAACCGAGGACGAGGCCAAGGCGATCATCGAGGAACTGAACGGCGGTTCCGACTTCGCCGAGGTGGCCAAATCGAAATCCACCGGCCCGTCGGGCCCGAATGGCGGTGAACTCGGCTGGTTCAGCAAGGGCATGATGGTCGAGCCCTTCGAGACGGCCGTCGAGGGCATGGAGCCCGGCACGATCTCGGAGGCACCCGTGCAGACCCAGTTCGGCTGGCACGTGATCAAGCTCAACGAGACCCGTGCCAAGGAAGCGCCGAAGCTCGACGAGGTGCGCGACCAACTGGCCCAGCAGGTGCAGCAGGAGGCCGTGGCGGCCTATATGGACGAAGCCGAGGCCGGTGCCGAGATCACCCGCAAAGCATCGGGGGATGTCGATCCCTCGATCCTGTCCAACCTCGAGCTGCTGGAGGACTGAGTGGCCAAGACCCTCGCCGTTTCCCCGCTGGCCCCTGCGGCCTTTCCCGACCTGCCGGTGATTGAGGGGGTTCGTTTTGCCTCCGTCGCGGCGGGGGTGCGCTACGCAGGGCGCACTGACGTCATGCTTGCCCTGCTCGACGCGGGCAGCACCATGGCGGGGGTCTTTACCCGCTCGGCCACGCGGTCGGCACCCGTGCTCGACTGCCAGGCCAAGATCGGCGGCACCTCGGATGAGGGTGCCGCGATCATCGTGAACTCGGGCAATTCCAACGCCTTCACCGGCCGCAACGGCATCGAGTCCACCCGTGCGGTGACCTCGGCCGTGGCGGCGGCGACCGGCCTGCCCGAGGCCCGCGTCTTTTCCTCTTCAACCGGGGTGATCGGCGAGCCGCTGCCCCACGAGCGCATCACTGCCAAGGTCGATGAACTGGTGGCCGCGCTCGACGCCGGCGGAATTGCCGGCGCGGCCAAGGCGATCATGACCACCGACACCTTCCCCAAGGGCTCGACCGTCACGGTCGAGTTGCCGGGCGGGCCGGTGAAGATCGCCGGCATCGCCAAGGGTTCGGGCATGATCGCGCCCGACATGGCGACCATGCTGGTCTACGTCTTCACCGACGCGAAGGTGCCGCAGCCGCTGCTGCAGAAGCTGGTCAGCCAGATCAATGACCGCAGCTTCAACTGCATCACGGTGGACAGCGACACCTCGACCTCGGACACGCTGCTCATGGGCGCCACGGGCGCCTCGGGAGTCGAGGTGACCGAGGCTGACAGCGCCTTTGCCGAGGCGCTCGAGGGCGTGTTCCTCGATCTCGCGCATCAGGTGGTCAAGGACGGCGAGGGGGCGACCAAGTTCGTCACCGTCGAGGTCACCGGTGCCGCGAGCGATGCGGACGCGCGTACCCATGCTTTGGCCATCGCCAACTCGCCGCTGGTCAAGACCGCCATCGCCGGCGAGGATCCCAACTGGGGCCGCATCGTCATGGCGATCGGCAAGTCCGGCGCGGCGGCTGATCGTGATCTGCTGACCATCCGTTTCGGGGACGTGCTGGTGGCCGAGAAGGGCTGGCGCGCGCCGGACTACCGCGAGGAAGACGGCGCGCGACTGATGAAGGCGCCCGAGATCACCCTCTCGGTCGATCTCGGGCTCGGGCAGGGCAGGGCCACCGTCTGGACCTGCGACCTCACCCACGGCTACATCAGCATCAACGCCGATTACCGGTCGTAACGGGGTTGCCCCTTCTTCTAGGGGCAAATATCCCGGGGAGCGCGAGGGGCAGAGCCCCTCGCCTTTTTGCATCCACCAAAGGCGCCGCCCATGAAAAAGATCGTCCTTGTCTCCGCCGTTGCGCTCATCGACGTCGAGGGGCGCGTGCTGCTGGCACAGCGGCCCGAGGGCAAATCGATGGCCGGCCTCTGGGAGTTTCCGGGCGGCAAGGTCGAGCCCGGCGAGACCCCAGAGGCCGCGCTGATCCGCGAGCTGCACGAGGAACTGGGGATCGAGACCTGGGACAGCTGCCTTGCGCCGCTGACCTTCGCCTCGCATGCCTACGAGGATTTCCACCTGCTGATGCCGCTCTTCGCCTGCCGCAAATGGCAGGGCGCGCCGCAGGCACGCGAAGGTCAGCGACTGAAATGGGTCCGCGCCCGCGAGTTGACCGACTACCCGATGCCGCCAGCGGACGTGCCGCTTATCCCGATTCTCAGGGATTTGCTATGATCAAGGGTTTTCTGACGCCAAGGTGCCCTTGATCATTAATTCATCGTAAAAACATGCAGATTTGCCTACAATTGAAACAGATTTGTGCAATTTTCATGTAGTTTTGTCGCTCTTCCTGGGGTAATAATCTGCCCATAGAGTTTTAGTTGAGGACACAACATGTTGCGCACCATCATCATGGGTAGCTGCATTTCGGTCCAGGGCTTTCTTGAGAAGACTCTTCCCGATGGACGCATCATGGTGCGTGTCGGGCAGCAGATCTTCACCGGGCGCCCGGTCTGAATTGACGCCCACAGAAGTCAACGACATGCGAGTCGCCTGAAAAGGCGGCTCGCATTTTTTTTGCTGCATCGCATCGTGTCGGGCGGGGGTGATCCAATGGCGTCTCGCTGAGCGTGAACGTGCCGAAAATCCCAACGCCGGGGCAGGCGATCAGCACGAAGCACCAGGGCCGCGCCCTTGGGCACATCTTTCCCCACAGGCGTCAGCTACGCACTGGTGAAGGCGTTCGGCCACGGTGCGCCAAGACATCCGAGGTGCCAAGAAGAAAGCCCCGGCGAAATCGCCGGGGCTTGTCGGTGTTCTGTCCTGCGGAGGGCAGGGAGGTCAGAGCGAGCGCTCGACTTCCTCGCGCTCGAAGATCTCGATGACATCGCCGGGGCGGATATCGTCGTAGTTCTCGAAGGCCATGCCGCATTCCTGGCCGGACTGCACTTCGGCAACCTCGTCCTTGAAGCGCTTGAGGGTCTTCAGCGTGCCTTCGTGGATCACCACGTTGTCGCGCAGCAGGCGCACGCCGGCGGAGCGGCGGGCAACGCCCTCGGTGACCAGACAGCCGGCGACCTTGCCGACGTTGGACACCTTGAAGACTTCCTTGATCGCCGCGTAGCCGATGAAGTTCTCGCGGATTTCGTTCGACAGCAGGCCCGAGGCCGCGGCTTTCACGTCGTCCACGAGGTCGTAGATCACCGAGTAGTAGCGGATCTCCACGCCCTTCTGGTTGGCCCCGTTGCGGGCCGGAGCGTTGGCACGAACGTTGAAGCCGATGACCGGGCAGCCCGACGCTTCGGCAAGGCCGATGTCGGTCTCGGTGATCGCGCCGACACCCGAGTGGATGACGCGCACGCGCACCTCGTCGTTGCCGACCTTCTCGAGCGCCTGGACGATCGCTTCCGCCGAGCCCTGCACGTCCGCTTTCACGATGACGGGCAGTTCCGAGACGTTCTCGTCGTCCTTGGCTTTCTGCATCAGCTGCTCGAGGGTCGTTGCGGCACCTGCAGCGGCGCGCTTGTCCTTCGAGACATGTGCACGGTACTCGGCGATCTCGCGGGCCTGCGCTTCGGTCTCGGTGACGTTGAGAACGTCGCCGGCCTCGGGCGTGCCATTGAGACCCAGCACCTCGACGGGCACCGACGGTCCGGCTTCCTGCACGCGCTCACCCTTGTCGTTGATCAGCGCACGGACCTTGCCGTACTGCTCGCCCACGACGAAGATGTCGCCCTGCTTGAGCGTGCCGTTCTGCACGAGCACCGTCGCGACCGGGCCGCGGCCCACGTCGAGCTGCGCTTCGATCACGGCACCTTGTGCGGCGCGGTTCGGGTTGGCCTTGAGCTCGAGGATCTCGGCCTGCAGCGCGATGGCTTCGAGCAGCGAGTCGAGACCCAGGCCGGTCTTGGCCGAAACCTCGACATCCTGCACTTCGCCCGACATCTCTTCGACGACGACTTCGTGCTGCAGCAGGTCGGTGCGCACCTTGGTCGGGTTTGCCGAGGGCTTGTCGACCTTGTTGATCGCCACGATCATCGGCACCTTGGCCGCTTTCGCGTGGCTGATCGCCTCGACCGTCTGCGGCATCACGGCGTCATCCGCCGCGACCACCAGCACCACGATGTCCGTCACCTGTGCGCCACGCGAGCGCATCGAGGTGAAGGCGGCGTGACCGGGCGTGTCGAGGAAGGACAGCACGTCGCCGTTCTTCGTCGTCACCTGGTAGGCGCCGATGTGCTGGGTGATCCCGCCGGCTTCGCCGGAGGTCACGCTGGTGTTGCGGATCGCGTCGAGCAGCGAGGTCTTGCCGTGGTCGACGTGGCCCATGATCGTGATGACCGGCGGACGCGACTGGAGGTCCTCCGGCTTGTCGTCCACGGTCTTGATCACGTCTTCGACGTCGGCATCGGACACGCGGGTCACGCGGTGGCCGAATTCCTCGATGATCAGTTCCGCGGTGTCGGCGTCGATGGTCTGGTTCTGCGTCACCATGATGCCGCTCTGCATGAGCGACTTCACCACGTCAGCCACGCGCTCGGCCATACGGTTGGCGAGTTCCGCCACCGTGATCGCCTCGGGAAGCTGCACGTCACGCACGACCTTTTCGCGGGCCTGCGCCCCACCCATCGCCTTCTGACGCGCACGCTCCTGCTTGCGCTTCATCGCGGCCATGGATTTCTGCCGTCCGCCTTCGCCGCCCAGAGCCTGGTTCAGCGTCAGCTTGCCGGAACGGCGCTCGCCATCGTCGCGGCCACGGGTCGACCGGCCACGCTCTTCGCGCTCGCGGTCGGCCTTGCGCTGCTGCGGCTGTGCCGGCGCGGAGGGCTTGGCACCCGGAGCCGCGGCGGTACGGGCCGCCGGAGCAGCCGCGTCGTCCTTGGCCGCCGCCGGTTTCTTGGCAGCGACTTCGGCCTTCTTCGCGGCTTCAGCAGCCTGTGCGGCCTCGCGGACCTTGCGCTCTTCTTCCTCGGCTTTCGCCTTGGCGCGCTCTTCGGCCTCGCGCTGCTCGCGCTCTTTTTGTTCCTTTTCGGCGCGCATGCGCTCACGCTCCTCGGCGCGGGCCTTTTCCTCGGCCTCGCGCTGAGCAGTCTCTTCGGCTTCGCGCGCCTTGGCGGCCTGCAGCGCACGCAGCCGGCGTTCCATCTCCGCATCGGTGATGCCCGCCGGGCGTTTGCCCGATCCGCCATGCGATCCGCCGCCCGAACCCTTTGCACCGCCAGCGGCGCCCGTTTTCGGCACCACGACGCGTTTGCGCTTGGTCTCCACCACGACGTTCTTTGTGCGGCCGTGGCTGAAGCTCTGCTTCACGTTCCCCGAGTGGGACCCGCCGCGCAAACCCAAAGTCTTCTTGCCGTCGTTATCGCTCATTAAGATTCTCTTATCCTTTCCGGCGGCTGTTGCCGCCCGCGGCAGCCCCTGCTGCCGGTCTCGCGTCCGCCGATGCGACGCGCAGGCCCTTCAAACGTTGGGCTTCCTCTACAACACGTTTGGTGAGTCCACCAGCGCCAAGCGCGGCATGTATCACCTTTTCACGTCCGAAGGCCAGCCCCAGCTCGTCTGCGGTGAGCCAGCCGATGTAGTTCCCCCCGTAGGGAGTACTCAATTTCGTCTTTCCACGGGCCGATCCATCCTCGGCCTGGATCAGGACGCGGGCTTCCTCTTTCATAAGCCAGTCCTTCACCTTCTCGTAGCCCGAGACGGCGCCGCCGCCCTTGCGGGCGAGGCTGATCAGCTCGACCACCCGCCGGGCGAGCATGCCCTCGACAAGGTCGGGCAGCCCCTCGGGCACGGTCACCGGTGCCTTGGCTGCGCGGGCAAAGAGTCCTTTGCCCGCCGCCTTTTCCAATGCCTTGCGATCGGCCGAGACCCAGATGCCCCGACCGGGCAGCTTGCCCGCGAGGTCGGGAACGACCTGACCCTCGGGCCCGACCACGAACCGGATCAGACCGCCCTTGGGCTCCACGTCGCCGGTGGCGATGCAGCGCCGTTCGGGACCGTCTTCCCTGTCTTTTTCCTGACCTCCGCGACTCATCTGTGGCTCAGGCCTCCGCCTCGTCCGATTCGCCATCCTCGGCGTCGAGCTCATCGCCCTCTGCCGCGCTGGCAACCAGTTCCTCGGGGTCGACCCAGCCCAGCATAACGCGGGCAGTCATGATCAGGTTCTGCGCCTCGTCGAGGTCTACGCCGAATTTCTCGAGCAGGCCGTCGTCCTTCTGGCGCTGGCCGTCGACCGTGGTCCACCCGCCGGCCAGTTCCCAGTCGGCGCAGGTGGCGAAGTCTTCGAGCGACTTGATGCCGTCTTCGGCCAGTGCCTCTACCATCTGGGGGGTGAGGCCCTCGAATTCAATGAGGCTCTCCTCGACACCCAGTTCGCGCGCCTTCTCGAGCGCCTTGCGGGCCTGCTCTTCGATGAACTCGCGGGCACGGGTCTGCAGCTCTTCGGCGGTGCCTTCGTCAACGCCGTCGATCACCAGCAGCTCGTCAAGCTCGACGTAGGCCACTTCCTCGAGGTTGGTGAAGCCTTCGGCGACCAGCAGCTGGGCGAAGAACTCGTCGACGTCCAGCGTTTCCATGAACAGCTTGGTGCGCACTTCGAACTCGGCCTGGCGGCGCTTGGATTCTTCTTCCTCGGTCATGATGTCGATATCGAGACCGGTCAGCTGCGAGGCGAGGCGCACGTTCTGGCCGCGACGACCGATGGCCAGCGACAGCTGCTCGTCGGGCACGACGACCTCGATGCGCTCTGCATCCTCGTCGAGAACCACCTTCGACACTTCGGCCGGCTGCAGCGCGTTGACGAGGAAGGTCGGCATGTCCTCGTTCCACGGGATGATGTCGATCTTCTCGCCCTGCAGCTCGTTCACCACGGCCTGCACGCGCGAACCGCGCATACCGACGCAGGCGCCGACCGGGTCGATCGAGCCATCGTAGGAAACGACGCCGATCTTGGCGCGCGAGCCGGGGTCACGGGCGACGGCCTTGATCTCGATGATGCCATCGTAGATTTCCGGCACTTCCATCTTGAACAGCTCGGCCATGAATTCCGGCGCGGTGCGCGACAGGAAGATCTGCGGGCCGCGGGCCTCGCGGCGCACGTCCTTGACGTAGCAGCGGATGCGGTCGCCGGGGCGATAGCTTTCGCGGCCGATCTTCTCGTTGCGGCGCAGGATGGCTTCGCCACGGCCGACGTCGACGATGACGTTGCCATATTCCTCGCGCTTGACCTGACCGTTGATGATCGTGCCCTGACGGTCCTTGAACTCTTCGTACTGGCGGTCACGCTCGGCTTCGCGCACCTTCTGCAGGATCACCTGCTTGGCGCTCTGCGCGGCGATCCGGCCGAGGTCCACGGGCGGGACCTCCTCGACGAACTGGTCGCCCACCTTGGGGTCGGCCATGTACTGCTTGGCCTGCTGGACGGTCATCTCGGCCTGGTAGTTCTCGAGCAGGTCGTCCTCGACCACGGTGCGCACGCGGGTGAAGCTGGCGCGACCGGTCTTGCGGTCGATCTTCACGCGGATGTCCATCTCCGAGCCGTAGCGGCTCTTGGCGGCGCGGGCGAGGCTCTCCTCCATCGCTTCGATCACCAGCGAGGGGTCGATCATCTTCTCGCGAGCGACGGCTTCGGCGGTCTGCAGAAGCTCGAGCTGGTTGGCAGAGGTGATTGCCATGGTCTTAGTCCTCCTGAGCGGCCGCGTCGTCGGCCTCGATGTCGTCGAATTTGGTTTCGTCCACTTCCTGCGCCTTGCGGGCGCGGAGCATGTCTCGGATCAGATCGTCGGTGAGCACCAGCTTGGCGTCCGACAGCCAGTCGAATTGCAGGCCGATGGTCTGCTCCTCGCCGCCTTCCTCGATGTTGAGCAGTACCTCGTCACCTTCGACACCCGCGACGACGCCGCGCCAGCGCTTGCGGCCGTCGATCATCTCGGAGGTCTCGATCTTTACCTCGTAGCCCTCGAAGGTCTCGAAGTCCTTGAGGCGCGTGAGCGGGCGGTCGATGCCGGGCGAGGAAACCTCGAGCGTATAGGCGTCGATGATCGGATCCTCGACGTCGAGCACGGCAGACACTGCCGTGGAGATATTGGCGCATTCATCGACTTCGATGCCGCCTTCGGGGCGTTCGGCCATGATCTGCAGGGTCGCGGTCTTGCCGCCCATCAGGCGAATGCGCACGAGTTCGAACCCCATGTCTTCGATGACGGGGCCGATGATCTCGGCGAGGCGCTTGTCGAGCGAGGACTTGGCGATGAGGTCGGTCATTTTCTCCGACTCCTTCGGAAACAAAAATACGGGCGCGCGGCCCGTCGATGTTTCCCGGTGGAGCTTCGGTGCAGGACCGACGCGCCGCTGTTGAAGGGGCATATACGTGCCCGTGACGGATTTCGCAAGGGTGATTCACCCGCGAGACCGCGTGGGCCGCGGGCTGGCGGCCTCTGACCGGCGAGCCCGCGCGAAGCGACCTGTCATCAGTCCTTCATGCAAGGCGCTTCCCATGCGTCGTCCCTTGCGGCTTCATTGGCGTCGGGAACGTCTGCCCGTCTTGCGAAGTTACCGACCCGTGTCCAGCACATGAGGCTCTCGATGCAAATCTTCCGCTGCCCCGCTTGCGCCAGCCCGGTCTATTTCCACAACCTTGCCTGCGGATGCGGGCAGGAGGTCAGTTTCGATCCCGACGCGCAGGCGATGGTGGCGGGGGCCGCGCATTGCGCCAACCGCGATGACATCGCCTGCAACTGGGTGGCCGAGCAGGGTGGACTCTGCCGCGCCTGCGCCATGACCGAAACCGTTCCCGACCTGCGTGCCGAGCAGAACCTGCCGCTTTGGGAGCACAGCGAGCTGGCCAAGCGGCGGATGCTCGCCGAACTGGCCCGCTGGGGCTGGTTCACACCCGCTGATCCGGGTGCGCGCCCGGTGTTCCGCATGCTGTCGGAAGAGACACTTCATGGCGAGGCGGACGTGATCATGGGACACGCCGATGGTGTCATCACCATCAACGTGTCCGAGGCGAGCGGCGCCGTGCTGGCCGAACGGCAGGAGCAGTTCGACGAGCTTTACCGCACCATGCTTGGCCACATGCGGCACGAGATGGCGCATTTCCTGTTCCTGCGGCTGGCCGAGTTGCCAGAGTTCCTTGCGGATTTCCGCTCGCTGTTCGGCGACGAGCGTTCCGATTACGCGGAAGCCCTGCAACGGCACTACGACGCGCCGATGGAGCCGGGCGAGCAATACATTACCACCTATGCCACCGCTCACCCGCACGAGGACTGGGCCGAGACGCTGGCGCATCTCCAGCACCTCGTCTCGATGCTCGACAGCGGCGTGGCCAGCGGGCTGCGCCTGCCGGAGATCCCCGGCGAGGGCTATGACCCCTATCGAGAGGCCGACACCGAGGCGCTGATCAGCCGGGCCGTGCACCTGTCCATCGCGGTGAACCACGTGAACCGGGCGCTCGACCTGCCAGACCTCTATCCCTTCGTGTTGACCCAGCCGGTACGCGAGAAAATGGCGCTCGCGCACCGCTGGCTGCGGCAGGTCTGATCGGGCCGGTCACCCCGCCAGCGAGGCGGCGCTGCGGGCGGCGTGGCGGAAGACCTCGGCGTCCGGGCCGGCCGCGCGGCGGGCGAGACGGCTGAGCGCGCCTTCGGCCCGGCCCGGCGTTTCGCCGATCCGCTCAAGGCGCGCCAGTGCGGCCCTCAGGGCACGGCGCTCGGCGGCCGGAGTGTCCGGCGCGGCGAGCATCTCATGCGCCCGCATCGTCGCATGGCCAAGATCGAGCAGCGCCAGCCCGCTGTCCAGCGCAGCGCGCTGTGCCCGCGACGAGCGTTCGGTCAGCCGGAACATCCTCAGCATCCGATGGTAGAGCCGCGCCCGCCAGATCGCGCGGTGCGCAAGGGCCTGCGCGTCGCCGGCCAGCGCGGCCACGTCGTGCAGCATCATCTTCGCCAGC
Organism: Salipiger mangrovisoli; assembly: GCF_015223355.1. GTDB lineage: Bacteria > Pseudomonadota > Alphaproteobacteria > Rhodobacterales > Rhodobacteraceae > Salipiger > Salipiger mangrovisoli. The sequence goes on along the minus strand of NZ_JADFFK010000004.1, from coordinate 253,401 downwards.
GTCACCTGCTTGCGGCGCAGGGTTGGTGGATAGACCGAGCGGTAGGCCAGCAGCGCCGCCAGGGGGGCGGCGACCACCGCCAGTCCCATCAGCATCGAGGTGCCGACATCGCCTGTGAGGGGCAGCGCCGGTTGCAGCAGCAGAAGCATCACCATGTTGTAGTCGAAACTGACCTTCATGCCCCTGTCGTGCCCCGCGAGAAGCGCGCCGAGGAAGACAAACGGCAGAACCATCGCCACCAGCTGCCATTCCGACCCGGCCTGCGGCCAAAGCAGCCAGCGGATCGCCAGGGCCGTGCCCGCGCCCATGAGTTGCCCAAGGAAGGCGAAGGGCAGCATGGCAATCGGGTTTTCGAAAGTGGAGAAGATCGAGATCATGATCGACATGCCGAGCAGCAGGAACGCCCCGGCCGCAAACCCGGTGATCTGCCAGAGCGCGCCGAAGATCAGCAGCGCGCCGGTGGCGCGGATCGCCGCTTCCCGTGCGCCGATCCAGTCGCGGTGGAGCACGACGGGAACCGCGGGCTCGGCGCCGGGGGCGGTGCGGTTCTCGGGCGCGCGCCAGCGGGCGAGCGTCGATACCAACGGGCCGAGGGTCTCGTGCAGACCGGGCAATGCCGCCGCGCGAGCGAGGGCCTCCTGTGCCGCGGCGCTGTCCCCGGCGCGCAGGGCGACGGCGGCCGCGGTCACGGCAAGCCGGGCAGGTTCCGGGAGCGCGGCACCGTCGCGGCCGCGTCGCCAGAGCAGCACCGAAAGCGCGGTGGACAGAAGCGCGCGGCTGGCGCGGGTCTCGCGGTGCGAGCGCAGCGAACCGGCGGCATGGGGGTCGAGCGACTCCTCGGTGCTGGCCATGGCAGAGATCAGCTGACGCGCGGCCTCGGGGTCGGCGGGGGTGGCGGCAAGCTGGTCGCAGAGATCGGCGAGGATGCCGCGGATCCGGACGCGCAGGGCGGTGCCGTCGGCAGCGGGGGCAAAGAGCCAGCCCACCAGCAACGCCGCCAGCACCCCCACCAGCACCGTCGCCATCCGATCCGCGCCAAGCGTCAGCACGTTCTCGGGGTGGCCGACGTCGAGCAGGGCCACCATCGCGGCGGTGTATCCCGCCAGCACCGTGCCATAGGCCACGAAGCCACGCAGCAGGTTGGCCAGCCCGGTGCAAAGGCCCACCCAGAGCGCAAGGCCGACCACCAGCAGCGCCGGGTGCACTTGCAGAAGCAGGATCAGCCCGACCCCTGCAATGGTGCCGATCACCGTGCCCGCGAACCGAAAGAGACCCTTTTCCAGAAGCTGGCCGCGTACCGGTTGCGAGGCGGCCCAGACGGTCATCCCGGCCCATTGCGGATGCTCAAGCCCAAGCAGCCAGGCCACGATCAGCGCAACGCAGGCGGCAAGGCCGGTGCGCAGCGCGAAGGCGAGCCTTGCGGGGGTGAAGCCGAATGAAGCGAGCCGGGCGTTCATGCAGAAACCTCTTCGCTCAGCGTGGCCTCAGCGCGGGCGGCCATGCGCGCGAAGCCGTCGAGCATCGCGGCAAGCTCGTCATCGCCGAGGTCCGCAAGCAGGTCGCGCTCGGCCTCCAGCAGCATGGCGCGGATATTGGCAAGCTCGGTCCGGCCGTCGCCCGTCAGGTGGATGCGGCGCGCGCGGCGATCGGAGGGATCGATCCGCCGTTCGACCAGGCCGCGCGATTCCAGCAGGTCGAGGAGGCGCACCAGCGTCGAGGTATCGAGCCCGATCCGCGCCGCGAGGTCGCGCTGGCTGATGCCATCGCCGCCCTCGGCAAGATGCACGAGCGGACGCCAGGTGGCATCTGTCAGCCCGGCTTCAGCCAGTCGCTTGTCGACCACGCGGTGCCACTGCCGTGCGAGCGTGACGAAGGCGAAGCCGAAGCGGTTTCGGGGAGAGGATATCTGGGTCATCGAAATGATGTATATTAAAATGATTTGCATTGCAAACTAAAGTGCCTCAGCCAGCCTCAGCCAAAAGAGCCAAAAGATCTTGCACCAGGTGGGCCGGTCCTCGGCAGGCTCTCGCGCTCGCCTTCGCGTGAACGGTGGCTGGATTGCGCCGGGGGGCGGCGCGGTCTAGTCTTTGCCCCAAGCAGACAACAGGAGGCGGCATGTCGGGCAAGGCATACGGGACACTTCGCGGCACGGTGCTCGCACTTGCGCTCATGGCGGCAGGGGCGGCGTCCGCCGAAAGCCTTTCGGGCGACTATCTCGCGGCACGGCAGGCCAGCTTCGAGGGCGACTTCAAGGCGGCGGCGCTCTACTACGGCGAAGCGGTCAAGCACGACCCGGAAAATGCCGACCTGCTCGAGCGCGCCGCCCTGTCGAACATCGGTCTTGGCGATTTCGTGCGGGCCGAGGCATTGGCCGAACGGCTGACTGCGCTGGGACACACGAGCCAGATCGGCCAGCTTGCCGAGATCGCCGTGCTGGCGCGCGCCGAGGATTACGCTGAGCTGCTGAAGCGCGTCGAGGAAGACCGCTCTGCCGGGCCGCTGATCGATGGCCTGCTGAAGGCCTGGGCCGAGCTTGGCCGGGGTGACGTGAGCACCGCGCTGACGTCCTTCGACGCTGTCGCCAAGGAACGCGGGCTTGCCGGGTTCGCGGCCTATCACAAGGCGATGGCCCTGGCCTCGGTCGGGGATTTCGAGGGGGCCGAGGCGATCTTCTCCGAGCCCGCAGCCGGAGCCATGCAGATGACCCGCCGGGCCGTGCTGGCGCGGATCGAGATCCTGTCGCAGATCGACCGGCAGGCCGATGCGGTGGCGCTGATCGACGACGCCTTCGGGCCGCAACTCGATCCGGGCATGACGGAGCTGCGCGGAAAGCTCGACGCGGGAGAGACGCTGCCTTTCGACATCGTGACCTCTGCACGGGACGGTATCGCCGAGGTCTTCTTCACCATCGCCGGTGCGCTCGCCAGTGAGTCCGCCGAAGATTACACGCTGCTGCACGTGCGTGTGGCGGAGTACCTGCGCCCCGACCATGTCGGCGCGCTGCTGATGGCGGGTGAATTGCTCGAGAAGATGGGCCAGTACGAGCTCGCCGCCGCCACCTACCGCCGCGTGCCGCGCGACGATGCCGCCTTCCACGTGGCGGAACTGGGCCGCTCCGACGCGTTGCGCGCCGAGGGGAAGATGGACGCGGCCGTCGAGGTTCTGGAACAGCTCGCCGACACGCATGGCAACCTGCCAGCGGTGCAATCCGCTCTCGGCGACCTGATGCGCCAGCTCGAACGCTACGGCGAGGCGATCGAGGCCTATGATCGCGCGCTTGCCACCTTTGGGGAACCTGATCCGGCGCAATGGTTCCTCTATTACGCCCGCGGTATCTGCAAGGAACGCGATGGCGACTGGGAGGCCGCGGAGACGGACTTCCGCGCGGCGCTCGAGTTCGCTCCGGACCAGCCGCAGGTGCTGAACTACCTTGGCTATTCCATGGTCGAGCACCACGTGAACCTCGACGAGGCGCTGGAGATGATCGAGCGTGCGGTCGAGGCGGAGCCGCAGAGCGGTTACATCGTCGACAGCCTTGGCTGGGCGCTTTATCGCCTCGGCCGCTACGACGAGGCGGTGGGCCACATGGAACGCGCCGCCGAGCTGATGGCGGTGGACCCGGTGGTCAACGATCACCTGGGCGACGTCTATTGGGCCGTGGGCCGCAAGGTCGAGGCGCGCTTCCAATGGCAGCGCGCGCTGTCTTTCGTCGGCTGGGAGGACGCCTCGGATGATGTCGATCCCGAGCGCATCCGCCGCAAGCTGGCGGTCGGGCTGGACACGGTTCTGGCCGAGGAGGGCCGGCCGCCGTTGAAGGTGGCGCATGACGCCGACTGACGTCTTCGCCCCGGCGAAGATCAATCTGACCCTGCACATCACCGGCCAGCGCGACGATGGGTATCACCTCCTCGACTCGCTGGTCGTCTTCGCGCCGGTGGGCGATGTATTGCGCCTCGTGCCCGCGGCGGAGCTGTCGCTGAGTCTCGAGGGACCGGAGGCCGCAGGGCTGCCCGCCGACGGGGACAATCTCGCGCTGCGCGCCGCCGCGATGGTGGGCGACGGGCAGGGGGCCGCGATCGCGCTGGAAAAGCTGCTGCCGGTCGCCTCGGGCATTGGTGGCGGTTCGGCCGATGCGGCGGCGACGGCGCGGGCCATGCTGGCCGCAGCCGGGGCGCTGGACGAAGGCGGTCTGGCGCGGGCAGGGACCGCGCTTCTCGCGCTCGGGGCTGACGTGCCCATGTGTCTTGCGTCTCGCCCTGTCCGGGTGCGCGGCATCGGCGAAAGGCTGGAGCCGGTCAACCTGCCGCCGCTTCCCGCCGTGCTGGTCAATCCGCGCGTGCCGGTCTCGACCCCTCGGATCTTCCGCAGCCTGACAGCGCGCGACAATCCCCCGATGCCCGAGCCGCTGCCGGAGTTTCCCGACGCAGAGGTGCTGATTGCCTGGCTGAAGGACATGCGCAACGACATGGAGCCGGCGGCAAGCGCGCTGGAGCCGATGATCGGGGTGGTTCTCGGGGAATTGGCGGCGCTGCCGGGCTGCCGCCTCGCACGCATGTCGGGATCCGGGGCGACCTGCTTCGGCCTCTTCGCCACGATGGCAGACGCCGGTGCAGCGGCTGCCGCGCTGCGCGTCGCGCGACCGGACTGGTGGATTGCCGAGGGTCTTCTGGGGGATCAGCAGGCGCGAGCGATGCCGCGCCTGGGGTGAGGAGGCGGGCTCAGTAGAGCCGCGCCACCACGAAATCAGCCAGTTCGATCATCACGTCGCGCACTTCGGACTGCGGCAGCCGCGCCATCGAGGCCTTGGCCTTTTCCGACCATCCGAGCGCGTCTTCGCGGGTGGCGTCCAGCGCGCCGTGCTTGTTGAGCAGCTTGAGCGCGTGCTCGAGATCGCCGTCTTCCTGCTTGCCCTTCTCGATGGTGCGCTGCCAGAAGGCGCGCTCTTCGGCGTCGGCGGCGGCGACGGCCTTGATCACCGGCAGGGTCAGCTTGCGCTCGCGGAAGTCGTCGCCGACATTCTTGCCGGTCGCCGAGCTGTCGCCCATGTAGTCAAGCAGATCGTCGGCGATCTGGAAGGCGATGCCGAGCGCGTCACCATAGTCGAAGAGGGCCTGCACCTGTGCCGGGTCTGCCCCTGCGATCACGCCGCCCACCTCGGTCGCCGCCGAGAAGAGTGCGGCGGTCTTGCCGCGCACCACCTGAAGGTAGATGTCCTCGCTCGTGCGCAGGTCCTGCGCCGCGGTCAGTTGCAGCACCTCGCCCTCGGCGATGGTGGCCGAGGCGTTCGACAGGATCTCGAGCACCCGCAAGTTGCCGGTTTCGGTCATCAGCTGGAAGCTGCGGGCAAAGAGGTAGTCGCCGACCAGAACTGAAGACTTGTTGTCCCACAGCAAGTTGGCGGTGGGGCGGCCACGGCGCTGCCCGCTCTCGTCCACCACGTCGTCATGCAGCAGCGTCGCGGTGTGGATGAACTCCACCGTCGCGGCGAGATGCACGTGGAAGGGGCCGTCGTAATTACAGATATTCGCCGCTGCGAGCGTCAGCATCGGGCGCAGGCGCTTGCCGCCCGCTTCGACCAGATGCGCGGTCACCTCAGGAATGCGCGGCGCGTGTTTCGACGCCATGCGCTCGCGGATCAGCGCGTTCACCGCGCCCATCTCGTCGGACAGCATCGTCGCCAGGCGATCGTGCGGTTTCGCTTTTGCCGTATCCAAGCCCATCAGACCCCCGTCACAGGCTCGACAAGGCCGGGGCCCTGTCCTTACATCCCCAGTATGGAAGAACTTCTGCGCACAACCGACATCACACTGATCCCGCTGGCGAAGACCCTCCTAGATGGGCAGGGTATAGACAGCTTTGAGTTGGACGTAAATATGAGCGTCCTCGAGGGCTCGCTCGGCATCCTTCCGCGCAGGCTGATGGTCCGCAGCGGGGACTTGCAGGCGGCACAGCGGGTGTTGCGCGACTTCGGCGTCTCCTTCGAGGCCGGGTCGTGAGAGCCGAGCCCTTCGCCGAGGAGGCGCTGCGCCGTGACGATTTCCTTGGGGGGTCTGCGAAAATATGGCAGCCAAAACAGGGTCTTGGATATAGGGCTGGCGTGGATCCCGTATTGCTTGCGGCAAGCGTCGAGGCGCGTCCAGGGCAGGACATCCTGGAGCTGGGCTGCGGCGCGGCTCCGGCTCTCGTGTGCCTTGGTGTGCGCGTCGGCGACCTGCGCTTGGTGGGGGTCGAGCTCCAGCCTGCCTACGCCGCCCTCGCGCGCCGTAACATTGCCGAGAACGGATTGCAGGGGGAAATCCTTGAAACCGACCTGGCACGGCCGCCCGCCGAGCTGAAAGCGCGGTCCTTCGATCACGTTCTCGCAAACCCTCCGTATTTCGAGCAGGGCAAGCGCAGCGCCGCGCTGGACGCGGGCGTCGAACTTGCGCAGGCCGGGGCGCTTCCCCTGGCCGATTGGGTCGCGCTTGCGGCGAAACGCCTCAAGCCGCGTGGCACGGCCACCTTCGTGCAACGCGTGGAAAGGCTGCCCGAACTGCTGGCGGCCCTGAGCATGCATCTGGGCTCTGTCGAGGTGCTGCCGCTGGCTCCGCGGGTGGGCCGCGCGCCCCGGCTGATTCTCGCCCGCGGACGCAAGGGCGGCCGGGCGGCTTTCCGCCTCTGCCCGCCGCTCGTGCTTCACGCTGGCGCGGCCCATCTTGAAGACGGCGAGGATTATACAAATGTCGTTAAAGCAGCCTTGCGTGACGGAAAACCGATCATCTTTGACGGGTAAGCGAAAGTCCGAGCATCGACTTGAGCCTGCGTAAAGCAATGCTGCGGGTGCGGCGTGACAGAATGTAAAAGTTATGCTGCACTGTACCTGCCCAAAGCAAAAAAGGAGGACATAATGAGCTTAACTTCTCACCTGCAGGAACTGAAGAAGAAGCACCAAAACCTCGCCACGACCGTGGAAGAAATGCAGCGCAGTCCGGGCGTGGATGACCTGCACGTCGCCGCCCTAAAAAAACAGAAACTTCGCATCAAGGAAGAGATTAGTCGGCTCTCGGCCGAGGCCAGCTGACGCGGCCAGGGCAGGTCGCTTCCCACCGAGGAGAGCCACCCACCCGCCTAGAGAGCGATCAGGTCCCAGCGGCTGCCGCGCCGCAGGACCGCAGAGGATCCGGGCCCGAGATTCGGGCCCGGGCAGCAGGGCGAAACGCCGAGCGGCTTTTTCGGATCACTTCTTTTCGACACGCATCCCTTTTCTCCCCTTGCAAGGATGGCTTTGGCTCCCTCAGCCTGCGCCTGCGAAAGGACGTGCGTGTCTTGCCCTGCAAAGAAATGCGCCCCCGGAGAGCCAAGCTCCGGAGGCGCAAACGTGAGAAGGGGGCCGGGCGCGGTCAGTCCAGCGGCTCGAGCGTCCGTTCGAGCTGCGCGCGAAGATGCGCGTGCTGGGTCGGCAGCTTCAGGGCCTCGCCGAGATGGGCGCGCTCCTCGTCGCGGTCGAAGCCGGGTTCGTTGGTCGCCACCTCGAAGAGCACGCCACCGGGGCTGCGGAAGTAGATCGCGTAGAAATAGTCCCGGTCGATCTGTGGCGTGATCTGGAAGCCTTGTTCGGTGAGGGCCTTGCGCACTTCGAGCTGGGCCGCGCGATCCTCCACCGCAAAGGCGATGTGGTGCACGCTGCCTGCAGCTTGTGTTCCGCGCGGGGCGTCGACCGTTTCGATATCGATGGTGCCAGCGCCGTTGTGCTCCGGCAGCACCAGGCGCATCACGTTGGCCTGGCGACACTCTTCCTGGTAGCCCATCGCACCGAGCAGCTCCGCGGTCGGCCCGGCGTCGCGCAAGCGCATCTGCACCGAATGAAAGCCGCGGATCGCCATGTCCGCCGCGACAGTGCCGCCCGTCCAAGGGGTGCGGTCGTCTTCGGCTTCAACCAATGCCAGGCCCTCGCCGTCCGGCCCTTCGAAGGCGAGCCTGTGCTCGCCGTAACGGTTGAGCCGGTCGAGCCCGGTGACGCCCGCTTCGGTCAGCCGGGCCTCCCAGGCATCCAGAGAGCCCTCGGGCACCGTGAAGGCGGTGGTCGCGACCTCGCCGGTGCCCCGGCGTCCGCGGGCGGCCTGGGGGAAGGGGAAGTAGGTCATGACGCTGCCGGGCGTGCCAAGTTCGTCACCGTAGTAAAGGTGATAGACATCGGGGGCGTCGAAGTTGACGGTTTTCTTGACCCGGCGCAGGCCGAGCGTGTTGGTGAAAAAGCTGTTGTTTCGAGACGCGCTGCTGGCCAGCGCGGTCACGTGATGCAGGCCCTTGATCTGTGTAAGCATGGTCTCTCTCCTGATGAGGATTTGACCCCGATATAGGCTCAACTGGCTTTCCGGAAAACGGACATCCCCGCGCGGAAGGGCTGCACCAGTGCACAGCCAGCCCTCGATCCGCGGCGTTCACGCAAAAAGGCCCCGGCGCGGCAGCGCTCGGGGCCTTCCGTTTCCATGCCGCGCGGCGCTCAGACGAAGAACTGGCCGCCGTTGGCCGAGATCGTCGAGCCGTTCACGAAGCCGGCCTTTTCATCCGCGAGGAACACCACGCAGCGCGCGATCTCCTCGGGCTCGCCGAGGCGCCCGGTGGGGATCTGCGCGATGATCTGCTCGCGCACCTTCTCGGGCACGGCCATGACCATCTCGGTGGCAATATAGCCGGGGCAGATGGCGTTGGCGGTGATGCCGTAGCGCGCGCCTTCCTGCGCCAGGGACTTGATGATCCCCAGGTCCCCGGCCTTGGTCGCGGCGTAATTCACCTGCGCAAACTGGCCCTTCTGGCCGTTGATCGAGGAGATCACGATGATGCGGCCGAACTTGCGCTCGCGCATTCCCGGCCAGACCGGGTGCACGGTGTTGAACACGCCGGTGAGGTTGGTGTCGATCACCTCTTTCCATTGCTGCGGTGTCATCTTGTGGAACGGTGCGTCGCGGGTGATGCCGGCATTGGCCACCACCACGTCGATCGGACCAAGATCGGCTTCGATCTGCGCGATTCCGGCCTTCGATGCCTCGTAGTCCGCCACGTCCCATTTGTAGGTCTTGATGCCGGTATCTGCGGTAAATGCCTGCGCCTTCTCGTCGTTTCCAGCATAGGTCGCTGCCACTTCGTAACCTTCGGCCTTGAGTGCCTTCGAGATCGCCTCCCCGATCCCGCGGCTGCCGCCGGTGACCAATGCAACTTTCGCCATTCTGTCCTCCAATTCGGAACTTCCACAGTTCAGTAATGTTATTACTGAACTTAAATAAATCTAGCAACAATGTTGCGTCGTCATTTTGCGCATGCAGCATGACCGCGCAAGGAAAAGGGGCGCCGCAGCGCCCCTTTCCAATTCGTCAGTCGCGTTCGACGCAGAGCGCGACACCCATGCCGCCGCCGATGCAGAGCGTCGCGAGGCCCTTCTTGGCGTCGCGGCGCTTCATCTCGAACAGCAGCGTGTTGAGGATCCGCGCGCCCGAGGCGCCGATCGGGTGGCCGATGGCGATGGCGCCGCCGTTCACGTTCACGATCGACGGATCCCAGCCCATGTCCTTGTTCACCGCGCAGGCCTGCGCGGCGAAGGCCTCGTTCGCCTCGACGAGGTCGAGGTCCTCGGGCTTCCAGCCAGCCTTTTCCAGCGCCTTGCGCGAGGCGTGGATCGGGCCAACGCCCATGATCGACGGATCGAGGCCGGCGGTGGCGTAGGAGACGATGCGCGCGAGCGGTTCGATGCCGCGCTTTTCGGCGTTGTCCGCGCTCATCAGCAGCACGCCGGCGGCACCGTCGTTGATCCCGGAGGCGTTGGCCGCGGTGACCGAGCCGTCCTTGGTGAAGGCCGGGCGCAGCTTCTGCATGGCCTCGATGGTCGCCCCGTGGCGGATGTACTCGTCCTTGTCGACCACGATGTCGCCCTTGCGGGTCTTCACGGTGAAGGGGATCACCTCGTCGTCGAACTTGCCGGCCTTTTGCGCCGCCTCGGCCTTGTTCTGCGAGGCAACGGCGAACTCGTCCTGCTGCTCGCGGCTGATCTGCCACTGCTGCGCGACGTTCTCGGCGGTCTGGCCCATGTGGTAGCCGTTGAAGGCATCCCAGAGGCCGTCGCGGATCATCGTGTCGATGTAGCTGACGTCGCCCATCTTGTGGCCCGCGCGCAGGTGCGCGGCATGGGGCGAGAGGGTCATGTTCTCCTGTCCGCCGGCACAGACGATGTCGGCATCGCCCAGCAGGATGTGCTGTGCGCCCAGCATCACCGTGCGCAGGCCAGAGCCGCAGACCTGGTTGATCGACCAGGCAGAGCTTTCCTTCGGCAGGCCGGCATTGATGTGCGCCTGGCGCGCCGGGTTCTGGCCCTGCGCCGCGGTCAGCACCTGCCCCAGGATGGTTTCGGATACCTCGCCCTTGTCGATGCTGGCGCGGGCGACCAGCGCTTCGAGCATGGCAGCACCGAGATCATGGGCGGGTGTATTGGCAAAGGAGCCGCTGAAGCTACCCACGGCGGTCCGTGCCGCGGATGCGATTACGACGTTGGTCATGAAGTTCTCCCTCCAAGCAAAGCGTAGTGTGAGCGCTTTTCCTCCGCCCTCAGCGGCCGAGGGAAGCGGCTCGGTCATTGGCCTCAGGGATGTTGATAGCCTGCCATTCTGCGGCTGCACAGGGGCGGTTTTCGGGAAATGTCACTGTTTGCGCAATTCGTCGCAGGCGCGCCGCAGTGCGGCATCCGGCGGGCCGCGCTCCAGATGACGCGCCTCAGGCCGCGCCGGGAGAGCGTGGCGTCACCCGCGTGCAACTCCGGGGCTGGAGTCGCGCCAGGCCGGGCGCAGAACCGGCGAACCGTAGAGATACCCCTGCATGCAGGTCACGCCGCAGGCGGCAACCAGCGCGGCCTCGGACGCGGTTTCCACCGATTCGGCAATGGTGAACATGTCAAACTGCTCGGCCAGGGCGACGATGGCGCGCAGGAGGACCTGATTGTCCGGGTCCTGGTCTATGCCGCGGATCACCTGACCGTCGATCTTGAGCATGTCGAAACTGAACCGCTTGAAGTGGCGAAGCACCGTCTGGCCCGCGCCGAAGTCATCCATGGCAAAGGTGATGCCGCGCTTGTGCAGATCGGCCATGAAGCCGATCACCAGCTCGGGCAGCAGCATGGCCGAGTTTTCGGTGATTTCCAGGATTAGACGCCCGGCGAGTGTGGGGTCGGCGGCAAGTCCCCTCTCGAGAAGGCGCATCCAGCGGCGGTAGCCGATCGATCGGGCGGACATGTTGATCGACAGTCGCAGGTCGGGCGTACGGATCAGCTCGGCCATCCCCTGCTCGAGCGCAAGACAGTCGAGAATGCGCCCCTCTTCCAGTTCCTCGACCTGGAAGATGAACTCGCGGGCCGGAACGATCCGCCCGGTTTCGTCCATCACCCGCAGCATCGCCTCGTGAAAGGCAACGGTGGCCGGAGTCCGCGCCTGAACGACAGGTTGAAACACCAGCATCACCTGTCGATGGCGGATCGCCTCCCGCACGCGGTGGACGATGTCTCGGTCGCGCAGGTCGAGCGCGCTGTCGAGCAGGGCGCCCGTGCCGGCGGCCGGTCGCTTGGCGATATGCATCGACGAATCTCCTGAGCATTGTTCACTGCCGCCAAACGGGGGGGCGGCTGTCAGTCTGTGGCCGAAGGGTTTAACCTGTGATTAAACGGGGTCGCGCGGTGAAAGCGGTTCAAGCCTGCGATGAGCGGTTGACTCCCCCCGCAATCCCCATATAAGCGCCCGCTCATTGGTGTTGGTGGCCCCCGCAAGGGGATGCCTGTCGGCCTTCGGGCAGAAGGACAACGCCCTTCACAACTTATGAAGGAGATCAGCCGTGACCAAACGCACGTCTGCCAAGTACAAAATCGACCGCCGCATGGGCGAAAACATCTGGGGCCGTCCGAAGTCCCCGGTGAACAAGCGCGAATACGGCCCCGGCCAGCACGGCCAGCGCCGCAAGGGCAAGATGTCGGACTTCGGTCTGCAGCTGCGCGCCAAGCAGAAACTCAAGGGCTACTACGGTGACCTGACCGAGAAGCAGTTCCGTCGCATCTTCGGCGACGCGGAACGCCTCAAGGGTGACACCGGCGAGCTGCTGATCGGCCTGCTCGAGCGCCGCCTCGACGCCGTCGTCTACCGCGCCAAGTTCGTGCCGACCGTCTTCGCAGCCCGTCAGTTCGTGAACCACGGCCACGTGCTGGTGAACGGCAAGCGCGTGAACATCCCCTCCTACCGCGTGAAGGAAGGCGACGTCATCGAGGTCCGTGAGAAGTCGCGGCAGATGGTCGTTCTGCTCGAGGCCGTCCAGCTCGCAGAGCGTGACGTTCCCGACTACATCGAGGCCGACCACTCCAAGATGACCGCGACCTTCGTGCGCACCCCCGGCCTCGCCGACGTGCCCTACGCGGTTCAGATGGAACCGAACCTCGTCATCGAATACTACGCGCAGAACTGATCCTTCTGCCCGTACGATCCTTGGAAGGCCGCGCAGCGATGCGCGGCCTTTCTGCGTTTCCCGACCGGCTCTGCACGACTTTTGGGCAGGCATCACGGCTTTCCCCCGCACGGTTCCCTGCAATTATTTTACCGATTGATAAAAAAATCGACCTGTGAGACCGTTTCCCCATTGCGCACAGGCAGCGGGGAGGCGACCGATGGACGCAAGGCAACTGGCAGCGGGGATCCGCGCGGGACGGCTGGAGCCGCAAGCGCTGGACGAGGGTTTCTCGGACCTGCACCCTCCATACGACGATCACGAGGCTCTGGTGGCGGCGGACCGCTGCTACTTTTGCCATGACGCGCCCTGCGCGACGGCATGCCCGACCTCGATCGACATTCCACTCTTCATTCGGCAGATCGCCACCGGCACGCCCGAGGCGGCGGCCAAGACGATCCTGTCGCAGAACATCCTCGGCGGCATGTGCGCGCGGGTCTGTCCGACCGAGACGCTCTGCGAGGAGGTCTGCGTGCGCGAGGTGGCCGAGGGCAAGCCGGTCGAGATCGGCCGTCTGCAGCGCTACGCCACCGACCGTATCATGGCGCGCAACATCCACCCCTTCGAGCGCGCCGCGCCCACGGGCAAGCGCGTGGTGGTGGTGGGGGCGGGGCCCGCGGGCCTGTCCTGCGCGCACCGGCTGGCGATGAAGGGTCATGACGTCGTCATCCTCGACGCGCGTGCCAAGCCCGGCGGGCTCAACGAATTCGGCATCGCCGCCTACAAGAGCACCGACGATTTCGCCGCGCGCGAGGTGGACTGGCTGCTTGGCATCGGCGGCATCACCATCGAGACCGGACGCATGCTCGGGCGCGACCTCACGCTGGCGGAGCTGACTTCCGACTATGACGCGGTCTTCCTTGGTATCGGCCTTGGCGGGGTCAACGCGCTGGGCATCGAGGGCGACGACCGCGACGGCGTGCGCAACGCGGTGGAATTCATCTCCGACCTGCGGCAGTCGGACGATCTGACCGCGATGCCCGTGGGCCGCGACGTGGTGGTGATCGGCGGCGGCATGACCGCCGTGGACGCTGCCGTTCAGTCCAAGCTTCTGGGCGCGCTCAACGTCACCATCGTCTACCGCCGCTCGCAGGAGCGCATGGCGGCGAGCGCATTCGAACAGGAACTGGCGCAGGCCAAGGGGGTGCGGATCATCTGCAACGCGACGCCCAAGGCCGTGCACGGCAATGGCGCGGTGCGCGAGATCGAGTTCGAGTTCACCGGCGACGACCTCACCCCGACGGGCGAGAGCTTCCGACTGCCCGCCGATCAGGTGTTCCGCGCCATCGGCCAGAGCCTGATCGCCGATGGTCTGCCCGCGCTCGCGGGCCGCAAGATCGCGGTCGAAGGGCCGGGGCGTACCTCGGTGGCCCGGGTCTGGGCCGGGGGCGATTGCGCCGCCGGGGGTGATGACCTGACCGTCACCGCCGTCGCCGAGGGCCGCGACGCGGCCGAAGACATCCACGCCACGTTGATGCGCTGAGGAGGGACCGACATGGCTGATCTGACAAGCACCTTCGTGGGCATCAAGTCGCCCAACCCGTTCTGGCTCGCCTCGGCGCCGCCGACGGACAAAGAGTACAACGTGCGCCGCGCCTACGAGGCGGGCTGGGGCGGGGTGGTCTGGAAGACCCTCGGCGAGGAAGGCCCGCCGGTGGTCAACGTCAACGGCCCGCGCTACGGCGCGATCTGGGGCGCGGACCGGCGGCTCTTGGGGCTCAACAACATCGAGCTGATCACCGACCGCCCGCTCGAGGTGAACCTGCGCGAGATCAAGGCGGTCAAGCGCGACTACCCCGACCGCGCGCTGGTCGTCTCGCTGATGGTGCCCTGCGAGGAGGCGGCATGGAAGGCGATCCTGCCGCTGGTCGAGGAGACCGGCGCCGACGGGGTCGAGCTCAACTTCGGCTGCCCGCACGGCATGAGCGAGCGCGGCATGGGCTCGGCGGTCGGGCAGGTGCCCGAGTACATCGAGATGGTGACGCGCTGGGTGAAGCAGAACAGCCGCATGCCCTGCATCGTCAAGCTGACGCCCAACATCACCGACATCCGCAAGCCCGCCGAGGCCGCCAAGCGCGGCGGGGCCGACGCGGTCAGCCTGATCAACACGATCAACTCGATCACCTCGGTCGATCTCGACCTCTTCGCCCCCGAGCCGACCATCGACGGCAAGGGCGCGCATGGCGGCTACTGCGGCCCGGCGGTGAAGCCCATCGCGCTCAACATGGTGGCCGAGATCGCCCGCTCGCCGGAAACCCGCGGGATGCCGATCTCGGGCATCGGCGGGGTCACGACATGGCGCGACGCGGCGGAGTTCATGGCGCTCGGGGCGGGCAACGTGCAGGTCTGCACGGCGGCCATGACCTACGGCTTCAAGGTCGTGCAGGAGATGATCTCGGGCCTGTCGCAGTATCTCGACGAGAAGGGCGTGGGGCTGTCCGATCTGGTGGGCCGGGCGGTGCCGAACGTGTCGGACTGGCAGAACCTCAACCTCAACGCCATCTCGAAGGCGAAGATCGACCAGGACCTCTGCATCTCCTGCGGGCGCTGCTACGCCGCCTGCGAGGACACGTCGCACCAGGCGATCGCCATGTCCGAGGATCGGGTCTTCACCGTCAAGGACGATGAATGCGTGGCCTGCAACCTCTGCGTCAACGTCTGCCCGGTCGAAGGCTGCATCAGCATGGAGCGGATGGACGTCGGGGCGACGGACCCGCGCACCGGCAAGGTGGTGCCGGCCGAGTTCGGTGATTGGACGACCCACCCGAACAACCCGATGGCCCGCGCGGCGGAGTGATCCGAGGGGCGGGCCCATGGGGCCCGCCTCACCCCGTCGGCGTCAGGATCGCCCGGAAGATCGTCTCCACATGGGCATTCGCCGCGTCCCAGCCCGCGACCTCGTCGGGCACCAGAACCCGCACCTGCGTGTCGAAGTCGGCGAAATGCTGGGTCAGCGCCCAGATCGACATGATCAGCTGCTGCGGGTCCTGCAGTGCCAGCTTGCCCGCGTCCATCCACCCCGCGATCAGCGCGCATTTCTCGTCGAAGAGCGGCTTCAGGTCGCTCTCCAGGTGCGGCAGCATGCGGGGCGCGCCCTGGATGATCTCGATGGCGAAGAGCCGGCTCTCGCGCGGGAACTGGCGGCTCATCTCCATCTTGCGGCGCACGTATCCGAGGATCTCCTCGAGCGGATCGCCGGATGCATCCATCTCGCGCAGCGGGTCGAGCCATTCGGTCATCAGCGCGTTCAGCAGGGCGACGTGGATCGCTTCCTTGCCGTCGAAATAGTAGATGAGGTTGGGCTTGGACATGCCCGCGGCCTCGGCGATCTGGTCGAGCGTCGCGCCGCGGAATCCGTGCTGCGAGAACACGTCGAGCGCGGCGTCCATGATTTTCCGGCGGTTGCGGATCTGGATTCGACTGCGCTTCTTCTCGGGGGTCTTCGCGGGAGGAGCGGGCATGGCATTCCTTGGCTGCTGCTTTTCCGGGCGGGGCTGCCCGCTCTATGCGCATCGGTGCCGGGGGCCAAGGCAGGGATTTCTTGACAGGTCCGGGGCGCATTGCAATCGTGGCTTTACCAAATGGTAAAAAACACGCGCGGCCCGCGCAAGCGCGACCGCGCAATGCAAGACGCAAAGCAAGGCAGCGAGGACAAAAAGATGGCGGCACCGGGCGAGAACCTCCGGATCGATGGCGACCGACTCTGGGACAGCCTGATGGAGATGGCCAAGATCGGTCCCGGCATCGCCGGGGGCAACAACCGCCAGACGCTGACCGACGAGGACGCCGAGGGCCGCGCCCTGTTCCAGAGCTGGTGCGAGGCGGCGGGCATGACCATGGGGGTCGACGCCATGGGCACGATGTTCGCCACCCGCGCGGGCGAGGATTCCCAAGCGCTGCCGGTCTACGTGGGATCGCACCTCGACACGCAGCCGACGGGCGGCAAGTACGACGGCGTTCTCGGGGTGCTCGGCGCGCTCGAGGCCGTGCGCACGATGAACGACCTCGGCATCAAGACCAAACACCCGATCGTGGTCACCAACTGGGCCAACGAGGAGGGCGCGCGCTTCGCCCCCGCCATGCTGGCCTCGGGCGTCTTCGCCGGGGTGCATGATCTGGACTACGCCTATGGGCGCAAGGACCTCGAGGGCAAGAGCTATGGCGACGAGCTGAAGCGCATCGGCTGGCAGGGCAGCGAAGAGGTCGGCGCGCGCAAGATGCACGCCTATTACGAGCTGCACATCGAGCAGGGCCCGATCCTCGAGGCCGAGGGCAAGGATATCGGCGTGGTCACCCATTGCCAGGGGCTGTGGTGGCTCGAGTTCACCCTGACCGGCCGCGCCGCGCATACCGGATCGACGCCGATGAACATGCGTGTGAACGCGGGGCTCGCCATGAGCCGCATCTTCGAGATGGTGCAGGAGGTGGCCATGGCCGCCCAGCCCGGCGCCGTCGGCGGCGTGGGGCAGGTGACCTTCTCGCCCAACTCGCGCAACGTGCTGCCGGGCAGCGTGGTCTTCACCGTCGACATCCGCTCGCCGGACCAGGCCAAGCTCGACGGCATGCGCGCCGAGATCGAGCGCCGCGCGCCGGAAATCTGCGCCGAGCTGGATGTCGGCTGCGCGGTCGAGCCGGTCGGCCATTTCGACCCGGTGACCTTCGCACCCGAGCTGGTCGAGAACGTCCGCAAGGCCGCCGAGCGGCTTGGGTATTCGCACCTCGACATCATTTCGGGCGCGGGCCACGACGCCTGCTGGGCCGCCAAGGTGGCGCCCGCGACCATGGTCATGTGCCCCTGTGTGAACGGCATCTCGCACAACGAGGACGAGGAGATCTCGAAGGAGTGGGCGACCGCCGGGACGGACGTGCTCTTCCACGCGGTGCTCGAGACCGCGGAGATCGTCGCCTGAGGCGAGGGCCAGATAAGGGGCTCTGCCCCGCCCGCGGCCCAAGGGCCGCGGACTCCCCGGGATATTTTCGCCTAGAAGAAACCCCGGGCACCGAGTTCCAAGGGAGGAAACCATGTCCACTGTGATCAAGGGCGGTACCATCGTCACCGCCGATCTGAGTTACGAGGGCGACGTGCGGATCGAGGGCGGCCGCATCGTCGAGATCGGCGCGAACCTGACGGGCGACGAGGTGCTGGACGCCTCGGGCTGCTACGTGATGCCGGGCGGGATCGACCCGCACACCCACCTCGAGATGCCCTTCATGGGCACCTATTCGGCCGACGATTTCGACAGCGGCACCCGTGCGGCGCTGGCGGGGGGCACCACCATGGTGGTCGACTTCGCGCTGCCCTCGCCGGGGCAGGGGCTGCTCGACGCGCTGCAGATGTGGGACAACAAGTCGACCCGCGCGCATTGCGACTACTCCTTCCACATGGCGGTGACCTGGTGGAGCGAGCAGGTGTTCAACGAGATGAAGGAGGTGGTCGATCGCGGCATCACCACCTTCAAGCACTTCATGGCCTACAAGGGCGCGCTGATGGTGAACGACGACGAGCTCTTCGCCTCGTTCCAGCGCTGCGCCGAGCTGGGGGCGATCCCGCTGGTGCATGCCGAGAACGGCGACGTGGTGGCCGAGCTCTCGGCCAAGCTGCTCGCCGCTGGAAACAACGGTCCCGAGGCGCATGCCTATTCGCGCCCGCCGCAGGTCGAGGGCGAGGCCACCAACCGGGCCATCATGATCGCCGACATGGCGGGCGTCCCGCTCTACGTGGTGCACGTCAGCTGCGAGGAGAGCCACGAGGCGATCCGCCGCGCGCGGCAGGCGGGAAAACGGGTCTGGGGCGAGCCGCTGATCCAGCACCTGACCTTGGATGACAGCGAATATGCCAACCCCGACTGGGATCATGCCGCGCGCCGGGTGATGTCGCCACCGTTCCGCAACAAGGCGCATCAGGACAGCCTCTGGGCCGGGCTGGCGGCGGGCTCGCTCTCCTGCGTCGCCACCGACCACTGCGCCTTTACCACCGACCAGAAGCGCTACGGCGTGGGTGATTTTACCAAGATTCCGAATGGCACCGGCGGGCTCGAGGACCGGCTGCCGATGCTCTGGACGCAGGGCGTCGCCACCGGCCGGCTGACGCCGCAAGAGTTCGTCGCGGTCACCTCGACCAATATCGCCAAGATCCTCAACATCTACCCGCGCAAGGGGGCGATCCTCGCGGGGGCCGACGCCGATATCGTGGTGCTCGATCCCAACCGCGAGAAGGTGATCTCGGCCAAGACCCAGCAGTCGGCCATCGATTACAACGTCTTCGAGGGCATGACCGTGAAGGGCCTGCCGCGCTTCGTGCTGAGCCGCGGCAAGGTCTCGGTGACCGAGGGCGCGATGAGCTCGGAGGAGGGCCACGGCCAGTTCGTCGCCCGCACGCCCGCCGGGCCGGTGAACAAGGCGCTGAGCTCGTGGAAGGAGCTGACCGCGCCGCGCAAGGTGGAACGAACCGGCATCCCGGCCTCCGGGGTGTGACATAGACAGATCAAGACCGGGGCAGGGGGCCGGAAGACGCCCCCGCCCCGCACAGGGAATGAAGATGATGACAGAACAAGTGGCCGCGCCAGCGGCCAGCGTCCCGCAGGCCCCGACGGTGATCTCGGCGCAGGGGCTGAACCTCGTCTACGAGACGAGCGACGGCCCGGTGCAGGCGCTCAAGGACGTGGACCTGAAGATCGACAAGGGCGACTTCGTCTCCTTCATCGGCCCCTCGGGCTGCGGCAAGACTACCTTCCTGCGGGTGATGGCGGATCTCGAGACGCCGACCTCCGGCACGGTGCTGGTCAACGGCGTGACCCCAGAAGCGGCGCGCAAGGCGCGTGCCTATGGCTATGTCTTCCAGGCGGCGGGGCTCTACCCGTGGCGCAGCATCGGCGGCAACATCCGCCTGCCGCTGGAGATCATGGGATATTCGAAAGCCGAGCAGGCCGAGCGCGTGCAGCGCGTGCTGGAGCTGGTCGAGCTTTCGGGCTTCGATAAGAAATACCCCTGGCAGCTCTCGGGCGGCATGCAGCAGCGGGCCTCGATTGCCCGCGCGCTGGCGTTCGACGCCGACATCCTGCTGATGGACGAACCCTTCGGCGCGCTCGACGAGATCGTCCGCGACCACCTCAACGAGCAGCTGCTGGCGCTCTGGTCGCGCACCGAGAAGACCATCTGCTTCGTCACCCACTCGATCCCCGAGGCGGTGTACCTCTCGACCAGGATCGTCGTCATGTCGCCGCGTCCGGGGCGGATCACCGACGTGATCGAAAGCCCGCTGCCGAAGGAGCGCCCGCTGGAAATCCGCGACAGCCCGGAGTTCCTCGAGATCGCCCACCGCGTGCGAGAGGGGCTGCGGGCGGGGCATGCCTATGACTGATCCCGGCAAGAGGGGCATTCGGGGACGTCCAATGGCTGCGACCCGGAGCGCGCCAAGAAATCGGCGCGCCCCGGTACCGCCCCGCAGAGGGTCTCGGAACGCGGGCTCCCCTTTCATCGTTCGCGGTCATCGGCTCGCCAGCCTGTACCGCGCGGCCACTCCAACACATGATCCTTTCATTGTTCTTAAAATACGCATGGCACCGTCCTTGGGCAGCCGTGCGCCATTTGCGTATTTGCGGAACAATGAAACGGCAGAGGTGGCACGATGACGGGGCTCCGAGTGAGACGCGCCACCGAGGCCGATGTGCCCGGCTGCGCGGCGGTGGTGAACGGCTGGATCGATGCCACGGGGTGGTTCCCGCGCGTGCATTCGCACGAGGAGATCGAGGGCTTTCTGCGCGAGGCGCTGCCGGCGCGCGAGATCTGGGTGACCGGCGATCCCATCGAGGGCTACGTCTCGGTCGATCCGGAGATCGGCAAGGTCGGCGCGCTTTACTGCGCCCGCAGCGGGGCCGGGCTGGGCAAGGCCCTGCTGGACAGGGCGAAGGAGGGGCGGGCGCGCCTCTTCCTGCACACCCATGTGACCAACCTCGCGGCGCAGCGCTTCTACCGGCGCGAGGGCTTCCGGGACGCGGGCGAGGTCGATCCCGAGCCGCCCGAGACCCTGCGTGAGTTGCGGATGGAGTGGCGGCGATGAAAAACGTGATCCCTGTTCTGACCGTCGTTCTGGCGATCCTGCTGCTCTGGTACGGCGGTGCCATCTTGCTCAACAAGCAATGGGTGCTTGACCAGGCGGCGCGGCAGGACCGCGTGCTGACCACGCCCGAGCTGATCGCCGAGACCTGGGCGCAGGACAAGCCCAAGCTGCCCGCGCCGCACCAGGTGGCTGTCGAGCTCTGGGACACGGTGGCGATGAAGAAACCCACCTCCAAGCGCAGCCTCGTCTACCACGCCTGGGTGACGATGAGCGCGACGGTGCTGGGCTTCGGCCTCGGCACGCTGCTCGGCTTCGCGCTGGCGGTGGGCATCGTCTACAACCGGGTGATGGACAAATCGGTCATGCCCTGGGTGATCGCCAGCCAGACCATCCCGATCCTCGCCATCGCGCCGATGATCATCGTGGTGCTGAACGCCATCGGAATCTCGGGGTTGCTGCCCAAGGCGATGATCTCGATGTACCTGTCGTTCTTCCCGGTGGTGGTGGGCATGGTGAAGGGGCTGCGCAGCCCCGACGCGATGCAGCTTGACCAGATGCGCACCTGGAGCGCCACGCGGGCGCAGGAGTTCCGGCGGCTGCGGCTGCCGGCCTCGATGCCCTATCTCTTCGCCTCGATGAAGATCGCCATGGCGGCGAGCCTCGTCGGCGCCATCGTCGGCGAGCTGCCGACCGGCGCGGTGGCGGGGCTGGGCGCGCGGCTGCTGGCGGGCAGCTACTACGGCCAGACCATCCAGATCTGGTCGGCGCTGCTGATGGCCGCGGCGCTGGCGGCGGCGCTGGTGGGGCTGATCGGCCTCATCCAGCGGATCACCCTCAAGCGGATGGGCATGGCATGAGCTGGATACTCGCGGGGCTGATCGTCTGGGCGCTGGGTCTCTGGGCCAACGTCCGGCTGTCGAAGCGCAAGGGCCGCGCCGCCGCGCTGGCGGTGCCGGTGATCTTCGGGCTGGTGCTCGTCTTCGTCTGGGAGGCGGTGGTGCGCGGTTTCGGCATCTCGCCGGTGCTGCTGCCGGCTCCCTCGGTGATCGCGGCGCGCTTCGGGCAGTCGTCGGGCGTGCTCTGGCAGGATTTCGTGCAGACCGTGCTGAAGGGCGCGCTCACCGGCTACGTGCTGGGCTGCGGCGCGGCGCTGCTGACGGCGATCGTGGTGGACCGCTTCGACTTCCTGCGGCGCGGCCTCTTGCCGGTCGGAAACTTCGTCGCGGCGCTGCCGATCATCGGCATCGCGCCGATCCTGGTCATGTGGTTCGGCTTCGACTGGCAGTCGAAGGCGGCGGTCGTGGTGGTGATGGTGTTCTTCCCGGTGCTGGTCAACGCGGTGCAGGGGCTGGCGGACACCAGCGCCATGCAGCGGGACCTGATGCGCACCTATGCCGCCAGCTACTGGACCAGCCTGTGGAAGCTGCGCCTGCCGGCGGCGCTGCCGTTCATCTTCAACGGGCTGAAGATCGCCTCTACCCTCGCGCTGATCGGCGCCATCGTGGCCGAGTTCTTCGGCTCGCCGATCACCGGCATGGGCTTTCGCATTTCCACCAGCGTCGGGCTCTTGCAGCTCGACCTCGTGTGGGCAGAGATCGTGGTGGCCGCGCTCGCGGGCTCGGCCTTCTACGGCGGCGTGGCGCTGATCGAACGCGCCGCGACCTTCTGGCACCCGTCGCAGCGGGGCCGGTGAAACATCAGACTGCGGTGAAAAGACAAAGAAACGCGCAATGCAACAGGAGAGAGTGATGACCAAGTTTACCGGATGGGGGATCGCCTCGGCGATGCTGCTCGCGGCGGGCGGCGCACAGGCTGCGGACGAGCTGACGCTGCAGCTCAAGTGGGTGACCCAGGCGCAGTTCGCCGGCTATTACGTGGCCGCCGAGAAGGGCTTCTACGAGGAGGAAGACCTCGACGTGACGATCAAGCCGGGCGGGCCGGACATCGCGCCCGTGCAGGTGCTGCTCGGAGGCGGCGCCGACGTGATGGTCGACTGGCTGCCCTCGGCACTGGCCGCGCGCGAGAACGGCGCGCCGATCGTCAACATCGCGCAGCCCTTCAGGTCCTCGGGGCTGATGCTGACCTGCCTCAAGGAGCACGGCATCGAGAGCCCCGCCGACTTCCCCGGCCACACGCTGGGCACCTGGTTCTTCGGCAACGAGCTGCCGCTCTATTCGTGGATGTCGAAACTCGGCTACGCGACCGACGGATCCGAGGGCGGGGTGACCATCCAGAAGATCAACTTCAACGTCGATCCGCTGCTGCAGAAGCAGGTCGAATGCGCCACCACCATGACCTACAACGAGTACTGGCAGGTGATCGACGCGGGGCTGACGCCCGAGGACCTGGTGGTCTTCAAGTACCAGGACGAGGGCATCGCGACGCTCGAGGACGGTCTCTACACCACCGAGGAGAATCTCGCCGATCCCGCGATGACCGAAAAGCTGGTGCGCTTCGTGCGGGCCTCGATGAAGGGCTGGAAATACGCCGAGGAGAACCCGGACGAGGCGGCCGAGATCGTGCTCGAGAACGACGAGACCGGCGCCCAGACCGAAGAGCACCAGAAGCGCATGATGGGCGAGATCGCCAAGCTGACCGCCGGCTCGAACGGCGCGCTGGACCCTGCCGATTTCACCCGCACCGTCGAGGTTCTGCTGAGTGCCGGCGCTGATCCGGTGATCACCAAGGACCCGGGCGAGGCCGCCTGGACCCACGCGATCACCGACGAGGCGCTGAAGTAAGCGATCCGCATCGCAGGTAAGAAAACGGGGGTGGCGCCAAGTGCCACCCCCTTCTTCATTAAATCACTGATTTTTCTGACCGGGGGTGCGCGGGAAATTCCGCCTGGTGACCACGGCACTCATCAAGAACAGGCCCAGTCCTACTTGGCGTGCGTGACAGCCGCATGACGGGACCGTGACACGCTCGAGGCTTACCCGCGCCGACAGGCGCCACGACGGTTCAGGCGCTGCGCGCCCGGCTTAGGGTCTGAAGCAGCGCGGCACTGTTGAACGGGCGTTGCAGCACCTCGTAGGCGCATTTCTCGCCCTGTTGCTCTGCCGCGTCTCCGGCCAGCGCGATGCGCGTACCGGCGGCGTGAAGCCATCGTCCGAGCGCGCTGCGCGGCACGTCCTCCGGGGCCATCTGGAGCAGCGCAACCGCGATCTGCCCCCCTGACTGCACCAGCAACAGGGCTGCCTCGGGGCTCTCGGCGCAAACCACGCGCGCCGTGGGATCATGTTCGGAAATGCTGCGTACAACGTCTTCGGCCACGAAGGGATCGTTCAGCAGCACGAGAAACCCCGGCCCTGAGGCGGGCGTATCATCGGGAATCATGCGCAGTCTCCTCTCGCTGCGCGTAAACTGGAACCAATCGAGGCGGGGCGCATTAATCTGTGACATAGGAGCCCGAGATGCGACAGATTTCCTGCAAGAGCTGCCCGCTGCGCCGAAAATCCCTATTCCGCGCCTTCGAGGAGGAGGAACTGACCTTCATGGAAAGGTTCAAGGTGGGGGAACTGAGCGTTGATCCAGGCACCCATCTACTGATCGAAGGGGCGAATTCACCGCAAATCTTCACCGTTCTCGAGGGTATGGGTCTACGTTACAAGACGCTCGAAAATGGCCGCCGGCAGGTGATCAATTTCCTGCTGCCCGGCGATCTGACAGGGCTTCAGGCCGGTCTTCTGGGCGAGATGAAACACTCGGTTCAGGCGACCAGCGCCATGCGCCTGTGCGTCTTCAACCGAGCCGACCTTTGGATGCTTTACCGCAAGCAGCCATCCTTGGCCTATGATGTGACATGGATCGCCGCCTCCGAGGAGCATTTCCTGGGCGAGACGCTGGCGACAGTTGGCCAGCGCGACGCGGCGGAGCGGGTCGCCTGGGCGCTGCTCAAGATCTACCGCCGGCTTGCCGAGATGGGGATCGGGCAGGGCGCGCGGGTGCCTCTGCCCTACCGCCAGCAGGATCTGGCGGATGCGCTTGGTCTGTCGTTGGTGCACACCAACAAGACCCTGGCCCGGCTCCGCGCGCGCGGGCTGGCCGAATGGAGCGAGGGCGAGCTGCACATCAGCGACCTCGACGGCATGGCCGAACTGGCCATGGCCGAAACCGAGGAGCCTTCGGTGCGCCCGCTGCTCTGACGGGGTCAGCGGCGCAGCGTGTCGCCGTAAGCGATCTTGGGGGTCAGCTCGACAATTCGCTCGTATTCCGCCTCGGGGTTTTCGACGCGCGAGGCGATGATCTGTGCCGCCTTGCGTCCGATCTCGGCCCGATGCGCGTCCATCGTGGCCAACTGGCGCGGCAGCCCCTGCAGCAGCTCGACCCCGTTGAACCCGGCCAGACCGATCTCGCCGGGAATATCGCGGCCCTGTTCCATCAGGTAGAGCAGCCCGCCTGCGCCGATCATGTCGTTGGAGTAGTAGAGAAAATCGATCTCGGGCTCGCGCTCGAGGATGGCCTGGGTCATCTCGCGGCCCTTCTTGAGCGCCGAGCCGCCCGAGTAAAACTCCTGGTCCACCACCTCGACGCCGCTCTTGGCCAGCGCCTCGGTAAACCCCTCGAAGCGCTTGCGCGCGCGATGGTCGAGCGGCATCTTGGTGCCGAGGAAGCCGATCTTCTGGTATCCGGCGCGCAGGATCGCCTTGGCCATTTCGCGCCCGGCGCGGCGGTGCGAAATACCCACGGCGCAATCCACCGGGGTGCCGTCGATATCCATGATCTCGACCACCGGAATGCCGCTGGCCTTCATCATCGCCTTGGCAGCCTCGGTATGCTCCAGCCCGGCGATGATCACGCCGGAAGGACGCCAGGACAGCATCTCGTAGAGCACCCGCTCTTCCTTTTCGGGCAGGTAGTCGGTGATGCCGACCACCGGCTGCAGCTCGGTGTCCTCAAGCACCGAAGCGATGCCGGCCATCACTTCGGGGAACACCATGTTGCGCATCGACGGAATGATCACCGCAACGAGGTTCACCCGCTGGCTGGCAAGCGCGCCGGCGATCTTGTTGGGGACGTAGCCGAGCGTCTTGGCGGCTTCGAGCACCTTGGCCCGCGTCGCTTCGGAGACGTCCCCGCGGTTGCGCAGCACCCGGCTCACGGTCATCTCGGATACGCCAGAGGCTTCGGAGACGTCTCTGAGGGTGAGGGGGCGGGGATCGGTGTCGGCCACGGGAGGCTCCTCCAGAGTACTAAATACCTGAATGTTAGCCTTTCTGTCGGGGCATACAAGCACAAGCGGCCACGCGGAGGAATTTCCGCTTGATGGGTGACAACGGAGCGGACCCGCGCTAAGGGAGGGCGGAAGGTCCCGTGGCTCAACTGGATAGAGCAGCCCCCTCCTAAGGGGCAGGTTACAGGTTCGAATCCTGTCGGGATCACCATCCCTTCGTTTCTTTCGCAGCCCTGAGACGCTCGCATTGCGCAAAGCGCTTTGAAAGGTGATCATGATCGAAATCATGAAGTTCGATAGGTCAAGATGATCGCCAAGTTGGAAATGTTCATTGCCCTGGCGCGGGAGAAGCATTTTGGACGGGCGGCCCTCAGTCTCGGCATCACCCAGCCGACGCTTTCCACCGGCATACGCCAGCTCGAGGAGCAGCTCGGCGTCAAGCTGGTGCAGCGCGGCTCGCGCTTCGGGGGGCTGACCCCCGAGGGCCAGCGTGCGCTCGTCTGGGCGCGGCAGATCGTCGGCGACACGCGGCGGCTGCGCGACGAGATGCGCGCCTCGCGCGAAGGGCTGGCAGGGCATCTACGCCTGGCGGTGATCCCCACGGCGCTGACCTGGGCCTCGACGCTGGCCGCGCGCTTCAACGAGCGCCATCCCCGCGTCACCTTCACGGTGTTGTCGCGCGCCTCGGCGGATATCCTGACGATGCTCGATGATCTCGAGATCGACGCGGGCATATCCTATCTGGACAACGAACCGCTGGGACGGGTCACGACACGTCCGCTCTACCGCGAGGCCTATCAGTTGGTGTGCCGGGCCGATCACCCCTTGGCGGGACGAGATAAGCTGGACTGGGCGGATCTTGGCAGCCTGAAACTTTGCCTGCTGACCCCCGAGATGCAGAACCGCCGGATCATCAATCGGCAGTTCATGGAGGCTGGCGTCACGCCCGTCTCGGCGATCGAGTCGAATTCGACCGTGGTGCTGGTGAGCAACGTGCTGACCGGCGACTGGGTGACCATCCTGCCGACCGACCTCGCGCGCTTCCTGGCAGAGGGCAAGGCGCTGTCGCTGGTGCCGCTGGCCACCGACAGCCGCGCGCATGAGGTCGGGCTGATCGCGCCCTGGCAGGAACCCTATACGCCGGTTCTCCAGGCGCTGCTCGACGAAGCGAAGGGTTTGGCGCGGCCCGGCTGAGAGGGGAATTTGATCCGCCTCAAGACAGCCGCCGCGGACCTGCCCTAGGGTTGGCGGCAGAGGAGGGTGCCCCCGTGTCGCAACCACCGCCCATATACCGTGTCGAAAGGCTCACCCGTGTCTATGGCACCGGGGCGTCCGCCGTGCAGGCGTTGCGTGGCGTCGATCTCGACTTGCCACCCGGCGAGATCACCGTGCTGCTCGGCCCCTCGGGCAGCGGAAAGTCGACCTTGCTGAACATCCTCGGCGGGCTCGACCGACCGAGCGCCGGCCGCGCGTGGTTCCGTGGTGAAGAGCTGACCACCATGTCCGACCGGGCGCTCACCCGCTACCGGCGCGACAATCTCGGCTTTGTCTTCCAGTTCTACAACCTCATGCCCTCGCTGACCGCCGAGGAGAACGTCGCGCTGGTGACCGAGATCGCGCGCGACCCGATGACCCCGGCAGAGGCGCTGGCGCTGGTTGGACTGGCTGCGCGCAAGGATCACTTTCCCAGCCAGCTCTCGGGCGGCGAGCAACAGCGCGTCGCCATCGCCCGCGCCGTGGCCAAGCGCCCTGACGTGTTGCTCTGTGACGAGCCGACCGGGGCGCTTGACAGCGCCACGGGGCGCGAGGTTCTGGGAGTCTTGCAGCAGCTCAATCGCAGCCTCGGGACCACGGTGATGATCGTCACCCATGCCGCCGCCACCGCCGAGATGGCGGACCGGGTGATCCGTTTCACGGATGGCGAGATCCGCTCGGTCGACGTCAACGCCGCGCCGCGTGCCGCGACCGAGATCGAATGGTGAGCGCATGAGCACGCTCGACCGCAAGCTCACCCGCGATCTGTGGCGGATGAAGGGGCAGGCGGCGGCGATAGCCTTGGTCATGGCGCTGGGCGTGATGATGCAGGTGATGATGGCGGGGCTGGTGGTCACGCTGGACGAGACCCGCCGCGGCTATTACGAGCGCTACCGTTTCGCCGAGGTCTTCGCCCCGGTCACTCGCGCCCCGGCGCATGTGCTGCATCAGGTCGCCGCGTTGCCCGGCGTGGCGTGGGCCGAGGGCCGCATCTCGGGCGCCGCTCGGATCGAGATACCGGGTCGGTCGGTGCCGGTGGCGGCGCAGGCGCTGTCCCTGCCCGATGATGCCGAGCCCGCGCTCAATGCCATCCGTCTGCAGAAGGGGCGGCTCTTCGAAGCCGGCGCGCCAGAGGAGGTCGTGCTGCTGGACACCTTCGCGACCGCGCATGGGCTGCGGCCGGGAGACCGCCTTCAGGTGGTGATGAACGGCGTGCGGCGCAGCCTGCGGATCACCGGGCTTGCCCGGTCTCCGGAGTTTCTCTACGCCGCCGCGCCCGGAGAGATGGTGCCGGATGACGCGCGTTTCGCGGTGCTGTGGATGTCACGCGAGGCGCTCGCCGCGGCCTTCGACATGAAGGGGGCCTATTCCGAGTTCCTTGTCATGCTCAGCCGCGGCAGCGATCCGCGCGGCGTGATTTCGGTGCTCGACCGGGTGCTGAAGCCCTGGGGCGGGGCAGGGGCCTATGACCGCGAGGACCAATTTTCGCACCGCTTCGTCTCGGAAGAGATCAGCGGGCTGCGCGACACGGCGGCCGCGATCCCGCCGGTCTTCCTAGGTATCGCGGCGTTTCTGCTCAATATCGTGATCGCCCGCATGGTGCAGGCCGAGCGCGAGGAGATCGGCCTGCTCAAGGCCTTTGGCTACCGTGGCGCCGAGATCGGCGGGCATTACCTCAAGCTGGTGCTGGCGATCGCCGTGGCGGGCGCGTTGCTGGGCGCGCTGCTCGGCATCCTGAGCGGGCGGGCGATGGTGCAGCTCTACCTGCATTTTTACAAGTTTCCCTTCCTCGTCTTCCGGCTCGACCCGGGCGCGCTGGCGCTGGGACTGGGGGTGAGTGTGTTGGCGGCGGCGGCGGGCGGCGCGGTGGTGCTGCGTCGCATCTTCGGCCTGCAGCCAGCCGAGGCGATGCGCCCGCCCGCGCCGGCCGATTACCGCGGCGCTGGCCGCTGGGCGCGGGCAGTCAGCCGTCTCGATCAACCCACGCGGATGGTGCTGCGCCGCTTTACCCGCACGCCGTTCCGGATGCTGGGGGCCATCGTCGGGATCACCTTCGGCATGGGGCTCTCGGTGGGGATGCTGACCATCCACGCCGGGTTCAACCAGGCGGTGGCGCTCAGTTTCGACGTGCTCGATCGCTCTGACGCGAGCGTGACGTTCACCCATCCGGTGTCGCAGAAGACCCTGCTGGAGCTGGTGCGCCACCCCGGTGTGCTGCGGGCCGAGGGCACGCGGTCCGTGCCGGTGGTCCTGCGCAATGGCCGCCTGACCCACCGCGGCTCGATCACCGGGCTGCCGCCCCGGCCGGAACTGGCACGTGCCCTGACCCCTGCCTTCATGGCCATCGATCTCGACGGGCCGGGGTTGGTGCTGAGCTCGGCATTGGCCGGCAAGCTGAAGGCGCGGGCCGGGGACGTGCTGACCGTCGAGGTGCGCGAGGGCACGCAGCCGGTGCTGCACTTGCCGGTCACCGGCGTGTCGGAGACCGTGCTGGGCGCGCCGGCCTACATGGCGCTCGAGGCGCTGGATCGGGCCCTCTTCGAACCGGGCCGCATTTCCGGCGCTGCCCTGCGGCTCGATCCGGCGCGATCAGAGGCGGTGCAGATCTGGCTGCGCGACATGCCCGTGGTGGCGGGCGTCAGCCTCAAGTCCGAGGCACGCGACGCTTTCGAGCGGGTGATGAACCAGGGCACAGGGGCGACGCGCTTCATCATGGCGGCGGTGGCCTTCACCATCACCTTCGGCATCATCTACAACGCCGCCCGCATCGCATTGGCCGAACGTGCGCACGACCTCGCCAGCCTGCGGGTCATCGGCTTCTCCAAGGGAGAGGCCGCCTACGTGCTGCTCGGCGAGCTGGGGCTGGTGACGCTGCTGGCGCTGCCCTGCGGCGCGCTGCTCGGCTGGGGCATCGCGCATCTGCTGGCCGCTGCCTATTCGTCTGACCTCTACACGATCACGGTGGTGTTCCGGCCCGCCGCCTTCGGGTTCGCCGCCCTGGTGGTGATCTCGGGCGCGGTGCTGTCGGGATTGCTGGTGAAACGCGATGTCGACCGCGCCGATCTGGTCGCGGCGCTCAAGACACGGGATTGATCACATGGCTCTGAACCGACCCCGCAATCGCACCCGGCTGATCCTCGGCCTCGGCCTTGCGCTGCTGCTTGGGCTGGCGCTGGCCGCCGCCTTCTGGCCGCGCCCCGAGTTGGTGGACTTCGGACGGGTGACGCGCGGGCCGCTGGTGGTAACGATCGACGAGGAGGGCAAGACCGAAGTGCGCGACGTCTATGTGGTGACCACGCCCGTCGCGGGGCGGCTGCTGCGGGTGCAGGCGGTGGACGGCGATCACGTGGTCCAGGGCGACGTGGTGGCGCACATGCGCCCGGCCGCGCCCTCGGTGCTCGACCTGCGCACCCGAGAGCAGGCACGGGCGGCGGTGGCGGCGGCGCAGGCGGCGCTCTTGCAGGCCAAGGCCGAAGTCAACGTGGCGCAGGCGGACGTGGAGCTGGCGGTCTCGGATCACGACCGTGCGAACACGCTGGCGGCGCGGGGCACGATTTCGACGGCGGCGTTGGACCAGGCGCGGACCGCCGCGCTTGCGGCGCAGGCCCGGCTCGAGACGGCGCGCGCGGCCGTGGCCATGCGCGAGGCGGAACTGGCCAACGCGCAGGCGCAGCTCATCGGCTTCGACGATCAGGGGCTGGCCGAGGCGCTGGCCGAAGTCGGGGCCTCGGACATTCCGCTTCGCTCGCCGGTCGACGGGCGCATCCTGCGGGTGGTGGAAGAGTCGGAGACATCGCTTGGCGCCGGGGCCCCGGTGCTGGAGATCGGCAATATCGCGCAGGACCTGCAGGTGGCGGTGGACCTCATCTCCTCGGACGCGGTGCAGGTCGTGCCGGGCGCGCGCGTCATGCTCGACGACTGGGGCGGGCCGGGGCTGCTGGCGGCCGAGGTCGAGCGCATCGCGCCGCTGGGCACGACCGAGGTCTCGGCGCTGGGTGTCGAGGAGCAGCGGGTGCGCGTCATCCTGCGCTTCACCGCCCCGGCCGAGGCGCGCGCGGCGCTGGGGCATGGCTACCGGGTGCTGGCGCGGATCGTGATCTGGGAAGACGAGACCGCTTTGCAGATCCCGCGAAGCGCCGCCTTCCGCGAAGGCGGGGACTGGGCCGTGTTCCGGGTCGAGAATGGCCGCGCGCAGCGCGTGCCGGTGACGCTCGGGCAGGGCAACGGGATGCAGGTGCAGGTTCTGGAGGGGCTGGCCGAGGATGACGAGATCGTGCTCTACCCGCCGGCCGATCTGTCCGATGGCGGTCTCGTCGCGCAGCGGCAGGCGGGGTGAGCCGCGCAGGCCGTGGCCCGGGGCTGGACGCCCCGGGCCGGAACTCAGGATCGGGCGGGTTGCCCGGCGCGGGTCAGCCCTGCCGCTTCTCCAGCGCGTCGAGCCGCGCCTTCAGGGCCTCGTTTTCTTCGCGGGCTTTCTGCGCCATGGCGCGGACCGCGTCGAATTCCTCGCGGGTCACGAAGTCGCGATCCGCCAGCCAGCGGTCGATCACCGACTTCATCGCCGTTTCGGCCTCTTCCTTCGCGCCCTGCGCCACGCCCATGGCGTTGGTCATCAGTTGCGAGAGATCCTCGAATACCTTGTTGCGCGTCTGCATGGGGCTCTCCGTCATATGCTTGGCTCCTATATGGGCCGAGAGGCCCCCGGTCACAAGGTTGACTTCCCCCGGAAACTCCCGTCACTCATCGCGCATGAAAGCTGCCATTCCCTTTCCGCCCCTGTCCTCCGAGGTCTTCTCGATCTCGGTTTTCGGCATGGAATTCGCCCTGCGCTGGTACGCGCTTGCCTACATCGCGGGCATCATCATCGGCTGGCGCATCGCCGTCGCCGCGGTGAAACGCGTGCACCTCTGGCCGGGCGATCAGCCGCCGATGAGCCCGGCGCAGGTCGAGCAGCTGCTGACCTGGGTGATTCTGGGCATCATCCTTGGCGGACGGCTGGGCTTCGTGCTGTTTTACCAGCCCGCGTACTACCTGACGCACCCGGCCGAGATCCTCATGGTCTGGCACGGCGGCATGTCTTTCCACGGCGGCTTCCTCGGGGTGTTGATCGGCTTCCTCGGCTTCTGTCTGAAGAACCGCATCCCGCTCGGCTCGACCGCCGACATGCTGGCGATTTCGGTACCGCCGGGGCTGCTGCTGGGTCGCATCGCCAATTTCGTCAATGCCGAGCTCTGGGGCCGCCCGACGGACCTGCCCTGGGGGGTGATCTTCCCCGGCGAGGCGGCGCAGGCCTGCGGTCAGGCGCTTGGCGCGCTCTGCGCGCGGCACCCCTCGCAGCTTTACGAGGCGGCGCTCGAGGGCATCCTGCTGGGCGGGTTGCTGCTCTGGCTGGCGCTGCGCAAGGGCGGGCTGAAGCGGCCGTGGCAGCTGGCGGGTGTGTTCGTCGCCGGCTACGGCATCGCGCGCTTCCTCGTCGAGCTGGTGCGTCAGCCCGACGCGCAATTCGTCTCGCCGGGCAATCCGCTGGGGCTCGCCTGGCACATCGGCGGCTACGGGCTGACCATGGGCCAGATGCTGTCGCTGCCGATGATCCTCGTCGGGATCGGTCTCATTCTCTGGGCGCGGCGGCGCGCATGAGCGCGCTGCTGCCGCTGCTTCAGGCGCGCATCGCGGCCGAAGGCCCGATGAGCGTGGCCGAATACATGACCTGGTGCCTGCTGCACCCGCTGCACGGCTATTACACCACCCGCGATCCACTCGGCGCGCAGGGCGATTTCACCACTGCCCCCGAGATCAGCCAGATGTTCGGCGAACTGCTTGGCATTGCGCTGGCGCAGAGCTGGATGGATCAGGGCTGCCCCGAGCGGTTCATCCTGGCAGAGCTGGGGCCGGGCCGGGGCACGCTGATGGCCGATGCGCTGCGCGCCATGCGCGCGGTGCCGGGGCTTATCGCCGCGGCCGATCTGCATCTCGTCGAGGCTTCGCCGACGCTGCGGGCCGAACAGACGAAGCGCCTCGGCGGTTTTGCACCAACGTGGCACGACAGCCTTGCCGACCTGCCCGAGGGACCGCTTTTCCTGATCGCCAACGAGTTCTTCGACGCGTTGCCCGTGCGCCAGTTCCTGCGCGACGGAGAGGGCTGGCGCGAGCGCGTGGTGGGCTGGCACGAGGGGCGACTGTCCTTCGGGCTGACCGATATCTCGGCGCAGGCGGCGCTCGAGCATCGTCTGGCGGACACCGCGCAGGGTGACATGGTCGAGACCTGCGCCCCTGCCGAGGCGATCGTGCAGGAGGTCGGGCGGCGCATCGCGGCTTACGGCGGCGTTGCGCTCATCGTGGACTATGGCGACTGGGGCAGCCTTGGCGACACGCTTCAGGCGGTGCGGGCGCATGAAAAGACCGGCGCACTCGATGCGCCTGGCCAGGCCGACCTGACGGCGCATGTGGATTTCCGCGCGCTGGCGCATGCCGCGGCACCCGCCGCCCATGCGCCATTGACGGCTCAGGGCGTGGTTTTGGAGCGGCTCGGGATCACCGAACGCGCGCGGGCGCTGGCGACGCGGCTTTCGGGTGACGCGCTGGAAAGTCACATCGCTGCACATCGCCGGTTGACGCACCCCGGTGAAATGGGAAGTTTGTTCAAGATTCTGGCGCTCTATGCGCCGGACGCACCGACGCCGCCCGGAATGGATACATGACGCTGGAAATCATTACCGCAGACTCCCTGGCTCCGCTCAGGCATGGGTTCTTTACTCGCAGGGGCGGCGCATCCTCGGGGGTATTCGCCGGGCTCAACTGCGGTCCCGGCTCGTCGGACCAGCGCGAGATCGTGGCCATCAACCGCGCCCGCGTGGCGCAGGCGATGGACGTGCCGGTCGAGGCTCTGGTGACCGTCAGCCAAGTGCATTCGCCCAGGGTGGTCACCGTGACCGGACCGCTGACCGACCCGCGACCCGAGGCTGACGGGCTGGTCACCGACCAGCCGGGACTGGCGCTGGCCGTTCTGACCGCCGATTGCCAGCCGGTGCTTTTCGCCGATGCCGACGCCGGGGTGATCGGCGCGGCCCATGCGGGCTGGCGCGGCGCGCAGGGCGGGGTGCTCGAGGCGACGGTGGAGGCGATGATCGCCCTCGGCGCCAGCCGCGAGGGGATCCGCGCCGTGATCGGCCCGACCATCAGCCAGCGCGCCTATGAGGTGGGACCGGAATTTCTTGAGGAGTTCCTCGGCGAGGATCCGGGCAATGGCCGATTCTTCGCTGGCGGTCAGGGAGACCGTGCGCAGTTCGATTTGCCAGCCTATGGGCTGCACCGTCTGCGTGCCGCGGGGATCGAGGCCGAATGGACGCGGCATTGCACCTACTCGGACCCGGAGCGCTTCTTCTCCTTCCGCCGGGCGACGCACCAGCGCGAAGCCGATTACGGCCGCCTGATCTCGGCAATCCGACTCTGAACTGAACGGCTGCGCCCGTCACGATTCGTCCTCATGGTTGCCGAATTGTGTCAAAGCGGTTCCCGAGGGTGAGACAATCCCGCCAGCGGTGTGGGATTATCCGCGCAATACTCGGAAAATTCACCGAAATTTTGACAGAAATGCCAGAATGAGGCCTGATCTGGGCCAGTCGATTAGACGTCCTTCTGTCGTTGTTGGTGGGGGCCAGCACGGATGTGACAGCCTGCCAAGGGATGTTGAAATGACCAGTACTCATCACGCGGCCTTCGGTCGCGAAGGTGTTTTTTCGAAAGAAATTTCCAAAGCTCCGGTCTCTCTCCGGGACGGGCGGCCTCGGCGCGCAAGCTCTCTCATGCGCAAATACGAGGTCGCCGCCTTGTTGCCCGATCTTTCCATATCGATGAAACAGCAGGTGGCCCCGGCGCTGCCGCTCTTCGAGGACGCCTGCTCGGCCTTTGCCCGCGGGACGCTGATCCAGACCACGCGTGGTCCGGTCGCCATCGAGGATCTGCTTCCGGGCGATTACATCGAGACCAGCCGCGGGACGCAGTCGATCACCTGGATCGGCTCGACCACTTACGTTCCAGGGGTGCTCTGCGAGGAAAGCGGGCTCGGTTCGCTGACCCGCGTTACATCCGATGCCTACGGGCTCGGCCGGCCGGCTGCCGACCTGTTGCTCGGACCCTCGGCCCGGCTTGTGGTGACGCGTTCGAGGTTCCGGGCGCTGCTGGGTCAGGACAGCGTGCTGGTGCCGGTTGCAGACGAGGCGGACTGGGACCGTATCGTGCCGGTGACCCCGGCCGGGGGTGTCCAGCTCTACCACCTGATGGTGCGGCACCATGCGACGATCAAGGTCGGTGGGCTCGAAATGGAGACCTACCATCCCGGCAAGGCTTTGCATGCCGTAAGCAGTCCGAACCTGCGGGCGCTGTTCCTGTCAATGTTCGACAATCTGTCGGAGCTTCAGGACTTCGGCGAGCTGTCCATGACCCGCTCCTCGCGCGAGGCGGTGGACAGCCTGATGGCGAGCTGAAGCACGGATAGCCCCCGGCCATATACCGGGGAAGGGCCGGTCCGCCGTCAGGCGGTCCGGCTCAGCCGTTCTTCGAGGACATCGAAGGGCACGCCCGGCTCGTCCTTGGCGCCACGGATGACCAGCGAGGTCTTGACCGAAGCGACGTTCGGCGCGGTCAGCAGCTTCTCGGTCAGGAAGGCCTGGAAGGTCGACAGGTCCGGCGCCACGCATTTCAGGATGAAATCCACCTCGCCGTTCAGCATGTGGCACTCACGCACCAGCGGCCAGCTGCGGCAGCGGTCCTCGAAGGCGCGCAGGTCTGCTTCGGCCTGACTCTGCAGGCCGACGCTGGCAAAGACCTGCACCTCGAAGCCCAGTTCGCGGGAATCGACCTCGGCATGATAGCCCCTGATGAACCCTTGCTCCTCAAGCGTGCGCACACGGCGCAGGCAGGGCGGCGCCGAAATGCCCACGCGGCGGGCGAGTTCGACGTTGGTCATGCGGCCGTCGGCCTGCAATTCTGCCAGAATCTTGCGGTCGATTGGGTCGAGCCTGTGGGCGGGCATGCGTCTTCCTTGAGCTTTTCGCGAATATTATACCAGACGGGACAACGCCGCAATAATCTTTCATATTCTTGAAAGATTCTTAACGGGACGAGATTCCGGGGGAACAGGCAGAGGCGCGGGGTTTGCGTCGCCGCCGCGCGTGGCTATATGCAATTCCCAAACCGAATGCCATAGCTCGCGAGAGGCACGACATGTCCGACACCCGCCACACACGGCTCCTCATCATCGGCTCCGGCCCGGCCGGTTACACCGCAGGCGTCTACGCCTCGCGCGCCATGCTTTCCCCGCTGCTGGTGCAGGGGCTCGAGCCGGGCGGCCAGCTGACCACCACCACCGAGGTCGAGAACTGGCCCGGCGAGACCGAGATCCAGGGCCCCGACCTGATGGTGAAGATGGAGGCGCACGCCCGCGCCATGGGCTGTGAGATCATCGGCGACATCATCACCGACCTCGACCTCGGCCAGCGCCCCTTCGTGGCCAAGGGCGACAGCGGCACGACCTACACCGCCGACGCCGTGGTCCTCGCCACCGGCGCACGGGCGAAATGGCTGGGCCTGCCGACCGAGGATGCGTTCAAGGGCTTCGGCGTCTCGGCCTGCGCCACCTGTGACGGATTCTTCTACCGCGGGCAGGAGATCGTGGTGATCGGCGGCGGCAACACCGCCGTGGAAGAGGCGCTGTTCCTCACCAACTTCGCCTCGAAGGTCACGCTGATCCACCGCCGCGACGAGCTGCGCGCCGAGAAGATCCTGCAGGAGCGCCTGTTCAACCACCCCAAGATCGAGACGCTCTGGCACCACCAGCTCGAGGAGGTGCTCGGCGAGGACATGCCCAAGGGCGTGACCGGCGTGAAGGTGAAGCACGTGACCACCGGCGAGATCAAGGAGATCCCCGCCAAGGGTGTGTTCATCGCCATCGGCCACGCCCCGGCGTCGGAGCTGGTGAAGGACCAGCTCGAGACCCACATGGGCGGCTACGTGGTGACCAAGCCCGGCACCACCGAGACCTCGATCCCCGGTGTCTTCGCCGCGGGCGACCTGACCGACCACAAGTACCGCCAGGCGGTGACCTCGGCGGGCATGGGCTGCATGGCGGCGCTGGAAGCCGAGCGCTGGCTGGCCGAGCAGGGGCTGGACGAGGGCAAGGACACCTCCGAGCCGCTGGGTTACGGCGCGCCGGTCGAACAGGCGTCCTGATCCGCCGCTCCTGACCTGATCCAGAGCGCGATGCCGCCCCGCGGCATCGCGCTTTTTTCATTCCTGCTTTCGTTTCGCGGCGCGGGGCCGGCCACGCTGCGAGATTTCGCGGCGGGCGATGCGGGAATGCCTCACCGCGAAAAGATCGGCCTTCCCTGATAGTTGAAAAATTCTCGAACAGGTTTCTACTGGCGGCATTGATCCATTCAGGCGCGCAGGCGCCGCCCATTCAGTGAAGAGACCAGTTTCATGACGATGCCCAGCAGTCTGGCCCCGATTCCCGAACTCTACGTGTCTTATGACAGTGCCCAGAAGTTGAAGATGGAGGCGGCCGACCTGGTCAGCCACGATCTCAGCCCCCGGCAGATCTGCGACCTCGAACTGCTGATGAACGGCGGCTTCCACCCGCTCAAGGGCTTCCTGTCGGAGGAGGACTACAACGGCGTTGTCGAGACCATGCGGCTTGCCGGCGGGGCGCTTTGGCCGATGCCGATCACCCTCGATGTGAAGAGGGACTTCGCCGAGAAAATCGAGATCGGGCAGGATATCGCGCTGCGCGACCAGGAGGGGGTGATCCTTGCCACGCTGACCGTCACCGACAAGTGGGTCCCGGACAAGGCGAAGGAGGCCGAGAAGGTCTTTGGCGCGGATGACGACGCGCACCCGGCGGTCAACTACCTGCACCACACCGCGGGCGAGGTCTATCTGGGCGGTCCGGTCACCGGCATCCAGCAGCCGGTCCACTACGACTTCCGCGCCCGGCGCGACACGCCGAACGAGCTGCGCGCCTATTTCCGCAAGCTCGGCTGGCGCAAGGTGGTGGCCTTCCAGACCCGCAACCCGCTGCACCGCGCCCATCAGGAACTGACCTTCCGCGCCGCGCGCGAATCCGAGGCGAACCTGCTGATCCACCCGGTCGTCGGCATGACCAAGCCCGGCGACGTCGACCACTTCACCCGCGTGCGCTGCTACGAGGCGGTGCTCGACAAGTACCCGGCCTCGACCACCACCATGTCGTTGCTGCCGCTGGCCATGCGCATGGCCGGCCCGCGCGAGGCGGTCTGGCACGGGCTGATCCGCAAGAACCACGGCTGCACCCATTTCATCGTCGGACGCGACCACGCCGGGCCGGGCAAGAACAGCGCCGGCGAAGATTTCTACGGCCCCTACGACGCGCAGGATCTGTTCCGCCAGCACGAGGCCGAGATGGGCATCGAAATGGTGCCCTTCCGGCACATGGTCTACGTGCAGGAGCGCGCGCAATACGAGCCCAACGACGAGATCGCCGACAAGGACAAGGTGACGATCCTCAATATCTCGGGCACCGAGCTGCGCCGCCGCCTTGCCGAGGGGCTGGAGATCCCCGACTGGTTCTCCTTCCCCGAAGTGGTCTCGGAACTGCGCAAGACCAAGCCTCCGCGTTCGAAGCAGGGCTTCACGGTGCTGTTCACCGGCTTCTCGGGCTCGGGCAAGTCAACCATCGCCAACGCGCTGATGACCAAGCTGATGGAGATGGGCGGGCGGCCGGTGACGCTGCTCGATGGCGACATCGTGCGCAAGAACCTCAGTTCCGAGCTGGGCTTTTCCAAGGAACACCGCGATCTCAACATCCTGCGCATCGGCTACGTCGCGTCGGAGATCACCAAGAACGGTGGCATCGCGATCTGCGCGCCGATCGCGCCCTATGCCACCACTCGCCGCAAGGTGCGCGAGGGAATCGAGGAATACGGCGCCTTCGTCGAGGTGCATGTCGCAACGACGATCGAGGAGTGCGAACGGCGCGACCGCAAGGGGCTCTACAAGCTGGCGCGCGAGGGCAAGATCAAGGAGTTCACCGGCATCTCCGATCCCTATGACGTTCCCGCAAATCCCGAATTGCGGGTCGAGACCGAGGGCACCGACGTGGACAACTGCGCGCATCAGGTGGTGCTGAAGCTCGAGGCGATGGGGCTCATCGCGGGGCACTGAGCTGTCAGTCGCGGGAAGATAGGGAGAGGCCGGGCACGCGCCCGGCCTCGTGCCGTTCTTGAGCCAAGTTGTGCGCGACGCGGCGCCTCTCGCGCGAAATTGAGCGGCCTGCCGTCGCGGAGGGGTTTGATGACCACGACGCGCCGCATATTTCATGGACACACCACACGACCCGAAGGACTCGCCCCGGCGCCCGATGGCGGCGCACGGACTCAACGCTGACGCACGGCAGCATGTCGCCCGACCTCTCTCCCGGAGGACGCCATGAAGACCGCACGCCTGATAAGCGCATTTGCGCTGCTGACCTGCCTGCTTCCGGCATCGCCGGGCCAGGCGGAAGAAGCGCTGCGCTCGGCCTATCGCTCCAGCGTCTCGACCACGCTGAACGCCTCGATTGGTGCGTTTGACAGCGTGCTGGGGCATGCGCTGAACGGCTATGGAAGGGTGCGGATGAACAGCAGGGGCGTGTTCCTGGCGACCAATGCGTCGGACAATGCGCCGCGCATGTGGTGGGCGCTCGAGGCGCGCGAGTATCACGGCAGCACAAACGGCCGAAAGGTCGACATTCTGCTGGGTCTCGAAAGGCCGCTGGGGACCGATTCCCGGCTCGGATTCGCCACTGGCTATGGCGTCGCCGCCTTGGACACGGGACGCGACATCAAGACCCAGACCTTAAGTTTCGCGCCCTATATTGCGACGTCGCTGACCGAGCACATCGGGTTGAAGGCCTGGGCGGCGCTCGCGCGGCCGGATTACCGGCTCGGCAGCACGCCGCGGACGGCCTGGCGCACCGCGGCGGGGCTTAACGCCAGCGGGCGCTACGAGTTGCCGCGGATGAACCTGTCGGGTTCGGCGGGTCTGTCGCTGTCGCAGCAGGTCAGCAGCGGGGTCGGGGACGTCTCGGGCTGGCAGGTGGGCAAACTCTCGGCGACGCTGCGGACCCGCGCCACGCTGCGGCTGGAGCGGAACTTCCGGCCCTATTTCGAACTTGGCTACAGCTACGGGGCGTGGGTCGATGCAGGCAGCTCTGGGGAGACGCAGGCTCCCAGCCTGAAGACGGGACTGAGCTGGAGCTACAAGAAACGCAGCTTCACCATGAGTCTCAATGGCACGCAGGTGTTCGATCCGGTGCAGCCGCTGGTCCTGAGCACCAATTACAACATCCGCTTCTGAGCCCCGCGACAGGGGCGGCTCAGATGTGAATGTCGCCCGAGATCAACACGTAGGCCTGCCCGGCCACCTGCACGCCACGGATCGCTTCGGGCGGGCCGAGCACCTCGACCTGCGCCTGTCCCGGCCGGCCCATGCCATGACCTTGCTCTGCGATGAAGCAGGGGCTTTCCATCAGTCCCTTTGACCAGAGGTAGGCCGCCATCGCGCCGGTGGCAGAGCCGGTGAAGGGATCCTCGGGGGGGCTCGGCGGGGGCAGCAGCAGCCGGGCATAGGTGTCGCCGGCCGCGGTCGCGCCCTCGAGCGTGACGAGGAAGGGTTCGGCAAACTCGGCCTCGCCCCGCCCCATGGCGGTGCGGAGGCGGACCAGCGCCTCGGGGTCCAGCACGGCGCGCTCCAGCGCGGCACGATCCTTGAGCACCGTCACGCAGCAGGGCAGCCCGGTCGAGACAAGTTGCGGCTGGCCGAGGATGTCGGAGGGCGACAGCGAGACCGCATCCGCCACCAGCGCCTTGTCGGGGCAGACGCCGAAGAGCGGGGCGTTCTGGGTCATGACAATGCGCGGCGGGCTCACCGAGCGGTCGATCTCGATCGGGACGATACCCGCCTTGGTCTCGAGCGTCAGCGTCTCACCCGCGACCAGCCCCCGGTGCAACAGCGCCGCAACCGTGGCGATGGTGGGGTGCCCGGCAAAGGGAATCTCGCCGCCGGCAAGGAAGTAGCGCACATGCACGTCCGCCACGTCGGAGGGGCCGGTGAAGGTGCATTCGACCAGCGAGGTCTCGCGCACCACGGCCTTGCAGGTCTCGTCGTCCAGAACCGCGCCGCCGTGCAGAACGGCGCAGCCGTTGCCGCCAAACGGCCGGTCGGTGAAAGCGTCGACCCAGTCGAGCGGCAGCGAGGTCACGCCGCGCCCTTAGTGGACGGTGACGGGGGCAAGGTCGTTCTGCCGCGCCAGCGCGAAGGCAAGGCCGCGGTCGCGCACCAGCGCCAGCCGCTCGCCGTCGGCGCGGTGCACCGCGTAGAGGCGGGTCTGGTCGCCGACCTGATCCTGCACGTCCTGCGGCAGGTCGCTCACTTCGACGGAGCGGACATAGACGATGCGCTCGGCGTCGAAATCGGAAAAGTCATATTTCGTGTTCATGGCTCAACCCTTTCTGATGTTGATGGTCTGCACCACCGTCTCGGGACGGGACATGGTCAGATCCACATGCAGCAGACCGTTCTCCATGACCGCTTCCCCCACCTCGACCCCATCGGCCAGCACGAAGCTGCGCTGGAATTGCCGCGCCGCGATGCCGCGGTGCAGGAAGATCCGGTCGGACCCGTCGTCGCGCTGCCGACCGCGGATCACCAACTGGCGGTCCTCGACGGTGATGGCGAGATCGGCCTCCGAGAAGCCGGCCACGGCGAGCGTGATCCGGTAGGAGTGATCCGACGTCTGTTCGATGTTGAAGGGGGGGTATCCCTCGCTCGACTTGGCCGTGCGCTCGAGCAGGCGCTCGAGCTGCTCGAAGCCGAGCATATGCGGATAGGAACCCAGGGTCAGTTTGCTCATGACATGTCCTTGACAGGGAAGCGACCGTCCGCCGGGCCCCGTTAGCGGCAACCCGACACTTGCGAATATGGGAAGCACCGCAAGGCAGTGCAAGGGCTTTGCGGGCGCGGCAAGAGTTGATATTCTATCACTTCCCGTGAGGCCTTAGGACTGATCCCCATGAATGCGCCGCAAGACATCTCGATGAAGACCGAAGAGGTGTTGCGTGTGGAGCTCGAGGTTTTCAAACGCGAGCACCGCGATCTCGACGAGGCGATCCTCGCGCTGCAAGAGCGCGGCACCGCCGACCAGCTGACCCTTCAGCGGCTGAAAAAGAAGAAGCTCTTCCTCAAGGACAAGATCGCGATGATCGAGGATCGGCTGACCCCGGATATCATCGCCTGACCGGCCCCGGCAGAGGTCTGCCGGAGGCTCGTCCCGCGCGGCTTGACCGCTCGCGGTTTCTGCGCCCTCCCGGAGCGCGGGGGCTGGGCTAGGACGGCCGCGTGGCCGACTTGCATCTGGCCCGCGAAAGCGTGCCCTGCCGGGATATTTGCCCGCGCATGACGCAGAAAGGCCCCACTCTTCCGTCCTTTGGCCGGGGCCGTTGCGCGATCTGGCCTGCCCGCGTATCACTGCCGCGACGTCGACAGGAGGGATCGCCATGAAGGACGGTGAGCTGGCGCAGCGCGGCTTGGTGCTGCTGGGATGCGGGAAGATGGGATCGGCCATGCTGGAGGGCTGGCTGGGACGGGGGCTGCCGCCTGCCTCGGTCTGGGTCAACGACCCGCGCCCCTCGGACTGGGTGAAAGCGCAGGGCGTGCATCTGAACGAAGCGCTGCCCGCCAGTCCGGCGATCGTGCTGATCGCGGTGAAACCTCAGATGATGGCCGACGCGCTGCCGGTGCTGGCGAGCTACGGCAATGCCGACACGGTGTTCCTGTCGGTGGCCGCCGGGGTGACCATTGCCACCTACGAACGGATGCTTGGCGCGCAGACCCCGATCATCCGCGCCATGCCCAACACCCCCGCCGCCGTGGGGCAGGGCATCACCGCGATCGCAGGCAATGCCATTGCGAGCCCCGAGAACCTGGCGATGGCCGAAGAGCTTCTTTCGGCCGTGGGCGAGGTCGTGCGGCTTGAGGGCGAGGGGCAGATGGATGCGGTCACCGGCGTCAGCGGTTCCGGCCCGGCCTATGTCTTCCACATGATCGAATGCCTCGCCAAGGCTGGTGAGGCCGAGGGGCTGGCCCCCGAGCTGGCCATGCAGCTCGCCAAGGCCACCGTCGCGGGTGCGGGTGCGCTGGCGATGCAGGCCGCCGAGGATCCGGCGCAGCTGCGCAAGAATGTGACCTCGCCCAACGGCACCACACAGGCAGGTCTCGAAGTTCTGATGGATGAGGACAAGGGGCTGCCGCCGCTGATCCGTGCCACCGTCGGAGCCGCCGTGCGCCGCTCGGAAGAACTGGCCAATGGCTGAGATCAGCTACGACGACTTTCTCAAGGTCGATATCCGCGTGGGCCGCGTGACCCGCGCGGAACCCTTCCCCGAGGCGCGCAAGCCCGCCATCAAGCTCTGGATCGATTTCGGCCCGGAGATCGGCGAGAAGAAGAGCTCGGCGCAGATCACCGTGCATTACGCGCCCGAGGAGCTGGTCGGTAAATCCGTGATGGCGGTGGTGAATTTCCCGCCTCGGCAGATTGGCCCCTTCATGTCCGAGGTTCTCGTTCTAGGTTTCTCGGATGAGAGGGGGGCGATCGTTCTGGCGACGCCCGACAAGACCGTACCGCCCGGAGGACGCCTGCATTGACCAAGATCCTGATCGCCCGAAACCTGCCCGAGAGCGTCGTCGCCGAGGCGCGCGAGGCCTTCGACGTGACCTACCGCGACCGGCCCGACCCGATGAGCCGCGACGAGATGCTCGCCTCGCTGACGGAGTATGACGGCGTACTGGTGACGCTGGGCGACAGCTACAACGCCGAGGTCTTTGCCGCCGCTGGCGTGCCGCGGGCGCGAATTCTCGCCAACTTCGGTGTGGGCTTCAACCACATCGACGTCGAGGTGGCGCGCAACGCCGGGGTCACCGTGACCAACACCCCCGGCGCGGTGACCGATGCCACCGCGGACATCGCCATGACGCTGATGCTGATGTCCTGCCGCCGCGCGGGCGAGGGTGAACGCATGGTGCGCGCGGGCAGCTGGCAGGGCTGGCACCCGGTGCAGATGCTGGGGCTGCACATGACCGGCAAGACCGTCGGCATTCTCGGCATGGGCCGTATCGGCCAGGCCATCGCACGGCGCTGCCACTACGGCTTCGGCATGGATGTTGCCTACATGAGCCGCTCCGAGAAGGCGCTCGACCATCCGGCAACGCGCTACGACACGCCCGAGGAACTGGCGGCCAATGTCGACATCCTCGTCACCGCCCTGCCGGGCGGCGCGGCAACGCGCCACACGGTGAATGCGGATGTGCTGGCGGCGATGCGGCCGCACGCGCATTTCGTCAATATCTCGCGCGGTGACGTGGTCGACGAGGCGGCGCTGATCGCGGCGCTGCAGGAGAAGCGTATCGCCGGGGCGGGGCTCGACGTCTACGAGTTCGAGCCGCAGGTGCCCGAGGCTCTGCGCGATCTCGACAACGTGGTGCTGTTGCCGCATCTCGGCACCGCCGCCCTGGAAGTGCGCGAGGAAATGGGCCGCATGGCCGTGGCCAACCTCTGCGCCTTCTTT
Source organism: Salipiger mangrovisoli (assembly GCF_015223355.1). Classification (GTDB taxonomy): domain Bacteria; phylum Pseudomonadota; class Alphaproteobacteria; order Rhodobacterales; family Rhodobacteraceae; genus Salipiger; species Salipiger mangrovisoli. The sequence continues at coordinate 208,775 of NZ_JADFFK010000004.1, read as the reverse complement.
GCCGGAGAGCCGGTACCCAACCCGGTCTGATTGCCTGCGCCCCGGACGTGCCGCGTCCGGGGTTGCCCCAGGTGCCGCCTCAGGCGGGCGTATCGCCCATTGCCGCGCGCCAGTGCTTGCGGCAGAGCGAGACATATGTCTCGTTGCCGCCGATCTGCACCTGTGCCCCGTCGGTCAGCGCCTTGCCCGAGCCGTCCTGCCGGATGACCATCGTCGCCTTGCGGCCGCAATGGCAGATGGTGCGCACCTCGCGCAGCGAATCCGCCAGCGCCAGCAGCGCCGCCGAGCCGGGGAAGAGCTGGCCGCGGAAGTCGACCCGCAGCCCGTAGGCCATCACCGGCAGGCCCAGATCGTCCACCACCCGCGCCAGTTGCCAGACTTGCTCTTCGCTGAGGAACTGCGCCTCGTCGATGAAGACACACGCCAACGGCGTCTTGTCATGCGCCGCGGCGATGACCGCGAAGAGATCATCCTCGGTGCCGAAAGTCTCGGCTTCCTGCCCCAGTCCGATGCGCGAGCCGATGCGGCCGAGCCCGGCGCGCGTATCGAGCTGCGCGGTCAGCAGGAAGACCTCCATGCCGCGCTCGCGGTAATTGTGCGCCGCCTGCAGGAGCAGCGTCGACTTGCCGGCGTTCATGGTGGAGTAGTGGAAATGCAGCTTGGCCATGGCGCTCTCCTGCCGCAGCGGCGCGCGCGGTGCAAGCCTGACCCCGCAGACGGTCCCGGAAGCGGGACGGATTTGCCAAACTCCGGGTCTTGTCCGACTATGCGCCGGTCTGTGATCGGGTCATGAGCGGGAGGTGGCGTGATGGACCAGGCTGGGACAGGGCTTGCCGAAGCCACCGGGGTGGTGCGGCCCAATGCGCTGGGCGCGGAGCCAGACCGTGGCTGAACCGTCGCAGGCCCCGCTGCCTGCCGCGTGCCACGTCCCCGAGCTTCTGCAGTGGTTTCTTGCCCGGCTCGAGGCAACCCGCGGGTCCGAGGATGTCTGGCGGCTGTTCATCCGCTTGGGCCAGAAGCTCGATCTTCCCTACGTCGATTACGTCACCGCAAGGCCGGGCAGTGCGCAGGCGCTGTCGCTGCGCGCCTCCTACGATGCGGGCTGGCTCCGCGGGCATGCGGCCGAAGGGTCCGTCGGCCGCTGGAGCTATCTCTGGGGTCACGCCGCCGAGCGGCTTACGCCCATCGCCGTGGGGGTCGAATTCCTGGAAGAATACCATCCGTTGCCCGAGGCGCGGGTCGCGGTGCTGAAGGAGGCGGCACGGCGCGGGATGCGGGCCGGCTTCAGCATCCCCCTGCGCCAGAGCGCTCCGCCACGGGTCGGCCAACTCAGCTTCGCCGGCGGCCATTCCCGGCGCGAGATGCTGGCCATCATCCACGCGCATGGCTGGACCCTGAACGTCGCGGCGCTGTCGGGGCATCAGCGCTTCGTGGCGCTCTTCGCGCAGGAATTTCCCGAGCGGAACCAGATTACCGAAAAGCAGCTCGAACTGCTGGCCATGATCGGGGCGGGCCTGCAGGACAAGCAGATCGCGGAGCGGCTGGTGATATCGGTCTCGGCGGTGCGCCACCGGCTCGAGGCGCTGTCGGAGCGGACCGGCCGTGCATCGCGCACCGAACTTGCGGCGCTGGCCATGGCTCTGGGGGTATTGCCCGATCCGAAGGCCGACGCGGCGTCTTCTCCGGACGATCCGCTGTTGTTCTGAAGCCCGAAAAAAGGATGCTCCCGGTGGTCCGGGAGCATCGACGCGATTTGAAATCCACAGGCAAAGTCATTTTTCTCCGAAGAGGCAAATGTCATATGCGCATGAAAGGTGAATTTCAGTCTGGCGAAAAAGCCTTCCCCCTCTGCGCGGCCCATGCCGCTGGAACTCGAAACAGTCTGAGCCCCCTCCGCATTGGCCCAATGGCGCGATTATACCACGGATCGCGCGGCGGAGCGTTGTGCGGTGTGGCCGCGGCGGAGCGTGTCGACGGGCCCGGCGCGGCTGATTTGTGTCAGCGGCGTCGGCGCCCTGTCGGAATCGACATCTGTACAGACGCGCGTCCCTGCGCGAGGTGCGGCGGGCCGAGTCGCGACTCGTCAGTCCGCGGCGATGAGTCGGCCCCAGAGGTCGTATTCCCCGGCCTCGTCGACCTCGACGGTGACCATGTCGCCGGGCTTGAGATGCTCGAAACCCTCGTCGATGAACAGGTTGCCGTCGATTTCCGGCGCATCGGCCTTGGTGCGGCAGGTGGCAGCCTCCTCGTCGACCTCGTCGACCAGCACCTGCATCCGGGTGCCGACCTTGGCCTCGAGCTTGGCTTCCGAGATCGCCTGCGCCTTTTCCATGAAGCGCTCCCAGCGCTCCTGCTTGACCTCTTCCGGCACGTGGTCCGGCAGGGCGTTCGAGCGCGCGCCGTCGACGTTCTCGTACTTGAAGCAGCCGATCCGGTCGAGCTGCGCCTCGTCCATCCAGTCGAGCAGCGTCTGGAACTCGGCCTCGGTCTCGCCGGGGTAGCCGACGATGAAGGTCGAGCGCAGCACGATCTCGGGGCAGTCGGCGCGCCAGGCGGCGATCTCGTCAAGCGTGCGCGCGGCGGCGGCGGGGCGCGCCATGCGCTTCAGCGTCTCGGGATGGGCGTGCTGGAAGGGGATGTCGAGATAGGGCAGGATCAGCCCCTCGGCCATCATCGGGATCATCTCGCGCACATGCGGGTAGGGGTAGACATAATGCATCCGCACCCAGGCGCCGAGTTGGCCCAGCTCGCGCGACAGCGACAGGATCGGGAACTTCTCGTCGCGGTCCTTCCAGTCGGTGCCATAGGCCGAGGTGTCCTGAGAGATCACCAGCAGCTCCTTCACCCCCGCCTCGACCAGCTTCTCGGCCTCGCGCACGACGGCGCGCTGCGGGCGCGAGGTGAGCAGGCCGCGCATGTCCGGGATGATGCAGAACTTGCACTTGTGGTTACAGCCCTCGGCGATCTTGAGGTAGCTGTAGTGCCGCGGCGTGAGCTTCACGCCCGAGGCCGGCAGCAGGTCGACGAAGGGATCGGGGGAGGGCGGCACGGCGCCATGCACCGCGTCGAGCACCTGCTCGTACTGGTGCGGGCCGGTCACCGCCAGAACCTTGGGGTGCACGCCGGTGATGTACTCGGGTTCCGCGCCGAGACAGCCGGTGACGATGACCCGGCCGTTCTCCTTAAGCGCCTCGCCGATCGCCTCGAGGCTCTCGGCCTTGGCGCTGTCGAGGAAGCCGCAGGTGTTGACGATCACCGCGTCGGCGCCCGAGTAGTCGGCCGAGATGCCGTAGCCCTCGGCGCGCAGCCGGGTGAGGATACGCTCGCTGTCGACCAGCGCTTTCGGGCAGCCAAGCGAGACCATGCCGATGGTCGGCTGGCCATCGCGGCGGGTTTCCGTGACGCGGGCGCGGGCAAGGTCGGGGCGAAGATCGGGCGGATTCTGCATGGGCGGCATATACGCGCTCTCGCGCCGTCCGGAAAGGGCGGTTGCACAGGCCGCGTCAAACAGCGCCTCGGCGCCCGTGGCACCGGCAGGAGGGGCGTATTTGGAAAGAGAAGAAGCGGCAGCGGCGTGCGCAACTTCTTCTTCTCTTTTCAAATACGCAGGGGGTGAGGCGCGCAGCGCCGAGGGGGCATGGCCCCCTTCTTCAGGTCTTCATGGCGCAAGTTCAGCCGAGCAGCCAGAGGATCCCGGCGCAGGCGGCGAGGGCTGCCACGAGGTTCATCGCGAGGCCGATCTTCAGGAAGTCGGAGAATCGGTAGTTGCCCGCACCGTAGACAAGCGTGTTGGTCTGGTAGCCGATGGGCGTGGCGAAGCTTGCCGAGGCACCGAACATGACCGCCATGGTCAGCGCGCGCGGGTCAAGCCCGGTGCTCTCGGCGAGGCCGATCGCGATCGGGGTGAAGACCACGGCGACGGCGTTGTTGGTCACCGTCTCGGTGAGCAGCGAGGCGAGCAGGTAGACCGCCAGCAATGCGAAAAACGGCGGCAGGCCGGAGATCGGCGGCGCCAGCCAGTCCACCAGCAGGTCCATAGCGCCGGTGTTCTGCAGGCCGATACCGACCACAAGCATGGCGAAGATCAGCACCAGCACCGACCCGTCCACCGCGCCCCAGGCCTCGTCCGCATCGATGCAGCGCAGCAGCAGGATCGCGGCGACGGCGAGGATCGAGAGCGTGGCGATGTCCATCAGCCCGAACGCGGCCAGACCGACCACCGCCGCGAGCGCGGCGAGCACCAGCGGCGCGCGGCCGCGGCGGAAGGCGCGGCCGGTGGGGCGACTTACCGACACCAGCTGGGCCTCTTCCTCGAGCGTCTGGAAGGCGGTGGCCGGCCCTTCCAGCAGCAGCTTGTCCGCCGGGCGCAGGCGCACCGATCCGAGATCCGGGCCGGGGTTGTGCTCGTGGCGATGCGCGCCGAGCACGCGCACGCCGAAGCGCCGGCCGAGCGACATGCTGCGCAGGCTGCGCCCCAGCGAGGACTTGCGCGGCGAGACGACCACCTCGACGGTCACCAGCTCGCCCTCGGGCGGCTCGCCGCGGCGCAGCCCGATCTTCAGCCCCGGATCGGCGTGCAGAGTCAGCAGCTCGGAGGTCGGCGCGCGCAGGATCACCGTGTCGCCCTTTTCCAGCACCTGCTCCTCGAGCGGGGAGGACAGCGGCGCGCCCTTGCGCCGCAGCCCGGTCACCCGCACGCCGCTGCGGCTCAGCGGCGCGATCTCGGCCAGCGGCCTGCCGGAATGGGTCTCGTCGGTGAGCACCGCTTCCGACAGGAAGGTGGTCTCGCCCAGCATCTGTTCGGGATCGCTGGCTTCGCGGTCGGGCAGCAGCAGCGGGCCGAGCAGGGCGAGCGTGAGTCCGCCCGCCAGCGCCACCAGCAGACCAACCGGGGTGATCTCGAAGATGCCGAAGGGGTCGAGCCCCTGTCCGCGGGCCACGCCGTCGACCAGCAGGTTGGTCGAGGTGCCGATCAACGTGCAGGTGCCCCCGAGGATGGCCACGTAGCTGAGCGGGATCAGCAGCCGCGTCGGGGCCTTGCCGAGCGCGGCGGAGAGGCGGATCACCACCGGGATCAGCACCAGCACGACCGGTGTGTTGTTGACAAAGCCGGAGGCCAGCAGGGTCACCGCCATGATCACGCCGAGCGCCACGCCCGGACGCTCCTGCGCCTGGGAGATCACCAGATCGGAGATCGCTTCGAGCACGCCGGTACGCACCAGGGCGCCCGAGAGCACGAACATCGCCGCAATGGTCAGCGGGGCCGGGTTCGAGAACACCGAGAGCAGCTCGTCGGGACCGACGTAACCGAGCGCGACGAAAAGCGCTGCCAGCCCCGCGGCGGGCACCTCCGGGGGGTAGAGTTCCAGCATGAACAGCGCGAAGAGGCCGACGATCAGCCCCAGAGCGATGAGTGCATCATGTTCGGCGATCAGGGAAAGCGCTTGCGTCATGGGAGTCCACTCTGGTGTCTTCCACAACGCTGGAACTCTGGCTCTGGTTGCGCAACCCCCTGCCGTTGCGCAAGAAAATTCTCAGCGCTCGAGGGCGGGCAAAGACAAAGCCGCCCGTGCCTGGGGCACGGGCGGCTCTGATTTTGCTGCGGCGGGCTCAGCGGCGCCGATCGCGGCGCGAAGACATCGGCTGGAAGGCCACGCCCACATGTGCCTCGCAATAGGGTTTGCCCTGCTGCACGGGCAGACCGCAGAACCAGAAGTCGTCGGTCGCCGGGTCGCCGACGGGCCATTTGCAGGTCCGCTCGGTGAGGTCCATCAGCGACAGCTTCTTGGCCTTCTTCTCGATCTCGTTGACCTTGGCCAGCGCCTCGGGGCTGATCTCGTTGGCCGAGGGCTGCGGCGGCAGCGGCTGTCCCGCGGGCACGATCGGCTTGCGCGAGGGGCCGAGCGGGGCCGGGCGCGTCTCGACCGCGGTGGCGGTCTCACGCGCGGGTTCCGGGGCCGCCGCCGGCTCCGCCTTGGGGGCGGGTTTGGGCTTGGCCTCTTTTGCGGCGGGCTTGGCTTCCTTGACCGGCGCCGCCGGTGCGGCAGGGGCCGCGCCGCCCGCCGGTGCGGCGCGGTTCGACAGGCCGAGCCGGTGCACCTTGCCAATCACCGCGTTGCGGGTCACGCCGCCAAGTTCCTTGGCGATCTGGCTGGCCGACTGGCCCTCGGCCCACATCTTCTTGAGAAGCTCGACGCGCTCATCCGTCCAGGACATGTCCGATCCTTGCTTGAGAAAAAGCGGCCCGAGATACAGGGCCGCCTGAAAATTCCATCAGGGGGCCTATTGTAGTCATGAACTGCCGAGTTACAAGCCGGACCCAAAGGGAAAGGAGACCTTATGGACAGCCAAACCCGCTATGAGCCCGGGGCACGCCGTTTCGGTGCCGTGAACTGGCTCGGCCTTGCCACGCTCTGCCGCCGGGAAACCCAGCGTTTTCTTGCGGTCTGGACCCAGACCCTGCTGGCGCCGCTGGTCACCGCGGGACTGTTTCTGATGATCTTCACCATCGCGATAGGCCCGAGCCGCGGCGATGTCATGGGTGTGCCCTTCACCCGCTTCATCGCGCCGGGCATCTTGATGATGACGGTCATCCAGAACGCCTTTGCCAACACCTCCTCGTCGATCGTGATCTCGAAGGTGCAGGGCAATATCGTCGACACGCTGATGCCGCCGCTGGCACCTTTCGAACTGGTGATCGGCTATCTCGCGGGCGGAATCGCGCGCGGACTGGTGGTGGCCTGCGCGATCCTGCTGGGGCTCTGGGCGACCACCGGCCTGGTGCCGGCGCATCCGCTGATCGTGCTGGGCTTCGTCCTGCTCGGCGGTACCTTCCTCTCGGCGGTGGGCATCGTGGCGGGGCTTTTTGCCAATAAGTTCGACCAGATGGCGGCGATCACCAATTTCATCGTCACCCCCTTGGCCTTCCTGTCGGGCACCTTCTACTCGGTCGAGGCGCTGCCGCGCGGGCTCTACGAGATCACCCATTTCAACCCGGTCTTCTACCTGATCGACGGGGCGCGCTACGGGGTGCTGGGGGTGTCGGATGCAAGCCCGGCGCTCGGGGCGGCGGTGGCGATCCTTGCCACGCTGGTGGTCTCGCTTATGGCCTGGGGGCTGTTCCGCACCGGCTGGCGTCTCAAGGCCTGACCGTTGCGGAAGAGGGGGCCTTCCGCCCCCTCGGCGCTGCGCGCCTCACCCCCGAGGATATTTGCACCTAGAAGAAGGCTCAGGCGCGCTCGAGGGCGGACTTGGGCAGGATCTGCTGGGCGACGCCGGCGAAGAGCAGGTAGAGCGAGGTGAGCACGAGGCCCCAGTGCGCCCAGCTTTCCGGGTGGAAATCGACCCAGGCCGCCCAGCCGGCGAAGAAGGTCCAGGCCAGCGCGATGGGCAGCGACAGAGCCCGCCAGCGCTCGGTGCGCACCGGGTGGATGAACTTCAGCGGCAGGAACATGGCCACCGCAAGCAGGGTCACCAGCGCCAGGATCACCCAGAAGTTCGGCTGCAACGCGAAGAGCACCAGGACCAGCATGTTCCAGCAGCCCGGAAAGCCGTGGAAGGAGTTGTCGGAGGTCTTCATCCGGCTGTCGGCAAAATACATGGCCGAGGCGAAGGTGATGATGATGATCGCGATCCAGCCGGTCCAGCCGGGCAGCAGCCCCGAGTGGAACAGCGCGAAGGCCGGGATGAAGACATAGGTCAGGTAGTCGATGATCAGGTCGAGCAGCACGCCGTCGAAACGGGGCGAATTGACCTTGACGTCATACTTGCGGGCCAGCGGGCCGTCGATGCCGTCCACGAAGAAGGCCACGACGAGCCAGAGGAACATGATCGACCAGTCTTCCTGCGCGGCGGCAAGCATGGCGAGCATGGCGAAGACCGCGCCGGTGGCGGTCAGCAGGTGAACGATGAGAGCGCGAGTTTTCAGGGTCATGCAGCGTGACATGACGGATCTGCGCGCGCCTTGCAATCGTCACGCCCCGTCGCGCGGCGGATCCTTCATCAGCGTGGCGAGCGTGCCGAGCTCCTGGCCGAAACCCGTCTCGAGCCGCGCGGCAGCGGCGCTGCGCATCTCTTCGGTCTTGTTCTGGGAGAGCTTCCAGGTGCTGTCGATCTCGTCGATGTGCAGGCGGAAGGGCAGGATCATGCGCTGCAGCTTGGCGCGAACGTCCGGGTCCATCTTGTCCATGGACCAGGGGTGCTTGGGCGCGAGCCGGGCCTCGAAGGCGGCGCTCTGTGCGGCGAGCAAAGGGTCGATCTCTTCGGGCGGCAGCGGCTCGAGCCGGCCGATGAGGTGCACGGCGACGTAGTTCCACGTCGGCACCTGGCCGGGATCGCCGTACCAGTCGGGCGAGACGTAGCCGTCAGGGCCGGTCACCGCGAGCCGGGCCGCGATTCCCGCGCGCGCGGCGCGGCAGATCGGATTGGAGCGCACCAGGTGCAGATCCGCGTGGGCGGCATCCTCCGCCAGCAAGAACGGCACATGCGACAGCAGAGGCGCGGCCTCGGTGCTGATTGCCAGCGTGCCGAAGGCCCGGTCGCGCACCAGCGCGAGGCTCTGCGCCTTCTCGGTGCGGCGGAAGATCGGGTTCGGGTGCACCGGGTCAGGCCGCCGTCAGCTGCGTGCCACGGATGCCGGTGATCGTCGCGGTGACAATCGCACCCTCCGTCTGCGGGGCATCGAAGAGCACCTCGGTAAACTGCTCGGTGCGGCCCATCTCGGGGCTTTCCATCAGGATGTGATGGGTGCGGCCGGGCTGCACGGCGAGATGGCGCGCCACGGCGGCATCCCCGGCGGCGCGCAGGCGGGCGGCGCGCTCCTTAATGACATTGCCGTTCACCTTGCTCGGGATGCGCGCGGCAGGGGTGCCGGGACGCGAGGAATAGGGGAAGACGTGCAGCCAGGTCAGGTCGCAATCCTCGACCAGCTTCAGCGAGTTGGCGAAATGCTCCTCGGTCTCGGTCGGGAAGCCGGCGATGATGTCGGCGCCGAAGGTCATCTCGGGGCGCAGCTTGCGCGCCTCCTCGCAGAAGCGGATGGCGTCGTCGCGCAGGTGGCGGCGCTTCATCCGCTTGAGGATGAGGTCATCGCCGTGCTGCAGCGACAGGTGCAGGTGCGGCATCAGGCGCGGCTCGGTGGCGATGGCCTGCATCAGGTTCTCGTCGGCCTCGATGGAATCGATCGAGGAGATGCGCAGGCGCGGCAGGTCGGGGATCAGCCTGAGGATGCGCATCACCAGATCGCCCAAGCGAGGCGTGCCCGGCAGGTCGGCGCCCCAGGAGGTGAGGTCCACCCCGGTCAGCACCACCTCGTTGTAGCCCTGCTGCACCAGCCGCTTGATCTGGTCGACGACCACGCCGGCGGGAACCGAACGGGAATTGCCGCGGCCGTAGGGGATGATGCAGAAGGTGCAGCGGTGATCGCAGCCGTTCTGCACCTGTACGTAGGCGCGGCTGCGGGTGCCGAAGCCGTCGATCAGGTGGCCGGCGGTTTCGGTCACCGACATGATGTCATTGACCATGACGCGCTCGGTTTCGCCGATGAAACCGTTCGACAGCCGCGACCATGTCTCGGGGGCCATCTTCTCGGTGTTGCCGATGACGGCGTCGACCTCGGTCATCGCGGCGAAGCTGTCGGGGTCGATCTGTGCGGCGCAGCCGGTGACGATCACCTTGGCATCTGGGTTCTCGCGGCGCAGGCGGCGGATCTCCTGACGCGCCTTGCGCACGGCCTCGGAGGTCACGGCGCAGGTGTTCACGATGACCGCGTTTTCCATACCGGCCTGCGTGGCCAGATCCTTCATCGCCTCGGTCTCGTAGGCGTTGAGGCGGCAGCCGAGGGTGGTGAACTTGGGTGCGCCGGTCACGAGACCATCTCCAGCCAGTCGTGGGTGAAATGCCCGTCGAAGACATGGGCGGTGGGGCCGGTCATCCAGACGCCATCCTCGCGCCAGTCGACCTGCAGCGTGCCGCCGTCGAGCTCGATGGTCACCTTGCGCCCGGTCAGGCCGCGGCGCGCGGCGGCGATGGCGGTGGCGCAGGAGGACGAGCCCGAGGCCAGCGTGAGGCCCGCGCCGCGCTCCCAGACGCGCATGCGCAGGTGGTCGGGGCCGATCAGGCTGGCGACCTGCACGTTGGTGCGCTGCGGATAGAGCGGGTGATGCTCGTGCGCCGAGCCGAAGGTCATGATGTCGACCGCCTCGGCATCCTCGACGAAGAAGGTGCAATGCGGGTTGCCCATGCCGGTGGCGGTGGGCTTGCCCTCGATCGGCAGCTCCAGCGTGTCCATCTCATGCGCGAGAGGGATCTCGTCCCAGCGCAGCTGCGGCTGGCCCATGTTGACCGAGGTACGCCCGTCGCCGGCGTCACGCGCGAAGAGCGTGCCGCGCTCGGTGGTGAGCGTCAGCGCAGGTTTGCCGGTCTCGTCCATCAGGAAACGCGCGATGCAGCGCGTGGCATTGCCGCAGGCCCCCGCGGTCGAGCCATCGGCGTTGTAGAAGGTCAGATGCGCATCGCCGCTGCCGGGCTCGATGATCGCCAGCTGGTCGAATCCGACGCCGCGGTGTCGGTCGGCGATGGCCATGGCGAGGGCAGGGGTCATGGCGATGGAGCGCGCACGCGCGTCCAGCACGACGAAGTCGTTGCCAAGCCCGTGCATCTTCATGAAGGGCAGAGAGTTTGTGCGCGCGTGTTTCATCCGGGCGCATATACGCCTGTTGACGGAGCGTTTCCAGCCTGCGTTGCGGGGGGCTGCCTTGCCTCTGGCGCATGCACCCGCGGGGCGCGAGCCGGGCAGTCTCGGACAAGTTCGGCAGAAATATCATTTTTCCGCTTGACCCCCCCCGCCACAGTTCCTAGAAGCCGCCCACACACAGTGGGCCGTTAGCTCAGTTGGTAGAGCAACTGACTTTTAATCAGTGGGTCGCAGGTTCGAATCCTGCACGGCTCACCACTGTGTTAAAGTCCCGAGAGAGTGGGCCGTTAGCTCAGTTGGTAGAGCAACTGACTTTTAATCAGTGGGTCGCAGGTTCGAATCCTGCACGGCTCACCACTCTGGAACCTTACCCTGAAAAATCAAGACTTTAGCCTCGCTCTTCGCAGGGGCTACGGGGCTGTTTCGGCGCGAAGCGCTTGATGACGTGGCGGCGAATCCCGCGCGAGATCGTCGCATTCGAATGCAGCCGGCGGGGGCAGGAGAAATTGGCCGCCTCCGAACATTTTCCGCAGAGCTGTCTGGACACCCTTTGGCCGTGAACCATGGTCGCCGCAACCGCGAGGCGCAGAATCGGTCAGGGTGTCTCGATCGGGTAGGGGCCTGTTTCGCGGCGACTGGTGAACGTCAGAGCAGGATGATTGGCGTAGATGCAGCGCACGATCATGTACGATTCCGCAGACAGAGACACCATGTACCAAAGGAATCGCGGGTACGCGTCCTGCAGGAAGGTCATCGCGGCGAGATAGCCGACGAAGCCACCGCAGAACGCGATGAGCCTGCGCGCCATCAACTCGTCTCCGAGGCGACGGGCCAGGGCGGCCCCGCGAAAATAGTTCACCACACCCAACGCGGCGATTCCAAGGAAGACGAGCAGCCCAACCAGCCCTTGTTCGGTCAGGAACTCGAGATAGAGACTGTGAGTGGCCCGGCCCTCGCCCCGGAAGATCAGCCCGTCCTCGAGCGCACCATTCTGATAGTGGGCCTTGAAGTTACCCAGCCCGACGCCGAACCACGGGTTCTGGTTGAACAGGTTGTAGGCGACGGTCCAACTGGCCAGACGGCCCTCTGTACTCTTGTCCTGCGCCTCGCCGGCGGCGGCGGTATCGACGATGCTGGCGAAGCGGTCGATCAAATCGTCGCTGGCCACGATCCCGGCAAGCATCACGACCAGGACGCCGATGGCACCGGCGGCGAGGAACTGCTTGCGGGTGAAGCTGGTGCTCAGGACGATCAACCCCAGCGAAAGCCCAATCAGCGCGCCGCGCGATTCCGTGGCCAGCAGGCCGGCAATCAGCGCGCCGGAGGCCAGTATCCAGAAGATGAGCGTCCCCGGCCGGCGGGCGTTGAGCAGGTGGAACAGCGCCAATGGAATGGTGAAGACCACGATGGCGGCAAAGAAATTCGGATCGAGCAGCATGCCGGAAAAGCGCGACGAGCCATCGGTGATCCGCGAGAATCCGAAAAAGCCGGTGGGCGAGGGGCCGACGACAAGCTGATAGAGCCCCAGGCCGCAGACGATGACAATGGGCAGGGTGGCGGCGAGGGCTACGGTTTCAAAACCGCGCTTGTTGTTCATGAAAGCCAGGGCCAGGATCGCCACCGCGGCTTCCTTGAGGAAATCGATGGAAAGTTCGATGCTCAGGTTCCAGCGCAGCGCATAGATCGCACTCATCAGCTTCATGGCGAAGACGATCAGCAGGCAACAGATCGTCACGCGCGGAATGTAGGGCAGGTCGCGGTAGAGCGCATATCGTGCGGCGAGCAGGAGAAAGAGACCCGGTGCCGTGATCTTGGCCAGGGAGGGGATGCTGAATGCCTCGATCAGGTTGTCCGAGGTGTTGGAGATGACGAGCGCGATCAGCCCTGCGAGCGCGATCATCGGGTACCGGATGCCGACCGCAAAGATCAGCAGCGCGACGGGAAGCGCCATCATCAGCGACGTGCGGTTCGCAAGAACCAAGGTCACCGCCAGCGCAAACAGACCGCTGAGAAGGACGGCCAGCCAGCCGCGCCAGTCGAAGCCCGTGCGGGCGGGAAGGGGCAGATCACTCATTCCGACCTCCTGGGTGCTTCGCGAGCGTCGGGGCGCTCGCTTCTGAAGGCGCCGCGCATTTTTCGGGCGCTACCGAGCAGATCGCGCGAGGCGTGATGCAGCGATACCCAGCCGACCTGATCCCGCCGCATCTGGCCGGGGCGGCTGCTGGCAAAGAACGGAGCGGCGCGCAATGCGTCCTGCGGGTGTCTCGGCGAAGTCATGCGTGTCTCCGCTTCAGGGTGGAGCGATGGCCTGCGCCGATGCCCAACATAGGCAGCGCGAAAGAGCGCAGCGATTGATCGGCGTATTTCGTCAGATCCTCGGACTGGGTCTGCATCTTCAACGTCACCGGGTGCAGCACCGTGCCAGCGAAGGTGACGACGCGCTCGATGGCGAACTCGGGAATTCGGAAGGCGAGGGCATAGGTGCCACGCGCCGCGGGACCGAGAAACGTGCCAACGAGGAATTTGTCGACCAATCGCGGTGTGGCGCTGATGGTTTCGGCTCCGGTCGAGCAAGACCCGCAACCCATCGCGAAGCGCCCGCGCGGCCGGTCTGGCAGGGCGCTGGGCTTCCACGGGCGAATCCAGAACAGCATCAGCGTTGCGACACGCGCACCGGCCAGATAGCTGGCCACCAGCGACCGGGTCCCGAAGCCAGCGATCGCCAGGATGATCGGGGTGAGACCCCTCACGAGCCCCTGTGCCACGTCGGGAAGCAGCTTCTTGCGAAACTTGCGCGCACTGTCGTGCGCCGAGCCGATCGCCTGGATCACCAGTATGACGCAGATCGCGCCGAGCAGCTGTTGGATCTCGGGCGAGTCGAAAAGTCGCGCCGTGGGGACGGCACCGAGCCAGAGCAGGATCGCCATGAGCGAGGCGGCGAGGAGGGCGCAGAAGATCCTCGCGTGGCCGGTCTCCTGGTGCCGGTCCTGGGCCGAGACCAGAGCCGAGCCAAGGCCGATGCTCGACATGATCTCGGAGTAGCCGATGATCGCGAGGCAGATTGCCATCAGCCCGAGGTCGGCGGAATCGACGTAGCGGGCAATGATGATGACCGCGACGAAGTACAGGAGTTTGGTGGGGGAGAGGGCGGGAAAGGCCCAGAACAGGTCCTTGGACGTGGCCTTGTCGGGAGAGAATGCCATGCAGCAGGTCCTCGAAAACATGAGGAAGAAAAATAAAATTCCAGCCAGAGAAAATGCGGCGGCCGGATGCGAGAATCGAGGTCAGTCTACGGTCATCTCGTGCAAGGGCAAAGCGTTAAACCGCTTCGGACGGGCTGCTGCCCAAGATTGCCGCGTTCGGATCTCAAAGAGGCTCACTTGCCCGTGAACTCTTGGGAAACTCTCTCGAATTGTTGCCGCAGGGCAGCATGGGTGCTACAGTTACAAATCGAACGAGAACATTTTTCGTCTAATTTAATTTCTTTTTTGCCGACACCTCAGGGTGTCCATGGATTGGTTATACCGTGAAACGCATCATTCTTGCTATTGTCGTGTTCGGCGCTGTTATCACTCCCCTTCTTTTTGCCATCAAGCAGTCGCACCCGGTTTTCGAGGCGCGATCACTGGTGTCCTTCGCGCTTGGTCGTGAATACGTCTATGTGCCCGACCCGAGCCTCACCGACATTCGGGCGCCGAATCCCGGCAACTTTGAGGGCTTCGTGAACGCCGAGATGCTGCTCTTGGACAACCCGAAGCTGGTGCGCGAAGCGATCGAGAAGGTCGGGCTCAACCGCGTCTATCCGGACATGCCGGACACTGAAGACGGGTTGATCGGGGCGACTATCAGGCTCGACGAAAGCACGATGATCGAGTTGATCACCGGGTCCTACGTGGTCAAGATCTCGGTGTTCCACACCAACCCGGTGATTGCCGCCGAGCTGGTCAACGCGCTGGTCGAGGCTTTCCTCAATCACCGCCGCGTCATGTACACCGAGCGCGAGCTGACCACGATCACCGCGCGCCTCGACAAGGCGCAGCAGGAGGCCGAGGAAATCGAAGGGGCGCTGATCGACCTGCTGGGCGGGCCGGATGCCACGGGCCTTCAGATCGAATACGAGAACGCTGTGCGCGACGAGGTCTCGCTCAACTCGGAACTGCGCGAAGCGCGGCTCAATATGATCTCGCTCCAGCAGCGCAAGTCCTCGCTACAGAACCGGCTCGGATTCGAGGCGGAGGCGCTTGCTGCCGAAACCGAGATCGAGGAAGCGCAGAGCCGCATCACCTATCTTGAGCGAGAGCATCAACAGACCAGGGCGCATATCGCCGACCTGTCCGAGGTGATGCCCAAGGCCCGGCTGCTCCAGGCCCGTCAGCAGGCACAGACCGACCGTATCGCCGAGCTCGATCTGCGGCTGCGGGATGCGCGCGCGGTGGAGGTCTCGGGCTTTGACAACGTGAGGGTGATCGAAGAGGGCACCCCGCCGATCAATCCGGTCAGCATGTCGGAAAATGCCCAGGTCGCCATTGCACTGATCGTCGCCACCATCGCCGCGCTTGCCGCCTTCATGATCGCGACGCTGCTGAGGTCGCGCCCGAAGCGACCCAGCGATGAAGAACTGAATGCGCCGGGGGTGACGGTGATGAAGCAGTCTCCGCGTGGCGATGACCGTCAGGCGCATCTTGCGCGCTGACCAGCCCGCGCGCGGCGGAGTCCTGTCGCGCGCAGACTTTCTCTTTTAAGACGGACTCTCCCATGAAGTCTGCCAAGATTGACCTCCCCGGACATATGCTTGCCGTGGACGCGCCTGCGCCGCTGCGCGTGGGCTACCTGATCGACACGCTGCTCACCGGCGGTGCCGAAAGGCTTGTGCTGACCTTTGCCGAAGCGGTGCGCGGGCGCTCCGACATGAGCTTGACGGTCTTCGTGCTGAGCGATCTGAACACGCCCTTTCTGGAGCGTCTGCGCGCCTCGGGCACCGAGGTCGTGCTGCTGCCGGGCCGCAACCTCGTGGACGCCGGGCGCTTCCGGAGGCTGCTGCGCGCGCTGCGCGAGAAGCGCATCGAATACCTGCATGCGCATCTTGCCTCGGCCAGCACGCTCGGGGCCTATGCCTCGCGGCTGCTCGGTATTCCCTTCATCACCACGATTCACAATGTGAAACCCTCGGTCCGCCGTATCCGTCCCGGTCGGCGCCTGCTGCAGGGACTGGCCATGCGGCTGCCGGGGGTCAACAAGATTGCCGTCGGCGAGGCCGTTGCCGAGGCTGCGGCAGGAGAGATCGGCAGATCGGGGTGCCGGGTTGTTCCCAACGCGGTGTCCGAAACGGTGGTCGCGCCGCCTGCCGCCCGCGCGCGCATGCGCGCCGAACTGGGGCTCTCCGAGGATCAGATCGCCCTGGTTTGCGTCGGGGCGATCATTGGTCAGAAGGCGCATGAGGTGCTACTCGACGCCTTCGCGACGATCCGGGAGCACGCGCCGACCTGCGTTCTGCTGCTGGTCGGCGATGCGCGGGACACCTCGCGCCATGAGGCGCTTCTGGCGCAGGCGCAACGGCTCGGGCTCGGCGAGGACCTGCGGTTCCTCGGGATGCGCGGCGACATTCCCGAGGTGCTCGCAGCGAGCGATATCTTCGTCAGCTCGTCGCATTGGGAAGGGGCACCGGTCTCGCTGCTCGAGGCCATGGCCAACGGCCTGCCGCCTGTGGTCACGGACGTCGGAGAGAATGCGCTGGTGCTCGAGGGAACCGGCGCCATCCTGATCCGGCCGCGCGATCCCGAGGCGTTGGCGCGCGGGGTGATCGAGATGATCGAGACGCCGGGCCTGCGCGCCCGTACGGGTGACGCGGTGCGCGCGCGTGCGCTGGGGCGCTACGGGGTCGCGACATGGGTCGAACGGCTGCTGGCGATCTACGCCGAAACCGGGCGCCGCAAGGATTGGCACTGCCCGCGCGCGGATGTGCCCGTGCCGCGGCTGCAATCCGGGCGAGTGGCGCGGTGACAGGCAGTTCGGTCACGCTTAGGTGCGCGCTTCGGCGCCGGGCCCATAATGGCTTGACGGGTCTTCCGGGCGTTGCGTATCGTCAAGGCATAGTACCGCGTAAAGGGTCTGGCGCGCTCTCTGCTCAGAACCCGAATTTTTGGATTTTGTCCCGAGCTTTTAGGGGGACCTTGTGTCGGCCATCACCGCCAAACCGGTTGAAACGTTCACGGATTTCATCCGACTGTTCAGGAATGGACGATGCCGCTCAACGCATTAGAAAGGAGGCTCCGCATCAAGCGCGGTCAGGGCTCGTCCGACCGCTCGCACATGTCGCCTATGGACAAAAGGGCTGAGCAACCGCCGCGGCGGGACCGTCCCTATCTCCGACAGGCGATCCTCTTAATTACTTGTTCGCTTACCGCAATTTTTTACGCTTGGCTTATTTCTTTCTTCGTTGGTTTCAGTCTTGGGGTCGGCGCCTGGATTGGGATTGCAGCTTTGGGCGCTCTGGCCGGGTTCATTCTTTCGATCATCCTGTGATCGCCTGACCCGAACGTCCCTCTGGCCTCTGTGCGAGGCTGGCGCATTTCCCTCACTCGAGCGCTCCTCGCGAATTCTCCTCCGGCGCAATTGACGCCGCGGCCCAAGGCAATCGGCGATGCAGTAGGAGACGCTGCCCGTGTCGACGCATTCTCTCCCGTCCGGCCCAGAACCCGTTTCCGGGACGCGCCTCTTTGGGTCGGCCGCATATATCGGCGCGCCGAAATGCGGGAAGTTGGTGCTTGTCCACGACCTGTCGCAACATCCGCACCTGGGCTGCAGCAGCCCCAAGGAACCGCATTTCTATTGGCATGATCTGCGCGGCCCGTGCCTGTGCGAGGCTCTTGAGTCCCATCGCGCCAACGTCCCTCCCGGCCCGCACGCCCGAGTTCCTCGGGTTCGCGAACATCGCGTTGGCCTACGCCGACGACACGCTGCTGCAAGAGCCTGTCGGACGCGATCTTGCTGCATTGGACTGGCTGACGCCGGACCCCGTGCAGCCCAAATCCGCCACGGGGGCTGACCTCCCGCGGCACCAGTTTTTTTGACCGAATTGATTTTTATTTTGAAAGGGAAACAACATGTTGAAGCGCAACTACAACAGTCGCAAGCGCATCCTCGTGACTGGCGGCGCCGGATTTCTCGGCTCGCATCTGTGCGACAGGCTGCTGGAAGGTGGGGCGGAGGTTCTGTGCGTCGACAACCTCTTCACCGGCACCAAGCGCAACATCGAGCACCTGCTCGCCAATCCGCGCTTCGAGTTCCTGCGCCATGACGTGACGATCCCGCTCTATGTCGAGGTGGATGAAATCTACAATCTCGCCTGCCCGGCGTCGCCGATCCACTACCAGCACGATCCGGTGCAGACGACCAAGACCTCGGTACATGGCGCGATCAACATGCTCGGGTTGGCGCGGCGGCTGAAGTGTCCCATCCTTCAGGCCTCGACGTCGGAGGTCTACGGCGATGCGCTGGTCAGCCCGCAGGCCGAGGGCTACTGGGGCAACGTGAATCCGATCGGAGTGCGGTCGTGCTACGACGAGGGCAAGCGCTGCGCCGAGACGTTGTTCTTCGATTACAACCGCCAGCATGGCCTGCCGATCAAGGTGGTGCGCATCTTCAACACCTACGGCCCGCGGATGCATCCGCAGGACGGGCGCGTGGTGTCGAACTTCATTCGCCAGGCGCTCTATGACGAGGACATCACCATCTACGGCGACGGCAGCCAGACCCGCTCCTTCTGCTATGTGGATGAGCTGATCGAAGGCATCATCCGGATGATGGGCACCGAAGAGGGCGTCACCGGACCGATTAACCTCGGTAACCCGCAGGAGTGCACCGTCAAGCAGCTGGCAGAGATGATCGTGGCGCAGACCGGCTCGCAATCGCAGTTGGTGTCGCGCGAGCTGCCCAGCGACGATCCGGTGCAGCGCCGTCCCGATATCACCCTGGCGCGCGAGCACCTGGGGTGGAATCCTTCGGTCGACCTGTCGGAGGGCATCGCCAAGACCATCACCTATTTCGAAGGGCTGCTGGGCAAGAAGGCGCGCCAGATGCAGGCCACGACCTGACCTTGGCCGTGCGGGCCGCGTGCCCGCACGAGTCTAATGGTGACCTGGACGCCGCTGCGTCCGGGCGTTGATCCTTTTTCAGGGTAGCAGGCAATGGCCCCCTTTTCGCATATCGGACGCCGCAGTCTCCTGGCGTCGCTTCTGGTGTCCGCCGCTGGCGCGGCCACGCTCCTGCCGCGGGACTCCGCGCGCTCCGAAGAGATGGCTCTTGCCGGTGTGCAAGAGCCGGTCGGCTTTGGCAGCGGCAGTAAAGGTGGTGACGACGGGCGCATGCTTCTGGTGACGAGCCTGGCGGACGACGGGCCGGGCAGCCTTCGCTGGGCGGCGGAGGAGGAGCGTGGACCGCGCATCATTCGCTTCGACATCGGCGGCACGATCGACCTGTCGCACCAACTCGAGATCGGGCCGGATGTGACCCTTGACGGCACGACCGCGCCCGGCGGGATCACGATCACCGGGGGGCGGCTGCGGGTGGTCGGCAGCAATGTGATCATCCGCGGGATGCGCCTGCGCCCGGGCGACGGTCCGGGAGATGCCCCTGACAACCGCGACGGGCTGTCGATCGGTGAGGGACCAAAGCCGATCCGCAACGTACTGGTCGACGGCAACTCGCTGAGCTGGTCGATTGACGAGGCCCTGGCGGTCTGGGGAGACGTCGCGGATGTGACCATCTCGAACAACATCATTTCCGAAGCGCTTGACCAGTCGATGCATCCGAAAGGGCGGCACAGCATGGGGCTGCTCATTGGCGGCGGCGCGGCGAAGCGCATCACCGTGATCGGCAACCTGCTGGCGCACAACCGTCACCGAAATCCGGCCATCAAGGACGGCAGCCAGGACATCGAGTTCATCAATAACCTGATCTACAACTGGGGGCCGAACGGCTTCCAGGGGACGGGGTCGAAGGTCAACATCATCGGCAATGTCTACGTGCCTGGCCCGAACAGCGTCGACCGTCCGCCGTTGCACCTGCAGGACGGCGAGACTCCGGGGCCGAATTTCTACCTGTCGGACACCATCGGCGCCGTGCGCAGCGATGCGGATGTCAGGCTTTCAGATACGCCCGTCTTCGAAGGCAGCAATCCGCCGGTGCGGCCGGCATCCGAGGTCGAGGAGGCGGTTCTCGCAACCGCCGGCGCGCGCCTCCCGGAGCTTGATTCGGTGGACCGGCGTGTGATCGAGGAAGTGCGGAGCCGAAGCGGAGGCATCATCGATTCGCCCCAACAGGTGATCGGCGGCCGAAAGCCCTGAGAGCCGTCTCTGCACACGCCGAGATTGTGTCAAAGTCTCCACTCATCAAGGGGTTGATTGCGGCTCAAGTGGGGCGGATGTGTGGCCAGGGATGACGCTTCGGTAAGAGATGGGTGGATCTATTGTTGCGACAGTGTGCACAGTGTCCGTGCAGTCGGCGCGCGACACGGGCCTGCAAGGCCCTGTTCTTCCGGGTTTGCAGGTATAATGGCAAAAAACAGCTTTGCACCGCCGGTCCATAAAGTTACTATTTTCTTAAGAATGATACGAATTGTTTAACTCACAAAATGTCGTGCTCCCTTATTGGTCAGGGGCACATTGAGGCAGTTTCTAGCCTGAAGTCCGAGCATCGCCGACCTTTTTTAGATCGCCGCGCGTTCATGCGGCTCGTTTTGTATTTTAGCTTTTTGGCCTGGGGTTTCCCCGTGGTTCCTTGAGTTTGCCGAGGATATTTCCGATGGATTTTTCAACCAGCAATGAAATCGAAAAACAGAACACATACAAAGTCATAGACGAAGATTCCTCCTCCCGGTTCAGCAGCTTCAAAACCTCCCACTATCGCGTCGAGCTTCCCTCCAAGGGGACACGAAATACTGTCTTCGCGGCTCAGGCGGTTCCTCAGGCCGCAGCATGGCCGGCTCCGTCCCGACGCCCCGTCTGGCCGCGTCTCTCGGTCGGTTTCCAGCCGCGTTCGCGTCTGCTGTACCGCGCCTACAACTTTACCATCGGCATGACGCTGTTTCTCATGATCCTCCCCCTGTTCCTGGTGATCACTGCGCTTCTGGCCCTCACCCAGGGTGCACCGATTTTCTACCGAGGACCGCGGATCGGCGAGAACGGCGAGCTGTTCGACGTCTACAAGTTCCGCACGCTCGACAGCGCCAAGGCGGCTCAGATCACCAAGGACAAGGTCCTGCCAAAAGGCTCGGGAATCGAAACCCCGATGGGTCTGTTCCTGCGCGAGACCCGTCTCGACGAGATCCCGCAACTGCTGAACGTGATCAAGGGCGACATGAACATGTGCGGCCCGCGCCCCGTGCGTCCCGAGATCGCGGCGCAATACGCGGCCGCGATTCCCAACTACGAACGTCGCTTCCGCGTGAAGCCCGGCATGATCGGCCCGGCTCAGGCCTACATGAGCCATGGCACCTCCAAGGCCATCCGGTCGCGGCTGAACAACAAGCTGTGCGGGACCGATGTCTCTTACCTTGGCGAGATCTCCCTGGTGTTCATCGTCGGAGCCTGCGTGCTGGCGCGAACCGTGGCTCGGGTTGGTGCGTCGGTCTTCGGCAGAAAGACAGAGCGTATCGAGGCGGCACGCGCGCGGGTCTACGACATGCGTTTCGTCTCCGACGATGGTCAGTCACGCGCGGTATTCTGGGTTGATGAGGATCAACTCATCCTCGACCAGGGCAATGTGCTGAACGTCCCTGTGAGCGGGCGTCTGACGATGATCCTGCCGGATGGCCAGACCCGCAGCGCGGCGGTCGAACTCAGCACGATCCAGGCCACTGCGCCGAACGGGCGTGTGCAAGTTGCCTATAAGCCCAAGAGCGAATTCAGCGAGCACATCCTGAGCCGCTACTTGTTCCAGTCGGTCGTCGTACCGCACCGTTCCGAGTTCCTTTCCGCAAGACTGCGCCGGGCGCTCACCCGCTCGCGTGCTGTGTAAAACAGGTCGGGAGTTAGTCCCCGGCAAGTGTGAAGTCCTGAACCGGCGCAGAGTAGCGCCAATAACCTAAAATCATAATAATACTAAAGAAAATTGATTTTATAGTTGATTTTACCCCTCTCGTTAGAGGACTCCCAAAATGGCCGAGGATATTACTTTCGGTGTCACCGATCTGGCGGCGGCGCAGAGCACGAACCCAACGGCGCTGGATTTCAGCGAAACCGGAAACCCTGTGCTCTTCGTGGCGCAGCAGAACGGGACGATCTACCGCTACGAGATCGAACGGCAACCGGATGGACCGGATGCTGACACAAGTCCCGATTTCGTCGCCACGTCGACGATGGCGATCAACGTCATCAAGAACGACACCCAGAACTTCAATGATGACGGGACACTGAACACCACGGCGAAGCGGCAGATGACCGGGCTCGTCGCGACCACCGACGAGGACGGGAACGATGTTCTCTACGTCACGTCGTCGGACTGGCGGATCGCGGTGGGCGAGGACAGCGGGCTCGACACCAATTCGAGTCAGATCCACCGGATCGTGCTCGACCCGGATACCGGGGCGGTGTTGTCAAACGTCGCCATCGTGCGCGGGCTGCCGCGATCGGAGGAGAATCACGCGATCAACGGGCTCGACCTTTCGGTCGACCCGGACACTGGCGACACCTATCTGTGGGTCGCCATCGGCGGCAACACCAACAAGGGTGCGCCCGGCAACAACTTCGCCGGGACGGTGGATTTTGCCTATTCGGCGTCGGTCATCAAGATCAACCTGACCGACCTAGAATCCTACGATATCCGCACGGACGCCAACGGAAACCTGTACATTCTCGACTTGCCGACGCTGGACGATCCGTCGCGGCCCAACGTCAACCTGGCGTCTCTGGATATCCAGAACCTCGATCTTGACCCCAATTTCACGCTCGACAACAACGGCAGCAGCGGCGGCGTGCTGCAACCGGACTGGGCAGGCGGCAACAACGGCCTCAACATGGCCAAGATCACCGATTACGTGCTGGTCAGCGAAGACGGTCAGCTCAAACTGGTAGACAACCCGCTGACCATCCACTCGCCCGGTTTCCGCAATCCCTACGATGTCCTCGTGACCGAGGACGGACAGGTCTACACCTGGGACAATGGCCCCAACGGCGGTTGGGGCGGTCAGCCGCTCTCCTATTCCGATGGTGCGGTGGTCAACGACTGGACTTCGGAATTCGCCACCAACGAGTTCAGCGAAGAGAGCAGCAAGGGGTATGGCGACCAGCTGCACTACCTTGGCGAGATCACCGACGCCTATGGTCCCTATGGTGGCCACGCGAACCCGATCCGCGCCGCAGCCGAAGCGCTCTCGCTGGCGTTCAACGCCGACGGCAGCTACGCGGGGGCCACCTCTGGCTCACCGATCATGGCCTATGGCGCGGTGCTCTTTGCCAATGAAGCCGCGGCGCGTGACTTCCTGTCGGAACTGCTGATCATCTATGGGCAGGACTCCTCGGGAAGCTGGATCGACACGACCTCGACCACCGGGCTGCCGGCAGACTTTTTCGACGTCGTCTCCGGCTATGACTGGGAGCATCCGGGCAGCTCGATCGCCAATGTGCTGGCCCATTTCGACGGCACGTCGGTGATGGACGGCACGGCGTATTCGCCAGAATCCCAGCTGCTGGACCAGACCCAGGACGGTTCCCTGCTGACGCTGCCCGAGTCCACCAACGGGCTTGAGGAATACACCGCCAGTTTCTTCGACGGAGCGCTGCAGAATACCATCATCGCGGCCAGTTTCGACGGGACGCTCTACTTCACCCGCGTGGTCGATACCGACGGCGATGGTCGCATGGACTCGGCCTCGGTTGTCTACCAGTTGAGCAACTTCGGCTCGCAGCCGCTGGCCGTGACTGCGCTCGGGGACAACGGGCTTGGCACGTTCATCGACAACGACGGCGATGGGCTGGACGACTTCGCGGGCCTCATCGTCAGCGGCGTGTACGGCAAGGACAACATCGCGATCTTCATCCCCGGCGGCGAGCCGCTGGACGCCAGTGATGATCTCGATCTCGACGGCGTGGACAACACGCTCGACAGCCATGTCGGCGATCCGACCGACGGAACCGGCGCCGTGGTGGGGCCGAATTCCACCTCGCGCTGGGATTTCGAGCTGAACAATCCCGCCTCGACCCCGCCCGGCGCTGTTCCGAGCGGCGACAGCATCGCCGGCGGCATCGGCGTCAATGCCGTATGGCGCAACAACGTGCTGCCGCAGACCGACAACGGCGGTGACCCCACGCAGGGCCTCTATTACGGCGGCGTGTTCAACCTCGGCGGAGCGTCGAGCTTTGTCAGTATCGACGAGGCCTATGCCGGTACCGCAGAGGGCACCGCCAACTCGCAGCAGAACGTGCTCGGGATCGGCTTCATGTCCGCCGGCGCGCAGCAGCTGTCGATCACCAGCGAGATGGTCAACATCTTCACCTATTCGCTGAACAACGACGCCCCGGCAAAGACCTGGGATGGCGGCGAGAAGGTCGGGCTGATGGTGGGGCCGGGCGATCAGGACAACTTCGCCGAGGCCACCATCGCGGTGATCGATGACGGCGGCACGATCAAATATGGCGTGCAACTTCTGGTCGAGACCAACAACAGCTTTGTCACCAGTTTCGTCGAGGTTCCGGGAATCGAGGACCCGACGATCCTCGGGGTCGGCGATCCGAACTTCGAGGTGGCGATCGATCTCGACATGACCGCGGGGGCCGAGACCGCCACCGCGCGGGCGCGCTACGTGGAGAACGGCGTCTACACCGCCTGGGTCTCGACCGGCTCCCTGGCGCTGCCCGCAGCCGTCGTCAGTGCGGTGAAGGGCCAGTACAACAACCTTGGTGCCATCACCGGCGCGGTGGTGGGCATGGTCGCCTCGACCGAGGTCGGCGATGACAGTTTTGCCGCCTCCTGGGATTGGATCGAGGTCACCAACACCTCAAGCGGCGAGGTCGTGCATCGCTGGGTGGCTGGCAATGCCGACGTTGCCGCGACAGACGGCGGCATGGACTGGAGCAGCGACACCTCGGTGATCGTCGCGGGCACGACCTCGGTGACGACCTTCAATATCACCACGCTCGACAGTTCCGTGCCTTCGAGCACCCCGGTCGGCGTCTTCACGCAGGAACGCTGGGCGCGGCCCACCGGCGACGGCATGCAGTTCGAGTTTGCCGTCGATCCCGGCAGCTATGCGATCCGCCTTTACATGGGCAACGGCTATGCCGGAACCGATCAGCCGGGCGAGCGCATCTTCGACGTGTCGATCGAGGGCGCGCTGTTCCTGAACGACTTCGACATCGTCAGCGCCTTCGGCAGCGGAGTCGGTGGGATGATGCAATGGACCGGCGTGATCGATGACGGCATCGCCGACATCGACTTCGCCGCGGTGCTTCAGAACCCGCTGATCAATGGCATCGAGATCGTCGCCATCGACGCCGTCGAGGAAGGACCCTCCATCTCGGTCGCGGATTCGGTGGTTGCCGAGGGCGAGGGCGCGGTGACAGTGGCCATCTCGGCCAGCAACTACGTGCCCTCGGAAAGCAGCGTGCTCGTGCAGTTCGAGGTGCGCCCTGTCTCGGCCACTGCCAGCAGCGACTACACGGTGGTCGGGGCCACGCTCAATGCGGCGACGGGCGTCTACAGCGGCACACGGACTATCGCCGGAGGCTCGGCGGATGCCAGCGTTCAGGTCAACATCATCGATGATGCCCTGGCCGAGTCGAACGAGAGCTTCGAGGTGGTGATCACCGGGGTGACCGGGGCGAATGCCACCATCGGCGACGACACCGCCACGGTGATCATCCTCGACAATGACAGCTCCTCGGGCGGTCCGACCGGCAGCGGAGCGGTCACGCTGGCAATCACGCCGAACAACGACAACGTGCAGAAGTCGAATTACGACAGCGGCTCGTTCATTCTCACCAACGTCGGCGACAAGGTGGTCACCAAGGTCGAGATCGATGTCACGAACGCGGTGCTGACGGATGCGGTCTTCGACCCCTACGGACTCGCAGGGGACACGGTCGCCAAGCCGCTGACCATCAACAACGCGGGCAGCACCGGTGTCGTGGCCCCGTCCGGCCAGAGCTACGTCGGGGCCGGCGGGACCGCCGGTTTCGAGGCCATCGTGCTGACCTTCGATCAGGCCACCGACGGCGGGTTCGAAGCGGGCGAGAAGGTGACCTTCTCGGTCGATATGGATCCCAATTCGATCGCCGGGGCGAAGAAGACCACGCTCGACGCTGGCACCGACCCGGACTGGGACGTCGGCGGTGTCTCGGGGGCCGAACTGATCGGCTCGCGCTTCACAGTCACCTACGCCGACGGCACGACCAGCACTGGCTACCTGCATGGCACCGACACGCAGGCGGGGTCGCGCGGGCTGGCGTCGCAGGCATCGCTTGGCACCGAGGCCAACATCGTGGTCAACGGGTTGGGCGAGGGCGGGGTTGGCACCTACAGCGCTGATGACTTCAGCCTGATCGTCAGCGGGCCCGCGGGCGCGGTGATGCGGGTGGTGCTGATGAAGGGCATGATCCAGCCGACCACCAATGCCTTCACCAACGGAACCAGCCAGGAGCGGATCTACGCGCCGCAGCTCGATGCGCAACTCGCCGCCCTCGCGGCGTCGGATTTCCCCGCCAACAATGCGGTGGAGCTCCAGACGGTCGACGTTACCCTGACCGGCGGCGCACAGGACATCTCGTCGATGTTCGATCTCTCCGGGGTGGCGGCCTATGACTTTGCGGGCGAAGACCAGCTTCCGCTTGGTATCGTCGCGGCGGTGATCGATCCGACGAACGGCAACCTGCCTCTCGGACCGACCACAGATGCAATCTACCTGACCTACGATGCGGACAGCTCAAGCGGTGGCGGCGGTGGGGGCGGCGGCATTCCTGTCGGCGATCCCTTCCGTGTCGAGGCCGAGTCGATGACACTGGTGCAGGGCTTTGCGGCCCAGTCCAACCCTCATGCCTCGGGTGGCGTCTTCATCCAGGCCACCAATTCGGGCACGCAGGTCGCAAGCTACGGCATCACCACGGCCGGGACCTTCGACATCACGCTGGGCTACTTCGACGAGTCCGACGGTCAATCGACGCTGAACGTGCTGCTCAACGGCACGGTGATCGACAGCTTCACCTGGAATCTCGACGCGGGCGACGCGACGGCGAACCGCACGTCCTTTGCCGAGCACACGATTTCGGGGGTGGAGCTGTCGGTGGGTGACACGCTGATGCTGTCGGGGGTCTCCAATGGCAAGGAGCCGCTGCGCATCGACTATGCCGATTTCACCCCGATCGAGGGCGGTACGGGGGGCGGCGGGTCCGAAACCCCTGTCGGCGATCCGTTCCGTGTCGAGGCCGAGACCCTCAGCATCGTGCAGGGCTTCGCAGCTGTCAGCAACCCGAACGCCTCGGGTGACATGTTCATCCAGGCCACCAACTCTGGCACGCAGATCGCCAATTACACCGTCACGCAGGCCGGAAGCTTCGACATCACGCTGGGCTACTTCGACGAGTCCGACGGTCAATCGACGCTGAACGTGCTGCTCAACGGCGCGGTGATCGACAGTTTCACCTGGAATCTCGACGCCGGCGATGCGACGGCAAACCAAACGTCCTTTGCCGAGCGCACGATCTCTGGGGTGACTCTGGGGGTCGGCGACATCCTCCAGCTCTCGGGCACGTCGAACGGCCGTGAGCCGCTGCGTGTCGACTACCTCGACTTCGCCCCGTTGTCGGGCGGAGGCGGTGGCGGGAGTGCGCCCTCTGGCCCCGGCGAGTTGGTGCACGTCGAGGCGGAGAGTTTCTCGCTCGATCAAGGTTTCATCATCAACAACAACAACCATGCATCCGGGGGGCAATTGATCCAGGCGGGGAATGCGGGCGTGCAGAGCGCAAGCTTCGTCTTTGCGGATGCCCCCGGAACCTATAACCTCACCCTTGGGTATTTTGACGAGTCCGACGGTCAGTCGCAGCTCGATATCCTGGTGAATGACACGGTCGTAGACAGCTTTGTCTGGAATCTCGACGCTGGCGACGCAACGGTGAACAAGACGTCCTTCGCCGAGCACAGCACGCTGGGAGTGGACCTCGAGTCTGGCGACATCCTGACATTCACCGGTACTTCGGACGGCGGCGAACCGCTTCGAATTGATTTCCTGGAATATATTTATGTGGATGGGATCATTGGGTGAAATGAAGGATTTTTCAATGGTGGGGCCCGCGCGGTTGCGGGGATTGTACGTGATCCGCGGGAGTTTCTCGCACATCAACGCCCAGCTCGAGGCGGCCCTGCGAAGGGTCCGCCCCGAGATGGAGTTGGACGTCATCGACGTCGGCAAGGAGTTCAAGGACAACATGCTGAGCCAGCTGCGCTGCCTTCTCGGGGTGCAGCGCGAATACGGGCTGTCCAGCTGGAGCTCCAAGGATATGCTGCGCTATCGGTTGGCGCGCTCGCAGGCCTACTATCGCGCGATCAGCGCCTTGATCGGCGACCGCTTCGATCCGGCGGAATATGATTTCACCCTTCAGACCCAATCGCTGTTCAACGCCGCGCTGCCCGGTGTTCCGAACTTCGTCTACACCGACCACGTGGCGCGCGCCGGCATGTCCAGCCTTCAGGGCCGATTTGGCGCGCCAAGCGTCGGCTGGTTCGACTGCGAGCGCGAGATCTACGCGCAGGCCGAGAATGTCTTCACCTTCGGGCCGAAGATCCGCCGGATGCTGGTCGAACAATATGGCATCGCTCCGCAGAGGGCCTCGGCGATCGGTGCCGGGGCCTCGGTGATGCCCAAGCACCCGGTCGAACTGAGCCCGGAGCGGTTTGCTCGGCGGCGCATCCTGTTTGTCGGCGTGGACTGGGAGCGCAAGGGCGGGCCGGAACTCGTCGAGGCCTTCAAGCTGCTGCGCGAGCGGCTGCCTGATGCGACGCTGACGATCATCGGATGCAGCCCCGACGTGCAGGTCGAAGGCGTCGAGGCGCTGGGCCGGCTGCCGCTCGAACAGGTGGCCGAACATTTCCATCAGTCCTCGTGTTTCTGCATGCCGTCGCGGCTCGAGCCCTTCGGCGTGGTTTTCGTCGAGGCGATGCAATTCGGCCTGCCTGTCGTGTCGACGGACGTGGGCGACATCGGCTCGATCGTGGTCGAGGGTGAAACCGGCCATGTCGTCCCGGCGCGCGATCCGGCCGCACTTGCCGAGGCGCTGTTCCAGACCCTCGCAATGCCGGACCGCGCGCTGCGGCTGGGCACTGCGTCCAAGACGCGGGCTGCGCAGTTCACCTGGGATGCGGTCGCACGGCGCATCGCCTCGCATTTCCCCGGCGAGCCGGCCCTGGCGCAGGCCGAGTTGGAGGTGGCCTGGTGAGCAAGCGCATCCTCTACGTGATCGACAGCCTGAAGATCGGGGGCGCCGAGATGCTGCTGCTCGGGCTGCTCGATGCCGTCCAGGCGCGCGGCGGAGAGGCACATGTGGCCTATTTCACACCCGGCCCGCTTCAGGCGCGGGTGGCCGAGCGCGGTGTCGGCATGACCCGCCTCAGCGCCAAGGGCCTGCGTGATCCGGGCGCGCTCTCCCGCTGCCTGAAACTGATCCGCGAGTTCCGGCCCGACATTCTGCACAGCCATCTGATCAAGAGCGATCTCGTCGGCCAGCTGGCCGCACGCCTGTCCGGCGTGCCGCGGCTGATCACGCTGCACAACACCGACCCCTGGCGCGAGAAGAAGGCGATGAGCCTGGTGTATCGTGCCGTGACCGCCGGGGCCGACGCCTGCATCGGTGTGTCCGAGCGGGTCACCGATCACGTCGCCCGCACCGGCGGCTTCCGAGCCGACCGGATCGAAACCATCGTCAACGGCATCGACCTCGACCACTTCGACCGCGACAGGGCCGAGCCTCTCGACCTTGCCGCCTATGGCGTGCGCCCCGGGGCGAAGGTGGTTGCTGTGGTCGGCAGCCTTACCCCGCAGAAGGACCACGAGACCTTCTTGCGCAGCGCCGCCACGCTTGCGCAGCGCATGCCTGATGCGGTGTTCCTCGTGGTCGGCGAGGGACCGCTCGCGCCGCAGATCGAAGCGCAGGCGCGGGCGCTCGGGCTCGGGCCGGAGCGGCTCATCCTGACCGGCGCGATCACCCGGATGCGCGAGCTGCTCGCCGCGCTCGACGTGCTGGTGATCTCGTCGGCCTGGGAAGGGCTGCCGATGATCCTGCTCGAGGGCATGGCGATGCAATGCGCCATTGCTTCGACGGCGGTTGGCGGCATTCCCGACGTGTTGGAAGACGCTGTCAACGGCCGGCTCGTGCCCGCGGCTGACCCCGAAGCGCTTGCACAGGCGGTGGCAGGGCTGCTGGCCGATCCCGCGGCCGCGGCCGAACTAGGCGCCGTGGCGCGCCGCACCGTTGCCGCGCGGTTCAGCGCCGAGGTCATGCGCGAGCGCATCTTCGCCCTTTACGACAGCAAGCAAAGGCCGCGCCCCGGCGCGCGTCGCCAGCCGGGTGCGCCCCGGCTGGACAGTCCCAACTGAGGAGTAGCGAGAATGGTTGTTTTCCTTCGCCAGATGTCCGCCGGTGCGGCGCTTGTCCTGGCACTCACCTTTGGCGGCGGCGGTGTCCGGGCGGAGACGCCGGACTACCTCGTCGATGTGGGCGACCGGCTCACCATCTCGGTGTACGGCAAGCCAGAAATGTCTGGCACCTTCCAGGTCCGCGCCGATGGCAATGTCGCGCTGCATCTTCTCGGGCCGGTCAGCGTTGCCGGCCTCACCATGCGGCAGATCGAGGAACGTATCGAGAGCGACGCGCGCGAGCGCTTCTCCAGCCATGAATCGGTGGTGGTCGACATGCTCCAGTACCGCGATGTCTTCGTGCTGGGTGCGGTGGATAACCCCGGTGCCTACCAGTATCGCCCAGGCATGACGGTGATGAAGGCCGTCGCCATGGCTGGTGGTTTCGAACGGGTTCAGGAAGAGATGGGCAGCGATCGCGACATCGAGAACGCCCGCAACACGCTCGCCGATGCGCGGAGCCGCCTGACCTTCGCCCAATCCGAACGGGATGCGCTCGCCCGCGAGCTGGCGCGGCTCGACGGCGTTGCGCCCGAAGCCGAGTCGGCCGATGCAGATCTGGACCTCCAGCAGGAGCAACTGGTGGGCTTGCGCCGCTCCCTGATGGAGGACCTGATCTCGGGGGCTACGTTGCGCAGCTCGCTTGCCGATGAGGAGGCGGGGATGCTTGACCAGCGCCGGTCTCTGGTCAACGAGCGTCTCGACGCGACTCAAGAGCAGCTCGATGGCATGATGGAGCTCGAGGCCCGCGGCCTTGCGCGCAAGGAACAGACCTTGGGCCTGAAGATCGACCTGTCCGAGTATAACGCCGACCTGCTGGAGATCGCGGCCTTCATCTCGCGCGCCAAGCAGACCCGCGCCAATGCCGAGAGCGACATGCAGGAGGCGCAGACAGAGTACCGGCTGAACCTTCTTCGCGACAAGCTCGAGGCCGACCAGCGCGTCGCGCAGGAACAGACCGACCTTGAGATGGCGCTGGATTTCCTGCGCCGTGCCAGCCCCGCCGCCGCCGCTGACCTAGGCACCGCGGTCGAGACGATCTACGAGGTCTACCGCAACGGCTCCGACACTGCCGAGCGCGTGCCGCCGACCGCCCTGCTTGGGCCGGAGGACGTGCTGCAGGTCAGCTTCGAAGCCGTGATGCAGTGATCTTCGCGGGCGCGGCTCAGGCCGCGCCGGCCACGGCTTCGGCCTCGCGTACGGCAAGCTCTGCCATCGCGAGGATTGCCTCTCGGCTGCCCGCCACGGCGATGAACCGTCCGTTGTGGCAGAATTTCGCGCCCTGCACGCCGCTCGCCTCTTCCAGCGCAGCGTCGGTCAGCCCGGCCCATGCGGCAGGCAGATCGGCGCGCTGATCGAAGCCGTCGGCATTCTTGCGGATGCCGGTGAGCGCCCAGTCCTCGCCGCGCGGGTGCACCACGAACAGCAGGTGATCCGCGCCCGCCGCCACCACCGCCGAGCGGAAGGGCATGCCTTGCGGCAGCTCGAGCACGCGGCTTGCGCCGGCGGTCTCGATGGCGGTCATCACCTGCGCTTCGGCACGGCGCTTGGCGGCCTTGCGACGGACCTGCGCCTCGACGAAGGCGCGGGCGATGTGCAGCGCGCCCGCAAAGGCCATGTCCTCGGCCTCGGGCGCGTTGTCGTCATAAACCGGCTTGAGGCTTTCCAGCAGCATCGGCAGCGTCAGGTCCGACAGCATCGGCCCGGCCTCGGAGGGGCTGAGTGCGCCATTGTCCATCAGGTCCACCGGCAGCACGAAGCCTGCGTCGAAGCTGGCGTGAATGCCCGCAACATCGGCCTCGGGCACGCCCGACGCGCGCAGGTAGTCTGCGCCGTAGTGCGCCCAGATCAACCCGAAGGAGCTGTAGGGCTGCCCATCCTCGCGCAACGGCGCGTCTTTCTGGTGGTGGTCGTAGATGCCCCGCGCGTGGTCATAGTCGCGACCCACGTCGTAGATGATCTTGCCCGCGCCGGGCGCGTTCCAGCCGGCATCGCGGGTGCGGATGATCTCGGCGTCCGGGAACAGGCGGGTGAGGATCACCGAGGACAGCAGTTCATCGGCGTGGAAGCCGCCGGAATGGGTGACAAGGTGGGTGATCTGCATCGTCGGGCCTCTGGATTTCTCGCCGCCCCCATAGCGCGGCAGCGCTCCGCTGCCAAGGCGCGAGGTCCTCAGGCGCGCGCGAGTCTCAGCCGCACTGCCCGCGCCAGCAGATCCGCCGTCTCCTGCGCAAAGCCATGCGCCGCGGCCCGGACCTCTGGCGTCTCGGCGAGGGTCCGGGCACGGGTCTGCCACGCCCCGCAGGCCACCGCCAGCTCGGGGTCATCCCCGCCAAGCCGCGTCAGCAGCGCCGCGAACTGCCCGATCGCCGCGCCACCCTCCAGCTTCAGGCCGCGTGTCGCGAGGGTCAGCGCGTGGATGCCGTTCGCACCCTCATAGATCGCGGTGATCCGCGCATCGCGCCAGACCTGCGCAACGCCGTATTCCTCCAGATAGCCGTAACCGCCGAGGATCTGGATGCCGAGGTCCGCCGAACGGATGCCCGCCTCGGTGGCATATATCTTGCACAGCGGGGTGAGGAACTCGATGAGGGCAGGGGCCTCGGCCTTCTCCAGTTCGGCCAGTGCGAGATGGCACATGCCGCGGGCCGTGCGGGCGAGGTCCTGTTGCTCTTCCAGCATCCGCGCCACGTCGGGATGGTCGGTCAGCAGCGCGGGATCGCCGTCGGGGGTGCGGCCCTGTTTGCGCTCGCCAGCATAGGCGCTGGCGATGGCGAAGGCGCGGGTGGCGTGGGCCACGCCCTGCAAAGCCACATCGAGCCGGGCGTGGTTCATCATGGTGAACATCGCCGAAAGCCCGCGGCCTTCAACCCCGATCAGCTCGGCGGTCGCGCCGTCGAATTCCATCTGGCAGGTGGGCGAGGCGTGCAGGCCGAGCTTTTCCTCGATCCGCGTGACCGTGATGGCGTTGCGAAGCCCATCGACATCTGACGTGCAGAGGAAGAGCGACAGACCCTTCACCCCGTCCTCGGGCGCGCCGGTGCGGGCGAGGACCAGGTGAAGGATGCCCTGCGACATGTCCTGGTCGCCGCCCGAGATGAAGATCTTCTGCCCCTCGATCTTCCACGCGTCCCCCACCCGCGTCGCCTTGCAGCGGATGCGCGAAAGGTCCGACCCCGCCCCGGCCTCGGTCAGGCACATGGTCGAGAGCCAATCGCCCGACGTGAGGCGCGGGATATAGGCGGCCTGCTGCTCGGGCGTGCCGTGGGCGAGCAGGGTCGAGATCGCGCCGGGCACCAGACCGGTCACCATTTGCAGCGCGTGGTTGGCCCCCGAGAAGATCTCCGACACAGCCGCCGCCGTCAGGTGATCGAGCGCCTGTCCGCCAAAGGCCTCGGGGGCGGTGAGCCCCTGCCAGCCACTCTCGGCGAGCTCGGCATAGGCCGCGCCGAAGCCCTCGGGCATCCGCACCCGGCCGTTCTCGAGCCGACAGCCCTGCCGGTCGCCAGGCGCGTTGAGCGGCGCAAGCACGCCCTCGGCGAAGGCGGCAAAATGCTGGGTGATCTCCAGCGACAGCTCGGCATCCCACCCGGGGGCGTCCCCGGCAAAGAGACGCAGGCTGCGGAAAATCTCGTCGGTGGGGGCCTGGAAAGGGATCATCTGTGCCTCGGCTCGCGGGGGGCTTGGCGGCGCGGGAGCGCTGCCGCGGAGCCTGCTGCGGCTCCACGCGTGAAGGAGGGAAGTCCGCGCGCCGGAGCGCGCGGGAGTGGGTCAGGTCGGGATGCCCAGCAGGCGCATCGCGTTTTCCTTGAGGATCAGCGGGCGCACCTCGTCCTTGAACTCGGCCTTGTCGAAGGCGTCGAGCCATTTCTCGGGGGCGATCATCGGCCAGTCCGATCCGAAGAGCATCTTCTTCTTCAGGATCGAGTTGGCGTATTGCACGAGGATCTTCGGGAAGTACTTCGGCGACCAGCCCGAGAGGTCGATGTAGACGTTGGGCTTGTGCTGCGCGACCGAAAGCGCCTCTTCCTGCCAGGGGAAGGAGGGATGCGCCAGGATGATCGGCATGTCGGGGAAATCCACCGCCAGATCATCCATGTACATCGGGTTCGAGTATTTCAGCCGCATGCCGTTGCCACCGCGCATGCCCGAGCCGACGCCGGTCTGCCCGGTGTGGAAGAGCGCCGGCACCCCGGCCTCGGCAATCGCCTCGTAGAGCGGATAGGCCATGCGATCGTTGGGATAGAAGCCCTGCATCGTGGGGTGGAACTTGAAGCCCTTGATGCCGTGGTTCTGCACCAGGTCCCGCGCCTCGCGCGCGCCGAGCTTGCCCTTGGCGGGGTCGATCGAAGCGAAGGGTATGAGGATGTCGTTGTTCTTGGCGCAGGCGTCGGCGACCTCGTAGTTGTCGTAGCGCCGGTAGCCGGTCTCGCGCTCGCTGTCGACGGGGAAGATCACCGCGGCGATGTTCATCTGCCGGTAATGCGCGGCGGTCTCGTCGATGGTCGGCGGATGCGCCCAGGGCGCGCCGAAGTACTTGGCCATCGTCGACTGCAGTTCGTCGTAGCCGTCGTCGGTATGACAGCCGCAGGCTTCCTCGGCGTGGGTGTGGAAGTCGATCGCGCGGATCTTGGCGAAGTCGATCATGGATGCCTCCTCAGACGCGGATCAGCGCCGGATCTTCGTTGTCGTAGAGCCGCTCGAGCAGGTCGGCGCGGCGGGTCAGGATCTTCTTGATGTTGAGCGAGCCCTTGTCGGTGATCTCGTGGTGTTCGAGCGAGGGCGCTTCGGCCAGCACCAGCGCACGGGTAATGCGCTTGGCAGAGCCGGTGACATGGGCGTTCATCTCGCGCAGGCGCAGCTCGATCTTGGTCATCAGCTCGGCGTCGGTGATGGCGCCCTGGGTCTCCTCGCCGGGTTTGGCGGCACCGGGGACGGGGAAGATGAAGAGCCCGACCTCGCCGCGATCGTGCCCACAGATCACCACGTCCTGCGCGATCCCGGCCAGCTCCTTCAGCGCGGCCATGCGCAGGTTGCCCGCCTGCACCCATGTGCCGGTGTCGAGCTTGAAGTCCTCCGAGACGCGGCCGTCGAACACCAGCCCGCGGTTGGCGTCCTCGGGATCGACGAAGCGCACCGCGTCGCCGGTGATGAAGAAGCCCTCCTCATCGAAGGCCTCGGCGGTCTTCGCGGGGTCGTTGAAGTAGCCTTCCATCACGTTGGGGCCCTTCACCCGGACCTCGCAGCGCATGTCCTCGTCGGGGATCAGCTTCACCTCGACACCCGGAAGCGGCACGCCGATCACGCCCGAGCGGCCGATGGGCTCGTGCACCATCAGGCAGGCGGGGGCGGTCTCGGTCAGGCCCCAGCTCGAGATCATCATCGGCAGCCCGCCGCGGGCGTGGATGCAGAACTGCTCGAGCGCCTCCCAGACGTCCTGCGGCAGCGAGGCCCCTGCGTAGAACAGCAGCTGCTGGTCCTTGAAGAGATGCTGCTGCAGCGCCGGGTCGTCCTTGATCGCGCCGACCAGCATGTTCCAGCCGACCGGCACGTTGAAGGCCAGCGTGCCGGGCCGGTCTGTGCGGTTCTTCAGCGTGGTCTCGAAGCCCTTGCCGGTGGGCTTGCCGCTGTCGATGGTCAGCGTGCCGCCGTGCGCGAGCATCATGTTCACGTTGTGCGAGCCGCCGAAGACGTGGTTCCACGGCAGCCAGTCGGTGATGCGCGGCGCGTGGTCCATCAGGAAGGGCAGGGCGACCTGCATCTGCACCTGGTTGACGCACATCATCCGGTGCGTGGTCAACACGCCCTTGGGATCGGAACTGGAGCCGGAGGTGAAGAGGATCTTCGCCAGCGTGTCCGGGCCGACGGTCGCGTGCACCGCGTCGAGCTTGGGGCTTTCCCCGGTGGCCAGCAGTTCGGCCATGGTCGTGACCGGACGCCCGGCCTCGCCACGCGCGGCGACGACCTCGACGTCCGCGAGCTGCGGCAGGGCAAGGGCGGAGGCATAGCGCGTCGCGTCATCGACGAAGGCGATCTTGGGGGTGACCTTGTCGAGTACGTAGATCAGCCGCCCGTGGGCCTCGGGGATCAGCGAGTACTGCTCGGCCAGCGGCACCACCGGCACGCCGATGTATTGCGCCGCCAGCGAGACCAGCAGGTGATCGAGCCCGTTGCCCGAGAGCATGGCGATGGTGTCGCCCTTATCTAGCCCGCGTGCCAGCAGCGCCGAGGCGATGGCGCGCACCTGTTGAAGCAGCTCCTGATAGGTCACGTTGCGCCAGCCGGGGCCCTCGGTGGGGCGCTCCGAGACGGCGACGCGATAGGGGGCCTCCGCTGCCCAGCGATGAAGCCACGCGCCGGTGTTGGGCACCGCCACGGGCAGATCGTAGCCCGAGCGCAGCAGGATGGTGCCATCCTCGCGGTCCTCGCGGAGCACCTTGTGCGGCACGTAGCGGTTCAGCGTGTGTTGGCGGGCCCATGCCGCGCGGGCCTCATGGCCTGTCGGCGCCGGTTCGATGAGTTTCATGTCCATTCCTCCTCCCTCCGGTTCGGTTCAGCGGAACACGGGCGCGCGCTTTTCGAGGAAGGCGTTGAGCCCCTCTTCTGCGTCCGGGGTGGTCTGCACCAGCGCGGCGCAGAGGCTCTCGGTGAATAGGCCATCGCTGCGCGACATGTCGTTGATCCGGCTCAGGGCCTGCACCATGAAGTAATTGGACATGGGCGCATTCCCGGCGATCTGCTCGGCCAGCTTGCGGGCCAGCGGCAGCGCCTCACCCGCCTCGACGCTGTAATGGGTCAGCCCCAGCCGCAGCCCGTCCTCGGCACCGTATTTGCGCCCCGTGAGCATCATCTCGACCATGCGATCCGCCCCGAGGATACGGCCCACGCGCACCGAGGCGCCGCCGCCGACGAAGATGCCGCGCCGCCCCTCGGGCAGCTGGAAGATCACCGAAGGCTCGGCGATGCGCACATGGGTCGAGGCCGCCAGCTCCAGCCCGCCACCGATCACCGCGCCCTCCATGGCCGAGATCGTCACCTTGCCGCCGAACTGGATCATCTCCATCACCCGGTGCCAGTTGCGCGAGTGGTAGACGCCATCCTCGGCGCTGCGCGAGACATGTTCCGACAGGTCCAGCCCCGAGCAGAAATGCCCGCCCGCGCCGGTCAGGATCACCACGCGCACCTCCTTGGGCAGGGTCACATAGGCGTTCTCCAGCGCCGCGATCAGCCCGTCGCTCATGGCATTGCGCTTGTCGGTGCGGATCATGGTGAGGGTGGCGATCTGGCCGTCCACCTCGGTGGTCAGGTACTTGGCGTGGTCGGACATGGCAGTCTCCTTCGGGGTCTTGGGGCGGGCGGTCATTTCGGGGCGAGCCGGACGGCGCTGTCGAGGCGGATCACCTCGCCGTTCAGCAGCGGGTTCTGGATGATCTGCTGCACCAGCAGGGCGAATTCGTCGGGTCTGCCCATGCGCGAGGGGAAGGGCAGGCCAGCCTCCAGCGCGGCGCGTGCCTCGGGCGGCAATCCGGCGCTCATGGCGGTCTCGAAGAGACCCGGCGCAATGGTCATCACGCGGATGCCGAAGCGGGCCAATTCACGCGCGGCGGGCAGGGTGAGCGAGGCGATCCCGCCCTTCGAGGCGGCATAGGCGGCCTGTCCGATCTGCCCGTCCTGATAGGCGACGGACGCGGTGTTGAGGATGATCCCCCGCGCGCCGTCCGCATCGACGGGCTCCAGCGCCGACATGGCGCGGGCGGCGTGGCTGAGCACGATGTAACTGCCGAGCGTGTTGACCTTCAGCGTGCGCTCGAAGGCCTCGATGGGCAGCGCGCCATCGCGCGGGAGGATGCGGGTGGCGGTGCCGATGCCGGCGCAGTTGACCGCAATGCGGGGGGTGCCGAGTTTCTCGGTGACCTCGGCGAACGCACTTTCCACGGCAGCAGCGTCCGAAACGTCGACCGCCACGGCGAGCCCGCCGATCTCGCCTGCCACCCGCTGCGCGGCCTCGGCCGAGAGGTCCAGCACCGCGACCTTTGCGCCCGCCGCCGCCAGCCGCCGCGCGGTGGCCTCGCCGAGGCCGCTTCCGGCACCGGTGACGAGGGCGATGGTTCCATTGATGTCCATGGGGAAATCCTCAGAAGAAGCCGCGCACGGCGAGCAGGCCGCCGACCAGCACGAGGTCGGCGAGGATGAAGGGCACGATCCCCGCGAAGACCTGCTCCAGCCGCACGTAGTCGCGGGCGACGGAGTGGATGACGAAGACGTTGAGCCCCACCGGCGGCGTGATCATGCCGATCTCCAGCAGCTTGGCGACCAGCAGGCCGAACCACAGTTTGTCGACGCCGTGCTGGGCAAGGATCGGCAGGAAGAGCGGCAGGGTCAGCAGCAGCGCGCCGATCGGCTCGAGAAACATGCCGAGGATCAGGTAGATCAGCACGATCACCAGCAGCAGCGCGAAGGTGCCGAGGCCGAGCCCCTCGACGAACATGCCCATCTGCATCGAGAGGCCCGACATGGCGACGAGCCGGGTGAAGAGGTTGGCGCCGATGGCGATGATGAAGAGCGCGCCCGAGGAGAGCAGCGTGTCGACGATGCTTTCCTTGAAGTCGGCCCAGCTCAGCGAGCGGCGGGCGATGCCGAGCAGCAGCGCGACGAAGCTGCCGAAGGCCCCCGCCTCGGTGGCGGTGAAGAAGCCGGAGAAGAGCCCGCCGAACACCGCGCCGATGAGCAGCAGCACCGGCCAGATCTCGGCGGTCTTCTTCCAGCGATCGCCCATGGTGTAGGGCTCGGCGCGCGGCAGGCTTGCGGGGTTGCGCAGCCAGACAACCAGAACGGCGCAGATGTAGAAGGCGAGCGACGCGAGGCCGACGAAAAGCCCGCCGAGGAAAAGGTCGTTGATCGAGGTCTCGGCCTGGATGCCGAAGAGGATCAGGATGATCGACGGCGGGATCAGCGCGCCGATGGTGCCGCCTGCGGCGACCGCGCCGGTGGCGATGCGCAGGTCGTATTTCTGCCGCGCCATCTCGGGCACCGCGATGCGGCCGATGGCGGCGGAGCAGGCAACCGACGAGCCCGACACCGCGGCAAAGCCCGAGGCCCCCGCCAGCGAGGCGATGGCCAGCCCGCCGGGCAGCCAGCCCCACCAGACCCGCGCCGCCTCGAAGAGGCCGCGGGTGAGGCCGGAGTGGTAGGCGATGTAGCCCATCAGCAGGAACATCGGGATCGAGCTGAGCGTCCAGCTCGCCGAGGTGGTGTAGGGGATGGTCGAGATCATCGAGAGCGCCGGGCGGATGCCCGCGACAGCCCAGATGCCGACGAAGGAGACGAGGATCAGGCTGGCGGCGATGGGCACGCGCAGGCCGATCAGGATGAGCAGGGCGGCAAGGGCGAGAATGCCGATGGTGACGGGATCCATCAGAGGGTCTCCCCGGAATTGGACATGTCTTCAAGTGCGCCGACGGGATCGTGGTCATGTTCGCCGAAGCGGCCGGTCAGCACCTCGAGGATGCGTATCGCCATGATCAGCAGGGCAAGGGCGAAGGAAATCGGCAGGATCCAGTAGCTCGGCCAGGTGACGAAGCGCAGGGTGCCGGCCTCGATGTAGGCGCCGCGCGACATCTGGCGGAGCGCTTCGAGGCTGGAGCCGTAGGTCAGCACGGCAAGCACCGCCGCAAAGATGCCGAAGCCGAGCAGCTGGACCAGTTTCAGCGGAGTGCCGGTCAAGGTCTGGGTGAAGACCGTCGCCTCGATATGGCGGCGCTTCAGTTCGGTCAGCGCGAGGGGCAGGACGCTGACCGCGACCATGTAGTACTTGCCGACGAGATCGGCGGTGGCGGGGAAGCCGGCGCCGAGAAAGGCGCGCATGAAGACGTCCACCACGACCTGCAGCATCATCGCCAGCAGCACGAAGCCACCCAATATCATACTGATCCGCGCCACGGCGGTCTCAATCGGAGCAAGCATCCGATCCTCCGGGGATGAGGGGAAATGTCTGGGAGGCGCGCGCCGGAGGAGCGCCGGCGCGCGCGGCAGGATCAGCTGCCGTAGGAGGTCAGGTCGATTTTCGACCAGATTTCCTCGGTGCGCAGGGCGGCCAGCTCTTCCGGGGTCATGTCGGGGGTGACCAGCTCTTCCCACTTGTCGATGAGCGCCTTGTAGCGGTCGATCTTGGTTTGCGCGTCGGCAACGCCGCGGCCCTCGAGGATCGAGGCGGCATTGGCGAGACGCTCTTCGTTGAAGCTGTCACGGGCGTCGATCAGGCTCTGGTCGGGCTCAATGAACTCGACCATCTCGCCGGCGCGCACTTCCTCGATCTGGCGGTCGAAGCCGGCCATGCCCGCAGCGATGCCGTATTGCGCCGCGGTCGCCAGCGCCATGCGGTCATCGGCATCCATGCGATCCCAGAGCATCGCGCTCGCAGTGGTGATCGCAGCGCCATTGAACACGCCCTCCTCGATCTCGGTCACGTAGTCCACCACGTCGCCGAGCCGGTTTGCGATGATCTCATGCGGCGAGGAAAAGGTCGCGTCGATCACGCCCTGGCTGAGGCTCTCGAAAAGCTCCGAGGACGGCATCTGCACGGGCGCGCCGCCGACGCTTTCGACGAAGGCCGCATAGAAGGGCGAGCCGGAACGGACCTTGAGGCCCTTCATGTCGTCGGCGGTCTTCACCGGCTTGGTCGACAGCAGATCGTAGAGCGGCGTGGTGTCGGAGCCGAGGTAGATCTGGCCGTTGCGGGTGAATTCCGCCTGGCAGGGCGCGCAGGTGGCGATGTACTCGGTCACCGCCGAGCTGACGACGGCGGCGCTGGAGCCCAGCATCGAGAGTTCCGAGACCAGCACGCTGTCGGGGTATTCGGCGACGAAATAGGGCATCAGCAGCGCGCCGAACTCGGTCACGCCGTCGCGCAGGCCGGTCGACATCTCGTTGGGCGCGACCAGCCCCGAGGGCGTGTCCTGGCCCGTCCAGCGCCCATCGGTCAGCTCTTCGAGCTTCTTGAAGAGCGTCGGGTAGACGTCCTTGGCGACGGCGTGGTTGGGACC
Source organism: Salipiger mangrovisoli (assembly GCF_015223355.1). GTDB lineage: Bacteria > Pseudomonadota > Alphaproteobacteria > Rhodobacterales > Rhodobacteraceae > Salipiger > Salipiger mangrovisoli. Next base: position 167,422 of record NZ_JADFFK010000004.1, on the reverse strand, counting down.
GAAGCCGCTGGTGGCGCGGATGGTGTCGGCCGAGGCGCTGACAGCCAGCGCAGAAATCGAGCAGGCGAGCAGGGTCGCCGCAAAACGCGTTTTCATGGTTATCCTCCCTGTGACAGTTCGCGGCCGGCCTCCTCTGCCGCCCGCATTGTTCGCTCAGCGCGTGTTGTCCTCGAGCCGTTGCAGAACGGCCATAAGATGCGCGCGGTCTCTTTCGTCGAGCCGGCCGATGATTTCGTCTTCGGCGGATCTGACTTTTTCGGCGGCACGGTCGCGCAGGCGCCGTCCGCGCAGCGTGGCCGTCAGCGCATAGCGCCGGCGGTCGGTGGGAACCTTCTTGCGGGTGATGAGACCACGCTGCTCCAGCTCGTCGATGATCACGACGAGATTCGAGCGCTCCATCTGCAAGGCATCCGCAAGCTCCGACTGCACGATCCCGGTGTTGTCGGTGATGATCGACAGGCACGAGAAGCTGACCACCCGCAGGTCGTCCTCGGCCAGCACGCGCTGCGCCTGGGGCTGGATCTGCATGTAGGCGCGTTTCAGCCGGTATCCGATCAGATCGCCGAGCACCGTGTCCTCCACAGTCGGCCCGCCACGGTCTTCGGAAAGGTCGTCAGTCTGCGGCATGGGGTTCCTCCTGTCAAAAACGGTATGAAGGATAATAGTTATAGTCAATAACTAAATTGTCGCCTGCTTTTCGGGCCGCCGCGGGGGCGGCGGCCCGAGGGCTTCCGTGGGGTTACGCTGGGAGCAGGAAGCCGTTGAGGAATTTGGAAATTTCGTTCACCGCATCGAGCGGAAGAACCTGCGCGACATGCTGGTCGGGGCGCAGAACGAGCAATGCGCCGCGAGCGCGGTCAATGCCGCGAAGGTCGAAGATATCGGGACCGTTCGGTGCCGCGCAGAAGACCTTTTCATAGTCGGTCAGCCGGTGCTGTCCCTTCTTCGGCAGCAGCACGGGGGGGAGGTCTTCGAGCCGGAGCTCGCGGTGCGGCACCTGGAAGACGGCGCGCAGATCAAGGACGCTGTCCGGGTCGGTGCCCTCGGGGGTGAAGCTCGCGATCACCGGCTCCAGCGCGGTGCAGAGCCGCGCGACTGCGCCGCCTGGCAGGCCCATGTCCCCGGCCGGCGCGAAGGCCAGCACGCGCCAGCGCCCGTCGGCCAAGAAGGCATGACCGAGCTGCATGGGCTTCGCGTCCGCCAGACGCACCACAGGGGCAGAGTGGAATCGCTTGCCCACGCGCTGACCGGTTGCGAGCGCCTGATTCTCGGTGCCCCCGGTGATCAGCGAGGGATCGTAGCGCGTCTCGACCCCGGCGGTGTAGCGACCGTGCTGCTTGAAATAGCGCTGGAACTGCGCGGCCTCGGCGTCGTCCTTCGGCTTGGCGCTGAACAGGCGGGCCATGTCGCGGTCGAAGTCGATCAGCTCCTTGGCCTTGGCGCGTCGTTCCTCGGAGTAGGTGTCCAGAAGGGCAGGTGCGGCGCGCCCACGCAGCACCGCGGCGAGTTTCCAGCCAAGGTTGAACGTATCGGCCATGCTGACGTTCATACCTTGCCCAGCCTTGGGGCTGTGGGTGTGGCAGGCGTCCCCGGCGATGAAGACGCGTGGACTGCGACTGCCGCGCTCGGTCTCTGGTACGTCGTCGAAGGCGTCGCAGACCCGCTGGCCGATCTCGTAGGCGGACCACCAGGCGATTTCTTTCACGTCGAGCGCATAGGGGGCGAGGATCGCCTGCGCCTTGGCGATCAGAAGTTCGGCGCTCACATCGCGGTCAGCGGCGCGCTCGGTGCCGTGCAACTCGCCCAGCTCGATGTACATGCGCACCATGTAGCCGCCCTCGCGCGGGATGATCAGCACGCTGCCCTGATTGGCGGACTGGATCGCCGCCTTGAGGCGGATGTCGGGAAAATCGGTGACCGGCAGCACGTCCATCACCCCCCAGAGCTGGCGCGCCGACTCGCCTTTCAGCGCGTGGCCCATCGAGGCGCGCACCGTGCTTCGGGCGCCGTCGCAGCCGACGACATAGCGGGCGCGGAGGGTCTCGGTGCCGCTCCCGTCGAGGCATTTGAACGTCGCTTCGATCGGGTAAACGTCATCCCCAGTCTCGGTCAGCTCTATCAGCTCGCGGTTGTAGTCCGGCGTCAGGCGGCGCGGTGAATTGCGCATGATCTCGAGGTAGAAATCATGCACCCGCGCCTGGTTGAGGATCACGTGCGGCATCTCGGACAGGTCGTTCTCGACGTCCTCAATGCGGTCGGCGCGGTGCAGGGCGCCATCGCCGCCGGGGCGCCAGAAGGCAACCTCGTTAACCCAGTAGCCCTCTTTCACGACTTTTTCGGCAAAGCCGAATGCCTCGAACATCTCGACCGAGCGGCAGGCGATGCCGTCGGCCTGTCCCACCTCCAGCGGGCCGGGCTTGCGCTCGGTGATGCGCACCGAGATCTCGGGGAACGCCGAGAGCTGGGCTGCCAGGGTCAGTCCCGCCGGGCCGCAGCCGACGATCAGAACGTCGATGTCCCGTGCCCTTTCGCCCAAGCCGGGCAGGGCGTCGGCGCGGGCGGGGTCGCCGCTGCGAAATCCGTTCAGGTGAAACTGCATGGCCTGATCCTCCCGATTTAGTAAGTATACGTATTATATTTCTGTAGCCTGGGGCGGAGTCAATATGGTAAGTGCACATATCATATTTCGGAGCCCAACCCCATGACCTCACGGGACGATCTGGCGCAGATGCCCGGCCACCTGATCCGCAGGCTGCACCAGCGCTCTAGCGCGGTCTTCGCCGAACGGATGAAATCGGCGCCGATGGAGCTGACCTCTGTGCAATACGCGGCGCTCGACGTGCTGGCGCGAGAGCCGGGGATCGATCAGGCCCGGCTTGCGTCGCTTATCGCCTATGACCGGGCGACGATCGGCGAGGTGGTGAAACGACTCGAGAAAAAGGGGCTGGTGGCGCGGCATGTGAACGAGGAGGACCGGCGCGCCCGCACTCTGCGCCTGACCGGCGAGGGCGAGGTCGCTCTCGCGCAGGTCGCCCCCATGGTCGCGGCACTGCAGGCGGAGATCCTCGGCAAACTCACCGAGGCCGAGCAGGCACAGTTCCTGCAGCTTGCGCGCAAGGCAGTCGACGCCTGACAGGGGAAAAATCCCCAGTCGGGGGTGACATCTCGAGTCGGAATTATATATTCGTCAGTGTGAATATGATTGAGCCACCTGGCCCGGTCCCCCCTGAGTGCAAGGAGACAAAGATGACGCCGAGCCCCGTCGTGCAGCCTTTCTGGGATGAGCCCACCGGAAGTTGGCAATACGTCTTCCACGATCCACTGAGCATGAAGGGTGCGATCGTCGATCCGGTGCTGGACTTCGACCCGCTGGCCGGTGCCACCGGGACCGGGAACGCCGACGCGCTCATCGCCTATGTGCAGGAGGCCGGGATCGAGATCACCCATATCCTCGACACGCACCCCCACGCCGACCACTTCTCGGCGGCACCCTACATCAAGTCGCAGATCGGCGGGACCACCGCCATCGGTGAGCACGTGTCGAAGGTGCAGAAGCTCTGGCAGGGCATCTACAACTTGCCCGACCTGCCGACCAACGGCGCGCAATGGGATGTGCTCTTTGCCGACGGCGACGAGTTCATGGTGGGCGGCATCCCGGTGCGGGTGATCTTCAGTCCGGGGCACACGCTGGCCTCGATCACCTATGTGGCGGGCGATGCCGCATTTGTGCATGACACCTTCATGATGCCTGACAGCGGCACTTCGCGGGCCGATTTTCCCGGTGGCAGCTCGGGGGATCTCTACGCAAGCCTGATGCGGATCCTGACGCTGCCCGAGGACACCCGGCTCTACGTCGGACACGACTACGCCCCCGAGGGCCGCGCGGCGCAATGCTGTGCCACGGTGGCCGAGCACAAGGCGCGGAACATCCACCTCAGGGGAAGACCGTCCGAGGCCGAATACCGCGCAACGCGCGACCAGCGCGACGCCACCCTGCCGCTGCCCAAGCTGATGCTCGCGGCGCTTCAGGTCAACATCCGCGGCGGGCGGCTGCCCGAGACGGAAGCCAACGGGCGTAGCTACCTGAAAATTCCGCTGAACTATTTCGAGCCGAGGTAGAAAGGGGGCGCCGGGGCACAAAACCCGGCTCCCCGAAGGTCGGGACCCGCTAGGGAGATCAGGCGCTGACCGAGAGGCCGCCACCGGGCTTGGCAAATTCGGCCAGGCAGGCGTCCATGCCGATCACATCGGCATATTTCGCGTTCATGTCGAAAAGGTTCGCTTCGTGCGGCGCGGCGTGGCGGTCGCCGCAGGCCTCGCGCACCACCAGCGTGCGGAAGCCGTGGCTCATGGCGTCGACGCAGGACGCCCGCACGCATCCCGAGGTGGTAAGCCCGGTCAAGATCACGCTGTCGCAGCCCATGGCGGTCAGCGTCGACGCCAGCGAGGTTCCGAAGAAGGCGGACGGGTATTGTTTGGAGACCACCAGCTCGTCTGCCTCGGGCACCAGCCCTTCGGCAAACTCGGCGGTGGCACGGCCGGGCAGGAAGGCCTCGAGCGGAGCGGCCTTCTCATAGAAGCGCCCGCCGTCGATACCGCTCGGATGCAGGGCCACGCGGGTGAGGATCACCGGCACCTGCGCCGCCCGTGCCGCGGCACGCAGCTTCAGCGCCGCTGTCAGAGCTATGACCGCCCCCTCGCCGGCGAAGAGTGGGCAAGTCTCGTCGTAATAGGCTTGGGCGAAATCGATCAGCACCAGCGCGGGGCGGTCCCCGAAGCCGACCGAACGGTCATAGACCCCGGCATAGTTCTCCGCGGCATCCGTCATGTCACACGCTTTCTGTGCGGGTGAGGCTTTCGAACCTGCCATCGTGATACAGCAGCGGATCCGAGACGCTGCCCCAGTCGGTGACCGCCACCACTTCCCCGATGAAGATGGTGTGGGTCCCAAAGGCGCTTTTCTGGGCCGGGCGGCAGTCGAAGCTGACCTGCGCCCCGCGCAGCGCCGGGGCGCCGGTCTCCAGCTCCGTCCAATCGCCCATCTCGAAACGGGTCTCGCGGTCCTTCGGCGTCGCGAAGCGCATCGCCACGTCCTGTTGGCCGCGCGATAGTACGTTCACGCAGAATGACTTGGCCTCGCTGAGGTGTTCGTGGATCGAGGCCGAGGCATTGACACAGATCAGCAGGCTCGGCGGTTCCGCGCTGAGCGAGGTCACCGCTGTGGCGATAAGCCCGTGCCGCACGCCGTCGCATTCGCAGGTGATCAGCGAGACACCGGCAGCGAGGCGTCTCATGCCGGATTTGAAGTCGTTGGGGTCCATCAGTCGTCCTTTCCTTCGATCTCGGCGGGCCGGGAGGGAGCCAGCGCCGGGGCAATCTGCGCGGCGAGCCGGATCAGCCGGCTGTCCTGCGCCCGCGCCGCCACGAGCTGCACGCCGAGCGGCAGCGGATGCGAGACCGCAGGAACATGAATGCAGGGCAGTTGCATCGCCGTCCAGAGGGCATTGAACTTCGGCTTGCCTGCGCTGCGCCCGATCGGCGCAAATCCGGGTGCCGCGGGGACAATGACCGCATCATATGGGGCCACGAGGGCCTCGAAGGCGCGGCGATGGTCCGCAAGCCGGTCATAGGCGGCGACCATCTTGCGCGCGCTGTGGCCCTCGCCGCGACTCGCGCGGTTCGGGAAATCTCGGTGCACCAACGGGCGCTTGTGCAGAAGATTGCGCATGGCGGCAGCGCCCTCGCTCATCTGCACACAGCGGTGCAATGCGTCGAGGTCGTGCATCTCGGCGGGCAGTTGCAGCCATTCGGTGTCGGCAACCGGGGCGAGCCGGGCGGGCAGGCTCTGCATGAGGTCCATAGTCTCTGGCGCGAGCTCGCCGGCGTAGGGCTTCACCCCCTCGGCCGAGATCAGCCCCCAGCTCGGTTTCATGGCCGGGGTGCCGCAGAACGACGCCGGGCGGATGGTCGAGCCGCCGGTCTGCGTGCCGAGCGCCAGCGGTACGTGGAAATCCGCGACGGCCGCTGCCGAGCCCGCCGAGGAGCCGCCGGAGGTGCGGGACGGATCGGCGGGGCAGCCGGGCATCGCGTTGCGCCCGGCGGCGGCAAATTCCGTGGTGTCGGTCTTGCCCAGACTGATTGCTCCCGCAGCGCGCAGGATCGCGACGCAGGGGGCGTCGTCGCTCGGGCGGCGAGTGCCGTAGAGCGGGGAGTTCTGGTTGGTCGGCAGGTCTGCCGTGTCGATCACATCCTTGATCGCCACCGGGATTCCGGCCAGCGGGCGGGGGTTGAGATTGAGCCACGCGCGGATCTCGCCGTCGCGCGCGGCAATGCGGGCGAGGCAGACGCGCATGAGCTCGCGCGGGGTGAGCCGCCCGTCACGCATCAGCGCACGGGCGGAGGTGGCGTCGAGCCTGCAAAGGTCGGTCATCGTCGTGAGGGGAAGGCTGCCGCTTGTTCCTACATGCGCGGCGGTCCTGCAGACATCCTGCTGCCGCCGCGCCTGATCGGGGTTCTGGTCGCGGGTCAGGCGGCCTTGAGCTTGTCGCTGCGCGAGTTCATCAGCGGCTGGATCTTCTGGCCGAAGGCATCCATTCCGATGAGGAAGTCGTCGAAGGTCATCATGATGCCCTTCACGCCTTCGACGGCCGCGGCCTCGTCGAGCATCTTGGCGACGGTTGCGTAGGAGCCGACCAGCGTGCCCATGTTGAAGTTCACCGCGCCCTCGGGCACCGACATGTGCTTGGCGGTCGAGGTGCCGTCGCGGCCCTCGTCGACGTTGGACTGGTCGATCAGCCACTTCAACGCGCCCATGTCGGCCATGTCGTGGTACTTCTGCCACTTGGCCATGGCCGCCTCGTCGGTCTCGTCGGCAATCACCATGAAGAGCACGTAGGCGCCCACGTCGCGGCCCGACTCCTTGCCCGCCTCGACGAGGATCTTGGCGTTGTCGGCAAAGGCGGTGGGGGTGTTGATCCCGGCACCCATGATGAAGTTGTAGTCGGCGTATTCGGCGGCAAACTTCATGCCGCGCGGGCTCATGCCCGCGGCAACGATCTCGACATCGCCCAGCGGAGGCGGCGAGAGCTTGCAGTCGGTCATGGAGAAGTGCTCGCCCTTGAAGTCCGAGCTGCCCTCGCCCCAGAGGTCCTTCATCACCTGCACGTATTCGGTGGCATAATCATACCGGTAGCCGAACCAGTCGTTGCCCGGCCACATGCCCATCTGGCTGTATTCGCCCTCGGCCCAGCCGGTGACGATGTTGATGCCGAAACGGCCCGGCGCGATCGAGCTGATGGTCGAGGCCATGCGCGCCACGATGGCGGGGGGCAGGGTCAGGATGGCGGTGGAGGCGAAGAGCTTGATCTCCGAGGTGACGGCGGCAAGGCCGGCCATCAGCGTGAAGCTTTCCAGCGCGTGGTCCCAGAACTCGGTCTTGCCGCCGAAGCCGCGCAACTTGACCATCGAGAGCGCGAACTCGAGGCCGTAGCTCTCGGCCTTCTGCACCACCTGTTTGTTGAGATCGAAGCTGGCCATGTACTGTGGCGCGCCTTCGGAAATCAGCCACCCGTTGTTCGCGATCGGGATGAAGACACCCATATCCATATGAATTCTCCTGCTGGACATCTCGTTTTTGTATGTCCGAACTAATCCGGTCAGGTCCGGACGGGTCCAGCGGAGTGATGCAAGGACGTCCGGACTTATGCGGAGGCTCCGGGCGGCTGATGATTTTATGTGCAGAGCGGTCTTGGGCTGGGCTCGACGTGGGCAGCGCGCGAGCGCTGCGGAGGTCTCACTCGGCGGAGAGATTCGTGCGATAGGCGAAGGCGTCGTCGGGAGACGTCTGGATCGCATATTCCAGCAGCCGCCCGCCTGACGCGAGGTAGCGCCGGGTGATGCGCAGCCCGATGGTGCCTTCGGGCCGGTTCAGCTCCCGGCAGACCTCGGGGCAGATCTGCACGGCGCGGATCTCCTGCTGTATCTCTTCGATCCGCTCTCCGGTGCGCTGCTCGATCAACTGGAAGAGAGAAGAGCGCAAAGCGGTCATGTCGGTCACCACGTCCTGCGCGATCGGGTCGAGGTAGACCTCGTTCCAACAGAAAGGCGTGGGCTCGCCGATGAAATGCCGCGGGCCAGCCATGTAGATGAGCCGTTTTCCGGGACGACAGCCGATCTCGGCCGCGGTCTTGCCGCGCACCTCGCGGCGCTCCTTCTGGCGAATGAAGAACTCGCTCTGACTGGCAAACTCGAAAAGGTCGTCGCGGGAGTCATTGCGGAAGCGATCGCGCCAGTCTGCCTTGGCGGCCTCGACTCGTGTGCCCACGCCCTTGCGGGCCACGAGCATTCCCCGCTTGCGCAGCTGGGCAATGGCCTGACGCACCGTGTGCCGGCTGACGCCAAGTTGCGCTGCAAGCTCCGCCTCTGGCGGGAGAAGGCTGCCGACCGCGCGCTCGCCAGAGACAATCTGCCGCTCCAACCGGTGCGCCACCTGGAGATAGAGCGGGGTGGACGTGCCCGCGTCCTGCTCGAGATCCTGGTCTTCCGTCACCTCATGCTCCCCTGAAGCGGATAGAATTCTTTCCAATAAGTACGTACTTATTAGGCGTCCTGCGCATCGCACTCATATTGCCCGCCATTTAAGTCCGGACTTTACGCGAATGAGCGACAGCTTGTCGACCCAAGGTGCCCCAACTGCGCCGAACCTTTGGATCAGGCCGCTGGCGCTCATGACGCTGGTGCAGATCGCCGCGACGAGCAGCATCCTCGCGCTGACGGCGCTGGCACCGGAAGCGGCGGAGAGCCTCGGCATCGGTGCGCATTGGATCGGGTACCAGATCAGCCTTGTCTATTTCTCGGGCATGTTCGCCTCCGGGTTTGCCGGGGTGGTGGTCGAGACGCTGCGCGCCGAGCGCGTGATCCGGCTGGAACTGGCGATCTTCGTGCTCGGCCTTCTGGTCCTCGCGACCGGGCAACCGGTGCTCATGGTGCTGGTCTCGCTGCTCTTTGGTGTCGGTTACGGGCTGAACAACCCGGCCTCTTCGGTCATCCTGCACCGCCATACGCCGCCGGCGCGCCAGAGCCTGGCCTTCTCGATCAAGCAAAGTGGCATGCCGCTCGGTGCGGTCGTCGCCCACGTGCTTTTGCCGGCGCTTGCGGTCGCGCTGGGGCTGGGATGGCAAAGCGCGCTCGTTCTGGCGGCAGTCCCGCCAGCGGGGCTGCTGCTGCGCTCGCTGCTGGTCGGGCGGCCCGAACCGATCCGCCGCGGCGCGGCCTTGGAGGGCATATGGCGGCGCATGCTGCGCGAACAGCGGGCGATCCTGTCGAACCCGCGATCGCGCACCTTGGCCATTCTCGGATGCCTCTACTCGGCGCTGCAACTCATCGCGACGGCCTTCATCGTCGTGATGCCGGTCGATCAGGGCTGGACGCTGGTGGCGGCGGGACGCGTGGCGGCCGCCTCGCAGATGCTCGGCGCGGCCGGGCGCATCGGCTTGGGGGTGGCCGCGGATCACCTCGGCGGATTCCGGACGCTGGCGCTGATCGGGGGGCTCGCCGGCAGTATCCTCTTGTCGCTCTTCTGGCTTGGCTCCTTCCCGGCACCGTTGCAAGTGGCGCTGCTGGCCGGTCTCGGCGGCGTGGCCTCGGGCTGGAACGGGGTGTTTCTGGCCGCCGCCGCGCGTGGCGCGCCCAAGGGCAAGGTCGGCGCCAACACCGGCGCGCTGCTCGTCTACACCTTCGTCGGGGTGATCCTAGCTCCGAGCTGCTTCGCCTTCATCTACGGGCTGGTCGGGGACTACGGGCTTGGCTTCTCGCTCTTCTCGGGCGTTGGCTTTCTCGGTGCGGCGCTGTCTTGGGGTCAGATGCGGGCGCAGGCCCGCGAGGTGTTGCCCGCATAGGTCAGGTGCACAAGGGGCAGGCGTCCCCGCGATGAGAATGCGGGCATCTCGCGTCCGGCCGCGGTCGTTCCGTCAGATTCCTCGCGCGACTCGTTGACATAAATTTGCAAAAGTACGGACAATCATCACGTGTACGGGCATGTGCCCGGCGCGAAAGGTCATTGCCCGAAAGACGCAGATGAGCACCTCAATCCCGGCAAATCCCTCGGTCGAGCAGTGTCAGGTCCGGCCCCGCGTGTGCGCATCGCCGTGCAGACGCGGTCCGTTTTCTCATCCAATTGCCCTCACAGGCGATCAGCGGATGGGCAAATCGGCGGTGGAGCCTCCGATTGGGTCGCGCGACTCTGGTGCTTGGCCGCAGGCTCGATCAGCACGATCCCCAAAGCAGACAAGCCAGGACAGCCGCGCCCGAGCGGCTGGGAAAGGACCCCTCACATGGAACAGGAGCTGAACGCTCTGCTGGGGCGCGCCCCATCGGACAGCGAACGCGCCATCGCGCAGGATCAACGCGCCCGCGTCGAGGCCGGCATCTTCGCCAATCCGCTGCTCGCATTGGCCGGCGACGGCCCCTTGCGCCCTTCCGGCCGTTGCGGCGCGCTGGCGGCCACCGATCCTTTCGCGGAGGGCGCCGCATGAGCCTGGTCACCATCGCCGCCCTGCAAGCCCGGCTCGAAACGGGCGAGACCACCGCCACCGCGCTGCTCTCGGACATGCAAGCGCGCATCACCGCCCGCGGCACGCTCTCGCCCTTCCAGCGGCTGGAGTGGGAGCGCGCCTACGAGCAGGCCGAGCGGTCCGACCGTGCGCGGCGCGAGGGGGCACCGCTCGGACCGCTCGCGGGCGTCCCGATGGCGCACAAGGACATGTTCGACCGCAAGGGCGCGACCGTCGGTTTCGGGGGGCATCCCTCGGCCCGCAAGACCGCCACGGCAACCGCGCCGGTGCTCGAGCGGCTCGACGCCGCCGGGGCGGTGGATTTCGGTCGGTTGCAGATGTCGGAGTTCGCCATGGGGCCGACCGGGCAGAACCACCATTACGGCATGCCCGAGAACCCGGCGGTTCCCGGCGGCGTGCCCGGCGGGTCGTCGAGCGGCTCGGGCGTTGCGGTCGGCATGGGGCTGGTGCCCGCGGCGCTCGGTTCGGACACGGGCGGGTCGATCCGCGTGCCCGCGGCCTGCAATGGCGTGGTGGGGTTCAAGCCGAGCCTTGGCCTGGTGCCGCTCACCGGTGCCATGCCGCTGAGCTGGACGCAGGACACCCTCGGCCCGCTCGCCGCCTCGGTGGACTGTGCGCGGCGGGTGCTGTCGGTGATCTCCGGCGGCAAGATCCGCCCGCGGGGCGAACCGCTGCGCAAGCTGCGCATCGCCTTTGACCGCGGCGCATTTGTCGAGGGCATCTCGGATCGCATGCGCGCGGCGCTGGCCGAGACTCGCGGCGCGCTGGCGGGGCAGGGGCACGACCTCGTCTCGCTCGACATGGGCTTCTTCGCCGATCTCACAGAGCCTGCCAATGTCATCGCCATCGCCGAGGCCGCAACGGTCCATGCCGACCGGCTGCGCGACTGTGCCGAGACCTATGGCACGCAGGTGCGCGCCCGCCTCGCGCAGGCGGCGGGCATCTCGGCCCAGGCCTACCTGCGCGCCCGGCAGATCCGCGAGATCGCCATGGTGCGCACCGCCGAGGAGATCTTCGGCGCCGCCGACCTGGTGATCCTGCCCGGCCTCGCCGACGTCGCCCCGCAGGCCGAGGCGCTGGTCCATGCAGAGGGCACCGAGATCGCCCGGATGATCTCGGGGATGACCGGCTTCACCCGCCCCGGTTCGATCCTCGGCCTGCCGGTGCTCTCGCTGCCGGTGGCCTGGACCTCGGACGGCCCGCTCAGCCTCCAGATCATGGGGCCGCGCGGCTCGGAGGACCTGATCGCCGATCTCGCGCAAACCCTGGAAACCTCGCGCCAGCCGGTGGAATCCGCCCTGGCCGAACCCGCTTGAAGACTGAAAGGCACGATCCATGAAAGACCTCCTCCCCACCGGCGCGCTCGATGCCGCGGCGCTCGACACGCTCTTCCTCGAAGCGCGCAGCCAGAACGCCTGGCAGGACAAGGACATCCCCGAGGAGATCCTCGCGCAGCTCTACGACCTGGTGAAGATGGGCCCGACCTCGGCCAACTGCTCGCCGGCGCGCTTCGTCTTCATCCGCAGCAAGGACGCCAAGGACAAGCTCGCCCCCGCCATGTCGAGCGGCAACCGCGAGAAGACCATGGCGGCCCCGGTCACCGTCATCGTCTGCCAGGACATGGCATTCTACGACAAGCTCGGCGAGCTCTTCCCGCATGTCGACGCCAAGCCCTGGTTCACCGGCTCCGAGGCGATGATCAGCGAGACCGCCTTCCGCAACTCCTCGCTGCAGGGCGGCTACCTGATCACCGCTGCCCGAGCGCTCGGTCTCGATTGCGGCCCGATGTCGGGCTTCGACGCCAAGCTGATCGAGGAGACCTTCCTCGCCGGCACGACCTGGAAGGTGAACTTCATGGTCAACCTCGGCTATGGCGAGCCTTCCAAGGTCTTCGGTCGGCTGCCGCGGCTCAAGATGGAAGACGCCTGCAAGGTGCTCTGAGCCATGCTCTCGCCATGGTGGCGCGCCGCCGCCATGGCCCCCTCTCCTCCAGCCTTCTTCTAGGATCAAATATCCCGGGGTGAATGCCCGCAGGGCAGAGGGGCAGCGCCCCTTCCTGCGCGATGGGGCAACCGGCGTCCGGGCCAACCCCCTTTCCCCTCCCGCCTCATTCCGCTAAGGACCGGACCCAAGCGAAACCAAGCCGGGCCGAGAGATGAAATTCACGCTTTCCTGGTTGAAAGACCACCTCGACACCTCCGCCACGGTGGAGGAAATCACCGAGGCACTGACCGATCTGGGGCTGGAAGTCGAAGGGGTGGAAAACCCTGCCGACCGCCTGTCGGCCTTTACCATCGGCAAGGTCCTCAAGGCCGAGAAACACCCCGACGCCGACAAGCTGCGCGTCTGCACGGTGATGACCGACGAGGGCGAGAGCCAGATCATCTGCGGCGCACCCAACGCGCGCGAGGGGATCACCGTGGTCGTGGCCAAGCCCGGCACTTATGTGCCCGGCATCGACACCACCATCCAGGTCGGCAAGATCCGCGGCATCGAGAGCTTCGGCATGATGTGCTCCGAGCGCGAGATGGAGCTGTCGGAAGAGCATGACGGCATCATCGAGCTGCCCTCGGGCGAGGTCGGCGAGCGCTTCATCGACTGGCTGGCGGCCAATGATCCGGCCAAGGTCGATCCGGTGATCGAGATCGCCATCACCCCGAACCGCCCCGACGCGCTTGGCGTGCATGGCATTGCCCGCGATCTCGCGGCGCGGGGGCTCGGCACGCTGAAGGCGCTGCCCGAGGTGACCGTGCCCGGCGCCTTCGCCTCGCCGATCAACGTCACCATCGACGAAGACACGCTGGACGACTGCCCGGTGTTCTACGGCCGCGTCATCCGCGGCGTGAAGAACGGCCCGTCGCCGCAATGGCTGCAGGACCGGCTGAAGGCCATCGGCCTGCGCCCGATCAGCTTCCTCGTCGACGTGACCAACTACTTCACCTTCGACCGCAACCGCCCGCTGCACGTCTTTGACGCCGGCAAGGTGTCGGGCGATTTGCGCGTGCACCGCGCCAAGGGCGGCGAGACCATCGAGGCGCTCGACGAGCGCACCTACACGCTCGAGCCGGGCATGGTGGTGATCTCGGCCGGGGATACCGTCGAAAGCCTTGGCGGCGTCATGGGTGGCGAGCCCACGGGCGTTTCTGACGAGACGGTCGACGTCTTCCTCGAGGCGGCCTACTTCCAGACCGTCCGCACCGCCTACACGGGCCGCGCGCTGAAGATCAATTCCGACGCCCGCTACCGCTTCGAGCGCGGCATCGACCCGGCCTCGGCGGCCCCGGGCATCGAGGCGGCCACCAAGATGATCCTCGAGATCGCCGGCGGCGAGGCCTCGGAAGTCATCGTCGCGGGTGCCACCCCTGACGTCAGCCGCGCCTACAGGCTCGACACCGACCGGGTGATCAGCCTCGTCGGCATGGAAATCCCGGCGGACGAACAGCGCGCCACGCTGACCGCGCTCGGCTTCACCTTCGACGGCGACATGGCCAATGTGCCGAGCTGGCGTCCCGACGTGATGGGCGAGGCGGACCTGGTGGAAGAGGTTGCCCGCATGGCCTCGCTCACCAAGCTGCAGGGCCAGCCGATGCGCCGCGCCCAGCCGGGTGTGCCGAAGCCGATCCTCTCGCCGCTGCAGAAGCGCGAGCAGGTCGCGCGGCGCACCACGGCGGAGCTCGGCTACAACGAGTGCGTGACCTACAGCTTCATCGACAAGGCGGCGGCCGAGCTCTTTGGCGGCGGCACCGATGCAACCATGCTGGCCAACCCGATCAGCTCCGAGATGAGCCACATGCGCCCCTCGCTGCTGCCGGGCCTCTTGCAGGCGGCAGCACGCAACCAGGCGCGCGGCTTTGCCGACATGGCGCTCTTCGAATGCGGTCCGGCCTTTGCCGGTGGTGAGCCGGGTGAGCAGGCGACGCAGGTCTCCGGCATCCTCGTCGGCCGCACCGGCCCCAAGGACGTGCACGGCGCGGCGCGCCCCGTCGATGTCTTCGACGCCAAGGCCGATGCCGAGGCGATCCTCGCGGCCATGGGCGCGCCCGCCAAGATGCAGATCCTGCGCGGTGCCGAAGAGTGGTGGCACCCGGGCCGTCACGGCAAACTCTGCCTCGGTCCGAAGAAGGTGCTCGGCGTCTTCGGCGAGCTGCACCCCAAGGTGCTGCAGGCGATGGACGTCAAGGGCCCGGTCGTGGCCTTCACCCTCTACCCGCAGGACATCCCGCTGCCGCGCAGCACCGGCTCGGCGCGCCCCGCGCTGAAGCTGAACGACCTGCAGGCCGTCGAGCGGGACTTCGCCTTCGTGGTGGACGCGAACGTGGCCGCGCTCGATCTGGTGAACGCCGCGGCGGGGGCCGACAAGGCGCTGATCGAGGACGTCCGGGTGTTCGACGAGTTCATCGGCGGCAGCCTCGGCGAGGGCAAGAAGTCGCTCGCCATCACCGTGCGCCTGCAGCCGAGCGACGCAACGCTGAAGGAAAAGGACATCGAGGAAGTGGCGGCAAAGATCGTTGCCAAGGTCGAGAAGGCCACCGGCGGCGCGCTGCGCGGCTGACCTCTGGTCCAAAGCAAAGGCCCCGGCGGGATCGTTCCGCCGGGGCCTTTTTATTTGCTGTTGTCGGGCCGCGCCTCAGCCTCGCCAGAACCGCAGGACCTCGATGCGCAGCACGCGCATCATGTCCCGCCAGCCGAGACCGCGCCGTTGGGCTGGCGCGCCCACGCGCAGCGGCACGCTCAGCTCCCCGGGCGCTTCGGCGGGGTCAGTTCGTTTCCGCTCAGCACACCGTCGCCGTTGCGATCCATGCGGGTGAACATGGCGCGGGAGTTGGCATCGAATTCTGCCTTGGTGACCTTGCCGTCGCCATTGGCATCCATCTGCTTGATCATGTCGCCGGGGCCGCGGCCAGCTCCGGCGGCACCCTGGGGCTGGGCCGCGAGGGCGGTTGCGGAAAGCGCGAGGGCGAGTGCTGCTGCGATGAGGGGCTTCATGGGGCGTCCTTTCTTGCCTGTGTCCCTCTGATACGCAGCCCGCGCGCTCCTCCGTCGCGGCATTAGCTCTCGGCTGTAAATTCGTCGTAGGCGGCGAGCGCCTTGGCGGCATACATCAGGCCCGGGCCGCCGCCCATCTGCACGGCCATGCCGGAGACATCGGCGATCTCCTCGCGGGTGGCGCCGAGGCGGACCAGCGCGTTGACGTGGCTCACGATGCAGGCGTCGCAGCGGATCGCGATGCCGATGCCGAGCGCCACGTATTCCTTCTGCTTGTGGTCCAGCGCGGCGTCGGCCGAGGCGGCCTGTTCCATCGCGACGAAGCCGGCGAAGGTCTCGGGGATCGCCTTGCGCAACTCGCGCAGTTCCTTGCGCTTGTCCGAGAGTTGTTCCTTGAATGACATATGTCTCTCCTTGAATGTGACTGAGCCCTGATGACCACGCGGGCGGGACCGCGGCCTTGATCCAGATCAGGCAAGAGGAGAGTAGCGGGATTGCAGGGCGCGCAGAACGCAGAAGGCCCCGCGGGGCGGGGCCTTCCTGTGCATCGGAGGCAGGATGTTCAGCCGAGCAGACGTCGCGCGATCACCTGCGCCTGGATCTCCGCCGCCCCCTCGAAGATGTTGAGGATGCGCGCGTCGCAGAGGATGCGGCTGATCGTGTACTCCAGCGCGAAGCCGTTGCCGCCGTGGATCTGCAGCGCGTTGTCGGCATTGGCCCAGGCGACGCGCGCGCCGAGCAGCTTGGCCATCCCGGCCTCGAGATCGCAACGGATGCCCTCGTCCTTCTCGCGGGCCGAGAAATAAGTGAGCTGGCGGGCGATCATGATCTCGACCGCCATCATCGCCAGCTTGCCCGAGACGCGCGGGAAGGCGATCAGCGGCTTGCCGAACTGCTTGCGCTCCTGCGCGTAGCGCATGCCGACGTCGAGCGCCGATTGCGCCACGCCGATGGCGCGGGCGGCGGTCTGGATGCGGGCGCTCTCGAAGGTCTCCATGAGCTGCTTGAAGCCCTTGCCCTCCGCGCCGCCGAGCAGGTTCTCGCCCTTCACCTTGAAGCCGTCGAAGCCGAGCTCGAACTCCTTCATGCCGCGATAGCCGAGAACCTCGATCTCGCCGCCGGTCATGCCGGGGGTGGGGAAGGGCGTCTCGTCGTCGCCGGGGGTCTTCTCGGCGAGGAACATCGACAGGCCCTTGTAGTCGCTGCTGCCGGGATCGGTGCGGGCGAGCAGGGTCATCACATGGGCGCGGGCGGCATGGGTGATCCAGGTCTTGTTGCCGGTGATTACGTAGTCGCCGTTCTCGTCCTTCACCGCGCGGGTGCGCAGGCTGCCGAGGTCCGATCCGGTGTTGGGCTCGGTGAAGACCGCCGTCGGGAGCTTCTCGCCGCTGGCGATCTGCGGCAGCCATGTCGCCTTCTGCTCCTCGGTGCCGCCGGCGAGGATCAGCTCGGCGGCGATCTCCGACCGGGTGCCGAGGCTGCCCACGCCGATATATCCGCGCGAGAGCTCCTCGGAGACGACACACATCGAAGCCTTGCTGAGGCCGAACCCACCGAATTCCTCGGGGATGGTCAGGCCAAAGACGCCCATCTCGGCCAGTTCCTCGATCACCTCCATCGGGATGTAATCGTCCTTGAGGTGCCAGTCGTGGGCAAACGGCTCGACTTTTTCGACGGCGTAGCGTCGGAACTGCTCGCGGATCATCTCAAGCTCGTCGCCAAGCCCGGTGCGGCCCACGGTGATCTCGGCGGCGCGCTCCTCCATCAGCTCAACGAGGCGGCTGCGGGCGGCTTGAGAATTCCCGATGGCAGCGAGCCTTCCTGCGGCGCCCTCGCGAAGCGGCCCGGCGGCAGAGGGCGGCAGGCCGAGATCCGTAAGGCGTACCATCTCGCCCTGGTTCATCTGGATGCCGCCGGCAATTTGACTGAGGTACTCTCCGAAAGCGATTTGCAGGATCAGCTGTTCGATCTCGCCGAAGGTGCCCGCCGCCGCGAGCCGCGTGGCCCAGCCGTGCATCTGGCGCAGCGATTCGGCGTAGGTGGCGAGCCAGGCAAGACCGTGCGCGGCAAACTGATGCTGCTCGACCAGATCTCCGGAGACGCGGCCATCTTGCACGACCAGCGCGCGGACCGAGTCGCGGGCCCGTTCAAAGACCTGCCCGACCGGATCCAGCGCAGCACCGGTGAGCGCCAGAAGATCGGCGCTCAGGACACCCTGTTCCACCATGCCACCCTGTCCGTCATGAGCCATGAATCATCTCCTCGTCCTGCAAGGGACGGGGATAGCGACTTTGCACTCGCAGCGCAACAAAAATGCTCAAGTGGCGATGTAATGGTTGCACTTATTACCTTGCCGATTGAGGCTGCCCGACTGATCCGCCCGTGATATGAGCGGCTTATGGATGCGCTTCTCACTCTTGTATCGCCGCCGGTCCTGGCGCTCGCCTTCGCTGTTGCAGCACTTGCCGGCCTGATCAAAGGCATGGTCGGTTTCGCCATGCCGATGATCATGATCTCGGGGTTGGGCTCGCTGGTGTCCCCCGAACTGGCGCTGGCCGGGTTGATCCTGCCGACGGTGGCCACCAATGCTCTGCAGGCCCTCGGCGAAGGTCCGCGCGCGGCATGGGAGACGGCGAAACGCTTCAAGGTGCTGCTGGTGGTGGCCTTGGCCATGCTGGCGATCTCGGCGCAACTGGTCCGGGTGCTGCCGGTGCAGGTGCTGCTGGCGATGATCGGCGGGCCGGTCTTCGTTTTCTGCCTGTTGCAGCTCGCGGGATGGAAACCCAACCTGCCCAACGGGTCGACGCCGCGCATCGAGGCGACCGTGGGCGCGGTGGCCGGGTTCATCGGCGGTATGTCCGGCGTCTGGGGGCCCCCGTTCGTGGCCTACCTCACGGCGATCGGCACCGAGAAGCGCGATCAGATCCGTGTCCAGGGCGTGGCCTACGGGTTGGGCGCGATTGCCCTGGTCGCGGCGCATACGGTCTCGGGCGTGTTCAGCGCGCAGACCGCGCCCTTCTCGGCGGCGTTGCTGGTCCCGGCGATGGCGGGCATGTGGCTGGGGCGGCGCGTCCACGACCGAATCGACCAGTCGATGTTCCGCAAGCTGACGCTGATCGTGCTGCTGGTGGCGGCGCTGAACCTGCTGCGGCGGGCTTTCTTTGGCTGAAATCGCCACGGGGGCGCTGCCCCCGTCCGCCGCTGGCGGACTCCCCCGGGATACTTGGACCTAGAAGAAAGGGCGGCGGGGCGCGGGGTGGATCAGTCGAAATGCAGTTCGGGGTACCCCGTGCGCGGATCGACCATGCGGCGGAAATGCACCGGGGCGAGGCCGATGACGACCTCTGCGGTGGTGCGCACGATCGACCCCTCAAGCAGGTGACCGCCAAGCATGGTGCCCTTGGAATCCGAGACCGAGATGTGCAGGTGCGGGCCATTCTCGGAGAAGGTGCCCGACAGCGAGACGATTTCGAGCGTCACCTCAAGGGCCATCGGCGTGTCGAGCCCCGCCGGGCGCAGGCAGACCTTGCTCAGGCTGCCGACACATGCGACCACGAAGCCCGCGTGCTCGCGCTCTGCGCGGAAGGCCAGGTCGAGCGCCGAACGCAGATCGTCACCCGGCAAGAGCCGCAGGGCGAGGAAGCGCATCGCGGCACCGGGCCAGCGGGATTTCAGCTCAGGGTCCATGTGCCGAGGATGCCATATCATGGCCGAATTTCCCAAGATATTCGCGCCAAGGTTGCGCTTGAGGGGACGCGGCGCGCGCATTCCAAGTCATTTTGCCGCCTCATTCCGGTCGGCGGGCGCAGCGGTGATCGCCAAATGGCGCCCGTGCCGGGGCGCTGAAGGAACAACGAGGCCTTCGGCAGTGACCCGGCGTTCCGCTTGCTGTTAGAAAGGGGGTACCCGAGGCAGGAGACCCCCCGTGTTCGACTTTTCGCATCCCTTCTTCCGCCCGCTCTGGCTGCGCGTCGCGGTCACGCTCGTCTGTTTCGGCTGGGGCGCTGTCGAGACGCGGGTCGGCTCGCCGGGATGGGCAGTGGTCTTTCTCGGGCTGGGGGCAATCTGCGGCTACAAGCTCCTGCTGACGTATCAGCCACCGGAGGGCGGCGAGTGATGCTGGAAGGCCGCGGTTCGCGGGGGATTTCGGGGCTGCGCAAGGGAAGCCGATTTTCCCGCCGATACCCGGTTGACCACGCCTTCAGAACCTTCTAGAGAGCGCAGCACACAGGGGTATAGCTCAGCTGGTAGAGCGACGGTCTCCAAAACCGTAGGTCGCGGGTTCGAACCCTGCTGCCCCTGCCAAGCACCAGGACAAGGGTGCTGTCTTTTCTCGAAAATTGATCTGGGTTTCCGCGCCGCGCGGGTCGGCCCCCTTTGGCCCGTGGCCTTTTCAGCGCGCGGGAGCGTTGCTGGATTGTCTGGTTTCCGCCGGGGCAACGTCATGCGCGCAAAAGTTGTTTCGCACTTTGGCCAATTTGGCCTACGCTTTTACCGAGTGTGACTTCGAAACTTTTTCCGCATGACATTTTATTGGAGCGCTCCCATGACGTATTTGTCCCGAGCCCTCGGAGCAGGGCTTGCCATCACGTTGCCTGCGGCTCCGGCCCTCGCCCAATCGCCCTCCGATGCGGCGGATCTGCAAAAGCAGCTGTCCAATCCGGTGGCGTCGCTGATCTCGGTGCCCTTCCAGTTCAATTTCGACGACAACATCGGCCCCAAGGACAAGGGCGAGCGCTGGACGATGAACATCCAGCCGGTCATTCCCTTCGATCTTGGCGGCGGGTGGAACCTTATTTCGCGAACGATCGTGCCGGTGGTGTCGCAATACAACCTGCCCTCGGAAGGCGAGGACGCCTGGGGCCTGGGCGACACCACGCAGAGCTTCTTCTTTTCTCCGACGCCGAGCGACGGCGGGCTGATCTGGGGCGTCGGCCCAGCCTTCCTCTTCCCCACGGCGAGCGAAGACGACCTTGGACTTGACACCTTCGCGGCCGGCGTGACCGGCGTGGTGCTGAAACAGAGTGGCCCCTGGACGATGGGCCTGCTTGCCAACCACCTGTGGGACTGGGATGGCCCGGTCGAGATCGACTCGACCTTCACGCAGCCCTTCCTGGCCTACGCCTATGACAATGGCTGGACCGCGACGCTGCAGGCGGAATGGACCCACGACTGGGTCAATGACACGGATTCCGCGCCGATCGGGCTGCTTGCGTCGAAGCTGACCAACATCGGCGGCACTCCGGTGAGCTGGCAGGGCGGTGTGCGCTATTACGCGGAGTCCGCACCGAACGGACCAGAGGGATGGGGCGCCCGCTTTGGCGTGACGCTGCTGTTCCCGAAATAGGGGTTCAGTGCTTCGGCCCGCGGGGCTGGGTGCGTCTGCAGCGGACCGGTGCGCCCAAGGGGGGCATCGCGGGCGCGTGACCGTATCTTGGGGCTGGGGGGGAACCATAGGCGATATCTGCGCGTTTCTGCGCTTGCAGCGTCACATTGACGATACAACGAGACGCCATAAGGCGGGCGAACAGTGAAGGAACATGCCCGGATGCCGAGATTTTCCGATGGCCGAGACGCCCGCACGCCCTATCGCAGCCTGTTCATTTCCGATCTGCACCTGGGTGCACGTGCCTGCCGCGCCGGTCCGATCCTCGATTTTCTGCGGGGGGTCGAGGCAGAGACCATCTATCTCGTGGGTGACATCTTCGATCTCTGGCACGGCGGGCGTTTGCACTGGGCGGCGGCGCATGACGCGATCATGGCCGAGCTTCGGGCGCGGGCGAAGGCGGGCACCCGCGTGGTTTACCTTCCGGGCAACCACGATGCCAGGATGCGCGCGCCCGATGCCGCGATCGAGGGCTGGGAGCTGCGCGAGGCGGTTGTTCACAAGGCGGCTGACGGGCGACACTACCTTGTGCTGCACGGCGACCAATGCGACCCGCGCATCCTGCGCTGGCATTTCATGACCCGGCTCGGAAGCCGTGCCGACGCGATGCTGCGCCAGCTTGACGGGTACCTGCGCCGCCGCGCGGGCCTGACCGAATGGGAACAGAGCTTCGTCGACCGGGTGCTCGCGGCCGCCAACAACCTGCTGGCCATGGGCGGTGGCTTCGAGCGCAAGCTGACCAAGCTGGCAGGGGCTGCCGGGGCCATGGGGGTGATCTGCGGTCATTCGCACAAGCCGGGGCTGCGCCAGCACAACGGGCTCGTCTATGCCAATTGCGGCGACTGGGTCGATAGCCTGACCGCGCTTGCCGAGGATTTCGACGGCAAGATGCGCCTGCTCAGCTACGAGCCCGTGCCCGTGGCCAAGGCGCTGCCGCGCCCGGCAGCCCAGCAACGCCCCGCCGAGGATGGCGCACTGGCGGAGGGGGCGATGTGATGCTGATTGCTTTTTCCCTGCTGATCCTTGTGCCCTTGGCCATCCATCTGGCGAGCGCCGCGCTGGCAGGCTGGCGCTACGTCGCGCCTGGCCCGAAGTACGAGCCGCGCGAGAAGCCTTTCCTGTCGCTGATCCGCCCGGTCTGCGGGCTCGACAGCTTCGACGAGGAGACGCTGCGATCGTCGTTCCGGCAGGCCTACCCCAGCTATGAGGTGATCTTCTGCGCTGCGCGCGAAGAGGATGCCGCGGTGCCGCTTGTGCGTCGGCTGATCGCCGAGCACCCGCATGTCGCCGCGCGGCTGCTCATCGGCGAGCAGCGTCTGACTGGCAATCCCAAGCTCAACAACCTGTTCAAGGGCGTTGCTGCCGCGCGGAGCGATGCGCTGGTGATGACCGACAGCAACCTGCTTCTCGACCGCGACTACCTGAGCCGGCTGGTCGCGACCTGGCGCGATGACACGGGTCTCGTGTCTGCCCCGCCCGCGGGCAGCCGTCCCGAGAACTTCTGGGGCGCGGTCGAATGCGCCTTTCTCAACAGTTCGCAGGGCCGCTGGCAACTGGCAGCGGACAGCCTCGGGATTGGCTTCGCGCAGGGCAAGACGCTGTTCTGGAAGCGCGCGGTGCTGGAGGCGGGCGGAGGGCTGGAAGGGTTGGGGCGCAACTTGGCGGAGGACGTGGCCTCGACCAAGATGGTGCGCGCGCAGGGGTTGAAGGTGCGCTTGGCGCGGCGGCTCTTCTGCCAGCCGATCGGGGCGCGGAAACCCCGCGCGGTCTGGGATCGGCAACTGCGTTGGTCGCGGGTGCGGCGCGATGGCTTTCCGGGGCTCTTTCTGGGAGAGATCGCGCAGGGGCCGCTTCTGCCGCTCATCGGTCTGATGGGCGTGATGTCCATGTTCGGGACGAGCCTTTGGACACTCCCCGCGCTTCTGGGCATGTGGTATGCTGCGGAATGGGCCCTGTGCCGCGTGGCGGGCTGGCCTGCCGGACCGCGGGACGTTGCCGCCATGCTGGTGCGCGACCTCTTGCTTCCGGCGATCTGGGTGGCCACATGGGCAGGACGCGACATCTCCTGGCGCGGAACGGACATGGCGCCGGGCGGCCCCTTGAAGACGGCTGCGGGGCCTGCGGAGTAGAACCTTGATCGGACTTGAAACGGTAACCGCGCTCATCGCCAAGGAGGGCCTGGCGATCCTTGCCCCCATCGCCATGCTCGAGGGGCCGATCGTCACGGTGATCGCGGCCTGGCTCGCCAGCCGCGGCCTGCTCGACATTCTCAGTGTCACGATCGTTGTGATCGCCGCCGACATCGCGGGAGACATGCTGCTCTATGGCATCGGGCGCTGGGGGTTGAACCGCCTGCCACAGGGCTGGCTGATGAAGATGGGGCTGAATCGCGCGCGGGTCGGAGCGCTGGCCGGGCATTTCCATCACAAGGGGGGGCGCACGCTGGTGATTGGCAAGATCACCCATAGCGCCGGTGCGCCGATCCTTGTGGCCGCGGGGCTGGCGAAGATGCCGATCTGGCGTTTCTTCTGGGTCAACACGCTTGCGACCATCCCCAAGAGCCTGTTCTTCGTCGCGCTTGGCTACACTCTGGGCTCGGCTTACAGCCAGATCGACAACTGGATCGCCCGCGTCTCGCTGGTGCTGCTGGGCGGGCTGGTGCTCTTCGGCGCGGCCTGGATGCTGCGGCGCGGGATGAAGACCGGGCTCAAGCTGGGGGGCAAGCCGTGACCGCCTGCAGGCTCAGCTGCATCATCCCCGCCTACAACGAGGCACCGCGCATCGCGGCCGTGCTGGGGGCCGTGCTGGATCACCCGCTGATCGATGAGGTGGTGGTGGTGGACGACGGCTCCGGCGACGGCACCGCCGAAGTGGCCGAGGCGGCGGGGCAGGGCCACAGCCGGCTGCGCGTGCTGCGCCAGCCGGACAATGGCGGCAAGACCCGTGCCGTCGCACGTGGCATCGCCGAGGCGCGGGGCACCCATGTGCTGCTGCTCGACAGCGATCTGATCGGGCTTGATGCGGGGCAGATCAGCGCGCTGGCAGCGCCGGTGCTCGAAGGGCGGGCGGGGGCGGCGATCAGCCTGAGGCGCAATGCCCCGCTGCTCTGGCGGATGATCGGCATCGACTACATCTCGGGCGAGCGGGTGATGCCGCGTGACGTGCTGGCGGCGCAGGTCGAGACGCTGCTGGCGCTGCCGCGCTTTGGGCTCGAGGTCTTCATGAACCGCCTGTGGATCGAGGCTGGCCTGCGCGTTGCGGTCGTCCGCTGGCCCGGAGTCGAAAGCCCGTGGAAACACGATAAGCGCGGTGGCCGGATCGCCGGGTTGCGTGCCGACCTCGCGATGATGGGCGACATCTTCCGCACCGTCCCGCCCGCCGAAACGATCCGGCAGGTTCTGGCGCTGCGGGCGGCAAGGGTCTTCTGAGCGCCGCGGCTTGAACGTCGGCGGCAGCCGGTCCAAGACTTGGCGCCATGATCGACGCCTTTCTCCTGCCCTTGCAGCGCCGGCTGCTGCATCCTGTCGCCCGCGTGCTGCACCGCAGCGGGGTCAGGGCCGACTGGATCACGATCGCCGGCTTCGCCTGTGGTCTGGCCGGGGCGGCCGCCGCCGCCTGCGGCGCTTTCGGGCTGGCGCTGCTCGGATTGGCGCTGAACCGGCTGGCGGATGGGCTCGATGGAGAGGTCGCGCGCCGGGCGGGCGCCACCGACCGCGGCGCGTTCCTCGACATCGCGCTCGACTTCCTGTTCTACGCGCTCTTCCCGCTGGGCTTCGCGCTGGCAAATCCGCAGGCCAATGCGCTGGCGGCGGCGGCGCTGATCGCAAGCTTCATCGGCACCGGGTCATCCTTCCTCGCCTTTTCGCTGATTGCCGAGCGGCGCGGCATGACGGCGGCCGACTACCCGAGCAAGGGCATCTACTATCTTGGGGGGCTGACCGAAGGCGCGGAGACCATCGCGCTCTTCGTGGCCTTCTGCCTTCTGCCTTCGGTCTTTGCGCCGCTGGCCTGGGTCTTTGCGGGGGCCTGCGCGTTGACCACTCTGACGCGGCTCTGGGCGGGCTGGCGCCTGTTTTGATAAGGCGCGCCGGGACTTGCGGAACCGCGCCTGCGTGCGAGGGGTTTCTTCGGGGAAGCGCCCGCAGAGACGCTGCGGCGCAGGCAGACCCGAGGAGGATCCCATGTCCCTTGCCAACATCATCCGCCGCGCGGCTTCGAGCTATGCCGCGAGCCAGACCCGCCATAACCGACCCATTCGCCGACGCCCGGTGAAGCGGAGCCACAGCCAGAAGCTTCGATTGGCACAGACCGCCCTGCGCGCGGTGCAACGCCGACTGTAGGCGGGACGCGACGCGGCACATTCTTCTGCCAAGCAAAAGGGGCGGTCCCAGATGGGCCGCCCCTTCGCGTCGCGGGGGGAACCCCCGCAAAATCCGGTGCTCAGGCGAGCTGGATGTTCACGGCGCTTTCGCGACCGTCACGGCCGGCTTGCAGCTCGTAGGTCACTTTCTGGTTGTCGGCGAGGCCGGTGAGGCCCGAACGCTCGACTGCAGAGATGTGAACGAAAACGTCCTTGGAGCCGCCATCGGGAGCGATGAAGCCATAACCCTTGGTGGTGTTGAACCACTTCACGGTGCCAGTTGCCATGGGATAAACCCCTTCCTGTCAGTACGCTGCCCACGGAACTGCGGCAGCCCGGCGTAGAAACGTCTGTATCGATAGACTGCGTGCCGGGAAGGAACTGGGTCGTCGAATAGAAGCCTAAGCGGGCAGCAAGGTGGCACGAACAGGCCCGAAATTCAAGGGGATTCGATCCCGGCGGGGCGGGTCTCCGCCGCCAGCCATGCGATATAGTCACTATTGCCGTCAACGGGTTGCCGCAGGATTGCGGGAGTCTCGTAGGGATGATGGGCGCGGATCAGTGCGACCAGAGGCTCTGCAAGGTCGGGCCTTGTCTTCAGCAGAAGGGGAACCTCGCGCCCGCGGCAGAGCTGGCCCTTCCAGTGATAGAGCGAAGCGATCGGTGCGAACCGGTTGGTCGCGGCGGCAAGACGAGACGTCACCGCGGCCTCGGCGATCCGGTCGGCGCTGGCCTCGTCCGGGCAATTGGTCAGAAGGATGAGAAGCTGCATGGCGCGAGGCTGCGCCGCAGCGTGCGATTTCGCAAGCCCGGCGTCCTCTCGACTCTTGTAGTCGAGCTGCCGCTGCGGCAAGCCTTGTCGCGGGAATAAGGAGTTATCCAATGCAGCTGGTTCTTGTCGGAATTCTCATGGGGTTGGGTGGAACCCTCGCCATGGACCTCTGGGCGCTGCTGCTGCACCTGGTGCTGGGCTATCCGAAGCCCGCCTGGCGCAATCAGGGGCGCTGGGTCCTGCGCTCTCTTCGAGGCAAGATCTTCCATGACGACATCACGGCCACCCCTGCGCTGGCGCATGAAAGCGCAGTCGGCTGGAGTTTTCACTACGCGGTGGGCATCGCCTACGGGGTGATCTTCATGGTGCTGGCGGGACCGGGCTGGCTTGAGGCACCGCGCTTCCTGCCGCTCTGGCTGTTCGCGTTGGTCACCATCTGTGCGGGATGGTTCCTGATGCAGCCGGGCATGGGGCTGGGCTGCGCGCTGTCGAAAACGCCCACCCCATGGAAGGGGCGGGCGCTGGGACTGATTGCCCACACGGTGTTCGGCCTTGGCATGTGGGCGGTGGCGCTGCTCGCCACCTGAGCGTCAGATCATCGCCCAGTCGGTGAAACGGAACTCCGGTTGGGGCTGGGGCTCCGGTTGTTTGCGGGCCGTGTGCTGCGATACCTGTGCGGACTGCATGCTCATGTCGAACTCTCAGATCTTTGCGTTTGCTCCGGAAGACCGCGACTCTCCGCGTCTCCCGTGGCGGGGCAGGTAATCGCGAGGCCGGGGAAACGAAAGACCCCACGCACGGTCAAGTGCGTGGGGCTGATCGCTTCGTGAACGAAGAGCGGCGGAAACCGGCTCAGCGCGTGAATTTCTTGAACTTCACGCGGGTCGGCTCGAGCGCCGCGGCGCCGAGGCGGCGCTTCTTGTCTTCCTCGTAGTCCTCGAAGTTGCCTTCGAACCATTCCACATGCGCCTCACCTTCGAAGGCGAGGATGTGCGTGCAGATCCGGTCGAGGAAGAAGCGGTCGTGCGAGATGACCACCGCGCAGCCGGCGAAATCGACAAGCGCGTCCTCGAGGGCGCGGAGCGTTTCCACGTCGAGGTCGTTGGTCGGTTCGTCGAGCAGCAGGACGTTGCCGCCCTCCTTGAGAAGGCGCGCCATGTGCACGCGGTTGCGTTCACCACCCGAGAGCAGGCCGACCTTCTTCTGCTGGTCGCCGCCCTTGAAGTTGAAGGCGCCGCAATAGGCGCGCGAGTTGATCTGCGCGTCACCCAGCTGGATGATCTCGGCGCCGCCGGAGATCGCTTCCCAGACCGTGGCGTCGCTGGCCAGATCGTCGCGCGACTGATCAACGTAGGAAAGCTTGACCGTGTCACCATAGGTGACCGAGCCCTCGTCCGGCTGTTCCTGCCCGGTGAGCATCTTGAACAGCGTCGATTTGCCGGCGCCGTTCGGGCCGATCACGCCGACGATGCCGCCCGGCGGCAGCGAGAAGTCGAGATCCTCGATCAGGAGCTTGTCGCCCATGGCCTTCTTCAGGCCCTCGACCTCGATCACCTTGCTGCCAAGGCGCGGGCCGTTGGGGATGATGATCTGGGCCTTGCCGACCTTCTCGCGCTCGGACTGCCCTGCCATTTCCTCGTAGGCCGCGATACGGGCCTTCGACTTGGCCTGACGCGCCTTGGCGCCCTGGCGCATCCATTCGAGTTCGCGCTCGAGGGTCTTCTGCTTGGCCTTGTCCTCGCGGGCTTCGTGCGCGAGGCGCTTGGCCTTCTGTTCCAGCCAGCTCGAGTAGTTGCCCTCGTAGGGGATGCCGCGGCCGCGGTCGAGCTCGAGGATCCAGCCGGTGATGTCATCGAGGAAGTACCGGTCGTGCGTGACGCAGAGGATCGTGCCCTTGTACTCGATGAGGTGGTTCTGCAGCCAGGCGATGGTCTCGGCGTCGAGGTGGTTGGTCGGTTCGTCGAGCAGCAGCATCTCGGGCGCTTCGAGCAGCAGCTTGCAGAGCGCCACGCGGCGCTTTTCACCGCCGGAAAGCGTGGTCACATCCGCCTCGTCGGGGGGGCAGCGCAGCGCTTCCATGGCGACGTCGATCTGGCTGTCGAGATCCCACAGGTTCTGCGAATCGATTTCGTCCTGCAGCTGCGCCATCTCGTCGGCGGTCTCGTCGCTGTAGTTCATCGCCAGTTCGTTGAACCGGTCGAGCTTGGCCTTCTTGGCCGCGACGCCGAGCATGACGTTGCCGCGCACGTCGAGCGAGGCATCGAGCTCGGGTTCCTGCGGCAGGTAGCCGACCTTGGCGCCCTCGGCGGCCCAGGCCTCGCCGGTGAAGTCCTTGTCGATGCCCGCCATGATGCGGAGCAGGGTCGATTTACCGGCGCCGTTGACGCCGACGACACCGATTTTCACCCCGGGAAGAAAGCTGAGACGGATGTTCTCGAAGCATTTCTTGCCGCCGGGATAGGTCTTGGAGACGCCGTCCATGTGGTAGACGTACTGATAGCTGGCCATCGGTTCCTCCGGTGAAAAAGCTTTGCGGGCGTGTATGGCACCGCAAGGGGGGAAAGCAAATGCCTTGTTTCGCGGGATCCGGACCGTCCGGCGCGCTTTGACACGTGGTCAGCGCCGAAAAATCCGGTTGATCCCTGAGCGAAATCCTGTGTCTTTGGGCATTCATTCCTGAAGGAAGGCGCGCAATGCTCTGGACTGCGCATGAGACCGGGTTTCACGTGGCTCCCGGGCAGAGGGTCGGATTGCTCGGCGGATCGTTCGACCCGCCGCATGAAGGCCACGTCCGCATCACGCTCGAGGCGCTGAAGCGCTTTCGGCTTGACCGGGTGATCTGGCTGGTCAGCCCGGGCAACCCGCTGAAATCGCAGGGACCGGCACCGCTCGACACGCGCATTTCCGCGGCGCGCGCGCTGATACGGCACCCGCGCGTCATGGTTAGCCGCTTCGAGGCACTCGCGGGCACCCGGCATACCGCCCGCACTCTGGAGCTGCTGCAGGGGCGCCATCCGGGCGTGCGGTTCGTCTGGCTGATGGGCGCTGACAACCTTGCGCAGCTGCACCGCTGGGAGGATTGGCAAGAGATCATGCGCCGCGTGCCGGTGGGCGTGCTGGCCCGGCCCGGAAGCCGCCTCGCGGCCCGGGAGTCGGTCGCCGCCTCGGTTTTTCGTCACGCGCGCCTGCCCAGCAGCGCCGCGCCGCTGCTGCCGCTCTGCACGCCGCCAAGCTGGTGTTTCGTCAACCTGCCGATGTCGGACCTCAGCTCGACTGCCCTGCGGGCGCGGCAAGGGAGATGAGCGCAGAGAACAACCGGCGCAAATGTGAAGTAGTCCCCCGCTCTGGGCGCTTGCTGCGCTCTGGCCGCATCGGTTAAATCGACACCATGACCCGCGGACTCTCTCGTCGCCATTTCCTGTTCTCGCTCGCTGCAACGGGGCTTTCCTCTGCTGCCGCCCCGGCTTTCGCGGAGGCGCTGGATCGCTCGCTGCGTCCCAAGGCGCGGGGCGACAAGACCGCCGCGCCAGCGCCCGATACGCCCGAGGATCTGATCTCAAAGGCGCGGCTCGGGGATGGCATCGTCGGCTTCGCGGTGTTGAGCGCCGCCACCGGACAGCTGCTGGAAAGCCACCGTGGAACGCTTGGCTTGCCGCCCGCGAGCGTCGCGAAATCGCTGACCGCGTCCTATGGGCTTGACGTGCTGGGGCCGGACTACCGCTTTTCGACCGAGCTCTGGACCACCGGCGCGATCGTCGGCGGCGAGCTGCGCGGCGATCTGGTGCTGGTCGGCGGCGGCGATCCGACCCTGGACACCGACGGGCTCGCCAAGCTCGCACGCAACCTCGAGGAGGTCGGCATCAAGTCGATCACCGGGCGGTTCATCGTCGATGGCGGGGTGCTGCCCTATGCGCCGGTCATCGACACCGAGCAGCCGGTGCATGTGGCCTACAACCCTGCGGTCGCGGGCATCAACCTCAATTATAACCGTGTCAGCTTCGAATGGGAGCGCAAGGGCGAGGGCTACGAGGTCAGCATGGACGCGCCCTCGATGGCCGGACGTCAGGCGGTGCGCATGGCGCATATGGAGGTCGCCGACCGAAACGGACCGATCTACACCTACGCCGACTTGAACGGACGAGACGAGTGGAGCGTGGCGAAGCATGCGCTCGGCCAGGACGGCTCGCGCTGGCTGCCGGTGCGAAAGCCCGAGCTTTATGCCGGCGAGGTGTTCCAGGCGCTGGCAGGCTCGCGCGGGCTGCAACTGCCCGAGCCGGTGATCGAGCATGGCGTCGAGACCGTGGACTTCATCGGCCGCGTCGAGAGCGAGCCGCTGCATGTTGTCCTGAAGGAAATGCTCAAATACTCGACCAACCTCACCGCCGAGTTGGTCGGGCTGACCGCCACGCGCAAGCGGCTGGGTCACGCGCTGTCGATCAAGCATTCCGCCGAAGAGATGAACGCCTGGGCGCGCGACAGCATGGGGTTGACCCATGTGGCGATGACCGATCACTCGGGGCTGGGCGGCGACAGCCGCGTGGCGGCGGCGGATGTTGCCATGGCGGTGCTGGTCGCCGAGCGGCGATTGAAGCTGAAGCCGCTGATGAAGCCGATCACCGTGCTCGACAACCGTGGCCGTCCGGTGAAGGACGCGAAGCTGCAGGTCCACGCCAAGACCGGCACGCTCAATTTCGTCAGCGGGCTCGCGGGTTATGTCGACCTGCCGAGCGGCGAGGGGCTGGTCTTTGCGATCTTCTGCGGCGACGTGCCCCGCCGCGACGCGATCCCGATCGAGGAACGTGAACGGCCGCCGGGAATGATGGAGTGGAACACCCGCGCCAAGATGCTTCAGCAGGATCTGATCCGGCGCTGGGGAGCGATGTTCCCAGAGGGCAAGGGTCCCGAGACCGTGGCCGTGTCGAGCGTGACGCCAGCCATGCAGACCTCGTCCGGCACCGCGGCGCTGGTGGAGACGGTCGAGCCCTAAGCTTAAGCTCTGGCCGGGGTGTCCGGGCAGGACTGATCCGCCCCGGACACCCCGGCCAGTGGCTCAGGCGCGCAGGTGGCGCGCGCGGGCGCCGCGCTCGATGGCAGCGGCGTGCAACCGGTCAATGTCGAGCTCGTAGCGAATCTCCTCAAGCAACCGCAGCTCTTCCTCGCGCAGCGTGCCATCGGCGGCGGCCACGTCGCAGGCCAGCGCATAGGCGGTCTCGTTCAGGCGCTCGGGCAAGTTGTCACGCAGCAGGCCGAAAAGCGCGTCGAGACCGTCTTCCTGCTCGAAGAGGTCGAAGACGAGGTCAGTGATCACGCGCATGCGGTCGATGTCATAGTCGCTGAAGATCGGCAGCATGTTGACGGCGGACTCGATCTTCACCAGTTCGGCAGTGCGCATGTTCTCGTCCGAGGCCGAGACGGCGATCATCAGCGCGACAAGGCAGTCTTGCGGCGTCAGCGGGTGCGGGGCGGCTTCGGGCACTGGAATACTCCGGAAAAATCATGCTACCGGCAATTTATTGACCCCGTGCCCCGCCTGCAATAGGACGCGGGCGCACTGCCCCGTGAAAGGGGGCGTTTCTTCCCTAAGGAGTGTTTCACATGTCCGAACTGCGCGACGCAGCAATGAGCTCGAAGGCTTGGCCCTTTGAAGAGGCGCGCCGGGTGCTGAAACGCTACGAGAAGACGCCGCCCGAGAAGGGCTACGTGCTGTTCGAGACCGGCTACGGGCCGTCGGGCCTGCCGCATATCGGCACGTTTGGGGAGGTTGCGCGGACCACGATGATCCGCCGCGCCTTCGAGGTGATTTCGGACATCCCGACCCGGCTGATCTGCTTCTCGGACGACATGGACGGCATGCGCAAGGTGCCAGAGAACGTGCCGAACCAGGAGCTGCTGCAAGAGAACCTGCAGCGCCCGCTGACCTCGGTGCCGGACCCCTTCGAGGAGTTCGAGAGCTTCGGCCATCACAACAACGCCATGCTGCGCCGCTTCCTCGACACCTTCGGGTTCGAGTACGAGTTCTATTCGGCGACGGATTTCTACAAGTCCGGCCAGTTCGACGAGATTCTGCTGCGCTGCTGCGAACGCTACGACGACCTGATGAAGATCATGCTGAAATCGCTGCGCGACGAGCGAGCGTCGACCTACTCGATCTTCCTGCCGATCCACCCCGAGACCGGCCGCGTGCTCTACGTGCCGGTCAAGCACGTCGATGCCGCCGAGGGGACCATCACCTTCGACGATGACGACGGCAAGGAATGGACCCTGCCGGTGACCGGCGGCAACGTGAAGCTGCAATGGAAGCCCGACTTCGGCGCCCGTTGGGCCGCGCTCGGCGTCGATTTCGAGATGTATGGCAAGGACCACTCGACCAACACACCGATCTACGACGGCATCTGCCGCACCCTCGGCGTGCCCGCGCCCGAGCATTTCACCTACGAGCTTTTCCTCGACGAGAACGGCGAGAAGATCTCGAAGTCCAAGGGCAATGGCCTGTCGATCGACGAGTGGCTGACCTATGCCTCGACCGAGTCGCTGTCCTACTTCATGTTCCAGAAGCCGAAGACCGCGAAGCGCCTGTGGTGGGACGTGATCCCCAAGGCGATGGACGAGTACCACCAGCAGCTCCGCGCCTATCCGACCCAGGACGCGGCGGCGCAGCTGAACAACCCGGTGTGGCACATCCACGGCGGTGACGTGCCGGAATCGAAAATGGTGGTTCCCTTCTCAATGCTCCTCAACCTCGCCTCGGCCGCCGGTGCCGAGGACAAGGAGGTAATGTGGGGCTTCATCCGCCGCTATGCGCCCGACGCCGCGCCGAAGACCCACCCGGATCTCGACGCCGCCGCCGGTTTCGCGGTGCGCTACTTCAACGACTTCGTGAAGCCCACCAAGAAGTTCCGCGCCCCCACCGATCAGGAGCGGGCGGCGATGGAGGATCTTGCGGCCAAGCTCGAGGGTTACGACGGCGCGGTCGATGACGAGGCGCTGCAGACCTTGGTCTTCTCGGTCGGCAAGGAGCACGGGTTCGAGAACCTGCGCGCATGGTTCCAGGCGCTCTACGAGGTGCTGCTGGGCCAGAGCCAGGGGCCGCGCTTCGGCGGGTTCATCGCGCTCTACGGCGTCGCCGAGACCGCCGCGCTGATCCGCAAGGGGCTGGCGGGCGAGCTGGGCTGATCCGCCCGACGCTTGACGCATCATGACGAAAAGCTACCTCTCCGGGCATTCCGGGGAGGTTTTTCTTATGCGGCATCTGCTTTCTGTCCTGACGATCGGCATTGCGCTCGCGGGTCCTGCGGCGGCGCAGCAGTCCGAGATTGCTGAGACCATCCGGCGCCAGATGGACGCCTTTCTGGCCGAGGATGAATCCACGGCCTTCGGCTTCGCAAGTCCCGGGATACAGGGCCTTTTCGGCACTCCGGAGAATTTCGGGCGGATGGTGCGCGACGGATTCCCGATGGTCTGGAACCCCGGTGATGTGCGCTTCGGCCAGCTTTTCGAGCGCGGCGGTCTCTGGGTGCAGAACGTTTACGTGAGCGATGCCGCGGGCGCGCCCCACCTGCTCGAATATAGCATGGAGCAGATCGACGGCCGCTGGCGCATTGCCGGCGTGCGGATCCTCGAGATGCCCGGAGCCGCGGTGTGACCCCGACCTGTGTGACCCCGACCTGTCCCGTTGCGCCCCGGCACGGTCCGCCGCGCGGTGCCGCCGGGGCGCGTTAACCTCTGCCCTCTAGCTCTGTCTCCCGTGGGGTCGGCGCGAACCCGCGAGGCGTTTCAGAGCAGAGGTGCAAGCCATGAACATTGCGGTGACCGACGGGGTGGTGCTGACCCCCACGCCATTTTCCGAGGGGTTGGCTGTCTGGTCGCGGGGCGACGGGCGACCGGGATCGGACAACTACGCCTCTGATGCCTCGGCGGCCTATGTCCCGGCGGATGCCGATTTCGGTGGCTGCCTCGAGCTGCAGAAAACCGAGGCCACGCAAAAGCTGCGCTACATGGGGCAGACGCCGATTCTGCCGGGGGTCTACCTGCGCATCACCGCGCGGATGAAAGCGGTGTCGGGCAACCTTCCGACGGTGTGCATCGCCGGGTGGGCTGGGACCGGCAGCGATGTCGAGGTATCCGGGCTGCCGATGCAGGGGCCCTCGGTAACGCTGGCGAGCTACGGCGAGGTGGTCGAGGTTTCGGCCATCGTCGGGACCGGCGCGCGGGGCGGCGTTGACCTGGTCTGGGGAACGGTGCCCACCTACGGCCACTTCGGCCTGGATCTGACCGGACTCACCGGCGGGGTGCTGCGCATCGACGACCTGCGGATCGAGGATGTGACCGAGGTCTTCCTGCGCGGCATGATGGCCCGCGTCGATGTGCGGGACTATGGCGCGCTTGGGGATGGCAGCACGGATGACAGTGCCGCCTTCGAGGCTGCCGACGCGGTCGCCGACGGGCGGCAGATCCTCGTGCCCGCCGGGACCTATCATCTGGCGAACTCCGTGACGCTGGAGAATCCTGTGCGCTTCGAAGGGCAGGTGACCATGCCCGCCGCGGCGATTCTGTCGCTGACCAAGGACTTCCATCTGCCGGCCTATGTCGCGGCCTTTGGTGACGAGCAACTGGCGCTTGCCAAGGGCCTTCAGTCGCTGCTCAACAATGCCGACCACGAGAGCTTCGACCTTGGCGGACGGCGGGTGTCGCTGACCGCGCCGCTCGACGTGCGCGCGGCGGTGAACAACCGCGACACCTTTTCCCAGCGTCGCGTCCTGCGCAATGGCCAGCTGCGCGCCGAGAGCGGCGGCGACTGGGACGCGGTCAGCGTCGCGGGCACGGCAACCTATTCTGCTTCGAACCCGTGGCAACTGACCAATGTGTCGAACATCGCCAACATCGAGGTTGGCAGCCTGGTGACGGGGGCCGGGGTGGGCCGCGAGATCTACGTGAAGGAGAAAAGCGTGGGGGCCGCGACGATCACCCTGTCGCAGCCGCTGTCGGACGCCGTGGGCACACAAGCCTACACGTTCACGCGCTTCCGGTACCTTCTGGATTTCTCGGGGTTCACCAAGCTCGAAAAATTCGAGATCGAGGACGTGGAGTTCCAGTGCTCCGAGCTGGCGAGCGGCGTGATGCTGCCGCCCGCGGGCACGGTCAACGTGATTCGCGACTGCGTGTTCAATCGTCCCGGTCACAGGGCCATCACCTCGCCCGGTGACGGTTGCCAGGGGATGCTGATCGACCACAACCAGTTCCTCAGCGCCGAGGGCGATCTGGAAACGCAGAACCGCCAGTCGGTGGCGATCAACACCAATGGCAACGACGTGAAGATCCGCGACAATCGCGCCTCGCAGTTCCGCCACTTCGCGGTGATCTCGGGGGCGCACGCGGTGATCTCGGGCAACCACTTCTTCCAGGGTGACGACAGCGGCGCGGGTATCCGTTCGGCGGGCCTCGTGCTCTGCCTGCGCGCCTGCAACACCACGATCACCGGCAATTACATCGACAACTGCTTCATCGAGTGGACCAACGAGCGCGAGCCCGAGCCGGATTTCACCGGCGGCTTCGGCTTCGCGGGCCTGTCGGTGACCGGCAACGTGATGCTGTGCTCCGACGTGGCCGAGTGGTTCTCCTTCCTCGTGGTGAAGCCCTACGGCTCGGGCCACATGGTCAACGGGCTGAACCTGTCGGGGAACCTCTTCCGTTGCGTCGGAGGAACCATCGTGCGGGCAGACCGGGTGGACACCTCCTTTGCGCCGCTGAACCTTGGCGCAATGCGGCGGATCTTCGTGCAGTCGAACACCTTCCACAATGTCGAGGTGCAGACCGAGAACCCGTTGCAGGTGAGCCATGCGCAGAACAGCCACGCCAGCACCTGGGTGGTGGAGACGGACAACAAGCTGCCCTTTGGTGGCCAGGCGCGCGAGGTCCAGAGCCTCGTTCTGCGCTCACGTCCCCGCGATGCGAGCAACGTCAGCAAGTTCGTCACCCCCTACGCCACATCCGAGGGCGGCAGCGCGCGCGACGAGGTACATGTGGTCTGGCCCGAGCCGATGATGGGAGACCTGACGATGATGGTGCGCATGGATTACTGATCGGCATCGGTCGTTTGGTGAGCGGCAGGCCGGCGCCGAAGGGTGTCGGCCCGTTTGCGGTCAGAACTCTGTCCAGAGCCCCAACAGAAGCCCGGCACTGGCGTCGCCCGACAGGCCCCAGCTGGCCCCGACCTCGGCCTGGATGCGTGGATGGAGCGGGACCACCAGCGACGGCGCGAAACGCGCGAAGGGCGGATCGCCCTGCTGGACGCCGGTTTGCAGTTGCAGGATCATCCGCAGCTTGCGCGGCAGGCGCAGGCCCAACGTGAGGTCGAGCTTGTAATCCGTGCCCGCGTCGCCGCGCATCTCGAACAGCAGATCGGCGTTGAGCCACCCCTGCGCGCCGCCCAGCCCCAGCGACAGACCCGGCCGGAGCGCCTGCGCGCCGTCGATCCGGCCCAGCCCGAGCTCGGCCGACGCCCGCAGAGCGCCGTCGTCCTTGAGCGGCAGGCGCAGAAAGGCCAGCATCTTGCCGCCGCCCGAGATCGATCGCCCCAGGTCGGCGCCGGCGGTGAGGCGCCGGCCAAGCCCATACTCGAAATAAAGCGTGTCATACCGCCCTTCGGGCTGTCGCCAGCCGAGCAGGGCATTGTCCTGCGGCCAGGTGAGCCGCGTGGTGCTGCTGGCAAAGCCGACGCCGTCCGGCATGAGCCAGGCACCGGCCGAAACCGGCGGCACGCCCGGTACAAGCAGGGCGCAGGCAAGCGCAACCCGAAACAGCCGCATGATCAGCCTCCCGTCCGCCAGCCTCGGGGAAACGTGGTTAAGACAAGGTGAACTTTTGCTGGACAGGCATCGCGGCGGAGTTTCTCGGATCGGTGCGGACGCCGGGTCATCTGTCCACTGGACGGCTTGCGGCGTTCGGATATGCTGCAGGTGCAAACTGGGCCCGGCGGGGGCCAGGAGCGCCGCAAAAGGGGGAGTTTCATGACCGGATCGGTGATCACCGTCGCGCAGCAGAAGGGCGGCTCGGGCAAGACCACGCTCTCGGCCAATCTCGCGATCGGCTTCGTGGCGCAGGGAAAATCCGTGGCGTTGGTGGACATCGACCCGCAGGGCAGCCTCGGGCGCTGGTTCATGACCCGGCTCGAGCGTGACCCCGAGGCTGCTGGCGGGCTCGAATTCGCCACATCCTCGGCCTGGGGTGTGACCTACGAGTGCCGCAAGCTGGCGGCGAGCCACGACGTGGTGATCGTCGACACGCCGCCCAAGGCCGACAGCGATCTGCGCCCGGCGCTGCGCGCTGCCGATCTGGTCGTGGTGCCGGTCTCGATGAGCCACCTCGATCTTTGGGCCACCGAAGGCGTTCTGGATCTGGCCCGGCGCGAGAATCGCTCGGCGCTCGTGGTGCTCAACCGCACCCGGCCCGGTACGCGACTCTCGGGCGAGATCGCCGAGGCGGTGCAGGCCATGGACGTGCCCATCGCTGCCGCGCAGCTTGCCAACCGCGTCGGCTATGCCGAGGCCTTCGGTCGCGGACAGGGTGCCGCCGAGGGCCGCAAGACCCCGGCCCGCGCCGAGATCGCCGCGCTGACCGCAGAGGTGGCGGAGGCGCTGGCAAACGGGTAAAGCGGGCGGCAACAGGAGATTTGCCATGACCGATCACGCCGCCCTTGCCGAGACGATCCGCCGCCACCAGCAGGGCCAGGGCCAGCCGATCTCGCGCCTTGGGTATTTCTGCGCGCCCTTCCGACCGGCGGACGGGCCGTTCGCCGACAAGGTGGTGAAGGTCTACCGCGGCCTGCCTGACGGTGCGGCGCTGGAGCGGTTGGCGCGGGCCCATGACGCCTATGTTGCCGCGCTCGAGCAAACCGGTGTGCCGCTGCCGCAGACCGAGTTCCTGCTGATGCAGACCGATCAGGGCCGGGTGCCGGTGATCCTGCAGGAGGCGCTGCCCGAAAGCGCGCTGATGCGCCCGCGCATGCAGCGCGAGGACCTGGCCGCGACGCTGGCGATGATGGAAAGCGCCGGGCAGGTGATCGCGCAGTTCTGGAACAACGCCGACCAGATCGACGGCCGGGTTGGCTTCCATCCGTCGATCCGCAACTTCGCGGTGGTCGACGGGCAGGCGATCTTCTTCGACACCTTCCCGCCGCTGATCGGCTACAGCCGCGAGGAAATGGGTGAGCTGCTGCTGCAATTCTCCGAAAAGCGCCTGATGCGCTGGATCGGCCCGCTGATGAAATCCAAGGTCACCGGCATTCAGGACGAGTGGTACTCGGCCCCCGAGACGCTGGTCGGCCTCGTCGGCTCGGCCTGCCGACTGCGCCCCGAGCATGCCGACGCCTATCTCGATTGGGGGCGCGACTTCGCGCCGCGCGCCATGCCGCGCTTTGCCGAGGAGGCGCTGGAGGGGCTGTCGCAGCCGCCGCGGCTGCCGGGCTACTGGACCGGCTTCCGCAAGCTGCTGGGCTTGCAGGGCGAGCCCAACCTCTGAGACCTGCGCTGACCCCGAGGGCGGGGTTTGCGTATTTGCAAAGAGAAGAAGCGGCGGGCGCGGCGCGATCTTCCGTGGTCGGTAACCTTGGGTTAACCGCTTCTGCGGCACTCTGGACCTGCGGTACAGGCTTGCGAGCCGATGACCGCAAGAGGAGAAGCCCCGCGCCCGGCCTGCCATAGTCCCTCCACGACAACAGCCGCCGGGGGCGGGGTGCACCGCCTCGCCCTTCTTCTCTTTCAAAATACGCACCTCCGGCGGCCGTGGCGGGCGCGGCGCCGGGGAAGGGGCGTGCCGGTCGCGCCCGCGCTGCAAAAAGGCCCGCCTCTTTCGGGGCGGGCCTTTCGTGCATCACGGCGGCTCGGATCAGACGATCTTGATGCCGGCCTTTTCCGCGTCGACCAAGAAGGCGGCAAGGCCCTTGTCGGTCAGCACGTGGTTCGCCATCGCCTTGATCACCGACGGCGGCGCGGTGCAGACGTCGGCACCGATCTTGGCGCAATCCGACATGTGGTTGGCCGAGCGGATCGAGGCGGCGAGCACCTGCGTCTCGTAGCCATAGTTGTCGTAGATCTGACGGATGTCGGCGATCAACTGCAGCCCGTCGAGGTTCAGGTCATCAAGGCGGCCGATGAACGGCGAGATGAAGGTCGCGCCGGCCTTGGCGGCGAGCAGCGCCTGGTTGGCCGAGAAGCAGAGCGTCACGTTGACCATGTTGCCCTCTTCCGAGAGCACCTTGCAGGCCTTGAGGCCGTCCCAGGTCAGCGGCACCTTCACGGCGATGTTCGGCGCGATCTCGGCCAGCTTGCGGCCTTCGGTGATCATGGCTTCGGCTTCGGTGGCGACCACCTCGGCCGAGACCGGGCCCGGCACCATGTCGCAGATTTCCTTGGTGACCTCGAGGATGTCACGGCCAGACTTGGCGATCAGCGAGGGGTTGGTGGTGACGCCATCCACCATGCCGAGCTCATGAAGCTCGCGGATTGCGTCCACGTCGGCGGTATCGACAAAGAATTTCATCTCGGTAAGCCCTCCAGGCTTGGCTTGGCATTCGGTCGCGCCTGTCTTACCTCATGCAGAGAGGGGCGGGAACCCCCTTGGAAATAGCGCTAACGGACCTGCCCTCAATGGATGATTTCTACGACGAAGGCACGCTGATCTCGGTGCTGACCACGCAGCCGCTCGATCGGCTGCTGGACTACAAGGCACCGGCGGGCGGCTGTCCGCAGGGCGCCTATGTCGAGGTGCCGCTCGGGCCGCGCAAGGTGCTGGGCGTGGTCTGGGGGGCGGGGCAGGGCGGCTTCGATCCGGCCAAGGTGCGCGCCGCCTTCCGCATGCTCGACGCGCCGCCGATGCGCGCCGAGCTGCGCGAGTTCCTCGAACGCTCCGCCGATTACACGCTGACCCCGCGCACCGCCATGCTGCGCCTTGCCACCCGCGCGCCGGGGCTCGGAGACGGGCCGGCGATGCGCAAGATCTACCGCAAGGGCGAGGCCGAGCCCGACCGGATGACCGACGCGCGCCGCCGGGTTCTGGAGGTGCTGGACGAGATGGGCGGGCTCTCGCTGACGCTGAAGGAGCTGGCCGATGCCGCCGGGGTGACCTCCTCGGTGGTCAAGGGGCTGGCCAAGCAGGGGGCGGTGCGCGAGGAGGAGGCGCCGCGCGATACGCCCTTCTTCCGGCTCGACCCGGACCACGGCGGCAAGACCCTGACCGAGGATCAGTCCGCGGCGGCCGAGGTGCTGCGCGAGGGGGTTCGGTCGGGGAAATACGGCACGGTGCTGCTCAAGGGCGTGACCGGTTCAGGCAAGACCGAGGTCTACCTCGAGGCGGTCGCCGAATGCCTGCGCAAGGGCCGGCAGGCGCTGGTGCTGCTGCCCGAGATCGCGCTGACCTCCGAGTTCCTGACCCGAGTCGAGGCGCGCTTCGGGGCGCGGCCCGCCGAGTGGCACTCGGGCGTCACGGTGACCGAGCGTCGGCGGGTCTGGCGGCAGGTGGCCGAGGGCGGCGCGCAGCTGGTGGTGGGGGCGCGCTCGGCGCTTTTCCTGCCGTTCCGCGACCTTGGGCTGACGGTGGTCGATGAAGAGCACGACACCTCCTACAAGCAGGAGGAGGGTGTGCTCTACAACGCCCGCGACATGGCCGTGCTGCGCGCCTCGATCTGCTCGGGGCGGGTGGTGCTGGCCTCGGCGACGCCCTCGCTGGAGAGCTGGGCCAATGCCGACGCGGGCAAGTACCAGCGGCTCGATCTGGTGTCGCGCTTCGGCCCGGCGGTGATGCCGCAGATGCGGGCGCTCGACATGCGCGGCGAGGACCTGCCCGGCAGCCGCTGGATCTCGCCCTCGCTGCAGGCGGCGGTGAAGCGGCGGATTGCGCAGGGCGAGCAGTCACTGCTGTTCCTCAACCGGCGCGGCTATGCGCCGGTCACCATCTGCCGCGCCTGCGGCCACCAGATCGCCTGCCCGCATTGCGACGCGCGCATGGTCGAGCACCGCTTCCAGCAGCGGCTGATCTGCCATCAATGCGGCGAGAGCACCGCCAAGCCCGAGAAATGCCCGTCCTGCGAGGTCGAGGGCAAGCTGGCCGCGGTGGGGCCGGGGGTCGAGCGGCTGGCCGAGGAGGCGGCGGAGGTCTTTCCCGATGCGCGGCTGGCGGTGCTGTCGTCGGACCTCTTCGGCTCGGCGCGGCAGCTCAAGGCGGAAATCGAGAAGATCGCCATGGGTGGAGCGGACATCGTCATCGGCACGCAGCTGGTGGCCAAGGGGCACAACTTCCCCAACCTGACGCTGGTGGGGGTGATCGACGCCGATCTCGGCCTGCAGGGGTCGGACCTGCGGGCGGCCGAGCGGACGTTCCAGCTGATGCGGCAGGTGGCGGGGCGCGCCGGGCGGGCCGAGAAGCCGGGCACGGCGCTTCTGCAGACCTTCCAGCCCGAGCACCCGGTGATCCGCGCGATCCTCTCGGGTGACGAGGAGGGCTTCTGGAAGGCCGAGGCGGACGAGCGTCGCATGGCGGGGATGCCGCCCTATGGCCGGCTCGCGGGGGTGATCCTGTCCTCGACCGAGGTGCAGGAGGTCTTCGATCTGGGCTCCGCCATGGCGCGGCAGGACGGACCGCTGCGGCGCATCGGCGCGCAGGTCTACGGGCCGGCACCGGCGCCGATCGCCCGCGTGCGCGGCCGGCACCGGGTGCGGCTGCTGGTCAAGGCGCCGAAGGGCGTGGCGCTGCAGGCGGCGCTGGCGGAATGGGCCGGGCAGTTCCGCCTGAGGGGCGAGCTGCGCATGGCGATCGACATCGACCCGCAGAGTTTCTTCTGAGGCTCAGCTCGACCGGCTCAGCTTCGTGCTGAGGTGGATCAGGCTCTCCGAGCTCTTCACCCCGCGCGCCTCGGCGATCCTGTCGAGCGTGGCATCGAGTTCCTCGGTGCTGCGGGCGCTGACCTGGACCAGAAGATCGACCCGACCCGAGGTCGTATGCGCGGCCTCGACCGCGGGCATCTGGCGCAGACGTGCCAGCACCTCTGGCTGACTGCGCGGCTCGATGCAGACCAGCACCGTGGCGCGGATCGGTGCCCTCAGCGCGGCGCCGCGGCGCAGGGTGAAACCGGCGATGATGCCGCGGGCCAGCAGCCGGTCGATGCGCGCCTGCACCGTGGTGCGCGCCAGCCCAAGCTTGCGGGCAAGATCCGCCACCGGCAGCCGGGCGTCCGCCTCGAGCAGGGCGACGAGCTGGCGATCTGTTTCGTCGATCTGTAGAGATTTATCGTCAATTTGCCTCATCACACCTGACATTCTGTGCCAACTGCCGAGCGGATCCGAGCGTTTTCTGCGCCATGCTGAAAGAAAACCGACAGGAGGCAGTGACCGATGCGGCTCGATCCGACCCTTTCCCCGACGCCGGAGGCCTGGCTCGCGGCCAATGCCCCCGACGAGCCGGTGTTCTTCTTCCACCGCGCACGGCTGATGGAGGTGGCGCGCGAGTTCCTCGAGGGGTTTCCCGGCCTTGTGACCTACGCGGTCAAGGCCAACCCGGCGCCAGAGATGATCAGCGCCCTGCACGCGGCCGGGGTCACCGCCTTCGATGTCGCCTCGCCCGCCGAGATGACGCTGGTTCGGGCCGAGGCGCCGGGGGCGGCGCTCCACTATCACAACCCGGTGCGCTCGGCGGCAGAGGTCGCGGCGGGGCGCGAAGCTGGCTGCCTGTCCTGGTCGGTCGACAGAATGGCGGAACTCGAAAAGCTGGCCGGGCTGCAAGAAGGCACCGAGATCGCGGTGCGCCTCAAGCTGCCGGTGGCAGGTGCGGCCTATGATTTCGGCGCGAAGTTTGGGGCCACGCCCGAGCAGGCAGTGGCGCTTCTTCGGCGGGTCGCCGCGATGGGATTTGTCCCGTCGATCACCTTCCACCCCGGCACGCAATGCGCCAGCCCCGAGCCCTGGGCACGCTACATCGTCGAGGCCGCGGCGGTCGCCCGCTCGGCGGGCGTCATGCTGCATCGTCTCAACGTCGGCGGCGGGTTCCCCGCGCACCGCGATGCGGGCAGGCCGAACCTGCAGGCCATCTTCGACATCATCCGGGACACCACCTTCGGTGCATTCGACATCCCGCCGCAGCTGGTCTGCGAGCCGGGGCGGGCGCTGGCCGCCGAGGCGCTGACGCTGGCGGTGCGGGTGAAGGGCGTGCATGACGAGGCGGTGTTCCTCAACGACGGGGTCTACGGCGGGCTGGCCGAATGGCGAGACATCGCGCCGATGGACCGGGTGCGGGCGGTGCGCCGCTGCGGCACGGAGCTTGGCGGGCCCAAGATCCGCCGCGTGGTCTTTGGCCCGACCTGCGACAGCATCGACCGCCTGCCCGAAACCCTGCCGTTGCCGGGCGCTCTTGCCGAGGGCGACTTTCTGCTGTTCGAGGGCATGGGGGCCTATTCCCGCGCGCTCGTTACCGGCTTCAACGGTTACGGCGTACGCAGAGTGGTGGAAATCGAAAATCAAGACTGAGATCACAGTCTCGGGCGCTGGACTCTGCTGCTGCGGCCTCTACAGTCGCGGCAAATATGCAGTCGCGGGAGGACCAGCCAGATGGAAAAATTCGGCAAGAGCCAGTCGTTCAAACGCAGCGAGGACGTGCGCTTCCTGACCGGGCATGGCCGCTACGTCGATGATATCGCGCCGGAGGGGGCGCTGCATGCCTATGTGCTGCGCTCGCCCGTGGCCCATGCCACGATTGCCAAGCTGGACGTGACGGATGCCCGCGAGATGCCGGGTGTCCACATGGTGGCAACGGTTGATGACCTGGTCGCCGCCGGCATGGACATCTCTATGGATGGCACCGTGATCAAGAACCGCGACGGCAGCAAGGCCGCCGATCCGCTGCGTCCGATGCTGGCCAAGGACCGGGTGCGCCATGTCGGCGAGCCGGTGGCGCTGATCGTCGCCGACTCCATGATCGAAGCCAAGGATGCGGCCGAGGCGATTGTCTTCGATTTCGACGAACTGCCGGTGAACATGGCGCTGGAAGCGGGCGGCGAGGCGATCCACCCCGAGGCACCGGACAACCGCGCCTTCGACTACGGGCTCGGCAACGAGGCCGAGACCGACGCGGCCTTTGCCGCCGCCGCCAAGGTGGTCAGCCTCGAGGTCGGCGACAACCGGGTCATCGTCAACGCCATGGAGCCGCGCGGCGCCTATGCCGAATGGGACGGCGAGAAGCTGCACGTCGCCTTCAACGGGCAGGGCGTCTGGGGCTTCAAATCCGAGCTGGCGCAAGCCTTCGGCCTGCCGGTCGAGCAGATCCGGGTGACCAACCCCGACGTTGGCGGCGGCTTCGGGATGAAGGCTCCGGGCTACCCCGAGTATTTCGCCATCGCCTTCGCCGCG
The DNA here is from genome assembly GCF_015223355.1 of Salipiger mangrovisoli. GTDB lineage: Bacteria > Pseudomonadota > Alphaproteobacteria > Rhodobacterales > Rhodobacteraceae > Salipiger > Salipiger mangrovisoli. Next base: position 122,958 of record NZ_JADFFK010000004.1, on the reverse strand, counting down.
AAGGAGCTGGGTCGGCCGGTGCGCTGGATGTCGGACCGCACCGAGGCGATGCTCTCGGACCACGCGGGGCGCGATCTTGTGACGCTGGCCGAGCTGGCTTTCGATGAAGACAACCGCATCCTCGGCTACCGCAACCACACCCGCTGCAACCTCGGCGCCTACAATTCGAACTTCGGGCAGGCGATCCAGACCGCGCTCTATGCCAAGGTGCTGACCGGCACCTATGACATCAAGGCCGCCTACATGCGGGTCGAGGGCTTCTACACCAACACCACGCAGGTCGACGCCTACCGCGGCGCCGGCCGCCCCGAGGCGATCTACACGCTCGAGCGGATCATGGACCGCGCCGCGCGCGAGCTCGGCGTCGATCCCAGCGAGCTGCGCCGGATCAACTTCGTGCAGGAGTTTCCCTACAAGACGGTGACCGGCGAGAATTACGACGTCGGCGATTTCTCCCGCGTGCTGGCCCATGCCGAGGCGGATGCCGACATCGCAGGCTACCCGGCGCGCAAGGCGGCCACCGAGGCGCAGGGCAAGCTGCGCGGCCTGGGCCTCTGCTACTACATCGAGAGCATCCTCGGCGATCCGGCCGAAGACGTGAAGGTCGAGTTCACCGAGGACGGCGGCGCCGTGATCTACGTCGGCACCCAGTCGAACGGGCAGGGGCACGAGACGGTCTTTGCCAAGTTCCTGTCGGACCAGACCGGCATCCCGGTCGAGAAGATCGGCTTCGTGCAGGGCGACAGCGACCTCATCCCGCGCGGCGGCGGCACGGGGGGCTCGCGCTCGGTGACCACGCAGGCGACGGTGACGCTCACCGCGGTGCGCGACATGATCGCCGGCTTCTCCGAGTTCCTCGCCGGCGAGATGGGCGTGGACCCGGACGAGGTGCGATTCGACGACGAGCAGTTCCGGGCGGATGGCTCGAACCTGCACCCGACCATGCTCGAGGCCGCGGCGCTGGCCCGCGAGAAGGGCCGCGAGGACCTGCTCAGCTGGTCGGCCCGCACCGCGATCGACGCCCGCTCCTACCCCAACGGCGCGCATTTCTGCGAGGTCGAGGTCGACCCCGAGACCGGCGTGACGCAGGTGGTGAAATACACCGTGGTCGACGATTTCGGCAATCTCATCAACCCGATGCTGGCCGAGGGCCAGGTGCACGGCGGGGTGGTGCAGGGGCTCGGCCAGGCGCTGACCGAGCACACGGTCTACGACGAGGACGGCCAGCTGCTGACCGCGACCTTCATGGATTACGCGATGCCGCGCGCCAAGGATTCCCCCTGGATCGCCTTCGATGTCGAGCCCGTGCCCTCGACCGGCAACCCGATGGGGATGAAGGGCTGCGGCGAGGCCGGGACCGTCGGGTCCATGGCGGCGGTGTCGAACGCGGTGCAGGATGCGCTCTGGGAGCGGGGGATTCGCCAGGCCGACATGCCCTTCACACCGCACCGGGTGTGGCAGATGCTGAGCGAGAAGGCGATCGCCGCGGAATGACTCGCCAGCACGTGACGCAAGGAAGGTCAAGATTTTTTCATCACATGATCGCGAGGGGTCTTCACTCTGTGGCATTTTCGCCTATCTCTGATCCAGAGGCGCGGAACTGGAACCTCCGCGACCCCTTCACTGTCCCTCGTTCCGTAACTGGCGTCCGGGTTTTACCCGGACGCTTTTTCTTTCCGTGGGGTCCCCCTGCGGGAGGCCGCGCGGTGGCTTCCTCTTCCCGCGGCGCTGTGACAGGCTGACACCATGAGCTACTCTGACGCTTTCCTGAAAGACATCCTGACCCGGACCCGGGTCATCGCCGTTGTCGGCATCTCCACAAATCCGGTGCGGCCAAGCCACTACGTCTCGCGCTTCCTCTACCAGCGCGGCTACCGGATCATCCCGGTGAACCCGGCGCATGTGGGGCAGACGCTGTTCGGCGAGGAGTTCCGCGCGGGGCTCTCCGAGATCGACGCGCCGGTGGACATGGTCGACATCTTCCGCCGCCACGACGCGGTGCCCTCGGTGGTCGGCGCGGCCTTGTCGCACCTGCCGCAGTTGCGCACCATCTGGATGCAGCTGGGCGTGACCCATGCCGAGGCCGCGGCGCGGGCGGCGGCCAAGGGCATCGACGTGGTGCAGGACCGCTGCACCAAGATCGAATACGAGCGGCTTCTGGGCGCCGGCATGCCGCTGGCCGAGGTGATCGGCGGCTGATCCTTTGCGGGCGCGTTCGGGGCGCGGGTCAGGGGGCTCCGCCCCCGCCGCGCTGCGCGCGTCTCCCCCGGGATATTTGAGCCTAGAAGAAAGCGCGGGCCCCGCAGCGATCAGACGGGTGCGCCGCCTGTGCGTCCCGTCTTCTTCTCTTGAAAAATACGCCGGGGGTGAGCCGCGCAGTGGCGAGGGGGCAGCGCCCCCTGTCGCCGGTCAGCCCTTGGGGCGCGCGGCCTTCTCGGCGATGCCGGAGCGGCCCTGGCGGCGCTCAAGCTCGGCCATGACATCCGTCAGCGGCAGATCGCGCGCGCGCAGCATCACGAGGAAGTGGAAGAGCACGTCGGCGGCCTCGGAGGCGAGCTTCTCGCGGTCGCCTTTCACCGCCTCGATGATCGCCTCGATGGCTTCCTCGCCGAATTTCTCGGCGCATTTCTCGGGGCCCTTGGCGAGCAGCTTGGCGGTCCAGCTCTCGTCGGGCGAGGCGGCGGCGCGGGTCGCGACGATCTCTTCGAGCTTTTCGAGCGTCATCTCGGTCATCTCAGAGCCTCACGGGAACGCCGGCGGCGGCCATGTGGGCCTTGGCCTCGGCGATGGTGTAGGTGCCGAAGTGGAAGATGGAGGCGGCGAGCACCGCCGAGGCATGGCCCTCGGTCACGCCCTCGACCAGGTGATCGAGCGTGCCGACGCCGCCCGAGGCGATCACCGGGATCGGCACCGCGTCGGCGATGGCGCGGGTCAGCGGCAGGTTGAAGCCCGCCTTGGTGCCGTCGCGGTCCATCGAGGTCAGCAGGATTTCCCCCGCGCCCTTGCGCGCCATGGTGATGGCGAACTCGACCGCGTCGATGCCGGTGGCGCGGCGGCCGCCGTGGGTGAAGATCTCCCAGCGGCCCGGCTCGACGGTCTTGGCGTCGATGGCGCAGACGATGCACTGGCTGCCGAAATGGTCGGCGGCCTCGGCAACCACGTCGGGATTGGCCACGGCGGCGGAGTTGAACGAGACCTTGTCGGCCCCGGCCAGCAGCAACGCCCGCACGTCGGCGACGGTGCGCACGCCCCCGCCCACGGTGAGCGGGATGAAGCATTGCTCGGCGGTGCGGGTCACCACGTCGAACATCGTGCCGCGGTTTTCATGCGTGGCGTGGATGTCGAGGAAGCAGATCTCGTCGGCGCCGGCGGCGTCATAGGCTCGGGCGGCGTCGACCGGGTCGCCCGCATCGCGCAGGTCGACGAAGTTGACGCCCTTGACCACGCGGCCATCGGCCACGTCGAGGCAGGGGATGATGCGCGTCTTCAGCATGGGGTCCTGATAGTGCGGAATTTCCGCGGGGGGAAGAGGATGTTGCGGCAACCGGCGGGAATGCGAAGGGGGCGCGCCGTTGCCGGCACGCCCCCGCGTCCTGTCGCCCGGCGGGCGGCTCACTCGGCGATGGTGATCCGGCCGTCGGTATAGGGCTCGTAGGGGGTGCCTGCCGCGATGAACTCGGCCGCCACGTCGGCAAGGTCGGGACCGAAGTCATAAGCCTGCTTGGCGGTGGTGAACATCGCATAGCCGTCGCCGCCGTTGCGCACGAAGTTGTTCGACACGACGCCGTAGGTCTTCGCCTCGTCGAGCGCGGCGTCGCCGACCATCACGTCGGAGATGCGGCTGCCGACCTCGGCCGCGGGGGTGACGGTGAAGCTGATCCCCGAGACCTGCGGGAAGCGGCCGCCGCCCTCTTCCATCTGGCTCACGCCGTTCTCAAGCGCCTCCTTGATCACCGCGCCGGTGACCTGGAAGGTCGAGAGCGTGTTCTGGAAGGGCAGCACGGTGAGCACCTCGCCCATGGTGACCTCGCCCGCGTCGATCGAGGCGCGCAGCCCGCCGCCGTTGGTGATCGCGATCTCGACGCCCTGGTCCTTGACCCGGTCGAGCATGGCGTCGGCCACGAGGTTGCCCATCGGGCATTCCTCGGCGCGGCACATGTCGCGGCTGCCGTTGATCTCGGCGGTCGACTCGCCGATCACCTTGTTGCGGATCTCGTCGAGCGGCTTGGCGGCCTCGATGATGCGGTCCTTGGTGGCGGCATCCTCGGTCACGGCGGCATCCATGATCAGCGGCGCGCCCGAGGCCTCGGTGATGTTGCCCTCGTCGTCGAAGGTGACGTTCAGCTCGCCGAGGAACTTGCCGTAGGCATAGGCCGAGACGATGGCGGTGTCCTTGACCATCGTGGGGTAGGGGCCCGCGGCGCCATCCATGTCGCCGAGCAGCGTGTTCGAATGGCCGCCGACGATCACGTCGACGCCGGTGGTCTCCTCGGCGACCTTGAGGTCGACGTTGTAGCCCGAGTGCGACAGCACGATGATCTTGTTCACGCCCTCGGCGGTCAGCGCGTCCACCTCGGCCTGCACCGAGCCCACCGGATCGGTGAAGACCACGTTCTTGCCGGGGCTCGACAGCTCGTCGGTATCGACCGGGGTGAGGCCGATGAGGCCGATTTTCTGGCCGTCCTTCTCGATGATGGTGGATTTCTTGATCGCGCCCTTCAGCAGGCCCTCGCCCGTGAGGTCGGCGTTGGACATGAGCACCGGGAAGTTCACGGAATCGACGAAGCCGCGCAGCACCTCGGGGCCGTCGTCGAACTCGTGGTTGCCGACGGTCATCGCGTCGTAGCCCATCTGGTTCATCATCTCGGCGGCCAGCTTGCCCTTGTAGTAGGTGTAGAAGAGCGTGCCCTGGAACTGGTCGCCGCCGTCCACCAGCAGGTAGTTGCCGGCGCGCTCCTTGGCCTCGGTGATGGCGGTCTGCAGGCGCGGCGAGCCGCCGAAACACTCGCCCGCGGCATTGTCCTCTTCGCCGCAGGTCGAGTCGTACTTGCTGATCGGCTCGAAGCGCGCATGGAAGTCGTTGGTGTGCAGGATGGTGATCGCATAGTCCGCGCTGGCGGTGCCTGCGGTCAGGGCGAGGGCGGCAGCGCCGGTCAGAAGGCGAAGCGACATCGGGAATCCTCTCTGTCGGGTTTTTCTTATCTTCCGATCCTGCAACGACAATTCCTTTGTGTCAAAGCACGTCGGGTGAAGTTTTCATGGCGCTCCAGCCTTGGCACAGAAGACGGGCAAGTGCCCGGGGGTCGTCGCCTAGTCCGCCCGAGAGCAATTTGTACCAGAGCATCGCGATCACCGCCTCGGCCAGCCGGGCGGGCACAGCGTCCGGGGCAAGTTCGCCGCGGACTCCGGCGCGGGCGACGACCTCCCGAAGGCCCGCAAGGCGCTCTTCCCGGAACTCCGCCAGCGCCTCTGCCACATCGGGCTCGGCCTGGGCGGCGGCGATGATCGATCGGAAGATTTGCCCGGTCTCGCCATGCCAATGCGCGAAGACCTGGGCGAAGACGGCGGTCAGGTCGCCCTCGAGCGTGCCGGTGTCGGGGTAGGCCGCCACCGGCTTGCGGCGCCTGTAGAGCGCCAGCAACAGGGCGCCGCGCGTGGGCCACCAGCGGTAGAGCGTGGCCTTTCCGGCGCGGGCGCGTTTGGCCACGGCCTCCATTCGCAGCCCGGAGATGCCGCTCTCGGCGAGGATCTCCGCAGCGGCGTCCAGAATCGCGGTTTCGGTCTCGGGGTTGCGGCGCGCGCCGATGGAAGCTCGTTTTTCGGTCATCGGGTCCGGATCAGGTGAAGAAAGGGGAACGCCCCTCCCGCATAGCCCTTTACAGGAGAGGCGGCCAGCTCTTATGAGAACGATACGTTCCGTTCCTATAAAGAGACCTCCCATGTCTGCCACGACAGCTACGCCGCGGGTGCCGTCCCGCCTGCGCTTCGCCCTCTTCGTATTCTGCGCGGTCTACCCGTTTGTCACCCTGCTGGCCTATCTGATCGGGCCGCTCACTGCGGAATGGTCGCTCTGGCAGCGCAATCTTCTGCTCGTGCCGATCATGGTCTTCTCGATGGTCTGGGTGATCATCCCGCGCATCCAGAGGCATTGCGGACGCTGGCTCTGAGCGCGGATTTGCTCAACGTGCATTGACTGCGGGGATTGACCGGAACGGGGTTCCACGGCATCAGCCGGTCATGCTGATCTACAAAATCCTCCGGGCCGACGAATGGGCGGCGCTGCAGGCGCAGGGCGAGACCGCCGGTGCGCCGATCGACGTGGCCGATGGCTACATCCATTTCTCTACCGCCGAGCAGGTGCGCGAGACGGCGGCGAAGCACTTCGCCGGGGCTGAGGGGCTTCAACTCCTGTGCTACGAGGCGGAGTCCCTCGGTGACAAGATCACCTGGGAGCCGTCGCGCGGCGGGGCGCTGTTTCCGCATCTCTATTCCGCGCTGCCGCTGGCTGGGCTACTATGGTCGCGCCCGATGCCGCTCGGCAGTGACGGCGCACATGTGTTCCCGGACGATCTGGCATGATGAGATTCCTCGAGAAGGCGGGCCTGCCGCTTCTGCACAAGGTCGATCCCGAGCAGGCGCACGGGCTGGCGATCATGGCGCTGAAGATGGGGCTTGCCCCGGCACCGGGGCTGATCACCTCGGACCGGCTACGCTGCGAACTGGCAGGGCTTCCGCTGCCCAACCCGATCGGGCTTGCCGCCGGCTTCGACAAGAACGCCTCGGCGCTGCAGGGGTTGTCGCGGGCGGGCTTCGGCTTCGTCGAGGTCGGGGCCGTCACGCCCCGCCCGCAGCCCGGCAACCCCAAGCCGCGCCTCTTCCGCCTGACCGAGGACCGGGCCGCGATCAACCGCTTCGGCTTCAACAACGAGGGCATGGAGGTGGTCGCGCAGCGCCTTGTCCAACGCCCGAGCGGCATGGTGCTGGGGCTCAACCTCGGCGCCAACAAGGACAGCGAGGACCGTGCGGCGGATTTCGCCAAGGTGCTGGCGCGCTGCGGCGAGCACCTCGATTTCGCCACGGTGAACGTCAGCTCGCCCAACACCGAGCGGCTGCGCGACCTGCAGGGCAAGGACGCGCTGGCGGCGCTGCTGGGCGGCGTCATGGATGCGCGGGCGAACCTCGATGACCGCATCCCGGTGTTCCTCAAGATCGCGCCGGATCTCGATGAGCAGGGGCTCAAGGACGTGGCCGAGGTCGCCATGGCCAGCAAGGTCGACGCGGTGATCGCCACCAACACCACGCTCTCGCGCGAGGGGCTCTCCTCGCCCTTCGCGTCGGAGGGGGGCGGCATGTCCGGCCAGCCGCTGTTCGAGAAATCCACCCGCGTGCTGGCAAGGCTCTCGGAGCTGACGGATGGGCAGATGCCGCTGGTCGGCGTCGGGGGCATTGGCTCGGCCGAGCAGGCTTACCAGAAAATCCGCGCCGGCGCCTCGGCGGTGCAGGTCTATACCGCGCTGGTCTTCGGCGGGCTCTCGCTGGTGCAGGACATCGCCGAGGGACTGGACGCGCTGCTGGCGCGGGACGGCTTCGCTTCGGTCGAGGAAGCGGTCGGTACCGGCCGAGGGGACTGGACATGATCCTCTGGCACAACCCCCGCTGCAGCAAGTCGCGCGAGGCGCTGGCGCTGTTGCAGGACAACGGCGTCGAGCCCGAGGTGCGCCGCTACCTCGAGGACGCGCCTTCCTTCGACGAGCTGAAGGCGGCGCAGGCCGCGCTCGGCGTGCCGGCGATCGAGATGGTCCGCACCAAGGAAGCCGAGTTCAAGGCGGCGGGCCTGAGCCGGGACAGCGACGACGAGACGCTGCTGCGCGCTCTGGCCGAGACACCCAAGCTGATCGAGCGTCCGGTCGCCATCTCCGGTGCCCGCGCGATGATCGGCCGCCCGCCCGAGCGCGTGCTCGAGCTGCTCTGACGGGACATGTGATGGACAAGACATTCGAGATTTTCCTGGCCTGCGCGCCGGGGCTGGAGCCCGTGCTGGTTGCCGAGGCCAAGTCGCTCGGCTTCGGCCCGCTGAAGCCCGAGCAGGGCGGCGTGTCGTTCCAGGGCGGCTGGCCCGAGGTGGCGCGCGCAAACCTCGAACTGCGCGGCGCGGCGCGGGTGCTGGCCCGGATCGGCGGCTTCCCGGCGGTGCACCTCGCGCAGCTCGACAAGCGCTCGCGCAAGTTCCCCTGGGGTGACATCCTGCGGCCCGACGTGCCGGTGAAGGTCGAGGCACTGAGCCGCAAGTCGAAGATCTACCACGCCGGTGCCGCGAAGGAGCGCATCGAGCGGGCGATCACCGAGGAGTTGGGCGCGCCGCTGGCCGACGACGGGGTGCGCATCCTTGCCCGGATCGAAGAGAATATCGTCTCCTTCTCCGTCGACACCTCCGGCCAGCCGCTGCACCGGCGCGGCCTGAAACAGGCGGTCAGCAAGGCGCCGATGCGCGAGACGCTGGCCTCGCTCTTCCTGCGCGCCTGCGGCTACGACGGGGTTGAGCCGGTGCTCGACCCGATGTGCGGCTCCGGCACCTTCCCGATCGAGGCCGCCGAGATTGCCGCCGGCCTGTTGCCCGGCAGGGCGCGCGCCTTTGATTTCGAGCGGCTGGCGGTGTTCGCGCCCGCCGATCTCAAGGGGCTGAAACGGCAGGAGCCGCTGCGCGCGCCCGGCTCGCTCTACTACGGCTCGGATCGCGACGCGGGCGCTGTGCGCTTTGCCACCGAGAATGCCGCGCGCGCCGGGGTCACCGACTGGACCCGCTTCGCGTGCCGCCCGGTGAGCGAGCTGGAGCGCCCCGACGGCCCGCCGGGCCTCGTCATGGTGAACCCGCCCTACGGCGCGCGGATTGGCGAGAAGGGCCCGCTGCACGCGCTGCACGCCTCGCTGGGCACGGTGCTGAAGGAGAGGTTCGCGGGCTGGCGCGTCGGCATCATCACCACCGAGCCGGGGCTGGCCAAGGCCACCGGCCTGCGTTTCCTGCCCACCGGCGCGCCGGTGGCGCATGGCAGCCTGAAGGTGAAGCTCTACCGCACCGAGCCGCTCTGATCGCCGGAATGAAGAAAGGGCCGCCTCCGGGGCGGCCCTTTGACATTCGGCTCGACTGTTGCTCAGTCTTTGAGCGCGGCCAGCGCCTCTTTGAGATCGATGGCGCCATCGTAAAGCGCCCGGCCCGAGATCGCGCCATTGAGCTGCGCGCCGCAGTCGCGCAGCGCGATGAGGTCCGCCAGCTTCGACACGCCGCCCGAGGCGATCACCGGGATCGAAACGGCGCGCGCCATGGCGGCGGTGTATTCGATGTTCGGCCCCTGCATGGCACCGTCGCGGTTGATGTCGGTGTAGATGATCGCCGCGACGCCGTCGTCCTCGAAGCTGCGTGCCAGATCCACCGCGTCGACGTCGGTCACCTCGGCCCAGCCCTTGGTCGCCACGCGGCCGTCGCGCGCGTCGATGCCGACGGCAACCTTGCCGGGGAAGGCCCTCGCGGCCTCGCGCACCAGCTCGGGCTTTTCGACCGCCACGGTGCCGAGGATGACCCGCGCGAGGCCCTTGTCGAGCCAGCGCTCGATGGTGGCCATGTCGCGGATGCCGCCGCCGAGCTGCGCCGGCACCTTGGTGCGCGCGAGGATCGCCTCGACCGCCGCCGCGTTCACCGGCTCGCCGGCGAAGGCACCGTTGAGATCGACGAGGTGCAGCCAGTCGCAGCCCGCCTCGACGAACTCCATCGCCTGCGCCGCGGGATCGTCATTGAAGACCGTGGCCTTCTCCATGTCGCCGCGCAGCAGGCGCACGGCCTTGCCGTCCTTGAGGTCGATGGCGGGGTAGAGGATCATGGCGCGGCTCCGCAAAGTCTGTGACGGCCCCCTATAGCCGCGCGGGGGCGCGCTTTGCAATGCGCGCGCTGCCCCTGCGAGAGCGGAAGCTCGGCGCGTCGCTGTCAGGGCGCCCAGGTCAGGAAGTTTCCGATCATCCTGAGGCCGGTGTCGGCGCTCTTTTCGGGGTGGAACTGGAAGCCCAGCATGGTGCCTTGCCCGACCACCGCGGTGACCGTGCCGCCGTAGTCCACATGCGCCAGCCGGTGGTCGGGGTTGAGCATGCGCATCTGGTAGGAATGGACGAAATAGGCGTGATCGCCGCTGCTCACCCCGTCCAGCACAGGGTGGGCGCGGTCGATGACCAGCTCGTTCCAGCCCATGTGCGGCACCTTCAGCGCGGTGTCCTCGGGCAGGATCTTTTCGACCTCGCCATCGACCCAGCCAAGGCCCGGCGTCTCCTCGTACTCGAAACCGACGCGGGCCATGAGCTGCATGCCGACGCAGATACCGAGGAAGGGGCGGCCCTTCACGGTGACCGCCTCGACCATGGCCTCGAAGCAGCCGGACTGGCGCAGCGCCCTGGCGCAGGCCGGGAAGGCCCCGTCGCCGGGCAGCACCAGCCGATCGGCCCGTGCCACCACCTCGGGCGAGTCGGTTACCACGATCTCACCGGCGTCTAGCTCGCGCGCCATGCGCTGAAAGGCCTTCTCGGCGGAATGCAGGTTGCCGCTTTCGTAGTCGATGATCGCCGTCAGCATCTCGCCTCCTGTCCGGGCGGCCGGTCCGCCCCTGTTTCTTCTAGGGTCAAATATCCCGGGGAGTGCGAGGGGCAGCGCCCCTCGCTGTCGACGCTGTCAGAGCGCGCCCTTGGTCGAGGGAATCGCGTCCCGCTTGCGCGGGTCGGGCTCCACGGCCTCGCGCAGCGCACGGGCCACGGCCTTGAACGCCGCCTCGACGATGTGATGCGAGTTCACCCCGTCGATCGCCTCGATGTGCAGGGTGATGCCGCCATGGGTCGCCAACGCCTGGAAGAACTCGCGCACCAGCTCGCAATCGAAGCTGCCGATCTTCTCGGTGGGCAGCTGCACCTTCCACACGAGGAAGGGCCGCGCCGACAGGTCCAGCGCCGCGCGCACCAGCGCGTCGTCCATCGGCAGCAGGCAGGAGCCATAGCGGCGGATGCCGCGCTTGTCGCCGAGCGCCTTGGCCAGCGCCTGGCCGATGGCGATGCCGGTGTCCTCGACGGTGTGGTGGTCGTCGATGTGCAGGTCGCCCTCGGCGCGCACGTGCATGTCGATCAGCGAATGCCGCGCCAGCTGGTCCAGCATGTGGTCGAAGAACCCCACACCGGTCTTCATGTCGTAGCTGCCGGTGCCGTCGAGATCGAGGCTGACCTCGATCTTTGTCTCGGCAGTGCTGCGGCTCACCTCGGCCTTGCGCATGGACCATACTCCTCGATGTCTCGCAGCGGCTTATAGGGCGGGGCAGGGCGCGCGCCAAGCCCCGCGCGCATGCCGGTGCGGCCCCGCGCTTGCGGCGGCAGGAACGCTGTGACAGCTTGCGCGCATATCATCGAAAGGCCCCGCCATGACCACCTGCGTCTTCGTCCAGATCCGCTGCAAGCCCGGCACCACCTACGAGGTGGCCGACCAGATCGCGCTCAAGGAGATCCACTCCGAGCTCTACTCGACCTCCGGCGAATGGGACCTGCTGCTCAAGCTCTACATCCCCGAGGGTGCCGACGTGGGCCACTTCATCAACGAGAACCTGATGGTTCCGGGAATCGAGCGGACGCTGACCACGCTGACCTTCAAGGCGTTCTGAGCCGGTACGGGGCGGCCTTCAGGGTCGCCCGTCGCCCGCAGGGCCGCGGCGGAAATCGCCGCGCAAATGCGAATATCCCGGCAGCGCGATCCCGCAGCCGGTCGATTGCACGATGTCCGAGATTTTGTCCTCCGCGAGGGAGGGTGGTGAATGGAGCGGGCGAGGCGATTCGAACGCCCGACCCTTACCTTGGCAAGGTAATGCTCTACCCCTGAGCTACGCCCGCAAACCATTCATCATGTGGGTTTTTCAACCCGTCCGGCCTGTCACCGGTCCGACTTGCGCCGGAGGTCCAACTGGAGCGGGCGAGGCGATTCGAACGCCCGACCCTTACCTTGGCAAGGTAATGCTCTACCCCTGAGCTACGCCCGCTTCCTTGTTGGTGTGGGCGATTTAGAGTTTCCCGCGGACCTCCGCAAGGGGAAAAACGACCTTTCTTCCGGAAATTTCTCGGACCGCGAAAAATCGCAATGAAACGCGACGGAAACCTGGCCGCGTCCCGTGTGATCTTGGGTGCCGCACGTGGGTGTGGTGCCGGTCTCGCCACTTTCGGAGCCAGCCGAGCCATGAAGAGTCTTCTCAATCGCTACGCCACGCCGCTCATCACCGGGCTTTTCCTCGTGTCCCTGATCTCGGGAGTCGCGCTTTTCTTCCACTGGAACTCGGGGTGGTTCCACGGGATGCATGAGTGGCTCAGCATGGTGCTGATCCTGCCCTTCGTGCTGCACCTGTGGAAGAACTGGCGGCCGATGAGCAATTACATACGCAAGCCGGCCTTCGCGCTCTCCATGGCTGCCTCGGCGGCGATGGCGGCGTCCTTCCTCGTCCCGGCCCTGTCGCCGCAAGAGGGGGCCGCGCGCCGGGGCGGGCCACCGCAATTCGCCGCAGCCCAGCTGCTGCTTGCGGGCAGCCTGTCTGAGGTCGCCGCGCTTGCCGATGTGCCGGCGGACCAGCTGGCCGACACCCTGGCGCAGGCGGGATTCGCCGTGGACACAGGGGACGAGAGTCTCTCGGCCATCGCCGAGGCGTCAGGCCGCAGCGAGGTCGAGATACTCGCGACACTGGTCTCGGTGGCCCGCTGAGGACCGCCTCCGGTGGGCGTATTTGTCAAAGAGAAGACGCGGCGCGGGCCCGCCGGATTTCTTCTAGGGGAAAATATCCCGGGGGTGAATTCGCCGCAGGCGAAGAGGGGGCGGCGCCCCCTCTGCTTGCCGTTTCGGCGGGCCGGGGCCCGCGGTTGGTCACTCCAGCTCGATCAGCAGGTCCTTGGCGTCGATCTGGCCGCCGGGCAGCACGTGCACGGCCTTGACGGTGGCGTCGCGCTCGGCATGCAGGCCGGTCTCCATCTTCATCGCCTCGATGGTGAGGAGCAGATCGCCCTCCTTGACCTTGGCGCCCGCCTGCACCGCGATGGTGGCCACGACGCCCGGCATCGGCGCGCCGATGTGGTTCGGGTTGCCGGGCTCGGCCTTGGGCTTGGCGCCGCCCGCCGCCTTGGCCTTGCGGTCGGGCACGCGCACCGTGCGCGGCTGGCCGTTCAGTTCGAAGAACACCCGCACCTCGCCGTCGTCCTGTGTGTCGCCGACGGTGATCAGGCGGATCTCCAGCGTCTTGCCGGGGTCGATCTCGGCGGTGATCTCCTCGCCGGGCTGCATGCCGTAGAAGTAGGTCAGCGTCGGCAGCACGCGCACGGGGCCGTAATCCTCGTGCCGCGCCACGTAGTCGGTGAAGACCTTGGGGTACATCAGGTAGCCGTTGAAGTCCTCGTCGTCGAACTCGACATCCGGGAACTTCGCCGCCAGCTCGGCGCGCAGCGCGGCGAAGTCGGCCGGGGCAAGATGCTTGCCGGGGCGCTCGGTGTTGGGTTTCTCGCCCTTCAGCACCTTCTTGACGATCCCCTTGGGGAAGCCGCCCGGCGGCTGGCCGAGGTTGCCGCGCATCATGTCGATCACCGAGTCGGGGAAGCTGACGTCGCTCTTCGGATCCTCGACCTGCGCGCGGGTCAGCCCCTGGCTCACCATCATCAACGCCATGTCGCCCACGACCTTCGAGGACGGGGTCACCTTGACGATGTCGCCGAACATCATGTTGACGTCGGCATAGGTCTTGGCGACCTCGTGCCAGCGCTCTTCCAGCCCCAGCGAGCGCGCCTGCGCCTTGAGGTTGGTGAACTGCCCGCCCGGCATCTCGTGCAGGTAGACCTCCGACGCGGGGGCCTGCATGCCCGATTCAAATGCCGCGTATTGCCCGCGCACCGCCTCCCAGTAGTTCGAGACCTCGCGGATCACGTCGACGTCGAGCCCGGTGTCGCGCTCGGTGTGGCGCAGCGCCTCGACGATCGAGCCGAGGGTGGGCTGCGAGGTGTTGCCCGAAAGCGCGTCCATCGCCGCGTCCACCGCGTCGACCCCGGCGCGCGAGGCTTCCATGATGGTGGCGATCGCCGCGCCCGAGGTGTCATGGGTGTGGAAGTGGATCGGCAGGCCGACCTCCTCCTTCAGCGCCTTCACGAGCGCGCCGGCGGCGGAGGGCTTCAGCAGGCCCGCCATGTCCTTGAGACCCAGCACATGCGCGCCGGCGTCCTTCAGCTGCTTGCCCATCTCGACGTAGTACTTGAGATCGTACTTCGCGCGCGCCGGGTCGAGGATGTCGCCGGTGTAGCAGATCGTGCCCTCGCAGATCTTGCCGCTCTCGATCACCGCGTCCATGGCGACGCGCATGTTCTCGACCCAGTTCAGCGAATCGAAGACGCGGAAGACGTCGACGCCGCTCTCCGCTGCGCGGGCGACGAAGCTCTGCACCACGTTGTCGGGATAGTTGGTGTAGCCGACGCCGTTGGAGGCGCGCAGCAGCATCTGCGTCAGGATGTTGGGCATCTTGGCGCGGATGTCGCGCAGCCGCTGCCACGGGCATTCCTGCAAGAATCGGTAGGCCACGTCGAAGGTCGCGCCGCCCCAGCATTCCACCGAGAAGAGCCCGGGCAGGTTCGCCGCATAGGCCGGGGCGACCTTGATCATGTCGAGCGAGCGCATGCGGGTCGCCAGCAGCGACTGGTGGCCGTCGCGCATGGTGGTGTCGGTGATCAGCAGCTGCTTCTGCGCCGCCATCCAATCGGCCACGGCCTGCGCGCCCTTCTCTTCCAGCAGAGTGCGGGTGCCGGGCGGCGGCGTCTCGGCGCGCAGTTCGGGGGCGCGGGCGGGCTTCAGCTCGGCATGGGGCTTCGGGCGTCCCTGCACCTCGGGGTGGCCGTTGACGGTGATGTCGGCGATGTAGGTCAGCACCTTGGTGCCGCGGTCCCGGCGCTTCTTGAAGTCAAAGAGATCGGGCGTCGTGTCGATGAACTTCGTGGTGTACTGGTTGGTCAGGAAGGTCGGGTGCTTCAGCAGGTTGATCACGAAGTCGATGTTCGTGCTCACCCCGCGGATGCGGAATTCGCGCAGGGCGCGGTCCATGCGGGCGATGGCCTTCTCGGGGGTCGGCGCCTTGGCGGTGACCTTCACCAGCAGCGAGTCGTAGTAGCGGGTGATCACCCCGCCGGCGTAGGCGGTGCCGCCGTCGAGCCGGATGCCCATGCCGGTGGCCGAGCGGTAGGCGGTGATCCGGCCGTAGTCGGGGATGAAGTTGTTGGTCGGATCCTCGGTGGTGATCCTTGTCTGCAGCGCGTGGCCGGTCAGGCGGATGTCGTACTGGCTGGCCTTGCCGGTGGCCTCGGCGAGGCTCTTGCCCTCGGCGATCATGATCTGCGCCTGCACGATGTCGATGCCGGTCACCTCTTCGGTGACGGTGTGTTCGACCTGCACGCGGGGGTTCACCTCGATGAAGTAGAACTTGCCGCTGTCCATATCCATCAGGAATTCGACGGTGCCGGCGCATTCGTAGTTCACATGGGCGCAGATCTTGCGGCCGAGCTCGCAGAGCTCCTCGCGCTGCGCTTCCGAAAGGTAGGGCGCGGGGGCGCGCTCGACGACCTTCTGGTTGCGGCGCTGCACCGAGCAGTCGCGCTCGTAGAGGTGGTAGATGTTGCCCTGTTTGTCGCCGAGGATTTGCACCTCGACGTGGCGGGCGCGCAGGATCATCTTTTCCAGATAACCCTCGCCGTTGCCAAAGGCCGCCTCGGCCTCGCGCCGGCCCTCGAGCACCTTTTCCTTCAGCTCCTTCGGTCCCTCGATCGGCCGCATGCCGCGGCCACCGCCGCCCCAGCTGGCCTTGAGCATCAGCGGGTAGCCGATCTCCTCCGCTTCCTTGGCGATCGCCTCGAAATCATCGCCCAGCACCTCGGTCGCGGGAATGACCGGCACGCCGGCCTCCATCGCCACCTTGCGGGCGCTGGCCTTGTCGCCAAGCGCGCGCATGGTCGCCGCCTTGGGGCCGATGAAGGTGATGCCGGCCGCGTCGCAGGCATCGACGAACTCGGGATTCTCCGACAGCAGCCCGTAGCCCGGATGGATCGCGTCGGCGCCGGATTCCTTGGCCACCCGGATGATCTCGGGGATCGAGAGATAGGCCGCGACCGGCCCGAGCCCCTCGCCGATGCGATAGGCTTCGTCGGCCTTGAAGCGGTGGAGCCCCAGCTTGTCCTCCTCGGCAAAGACGGCGACGGTCTTCTTTCCCATCTCGTTCGCCGCACGCATGATGCGGATCGCGATCTCGCCACGGTTGGCGATGAGGATCTTCTGGAACTCGGGCATGTATTCCTCCTGAATGTGTGCGAAAAAGCCGCCCTCCTGGCTTCGCATTCCGAACTCAAGGGCATGCCGCGCTGCAGCGCAAGGGGCTTTGCAAATTATGCAAATGTTAGCGCAAGATTTGCAAATCCACCGAAGGTGACCCGACGTCCGTACGCCATTTCTAAACGACATTACATGATCCTGATGCGACAACCCGCTGCCATCAACCAACGCGGACAGCCAGCTCACGGAGGCCCTTCTTGGCGTTTGTCTTCGGAATCATCGAGCTTTCGAGCATCACCGGAACCGACCCGCT
This sequence comes from Salipiger mangrovisoli, assembly GCF_015223355.1. Classification (GTDB taxonomy): domain Bacteria; phylum Pseudomonadota; class Alphaproteobacteria; order Rhodobacterales; family Rhodobacteraceae; genus Salipiger; species Salipiger mangrovisoli. The sequence goes on along the minus strand of NZ_JADFFK010000004.1, from coordinate 106,300 downwards.
CAGCGGCTCGATATCGGATGACACCGCGACCGTGGGGTCCACCGTCGGCGACGTGCTGAGCTTTTCCAGCGCCGCCGACGTGCAGGCGCAGACCGCCGACGGCGACTATCCCGACGACGATGGCGCGCTGTTGACCGCCGCGGTGACCCTGAACGGCGTGACCTACCCCTCCGGCGCCGTGATCGAGGCGGACTGGGAGATCATCACGGTTGACCCGGATACGGGCCATTACTTCCGAATCACCGGTCTCTACATCGGGAACAGCCCGGTTGGTGTCGCGATTTCGCGGGCCTGGGACGCGGGCACGGGCAACTACATCGGTGGAGCGGCAGGAGTCTATCAGCCCGGCACCGATCTGGTGCACATCGATGGCGACGATCTTGACGGTACGCCCAACATTGGAAATTTCGCCACTGACACGGGCTACGCCACCTATGGCAGCCAGCACGGGATCGGCAATGATGCCCATTTGACCGACAGCAACGGCGTGATGCTGTGCTTCGCCGCGGGAACGCTGATCGAGACCGTCAGAGGGGCCGCCCCCGTCGAAACGCTGGACATCGGCGATCTGGTGATCACCGTGGATTCCGGCCCGCAGCCGCTGCGGTACCTCGGTCGCCACATCCTGAGCGGGGAAGACCTCGCTGCCCGGCCGCGGCTGAGGCCCGTGCGTATCCGGGCCGGCGCGCTCGGCCGCGGTTTGCCGAGCAGCGACCTGCTGGTCTCGCCGCAGCACCGGATCTTGCTGCGCTCGCGCATTGCCGAGCGCATGTTCGGAAGCCCCGAGGTGCTGGTCGCGGCGCACCACCTGCGCAGGCAGAGGGGTGTCACATCGATGCACCCTGATGGGGTAGACTACTTCCATCTGCTGCTTGATCGCCACGAGCTGGTGCTGGCCAATGGCACTCCTGCGGAATCCCTGCTTCTTGCCGCCCGCACGTTGCAGGGTCTGCCCGTCGGGCCTTGCCCCGACATTGGCGGCCTGGCCTCTGGGCGCGAGCGCGATGCGCGCGCCTCGGTCCGGCCGCTGGTCATCGGCGCAAGGGTGCGCAGCCTTTTGCGCCGCCACCGGCGCAACCGCCAGGAGCTGATCTGCAGCGGGTTTCGCCCCGCAGCCATCTGAGACCTGCGGCGGGCGCGGCAGGGCGGATCGCGTTCGATCAAAATTCCGAACAAAATGAGAACGCACCTTTCGCAGCGCCCTGCGGCGCGCTAGATTTGCGGCATGAGCAGTTTCGACGACATGGAAGCATTCGAGGGAGCCTCGCTGTCGCAGCGGGCCATGGCGGCGCGCCCTGCGCCCTATCTCGACGATCTCAACCCGGCGCAGCGCGAAGCGGTCGAGCGGCTCGACGGCCCTGTGCTGATGCTGGCGGGTGCGGGCACCGGCAAGACCAAGGCGCTCACCGCGCGGATCGCGCATCTGCTGACCACCGGCCGGGCGCGGCCGAACGAGATCCTTTCGGTGACCTTCACCAACAAGGCGGCGCGCGAGATGAAGGAGCGCGTCGCGCGGCTGCTCGGCCATGCGGTCGAGGGCATGCCGTGGATGGGCACCTTCCACTCGATCTGCGTCAAGCTGCTGCGCCGCCATGCCGAACTGGTCGGTTTGAAGACCAATTTCACCATCCTCGACACCGACGACCAGATCCGCCTGCTGAAACAGGTGATCGCCGCCAACAACATAGATGAAAAGCGCTGGCCTGCCCGGCAACTCTCGGGGCTGATCGACAACTGGAAGAACCGCGCCTGGACGCCCGACCGCGTGCCCGCGTCGGAGGCCTCGGCCTTCAACAACCGCGGCACCGAGCTTTACGCCCAGTACCAGACCCGCCTGCGCGAGCTGAACGCCTGCGACTTTGGCGACCTGCTGCTGCACGTGGTGACGATCTTCCAGCAGCACGCCGATGTCCTCGAGCAGTATCAGCGCTGGTTCCGTTTCATCCTGGTGGACGAGTACCAGGATACCAACGTCGCGCAGTACCTCTGGCTGCGGCTGCTGGCGCAGGGCCATACCAACATCTGCTGCGTCGGCGACGACGACCAGTCGATCTACGGCTGGCGCGGCGCCGAGGTGGGCAACATCCTGCGCTTCGAGAAGGATTTCCCCGGTGCGCATGTCGTCCGGCTGGAACAGAACTACCGCTCGACCGCGCATATCCTTGCCGCCGCCTCCTCGGTGATCCGCGGCAACGAGAACCGGCTCGGCAAGGAACTCTGGACCGAGGCGCAGGGCGGCGAAAAGGTGCGGCTGATCGGCCATTGGGATGGCGAGGAAGAGGCGCGCTGGATCGGCGAGGAGATCGAGGCGGCGCAGCGTGGATCGCGGGGGATGCACGCCTTCTCGCTCGACGACATGGCGATCCTCGTGCGCGCCTCGCACCAGATGCGCGCCTTCGAGGACCGGTTCCTGACCATCGGACTGCCGTACCGAGTGATCGGCGGCCCGCGCTTCTACGAGCGGCTCGAGATCCGCGATGCCATGGCCTATTTCCGGCTGGTGGTCTCGCCCGAGGACGATCTGGCCTTCGAGCGCATCGTCAACACCCCCAAGCGCGGCCTTGGCGACAAGGCGCAGCAGAAGATCCAGCTGAAGGCGCGCGAACATGGCGTGCCGCTGCTGGTGGGCGCGCGGCTGCTGCTGCGCGACAAGGAGATCACCGGCAAGGGCGCGGCCAAGCTCGCCACCTTCGTCGACCAGATCGAGCGCTGGCACGAGGTGGCCCGGCAGCAACTCGGCCTGCCCTCCGAGGTGCAGCAGGACGACGACGACCTGGTGCTGATCGACGAGGACAAGCCGCTGAGCCGTGCGGTCAGCCACATGGAACTGGCCGAGACCATGCTCGACGAATCGGGCTACACCGAGATGTGGCAGCTCGACAAGAACCCCGACTCGCCGGGCCGGCTCGAGAACCTCAAGGAACTGGTGAAGGCGCTCGAGAGCTTCGACAACCTGCAGGGGTTCCTCGAACACGTCGCGCTGATCATGGACAATGAGACCGAGGAAACCGGCGCCAAGGTCTCGATCATGACGCTGCACGCCGCCAAGGGGCTGGAATTCCCGGCGGTCTTCCTGCCGGGCTGGGAGGACGGGCTCTTCCCCTCGCAGCGCTCGATGGACGAGAGCGGGCTGAAGGGCCTCGAGGAGGAGCGGCGGCTGGCCTATGTCGGCATTACCCGCGCCGAGGAGCTCTGCACCATCTCCTTCGCCGCCAACCGCCGGGTCTTCGGCCAGTGGCAGTCGGCGCTGCCGTCGCGCTTCATCGACGAGCTGCCCGAGGCCCATGTCGAGATCCTCACGCCGCCCGGCCTCTACGGCGGCGGCTATGGCGCGGCGGGCATGAGCGGCGGCTTTGGTGGGGGTGGCTACGGCGGCTCCGGGCTGGAGTCCCGCGCCGCCGAGGCCAATGTCTACAATTCGCCCGGCTGGAAGCGGCTGCAGGAGCGCTCGTCGAGCGTGCGCCCGGTCAGCCAGCCGCGCGAGAGCCGCAACACGGTGATCGACCTTCAGGCGGTCTCGGCCTTCACGATGGGCGAGCGGGTGTTCCACCAGAAGTTCGGCTACGGGGCGATCATCGGGATCGAGGGCGACAAGCTGGAGATCGAGTTCGAGAAGGCCGGCGTGAAGAAGGTGGTGGCGCGCTTCGTCGCCGCGGCGGATTCCGCCGGTGACGTACCGTTCTGAGCGCATCGGCGGATGCAGCCCTGTGCCGGCAGGAACCGGGGGCGCTGCCCCCTCGGCGCTGCGCGCCTCACCCCCGGGATATTTCGGCCTAGAAGAATCGCGGTCGCGGCTGCGCCTTTCTTCTCTTTGACAAGTACGCCCGCCGGAGGCGGTCCGGCAATTGCGCTGGGCGGGAGCTCTCCGGGGCGGGGCCGAGGGCGGGACTTGGCGGCGGAGCTGCGGGCAGCCGGGAAAAGCATGTGGGCGTCTGGTGCGCGCCGCGCGGCTCTAGTAGGGTCGCGCGCATGACGGCGCCCGCGATCAGTTTTTCCGAGGATCAGGCCGAAGCCTGGGACCGCGTGGCCGAGATGCTGCGTGGCGCCGGCGTCGATTTGGATGAAGGCACCACCGAGCCCGCGCACGAGGGCCCGTCAAGGCTCATGGCGCTGATGGGCAAGGCCGGCTCGGGCAAGACATTGCTGCTGGCCGAGCTTTGCAAGGCGTTGCAGGAGGCGGGCTGCGAGATCGTCTCGGGGGATTTCGAGAGTCGCAGGAAGCGCGACAAGCGCACGCTGGCGGTGCTGGCGCCGACCAACAAGGCGGCCTCGGTGCTGCGCATGCGCGGCGTGCCGGCGACCACCATTCACCGCATTCTCTACACCCCGGTCTACGATCCGGTCTACGAGCGCATCGCCGAATGGCTGATGGGCAACGAGGAGCGCCCGGAGATCGAGGCGCTGACCGACGAGGCCCTCGATCGCGCCTATGCGTCCTACCAGGGACACAAGTCGGTTCCGGCTGCGCTGGCCGCGGCCGGGCTGCGCGGCAGCGATTTCATCACCGGCTGGAAGCGCCGCGAGGAGCCGCTCGATATCGGCTTCGTCGATGAGGCCTCGATGCTCGACGACCGGCAGTTCGAGGACCTTCAGGAGATCTTCCCGAACCTTCTGCTCTTCGGCGATCCGGCGCAGCTGGCGCCGGTGAACCAGTCGGGCAAGATGGTCTTCGACGCGGTGCCCGAGGACCGCAAGATGGAACTCAGCCGCGTCCACCGGCAGGAGGCCTCGAGCCCGATCCTCGATCTGGCGCATGCGCTGGCCGACCCGGAGGTGGATTTCTACCGTTTCGAGCGGCTGGTCGAGGAGATGGCGGCCAAGGACGACCGCGTCGTCTGGGGCCAGCGGGTCGAGGTCGATCTCATGGCGCGTTCGCCGGTGTTGGTCTGGCGCAACGCCACGCGCATCCGGCTGATCAACGCCTTCCGCGCCGTGCATGGCGCGCCCGAGACCGAGCTTCTGCCCGGCGAGCCGCTGATCTGCGACGGCATCGAGCTGCCGCTCAAGCACCGCAAGAAGCGGCTCGACCTCGAGGCGCGCGGCCTGATCAAGGGCGCGCAGGTGGTCTACCTCGGGCCGGGCAAGAAGCCCGGCTTCTCGCGCCTGCACGTGATCGGCGCGCCCGACCCGCAGGTCTCGGCCGCCTCGATCGTGAAGATCGAGAAGCCCGACGAGGAAGAGCCCTTCATCCCCTTCGCCGCGCGCATGGGGGCGACCTTCCTGCACGGGGCGGCGGTGACCATCCACAAGGCGCAGGGCTCGCAATGGGAAAACGTGCAGGTCTTTGGTCCGGATCTCTATGCCGCGGCGCGCATGGGGCGGGTCGAGGCGGGCCAGCCGCTGTGGAAGCGGCTCGCCTATGTCGCCGTCACCCGTGCATCGGACCGGCTGTACTGGATCGTGCGCAACAGGCTGTCGCGGCCGTCGGCTCCGCTGCGCGTGGATGACCTTGGCGGCGCGCCGGCGCCGCTCGAGCTGGAGATGCAGGGCGAGGACGCCGAGGGCTGAGGCACCTCGGCCCGCGCGGAGACCGGGATTTGGTCTTGCCAGCGGTCGGGCCGATCCGTCACTCTGCCTCGGACTTTTGGCTGATACAGGAGACGGGATGCGGCGGGTGACAACACCGGACGGGGGGCGGGCGGATGCCGGCTGAGGCAATATTGGAGATGGAGCCCAAGGTCTCGCGTTGGTTCCTGCTCGATGCTGATACCGTCGCCCGTTTCGGCGAGGTGACCGGCGATCTGAAGTTCTTTCACGCCGACGCCGAGCGCTCGGCGGAGTTCCTTTTCGGTGCGCCGGTGGCGCAGGGGTTCCTGACGCTGTCATTGCTCTCGGCGATGTGCGCCGATGCCGTGCCGCCGTTTCCCGGACAGATCGCGAATGTGAACTACGGCTTCGACCGGGTGCGCTTTGTCACCCCGGTGCCGGTTGGCGCGCGGGTCCGCGGGCATTTCACCGTCGGCGGCGTCGAGGAGGGGGACGAGCGGCTTACCGTTCACTGGGATGTCGAGATCGAAATCGAGGGCCATGGGCGCGATGCGCCGGCGCTGGTGGCGCAATGGCTCACCTTCCTCGAATTGCGCGATTGAGCCGCGCGGGTTGACGCTGCGCCGCGCAGGGCGGAGAACGGCGGCGCACAGCAGGAGAGCCCCATGGACACGCAGAGCGCGGATATGCCCGTCACCGAAGCCCCCTCGGGGTACCTGTCGCATCTTGGAATGCGGATGACCGGCTGGCGGGCCGATCATGCGCGTTTCGAGATCGCGCTTGGCCCGGAGCATCTCAACCGGCATGACAATCCGCACGGCGGGGTTCATGCCTCGATGCTCGACACGGCGATGGGGTACGCCGGCTGCTGGACCGGCGACGCCGACGACAAGCTCATGGCGCTGACCCTGTCGCTCAACGTGCAATACCTGTCGCGGCCGCGCGGCACCCGTCTGATCGCCGAGGGCGTCCGGACCGGCGGCGGCAAGAGCACCTTCTTTGCCGAGGCGACGATCACCGATGAGACCGGCGAGCTGATCGCCAAGGGCACCGGCGTCTTCCGCTACCGCAGCCGGGCTTGAGCCGTCAGGCCAGCGCTTCCAGCGCGGCCACATCCGCCGCCTCGAGCGCGGCGCGCGCGGCGGCGATGCGCGCCGGCGGCCAGTCCCACCACGCAAGGCGCAGCAGCCGGGCGATCTCGTCCTCGCGGAAGCGCAAGCGCACCACTTGGGCCGGGTTGCCGGTGACCACGGCATAGGGCGGCACCTCGCCGCGCACCACCGCGCCGGCGCCGATGATCGCACCCGAGCCGATCCGCGCGCCCGCCAGCACCACTGCGCCGGTGCCGAGCCAGACATCGTGACCGATCTCGATCCCGCGGCGGTCAGGCTGGTCGTCGTGCATCGCCTCGGGATCGAAGGCGGTGAACGGGTAGGTGGTGATCCCGCGCATTGCGTGATTGGCCGAGCCGCCGATGAAGCGCACACCGTGGGCGATCTGGCAGAACCTGCCGATCACCAGCCGGTCCTTCGAGAAGGGGAAGAGATAGGGTGCGAGCCGTGCCAGCCAGCCCTCGGGCGGGGGCGGGTCGAAGTCCGAGGCGTAGGTGTAGGCCCCGATCTCGACGCGGGGGTGGTCTGCGACCGTGCGCAGATGGACTGTGCCCGCGTGGGGCGTGCCATCGGGAAGGATGATGGGATACACGGCATCCGACAGGGGAAGGGCAAAGGGCATGGGGCCTCCTTTCTGAAACGCATCTTTCGGTGTTTCAAAGGTGCTGGTCCATGGCTCCCTCCCTTGGTGGTTGATCGGTGAACTAGGGCTGGGCGCGCCTGCGGAAAGCCGGCGCGCGCAACCCTGCCTTATTCCCCCGGCCGCTTCAGCGAGAAGACCTCGCGGATCACCGAGTAGTCGCGGTAGCCGAGCCGGGTGAGCGGCTGGAAGGTCGTGACGTCGAAGATGCCATCGACCAGGCAATCGTCGCGCATGTGCACGCCGGTCACCTCGCCGAACACCGCGTAGTTCGCCGCGCCCTCAAGCGTCACGATCTGCGTGACCTTGCACTCGAGCGAGGCGGGCGCCCCGGCGACGCGCGGGCAGTCGATGGTCGCGCATTCGGCCTTTTCGATCCCCGCCAGCTCGAATTCGTCCTTTCCCGCGGGCCAGGGGCCGGAGCTGAGGTTCATCACGTCGCGCGCCGCGTATTCCACGATGTTGACGCAGAAGACGCCGCTTTCGCGGACCTGGGCGACGCTGTCCTTGGTGCCCTCGCGATCGTCCTTGGCCGAGGTCGAGGCGAACATCACCTGCGGCGGCACGTAGGCCACGGCGTTGAAGAAGGAGTAGGGGGCGAGGTTGTCGCCCATCGTGCCGCGGGTGGAAATCCAGCCGATGGGGCGGGGCGTCACGATGGCATTGAACGGATTGTGCGGCAGGCCGTGGCCCTCTTCCGGACGGTAGAACATGCCTGTCCTCTCAGCTATTTGCGCGTGTGTCGGACCCGTGATAGGGCGGATTCGACCGAAACACCACGGGGAGAGCGGGCCTCTGTACAGTTTGTCTCAGGAACGCCCGGATGATCTCTGGGAGGTCGAGGCCCTCTATGACCTGTGCTTTGCGCCGGGTCGGACGCTGCTGTCCTCCTACCGCCTGCGCGACGGGGTTCCCCCCGTGGCCGAGTTATGTCGCGTCGCCAAGGACGAGGCCGGGGTGATCGGCGGGGTGATCCGCTACTGGCCCATCCGCATCGGTGCCGCGCAGGCGCTGCTGCTCGGGCCGGTTGCCGTGCATCCGACGGCGCAGGGCGAGGGGCTGGGCGCGGCACTGATCCGCGACACGCTGGAACGGGCACGCGATCTCGAATGGGGCCGGGTGCTGCTGGTCGGCGACGAGCCCTATTACCGCCGTTTCGGCTTTGCCAAGATCGAGGATGTCGAGATGCCTCCGCCGACCAACCCCGAACGGGTGCTGGCGCTGGAACTGCGCCCCGGTGCCTGGAGCGGCGTCACCGGCACGGTCACGCGCAAAACTTGAAATCCGGCGCGGCACGCCGATCTTCTAGGGAAGCCCCAAGGAGATGCCCATGACCGCCCCCGTTACCGGAACGCAGCTCGTGCCCCTCAGCATCGACGCCGAGATCGCCGCGCTGGCCCGTCGCCACCGTGCCGCGGGCGGCGTGGGAATGCAGGTGCTCAACATCATCGGCGGCAAGGCCGAGAACCTGCTCGAACGCCTGCCCGATCGGGTGAAGGAGCGGCTCGAGGGCAGCACGGCCAAGGCGCTGGAACTGGCGCTGAAGGCCGCGTCGGAATCGCGCCGCGCCGTGCCCGACCAGAAGGGCTGGCTGAACACCGCGCTCGCCACGGCGATGGGCGCGGCCGGCGGGGCAGGCGGGCTGCCCACGGCGCTGGCCGAACTGCCGGTCACGGTAACCGTGCTGCTGCGCGCCATCCAGGGGATCGCCGCGGAATACGGCTTTGATCCCGAGATGCCTGAAATCAAGCGCGAATGCCTGAGTGTCTTTGCCTCGGCTGGGCCGCTTGCGGCGGATGATGGTGCAGATCTGGGGTTCCTCGCGACCCGCGTGACGCTGACGGGCGCAACGGTGCACGGGTTGATCGGCAAGATCGCGCCGCGCCTCTCGCTGGCGCTGGGGCAGAAGCTGGCGGCACAGACCGTGCCCATTCTCGGGGCGGCGGCCGGGGCCGCGACGAATTACGCCTACACGAGTTACTACCAGCAGATGGCGCATGTGCAGTTCGGCCTGCTGCGGCTCTCGGAGCAGACCGGAAGGCCGCGCGAAGAACTGGTCGCGGCCTTGCAGGAGAAGCTGTCGCTTCGAGGTTAACCGCTTTGCAAGGTTAATGGCTTAGGTCCGGTTCGGGGCGCGGTGAAACCCGCGCCGCCGCGCCCGCGCAGAACGTGCGGGACGTGTCCCGTGCCAGAAGGGCCGGCGATGCGCGCGAAGTGATTATCGCCCGGTGCGCGGGGGACCGACGCGCCGGGCGAGCCTGAGAGCCGGAGCCGGGCAGCGCTGCCCCTGCCTCAGCCCGTGTCTCAGCCCGTGTCTCAACCTTGCCAGCGCATGTATTCCATGACCGCTCCACGCACCGATTGCTCGCCGCGCTCGCGGGCGTCGCAGATCACGTCATAGAGCGCATCCAGGTCGGTGCGCATGATCAGGCTCTTCACCGGCCCGATCGAGGCGGGGCGCATCGACAGCCGGTGCAATCCGATGGCGGCGAGGCAGATCGCCTCGATCGGACGGCCGGCATCCTCGCCGCAGAAGCTGAGGGGCGTGCCGGTGGCCGAACAGCGCTGCACAATCTGCTCGAGGAAGGTCAGGAAGCTGACGTTGAGCGTGTCGTAACGCCGCCGCACCCGCTCGTTCTCGCGGTCGGCCGCGAAGAAGAACTGCTTGAGATCGTTGCCGCCGATCGAGACGAACTCGACCTCTTCGAAGAACTTGTTCGAGGCATAGGCAAGGCTCGGGGTCTCGAGCATCGTGCCGACCGAGATTTTCTCGGGCACCACGTGACCAAGCTTGCGCTCGATGGCAATGGCCTTGTCGACCTCGGCGCGGGCGGCGCGGAACTCTTCCCATTGCGCGACGAAGGGGAACATCAAAGTTAGCGGCCGCCCCTCGGAGGCGCGCAGAAGCGCCTGAAGCTGCATCCGCATCACGCCAGGCCGGTCCAGCCCGACGCGAATCGCCCGCCAGCCGAGCGCCGGGTTGGGCTCGTCGGTGGGCTTCATGTAGGGCAGCACCTTGTCCGAGCCGATATCGAGCGTGCGGAAGATCACCGGCTTGTGGCCCGCCGTTTCGGCGGCCTCGATCACCCGTTTGTAGACCCTGACCAGTTCGGTGCGCGAGGGCATCTTGTTGCGTACGAGAAATTGCAGCTCGGTGCGGAACAGGCCCACGCCCTCGGCACCGGAGTTCTCCAGCGAGGGCAGGTCCGCCAGCAGCCCGGCGTTCATGTAGAGGCTGATCCGCTTGCCGCAGAGCGAGACCGCGGGCTTCTGCCGGATCGAGGCGTAGCGCTCCTGCGCCTCTGCCTGCATGGCGATCTTGTCGCGGAAGGCCGTGACCACCGTGTCGTCCGGGCGCAGGTGCACGATGCCCTGATCGCCGTCGACCATGATGTGATCGCCGTTCAGCGCCTCGGTGGTGATGCGCGGGGCGTTGATCACCAGCGGGATTGCCAGCGCGCGGGCGACGACGGCGGCATGGCTGCCAACCGAGCCTTCCTCGAGCACGATGCCGCGCAACTGGCGGCCGTATTCCAGAAGCTCGCCGGGACCGATGTTGCGCGCGACGAGGATCGGGTCGGCGGGCATCGAGGCGCCGGTGTCCTTGCCTTGTCCGGTCAGGATGCGCAGCAGCCGGTTCGACAGGTCATCGAGATCGTGCAGCCGTTCGCGCAGGTAATTGTCGGCGACCTGGCTCATCCGGGCGCGGGCGGCGGATTGCTCCTTTTCGACCGCAGCCTCGGCGGAGAGACCGCGCGAGATGTCCTCTTCCATACGCCGCCGCCAGCCCTTCGAGTTGGCGAACATGCGGTAGGCCTCGAGCACCTCGAGCTGCTCGGCATCCTCGACCGCTCCGGCCAGCATTTCGTCGACGCTGACCCGCAGTTGTTCGATGGCGGCGGCGAGCCGTTCGCTCTCGCGTTCGGGATCGTCGGCGACAAGATTGGTGACCATGACCCGCGGCTCGTGCAGCCAGACATGGCCTTCGGTGGTACCCTCCTGCCCGGTGCCGCCGCGCAGCATTGTCGGCTGGGTATGGCGCGCGGAAAGCGCCGCCGTGTCGCCGACGAAAGCGCCGAGCTCGGTCATCTCGGCCAGCACCATGGCGACCACTTCCAGCGCGTAGACCTCGTCCGAGGTAAATTCGCGCTTCTGTTTGGTCTGCACGACCAGCACGCCCAGCGTCTCGCCGAGGCGCTGGATCGGAACGCCGAGGAAGCTGGAGTAGATCTCCTCGCCGGTCTCGGGCATGTAGCGGAAACCCCGTTCCGAGGGCGCGTCGGCGGTGTTCACCACCTTGCCGCTGCGCGCGACCCGGCCGACAAGGCCTTCGCCCATGCGCATCCGGGTCTGGTGCACGGCCTCTTTCTTCAGGCCCTCCGTGGCGCAAAGCTCGAGCGTGTCCTCGTCCCGGAACAGGTAGATCGAGCACACTTCCGACCCCATGGAATCGGCGGTCAGATGCGTGATCTTGTCGAGGCGCGCCTGCCCGGCGGCATCCTCGGCCATCGTGTCCCGGAGCCGCCCCAGAAGCTTGCGGCTTTCGCTTTCCGTGCCATCCGGCATTTTCGTGCTCGACTTAATCCGTTCCGCTCTCGATCAGCTATATGCGGTTTGCGACAGGAAAGGAAATGGCATCAAATACCTCAAGGTAATTCCTGCGCGACCGAAGAAAGAATGCCGCGCGTTTCCGCTCTTGCGCCGGGAGAGAGAGGCGTCAATTGCGCTCGGTGATGAATAAACCGATGGTCATCGCGCGGAAAAAAAGCGGCGCCGGGAGGACCGGCACCGCTTTGGGAATTCGCTATCGGTTCATATCGCCGCGCGGCGCGGCGCCATGCCCGTTTCAGTCGGCCTTTTCGAGCTCGAAAGCGTCGTGCAGGGCCTGCACGGCAAGTTCCATGTACTTGCGCTCGATCAGCACCGAGATCTTGATCTCAGAGGTGGTGATGACCTGAATGTTGATGTTCTCGTCCGAGAGGATCTTGAACATCTTCGCCGCGACGCCGGCGGCCGAACGCATGCCGATGCCGACCACCGAGACCTTGGCGACCTCGGTTTCCGATTCGAGCTTGTCGAAGGTCAGCGTGCCAGCCGCCTGCGCATCGGCCAGCGCCTTCTCGGCGCGCTTCACCTGGTTCACCGGGCAGGAGAAGGTCATGTCGGTGACCCCGCCCTCGTGGCCCTGGTAGTTCAGTTCGGACACGTTCTGCACGATCATGTCCACGTTGACGCCCGCATCCGCCAGCGTGCCGAAGATGGCTGCCGCGATGCCGGGACGGTCCGCGATGGTGACGAGGGTCATCTTGGCCTCGTCGCGCGAGAAGGCCACACCGGCCACAACTTTCGATTCCATGATATCCTCCTCGTCACAGACGAGCGTACCTGCCTCGTCGGACTGTTCTTCGAAGCTGGAGAGCACCCGCAGCTTCACCTTGTAGCGCATTGCCAGCTCGACCGAGCGGGTCTGCAGGACCTTGGCGCCCAGCGACGCCAGTTCGAGCATCTCTTCGAAAGAGATGCGGTCGAGCTTGCGGGCCTTCTCGCAGACGCGCGGGTCGGTGGTGTAGACACCGTCGACGTCGGTGTAGATGTCGCAGCGTTCCGCGCCGAAGGCGGCGGCGAAAGCAACGGCGGTGGTGTCCGAGCCGCCGCGGCCAAGCGTGGTGATGCGGCCCTCGGGGCTGATGCCCTGGAAGCCGGCGACCACGGCCACTTTCATGCCTTCCCCGAACTTGCGGGTGATGTTCTCGGTCGGGATCTCCTCGATCCGCGCGGAGCTGTGCGCCGAGGTGGTGATCAGCGGCACCTGCCAGCCCTGCCAGCTGCGGGCCGGGACGTCCATTTCCTGCAGCGTCAGCGCCATGAGGCCGGCGGTCACGTTCTCGCCCGAGGAGACGACGGCGTCATACTCGCGCGCGTCGAACAGCGGCGAGGTTTCCTCGACGTAGCCGACGAGCTTGTTGGTCTCGCCCGACATGGCCGAGACGATGACGATCACGTCGTAGCCCTTGGCCACTTCCACGCCGACGCGTTTGGCGGCCCGGCGAATCCGGTCCAGCGTGGCGACGGACGTGCCGCCGAATTTCATCACGAGAACGGGCATGGCATTTCCCCGAGGGTGGTATCCTTGAATCAGCGGTCCTTTACGCGGGGGGGCGGGGCTGCGCAAGGGGATTGCGCCGCCGGGACGAGCGATCACTGCGCGGCAACCGGGGGTTTCGAGTATTTTCGCAAAGATGAAAGCGCCTGCATGTCGCGGTTCTGCCGGTGCCGGCTCCGGGCTCCTGTTTCAGCCGCGGCGATAGCTGGTCGGGGAAAGCCCGTCCCGCGCCAGGAAGGTCTCCTGTCCTGGCATGACCTCGGTGTTCTGCGCGGCGACCGCCTGCCAACCTGACGCCCCGCGTTCCAGCACGAAGATGAGGATGGTCTGCCGCGGCCCAGCCTCCGCACCGTCGGGCGCGCGCTGGCCGTCCATGTGGAAGCGGCAGCGCACCACGGCGTGCTGCGGGCCGAGTTGGCGGACCGAGACACGGCCGGGGCGCAGCGTTGTTTCTGCAAAGAAGCTCTTGAGGGCATAGTCATGCGGGCGGGCAATTGCGTCGCGCCCGGTCCACCACAGGCCGGTGACATTCACGAACTCGGCGTCTTCAGCAAAAAGCGCGGCGATGGCGGCACCGTCGCGCCGGGCCCAGGCGTCGGCGAAAGCGGCGGGAAAATCCTCGGGCCGCCGTGGCGGCTCAATAGGGGTGGGCGCGGCCATCCCAGGTCTCGAAGCAGCCGGTGGTCTCGAGGTTCAGCGCATCGAGCCGGTCGGCGAGCCCGGTCGCCGATTGCTCGGGCGTGAGATCCGCTTCGGCGCCGCCCATGTCGGTGGCCACCCAACCGGGATGATAGATGCCCACCGCGATGCCGCGCGGCTTGAGTGCCACGGCCAGGTTGGTGCCAAGGTTCAGTGCCGCCGCCTTCGAGGCGCGGTAGATCAGCGCGTTGCCCTTGGCGAGGGCGTTGGCACCCATCTGCGACGAGACGATCATGATCTTCGGCGTCGCAGTTCGCTCGAGCAGCGGCAGCATCGCCTGCACGGTGAGAAACACGCCGGTGACGTTCACCGCGAACATCTCGGCCCACATCTCCGGCGGGTAGCCGGTGTCGAGAGGCTCGGGCTTGTCGAGATAGGCTCCGGCGTTGCAGATCAGAGCGTCAAGCGCGGTGTCGCCCAGTTCACTTGCCAGAGCGGTGATCGAGGCAGGCTCGCTCACGTCTAGCGGAAGCAGGCCCGGCGTGTTGCGCGCGGTGCCCAAAACCCTGTTGCCGCGGGCTTCGAGGGTTCTTGCCAGTGCCGCGCCGATGCCGCGGTTTGCGCCGGTGATCAGCAGGGTCATGGGAATACTTTCAGTTGGATTTGCGTGTCGGCATGAAGGGCAGGGGGGCGACGGGCACCCCGTCCTCGATCAATGCCTTGGCCTCGTCGCCGCGGGTCTCGCCCCAGATCGGGCGGTGCGGCGCATCGCCAATGTGCATGGCGCGGGCCTCGCGCGCGAAGTCGCGGCCAACGTAGTCCGAGGTCTTCTCGACGTGCTCGCGCAGGGCGCGCAGGGCCTTTTCCGCCTCGGAGGCCGGTTCGGAGAGTTTGGGCTTCTCGGGGGCGGCGGCCGGTTCGGGCCGCGCCGCGCCGCTGTTGACCCGCGGGGCCATCAGCACCTTTTCGACTTTCGGCGATCCGCAGACGGCACAGGCTACCATGCCGGCGGCGTGCAGCTTGTCGAAGGCACCGGCCGATTGGAACCAGCTGTCGAAGCGGTGGTCCTCCGCGCATTTGAGAGAGTATTGGATCATGCGGCTTTTCCGAGATGATCTCTTTTACCTAGTCAAATTCGGCGCAGGTTCAAGCGGGTGTCAGTGCTTGCGCAGGTGCGGGTGGAACTCGCGCAGCAGCCGTGCGAGCTGCGGGTGCTCGACAAGTTCGGCGGCGCGTTTCGGGCTGACCCAGCGCTGCTTGCGCTCGCCGCGCTCGGGGAACTTCTTCTCCTGCGAGACCACCTCCAGCTGGTAGACCAGTGCCATGTGCGGATGCGGCGAGGTGCGCTTGGTGTAGGTGAAGCCGCCGACGCAGGTCTCCAGGACCTCGCCCCGGACGCCGGCCTCTTCCCAGGCTTCGCGGGCGGCGGCGCGCGCCGGGCTGAGCCCCGCCATCGGCCAGCCCTTGGGCAGGGTCCAGCGTTGGCGGCCCCGGCTGGTGATCAGCAGCACCTTCACCTTGCCCTCGCGGATGCGAAAGCACAGCGCGGCATATTGAACGTGGGTCCGCTTGGGCAGCTGCCGTGCGCCCGGCGCGGTAAGGTCGATGTTCAGTGAGGTGCCCATCCTGTTGCCCTGCTCGTTTTGAGCTGATGCTGCGCCGGTTTTTGTCAGGCGTCCATATGTTGTGTCAGATCTTTCACGAGTTCCGCCGCGGATGCTTCCGGTTCGAGCAGAGTTCGGGCCGCGGCACCGGCGCGCTGCTGCGCGGCATCGCCGCCGAGGGTGAGCAGCGCGGCGGCCAGCCCGGCGGCGTCCTCGACGGGCAGCGCGGCTCCGGCGGCGTCGAGCAGGGCAAAGGGGGGGCGGAAATTACGGACATCGGGTCCGTGGATCAGAGCCGCGCCGAAGGCGGCGGGCTCGTAGGGGGTGTGACCGCCGCGATCTGTGAGTGTGCCAGCGACGAAGACGCGCCCCGCGAGGCGGTAGAACAGCGCCATCTCGCCGAGCGTGTCGGCCAGGTAGACATCCGCGCCACGCGGAGTCTCGCCAAGGCTGCGCCGCGCGCAGCTGAGGCCCTGCGCGGCGGCGAGGCGGGCGATCTGCTCGGCCCGGCGCGGATGGCGCGGCGCGAGAATGAGCCGCAATCCGGGCTCCTGCCGACGCGCCTCGGCGTGGGCGGCGAGCACGGTCTCGTCTTCGCCCTCGTGTGTGGAGGCGGCAAGCCAGGTGCTTGCGCGGGCAAATTCCGCCTCAAGCTCCGGGTCGTGTTGTTCGGGAGGGGTGTAGAGCGCCTTGAGATCGACCACAGGGCCGAGCGCCGCCTTCGGAAGGCCAGCCGCAACGAAGCGCTCACGCGAGTCGGGATCCTGTGCCGAGAGGAAGGCGACCCGGTGCAGCACGCGGGTGTGCAGCCCGCCGAACAGCCGCCAGCCCTTGGCGGTGCCTTCGTTGAGTCGCCCGCCGAGCACCATGACCGGGCCGGGGCAGTTCAGCAGCCGGTGCGGCCAGAGCTCCGATTCCATCGTGATGTGGCTGCGCACGTTCCAGCGACGGAGGAAGCGCTTGCTGACGCGGGCAAGGTCCAGCGGTGCGAGTCGCGCGCAGAGTCCCCAGCTCTGCGCCAAGGCCACGCCCGACTCGGAATTGCAGGTGACCAGAAGCTTCATGTCCGGCCGTGCGGCGCAGAGCGCTTCAATCACCGGCTTGGCCGAGGCCAGCTCGCCGTTCGAGGCGGCATGCAGCCAGACATGCGCACCGGGATTCGCCCTGCCATGGCCGAGTCGCGCCCGCATTCCATCCCAGTCGCGCCTCAGCGCGGCGCGGCCCAGAACGACGGCCGCAAAGAGAGATAGGAGAAGGCGGTAACGCAGCATCGTCGGGGGCTGGGTCCTCGGGGCATGACCATGATATGAAAAAGGCACTTAGGCCGAAGGGCCAAGCGCCGCAACACTCTGGGGCGAGGTGATTCCGCACCGCCATCGCAACCTGGACAGATAGGGAGGGATTTCCGAAGGGGAAAGTGGTGGGCGACCCTGGAATCGAACCAGGCGTGCGTCTCCGCGAGGGAGTTACAGTCCCCTGCCACACCTTGCGGCCTGTCGCCCACTTTCCGCCAGTCTCTGGCGTCCTCCGCCGTATGACCGGCGTCGTGGGGCGCTGACTACAAGCACTCAAAAGGGTCGTCAACAGGAAAATATCTTGCAGCGCGTCACCGGGCGATGCAGAGACCGAAGCTCAGGAAAAAAGGACGCGTGCCATGGTCAAGAAACCGAAATGGGTGGTCGAGAAGGAACAGTCGAAGAAGGCCAAGGCAGCCGAGACCGTCTGGCTGTTCGGCCTGCATGCGGTGCGTGACGCGCTGATGAACCCGAAGCGCGAGAAACTGCGCTTGATCCTGACATTGAACGCAAAATCCAAGCTCGAAGACGCTTTGGAGGCGGGGGGTATCGAGCCCGAGATTCACGATCCGCGCAGCTTCGGGGCGCCGCTCGACCCGCAGTCGGTGCACCAGGGTGCGGCGCTGGAAGTGAAGCCGCTGAATTGGGGGCGACTCGAGGATGTGGCGCTCGGAGATGGCGAAACGCCGCCGCGCCTGGTGCTGCTCGACCGGGTGACCGATCCGCATAACGTTGGGGCAATCCTGCGCTCGGCCGAGGTTTTCGGCGCGCAGGCGGTGATCGGCACGCTGCACCATTCCGCGCCCGAGACCGGCGCGCTGGCAAAAACCGCCTCGGGCGCGCTGGAGCGTCAGCCCTACCTGCGCGAACGCAACCTCGCGGACACCATCGTGGCGTTGCAGGGGATGGGCTACATCGTGCTCGGGCTCGACGGCGAGGCAGAGATCAGCATCGATACGGCGATGGACGGCAAGCGCGACCGCGCGGTGGCGCTGGTTCTGGGGGCCGAGGGGCCGGGGCTGCGCCAGCGCACCAAGGAAACCGTCGACCAGCTGGTGAAGATCGACTTCGCGCGCGGTTTCGGCTCGCTCAACGTGTCGAACGCGGCGGCGGTGGCGCTCTACGCTGCAAGACCCTGAGCGGCGGGTGAGCTTGCGGCGCGGCGGCGGCGCGCCCATATCGGGCGCATGGTCCAGACGATTGCCACCTGTTGCTATTGCGGAAGCCGCGCCGCCCTCGTGCTGAACGGCACGCAGCGCCACGAACTCAGCTGCGCCTCCTGCGGCGCTCCGCTGCGCCAGTTGAAGAACCTGAAGTCCGAAACGGGGCGCGGCGCCACCGGGCCCGCCCCGTGGCAGGCGCGTCCGCTGCCGGATCCGTCGAAAGCGCAGCGCAAGGCCGACAAGGCGATGCGCAAGATGGCGCAAAAGCCGCGCAAGAAACGCCGATCTCCGGCGCAGCGGGCGGCCAGGGGGATCTTCGATCTGCTCGAGGACATCTTCGACTGAGCCGGCGCGCCCTGGCATGCACAGGGGGCAGCACAGTCCCGCACAAAAACCGGCCTAGTCTTTCTTGCCCTCCTGCCTTATTTGGCGGGGGACGAATTGCGAGGCGACATGGCGGACTACGAAAACCCCGGACCGGTTGAAGAAAACTGGAAAGACGCGATTTCCTCGGTCGAGGAGATCATCGAGGACGCCCGCAACGGGCGGATGTTCATCCTCGTCGACCACGAGGACCGCGAGAACGAGGGCGACCTCGTGATCCCGGCGCAATGGGCGACCCCCGACGCGATCAACTTCATGGCGACCCATGGTCGCGGGCTGATCTGCCTGTCGATGACTTCCAAGCGCATCGACGAGCTGGGCCTGCACCTGATGTCGGTGAACAACTCCTCGCGCCACGAGACGGCCTTCACCATCTCGATCGAGGCGCGCGAGGGCGTGACCACCGGCATTTCGGCCGCCGACCGCGCCAAGACCGTGGCCGTGGCCATCGACGCCTCGAAGGGCGCCGCCGACATCGCCACGCCGGGCCACGTCTTCCCGCTGCGCGCCAAGGATGGCGGCGTGCTGGTCCGTGCCGGCCATACCGAGGCGGCGGTCGACGTCTCGCGGCTTGCGGGGCTGAACCCCGCCGGGGTGATCTGCGAGATCATGAACGAGGACGGCACCATGTCGCGCCTTCCCGAGCTGGTGGCCTTCGCCCAGAAGCACGGTTTGAAGATCGGCACGATCTCGGATCTCATCGCCTACCGCCGCCGCCACGACAACCTCGTGCGCGTGCGCTCCGAAGAGGTCGTCCGCTCGGAGTTCGGCGGCGACTGGCACATGCGCATCTACACCGACCAGTCCCATGGCGACGAGCATATCGTGCTGACCAAAGGCGATATTTCCGGCCCCGAGCCGGTGCTGGTGCGGATGCACGCGCTTGATCCGATGCTCGACATCATCGGCACCGGTCACACCGGACGGTCCGACGAGTTCCGCGACTCGATGCAGGCGGTGGCCGAAGAGGGGCGCGGCGTGGTCGTGCTGCTGCGCGACACCTCGATGAAGCTGGAGTTGCATGATGACGTGTCTCCGCGCACCCTGCGTCAATACGGGCTCGGT
The DNA here is from genome assembly GCF_015223355.1 of Salipiger mangrovisoli. Taxonomy (GTDB): domain Bacteria; phylum Pseudomonadota; class Alphaproteobacteria; order Rhodobacterales; family Rhodobacteraceae; genus Salipiger; species Salipiger mangrovisoli. Next base: position 86,808 of record NZ_JADFFK010000004.1, on the reverse strand, counting down.
GCGCAGATTCTCTCGTCGCTCGGCCTGTCGAAGATGGTGCTGCTGACCAATTCGCCCACCCCGCGCGTCGTCGGGCTCGAGGCCTACGGGCTCGAGATCGTGGGCACCCGCAAGATCGGAGAGTGACGATGGCCTCGAGCGAAACCCACTACACCCTGCCGCGCGCCGAGTTCGACAAGCCGGTGAAGATCCTCATCGTCGTGGCACCCTACTACAAGGATATCGCCGACGAGCTGATCGCCGGCGCCATCGCCGAGATCGAGGCGGCAGGCGGCTTTCACGAGATCGTCGAAGTGCCCGGCGCGCTGGAAGTTCCGACCGCCATCGGCATCGCCGAGCGCATGTCCAACTTCGACGGCTACGTGGCCCTGGGCTGCGTGATCCGCGGCGAGACCACCCACTACGAGACCGTCTGCAACGACAGCTCGCGCGGGCTGACGCTGCTCGGCCTGCAGGGGCTCTGCATCGGCAACGGCATCCTCACCGTCGAGAACTTCGAGCAGGCGCGCGTGCGCGCCGAATCGACGGGCCAGAACAAGGGCGGCGGTGCCGCGGCTGCAGCCTTGCATCTTGTGGCGCTGGCCCGTAGGTGGGGCGGCGCCCGCAAGGGGGTGGGATTCGTGCCCGCCCAGGATGAATACCAGATCGCGGGCGCTTCCAAAGGAAAGCATAGCGCATGACGACCCCGGTCCCCCCCTCCGGCAATCTCAAACGCCGTATGAAATCCGCATCCCGGCTCTATGCCGTGCAGGCGCTCTACCAGATGGAGATCTCCGGCACGACGGCTGAGAAGACGATGCGCGAATTCCTCGACTACCGTTTCGGTGCGGAAGTCGAGGAGGGCGTCGAGCTGATGGACGGGGACGTGGACCTTTTCGGCAAGATCATCAGCGAGGCGGTCAACTGGCAGGCGAAGATCGACCAGATGACCGACCGCGCGCTGGTGGCGAAATGGCCGATCGACCGGATCGACCCGATCCTGCGCGCGCTGTTCCGCGCCGCCGGTGCCGAGATGGTGGCGCTCGACACGCCGCCGAAGGTGGTGATCACCGAGTTCATCGACGTGGCCCGCGCCTTCTTCAACGAGGGCCGCGAGGTGCAGTTCGTCAATGCCGTGCTCGACCACATGGCGCGCGAGGCCAAGCCCGAGGCTTTCTGAGGCCCTGCGGGGCAGGGGGCGCTGCCCCCGCCGCGGCTGCGCCGCGACTCCCCCGGGATATTTGATCCTAGAAGAAAGGGCCGGTCGCGCGCGTCGTGACCGGCCCTTTTCTCGGCCGCCTTTGGCACCGCGCGCCGCTGTCCTCGGGGAAGCGCGGCTTGCGTTTCACTGCGGCATGCCTACATTTGAATGTGACGGAGCGGAATTCTCCGCGGGTCTTGTGCTTTGACGCGGGTCCGCTACGCTTCTTTCACCTGATGAAGGAGAGTCACATGCCGAAACTCGTCCGCCTCTACATCACCCAATGCGCGATCGGCTTCGGCCTGTCGGCGGGGTTCGTGGCGCTGCTGCTCTGGCAGAATGTCGCCAACCTGCAGCATCTGGTGACCCATTCCGACGCGGGCATGCTGGCGGTGTTTCTTTTGTGGATCTTCAACGGGCTGGTCTTTGCCGGTGCGCAATTCGCCATGACGGTGATGCGCCTGTCCGGCGATCAGGACCGGCCGACCGGGGGCAAGCGCATGGCGGTCGAGCCGATGCCGATCCGCATCCCCGTCGAGCAGAAGAAGCGCCGGCTGCTCTGACCGCGGATGACCTGTTGCGAATCGAAGCGCCTCCTCGCGGGGGCGCTTTCTTGTTGTCGGATGTCCCAGCCGACCGTGGCGCGCGGCTGCGCAGGGCGGGGATGTGCGACCATGTCGGTAGAGAAAGCGGCGGGAACCGGTCCTTCCGTGGGGTTATCTCATTCCCGAGGACCTGTATATACAGGTGGGCGTCAGGTAACCGGACCAGGGCCCGGACAGAGCCAACTCCCTCGGAATTGCTTAAGGCCACCGGAATGCAACCATGCACGCAAAGGTCAGAACCCGCCTGATCCCGAGATAGTGCCGGCAAGGCTCCGCGACAAGGGGCGAGGTGCCGGAGTCAGCCTTCCGGCGTCACGAATTTGTATCGGGCCAGTTCCTCGGGCAGCAGGATGTAGATCTGATCGGCGGGAGTGGCGAGGGCGGGGCGCAGCACCATCGGGTCAATGCCCATCTCTTGCAGGTATTCCATGACATCGCCCTGGCCGCGCTGGATCTGCTCGACGGCGACGAAGGCCGGCAGCAGGGTGCTTTCACCGAAATAATGCTGGTGCACGCCGACGGAGGCACCTTCGGGGATGTCGCGGGGGGTGCCGGCGGCCAGCAGGTAGGGGCAGGCGGAATAGCAGAATTCCCCCTCGAGCATCCGCGTGCCGAGGCCCATCTGCCGCAGGTGCCGCCCGATCGCGAGCGCGTCGGGCACCGAGCCGCCGGGGCTTTGCAGGATCAGCCGCTCGATGCCGGGGGCCCCGTCCAGCGCGGCGATGATGCGCTCGGCGTCTCCCTCGGCGATGGTGCCCTCGAGCCGCCATGTCCCGCCCTCGGCCTCAGTCAGCGCGAGGCGGTTCGGCAGCTTGCCGGGATCGCGCAGCGGCGACAGCGGCGGCAGGTCGCGATTCGGCGCGAAGGTGCGGCGCTGGTCGCCGGGGGTGACCGGTTGGGTCAGGCGCGGCGCTGACGGGCCGAAGCGCGGCAGGGAGAAATCGCCGCTGCTGAGATCGCCGAGCACGAGGAAGGCCCCGAGGGCGATTTGCAGCAACAGGGCGCCGGTGAGGGCGCGGGCGACGGTCAGATGCCTCATCTGCGGTGTCTCATGGCGTGCGCCCGGTGAAACGTGAGACCTCGGGAGCCTCGGGTTTTTCGGCGGCAGGCTCAGCGTGGTCGTCGCGCTGCGCGGAAATGGGCATGGGCGCGGCGGCGGTCGGGTGCAGCGTGCCCTCGACCTCGCGCATGGCGCGCAGCGCCGCGCGCAATTCGGCCAGCGTCAGCGTGTCCTCGATCTCGGCACCCTCGCGGCCGTGGCGGATCGCGCCGTGGGTGACGGCAAGGATCAGCACAAGCACCGCGGGCAGCAGGTCGATGGCGATGGCGCCGGCCCAGGAGGGGATGAAGTTGCGGGCGTACATGATCACCGCGTCGGCGGCCGAAACCGGCGTGTAGGTGACCTCGGCGGCGGGGGTCAGCGCCAGCACGTTCTGGGCGGCACGCTCCAGCGTGGTGGCGCGCTGCCCCAGGACCTCCAGCACGGAGGTGATCGCCGCCGCCTGGGTGCCGCGGTCGATATCATTGCGGCCATCGAGCTCGGGCAACACCACCGAGGCGGCGAGATCCTGCGCCGCGCGCTCGACCAGCGGCGCGACCGACAGCTGGCGGAGCTGCGCGATGAGGCCCTGCAGCTCTACCGCGGCCCCGGAGAATTCCACCGAGCGTGGCTCGACCGGGCCGGGCTCGACGGTGAGCGCGCGCATCCGCGACAGAATGGCGTTGCCCTGCGCGAAGGCGCTGTCCACCAACGGCGTCTGCTCGGCGATCTGCGTCTCGAGGGCGGAGAGTTCCGCCGATTTCTGCCGCAGCACGCGGAACACCGCGCCGCGCCCGGCGAGGCCGGAGAGCGATCCCTCGGCTTCCTGCTCGGAGAGATCCTCGAAGCTCTGCCGCACCCGCGCCACGTCGCGCTCGAGCGACTGGCCGGTCAGCGCGATTTCATGCGTGCGCTCCAGCGCGCCCTGGTAGTCCTGCACGGTTTCGGCCAGGTGCTGTTCGACTGCCGCCGAGCCGGCCAGGGCCGCGGCGTTCAGCCAGGAGGACATGGCGATGATCGCCAGCGAGCCGAGCCCCATCGCCCCCAGAAGCCCCATGCGGGAGCGGGTCGAGCGCATCGCCGGGAAGAGTCGCATCAGGTAGGACCAGAAGACGAAGATGCCGACCGAGACCGCCACCGAATAGGCGATGGCGGCAAAGACGGTGAAAGCGCCACCTTCTTCGAGCAGCGAGGAGACGCCGAGATAGGTATAGATGCCCGAGGCGACCGAGAGCACGCCGAGCGCGGTGCCGGAAAACGTGTCGAGCCAGCCAAGATGCTGTTCGAGCTCGCGCGCATGACGCAGTCCGCGGGTCTTCGAGCCGGGGGAGCGGATGTCGCCGGTCTCGTCGTGCATCGTGTCGGTCATCGCCGGGGCCTCCTGCAAGCATGTGACAGCAAATAGGCGTGCGCGCGGCGCAAAAAAGAGTGAGTGGGCTGCGACTTGCCTTTGTTCACCTAATGTTCATAGTGGGGGCATGACCCTTCTGAACGAAACCCCGATGATGCCCGGTCAGCTGCTGGCGCGCGGCGTGTGCCGTCACCTGGCCAGCCTGGGCTTCGCGCCGGTCGAGGAATTCGTGCCCGAGCGTGGCCGGCGCGTCGATGTGATGGCGCTGGGACCGAAGGGCGAGATTTGGGTGGTGGAGTGCAAGAGCAGCCGGGCTGATTTCATGTCGGACGGCAAGTGGCAGGGCTATCTCGACTGGTGCGACCGCTATTTCTGGGCGGTGGACGAGCTGTTCCCGACCGACCTTCTGCCCGAGGGCACCGGGCTCATCATTGCCGACGCCTATGACGCCGAGATCCTGCGCATGGCGCCCGAGCACAAGCTGAACGGCGCGCGGCGCAGCGCGCTCACCCGGCGGTTTGCCACCCATGCGGCGCGGCGGCTCCATGCGCTGCGCGACCCCGAGGCGCGCCTGGACGCCTGGGGGTGACGTGCCGGGAATCGCGCCTTAGCGACGTTTCTTGACGTTGCGCGCCGTGGCGGCGGCAGCGCGCAGCTCCTCGGCGATTTCCTCGGCTTCCTCGGGATCGAAATCCATCGGGATCTCGAGGTCGCCGGCATAGATGTAGAGACGCACCATGCCCTGATCGGTCGGGCCGATCTGCAGGTTGGCTTCGATGTCGCGTTCGGTGTTGATCCCCATGACCGTCCCCATGAAACTGGAATTGCGCGGGCTTAGACCCGCAGGGTGCATATTGCAAGCGCGGGGGGAGTGATGTCCATGTTGCACGCGGCGGGTGAGCCGATCGACCTGCGGGTCTACGGTCCCGGCGACCGGGAGTGGCTGGTGCGCCAGCATGCCGAGCTTTACGCCCGTGACGAGGGGTTCGACGCAAGCTTCGGGACCCTGGTCGATCGGATCCTGCGCGACTTCGACGCCAGCCATGATCCGGCACGCGAGCGCGGCTGGATCGCCTGGGAGGGGAGGCAGCGGCTTGGCAGCATCTTCTGCGTCGACGCGGGCAGCGACGGCGGCGCGGCGCTGGCCAAGCTGCGCCTCTTCCTGCTGCTGCCGGAGGCGCGCGGCCGGGGGCTGGGACAGCGCCTGCTCGACACTTGCTTGGGATTCGCGCGGGACGCCGGCTACCACCGCATGACGCTCTGGACCCATGAAAGCCATCGCGCCGCCTGCGCGCTCTACGCGAAGAACGGGTTTTCCCTTGTGTCTTCAACGCCCGTGACCAGCTTCGGCGTGCCGCTTGTCGAGCAGCATTGGGAGCGGGCAATTTAACTCAGGATTGGGGCTTGCAATCGAAAAGGGCTGGCGTTATTCCCCCCGAGCGTGCCGCCTTAGCTCAGTAGGTTAGAGCGCTTGATTGTGGATCAAGAGGTCTCCCGTTCGAACCGGGAAGGCGGTACCATTATAAATCAATGACTTATGCGTAAGTTAAAGCCCCTATCGCTAGGGGCTTTTGGTTTTTGGGGAACGCCGGGGGAACAATGGCCTTACATAGCGCGTGATGCGAACTCGCGTCAGACCATCTTGCCCGATTCCTGCCATCTGCTACCGTTCGCGGACCTATAGAAAGAGGAAGTGAAATGAGTAGCGATTCCGACAAGGGCTTGGCCGTCACAGCGCACGATATGGCTAAAAACATTTGGTACGACTCGAAGGGTACCAGCCCGAAAATTCAAGACGCTGGGGAGTTTCTGAAACTTGTCGATGCGTGCGCCAAGGCGCTGAAGGGAGCACTTATCAACGGGAACAGCTTTAAGTAAGGGTCCTACCCCTCGCGCTCCTAGGCTGCTTCTCAGCCCACGTAAGCGCGTAACGCACGGCCTCGGGGATGCCTACCTCGGGGCCATCAATCTCAGCCTCTATCACCGTCACACGGCCTAGACGGATCGCCACGGAACCGTCTTTGCGGGGCTTAGGGGTCTGATAGACAAATTCGCCGGTCTCTTCGCCCCGGTCATCGACCACCCGCGCAGCCTCTTCGATGCTTACCACGTTCCACCATTCGGGCGGGTAGAAGGCCAGCGGCTTGGAGCACTTGGCCCCTTGGTCGTGGAGCATGTAACGGACCCGGCGCTTACCCACGCCATAGCCAAGCTTTTCCTCCACCAGCGGCCACAGGTCGTCAGCACCATGGGGCGACATGCCGGATGGTGCAGGCGGATATTCCCCCGACACCACCTTTTGCGCCCAGACGACTTCAGAGAGTTTGACGGCCTTACGCATACTTCCGCAGCCTCTCGCGTTCCTTGGCCCGCCATTCCGGGTCTTTGGACTTCTCAGCGTGCCAAGCCCGACTTGCCGCCCGCATCTGCTCGGCTGCCTCGGGCTCATTCTCCCGCCGGTCGCGCCGCTGTTCGTTGTATTGGTCTACCTTGCCGGGGTTCGCCTCAAGCCAAGCCGCATTCACCGGACGCACGTACTCGCGATATTCCGGCGTCCGGTGGCGTTGCAGGACGCATTCAATACAGGTGCCACTGGAAACCCACCGCTCGGCGACATGCCCATACTTGCAGGGTTTGCCGGTGAAGAAGCGCACCAGTCCGATGCTGCGGGCGGTCTCGCGGTCCACCTCTGGCCCCCAGTAGTAGGTTACCGGGGGCGATTGCTTTTCAATGATGTACTTTGCGCGGCCTGCCATCACTCGCCCCAATCTACCAGTTTCATAGCGGCGTCAGGGTCCACGCCCGCCTCTTTCGCCATCGCCATTGCTTGAATGATGGTGGCAGCGGCACGGGCACGTCCGCCCGCATCAAAAGCTTGGAGCGGTCGCATAACGTCGAGCTTGACCGTTTGGCCCAGCTTGGCGCTGATCTCCTCGGCCATGAGCATGGCAATGGGTTGGAGCGTCCATTGAGCGAGATGCCGTTGAGCCTCGCGGATAAGCGGCCCTTGTGCGTTATCGGCCACCAGAGCGGGCAAAACGCCATAGGCATTCAGGATCGCGCCCTTTGCCGCCTTCCAGTTCTCCGTTGCCATGGTGCCCGTCATATCCGGCGACAAGCTGGACGGCTTCCAATCTTGCGCAGGAGCGGCCCCACCAGCCGCAGAGACGTTGACACTCTCGCGCAGCATGATGCGCCCACGACGCCCACGGAAGCCGCTTGCAAGGGTTTCTAGGTCAGTGCCAGGGGCTTCGGGGAACGGCACGATATGGGAGCCAAGAGGCGCGTTGGCGTAGACCTCGGCCAGCGACGTTTCCAGCGTGTGGAGCATGTCAGCGGAAAGCGTCGATCGGCGCAGCGGGGAAATGCCGTACCAAGGCGCGACAGGATCGGCACCAATGACGAAGTGCAGGACTTCAGCGGCAAGAGCGGTCACGGCATACGCGCCGCCGGTCTCGGGGATACTAAGGCGATACGCACGGGGCTTGCCGTTGCGGGTGGACATTTCCCAGTCAGCGGCAGGCAGTAGCCCGCTATCTGAGATGTAGAATACAGCCTCGCCACGGAGCGCCAGAGAGCGGGCAGCAAGGGCCATATCGCGCCGGGTCAGGAGCGACGTGCCGTCGATATCCGCAGCACACAGAGCGCCTTCCCAGAGGCTCACAGCGCCTTGCACGGTCGCGGTAAGTTCGCCAAGGCCAGTCTGCCCGGAAACATACGCTTCGCGCGCCGACATGACTTGAGCGGTATAGCCCGCCGCAGATACGGAACGGGTCTCTTGGGGTTCGGACTTCCGCTTGAACCAATCAAACATGAGCGGCACCTTCCTTGCGGTATTTCTTCAGGAGTTCGGCAGCGCCAGAGTTGCCCAGTGCGCCAAGATCCACGCGGCGGGACCAGCTTTCGCTAATGTCGCCAACGTCGATGGAATAGCGGGACACGCCCGTGAGCGAGGTTCCGGCGTAGTAGTCCGCGAGGCGCTTGTAAGCCTCTTCAACGCCATCCGTGACGGGCTGCCCGCCGATGGTGCAGCGAACAATGCACCGCTCGGAAATGGTCACCTCGCCAAACTCGTTAACCGTGGCCGCTTCCCCGTTCACCGTGTCGATGGTGGCCGGGAAATTGTAGGGCTTCCACAGCACCTCGCACGGCGGGTTCACCACGTAGTCAATCACAGCGGTAGACCAGCGGCAGGTTGTGTACCCTTCCAGCTTGGACCAGATCACTTCGGGCACAGTGCCAGTAACGCCGCTAGGAGCCGCCGGGAACGTGATGGAAACTTCGGTCTCGGATTCGATGTAACGGGAGGTCATGCGCGCCACCTGTATGCTGCCGGTTTGTGGTTGGGGACGATCAGCCCGCTATCGAGTTGGCGCATGTCCAGTTCGGTGCCGTCATAGGCGGGACGGGTCACGATGCTCATCTCAAACAGGATTGCCTCGAAGATGGTGCGGATAAGCGCGTTGCCTTCCTCGGGGTCTTCCTCTTCCACCGTCTCGGCCTCTTCCACGGCCTCGGGAGGCGCGACACGGAAGCCGGGGGAAATGCCAATCATCAGGCCAGACAGGAACGCGGCAAGGAAATCTTTCCACCATGTCGATTCCTGAATTTCGGGAACAATGATTGCCTCGAATAGCAGGGCTTCGTCTGTATCGTTAAACAGCAGCGTTCCCGCTTTCTTGCTGGCAAGCGGCTTATCGAAGCTATGGCCCACCAGAAGGTTAATATCCCGCTCGGGGTCATGAATCGCGAAGTTGAAGGAATGGGGAGCGAATTGCTCTTTCTGAGGTCTACGGCCATTCCCACCGGAATGGATCGTTGCCCGGTTCATATAGGGGAACCTGCCATGAAGGCGGCGAGTACCATCACCCGCCGCCCGCATTTCAAGCCCGCCGTTGAAAATGGGGGCTTCCATGTGTTTACCCGAAGTTGGTCAGAATACGGGTTTGCAGACCACGCGCCACGGTCACGTCAGCAGTGACAAGGCCGGTCAGGACAAGCTGTCCCGATGCTGCGCGGGTGTAGGGGTCGCGGATCATATCGACAGCGCCCCAGAGGCCCACAAAGGCCGGTGCAACGCCGTTAACCGTGGTGGTCATGATCGCGCTGCCAGCGGTGAGCTGGTTTGCCAGAATGGGCGACACGCCATGCTTGGTCATCCGGTCGAGTTCGGAAACCGCAGTGCCGGAAATCAGCGTATCGTCCAGATCACCCCAGATAGCGGGCGGGAATGCCAGCTTGACCTGCGAGGGGTCGGTAATGGCGTTCGCTTCCATGAAGGCGATGATCTCGGCGCGGAACGCAGCCCAGTCAGGCGCAGCGGCGGTCATATCGGTGGACGTGATGCCATAGGTTGCAGCGCCGGGGACGATGCCCAGAGGCTGGCCCGCAGCACCAGTGCCGTTGATAATCACGTTGTCCAGGGCGACGGCGATTGCCGCGCTCATGTCTTGGCGGACAGCGTTTTCCAGCCCTTGGCCCGTTTGCTTGAGGCTCTTGCGGGTAATAACCATTTGCGCGCCAAGGGTGTTGTCCGGCGACATGGTGACTTCGGTGGTCTGATAGGCCGAAGCTGCACCCACGTCCGACAGTTCGTCAGCCTGCCAGCCCGTAACGGCACCAGCGGTGGCAACAGGCCATTCAGCGGTCCCCTGCGGAATATTGACCGACGACACGCCCAGCTTGGCGGCAACGCTGTTCGGGAAGATGCGCCCGATGATGTTGCGGGTTGCCTTAGGGGAGAACAGGTCAGCCGAGACGGTCTCGCCAGCGCGTTGTTCCAGAGCGGCAAGGGGGAGCGGGATACCGCGATAACCACCAGCGGAGCGCAGTTCGTCCACAATCTCTTTGGTGGCACCATCGAGCGAACGGCCCTCATCGAGAGCAAGCGCGACTTGGCGGACCTCGAAGCGGTCGATCATGCCAGCCCATTCTTTGTCCGAACGGGTTTCCAGTTCCTCGCCAGCTTCCCGGCGCTCGGATTCTTCGGAAATCATAGCGGCACGAAACCGGACCTCGGCGGAACGATATTCCTTGTCCATTTCTTCCATAGAGCGGATCTCATCGGCGGTCGGGTTTTCCTTCCCGGCCAGTTCCGACAGAGCCTGCCGAATTTCAGATTGACGAAGCGAAATCTTTTTCGATTCCAGCATTAATTAAATCCTCGGATTGTTACAGTCATCATGACAACCGAAGAATATCAGCCGATAATCACTTTTCTAAATCGGGCAGGTCCCGCTTCAGGAATGCGTCCCATTCCTTCCGCTCAGGAGATTTATCGGGGAATCCCATTTCCAAGCGCGTCTTTCGCGCATGGCATGCAATGCAGAGCGTTTGCAGGTTATCGAGGTCATATTCCGCACCGCCGTCTCGAATGGCCTTGATGTGGTCCACCTCAAGACGGCCTCTATTGCCACATTCGACACAGCGCCAATCGTCACGGTCTTTCGCCTGCTTCCGTACCACCTTCCAGCGGGCCGTCTTGTAGATCGCGGAACCGTGGCGGGCATACCTCATGCCCATGCGAAGCGCGGCGCTCTGGTGGCAGGCTTGTTCACCATGCGGGCACCCTCGGCCACGGCCAGCAGAGAGGCCGCAGCGGCGTCAATACGGCCCAGAGAGCGCGCCTTTGCCAGCTTGTGGTTCCCGGCAGGGTCAACCAGCGTGATAGCGTCAGAGAAGGCGCTACGCAGCAGCAGGCTAGGAACGGTTTGCACCTTGCCCTCGAATAGCGCGCGGCGGAAGCGCTCGATATCTTCCGCGCCGTCCTTCCAGCCAAATCCGCGCCATATGAAGGGCACGCGGTCGAGACCGGCAGCCCGCATAGCCTCGACAAACTCAGCATGGCGGAAACGGTCCCCGACGATGCAGGCAATCCCATGACCATCCGCAAGCGCCACCACCTCGGCCAGCCACCGGCCCACGGGAACGGTCGTGTCCCCCATAGTGGTCAACTCGCCCCGATCCTGCATTTGCGTATAACGGTCAGACACGCCGTCAGAAGCCCCACGGTCGGCGAGAGACGGCACACACGGAAACGTCCCGACAGCCTCAAGACGGCCCGTCTCGGGCCAGTACAGCGCCGCTGCGGACATGCTACGGGAGCCGCCCAGATCCACACCCAGAACGCACGGCCCTTCGCGTGGCGGCAGTTCGTCCGGCGACACTTCGGCAGACAGCCATTCGTCCACCGTGACCAGCATAGAGCGGTCTTCCGTCGAGACCCGTTCATTGCGGTTGAGATTGCGGAACGACGACAGTGCGGAACCACCACGGGCGATAGCGCGGCGGGCTTGAGACACCAGCCATTCGGCGGTCGAGCCGATACCTTCCTTGGAGCCGGGGTTGGCGATCAGCAGGCTTTCCAGATCGTCAGCAGGGAGGCCGAACGCCGGGCGATGCTCTTGCACGTAGGAGCCGGGCGGCGGTTCATCGAGCCACCGGGAAAAGGTGTTGGCGTCATCAGGTGCGGACGTGGAAATGATAAGCGCCCGCCCGTCACGTTTACCAAGGCCGGACAGGATGGCGTTTTCTAGGTTGTCGCCTTTCTCGCGGTCCCAAGCGGCGCGCTCATCGAGGATAGCCAGAGTAGGGGCACCGCCAAGGATAGACTTGCCATCGGCAGCGATACAGCGGGCGAGACCGCCACCATTGCCGCTATACTCCACCTCCAGCTTGGATCCGCGACGGATGGTGAACAGCTCTTGCTCATGGTCGGGCAGCGTCTCCACGAAGCCCACGATGAAGTTGAAGGCGATCTTCGCTTGGTCACGGTTGCGCGCGGCAAGGATCACCTCGCGCTTGGGTTGGTCGGTCAGTTCCCCCATGACGTCAGCCAGAGCGAGACCAGCGGAAAGTGCGGTCTTGCCATTACCACGACCAATAGACAGGCAGCCCACCATGATACCGGGAGCAAGAGCGCCCTTGATGAATTGCTTTTGATAGGATGCCAGTTTAACCGGCTTCCCCGCCATTTTACCTTCGGGGATGCGCAATTTATTGAAGAACGCAATTGCGGAAGAGGCTTGTTTACTTGGTCTACCCGCCATTTTTCCCCCGAATTTTTCTGAGAGAGACTTCGCAACCCCGCTCCGCGTACGCCGGTTCACCCATATCGAGGGGCATTGGGACCTTATATGCAGTCATCGGCATATGATCCGAACGGCAACGGGATCACCAGCACCGGGCAGCGGATGCACAGCCAGCACAGCACGGGCAACGCCATCAACCTTCACTTGGTCGCCAGCATTGGGCATGTCCGTGGGGACACCACACTGCACACTGAGGTCAGTAGCTACGATGCTGCCGCTACCATTCACAAACTCTTCCGTCACGCCGCTCACAATGGCGTCTAGGGTTTCGTCGGTCTCCACTGTAGTTGGTGGATCCCAAGGGTTCGGGCCTGGCACTGTCTCGGTCTTGGTCAGCGTCACGCTGCCATGCCCATAGGACGCCATAAGACGCCCATGCGCTGCCCTTGCACGATCATAGAACGCCATCAGCTACGCGCCTTCACATTGCGAATGGCTTGGGCTTGCAATGCCTTGAACTTGGATGCGGTGATCTCAATGAAGAACTTACCGGACTCACCATCTCCGCCATAGTTCTCTTTGATCGCATAGGGGGCTGTCACGCTGATATAAGCTTTCTCACCAATCTTCATATTGGCAATGGTGGCCATGTTCTCGGCGGTCATATCCACGTATTGTTTGGCAGGGTCAGTATCCACCGGCACAAGCCCTGTATCCGTCACCAGCACACTACGCTTGAGATTGCCCGTCACCTCAGGCATTGCGCGCATTAGCTCTTGATAGACCAATCTCAGAAACTCTTGAAACGCTTCGTCCGGCAATGTCTTGGCCTTCTTCGTCCATGCGCCAACAGACGCGGCAAATCCCTTAGTGCTCATGTTCCACCCTCATAATCATTTGGTAATAATAAGCCCCGCACGGTGGCGGGGCTAATCGGGGTGGTTATAGCTTCTTCAAGAAAAGATCGTAGTGTTCGCCGACCGGATTGACCGACATAATCCTGTACCGATCCCCCTTTTCTTCTAAAATCTGCCCAACGGCAGGAACAAATCCACACTGCACCGTTGCGAGCTTTCCGCCACGCACAATTCCGAATGCAATCATTCCACCAATCTTCATACTCATCCTTCCTCAGTTATGGGCGGGACACGGGACACCCCTATAGGGGTGTGTCCCGTCTGTCCCGCTACATTGCATAACAACTGCCGATCGGGACAACGGGACATGTCCCGCAAATGTCCCGCTTGTCCCTCATAGCAAATCCTCCACGCCATGGCCTTTAAGAATGTAGAGATCATGGTTAACGTCAAAGAGGTCTTGGTTCTGCCGTTCCCGATTGAACGCACGACGCTTGCTGTCCGTGTTTTCGCCGGGATGCTTGCGATAGAAGTACTCGCGCCAGTCTTCGAGATAAACACCACGGAATCCGCCATCATCGCGAACGCCCTTTTCGTGTGCCGCCATCTTGAAGCTCTCGATAGCAATACGCTGGTTGGCATTCAGCTTGCCTTTCTTGGTCGGCACATCGGCTTGGCGCAAAACGGCAGACCCGAACGGATTGCCTTTTTTGTCCGTCCCAAGCGGCACGTCCACCAATTCAAAGCCGATCTCTTCCGGCTCTGGCGCATCCTTCATCTTTGTCGCGGTCATGCTAACGACGCCGTTTGACCTCTCAATCCGGTATTCAGCGTCTAGCGCACCCTTGAGCGCCATTGCGCCACGTGCTCGGCTCTTGTCCCCGTGTCCGGTGTGGTGGACTAGAAGAATGGTGGCACCGGGATAGCGCGCCCTTAGATCATCAACAGCGCAGATGAATGTCCCCATGTCTTGCGTGGAGTTCTCATCACCAGAGCCGAAGCTGCGGGCTACCGTATCTACGACGATCAGGCGGGGTTGACCGTGAGAGGCCGCAACAGCATCACACGCCGCACTGACGGCCTGCATGGTGGCACCGTCAAGGAAGTTCGCCGCCCGCTCGCTCTTGAAGAACGGCAAGCTGGCAGGGTCTTCAATGCCGTTCTCTTTCGCCCATGCCATGAAGCGCCGGATAATGCCGTTGTGTCCTTCACCAGCCATATAGACAACCGGACCGTGCATGACTTCACGCCCATGGAAGGGGATCCCGGCGGCAGTGCATCCCGCCAAGTCCAGTGCCAGGAACGTCTTGCCGCATCCGGGATCACCAAACAGAAGCGACAAAGTTTCCGTCTCGATCAGGCCATCAATCAGAAACTCAGGTTCCGTCAGTTCTAAGCTGCCAATGGGGACAAGGTTAAAGGCTTGGGGCGCTGGTGCCGCCTTTCCTTTGTAGGGCGCGGGCTGGAGGGGGACGACTTTCGCCGCCTCCTTCTGTTTATCTTCGACCTCTTTAGCCGCCAGCCAGCTATCCACCTCAGCCATACTGAGCCTCGCGGATCGCGATAGCGGCAGGGATGTATGCCACCGGACCCTCTTCCCAAAGAAGGCAATCTAGGTACCCAGCCCATTCCGCAATCTGGTCCGCAGCGCCGCAGGTTGCGATATCGCCGCGTTCGGATGCCACATTTCGGGTGCGAACGGCAGCGTCCATCCAAGCCTTCACCATGTCACGCCCACGACCATCAAACAAAAGGCTGCCGTCGTCCGACTTGGAAACCTTTGAAAGCGTAATTGCCACATGGTCCCGGATTTCCTCTTCATCGCCACCGACATACGTAAGTGCGCAAATGTCATAGAGGTCGCAAAATGCGGGGTGTTCGCGATAGGCAGAACGGGGCAGCGGTTTATCCGTCTTCTCACGGTACGCGGCAACGCGATCGTTCCATTTCGCGACCTCGGCCCGCTTGGCGTCAACCACAGCTTCAAATGCCTCTATTGTGCAATCAAAGGTATCTGTGATATCAAAGCCGTAAGTACCGTTATCCTTCATCTCTTGCGCCCCCAGTTCGCCGCTGGGGGTTTCTTTTTGATCAAGCATTCGTGGCGCACCCCTCAATCCATTCCGCAAGATCGGCTTCTTTCCAGTAGCGCCGGGTTCGGATGTAGATCGGTTTGGGGAAGGCCATCTCTTCGTCGTTAAGATAGCGCCAAAGGGTCATCTTCGTGACGCCGCCGAGGCGCGCGCACACGTCATTCGCAGTAATAAGGTTCGGCATTCTTGTTGCCCCATCATAGCAAGCAGTGCTAAGAAGGGGGCAGATCCTCGCAGGTATCTACCCGGCCCCTTGAGAGCGTTGGCGCGCTCTCGGGGCCTTTTCCTTCGTCAGAGTTCGCACGTTCGTCTCTGATGTGAACAGTTTAGCAAGAAGTATAACAACGCCGCAAATTGGGGATCCGCATCAATCGCGATTTCTTATATAAACAAGGGGTCATTCGTCTTCGTTGTTCCCCGTGATGCGCCGAATGTTTTCTGCCCAATGCTCAAGTGCTTCTCGCATCTCGATAGAATATTCGTGGTGATTGTAGCGGCCTGCGATGCCGCCATGCTTGCCGCTGACATGGTTTAGCGCCTTCTCTACAACCTCGATTCGCGCGTAGAACGCCAAGCCGGTTGCGCAGCAATGGCGCAGGTCGTGCCATGTCCAATGCGGGATTTCCCGCTCGGCAAGCTTTTCCATCTCTTTGGCGATGCGTTGCTGCCCCTTGGTGAAGCCACTTACCGGCGAGCGCCCGTTGGTGGTGAAGAGATAGCCCCTAGGATTTTCGATGCGGGGCAGGGCTTCGATGATGTCAAAGGCCATCTCAGAGAGCGGTACTGCATGCGCTCTGCCGTTCTTCGTTCGTCCGCTAGGCAGGGCGAGACTTTCGCCACGAAGTTCGTTGTCCGCCATGTGAGCGATTTCGTTGCGCCGTTGGCCCGTAAGAAGAAGTAGCTTACCGATGTCGCCCCATGGGTAGCCCACCTTATCGCAAGCCTGCCAGAACCACCTAATCTCATCCTCATCAAAGAGCCGATCTCGCTGCTTCTCTTTGACTGCTTTCTTGATCCTATCAGCCGGGCTGACTTCCAGCTTTCCGCGATCACAGCACCAATTCAAAAATGCCTTGGTGTACGCCAGACAGCGGTTTGCAGTGACGCCGCGTCCGCTGGTGTTGATGTCGTCAATGACGCTCTGCACGTCTTCTCGCGCTATGTCGGTCAATACGCGCTCTCCCAGCGCGGGCCGGATGAAACGTTCAAGCATTGCCTTGGCTTGATCGCCGGATTTCAGCGCCGCCAACTTGCGCTTGTAATAGTCATCCAGTGCGTCACTGACGGAGTTGGTGGGAGCTTCGGTCTTAGCGGTCCGCACCTGTGCCTGAGGGTCGAAGCCAGATTGCACCTCGCGGAAAACGTCCCGCGCTCTATCCCGTGCATCCGCTAGCGACATGTCAGGATACTTGCCCAAGGTCATGCGGGGCTGTTTGCCGCCGAACCTGTAGCGCACCTTCCAGCTTTTCTTACCGGTAGGCTGCACCACCAAATAAAGCCCTGGCATCATCGCGTCCGGTATCTCCTGCCGGGCGTCAGACGCCTTGATGTTCTTAACGGTCGCTGCTGTCAGCTTCATCCCTCGCCCCTTTCTGGGGAACAAATTGGGGAACGGTTAGCCCTATAGCTTCTGTTCCCCGGTGTTACGCACTAAGCATAACATATGCATAAAAGCCCTTGTTTCAAGGGGCTTGATCGGCATGGGATGTCTTGTCTTGATATGTGCTGTTATGGGGTGAATCTTGATTGTGGATCAAGAGGTCTCCCGTTCGAACCGGGAAGGCGGTACCATCTTCCCTCTTACATGACAGCGGCGTTGTCCACGGGTTGCGAGCCGTCGCGTGGCCGCACAGCGCTGTTTCGGGGCTTTGCCCCGTCCGCGCCTGCGCGCGGACTCCCCAGGATATTTGGACCTAGAAGAAGGCTGCCGCCCAGGAAGTCTCTCGGCGCGCGCCTAGTCGGCGGGGGCGATCGCGATGGTCTGGCGCAGCTGCTGCGTCTTGCGGTCGTAGATCAGGATGCGGTTGTCGGTGGTGACCACCGCATACCAGTCGCCGCCTTGGGTGAAGGCGCTGGCGGTGGCGCCGGCGGGCAAGGTGATTTCGCTGGGCAGCGGCACGGGTGCCCTGGTGGCTGCGGTGAAGCGGATGACAATCAGCGACACAATGGCTACAAGCCCTGCGATCATCACCGCCGTGAGCACGGTCACCAGCCGGCGCAGGAAGCGCAAGTTGGCCGGTTCGGGCAGGAGTTCGGGATCTTCAGGAGTATTGGACATGGAGCAGCCTCTGCGCGTCGTCATCGGGGAAAACCCGCCGCCGCGTCTTGATAAGGCGCTGGCACGCGATGTGCCAGAGGAAGCCGCGCTGTCGCGCACCCGCCTCGCGAAGCTGATCGCCGAGGGCGCGGTGACGCGCGGCGGCGAGGTGCTGTCCGATCCCAAGACGAAGGTCGAGGAGGGGGACGTGCTGGAGATCCGCGTGCCGCAGGCGGAGGACAGCCACATCGGTCCCGAGGATATCCCGCTCGACATCGTCTGGGAAGATGAGGACCTTGTGGTCGTCAACAAGCCCGCGGGCATGGTGGTGCACCCTGCGCCGGGCACGCCGACCGGCACGCTGGTCAACGCGCTGCTGTTCCATTTCGGCGACGCGCTCTCGGGTGTCGGCGGCATGAAACGGCCGGGCATCGTGCATCGGATCGACAAGGACACCTCGGGGCTGCTGGTGGTGGCGAAGTCCGACCGGGCGCACCATGGGCTGGCGGCGCAATTCGAGAAGCACAGCGCCGAGCGTGCCTATCTTGCGCTGGTCCACGGGGTTCCGAGCACCGCCGATCCGCGCCTGCACGGGGTGCGCGGCGTTTCGGTCGAGCCGGGCGAGGTGATCCGCATCCAGTCCGGGCTGGCGCGGCACAAGACCGACCGGCAGAAGCAGGCGGTCTATTTCGACGGGCAGGGACGCCACGCCACGACGCGGGCGCGGGTGCTGGAAACTTTTGGCACGCCGCCAGCACTGGCGCTGGTCGAATGCCGGCTGGAGACCGGGCGCACCCATCAGATCCGCGTGCACATGGCCCATGCCGGCCACGGGCTGATCGGCGATCCGGTCTACGGCGGGCGCCGCAAGATCGCCGCCAAGGCGCTGCCGCCGCAGGTCGTGGCTGAGATCGGCCGCTTCGAGAGGCAGGCGCTGCACGCGGCGCTGCTGGGCTTCGAACACCCGGTGAACGGCGAGCAGCTGCGCTTCGAGGCCGAGCTTCCCGCGGACATGGCGCATCTGTTGCAGACTTTGCGCGAGGGCTGACATATCCTTCGCATCTGCGTGAGATCGTCGAAATCCGGATCCGCGCGGCGGGACTGTGCGTTAAATACGTGAAAACCTTGAACACCCCTCGGTGCGCCGCTGCACAGTGGGGTGGTTGAATTCCATCGAGGGGCTGCCCATATGGCATGTTAACCCTCATAACATTGGAGGAAGGGGCACGTGAGCAACTATGCCAATCTGCCGGCGCCGTCGCCGGAAGCCGGCCTCAGCCGCTACCTGCAGGAGATCCGCAAGTTCCCGCTGCTGGAGCCGGAAGAGGAATACATGCTGGCCAAGCGCTGGGTCGAGGAGCAGGACGCCGAGTCGGCCCACAAGATGGTCACCAGCCACCTGCGTCTCGCGGCGAAGATCGCCATGGGCTACCGGGGCTACGGGCTGCCGCAGGCCGAGGTGATCTCGGAGGCCAACGTCGGGCTGATGCAGGCGGTGAAACGCTTCGATCCCGAGAAGGGCTTCCGCCTCGCGACCTACGCCATGTGGTGGATCCGCGCCTCGATCCAGGAGTACATCCTGCGCTCGTGGAGTTTGGTCAAACTCGGCACCACCTCGGCGCAGAAGAAGCTCTTCTTCAACCTGCGCAAGGCGAAGAACCGCATCGGCGCGCTGGAAGAGGGCGACCTTCGGCCCGAGCACGTCGAGAAGATCGCCACCGACCTCGGCGTCTCGGAGGACGAGGTGATCTCGATGAACCGGCGCCTGTCGGGCGGGGATGCCTCGCTCAACGCCACCGTCGGCTCCGAGGGCGAAGGGTCCATGCAATGGCAGGACTGGCTCGAGGACGAGGATGCCGATCAGGCCGCCGACTATGCCGAGCGCGACGAGATGGATGCGCGCCGGGCGCTGCTGGCGCAGGCGATGGATGTGCTCAACGAGCGTGAGAAGGACATTCTCACACAGCGCCGTCTCGCCGAGCAGGCGGTGACCCTCGAGGAACTGTCGGGCATCTACGATGTCAGCCGCGAGCGCATTAGGCAGATCGAAGTGCGTGCCTTCGAGAAGTTGCAGAAGCGCATGCGCGAGCTGGCGATCGAGCAGGGCATGCTCACCGACGCCTGAACCATCTCCGGCTTGAACCTTGTGAACGCCTGCCGCCTTGCGGCGGGCGTTTCGCTTGCGGGCCGCGCTGTGGGCGCTACCATCCGCCCGACTGAGGAAAGGGAGAGATCATGGCCAATCATGTCAGATGGGGCATTCTGGGCGCGGCGAATTTCGCGAAGAACCACATGGGCCCGGCGATCCATGCCGCGCGCGGCGGGGCCTTGAGTGCCATCGCCACCTCCAGCGCCGAAAAGGCCGCACCCTTCGCCGACTTCGCGCCCGGTCTGAGGGTGCATGAGAGCTACGAGGCGCTGCTGGCCGATCCCGAGATCGACGCCGTCTACATTCCGCTGCCCAATTCGCTGCATGCTCAGTGGACACGCAAGGCGGCCGAGGCAGGCAAGCACGTGCTCTGCGAAAAGCCCATCGCCATGCAGGCCGAGGAGATCGACGAGCTGATCGCCGTGCGGCAGGCGACGGGAAAGCTGGTGGCCGAGGCCTGGATGGTGGCGCATCACCCGCAGTTCGCCAAGGCGCGCGAGCTTTTGCAGGCGGGCGAGATCGGCGATCTGGTCCGGGTCGACAGCACGCACAGCTTCTTCAACGACGATCCGGGCAACATCCGCAATCAGGCCGCGGTGGGCGGCGGCGCGCTGCGCGATGTCGGCGTCTACGCCTTCGGTTCGGTGCGGCTGATCACCGGGCAGGAGCCGGGCGAGATCCTCGCGGCCGAGATCGACTGGCAGAACGGCGTGGATGGCGCGGCGCATGTGATGGCGCGGTTTTCGGGGTTTCTCTACACGGGCCGGGTCTCGACCCGCGCGGCCCCCTGGCAGGAAATCCTGCTGCACGGCACCAAGGCGGTGATGCGCCTGCCGGTGCCGTTCAACGTGCAGGTGTTCGGCGAGGCTCGGCTGGAACTGCACGGGCCGGGTCTGGAAACCCGAACCTGGCGCTGGCCGGCAGAGAATCATTACGTGCTGCAGGCCGAGGCGTTCAACGCGGCGGTGCAGGGGCGGGCCGACTATCCGCTGCCGCTGGAGTTCTGCCGCGGAACGCAGGAATTCATCGACCGGGTGTTCGCCGCTGCGCCGCAGGTGTGATGCTGCGCAGCATTTTTCCGGCCGCGGCGCAGAAACAGCGCGGCGGCCGTACAGCAAGTATCGGTGAAACTGAGGCTTTTCTTTTTTTCTGCGCTCGCATAGGCTTTTCATTGAGCTCTGCGTGGAGGGAGGCACCATCGTGGCCGACAAGGACAAACCGCTGCTGATCAAGCGCTATGCAAGCAGGCGGCTCTACAATACCGAGACCAGCGATTACGTGACACTCGAAGATATCTCGGGCTTCATCCGGGATGGGCGCGATGTGCAGATCGTCGATCTGAAGTCGGGCGATGACCTGACCCGCCAGTACCTTCTCCAGATCGTCGCCGAGCACGAGAGCCGCGGCGAGAGCGTGCTGCCGATCAACGTGCTGACCGACCTGGTGCGCAGCTATACCACGCAGGCGACTTCGGTGGTGCCGCAGTTCCTGGCCGCCAGCTTCGAGATGTTCCGCGACAGCCAGAGCAAATGGGCCGAAGGCATGAGCCAGATGAACCCCATGATGCCGAAGATACCGGGGCTCGAGGCGATGAAGGCGCAGCAGGAAGCCTTCCTCAAGGCAATGGCCGGCAACATGGGCAAGAGCTGGTCCGGCCCCGAGAAGGAAGCGCCGACGGCCGAGAGCGACGAGGATCTCGCGGCGATCAAGAAGCAGCTCGCCGAATTGCAGCAGAAGCTCTCGAAAATAGACAAGTGACGCAGCGGGCCCTTCGGGGCCCGATGTTTTTTCGCAGGATCCGGATTTCCTCTGCCCTCGGCATCGGGCAAAGCACGTCCATGGAACATTCGGCGTCTCCCCGTATCGACCGGCTCTCTGCCCTGCTGCTGCTCTCGCTGGCGGCGCTCTGGGGCAGCAGCTTCCTTTTCGCCAAGATCGCGCTGACCGAACTCAGCCCGATGCAGGTGACGCTGCACCGGGTGGTGCTGGCGCTGCCGGCGCTCTGGCTGGTGCTGCGCTGGCGCGGGCTGCGGGTGCCACTCTCGCCGCGCCTCTGGGGGTCCTACCTCGTGATGGGGGCACTGAACAACGCGCTGCCCTTCACCCTGATCTTCTGGGGCCAGACCCATATCGAGACCGGGCTGGCAGCGATCCTCAATGCCTCGACCGGGGTGCTGGGCGCGGTGGTGGCGGGGCTTCTGCTGCGCGACGAGCGGCTCAGCTGGCGCAGGCTGGCGGGGGCGGCGTTGGGGCTTGCCGGGGTGGCGGTGGTGATCGGCCCGGATCGGCTGACAACGCTCGATCCGCGAAACCTCGCGCAGGGCGCGGTGCTGCTGGCGGCGCTGAGCTACTCGCTCGCCAGCGTCTGGGCCAAGCTCCGTCTCTCGGGCCAGCCGCCGCTGCTCAACGCCTTCGGGATGCTGGCCGGCAGCGCGGTGATCATGCTGCCGCTGGTGGTCTGGCAGGAGGGCCTGCCGGGGCCGCACCATTCGGCCCGTGTCTGGGGCGCCTTGCTCGGCCTGTCGCTGCTGGCGACCGCGCTGGCCTTCATCCTCTATTTCGCCATCCTGGTGCGGGCCGGGGCGGCGAACCTCATGCTGGTGACGTTGCTGATCCCGCCCTTCGCCATCGTGTTCGGCCGGATCTTCCTCGGCGAACAACTCCCGCCCGGCGTCTATTTCGGGCTGGCGATCATCGCCGCGGGGTTGGTGGTGACCGACGGCAGGCTGGCGGCACGGCTGCGCCGCCGCAGGCCAGCCGCGGCCAGCAAAGACATGTCTCAGGTGCCATAGGCAGGCAGCGGCCCCATCACCCCTTCGGCGGCATCGACCAGCACCTCGGCCACGGCCGTGCACTCCGCCAGCGTGAGCCGTGCCGGCAGGCGGGTGTCACAGGCCCGTTCGAGCATCGCGCGGGTGCGCGGCAGCTCGGGCACCTCTTCGAGAAACTGCCAATTCCAGAAGGCGCGGGCGTTGTCGGTTGAAAGGCCGAACAACTGCACCTTCACGCCTGCGGCCTCGGCGGCGGAGAGAAACGCGCGCATGTCCTCTGCGCTCATCCCGGTCAGGTTGAACTGGAGCGAATCTGGCGCGCGGTCCTCCGGCGTCAGCTTCTCGGGCACCTCGATCCAGGGCGAACGGCGCAGGATCTCGGCAACGTGGTCGTGGTTGCGCCGTCCGTCGCGCACCCGGCGCTCGACATGGGCAAGCTGCGGACGGATCACCGCGGCGGCCAGGTTCGACAGGCGCAGGTTGTAGAGCGGCAGGCGGTTCTGCCAGCGCGCAAAGGCCTCCTCGAGCTCGGACGAATTGTCCCCCGGCGCCATGTGTTTTTTCCAGTTGTGCTCGTAGGCCCCCGAGAGGATCACCGCGCGGGCCACCAGTTCGGCGTCATCGGTGATCAGGATGCCGCCTTCGCCTGCGTTGACCAGCTTGTAGCTCTGAAAGGAAAAGCAGCCGATTCGACCGAGCGTGCCGATGTTGCGGCCAGCCCACTTGGTGCCGAGCGAATGCGCCGCATCCTCGATCACCGGCAGACCGCGCGCATCGCAGAGCCGCAGGATCGCGTCCATGTCCGAGGTATGCCCGCGCATGTGGCTGATGATCACCGCGCTGACGCCGTCCAGCTTGGCTTCGAAGTCGGACAGGTCGATGCGGTAGGTCTCGCCGACCTCGCAGAGCACCGGCACGCAGTCGGCATGCACGACCGCCGAGGGCACCGCGGCAAAGGTGAAACCGGGGATCAGCACGCGCGCGCCGCGCGGCAGGTCGAGCGCCTTCAGCGAGAGAAACAGGGCCGCCGAGCAGCTCGACACCGCCAGCGCGTATTTGGTACCGAGCAGCGCCGCGAACTCGCGTTCGAGCAGCGCAACGGGGGCATCCTCGGGGGCGGTGTAGCGGAACAGGTCGCCAGACAGCAGCAGGCGGTCGATCTCGGCGCGGGCCTCCTCGGGAATGGGTTCCGCGTCATGCATGTTCGGAAGACGGCTCATATTGATAAACCCAAATAGTTTCTTTTGAAAATCTTAAACATCACCCCTGTGACACCCAAGTGAAAATCCTTCCCCGTGGGAAGCATTCGCCCGAGATCAGCGGATTTTCTCTCAGAAGCCGAGACGATCGCGCAGCGCGTACCAGCTCATCGCCAGAGCCAGCAGCGGCGCGCGCAGCGCTGCGCCGCCGGGGAAGCCGGGCACCGGCAGGGCGGCCATGGCGTCGAAGCCGGCGGATTGGCCGCGCACCGCCTCGGCCAGCAGCCGACCCGCGTGCACGGCGGTGCCGACGCCGTGGCCGGAATAGCCCGAGGCGGTCAGCATGTTGGGCGCAAGCCGGGCGAGCAGCGGCAGGCGCTTCATGGTGATCGCCAGCGTGCCCCCCCAGGCGTGATCGATGCGCACGTCCGCCAGATGCGGGAAGATCTCCAGCATCGGTTTGCGCACCAGCGCGGCAATGTCGCGCGGGAAGCGGTAACCGTAGCTCTCCCCCCCGCCGAACAGCAGCCGCCCGTCATGGCTGAGCCGGAAGTAGTTCACCACGAACTTCGAATCGGCCACCGCCACGTCGCGGGTCAGCACCTCGTCGGCGCGATTCCCGAGCGGCTCGGTCGCGACGATGAAATTGTTGATCGGCATGACCCGCGCCGCGACCTTCGGTTCGAGCCCGCCAAGATAGCCGTTGCAGGCAAAGATCACCTGGCCCGCGCGCAGCGTGCCGCCGCTGGTGTGGATCAGCACCTCGCGGCCCTGCTCGACGCTTTCGACGTGGCTGGTTTCATAGATGCGTGCTCCGGCACCCGCGGCGGCCTTCGCCAGACCGAGCGCGAAGCGCAGCGGGTGCAGATGCGCCGCGCCCATGTCGAGCACGCCGCCGCGGTAGTCGGGCGAGGGGCAGAGCGCGCGGAAGGCCCCGCCGTCCAAGCTTTCGATCTCATATCCGTAGTTTTCGCCCATGTGCGCGGCGTAGTGATGCAGGTGTTCCACGTCGCTCTTCGACGAGCCGCACCAGGCCACGCCGTCGCGCAGGTGGCAGTCGATGCCGTGCTTGCTGATCAGCGACCGGCACAGGTCCTTGGCCTCTTCGCCAAGCTCCCAGAGCACGCGGGCGTTCGCCGTGCCGACCATCTTCTCGAGGCTCACCTGGTCCTGCCGCTGGCCGGAGCCGAGCTGGCCACCATTGCGCCCCGAGGCACCGAAGCCGACCCGATGCGCTTCCAGCAGCGCCACGTCCAGTCCCGCCTCGGCCAGGTGCAGCGCCGCCGAAAGCCCGGTGTAGCCGCCGCCGATGATGCAGACATCGGCGCGCGCCTCGCCCTCGAGCTTGGGAAAGGGCGGCAGCAGATCGGCCGTCGCCGCGTACCAGCTCTGCGGATACTCTCCGCGCCGATCATTGGAGAACAGCAGGTCCATGGCGCCGCCTTCCGTCTTCTTCTAGGTCCAAATATCTCGGGGGTCCGGGGGCAGCGCCCCCGGCTCCTGCCTGGATGCCGCGCAGCTCAGACGTTGAGCAGCAGGTGCTCGCGCTCCCACGGCGAGATCACGGCAAGAAATTCCTCGTACTCTGTGCGCTTCACGATCGAGTAGACGCGGGCGAACTCCGGTCCCAGCACCTCGTGCAGCTTGGTCGCCTCG
Organism: Salipiger mangrovisoli; assembly: GCF_015223355.1. Taxonomy (GTDB): domain Bacteria; phylum Pseudomonadota; class Alphaproteobacteria; order Rhodobacterales; family Rhodobacteraceae; genus Salipiger; species Salipiger mangrovisoli. The sequence continues at coordinate 61,621 of NZ_JADFFK010000004.1, read as the reverse complement.
TCGAAAAGGTCGAGCGCCTGTCCCAGCACGCGCGGGATGTCACCCTCGCCCTCGTAGGCGTCGCCGCGGAACTGCTTGGAGGGGCGGCGCTCCTCCATCAGGCCAAGATAGCCGCAGGCCAGCGAGGCGGCGATGCCGAGGTAGGGGTTGCAGTCCATGCCCGCGAGCCGGTTCTCGACCCGCCGCGCCTCGGGTCCCGAGATCGGGATGCGGATGCCGGTGGTGCGGTTGTCGCGGCCCCATTCGAGGTTGATCGGCGCGGCGCTGTCGCGCACGTAGCGGCGGTAGCTGTTCACGTAGGGGGCGAGCACCGCGATCGCGGCGGGCAGGTAGGTCTGCAGCCCGCCGATGAAGTGGAAGAAGGCGTCGGTCTCGCCGCCCGCCGGGCCCGAGAAGATGTTGCGGCCGGTCTCGCGGTCCATCACCGAATGGTGGATGTGCATGGCCGAGCCGGGCTCGTCGGCGATCGGCTTGGCCATGAAGGTGGCGAAGCAGTTGTGGCGCAGCGCCGCCTCGCGGATCAGCCGCTTGAAGTAGAAGATCTCGTCCGCCAGCTTCACCGGATCGCCGTGCTGGAGGTTGATCTCGAGCTGGCCGGCGCCGCCTTCCTGGGTGATGCCATCGATCTCGAAGCCCTGCGCCTCGGCGAAGTCGTAGATGTCGTCGATCACCGGGCCGAACTCGTCGACGGCGGTCATCGAATAGGCCTGGCGGGCGGCGGCGGGGCGTCCCGAACGGCCCATCATCGGCTCGATCTCCTTGGCGGGATCGACGTTGCGCGCCACAAGGAAGAATTCCATCTCGGGCGCGACGATCGGATCCCAGCCCTGCTCCTCGTAGAGCTTCACCACGCGCTTGAGCACGTTGCGCGGCGCGTTGGGGATCGGCTTGCCCTTGCGGTCGAAGGCATCGTGGATCACCTGCAGCGTCCAGTCGGCGGTCCAGGGCGCGGCGGTGGCGGTGGTCATGTCCGGGCGCAGGATCATGTCGCGCTCGATGAAGCCGACGGTCTCATCCGCGGCCTCGCCCCAGTCGCCGGTGATGGTCTGGTAAAAGATCGACTCGGGCAGGTGGAAATAGTCCTGCCGGGCGAATTTCGAGGCCGGCACGGCCTTGCCGCGGGCAATTCCGGGCAGGTCGGCGATCACGCATTCCACCTCGTCGAGGCGCCGGCCTTCCAGGTAGGCGGTGGCGGGGAGGGGAAGCTGGTTGGTCCAGTCTTCGGTCATGCGAGAGCCTTTTGCTTGAAGAAATGTGCGAACTGATCGGCAATGGCGCGCTGGTCGAGCGGGATGCCGAGGGCCTGGCCCGCGGCGTCGAGCCGCTCCTGCGGCACCACGCCGGGGCCGCGAGTCTCGATCAGCGCGCGGGTGAAATCGTCATTGAATTCCGGGTGCGGCTGTACCGTGTAGGCGTGGCCCGGATAGAGCAGCGCGGCATAGTCGCAGTAGTCGGAACTGGCCACGACCTCGGCCCCCTTGGGCAACTCGGTGACCTGGTCTTGGTGCCAGGCGTTGATCACTTTCTGCTGCCCGTCCCTGAACCGGTAGGTGGTCGGCCCGACGACCCAGCCGCCGGGGTGTTTCTCGACCTTGCCGCCGAGCGCCTGGGCGATGATCTGATGGCCGAAGCAGACGCCGATCAGAGGCTTTTCGGCGGCATAGATGTCGCGGATCAGCTGCTCGAGCGGCGGGATCCAGGCATGGTCCTCGTAGGCGCCGTGGCGCGAACCGGTGATGAGCCAGCCATCCGCCGCCTCGGGGCCGTCGGGAAATTCGCCGTTCACCACCGACCAGCTTTGGAAATCGAAGCCGTAGTCGGCGAGCAACCGGGCGAAGAAGTCGGGGTATTCGCCGGTCTCCGCCGCGAGTTCCGCGGGCACGAGGCCGGTTTGCAGTATGCCGATTTTCATGGATCACACGTTGGTTTTTCTGGCCTGAAGGTAATCTTGCCGCAAGGGCGCGGCAAGACCGTGGTCAGACCGTGTCGAGGTAGATCTCCACCTGTTCGAGCGGCGAGAGCTCGGTCATGTAGAGCTGCTCCTGCCGCTTGGTCAGCAGCAGGTTGCGGATCAGCTCCTGCGGCAGGATGCGCGGCATGATCTCGCTCGTCTCGAAGGCGTCCATCGCCGATTCCCAGTCCGCCGGGATCATCGGCAGATCCTGCGCATAGGCATTGCCGGTGATCGGCTCGGGCGGCTCGATCTCGTCCTCGATCCCGTTGAGCGCCGCGCCGAGGATGGTGGCCATCAGCAGGTAGGGGTTCACGTCGCCGCCTGCCACGCGGTGCTCGATGCGCCGCGCCGCCGGGCTCCCCGAGGGCACGCGGATCGCCGCGGTGCGGTTCTCGTAGGCCCAGGAGATGCCGCAGGGGGCGTGGTTCTCGGGGATCAGCCGTTCGTAGGAGTTCAGATGCGGCGCGAAGATCAGCGTGCTGTCGTGCATCGCGTTGACGCAGCCGCCGATGGCGTGGCGCAGCACGTCGGTGCCCTTCGGGCCGCCGTCGTCGAAGATGTTGTTGCCCTCTTCGTCGAGCACCGAGAAATGCATGTGCATCCCCGAGCCGGCATAATCCTCGTAAGGTTTCGCCATGAACGACGCGGCGAAGCCGTGACGGCGCGCCAGCCCCTTGAGCAGCATCTTGAAGAGCCAGGCGTCATCCGCCGCGCGCAGCGCGTCGTCCTGGTGCATCATGTTGATCTCGAACTGGCCCAGACCCGCCTCGGAAATGGCGGTGTCGGCGGGGATGTCCATGTCCTCGCAGGCGTCGTAGAGGTCAGTGAAGAAGATGTCGAAGGTATCGAGGGCACGGATCGACAGCACCTCGGCGGCCTTGCGGCGCTTGCCCGAGCGGGGCGAGACCGGGACCTGAAGCTTCTTGGCGCTGTCGTCGATCAGGAAGAATTCCATCTCGAGCGCGACCACCGGCGTCAGCCCGTGGCGCTTGTAGCGGTTGACGACCTGCGCCAGCGCGTGGCGCGGATCGCCCTCGTAGGGCTTGCCGCCCTCGTGGAACATCCAGATCGGCAGCAGGGCGCTCGGCGCCTCGAGCCAGGGCATCGGCACGAAGCCGCGCTCGGTGGGTTTCAGAACGCCGTCACGGTCGCCGGATTCGAAGACCAGCGGGCTGTCGTCGATGTCCTCGCCCCAGATGTCGAGGTTCAGCGCCGAGAAGGGGAAGCGGGTGCCGTCCTCGACGACCTTGTGCGCGAAGCGGGAGGGGACGCGCTTGCCGCGCGGCTGTCCGTTGAGGTCGCATGCGGCCACACGGATGGTGCGGACCTGGGGGTTCTTGCGGAGCCAGGTTTTCGGGTCTGTCATTTTCTGTCCAAGAATTTGATCAAATTCAGCGTAGCGAGTCGCATGCAGGCTGGCAAGCGGGGGCAGGGGGGAAGAAAGCGAGTATTTTTGGAAAGATGAATGGCTGGGCGCTGGACATTCGGCCGGGTCGCGGCGGGCCGGTCCGGCCAATAAGAAAGCCGGAGGCGCGCGGCGTCCGGCTTTCCTGTGCCTGTCTTGGCTCCCGCCTCACCGCATGAGAAGGCGCGGGCGCATCCGCATCTTCTGGCGGCGTTCCTTCGGCAGGTGCCGGTTCAGGCGCTTGTTGATCAGCCCGAAGACCCCCACCACGCACAGCGTCAGCAGGATGAAATAGCCCGCGAGGATCGGGTAGGGGACGAAGGGGTTGAAGGTCTTGTCGGCGAAGTAGTTGGCGTAATAGAGCGCGTCGCCGCGCTGCTGCCAGGCCGGGAAGCCCGAGAAGAACACCAGCGTGGTGGCGTGGAAGAGGAAGATCGCCTCGTTGGTATAGGCGGGCCAGGCCAGCCGCAGCATGGTTGGCCAGATGATGCGGCGGAAGCGCGGGAATCCGGAGAAGCCATAGGCGTCCGCCGCCTCGACGTCGCCTTTGGGCACCGACAGCAGCGCGCCGTAGAAAATCTCGCCGGTATAGGCGGCGGTGTTGAGAAACAGCACCAGCGCCGCCCCGAGCCAGGCGGAGGTCAGCGGATCAAAGGCTGAAGAAACGCTCTTCAGGCTGAGAAACAGGAAGTAGGCGAAGAAGAACTGGATGAACAGCGGCGAGCCACGGAAGACGAAGATCACCCATTCCGCGAGCTTGCGCAGCGGCGTGATCTTCGACGCCTTGCCGAGCGCCAGCGCGGTGGCAAGGAAGAAGCCGGTCACCAGCGCGACCAAGCCGAAGTAGATGTTCCACAGCATTCCCGAGCCGATCAGCGTGACCTGCTGACAGAGGGTAAAATTGTCGCGCGGCAGCAGCCGCTCGCCGATGCCGATCGAGCGCAGCCCGTAATCCGCGATGGTTTCCCAGCAGCTCATGACGCCTTCCTCTGCGCTTCGCCGCCCATGGTGGCCTGGCCGTGGGTGAGCCGCCTCATGATTCGGTCCAGCACGATTTCCGACACGCGGGTGAAGGCGAGGTAGAAGACCAGCAGCGCCAGGAAGTACCACACGCGCCAGTCGGGGTGCGGGTAGTCGGTGAACTTCGCGGTCTTCGAGCCGCCCAGCTCGCGCGCCCAGTAGACGATGTCCTCGACGCCCAGCAGGAACAGCAGCGGCGTGGCCTTGATCAGCACCATCCACAGGTTCGACAGGCCCGGCAGGGCATAGACCCACATCTGCGGCACGAGGATCCGCCAGAAGGTCTGGCGGCGGGTCATGCCATAGGCCTCGGCGGTCTCGAGCTGCGCGTGCGGGACGGCGCGCATGGCGCCGAAAAGCACGTTCGCGGCGAAGGCGCCGAAGACGATGGAGAAGGTCAGCACTGCAAGCGAGAAGCCGTAAGTCTCGTGCACCCATTGGGCGGCGGTCGAGAGCGGCAGCTTGGCCTCGGGGCAGACCACGAAATCATTGCCCTGCCGGATCGGCTGATCCCAGTCGGGGCATTTTACCTGGTGCCGCATCCACTCGAAGAATTGGTCGAGGGCGATCACGAAGAACAGGAAGAAGGCGATGTCCGGCACGCCGCGCACGATGGCGATATAGGCCTTGCCGAGCCAGGACAGCGGCGGGAAATGCGACCGTGCGGCCATGGCACCGCCGAAACCGAAGGCCAGCGCGACCGGAGCGGTGATTGCCAGCAGCAGCAGCACGGTGCCCACCGAGACATAGATCGACAGGTGCTTGCCCGTGGTCAGGTAGCAGCTCAGCCATGCCAGGCCGTCGATCGCGTTAGGGTCGGTACACCAGGAGAACATGTCTTATCAGCCGTAGGCGAGGGGGCCGCGCGGCCCCCTCCCGATTGTGCGCTCAGAAGGCCGCGCCGATTTCCCATTTTGCCAGCAGCGCGTTGAGCGAGCCGTCATCCTTCATCGACTGGATCGCAGCGTCGAACTTTTCCTTCAGCTCGGTGTCGCTCTGGCGCAGACCCATGCCGACGCCGCCGCCGATCAGCTCGTCCTTGTCGAGCAGAACCACGTCGTCGCTCTCGTCCGCGACCGGCACGAGGTAGCTCTTGTCCGCGAGCACCGCGTCGGCCTCGCCGTTGCGCACGGCGGCGACGGTCTCGTCGGGCGTGGCGTATTCCACCAGCGTTGCACCCATCTCGGCGACGAAGGCCGCCTGGATGGTGCCGGTCTGCGCGGCGATCACCGCAGCCGACAGGTCGATGTCCTCGTTGCCGGCCAGCGCCAGGTAAGCCGAGGGATCGGGCTGGGTGTAGTTCTGGGTGAAGCCGATGACTGCCTCACGGTCGGGCGTGATCGACATGCCGGCCATGATGGTGTCGTAGTTGCCCGACACCAGGTTGGGGATGATCGAATCCCAGTCGTTGGTCACCCACTCGCAGGTGACTTCGGCGCGCTTGCAGAGCTCGTCGCCGAGCTCGCGCTCGAAGCCGTCCACCTCGCCCTTGTCGTTGATGAAGTTGTACGGAGGGTAGGCACCCTCGGTACCCATGCGCACGACGTCCTGGGCCAGCGCCATCGAGGCGGTCATGGCCAGCGCAGCGGTGCCGAGAAGGATGGATTTCATAGTATTTGCTCCCTGGTTAGGTACGGGTCCGGGGTGGTCTTTGCCGCCCGTCAGACGTGGCTGGTCGACCGCAGGAAGCCCCGCAGCCGCTCTGATCTCGGCGCGCCGAACAGCTCGGCCGGTGCGCCTTCTTCCTCGATGAGGCCCTTGTGCAGGAACACCACGTGATCGCTCACGTCATGGGCCATCTTCATGTCATGGGTCACGATGATCATGGTGCGCCCTTCGGAGGCGAGATCCTTGATCACCTTGACGACCTCCTGTTCGAGCTCGGGGTCGAGCGCCGAGGTCGGCTCGTCGAAGAGCAGCGCCTCGGGTTCCATGCACAGCCCGCGCGCGATTGCCGCGCGCTGCTGCTGCCCGCCCGACAACTGCGCCGGCCAGGCGTCGGCCTTGTCGCCGATGCCGACCTTGTCGAGATAGCGCCGTGCAGCGGCCTCGACCTCGTCGCGCGGTCGGCCCAGCACGGTGAGCGGCGCTTCCATCACGTTTTGCAGGATGGTCATATGCGCCCAGAGGTTGAATTGCTGGAACACCATCGACAGGTTGGTGCGCATGCGCAGCACTTGCTTGGGGTCGGCGGGGCGGCGGTGATGACCGGTGCCATGCCAGCGCACCGGCTCGCCCTTGAACAGGATCTCGCCCTGCTGGCTGTCCTCGAGCAGGTTGCAGCAGCGCAGCAGCGTCGACTTGCCGGAACCCGAAGAGCCGATCAGAGACACCACGTCGCCGCGTTTCGCGGTGATGCTGACCCCCTTGAGCACTTCGAGCTCGCCGTAGGCCTTGTGCAGATCGCGGATCTCGATGACTGGAGCTTGGGCTGTATCGGTCAAGCCATACCTTCTTGGGCAATTGCTGATATTGGCGGCGAGAATGAGCGAAAATACGGCCGATTGTCCATGCGCAAAAAGGCCTGCCTTCTCTGGGTGGCGCGGCGTAAACGGATAGGTGCCCGGATTTCAGCCGCTCTTCGGACGGTTCAACCCGCGGCTTCCACCCTTTGCCGCGCCAGCGCCGAATCCCTGTCGTTGATGCCAAGCAGGTTCGACACGAGGCGCAACAGCGCATCCTCCTCGTCGTCGCGGGTCCCATCCGCCAGCGCCACCTGCCACAGCGCCTCGATCACCGCGATGCGATCCTCGTAGGCGACGGCGTCCTTGATGGCGCGGGTGAAGCGCACCGTGTCGGGCGCTTCGGCCTCCAGCGCCTCGGCGTCGCGGCGCAGGCGCGCGGCCTCGAAGGGCGAAAGCCCATAGCGCGTGGCGGCGATGCGATCGATCCGGTCCTGCTCGGACTGGTCATAGGTCTCATCTGCGCGCGCGACGCGCACGAGCAAAGCGCAGAGCGCCAACCGCGCATCGGCGTCGGGCAGGAGCTCGGGGCCGGGATCGACCAGCCGTTTCAGGAAATCCGCAAACATGTGCAAGATATAGCCGTGTCTTCGAGCCGCGCCAACGCCCTGCGCGCATTCGTGTCCAGAGGCTGCGCGCGGCGGCACTCGAGAGGTGGATTGTTGCGGGCGGCGGCTAGATCGCGCGGCTTTGCGAGAGGTCGCAGGGGGCGACGAATAGCAGATGCTCCGAGAGCCAGATCGCGGCTTGCAAATCGCTTGGCGCGGGATCGCTGCCGGCCATGACTTCGCAGAGGCAATGCGCCAAGGCCAGCCGGTCGCGATAGGCGACGGCGCGGGCGAGCATGGCAGCGAAACAGGCGGTGTCGGGCGCGGCGGCGGCGACCGCCTGGCAAGACAGCCGCATTTCCGCGGCTTCGCGTGGGGTCAGCTCGTGACGGCGCGCCAGCACCGCATCAACGAGCGCCACGCCGATGAGCGGCGTTTGCTCCTGTGCCTCGGCAGCGGCGCGCAGCAGCAGGGCCCCGAGCGCCAGCGGCACGTCGCAGGGTTCAAGAGGCGTGGCCTCGGGGGCCGCCATCCAGAATCTCAACCCGCGCGCCATAGGGATCGGGACCGGCGCGCAACGGCGTGCTGCAGGGGGGGACGTGGCATCTTGCTCCCGTTGGCTTGTGTCAACAGGATTACTTTGCGTCAGCTTTGAAGAGCGGGCAATGGCCGAAAACGATCAGCCCAGGGCACCGGCATTGTGCAGCCGATGCGTGAGGTCTGCGGCTGCCTCGGCAAGGCCCCAGGGCGGGTTCACGACGAACATGCCAGAGCCGATCATCCGATGGCCCTCGCGGACGGGGGGGAAGCGGATCTCGTGACAAAGCGCGTCGGGGAAGTCCTCGGTGAGGGCCGCGAGCATGGGCACATGCGCCGCCGAGCTGAGGATCGGATACCAAAGCGCCAGAACCCCGACGTTCCACTTCTTCGCAATCTGGCGAAAGAACTTTGGCAGTTCCACGTAATCCTGCTTCAGCTCGTAGGGTGGATCGACCAGCAAGACGCCGCGGCGAGGATCGGGGGGGCAGAGGCTCTGCGCGAGGTCGAAGCCATCCTGCCGATGGATCGAGATATTGGGCGCGCGCAGGGCGCGGGTCAGCGCTTGATGTTCCTGCGGGTGAAGCTCTGCGAGGTGGATCTTATCCTGCGGGCGCAGCAGCTTTGCCGCGATCAGCGGCGAGCCGGGATAGGCGTTCGACCCGTGCTCCCGGCGCACTTGGGCGAGCGCCGCGAGATAGGGGTGATCGCTGCGAAAGACCTTCTGATAGGCCTCGATTCCCTGCGCCGCCTCGCCGGTCTTCACCGCCTCCGCGGACGTCAGGTCGTAAAGCCCGCGGCCCGCGTGGGTCTCAATATAGCTGATCGGCTTGTCCTTTTTCGTCATGTAGGCAAGCAGTTCAGCGAGCAGCGCGTGCTTCTGGAGGTCGGCGAGATTTCCGGCGTGGAAAGCGTGTTGGTAGGAGAGCATCGCGGCCTCGGCAGCTGGGCGGATCGGGGAAGGGGCGGGCAAGGCGAGGACCCCTGCGTGCATGGCCCCGGCGCACCCCGTGTGCATCCTTGCGCAGATAGACCCTGCGCACCGCGAAGTCGAGTGCGCAGCAAATGGGCATTTGGCGCATCGGAGGGCGCGCGTGTGGCGGGACACCGCCAGCCGAGGCGAGCGAAGTGGCAACTGCACACTTCATGCTTGTCGCGGGTGAGAAGCTGGGCAACGCTCCCCGCCATTGTCCGAAGTGATATTTGAAATTTCTCGCGCACTCCCAGCCAGCGATTCCGAGGCCTCACTCCGGCGCAGACGCCAGGCCGTGCGCAAAGGAGCATACCGTGACCATCAATGATTACATGGACGCAGCCAAGGGACGGCCAAGCGGATTCGACTACATGCGGCTCATTCTCTCGGTTCTGGTTCTGGTGATTCACAGCGGGCAGATCGCCTACGGCCACACGATCTACATGAATGCCGTCTGGGGGCATTTCCCGATCGACGGGTTGGCGATGACCGTGCTGCCGATGTTCTTCGCCTTGTCGGGGTTTCTGGTCGCGGGAAGCCTATACCGATGCCGCACCCTGCTCAGTTTCATGGGTCTGCGGTTCATCCGCATCTACCCGGCGCTGGCGGTCGAGGTGACGATCTCGGCGCTGCTCATCGGACCGTTGGTCACCAGCCTCAGCTGGTCGGACTACTTCACCCACGAGGGCTTCTTCCGCTACCTGTTCAACGTCACCGGCCACGTCAGCTCCGCGTCGCTTTACCTGCCGGGGGCCTTCGAGGGAAATCCCACGCCGGGCATGGCGAACGGCCAGCTCTGGACAGTGCCCTACGAGTTGATGTGCTACATCGGCCTTGGCGTGCTGGCGTTGCTGGGCGCGCGCAAGGACCGGCGCGTGCTGCTTCTAGGCTTGCTGGCCTTTCTTGCGATGTCGGTGATCAAGATGGGGTTGAAGACCGGGTGGCAGTTCGACGCCTGGGTCGGGCCGGTGACCGGACGGGCGCTGGTGCTGGCCTTTCTCTGCGGGGTCACGCTGCACGCCTACCGCGACAGGATCCACGTTCGTGGCTACCTTGTGACCATCGCCGCGGCGGTGGCGGTGATCTCCTTCAGCCTGAGCGGGCTTGGTCAATACGTGGGAATCGCGGCGGCCTCCTATGTCACCGTGGCGCTGGGGATCCTGAACCTGCCGCGCCTCGATCTGCTCAAGCAGGCAGACCTGAGCTACGGCATCTTCCTTTATCACTTCATCATTCAGCAGCTGGTCGCATACCTGCTGCCGGGGGTGCACGAATGGTACTGGATCGCCGCCATCTCGCTGCCGGTCACCCTATTGGTCGCGCATTTGTCCTGGGTCGGCATCGAGCGACCGGCGCTGAAGCTGCGCCAGCAGGTCTTTGCGCTGGAATGCAGGATCATGCGCAGCCTGCCGGCGCTGTCGGGATGGCACACGCCGGTCTAGCGGAAGAGGGGCGGGAGCCGTGATTCCGCAAAAGAAAACGCCCCCGCGGATCTCCGCAGGGGCGTCCTTGTTTCAGCCGGTGCGCCGGGTCACACCAGGCGCGAGACCTCTTTCGCCGCGCGGACGAAATCCTTGAACAGGGGATGCGGGTCGAAAGGCTTCGACTTCAGTTCCGGGTGGAACTGCACGCCGATGAACCACGGGTGATCCGGCCATTCGACGATCTCGGGCAGGCGACCGTCGGGCGACATGCCAGAGAAGCACAGGCCGCCCTTTTCCAGCGCCTCGCGGTACTTGATGTCGACCTCGTAGCGGTGGCGGTGACGCTCGTCGATGGCGGTGGTGCCATAGACCTGAGCCACTTTCGAGCCCTCGGTCAGCACCGCGTCATACGCACCGAGCCGCATCGTGCCGCCCTTGTCGTCGGCCACCGAGCGGTTGACCTTCTGGTTGCCCTGCACCCATTCCTTGAGGTGGTAGACCACCGGCTCGAAGCGCTTCTCGCCCTTCTCATGGTCGAATTCTTCCGAGCCCGCCTTGGCCACGCCCGCGACGTTGCGCGCCGCCTCGATGACCGCCATCTGCATGCCGAGGCAGATGCCGAGGTAGGGCACCTTGTGCTCGCGCGCGAACTGCGCGGCCTTGATCTTGCCCTCTGTGCCGCGCTCGCCGAAGCCGCCGGGCACGAGAATCGCGTCGTAGCCTTCGAGATAGGGGGCCGGGTCTTCGCGCTCGAAGAGCTCGGCGTCGACCCAGCTGACGTTGACCTTCACCCGGTTCGCCATGCCGCCATGGGTCAGCGCCTCGGCGATCGACTTATAGGCGTCCTCGAGCTGCGTGTACTTGCCGACGATGGCAACGTTCACCTCGCCCTCGGGATTGTGGATGCGCTCGGAGACGTCTTCCCACTTCTCGAGGTTGGGGCGGGGTGCCGGGGTGATGCCGAAGGCGTCGAGCACCGCCTGGTCGAGACCCTCGCGGTGGTAGGCCAGCGGCGCGTCGTAGATCGACGGCAGATCCTGCGCGGCGATCACCGCGTCGGGGCGGACGTTGCAGAAGAGCGCGAGCTTTTCGCGTTCCTTCTGCGGGATCGGGCCTTCCGAACGGCAGACCAGGATGTCGGGCGCCAGACCGATCGAGCGCAGCTCCTTCACGGAGTGCTGCGTCGGCTTGGTCTTCAGCTCGCCGGAGGCCTTGATGTAGGGCAGCAGCGTCAGGTGCATGAAGACGCACTGGCCGCGCGGCTTGTCCTGGCTGAACTGGCGGATGGCTTCGAAGAAGGGCAGGCCCTCGATGTCGCCGACCGTGCCGCCGATCTCGCAGAGCATGAAGTCCACCTCGTCCTCGCCGATCGAGATGAAGTCCTTGATCTCGTTGGTGACGTGCGGAATGACCTGGATGGTCTTGCCGAGGTAGTCGCCGCGGCGCTCCTTCTCGAGCACGTTGGTGTAGATGCGGCCCGAGGAGATGGAATCGGTCTTGCGGGCCGGAACGCCGGTGAAACGCTCGTAGTGGCCGAGGTCGAGATCGGTCTCGGCCCCGTCATCGGTGACGAAGACTTCGCCATGCTCGAAGGGGCTCATGGTGCCCGGATCGACGTTCAGGTACGGATCGAGCTTGCGCAGACGGACCGAGAAGCCCCGCGCCTGTAGCAGCGATCCGAGCGCCGCCGAAGCAAGCCCCTTGCCGAGTGAAGAAACGACACCGCCGGTGATGAAGATGAAACGTGCCATTGGCAGCGCGACCCCGTGATTTGCGTCAAAAAGGAGGACACCCACGGTCCGAAGACCGCAGCATCACGGGAGTCCACGTATAAAGGATTCGGGCCGCACTGTCTAGTCAACCGCAAGATACTGTTGCGGCTGACAGGCGGCCCTCAAGCTGTTGTTAGTCGAGCAGTTCTTAGTCGGCGCTCGGAACCATCGGCGCATCTGCGCCTGCGTCATTTCCGCCCGACGGCGGGGGCAGAAGCCCATCGGTGTCCAGCGGAGCCGGTGCCGAGCCTTCGGTTTCAGTTGCCGGAGCGGAGCCGGAGAGACGGTCCATGACCGACACGCCGCTGGCATCGCTCGCCGCGAGCACCGTGAGGGTGATCGAGGTGATGATGAAGGCCGCGGCCAGACCCCAGGTGATCTTGCCAAGCGCGGTGGCAGCCGCACGCTGGCTCATCGCACCGCCACCGCCCATGCCGAGACCGCCGCCCTCGGAGCGCTGAAGCAGCACGACGCCGATCAGCGCGAGCGCAAGGAGGAGGTGCACGATAAGGATCACGTTTTCCATGGGGCGTCTCAGGCATTCCGGCTGTGTTGAACGGGCGCTATGTAGGCCATGGCGGATGCACACGCAACCCGACACTTGGCGACAGCGCCGATGCGCCTCGCAGATGGTGCCCGCCGAGCGCGGTCTCAATCCGCGCGTCCGCGGGCAAACGCTCCGGACTTGCTGTGAAAACTGCCAAGCTCACGGTGCGGGCGGATCGCAGTTGGAAGGTCCCGGGATGTCGCGAGCCCTGTGGACGCCGGCCGCGGATCGTGGCCGACGGAAGTTCTTGTTGCAGCGGGTGGAGGTGGCTAACGATGGTCGTCATGGTTGATGATCGTCCCCTTCGCGGTGTTCTGCTGATGCTTGGTTTCTGCGTCGTTGCCCCTATGGGAGACGCCGCGGCCAAGCTGCTGAGCGACAAGGTCTCGATCGGACAACTCCTTTTGTTTCGTTTCGCCATCCAGGCCCTGGTGCTGATTCCCCTCGTCATCGCGACGCGCGGCGTGTGGCGGCTGCGCGGCCGGGTGCTCTGGCTCACGGTGCTGCGCACGCTGATGCACATGCTGGGCATCGGCATGATGTTTGCCGCGCTGCGCCACCTGCCGCTGGCGGATGCGGTGGCCATCGCCTTCGTCATGCCCTTCTTCATGCTGTTGCTCGGCCATTACGTCTTGGGCGAAGAGGTCGGCTGGCGGCGCATGGCGGCCTGCGGCGTCGGCTTCATCGGGACGTTGCTGGTGGTGCAACCCGCCTTCGCCGAGGTCGGTTGGCCGGCGCTGCTGCCGCTGGGCGTGGCGTTGAACTTCTCGCTTTTCATGCTGGTCACCCGGCAGATTGCGCGCGAGATCGACGCGATCTCGCTTCAGGCGGTCTCGGGGGGGATCGCGGTGATCCTGATGACCCCGGTGATGCTGCTGGTGCCGGGCGGAATGGTTCCGGCGCTCGAGCTGACTTGGCCGGGCGCGCCGGTCTGGGGGCTGATCCTGGCGATCTCGCTGCTCGGCACGCTGGCGCACCTGCTGATGACGTGGTCGCTGCGGTTCGCGCCGGGGGCGACGCTGGCGCCGATGCAATACCTCGAGATCCCCTTTGCCACGCTCATCGGCTACGCGGTTTTCGGTGACCTGCCGAACGGGCTGGCGACGGTCGGCATCTGCATCACCGTCGCCTCGGGACTTTATATCCTCATGCGCGAGCGGGCCATCGCGCGGCGGCTTCGAGAAGCCCCCGCTCCAGCGCGGCCTGCGCCTGAACCGGCAGAATGACCAGCATCTTCGGGGCGTCGAGCCGCAGCTCGACGCGTGGCGCGTCGGTCTCGTTCGAGGTGCCGGTGAGCCGGTCGGGGGTGAAGCGCAACCCGTCGATGGGCCAGCGCAACCCCCGGCTGTGGCCGCCGACCTCCGCCATCGGGAAGAGCGAGGCGCGGGTGCCGAGCGGCAGCTCCAGCGCCAGTTCGGGCGGGCAGAGCGCGACCACATCCTCGCGCCCGACCAGCAGGCAGGGCCGCTCGGGCCGTCGGACCAGGACGGTCATCGCCGAGAGCTGGTGATCGAGCCGCGCACCCAGAAAGCCCGCCGCATAGACGAGCGGCGCGTCGATGTTGCGCAGGCATTTGTCGAAGTCGGTGCTGTTCTGCTCCGCGATGTGGTGAATCCGCGGGGCGGGGATGCGGGCGCGTGCGTCTGGGCCGAGCGAGTCGAGATCGCCGATCACCGCGTCGGGCATCACCCCGGCGGCCAGCAGGGCGGCGCCGCCGCCGTCGGCGCCCACGCGGACCGGGCAGCGCTCCAGCAGCGGCGCAAGCATCTCTGGCGGGCAGTCGCCGCCGCCGACCAGCAGAACGGGCAGTTGTGATCGGATCAGTCCGGAGTTCATGGCTTTTTAGTGGCTTTCCTTGAAAACGACCACAATCTGGTCATGAAATGATACTGTGAAAACCTCAGATTCGGTCAGCTTTGGTCTCCTAGTAGATGGTAAACAATCGGTTGCAGATTGAGTGAAAAGTGAGCGGAACATGGTGAGTTCGAGCAAGATCCTGACGGTGTCTTACGGCACTTTCTCCTGCACGGCAGAAGGCTTCGAGGATCCCCTTGGTGTGGTCAAGGACACCACGCAATTCTTCCGGGGGGTGGTGCGCGAGGACCGCTTCTTTGGGGCAGAACCGCCGCAATTCGATCCGGAACTTGCCGCCCAGCTTATGCAAGCGCAGATCGACGCCGAGGCGCAGGGGGGGCGGCTCATCCTGCGCGGCCCGCTTGCCGATGTGGCCGCTCAGGGTGCTGCTGCCGTGCCAAGGTCCGCTGCGACCTCGCAGCCGGCTTCCCAGCCGGTGATCGGGCCGGACGCCGACCGCGGCATGGAAGAGGCGCTGGCCATCACCGCCGCCCGCGCGGCCGCCGAAGCGCAGGCAGAACATGAGGCCGCCGAGGCCGCGGCCGCCGCGTCCAAGACCGCCGAGATGCCGGCAATTGCCGAGCCGCAGGGCGAGGACAGCCTTGCGGCCGAGGCTGCCTTCTTCGCGGCCGAAGCCGGTCAGGGTCCGACCGAGGACTATGACTACGAGGAAGCCGATTTTGCCCTGTCCACGTCTGCACCGCGCGCCGCCGCGCCGGTGACCGCGCTGCCAGACGAGGAGGAGGACAGCGTTGCCGCAAAGCTGCGCCGTATCCGTGCCGTGGTCTCGGGCGGGGCCGGTACCCCTGCGGGTCTGGCGCAGGTGGCCCAGGAGGACCCGGACCAGCAGAACACGGCGCTGGAGGGCGCGGACACGGTGGCAGCCGTCTCCGCCATGCTCGGTGCTTTGGCCTCTGAGGACGCGCAGACCGCTGCCTTCGAGCAAGAGCCCGAGCAAGATGACCTTGCGGCCACGCTGATCAATGAGGTCGTTGCGGCTGACAAGGTCGCGGCCGACAAGACCGTGGGCGCGGGGGCTTCCGGCCCGGCGGTCCCGCCGTTGGCGCTGACACCGGAGTTTTCCGCCGATGTCCCCGCACCCAAAGTCGCGGCGGAGCCGAAGCCGAGCCCGCGCCGGGTGCGCGTGGTCAAGGTGACCCGTGCCGCCTTTGATGCGGCGGTCGCGAGCGGTCAGCTCGAGCAGATGGACGAGCCCAAGCCGTCGAGCAGCCTGAGCGCCGAGGACGAGGCAGAACTCGCCCGCGAGCTCGAAGCGGTCAAGGCAGAGCTTGCCGCCGGCCTCGAGGACGAGTGGGACGAGGTGGAAGACCTCGATGCGCTCTCCGCGACTCCGGGCCGGGAGCTCCCGGTCGAGGCGGCGGCGATGCTTGCCGAGCTTGAGGCGGACAGCGCCGCGGGCGATGCCTGGGACGACGAGGCGCTGGACGACGACGCATCGGATGACGACGCCTGGGACGAAGCGGACTCCGAGGAGGCGGATTTGGACGCCGCGGCCTGGGATGACTCGGACGATGAGCAAGCGGCAGATTCCGCGCCGGAACCCTTGCCCGAGACCCTGCCGGAGGCCGCGGCAAGTGACGACGCCGAGCAGGACGACGAGGAAGAGGAGGCTGCCGCCTTCGCCGCGGCCTTCGACGATCTCTCCGAGCCTCAGGGTTCCGGCGATGCGCAGGCCGACGACCTGGAAAACGCCATTGCCCGCATGGCACGGGAAGATGTGCGCAAGGCGGTGAAGCTGTCGAGCCCGGCGCGGGTCATGCTCACCGAGCAGAGCGTCAAGGACAATGACGCCTCGCGCATCCTCGACGAGACCAACACCCAGCTGGAAGAGCCCGAGGGCAACCGCCGCCGCAGCGCCATCGCGCATCTGCGTGCCGCCGTGGCCGCAACCCGCGCCGATCGCCTGCTGGGACGGAAGAAGGACGTGGAGGCGCAGGCGCAGCCTTATCGCGAGGATCTCGCCGATGTGGTCCGCCCGCGCCGCCCTGCCGCCCCGCTGCGCAATGAGCGCCCGGAGCAGGAGCCCGCGCTGCGTCCCGCGCCGCTGAAGCTCGTCGCAGAGCAAAGGGTGGATGAAACCGCTGGCGCCATTGCGGCTCCGGCGGCCCCGCTGAGACCGCGCCGCGTGACGCTGGCGGACATCGAGACCGGCGACGGCGACGTGCCGGGCGGGTTCGCGGATTACGCCGAAAGTGTCGGGGCGCATGATCTTCCCGAGCTGCTCGAGGCCGCCGCGGCGTATCTTTCCTACGTCGAGGGCCGCACGCAGTTCTCGCGCCCGCAGCTGATGACCAAGGTGCGTCAGGTCGAGGGCCAGGATTCCAGCCGCGAGGACCGGCTGCGCAGCTTTGGCCAGCTCCTGCGCGAGGGCAAGATCGAGAAGACCGGCGGCGGGCGGTTCACCGTCTCTGACCGGATCAGCTTCAAGCCGTCGGCCCGCGCTGCGGGCTGAACGCAAAGACTGCCAAGACGTCGGATGGGCGGGGGCACGGCTCCCGCCCTTTTGACGTGCAGTCCCCTAGAAGGAAGGGGTTCGGCCGATTTGCCTGCATGTCGCGTGGAGGCGGCTTTGCCGATGCGTGTCCCAACGGATCGCATGCTTTTTCGATATTTGCGCCTGGTTTCCGCCTAGAGGAATGGCACCGGCGCGGCGGCGCGCGCCTGCGCCGCATCGGCGAAGAGTTCTTTTCTGTCGCCGCCTTGTCGTCGCAGCGGCGCGTGTCTACATCACCCGCATGCAAATTCCGATCCCCTTCCTGAAATCCAAGCCTCTCGTCTCGGTCGTGCGCCTGCAGGGTGCCATCGGCATGCAGGGGCGTGGTGCGCTGAACGACGCGGCGCTGGCACCGGTGCTCGAGCGCGCCTTTCGCCGCGGCAAGCCAAAGGCGGTGGCGTTGGAGATCAACTCGCCCGGCGGCTCGCCGGTGCAGAGCTCGCTGATAGGCGCGCGCATCCGCCGCCTGTCGGAAGAGACCAAGGTGCCGGTTTTCGCCTTTGTCGAGGACGTGGCGGCTTCGGGCGGCTACTGGATCGCCTCGGCGGCGGACGAAATCTTCGCCGACGAGAGCTCGATCCTCGGTTCGATCGGCGTGATCTCTGCGGGCTTCGGCGCGCAGGTCTTCCTCAACCGGCAGGGGATCGAGCGGCGGGTGCACACCGCGGGGAAATCCAAGAGCATGCTCGACCCGTTCCGCCCCGAGACCGAGGAGGATGTGGCGCGGCTGAACCGCATCCTGGGGCAACTGCATGAGACATTCATCGCGCAGGTCAAGGCGCGCCGTGGAGCCAAGCTGACGAACGATCCCGACCTGTTCACCGGTGAGATCTGGATCGGCCGCTCGGCGGTCGAGGTCGGGCTTGCGGACGGCGTTGCGCATCTCGTTCCGGGCATGAAGGCCCGCTTCGGCGACAAGGTCCGCTTCCGCCGCTACGGCGCAAAGAAGCGCCTGATCCCGCGACTGGGCCTGAGCCTCGCGGAAGAGACATTGGGGCTGATCGAGGAACGCGCGGGCTACGCGCGCTTCGGGCTCTGACATGCTTGCAAAGGTCGTCGCCCTTTTTCTCGTGGTGATCGCGGTGCTGGGGATTTTCGGCAAGCTGCGCATGCCCGGGTTGGGACGGCTGAGCCGCCGCGAGGCGGGAAGGAAATGTCCGCGCTGCGGCCGGCACAAGATCGGCAAGGGCCCATGCCCCTGCGGCGAACGAAAGGTCTGAAATGGTTTTTGTCTACGCGGCCCTGGGCCTTGTGATCCTGCTTCTGGCGGGGGATGCGCTGGTCAAGGGAGCGGTGAACCTGTCTTTGCGGATGGGTATCCCGGCGCTGATCGTCAGCCTGACCATCGTGGCTTTCGGAACCTCGGCGCCTGAACTGCTGATTTCGATCCAGGCGGCGCTCGATGGCGTGCCGGGCATCGCGCTCGGCAATGTGGTGGGCTCGAATACCGCCAATGTGCTGCTGGTGCTGGGCATTCCGGCGCTGATCACGGTAATCCACTCTTCGACGCATGACACGCGCAAGAGCTACCTGATCATGCTGGGCTCGACCGTCCTGTTCATCGCGCTCGCCTTCCGCGGGGTCTTTGACTGGATCGCGGGACTGGGGATGCTGGCGGTCATGGCACTGATCCTGTGGGATTCGGTGCGAGATGCGCTCTGCCACCGGCGCAACGGCAAGGAAGAGGCGGCGGCCTGCGAAGTCGAGGAACTCGAAGATCCCGAGGGCGCCGATCCCGACATGCCGGGCTGGAAGATCGCGCTCTACCTGCTGCTGGGCCTCGTCGGCCTGCCCGTCGGTGCCAATTTGCTGATCGACAGCGCCACCGAGATCGCCGAGATGTTCGGCGTGCCCGACACGGTGATCGGCCTGACGCTGGTGGCTCTGGGTACCTCGTTGCCGGAACTGGCGACCACGGTCATGGCGGCGATCCGCAAGCAGGCGGACGTTGCGCTGGGCAATGTGATCGGCTCGAACGTCTTCAACCTGCTGGCGATCATCGGGGTGGCCGCGCTGATCAAGCCGTTGCAGGTAGATCCGCAGTTCCTCCGCTTCGATCTCTGGGTGATGCTGGGGGCGTCGTTGATCCTCGTGCCTTTTGTCTTCCTCGGTCGCGACATTGGCCGTATCTGGGGGGCGATCCTGTCGGCTCTCTATGTCGGCTATGTGGTGGCCGTGCTGGTCTGAGTGAGTTTCGGGGGGAAGAAATATGGGTATCGAGACGCGCGCGCTGGTGACCGGCGCAGGAAAACGGCTGGGCCGCGCGATGGCGCTCTACCTCGGCGAGCGCGGCTTTGATGTCGCTGTGCATTACGGCGGATCGGCAGAGGCGGCCGAGGAGGTTGCCGGGCTGATCCGCGGCATGGGCCGCAAGGCGGTGGTGCTGCAGGCGGACCTGCTCGACGAGGCGCAGAGCGAGACGTTGGTGGCACGCGCCGCCGAAGCGCTTGGCGGTCCGCTGGGCGTGCTGGTCAACAATGCCTCGATCTTCGAGCATGACGACATTCAGACCGCGAGCCGTGAGAGCTGGGACCGCGCGATGGGGTCGAACCTGCGCGCGCCCTTCGTGCTGTTGCAGCACTTCGCCGCTCAGGCCCCCGAGGCCGAGACCGACACCCGCGGCGAGCCGCGGGCAAGGGCGCTCTGCGTCAACATGCTGGACCAGCGGCTGCGCAAGCTGACACCCGAGTTCATCAGCTACACGCTGGCCAAGTCGGCTCTTTGGACGCTGACCCAGACCGGGGCGCGGGCCTTGGCACCCAAGGTGCGGATCAACGCCATCGGACCGGGCCCGACCCTTCAGGGTGCGGACCAGAGCGCCGAGGGGTTCGCCAAGCAGCGCGCCGCCACCGTGCTCAAGCGCGGCTCGAACCCAGAGGACATCTGCGGCGCGCTCGGCTACTTCCTCGACGCGCCGGGCGTGACGGGGCAGTTCCTGTGTACCGATGGCGGCCAGCACCTGGCCTGGGAAACACCCGACACCTGCGACCGCGAGTAGGCGCGTGCCTTCCCCTGCGGCGCGCACCCTGCGGCAAGTTGTGCACCTGTCACGTTTGCTTCACGGAACCGTTAGGAAAGCGTCAAGCTTTCAAGGCTTTGTGGCGTGTTCTAGAAATCTTTCTAGTGTTTACAGTGCCTTATAAATGCGCCCATTTTTTGGGCAAATCAACGAAACCGCCCGGATTCAAGGGAAAATCGCGGTAGTCTGGATTTCCCCCTCAGGCTTATCCACAGGAATGGTGGATGTAATCTTCCTTGATCTCGGGGTCCCGGCATTGCAGCGGGATGCAGAATCAAGGCAAGCCGTGAACATACCGGAAACGACGTGATGACCGACGAACAAGACATCCCGAAAACGGTGCCGAAGCGCGGCTACGAGGTGATCCAGGGGTACCTCAGGACGCTGGATTCCAGTCCCGGCGTCTACCGCATGCTCGATGACCAGAGCCGCGTGCTCTACGTTGGCAAGGCGCGCAATCTCAAGGCGCGGGTGTCGAGCTACTCGCGGCCCTCGGCACAGCACTCGCGGCGGATCACCCGGATGATCTCGGACACCGCCTCGATGATGTTCCTCACCACGCGCACCGAGACCGAGGCGCTGCTGCTCGAACAGAACCTGATCAAGCAGCTGAAGCCGAAGTTCAACGTGCTGCTGCGCGATGACAAGAGTTTTCCGAACATCCTGGTCACCACCGAGCACGACTTCCCGCAGATCAAGAAACACCGCGGTGCCAAGACCGAGAAGGGGGCCTACTACGGTCCCTTCGCCAGCGCCGGTGCGGTGAACCGGACGCTGACGCAGTTGCAGCGGGTGTTCCTGCTGCGCAACTGCACCGACTCGATGTTCGAAGGTCGCAGCCGGCCCTGCCTGCTGTTCCAGATCCGCCGATGCTCGGGGCCCTGCACCGGCGAGATCAGCGGCGAGGATTACGCCGAGTCGGTTGCCGATGCGCAGCGCTTCCTGTCGGGCAAGTCCACCGAGATGCAGGCGCGGCTGGCGGACCAGATGATGGCGGCCTCGGAGGCGATGGAATTCGAGCGCGCCGCGGCGCTGCGCGACCGGATCCGGGCGCTGACGCAGGTGCAGTCGGTGCAGGGGATCAACCCGCAGGGGGTGGAGGAGGCCGATGTGGTGGCGCTTCACCTCGAGCACGGCCAAGCCTGCGTGCAGGTGTTCTTCATCCGCTCGGGCCAGAACTGGGGCAACCGCGACTTCTACCCGCGCGTCGGCGAGGACGTGGAAGAGGCCGAGGTGCTCGAAGCCTTCCTCGGCCAGTTCTACGACAGCAAGGAGCCGCCGCGACTTGTGCTGCTCTCCCATGAGATCGAGAATCCCGACCTGATGTCCGAGGCGCTTTCCGGCAAGCTCGGGCGCAAGGTCGAGCTCGCGGTGCCGAAGCGTGGCGAGAAGGCAGAGCTGGTCGAGGGGGCGGCGCGCAACGCCCGCGAGAGCCTCGCCCGGCGCATGGCCGAGACCGCGACGCAGGCCAAGCTGCTGCGCGGCGTGGGCGAGGCCTTCGGTCTCGACGCGCCGCCGCAGCGCATCGAGGTCTACGACAACTCGCACATCATGGGCACCAATGCCGTCGGCGGGATGATCGTCGCGGGCCCCGAGGGGTTCATGAAAAACCACTATCGCAAGTACAACATCCGCGGCGAGGACCTCGTGCCGGGCGACGACTTCGGCATGATGAAGGAGGTGCTGACGCGCCGCTTCACCCGGCTGTTGAAGGAAGACCCGGACCGCTCCAAGGGGCTGTGGCCGGATCTGCTGCTGATCGACGGCGGTGCCGGGCAGGTCTCGGCGGTCTGGGAGATCATGCAGGAGCAGGGGGTCGATGACATCCCGATGGTTGGCGTCGCCAAGGGTGTCGACCGCGACCACGGCAAGGAAGAGTTCCACCGCATCGGCACGCGACCCTTTGCGCTGCAGCGCAACGATCCCGTGCTCTATTTCATCCAGCGCCTGCGCGACGAGGCGCACCGCTGGGCGATCGGCACCCACCGCGCCAAGCGCGCCAAGGCGCAGATGGCCAACCCGCTCGACGAGGTGCCCGGCGTCGGCGCCACGCGCAAGCGCGCGCTCCTGCAGCACTTCGGCTCGGCGAAGGCGGTGGCGCGGGCGAATCTGGCGGATCTCAAGGCGGTGGACGGGGTCAGCGAGGCGCTGGCCGAGCGCATCTACGCCTTCTTCCACGAGAAGGGGTAGGGGCAAGTTTCTTCCAAGAAACTTGCAAAAGCCTTCGAAGGCTTTTGCCCGCGCGTGCGGCGGCCATAGTTTATCTGCCACGACGTCTCTGCTATAGGGGCGCCACGGTTACCCAAGGAGAGAGGCCATGGCCCACAAGGTGTTCATCGACGGCGAGGCCGGTACGACCGGTCTGCAGATCCGCGAGCGGCTCGAGCAGCGCGCGGACATCACGCTCGTTCAGGTGGACCCGGCCCGACGCAAGGACGCCGGTGCGCGCTCCGAGGCGCTGGCCGAGGCCGATGTCGCCATCCTCTGCCTGCCCGACGATGCCGCGCGCGAGACCGTGACGCTGGCCGAACCGCACGGCACCAAGATCATCGACGCCTCGACCGCGCACCGCGTCGCCGAGGGCTGGGTCTTCGGCTTTGCCGAGATGGCCGAGGGACAGCGCGCGGCGATTGCCGGCGCGAGATACGTGTCGAACCCGGGCTGCTGGTCGACCTGCGCCATCGCGCTGATCCGCCCGCTGGTCGGCGCGGGACTGATCGATCCGGCGTCTGGTCCGGCGATCTCGGGCGTCTCGGGCTACACCGGCGGCGGCAAGGGCATGATCGCCGAGTATGAGAGCGGCGAGGTGAACGGCTCGTTCCTCTATGCGGCCTCTCAGGGTCACAAGCACCTGCCGGAGATCGTCAAGCACGGGCTGCTGAGTGCGGTACCGGTCTTCGTCCCCTCGGTGGGGGCCTACGCGCAGGGCATGGCGGTGGCGGTGCAGCTTCCGGCCATGGGCACGGAGGGCATCGCGGCGGCAGAAGCGGCGCTGAAGGCGGCCTACGCCGGCGAGCGCTTCGTGTCGGTGGTTGACGCGTCGGTGCACGAGCCGCGGGTGATGCCGCAGCGTCTCAACGGCACCAACGCGCTGGAGCTATCGGTGCACGGCAACCCGGCGACCGGCGCGGTGACGCTGGTGGCGGTGCTCGACAACCTCGGCAAGGGGGCTTCGGGGGCTGCGGTGCAGAACCTCAACATCATGCTCGGCTGCGACGAGGCGGCAGGGCTCGAGGCGGCGGCCTCCGCCGCGGCCTGAGCATGATCGGGCGGCGCTTCATGCGCCGCCTGCCCGGATGGACCGGGCGCGCGTCTCGGCCGTTCCGGGAAGTCGTACCGGGAAGTCCCTGTCACGCAGATCCCCAAGCTCGTGCCCTTCGCGCGCGGGCTCGGCCCGGAGCCGCGGCATCGGCGCCGCGC
This sequence comes from Salipiger mangrovisoli, assembly GCF_015223355.1. Classification (GTDB taxonomy): domain Bacteria; phylum Pseudomonadota; class Alphaproteobacteria; order Rhodobacterales; family Rhodobacteraceae; genus Salipiger; species Salipiger mangrovisoli. Next base: position 38,171 of record NZ_JADFFK010000004.1, on the reverse strand, counting down.
AGATCGCCGTCTGCCTGTCGCCTTCCGTCAGCCCCAAAGCGGTTGACGGGGTGTCGATCCGTTCCGGACCCGGCGCCCGAGGCAGCTTCCGTGCGGCCTGTGCCTAGGGAGTTTCGTCCGGCATTTGGTCACAGTCCGATGTCGCAAGCCCGAGGGGCGTCTGGGTCGACGGCAAGGGCGCAACGTCGAAGGTCTCGGCGCGGCTCCGGTTGAAGGCGGTGACGTAACCGTCGAGCCAGCCGCCCTGGAGCAGCAGGTCTTTCGAACTGCCTGTCCAGCTTGTCCTGAAACCGGCGCAGCTTTGTTCCCCCCTTGAAGGCGAAGGTCCTGGAGACGTTGGCGGCGAGGATCGGTCCGGGCGGCGCGAGGCAGCCGAGAACGGCAAGGGCGAAGACGTGGCTGGAGATCGAGAACATATTGAAATCGCTTCTTCTGGAAGGTGCAGGGCACGTCGCGCCCCCTGCATGACCAGCTCAGGCGGACCGGCGGCGGCGCAACAGACCGGCACCGAACATGCCGGTGAGCAGCAGGGGGCGGCCAGTGAGTGTTTTCGGAAGCCGCCATCCAGGCGCGCCTGACACTGAAACAGCTCTTCGGCCTTTCCCTTCGACAGACGGCTGGCCTGGTCGAAAGCCCGGTCCGGATGGCTGGGCTAATGGTCGCTTCCGGGCTGTTCGACGCTGTGCCGACGGCGGGTGCGGATCGGCGCGCGGATCCCGTATCGCCGTTCCGGGAAACCCTTGAAACTTCCTGTGGACAGCACCGGGATCGAATGTCGCGTCGCAGGCAATTGAGGACGGTCCACATTGTCGGGACGGCCGCGCCTGGAAGGAAGACTGCCCCGCGGCATTGCCATGAAACGACACCCTGCGGGCGACGCAACACCTCTGCAGGGGACCCTGGAGGAAGCGGGCCGGTGAGCATGTCCGGAGTCGGGCCTAGGCTCAATTGATTTGCCTGAAGCTTTTCGGCGAGCGGATCATGTCACGAGAACCCGACCGCCAGACAGTCGAAATTCGGATCCGCATCGCCATCAGCAACCGGGTCTTGGCCCGCGGCAGGGCCGAGATGGGGGCCGTCGCCTGAACAGGCGCGGGAAAAGGGCCCTCAAGACCGAACGCTGTATCGCGCAACAACGCCCCTCACTGCGCTGAGTGTTCGGACGCATCGACGGGCGACCGGGGGTCCCTCAAAGTGGACGGTGTGGCGCGCCGGCTGCTCGCAGCAGCGCCGGGCAAAGAAAATGCGGCGCTCCGGGGGAGCGCCGCACCGTGTCCGTCACGCCTTTAGGGGCGGATCAGGTGTTGAAGAGGAAGTGCAGGACGTCGCCGTCCTTGACCACGTAGGTCTTGCCCTCGGCGCGCATCTTGCCGGCTTCCTTGGCGCCCTGTTCGCCCTTGTTCGAGACGTAATCGTCATAGGCGATGGTCTCGGCGCGGATGAAGCCGCGTTCGAAGTCGCCGTGGATCACCCCGGCGGCCTGCGGCGCCGCGGTGCCCTGCCGGATGGTCCAGGCGCGGGCTTCCTTGGGGCCGACGGTGAAATAGGTCTCGAGGTGCAGCAACTCGTAGCCGGCGCGGATCAGGCGGTCGAGACCGGCTTCTTCGAGCCCCAGCTCCGAGAGGAACATCTCGGCTTCCTCGGCGTCGAGCTGGCTGATCTCTTCCTCGATCTTGGCGGAGATCACCACGTGGCTGTTGCCCTGCGCGGCGGCCATCTCGGCGACCTGCTGCGACAGCGCGTTGCCGGTGGCGGCCTCTTCCTCGGAGACGTTGCAGACGTAGAGCACCGGCTTCGAGGTCAACAGCTGCAGCATCCGCCACTGCTTGGCGTCCTCAGCGTCGACCTCGACGAGGCGCGCCGGCTTGCCCTGCTCGAGCATCGCCATGGCGTCCTTCATGAGACGCTCCTGCTGGACCGCCTCCTTGTCGCCGCCGCGCACCTTGCGGGTGATGTTCTGCAGGCGCTTTTCCAGCGATTCCATGTCGGCGATGATCAGCTCGGTCTCGATCGTCTCGGCGTCCGAGACCGGATCGACGCGGCCGTCGACGTGGGTGACGTCGTCATCCTCGAAGCAGCGCAGCACGTGGGCGATGGCGTCGGTCTCGCGGATGTTGGCGAGGAACTGGTTGCCGAGGCCCTCGCCCTTGGACGCGCCCTTCACCAGGCCCGCGATGTCGACGAAGGTCATCCGGGTGGGGATGATCTGCTTCGAGCCGGCGATCTCGGCCAGCGTGTCCAGCCGCGGGTCGGGCACCGCCACGTCACCGACGTTGGGCTCGATGGTGCAGAAGGGGAAGTTGGCCGCCTGCGCGGCGGCGGTCTTGGTCAGGGCGTTAAAGAGGGTCGATTTGCCCACGTTGGGCAGACCCACGATCCCCATGCGAAATCCCATGTCGTGCTCCTTGGCTCGGGCTTGGCGTATGATCGCGCCGCTTCTAGTCGGCGTCCGCCGCCCTTGCAAGCGCGAGGCCCGACAGATGCGGGACCTTGCGATGCCAGAAGCGCCAGTAGAGCAGCACCGAGGCCAGCCCCAGCCCGATGCTCAGGCCCATCCAGACCCCGCCGGCGCCGAAGCCGAGCGGGAAGCCGAGCACGTAGGCCACCGGCATGCCGACGAGCCAGTAGGAGATCGCGGCGATCAGCATCGGGGCCCGGGTGTCCTGCATCCCGCGCAGCACGCCGAGCACGATCACCTGGATCGAGTCGACCAGCTGGAACACCGCGGCCATCGCGAGAAGCAGCGTGCCGATGCGCAGGATCTCGGACCGCTGCGGATCGTCCGGCGACAGGAACAGGGCGATCAGCCTCTCGGGGACGCCGAGGAAGAGGATCACCGTGATCACCACGATTCCGAGCGACAGGACCTGCGCGGCGACCGTGCTGCGGGTGAGGAAGGACAGGTCCCTGCGGCCCATCGCCTGTCCCGCGCGCACGGTTGCGACGTTCGACAACCCGAGGTGGACCATGAAGATCGCCCCCGAGAGCTGCATGGCGATGCCATGCGCCGCCAGGGGCACCGTGCCAAGCCAGCCGACCATGACGGCGGTGGCGGCGAACAGGCCGACCTCGGCCAGCGTGGTCAGCCCGATCGGCCAGCCGAGGTGGAAGACTTCGCGCAGCATCTCCGTGTCGGGGCGCCAGAAGTGATACCAGATCTGGTGTTCCGGCAGCCGCAGCCGGGCGTAGAACACCACTCCGGCGAAGGCTGCGCCATGCGCGAAGAGCGAGGCGACGGCAGCGCCGGTGATGCCGAGCTCTGGCGCGCCCCAGTTGCCGAAGATCAGCGCGTAGTTGGCAAAGCCGTTGACCAGCGCGGCGGTGACGGTGATCCAGAGCACCGCGCGGGTGTGCTCGAGCGCCGCGAGGTAGCTCTTGAACACCATGACGCCGAGCGCCGGTAGCAGTCCGCAGCCGGCGATGCGCAGGTAGGTCTGGGCGTGGCCGGCGACCAGCTCGGTCTGGCCGAGGGCCAGCAGCAGCGGTTTCGCGAACCAGAACAGCGGCAGAGCCAGCAGGAAGAAGCCGGTCGACAACCAGAGCGCCATGCGGGTGGCGCGGCGCACGTGCCGCTCGTCACCGCGCGCGGCGTATTGCGCCACCATCGGCATGACCGCGAAGGCAAAGCCCGAGCCGAACAGGAAGAGCACCGAGAATACCGTCATCGACAGACTGAGTGCGGCCAGCTCGGGAACGCCGTATCGGCCCATCATTACCGTGTCGGTGAGACCGATGGTCAGCTGCGCCAGATGACCGCCGATCAGCGGCAGACCCATCACCAGAACGGCGCGGATATGGGCGGAATAGGGGAGTTCCTGCGTCATGATTGGGCTTTAGGTGGCCGCAGGGAGTCGCGCAACCTCAGACTGAGCGCAGCAGCAGCTGCCCCGCCAGGACTGTGACCAAAGCGCCCGCCGTCGTCTCGAGCAAGGCCAGCGCCCGTAGGGTGGTTGGGCCGGAGGCAAGCCGCGACAGGGCTCCCTCGCGCAGGGTGACCGAGGCGAGGGCGACCACCAGCGTCACGCTCGCCGTGCCGAGCCCCATGGCAAAGGCGCCGAGGATGCCGGCACCGCTGATGCCCATGCGCCAGGTCAGGATCAGCAGGAACAGCGCGCCGGTGCAGGGACGCAGGGCGATGGCACCGACCAGCAGCAGCGCGTCGCGCGGCGAATGGATGGCCTGCGCCTGCTCGAGGCTCGGGCCATGAGCATGACCGCAGCTGAGGCAGACGCCCCGATGGTCGTTGTCATGGGCAGTGTCATGGGCAGTGTCATGGGCGGTTTCATGGGCGTGCGCGTGCGGCCGTGCCGCCCGGCGCGCGGCCCAGAGCTTGCGGCCTCCGCGGGTCAGCAGCCACAGGCCGACCGCCACGATCGCCGCATAGCTCGCCGGGGCGAACCACGCCTCGGCCGCCAGCGTCATCTGCTCGCGCCCCCAGCCCAGCAGCCACACGCCAGCGTAGACCAGCAGCACCGCCGCGCCCGCCTGCGCCAGGCTCGAGACCACCGCCAGCGCCGAGAGCCGCCAGAGCGCAATGCGGCGGCCCAGCCCGTAACCGCCGATCAGCAGCTTGCCGTGGCCCGGCCCGGCGGCATGGAAAAAGCCGTAGCCGAAGCAGACCGTCATCAGCGCCATAAGTGCGCCGGGCTCGCCGGCGCGCAGCGCCCGCAGACCTCGTGCCATGGCGTTCTGCGCCTCGCGCTGGCCCTCGATTGCCAGCAGCGAGACGCGGTCGGCCCCGCCGAACCCCCAGAGCCAGATCGCGAGACAAAGCACCGCCAGGGCCGCCAGCGTCACGAGCCGCCGCATGTCACCTCGATCCGGTCGGCAAAATCGCGTCCCGGTTCAATCTCGAGAAATTGGTCTTCGGGAATCTGTGCCAGCTCGGCCTGCATCTTGCGTGCCGCGGCGTCGAGGTCGGGCTTGAGCACCGTGGCGGCACAGGGGGAGGGCAGGGTGATCGGCAGGCTCGCGGTGAAGGCGATGTAGTAGGTCGGATCATAGGGCTCGATCACCAGCCCCTCGGCCGGGGTCGGCGTGACACTGCGGCGGTGCACCGAGGTGATCCGCCCCTCGTCGATGCTGACCGAGACGAACTCGGGCGCACCGAGCCCCAGCTTCTCGCCGCCCGAATAGAGGTAGAGATCGCCCTCGAAGCCTTCGTACCAGTTGTCGAGGTCGAACCGCTCAAGGCTTTCCAGCTCCGAGGGGGTGAGCGCGCCGTCGCCGTCGGCGTCGAGCCCCATGTCCTGCAGGACCAGCAACGAGAAAAAGTCGTCGTAGCGCCAGGTGACATCAACCGAGACAACCCGGCGCTCGGAATCGAGGTCGAGCGCCAGCCCGACATCCGCGAAGACATGCGGATGCGCGAGGGCCGGCGCCGCGGGCCCAAGCCCCGCGAGCAGGGTGCAAATGCGCGCCGCGTGGCGGCGGCGCGGGACTGCGTCAGATTTTTGTCTAGCTAGGGACATGCCATTCCGCGGCTTCGTGATAGTCTGGCCATATTTGAGACATGATTCCCTTGGGAAATTTTTTATGGCTAGTTTGATTGATCTGACGGCGTTTGCGCCGCAGGCCCGGCGTTTTCTGTCCGAGCTCGAGGCGAACAATGACCGGGCGTGGTTCAACGCCAACAAGCAACGCTACGACACCGAGGTCAAGCGTCCCGCCGAGCTGATGATGGCCCAGATCACCCCCGACCTCGAGGTGTTGAGCGGAGATCGGCCGAGACCGAAGCTGTTCCGGCCGCATCGTGACGTGCGCTACAGCGACGACAAGCTGCCTTTTCACACCCATCTTCATGCGCTGTGGTCGTTGCCGGACGGGCGGGCCTGGTATTTCGCGCTGTCGAAGGACTACGCGACCGCGGGGGCCGGGCTGCTGACATTCGACGCTCGGCAGATGCTGGCCTGGCAGGCGGCGCTCATGGGGCGCGAGGGCGACGAGCTCGAGCGGATCATCGCCCGCAGCGGCGCACGGATCGATCCGGCTCCCGATCCCGGTACGGAGGTCCCGCCGGGTCCGCGTGCCGAGCTGATGCGGCGTCCCGGCTGCGTGCTGTGGATCGATGGCATCTACGAAGACCTCACGCCCGACCCCGTGGCAGCGCTGTTGCACTGCTACGCGCGGCTCCAGCCGTTGCAGGACTGGCTTGGCAAGCGCCTCTGATCGCGGCGATCAGGCGCTTCCGTTCGGCCCCGGCGTGGTGCCGAGGATATGTTCCGAGCGATGGATGACATGGGCGGCGCCGCCGACGATCAGCGGATCGGGCGGGCTGGCGACTCGGAGATCCTTGCCGGGATAGTCCAGTGTCGACAGGAAGTGCCGCATGCAGTTGAGGCGGGCGCGCTTCTTGTCGTCGGATTTGACCACGGTCCAGGGCGCATCGGCGGTGTCGGTGTAGAAAAACATCGCTTCCTTGGCCTCGGTGTACTCGTCCCACTTGCCAAGGCTCGCCTTGTCGATGGGCGAGAGCTTCCATTGCTTCAGCGGATCGGTCTCGCGGCTCAGGAATCGGGCTTTCTGCTCGTCGCGGGTGACCGAGAACCAGTACTTGTAGAGCCGGACCCCCGAGCGCACGAGCATCCTCTCGAGCTCGGGGGTCTGACGCATGAACTCGAGGTATTCGTTCGGCTCGCAGAACCCCATCACCCGCTCGACCCCGGCGCGGTTGTACCACGAGCGGTCATAGAGAACGATCTCTCCGGCGGTGGGTAGATGCGCGACGTAGCGCTGGAAATACCATTGCCCGCGTTCCTCGAGGCTGGGCTTGTTGAGCGCCACGACACGGGCGGCGCGCGGGTTGAGATGCTCGGTGAAGCGCTTGATCGTGCCGCCCTTGCCGGCGGCGTCGCGCCCCTCGAACAGCAGGACGAATTTCTGCCCGGTCTCCTGCGCCCAGATCTGCACCTTCAGCAGCTCGGCCTGCAACTTCGCCTTCTGGCGCTCGTAGCTGCGTCGCGCCATCTTCTGGGCATAGGGATATTCGCCTGTCTCGAAGGCGCGGCGGATCTCGTCCGGTGTCGGCGCGCCGCGCCGCGCCAGCCGGTCAGGCGTGGCGACGGGCGGCGGCGCGGTCGAAGGCACCGGAGCGCTGCCCGCCGTGCCTTCGGGGCCGCCTCGCGCCGCGACCTCGGAGGCAGGCACGTCTGGATCGGGCGATTTCGGCATCTCGGTCATGGCGGCGTCCTCCGGGCCTGCTGAACACAGCCTGCGCCCTGCCTCAAAGCCTGTCAAACCGCGCGGCGCCGATCAGCCCTCGAGCGCGCTGCGCCAGTCGTGCTGCGGCGAAAACCCGAGCATCTCACGCGCCTTGGCGTTGCTGTAGAAGGCCTGCCGCGCCTGCATCGGCTGCGTCACGGGAACGCCGTCGTAAAAGCGCGCGCGGAGCGTCTCGTTGTCCTGCGGCACCGCAAGGTCGTCATTGGCGACGTTGAAGAGCTGGAAGCCGAGCCCGTCGGTGGCGAGGCAGCGGCTGACCATCTGAGCCAGGTCCCGCACGTCGATATAGCCGAAGATGTTGCGCAGGCGCGGGGCAGGGTCCTCGGCGTAGGCCGGGAAGTCACGGTGATAGTCCTCGATCTCGCAGACGTTGGAGATGCGCAGGCCATAGATGTCCTGCCCGCTGCGCCGCTGGATGCCGCGCGCGGTGACCTCGTTCGCCACCTTCGACAGCGCATAGGCATCCTCGGGCACCACCGGGTGCTCCTCGTCGATGGGCAGGTAGTCGGGCCGCCGCTCGCCCTGCGCGAAACAGATGCCGTAGGTGGTCTCGGAACTGGCGAAGACCACCTTGGGGATGCCGAGCTTCGCCGCCGCTTCGAGCACGTTGTAGGTCGAGAGCGTGTTGACCCGGTAGGTCTCGCAGTCGGGTTTGATGAGGATGCGGGCGAGCGCGCCGAAATGCACCACGGCGTCGAAGCCCGCAGCATTCGGCCCCGCGTCCAGATCGTCGAATCCCGCGAGCGAGGTCATCGCCCCCCAAACCTGACCCGGATCGGTCAGGTCGGTGATCAGGTCGTGCACCCCCGGATGGCCCAGCGGCGCAAGGTCCGCGTTCAGGATGCGGTGGCCCTGGTCGGCCAGATGCCGCACCACGTGCCGCCCCGCCTTGCCGCTGCCACCGGTGAACAGAATGCGCATGTCGTCCTCCTTCGCTCCTTGGGCACAGCATTCCGGTCAATGGCGGGAAGGTCCAGAGGGGCCATTGATTTTCCCCTACGTATCCGGCACAGGTTTCGCGACATACCCGGGGGCCCTCGCGCCCCCACCAAAGAGCCGCCTGCGAAGGGAAGGACCGCCATGACCCGCATCGACGCCAAGTTCGCCGCCCTGAAAGCCGAGGGAAAGAAGGGCTTCGTCGCCTATGTGATGGCCGGGGATCCCGACTACGACAGCTCGCTCGAACTGGTGCGCGGCCTGCCGGATGCAGGCGTTGACGTCATCGAACTGGGCCTGCCGTTCACCGACCCGATGGCCGATGGCGAGACCATCCAGCTTGCCGGCCAGCGCGCGCTCGAGGCCGGCATGACACTGAACCGCACGCTGCAACTGGTGCGCGATTTCCGCACCGGCGACGAGACCACGCCGATTGTCATGATGGGCTATTACAACCCGATCTACAGCCACGGCGTGGACAAGTTCCTCGAGGATGCACGCGAGGCTGGTATCGACGGGCTGATCATCGTCGACCTGCCGCCCGAAGAGGATGAGGAGCTCTGCATCCCGGCGCAGAAGGCGGGTCTCAACTTCATCCGCCTCGCGACGCCGACCACCGACGACAAGCGCCTGCCGAAAGTGCTGCAGAACACTTCTGGTTTTGTCTACTACGTCTCGATCACCGGAATCACCGGCGCGGCGGCGGCGCAGGCCACCGATGTCGGCCCCGAGGTCGCGCGGATCAAGGCGGGGACCGACCTGCCGGTCATCGTCGGCTTCGGCATCCGCACCCCCGAGGCGGCAGAGAGCATCGCTGCCGTGGCCGATGGCTGCGTCGTGGGCTCGGCGATTGTCGGGGCCATGGCCGAGGGCAAGCCGGTGTCGGAAGTGCTGGGCTTCGTGAAGTCCCTGGCCGACGGCGCCCACCGCGCCTGAACGCCGACCCATCCCGATCCCGAGTAAGCCGCGCCGCCCGCCGAGCGCGGCTTTCTCATGCCTGCCCCATCCTTGCCCGCCCGGCGCGGCTTCACCCCTTCTTCTCTTTTCAAATACGCCGGGGAGCGCGAGGGGCAGCGCCCCTCGCTTGACGTCTGCCGCGCCCCTGGCGCGCGGGGCTTCGCGTCCGCCGCGCGGTCAGGCGCGTTAACGCCACCAGCCGCATTGACTCTGCCCTGCACAGGCTTCATCCTCATTTGGTATACCATTTTGCGGGAGGAGCACTTTGGCAGAGATCACGGTGATCGGGCTCGGCTCGATGGGCATGGGCATGGCACAATCCCTGCTGCGCGCGGGGCACGTGGTGCACGGTCTGGACATCTCGAGCGAGCGGACGGCGGCCTTCGAGGCCGAGGGCGGGGCTCCTGGCAGCCTCGCTGAGGCGCTGGGCGCAAGCTCGATCCTAGTTTGCGTGGTGCTCAACGCCGCTCAGACGCACGAGGTGCTCTTCGCCGAGGGCGGCGCGGCAGCGCATTTGCCCGAGGGCGCGGCGATCATCTCCTGTGCAACCATCGCGCCCAGCCAGGCGCGTGAGTTCGCGGACATGGCCTCTGCCAAGGGCCTGCACTACCTCGACGCGCCGATCTCAGGCGGGGCCATCAAGGCGGCGCAGGGGCAGCTCTCGATCATGGCCTCGGGTGCACCCGAGGCCTTTGCCGCCGCCGAGCCGGCGCTCGACGCCATGGCTGCCACCGTGCACTGTCTGGGCGACGACGCCGGGGCGGGCAGCGCGATGAAGGCGGTGAACCAGCTTCTCGCGGGGGTGCATATCGCCGCCATGGGCGAGGCGATGGCGCTCGGCATCAGCCAGGGGCTCGATCCGGCGCGCATCGTCGAGGTGATCTCCGCCTCGGCGGGCAGCAGCTGGATGTTCGAGAACCGCGGCCCACATGTGGTCGAGGGCGACTACACGCCGCGCTCGGCGGTCAATATCTGGCCCAAGGATCTGGGGATCGTCGGCGGCATTGCAGGCGAGGCGAAACTGCCGGTGCCGATGACCGAGGCCGCGCTGGCGCAGTTCAAGTCCGCCGCCGAGGCAGGGGACGGGCTGGTCGATGATGCCGCGGTGATCAAGGTCTACGCCCGCGCGGCCGGCCTCACCCTGCCCGGAGACGCCTGATGCTGCTGGGCTGTATCGGCGACGATTTCACCGGCTCGAGCGATCTTGGCAACACGCTGGTCAAGCAGGGCATGCGCACCGTGCAATACGTCGGTGTGCCGAAGGACGATGCCGCGCCCGAGGTCGAGGCCGGGGTGGTGGCGCTCAAATCGCGGTCCATCCCCGCCGCCGAGGCGGTGAAACTGTCGCTGGAGGCTCTGGAGTGGCTGAAGGCGCAGGGCTGCGAGCAATTCCTCTTCAAGTATTGCTCGACCTTCGACTCGACACCCGAGGGCAATATCGGCCCGGTCGCCGAGGCGCTGGCGGATGCGCTCGGCACCCGGAGCGTGATCTTCTGCCCGGCCTTCCCGGCGACAGGGCGGACGATCTACCAGGGCCATCTCTTCGTGCAGGATCACCTGCTCTCGGAGTCGGGCATGGAAAACCACCCGCTGACCCCGATGACCGATCCGGACCTGCGGCGCGTGCTCGCCGCGCAGGTATCGCGCGGCGTCGGCCATGTGCCCGCCAGCACCGTCTGGCAGGGGCCCGAGGCAATCCGCGCGCGGCTGGCCTCCGAAACGGAGGCGGACCGCGGCTTCGTCATCGCCGACGCGATCCGCGACGAGGACCTGCTGACCTGGGGCAAGGCGCTGAAAGGCACCACGCTGCTCACCGGCGGTTCGGGCATCGCGCTCGGTCTGCCGGGCAACTTCGCGCTGTCGGGCAAGGCCGGGGCATGGACCGGGCAGGGCGGGCGAGCGGTCGCGCTGTCGGGCTCCTGCTCGAACGCCACGCGGGCGCAGGTCGCTGCCCACGAAGGCCCGAAGCGCGAGGTCACCGCCGAGGAGGCGCTCGGCGGGCTCTCGGCGGACACGCTTGCGGACTGGGCGCTGGCGCAGGACGGGCTGCCGCTGATCTATTCCTCGGCCGAGCCCGCGACGGTGGCTGAGGCACAGCGTAGGCATGGCCGCGAGAAGGTCGCCGCCGCGCTCGAGGGGCTCTTTGCCCGGACCGCTGCCGCGCTGGCCGCCAAGGGCGTGAAGCGCATCATCAGCGCCGGGGGCGAGACCTCGGGCGCGGTGGTCGAGGCGCTGGCCCCCGAGGCGCTTGAGATCGGCCCCGAGATTGACCCCGGCGTGCCGGTCATGCGCGCCGGCGAGATGGTGCTTGCGCTGAAATCCGGCAACTTCGGCGCGGTGGATTTCTTTGCCAAGGCGGCGCGGGTCATGGAGCAGGGCGCATGAGCGAGAGCAAGCTGCGCGAGCAGATCTGCGAGATGGCCGCGTCGATGTTCGCGCGCGGCCTCACCGGCGGCGCCTCGGGCAACATCTCGGCGCGCACCGAGGATGGCGGGCTGCTGGTCTCGCCCACCGGCTCGAGTTTCGGCAGCCTCGATCCGGCGCGGCTGTCGCGCTTCGATGCGCAGGGCACCCTCATAAGCGGTGACGCCCCGACCAAGGAAATGCCGCTGCACAGCGCCTTCTACGAGACGCGCGGCAAGACCGGGGCGGTGGTGCACCTGCATTCGTGCCACGCCGTCGCCTGGTCGATGATGCCCGACATCGACCCCGAGAACCTGCTGCCTCCGCTCACCGCCTATGCGGTCATGCGGCTCGGCAAGGTGCGGCTGCTGCCCTTCTTCGTGCCGGGCGATCCGGCCATGGGCGACGCGGTGCGCGGGCTTGCCGGCAAGCGCTCGGCGGTGGTGCTGGCCAACCATGGCCCCGTGGTGGCGGGCAAGGACCTCGAGGCCGCCGTCTACGCGATGGAAGAGCTCGAGGAGACCGCCAAGCTTGCGCTGCTGCTGCATGGCCGCCAGCCGCGGATTCTGACCTCCGGACAGGTGAAGAAGGTGGTCGACAAGTTTGACGTGGACTGGGACTGAGACATGAAGTTTTCCGCCAATATCGGCTTTCTTTACACCGAACTGCCGCTGCCCGAGCGCATCCGCGCGGCGAAACGCGACGGCTTCGACGCGGTGGAATGCCACTTCCCCTATGACGTGCCCGCTGCCGAGATGAAGGCGGCGCTGGACGAGACCGGCTTTGCCATGCTCGGGCTCAACACCATACCGGGCAACCCCGCGGCGGGCGACTTCGGCCTCGCCGCCCTGCCGGACCGGCGCGAGGACGCGGCGGCGGCGGTGCGGCAGGCGGTGGCCTACGGCGCGGCGATCGGCGCGCGCAACGTGCACGTGATGGCGGGCCGCACCGATGGCGGCGCGGCGGCCGAGGCGGCCTACCGCGAGACGCTCTCGCTCGCCTGCGATCTGGCAGGGGCTGCGGGCATGGGCGTGCTGATCGAGCCGATCAACCACCGCGACGTGGCGGGCTATCACCTTGCCCGCGTCGAGCATGCCGCCGAGATCGTCGAGGCGCTCGGCCGCGACAACCTGCGCATCATGTTCGACTGCTACCACACGCAGATCATGCAGGGCGACCTGACGAAACGCTTCGCCGCGCACCTGCCGATGATCGGCCACGTGCAGATCGCCGCAGTGCCCGATCGCGGCGAGCCCGATGGCGGCGAGATCTGCTTCGAACGCCTGCTGGCCTCCTTCGCGGACGCCGGGTGGGAAGCGCCGGTGGGTGCGGAATACAAGCCGCGCGGCGGGGACACGAAGGCCGGTCTCGGCTGGCTGGCCCCCCTGCGCGCGGCGCTGGCTTGAACCGAGAAGGATTGAACGGATGACGGACGTACTGGCAGTCGGCAAGCCCGACCAGATGAGCCGCGAGGCGCTGGCCGGGCTGGGCTGGACCCACGTGGAAAGCCTCGATGCCGCGCAGGCGCTGGACGAAGAGACCCGCAAGGGCGTGAAGGCCATCGCCTTCTACGGCCACACCCCCTTTGCCGGCGCAGAGATGGACGCCTTTCCCGCGCTGGGTCTGATCGCCAACTTCGGCGTGGGCTATGACGCAATCAACGTCGGCGACGCCTCGGCGCGCGGCATCAAGGTGACCAACACGCCCGACGTGCTGAACGACGACGTGGCCGATCTTGCCGTGGCCATGCTGCTCGACTTCTGCCGCGACATGCGCCGGGCCGAGGCGCGGGTGCGCTCGGGCGCCTGGGGCAAAGAGGGGTCGCACCCGCTGCAGCGCAAGATGAGCGGCCAGAAGGTGGGCATCCTCGGCATGGGCCGGATCGGCCGCGAGATCGCCGACCGGCTGGCGGCCTTCAAGATGGAGATGCACTACCACGCGCGCTCCGAGAAGGAGACGCCCGGCTGGACCTTCCACGCCGATCCCGTGTCGCTGGCGCGCGAGGTGGACTTCCTGGTGATCGCGCTGGTTGGCGGGCCGGCCACCGAGGGCTACGTGTCCAGGGAAGTGATCGAGGCGCTCGGCCCGACCGGCGTGTTGATCAACATTTCCCGCGGCACCACCGTGGACGAGGAGGCGCTGATCGCGGCACTGCAACAGGGCACGATCCAGGGCGCGGGCCTCGACGTCTTCCTCAACGAACCGAACCCCGACGCGCGCTTCTTGGCGCTCGAGAACGTGGTGCTGCAACCGCACCAGGCCTCGGCGACCAAGGAGACGCGCAGCGCCATGGGCCAGCTCCAGCGCGACAACATCGCGGCCTTCCTTGCCGGCAAGGCGCTGCTGACGCCGGTGAACTGACGCCTGTCGACCGGGCCGCAAGGTCCTTCGAAGGACCTTGCAAATCTCTTCGAAGAGATTTGGCCCCCGCCCTTGCGGGGGTCTTTTCATTCAGGCCGAGCGCGCGCCTGTCTTGTCTGCCCCGGCAAAGCCCGCGTCGAGACGTCTCCAGGCCCAGACGGTCAGCACGATGACCCCGGCTGCGGCGGCGACAAAGGGCATCTGAAGCGCCAGCGCGCGGGGCATCCCCGCCTCGGCGAGGCGGATCACCAGCCCAGACAGCAGCAGGCCGAGCGGCATCATCCCCCAGGCGAAAAGCCGGTAGGTGGCATTGACCCGTCCGAGGATCTCGTCGGGCACGTGGCGCTGCCGGTAAGAGACCGAGACCGTGTTCCACACCAGCCCGCAGAACTCGAACGCCGCCAAGACCGCCGCCAGCGCCCAGCCGGTCGGCGCCAGCGGCAGCGCGGCGAAGGCCAGCGCCGAGGCCAGCGTCATCCATTGCGCCGAGGGGCCGTTGCCGAGCCTGCGCACGATGCGCTCGGCGAAGATCCCGCCCAGCACGCCGCCCACCGCCCCGGCGGCGAGGATCAGCCCGTAGCCCGAGGCGCCGAGCCCGAGGTTCTCCTGCACGTGCAGCACAAGCGCGATCACCACCATCTGGTGCAACAGGTTCCACACGCCGGTGATCACTGCCAGGAGCCGCAGCAGCGCCGAGCCGCGCAGAAAGACCAGCCCCTCGCCGAGATCCTGCTTCCAGTCGCGGGCTTCGGCGCGGCGCGGGGCAAAGCGGCCGCGCAGCGACCGCATCAGACCGACCGCGAGAAGGAAGCAGACGGCGTTCAGCGCGAACGGCAGCCAGACCACCGAGGCGATGAGAAACGCCCCGACCGCTGGGCCGAGCAGCGCGTTGCCAACCATTTCGACGCTCCACAGCCGCCCGTTGGCGCGCTCCAGCTGATCGTGGGGGACGATGGCGGGCAGCATGGTCTGCGCGGCGCTGTCGCGGAACACCTCGGCGGTGCCGACCAGCAGCGCACAGGCCAGCAGCGCGGCGAAGAGGGTGGGGCTGGCGGTGCCGCTGTCCGGCGCGGGCGGCAGCGGCAGTGCCAGCCAGATCGCCAGCGCCGCCAGCGCGAAGGCGCAGGCGCGGACCACGTCCATGCAAAGGATGAGACGCCGCCGGTCCGTGCGGTCGGTGATCACCCCGGCGGGCAGTGCAAACAGGAACCACGGCAGCCGCAGCGTGATCGGCATCAGCGTGACCAGCAGCGGATCGCGGGTCAGCAGCGTGGCGAGCCAGGCCCAGACCACAACCGCGACGCCATCGGCGAGGTTGGTCACGCCGCTGGCCAGAATGAATCGGCGCAGGGGGCTTGAGGCAGACAGGGTCACGGCGTGTCCTTCGAAGGGTCAGTCGAGTCGCAAGGACCGTAGTTCCCCAAGTCCGGTTGAGGTCAACAGGAACCCGCCGGCACGCCGCCACAATGCTCCGTGTCGTGGCGGCAGGCGGCGCATCGCCGCCTGCGCCGGGCTCAGCCGAAGATCGAGGGCACCAGCGCGCCGCGCGCCTGGATTACCTTGGCGGCGAGCTGCATGGCTTCTGCGGCGGCGGCCTGCGGGGCCTTGCCCTGCGCCAGCCCGGCCAGCAGCCCGGCGGCAAAGCTGTCGCCCGCGGCGGTGGTGTCGACCACCTCGGTCACGAGCTCTGCGGCGATCTCGTGCTGACCCGCCTCGCGCTGCCACAGGTGCAGCGCCGCGCCGCCCTGTTTCACCGCCACCATATCCGCGCCTCCGGTGCGATAGCGCTCGATGGTCTCCAGCGGCGAGGCGTCGCCGAAGAGCTCTTCTTCCTCGTCGAAGCTCGGCAGCACGATGTCGGCGGTGCGCGCGCCCATGGTCAGCCCGGCGCGCATGGCGTCGGCACTTTCCCAGAGGCGCGGGCGCAGGTTGGTGTCGAAGGACACGATCGCCCCCTTGGCGCGGGCGCGGGCCAGCGCGCCGCAGAAGGCCTCGCGCTGCTTCGGCGGCAGGATGGCGAGCGTGATGCCAGAGAAGTGGATCATCTCGCGGCCCTTGAGGATGCCGTCGAGCCAGCCAAGGTCGTCGGCCATCAGCTTGGCCGCGGACTGGCCGCGCCAATAGGAGAAGCTGCGCTCGCCGTTCTCGAGCGAGATCATGTAGAGCCCGACGGTGCGGTCCGCGACGCGGCGCACGGTCGAGACATCGACGCCTTCGCCCGAGATGAACTCGAGCATCTCGCTGCTCACCGCATCCTCGCCCACGCAGGTGCCGTAGCTCACCGTCCAGTCCTGCGGCAGCAGGCGGCGGGCATACCAGGCGGTGTTGAACGTGTCGCCGGCAAAGCCGCGCTTGTAGAGGCCGTCTCCGGCCTGCGACAGTTCCACCATACATTCTCCGAGGGCGAGGAAGGCGGTCACAGAAGATTTCTCCGGGCAAGGTTACGCATCAGCGCGCCGGTGCCGAAGGTCCATTCCGGGGCCTCGGTGGAGAGCCGGACGGTGTTCTGCAGCGCGCCGAGCGCGGGTTCGGAGATCGTTACAACGTCTCCGACGTGATGTGTAAACCCCTGACCGGGTGCATCGCGGTCCTCGGTGGGCGCAAAGAGCGTGCCGAGGAACAAAACGAAGCCGTCCGGGTACTGGTGATGGCGGCCGATGGTCTGCGCCACGATCGATGCCGGGTCGCGGCTGATCTGGCTCATCGACGACGCGCCGTCGAGCACGAATCCATCCTCGCCCTTGACCGTCATCGTGAGTTCCGCCCTGCGCACGTCGTCGAGCGTGTAGGTCTCGTCGAAGAGGCGGATGAACGGGCCGATGGCGCAGGAGGCGTTGTTGTCCTTGGCCTTGCCGAGCAGCAGCGCCGAGCGCCCCTCGACGTCGCGCAGGTTGACGTCATTGCCCAGCGTCGCGCCGAGGATGTCGCCGCGCGAGTTGATCGCCAGCACGATCTCGGGCTCGGGGTTGTTCCACTTGCTGATCGGGTGCAGGCCGACCGTCGCGCCGAAGCCGACCGCCGCCATGGGCTGCGACTTTGTGAAGACCTCGGCGTCGGGGCCGATGCCCACCTCGAGGTATTGCGACCACATGCCTTCCTGCTGCAGCACGCGCTTCACCTCCATCGCCTTCTCCGAGCCGGGCTCGATGCCCGAGAGCGAGTCGCCGATGATGGATTTCACCTTGGCACGGATCGCCTCGGCGGCGTCGGGATCGCCTGCCGCCTGCTCCTCGATGACCCGCTCGACCATCGACTGCGCGAAGGTCACGCCCGAGGCCTTCACCGCCTGCAGGTCGCAGGGGGCGAGCAGGTGCAGCACGTCCTCGCCCGCGCCTTCTGTCGAGCCCGCGACCAGATCGGCCAGCGTGCCGATCTCCTCGCCACTGGCGGCGCGCAGGGTGGCGGCGGGGTTTTCGCTCTCCAGCAGGTCGCGCATGGTGGGGAGGGTCTTGCTGGTGATGTCCACCAGCACCTCGCCGCGCAGGGCGACGATCGCCGGGCCGACGCCGGGGCGCCAGACGCGGCCAACGAGAAGCGCTTCGGGGGTGGGGTTGCTCTGCGGCAGCATGGGGGTCTCCTCCGTCTTCAGTCTTGCATGTCAGGTGTGGGGCGGGCGGTCAGTCCGCCGGCGGCAGCAGCTTGCCCGGGTTCAGGATGCCCTGCGGGTCGAAGGCGGTCTTGATCCGCCGCATCCAGTCGAGCGCGGGCCCGTGCTCGGCCTTCATGTATTTCTGCTTGCCGATGCCGATGCCATGCTCGCCGGTCACCGTGCCGCCGAGCCGCAGCGCGGTCTCGTTGAGCTTGCCGGCAAAGGCGTGAACGGCTTCGACCTCGGCGGGAGCGTTCGGATCGAAGCGCACGGCGCAGTGGAAGTTGCCGTCGCCGACATGGCCGACGATGGTGCAGACGAGATCGGCGGCGCGGGCATCGGCCTGTGCCTGCAGCACCGCCTCGGCGAGTTGCGAGATCGGCACGCAGACGTCCGTGGCCAGCGTGCCGAACTCTGCGCCGGGGCGCAGCGCCGAAGAGGCGAAATGCGCGCCGTGGCGCATCTTCCACAGGGCATTGCGGGCCTCGGTGGTGTTCGCCTCGGCCCAGGCCTCCATGCCGAATTCCTCGGCGATCTCGCGGAAGCTCTGCGACTGCTCGGCAACGCCCGCCGGGCTGCCGTGGAACTCGACGAAGAGATGCGGCTGCTCGGGCAGGTCGGACCCGGCGTGGATGTTGAAGCCGCGCACCATCATCTCGTCCACCAGTTCGATCCGCGCCATCGGCAGGCCAGACTGGATGGTCAGGATCACGCAGTTCACCGCCTCCTCGACCGAGGGGAAGCGGCAGGTGGCCGAGGCGATGCCCTCGGGCAGCCCATGCAGCTTCAGCGTCAGTTCGGTAATGATGCCCAGCGTGCCTTCGCTGCCCACCAAGAGGTGCGTCAGGTCATAGCCGGCCGAGCTTTTCCGCGCCTTGGTGCCGGTGCGGATGATGCTGCCGTCGGACATCACCGCCTCGAGCGCCAGCACGTTTTCGCGCAGCGTGCCGTAGCGCACCGCCGTGGTGCCCGAGGCACGGGTCGCCGCCATGCCGCCGAGCGAGGCGTCGGCACCGGGGTCGATCGGGAAGAAAAGCCCGGTGGCGCGCAGTTCCTCGTTCAGCTCGGTGCGGGTGACGCCGGGCTGAACGACGACGTTGAGGTCCTCGGCGTTGATCGCCAGCACCTTCTTCATGCGCGAGAAGTCGAGGCTGATGCCGCCCTTGATCGCGAGGTGCTGCCCCTCGAGCGAGGTGCCGGTGCCGAAGGGGGTGACCGGCGTGCCGGTCTCGGCGCAGAAGCGGACGATGGCGGCCACTTCCTCGGTGGTCTCGGGGAAGGCCACGGCATCGGGCATCGCCAACGGGAAATGCGCCTCGTTGCGCGCGTTCTGCGCGCGGATGGCGTCGCTGGTCGCAAGGCGCTCGCCGAGGAGCTGTTCGAGGGGCGCGAAGAGGGTCATTGCGTGGGTCTCCAAAGGTGGCGTGCCGGGCGCAGCTCCGTCCTCAACCGGGGCAGGGGCCAGCGCCTCGGGAGCCGGGCGGTTGACCGCCCGGCGGCTTTGCCTTGCGTCCGGGCGGACCGGCGCGGGGTTACTTGCCCCAGTTCAGCACGAGCGGATCGAGCGGCTTGATCAGCTCGATCAACATCGAAGCGGTGTCCGGATGCAAGGGGGCAATCGGGTGGCGGCAGAAGGCCGACTTGATCACCCCGCCGACCATCATCGCATGCTTGGCCGAACGGAAGCCGCATTGGCGGTTCTCATGGTTCACCGCCGGCAGGATGCGGGCGTAGCCGTCGAAGGCCGCCTGCCGGTTGCCGGCGAGGAAGTCGAAGACGATGGGGCGGATCTGGTCGGGGATCATCGCCGAGGTCATGCAGCCCGTCGCACCCGCGTCGAGATCGGCGAGCAGGGTGATCGCCTCTTCGCCGTCGAAGGGTGCCTCGATGGCGGCGCCTCCCTCGGCGATCAGGCTGCGCAGCTTGGCGGCGGCCTGCGGGCACTCGATCTTGAAGAGCTTCAGCATCTCGATCTCGTTCGCCATCTTGACCAGCAGCGGCACCGGCAGATCGACGCCCGAGAGCGGCGCATCCTGCAGCATGATCGGGATGCCGACCTCGCCCACCTGCCGGAACTGCTCGAAGGTCTGCTCGGCGGTGCCCTTTAGCAGCGCGCCGTGGTAGGGCGGCATCATCATCACGATGTCGGCGCCAAGATCCTTGGCGCTCTGCGCACGCTCCACGACGATGGGCGTGGCGTAATGCGAGATGGTCACGATCACCGGCACCCGGCCCGCCACGTGCTCGAGGCAGAGCTTGGTGAGGATGGCGCGCTCGTCGTCCGAGATCAGGAACTGCTCGGAGAAGTTGGCAAGGATGCAGATGCCGTCTACGCCCATGTCGATGGTGCAGTCCAGAACGCGCTTCATGCCCTCGAGGTCGAGCGTGCCGTCCTCGTGGAAGGGGGTCGGCACGACGGGCCAGCATCCGGTGTAAGTGGTCATTATGGGTCCTCCCGATAGGTCGTCATGTGTCAGGACGCGCCGAAGGCCGACACGAGGGCCAGCGCGACGACGCCCAGCATGGCCAGCGCCATGCCGTAATTGATCAGCCGCTGGGTGCGGTAGCTGAGGTTGAGACGGTGCAGGGTCACCCCGGCCTTGAGCCATGCAAGGTGCACCGGGATCCAGATCGCGTTCATGATGAGGATCTTGGACGCGGTCTCGAAGCCGAGCGCCTCGGGCGCAAAGGAAAACCCGGTGAACATGGCGGTGTTGACCGCGTAGGCCTTGGGGTTGATCGCCTGCAGCAGGATGCCGGCACGGACGCCGGGGGCGCTCTTGGCCTCGATGAAGGCGATGCGGCTGCCTGCCAGCGCGATGCGGGCTGCGAGGTAGACCAGATAGCACACCGACAGCGCCATCAGCACCACGCGCACCGCGGGGACGGCAAGCACCACCGCGGCAAACCCGGTGAGCACCAGCGTCATCACGAGGTTGGTGCCAATGAATAGCCCGGTGCCGTAGCGCAATCCGTTGTGCCAGCCATAGGCCGAGCCCACCCCGGCCAGCGACAGCACCCCCGGACCGGGGGTGATGAACAGCAGGAAAACGGCAGCGGCAAAGCTCAGCATGGGCCGCGCTCTCGGTCCAACAGGGCTGCGCCGGGTCTCCTCACCTCGCCTCGTCCTCCTCGTCGTCCCTGGCGCGAGAGCCGCGCGGTCGCGCCGCGCCCGCTTGCATCCGGGAACATTTGGTATACCATTTTCCTGAATACGGTCCCGCCCCTGTTTGTCAATGGGGGTTGCGGATCACCGCAGCCCTCCCGCGCCTTGCGGTGGGGCCAGGGGAAGAGGAGCAACTATGTCCCTGTTTGATCTGACGGGCCGCACCGCGCTGGTGACCGGCTCGACCATGGGTATCGGCTACGCGCTGGCGCGGGGCCTTGCGCAGGCGGGCGCCAAGGTGCTGCTGAACGGGCGCAACCCGCAGCGGCTGGAAGAGGCGGTCGAGGCGCTGAAGGCCGAGGGGCATCAGGCCGAGGCGCTTGGCTTCGACGTCACCGACCACGAGAGTGCCCGCGCCGCCATCGACGGCTACGAGGCAGAGGCCGGCCCCATCGACATCCTGATCAACAACGCCGGGATGCAGCACCGCGGCCCGCTCGAGGACTTCGAGCCCGAGGCCTTCGACCGGCTGATGCGCACCAACGTCTACTCGGCCTTCTACGTCGGGCAGGCCTGCGCGCGGCACATGATCGGGCGCGGGCAGGGGCGGATCGTCAACATCGCCTCGGTGCAGAGCGCGCTCGCGCGGCCGGGGATCGCGCCCTACACTGCCTCGAAGGGGGCGATCACCAACCTGACAAAGGGCATGGCGACCGACTGGGCGAAACACGGGCTCAACTGCAATGCCATCGCGCCGGGCTACTTCAAGACGCCGCTCAACGCTGCGCTGGTTGCCGATCCGGAGTTCAGCGCCTGGCTGGAGAAGCGCACCCCGGCGGGCCGCTGGGGCGAGGTCGATGAGCTGGTCGGCGCCTGCGTCTTCCTCTGCGCCCCGGCATCGAGCTTCGTGAACGGTCACACGCTGTTCGTCGACGGCGGCATTACCGCCTCGCTGTAAACCATCTTTGGGAGGAGAGATTCATGGGCGACACACCCGTAGTGGGCTTCATCGGCGTCGGCCTGATGGGCCACGGCATGGCAAAGAACATCCTAAAGGGCGGTTACCCGCTCTGGGTGAAGGGCAACCGCGACCGCGCGCCGGTCGAGGATTTGCTGGGGCGGGGGGCGCAGGAGGCGGCCTCGCCCAAGGCAATGGCCGAGACCTGCGACATCATCCACCTGTGCCTGTCGAACTCGCCGCAGGTCGAGTCGGTGATGCGCGGCGAGGATGGCATCCTCGCCGGTGCGCGGCCCGGCCTGATCGTGGTCGACTGCTCCACGGCTGACCCGGCTTCGACCGAGGCACTGGCGGCCGAACTGGCCGAAAAGGGTGGGGCGATGGTCGATGCGCCGCTTGGGCGCACGCCGAAGGAGGCCGAGGAAGGGGCGCTCGACGCGATGGTCGGCGCCGATGACGAAACCTTCGAGAAGGTGCGCCCGGTGATCGAATGCTGGGCGGGCAACATCAACCGCGTCGGCGGGGTCGGCGCGGGCCACAAGATGAAGCTGGTGATGAACCTCATCTCGATGAGCTACGCCGCGCTCTACGCCGAGGCGACGGTGCTGGCGGCCAAGTCCGGCATCTCGCCGCAGACCGTCAGGCAGGTGATCGGCTCGAGCCGCCTCGGCAACGGCTTCTTCGACACTTTCATGCGCTACGCGGTGGATCGGGACATGGAGGCGCATAAGTTCAGCATCTTCAACGGCGGCAAGGACGTGCGCTACGCCAATGCCATGGCCGCCAAGGTCGGCGCTCCGGCGTTGATCGCCAGCGCGACGCGGCACTATTTCGCCACCGCCGAGGCGACCGGGCACGGTGCCGACTACGTGCCGAGCCTGTCGGACCGGATCGCCGAGATGGGCGGGATCGATCTGGCCGAGGAGGTGCGCAAGGGCGCGGAGTGATCCGCGCTGGCCACCTCAGGTCGTCGCGCGCCGGACCAGCGTGAAGCCCATGTCCTCGCGCAGCCCCATCGGCAAGTCGCCCGAAAGGATCAGCTCTGCGGCGCGGCGGCCGATGGCGGCACCGTCGATGCGGATCGTGGTCAGCGCCAGCGCCGAGACGCCGGCCATGTCGAAATCGCCGAAACCCGAGATCGCCAGCCGCCCCGGCACGTCGATGCCGCGCCGCCAGGCCTCGCAGAGCGCGCCGCTCGCCAGCATGTCGCTGACGCAGACCACCGCCTCGGTGTCGGGCCAGCGCCGCAGGATCTCGGCCAGACCGGCGGCGCCCATGTCGGGGCCGCTGCGATCCGGCGCGGGCGGCAGCGCCACGATCCGCTCGCCTGCCAGCTGGCCGACGCAGTCGCGGTAGCCCTCGAGCCGCAGCTTGGCGCGCGTGTCATGCGGCCGGTCGAGCCCGAGGAAGGCGACCCGCCGCCGCCCGGTCTCGACCATGTGCCGGGTGATCGCCGCCCCGCCCGCGCGGTTGGAAAACCCGACCGCCGCGTGCACCGGCTCATCCGGCAGCCCCCAGAGTTCCAGCACCGGGATCCCGGCGCGCGAGAGCAGCGCGCGGGCGGAGTCGGTGTGCCGGTCCGAGGTCAGCACCAGCGCCTCGGGGCGGCGTCCGAGCAGTGTGGGGATCAGCGCCGCCTCGGTCTCGGGGTCGTATTGCGTGGTCGAGAGCATGAGCTGCAGCCCGGCCTCCGCCAGCCCCTCGGTGAGGCCCCGGATCGTCGCGGCGAATACCGGCTCCTCGAGCGTCGAGACAAGCGCCGCCACCACCCGCGAGCGCTGCGAGCTGAGCGCCCCCGCCGTCTCGTCGAGCACGTAGCCCAGCTCGTCCACCGCCGCGCGCACCTTGCGCAGCGTCTCGGGGCGCACCTTGCCCGGCGTGCGCAGCGCGCGGCTGACGGTGATCGTGCCGACCCCCGCACGCTGCGCCACATCGCCCATCGTCACCCATTTCCTGCCGTCTGCCATGTTCTGCCCGCCTGCCGTCGTTGCGCCTTCGCATAACTGATGGTATCGATACCATGAAAGTATGGTATCGATACCATAGAATCGCAGGTTCGTGAGTCGCGATGGAGGAGAAGCGATGCTGACGGCTGACCAGAAGGCATTTTACGACGAAAACGGCTACCTCATGGTCGAGGACGTGCTGCGCCCGGAGGAGCTGGCGCGGCTGCGGGAGATCACCTACGGGCTGATCGAAAGCTCGCGCGGGGTGACCGAGAGCAACGAGGTCTACGACCTCGACAAGGGGCATTCGGAGGCGCAGCCGAAGCTCACGCGGATCAAGCTGCCGCACAAGCAGGACCCGTATTTCTGGGACCTCCTGCGCGGCTCGCGGGTGACCGAAGTGCTGAACGACCTGCTGGGGCCGGACACGACGATCCTGACCTCGAAGCTGAACACCAAGGCACCGGGTGGCGGCGCGGCGGTGGAATGGCACCAGGACTGGGCCTTCTACCCGCATACCAACGACGACCTTCTGGCCTTCGGGATCATGCTCGAGGACGTTGACGAGGACACCGGCCCTCTCATGGTGATCCCCGGCACCCACAAGGGGCCGATTCTGAGCCACATGGCCAATGGCGTCTTCGCCGGGGCGATCAACCCCGAGGATCCGCTCTTCGAACGCGACAGGGCGGTGACGCTGACGGGCAAGGCGGGCAGCATGACGGTGCATCACGCGCGCATCCTGCACGGCTCGGCACCAAACGTGTCGGACCGGGCGCGGCTGCTGCTGTTCTACGAGATCGCCAAGGCCGACGCCTGGCCGATCCTCGGCAGCAATTCGTATTTCCATGCGCTCGGGCAGAAGAGGTTCTGGGACGATCTTCAGAGCCGGACGATCACCGGCGAGCCCTGCCTGACGCCGCGGCTCGAATCGGTGCCGGTCACCATGCCGCTGCCGCCGGCGCCGGACACCGGCTCGATCTTCCGCATGCAGCAATCGGCGGGGGCCAAGAGCGCCTTCGCCTGACGGATTGCGGGGCCCGCCGCCCTCGCAACCGGCGGAGCCTCGCAGGGGGCCGGTCTCGGAGGAGGAGACCGGCCCTCACCTTTTTCAGGGGTGCCTCAGAGCAGCGCCTGCATCAGATAGAGCGTGCCCATCCCCGCCAGCAGCGCGCCGGTGACCGACAGTCGCAGCGCCACGAGGAAGGTGACCAGCGCCGCGATGACGCGGGCGGGGTCGGTCTCGCCGCCGGTGGCCTGCGGCCAGAGCACCAAGGGTGTCACCATGGCGGGCAACACCCCGACGCCCACGTATTTCAAATGCAGCACGACCCAGTCGGGCAGTTGCCTGCGCCCGAAGAAGCCGAGGAACGAAAAGCGGATGAGGAAGGTGCCGATGCCCAGCAGGACCGTCAGTGTCCAGAAGGTTGCGTCGTCGATCATGCCCGGCCCTCCGCCTCGCGCCGGGCCGCGCGGCGGCGCAGCGCAAGTTCGGCCTGCGCGCCGACCAGCATTGCCACCAGCGCCGCGGCGATGAGGCCAAGCCCCGCCGGGAAACCTGCGAAGAGGATTGCGCAGCCCACCGAGACCGCCGCCGCCAGCATGTGTGGCAGCGAGCGCAAGAGCGGCGCGGCGATCGCGATGAAGCAGACGGGGGCGGCGAAATCGAGCTGGAGCGAGGTCGGGATCGCCGTGCCCACAAGCGCGCCGATCAGCGTGCAGCCGTACCAGAAGGGGCAGATCAGCGCCATGACACCGAAGTAGTAGGCGACCTTCTCCGCGCGACTCATGCCGGGCTTTTCCTCGTAGGTCTTCACCGCGACCGCGTAGGCCTGATCGACCATCAGATAGGCCATCAGGGCCCGGATCCCCAGCCGCGCGTGGCCCACGTGCGGCACCAGCGCCGCCGAGTAGAGCGCCATGCGCAGGTTGACTGCCAGCGCCGCGATGAGCGCGATGAAAACCGGTGCGTGCTCCTGGAGGAGCGCCAAGGCGGTGAACTGCGAGGCCCCCGCGATGACCAGCACCGCCATCGCCATCACCTGCAGCAGGTCGAGCCCGGCGTCGCGCGCGACGACTCCGAAGAGCAGCGAGAAGGGCACGACGACCGCGATGAAGGGCGCGCAGTCGCGGTAGCCCTGCCAGAACGCTTTGCGTGTCATGCGCGTGCCTTCAGAACGTCGCCACATGAAATACGCATCGCTCTGAAAATGCGCGGAAATAGCCAGACGGCGAGCGAAATTTCACGCATCTTCGCGCCCTCCTCCCATGATTGCTCTTGCATTTGGTATACCAAATTGGGAAGCTGCTGCAAGAACGAGCGCGTCACGCGGCGCGCCTGAGGAAGGCGCGCGGGGAGGCGCGTCAAGGAGAGGAAGCTACCCGTGTCCGACACACGCGCCAACAAACGGTTCCGCTCGCAGGAGTGGTTCGACAACCCCAACAATCCCGGCATGACCGCGCTCTATATCGAGCGCTATCAGAACCAGGAATACACCCGTGACGAGCTGCAGGCGGAGAAGCCGATCATCGGCATCGCCAACAGCGGCTCGGACATCGCGCCCTGCAACAAGATCCACGTCTTCCTGATGGACCGGATCAAGGCGGGCATCCGCGAGGCGGGCGGTATCCCGATGGAATTCCCGGTGCACCCGATCCAGGAAACCGGCAAGCGCCCCACCGCGGCGCTCGACCGCAACCTCAGCTACCTCGGTCTCGTCGAGGTGCTGCACGGCTACCCGCTCGACGGCGTGGTGCTGACCACCGGCTGCGACAAGACCACCCCGGCGATGCTGATGGGCGCGGCCACGGTCGACATCCCGGCCATCGCGCTCAACGGCGGGCCGATGCTGGATGGCTGGTGGAAGGGCAAGCGCGCCGGCTCGGGCACCATCGTCTGGGAATCGCGTCGGCTGCTTTCCGAGGGCAAGATCGACTACGACGAGTTCATGTCGCGGGTCTGCTCCTCGGCGCCCTCGCTGGGGCACTGCAACACCATGGGCACCGCTTCGACGATGAACGCCATGGCCGAGGCGCTCGGCATGTCGCTCACCGGCAACTCCGCGATCCCGGCGCCGTTCCGCGAGCGCATGGCCATGGCCTATCAGACCGGCAAGCGCATCGTCGAGATGGTCTACGAGGACCTCAAGCCCTCGGACATCCTGACCCGCGAGGCCTTCGAGAACGCCATCGTCGTCAACGGCGCCATCGGCGGCTCGACCAATGCCCCGCCGCATCTGCAGGCGGTGGCCCGTCATGCAGGGGTCGAGCTGAACGTCAAGGACTGGGAGACCATCGGCTTCGACGTGCCGCTGCTGGTCAACATGCAGCCCGCCGGTGAATACCTCGGCGAGAGCTTCTTCCGCGCCGGCGGCGTTCCCGCGGTGATGGAAGAGCTGCGCAAGGCCGGCCGCATCCACGAGGGCGCGATGACCGCCACCGGCAAGACCATGGGCGAGAACGTCACCGGGCTGGGCAGCCAGGACACCGACGTGATCAAGACCTACGACGCGCCGATGCGCCAGAACGCCGGGTTCAAGGTGCTCTCGGGCAACCTCTTCGACTCTGCGCTGATGAAGACCTCGGTGATCTCCGCCGACTTCCAGAAGCGCTTCCTGTCGGAGCCGGGCAGGGAGGGCATCCTCGAAGCCCGCGCCATCGTCTTCGAGGGGCCGGAGGATTACCACGACCGGATCAACGATCCGGCGCTCGAGATCGACGAGCACTGCATCCTGTTCATCCGCAACGTCGGCTGCGTCGGCTATCCCGGCTCGGCCGAGGTCGTGAACATGCAGCCACCGGATGCGCTGATCCGGCAGGGCATCACGCACATGCCGACGGTCGGC
Organism: Salipiger mangrovisoli; assembly: GCF_015223355.1. Classification (GTDB taxonomy): domain Bacteria; phylum Pseudomonadota; class Alphaproteobacteria; order Rhodobacterales; family Rhodobacteraceae; genus Salipiger; species Salipiger mangrovisoli. Next base: position 10,849 of record NZ_JADFFK010000004.1, on the reverse strand, counting down.
GACGGGCGCCAGTCCGGCACCTCGGAAAGCCCCTCGATCCTCAACGCCTCGCCCGAGGCGGTGGTCGGGGGTGGGCTCGCCTTCCTGCAGACCGGCGACCGGGTGCGGCTCGATCTCAATGCCAGCACGATGAACGCGCTGGTCGCGGATGCCGAATGGGAGAAGCGCAAGGCCGAGTGGACCGCGCCCGAGCTGGTGCACCAGACCCCCTGGCAGGAGATTTACCGCAAGCATGTGGGTCAGCTGTCGGATGGCGGCTGCCTCGAGCTGGCGACCGCCTACCAGAAGGTCGCCCGCAGCCTGCCGCGCGACAACCACTGACACGAAGCTTTTCCGGCGCGGGCGAGACCAACGCCCGCGCCGTTTCCTTGGGAGGAAATTCATGCAGAGCATCATCATCACCGGTGCCGGCAGCGGCATCGGCCGGCTGACCGCGAAGGCCTTTCTCGACGCGGGCTGGAAGGTCGGCCTGGTCGGTCGCCGCGAAGCGCCGCTGGAAGAGACGGCGGACGGCCACCCCAATGCGCTCGTTCTGCCCTTCGACGTGGCGGACCCCGAGTCGGTCGAGGCCGGCTTCGACAAGGCGATGGCCGAGTGGGGCCGCATCGACGCGCTGTTCAACAACGCCGGCGTCGGGCTCAAGGGCGCGATGATCGACGAGATCCCGGCCGAGGACTGGCTGAAGCTCTCGTCCATCAACATCACCGGGGTGTTCCTCTGCGCCCGCGCCGCCTTCGGCCGGATGCGCCGGCAGGACCCGCAGGGCGGGCGGATCATCAACAATGGCTCGGTCTCGGCGCATGTGCCGCGCTGGGGTTCGTCGCCCTACACCACCTCGAAACATGCGGTCACCGGGCTGACGCGCTCGCTGTCGCTGGACGGGCGGGCGTTCAACATCGCCTGCGGCCAGATCGATATCGGCAACGCGCTGACCGACATGGCGCAGGCGATGACCCAGGGCGTGCCGCAGGCCGATGGCTCGATTGCCGTCGAGCCGGTGATGGATGCCGCCCATGTCGCCAGCACGGTGCTGCACATGGCGACGCTGCCGCTCGATGCGAACGTGCAGTTCGTCACCGTGATGGCGCCGGGCATGCCGTATATCGGGCGCGGCTGAACCAGCAGGAGCCCCGGCGATTTACAATCGGCGGGCTCTGTCCTATCGGGGACGCACCAGAAGGATGAGGCGGCCCCTGATGCCCAAGACTCTCGTGACCGGCGCCGCCGGCTTTATCGGTTTCCACCTGTGCAAGCGCTTGCTCGAGGACGGGCACGAGGTCGTCGGCCTCGACGCGGTGACCGACTATTACGACACGGCGCTCAAGCGCGCCCGCCTGGCGCAGCTCGAAGGCGCGGGCTTCACCTTCGTCGAGGAACGGGTCGAGACGCGCGGTGTGCTGATCGACCTTTTCGACGCGCATCGCTTCGACTATGTCTACCACCTCGCCGCGCAGGCCGGCGTGCGCCATTCCATCGAGAAGCCGCGCGACTATCTCGACAGCAACATCATCGGCACCTTCGAGCTGCTCGAGGCGGCGCGGGCCTACCCGCCGAAGCACATGCTGATCGCCTCGACCTCCTCGGCCTACGGCTCGAACACCGAGATGCCCTATCGCGAGACGATGAAGACCGACCACCAGATGTCCTTCTACGCGGCGACGAAGAAGGCCACCGAGAACATGGCGCACAGCTACGCGCATCTCTACGACCTGCCGGTCACCATGTTCCGCTTCTTCACCGTCTACGGTCCCTGGGGCCGTCCGGACATGGCGCTTTTCAAGTTCACCAAGGCGATCCTCGGCGGCGCGCCGATCGACGTCTACAACCACGGTGACATGATGCGCGACTTCACCTACGTCGAGGACCTGGTGGCGGCGCTGCTCCGGCTCGCCCCCGCGGCGCCGCAGCGCGGCGCGCCGACCGGCCCCGAGGACAGCCTCTCTCCCGTCGCGCCCTGGCGCGTGGTCAATATCGGCAATGGCAGCCCGGTCAAGCTCGGCGCGTTCATCGAGGCGATCGAGGCGGCCACCGGGCTGCCTGCCAAGCGCAACCTGATGCCGATGCAGCCTGGCGACGTGCCCGCCACCTGGGCCGACACGGCGCTGCTTGCGCAGCTCGCGGGCGAGTCGCAATACACCCCGGTGACCGAGGGCGTGCGCCGCTTCGTCGACTGGTATCGCGCCTATTACGCCGCCTGAGACGACCTGAACGGGCCCGAGGCGGCCCGAGGCTGCGGTTCTTCTCTTTGAAACTACGCCGGGGGAGCCCGCAGGGCGGGGGCGGAGCCCCCTGTCGGCCCCCTCAGAGCCGGGGGGTGATCTTCGAATGGGGCACCCCGCGCCGCCGTTCGCGGTGCCAGATGTAGAGCCCCGCGCCGATGATGATCAGCGCCCCGAGCAGCGTCCAGACCGTCGGCCAGCTGCCGAAGATCAGCAGCCCTGCCGCTGCCGCGCTCATCAGCTGCAGGTAGACCATCGGGGCCAGCACCGAGGCGTCGGCATAGCGGTGCGCCGCTGTCGCCAGCATGTGCGACACCGCTCCGAAGATGCCGATGATCACCAGCACGACGCTGGTGCCGGTGGTTTCCGGCACCTGCCAGTGCGGCAGCACGAAGGGTGCCAGCAGCAGCGTCGGCAAGGCACCGCCCCAGACCTGCGAGGTGGCGTTGCTCTCCTTGCCCGCCAGCTGCCGGGTCAGGATGAAATAGAGCGCTGCGCAGCAGAGCGCGCCCATCGACAGCAGCATCGCCGGGTGAAACTCGGCCCCCCAGGGTTGCATCACCACCAGCACGCCCAGGAAGCCCACGCAGACCGCGCCGATGCGGTGCGGGCCGACCTTCTCGCCCAGCATCGGGATCGCCAGCAGGGTCACCACGATGGGGCCGGCGAACATGATCGTGGTGGTCACGGTGATCGGCAGGTAGGCCAGCGCGAGGAAGTTCAGCATGGTGCTGCCGAAGAGCCCGGCGGCGCGCATCGTCTGTTTCCAGGGATGCGCCGTGCGGAACAGCGCCACCCCCTCGCGCGGCAGGAAGGTCAGCAGCACCAGCACGAGGTGACCGGCGTAGCGGCACCAGACCACCTGCAACGCCGGCTGCCCGTGCTGCAGCAGCCATTTGGCCGAGGTGTCGATGCAGGTGAAGCCGAGCACGGCAAGCGCCATCAGCGTCAGGCCAAAAGCCGTCCGGTCTTCGCGGGGGGCAATCGCCATGGCTCAGCGCGTCCGCGCCGGGAGGAGGGACATAAACTCAGCCTTTCAGGTGCTTGGAGAGGTAGTCGACCATTTCCGGCACCATGTGCCCGGCGAAGCCGTTCCGCAAGGCCTCGGCCAGCGTTTCCGATGCACAGCCGGACATGCGCGATTGCGCCCCCAGCTCCTCGGCCATGGCGCGGTAGTAGCCCACGTCCTTGGCGGCGTTGTCCACCGAGAAGGCGAGGTCGATCTTGCCGTCCATTGCCCAGCTCTTCACGAAATCCATCATGCCGGAATGGTTCGGCCCCGCCGCGAGCACGCCGTAGAGCTTGTCGCGCGGCACGCCCGCGGCATCGGCCATGGCAAAGGCCTCGGACATGGCCATGGCGGTGGTCATGGCGAAGAAGTTGTTGATCAGCTTGATCGTATGGCCCGCGCCGAGCGGGCCGAGGTGGAAGACGTTCTCGCCTAGCACGTCGAGCACCGGCTTGACCTGCGCGTAGGCCGTCTCGTCCCCGGCGCACATGATGTTGAGCTTGCCTTCCTTGGCGTGGGCGGGCGTCCGGCCCAGCGGTGCGTCGAGATAAGTGGCGCCCTTCTCGGCCAGTTCGGCGCCGATGCGCTTGGTCGAGCCGGGCAGGGAGGTGCCGAAGTCGATGACGATCTGGCCCTCCCTTGTGCCGGCCAGCACGCCGTCCTCGCCGAAGATGCGGCTCTCGACCTGCTCGGAGGTGCCGACGCAGAGCATCACGATGTCGCTCGTCTCGGCCAGCGCGCGGGCCGAGGGGGCCTCGCTGCCGCCGCGGGCCAGCGCCTCCTCGACACCGCTGCGGTCGCGGTTGCCGAGGACGGTCACGTCGTAGCCCGCCGTCTGCAGGCATTCGACCATGGCCCGGCCCATGAGGCCGAGCCCGATGAACCCGATACTGGGCTTGCTCATGTCTTGTCCTTCCTGTGTGGAGAGGAAGGCGCGGCGGTCACATCACCGCGCCGACCTGCCAGGGCACGAACTCGTAGTCGCCAAGCCCCAGCGCTTCGGATTTGCTCTGCTCGCCCGAGGCCATGCGCAGCCACATCTCGTAGATCTCGCGGCCGACCTCCTCGACCGTCGCGCCCTCGGTGAGAATGCGCCCGGCGTTGACGTCCATGTCCTCGGTCTGGCGCTGGTAGAGCTCGTTGTTCGAGGCGACCTTCATCGAGGGGCTGGGCTTGGCGCCGAAGGCCGAGCCGCGGCCGGTGGTGAAGCACACGAGGTTGCAGCCCGAGGCGATCTGGCCAGTGACCGACGCAGGGTCGTAGCCGGGGCTGTCCATGAAGGTGAAGCCCTTCGCGGTGACCTGCTCGGCGTACTTGTAGACACCGTTGAGCGGCGTGGTGCCGCCCTTGGCCGCCGCGCCGAGGGATTTTTCGAGGATGGTGGTCAGACCGCCCTTCTTGTTGCCCGGCGAGGGGTTGTTGTCCATCGAGCCGCGGTTGCGCTCGGTGTAATCCTCCCACCAGTGGATCAGGTCGATCAGCTTGTGGCCCACTTCCGGCGTCGCGGCGCGGGCGGTGAGCAGGTGTTCGGCGCCGTAGATCTCGGGCGTCTCGGCCAGCACGCCGGTGCCGCCCTGCGCCACCAGCAGGTCGCAGGCGTAGCCGACGGCGGGGTTGGCGGTGATGCCCGACCAGGCATCCGAGCCGCCGCATTGCAGGGCGACCATCAGTTCCGAGGCGGGGCAGGGGGTGCGGGTGGCCTTGTTGACCTCGGGCAGCATCTTCTCGACCTGCGCGATGCCGTGCTCGACGGTCTTGCGCAGCCCGCCCTCGTCCTGGATGTTCATCTTCTGGAAGAGCGGGCCGGGCTCGAGCCCGTAGGCCTGCACCAGCCAGTCGATCTGCATGACCTCGCAGCCGAGCCCCGCCATCAGCACGCCGCCGATGTTGGGGTTGCGGGCATAGCCCCAGAGCACGCGCTGCAGGAACTCGAAGCCGGTGCCGTCGCCGCCCATGGCGCAGCCGGTGCCGTGCACGAAGGCGACCACCCCGTCGACATTGGGATAGGCGGCGAGCTTCTCGGGGGTGAAATGCTGGGCGATCATCCGCGCGGCGGTGGCCGAGCAGTTCACCGAGGTGAGGATCGCGAGGTAGTTGCGCGTGCCGACGCGGCCGGTGGCGCGGCGGTAGCCCATGAACGTGTCCTGCTGCGCCGCGGGGGCGACGGGGTGCAGGTTGGTGCCGAACTCGTACTCGGCTTCGACGTTGCGGAATTCGAGGTTGTGGGTGTGGATATGGGCGCCCTGCGGGATGTCCTCGGCGGCATAGCCGATGATCTGGGCGTATTTGCGCACCGCCTCGCCCTTGGCGATGTCGCGGGTGGCCATCTTGTGGCCGCGCGGGATCAGCGCGGTCGCGCCCTCGTCACCCACTTCCAGCGGGACGACTGCGGTGACGACGTTGTCATGTTCGGAAAGGCGGACGGTTTTCATCTTGGCTTCAGCTCCATGGAGCGGCTGGGGAGTGTCGGATGTGGAGAGGGGCGGCGCACAGGGGCCAGCGGCTCTCGTGGGGGAACTCTCTGCCTCCCTGCGGGGAGGGTCAAGCGAAGGGGCGGCGCGGGCCGCCCCTTCGGGGTCGCGTTACAGGAACAGCGTGACGATCGGCGGCCAGGCCAGCAGCACCAGAAGCGCCAGCAGTTGCAGCCCGATGAAGGGCAGGAAGCCGCGGAAGATGTCGGTCAGCGAGATATGCGCCGGGGCGACGGACTTCAGGTAGAAGGCCGCGGGGCCGAAGGGCGGCGACAGGAAGCTGACCTGCATGTTCATGCAGAAGACCACGCCGAACCAGATGCCGATGTAGCTGCTGTCCACATGGCCGAGCCAGCCGATCTCTTCGGCGGGCAGGCGCATGACGATCGGCAGGAACACCGGCATGATCAGCAGCACGATGCCGACCCAGTCCATGAACATCCCCATGATCAGGAAGATGAACATCATCACCAGGATGATCCCCATGGTGGGCAGGTCCGAGCCGACGATCATGTTGGCCACGTAGGTCGGGCCGCCCGCCAGCGTGTAGGCCGCCGCGAGGGCTGCCGCGCCGATGGTCACCCAGATGATCGTGCCGGTGGACTTGAGCGTGCGCATGACCGCATCCCAGACCACCTCGAAGCTCATCTCGCGGCGGATGAGGCCGATGACGAAGACCGCCACGACGCCCATGCCCGCGGCCTCGGTGATGCCGGTGATGCCGCCGTAGATCGAGCCCAGCACGACGCCGATCACCACGGTCGGGGCGATGAGGCCCTTGCCCATCTCCCAGCCGACGGCGGTGCGCTCACGGCCGACGATGAAGAAGACCACGATGGCAAAGATCACCAGCGCGCCGACGAGCCACGGGATGTCCGAGACCATGCCGAGCGGGATCGGGTCCACGCCCTCGGTCACCACGTTGGCACCGGTCACGGTGAAGAACAGCGCGCGCAGGGTGAGCGCCGCCACGATCCACATGCCGAAGCGCGAGATGAAGCCGAGGAACATGAGGGCCTTTTCACCGCCCGCCGGGGCATTGGGGTCTGCCGGGGGCAGGGGGGCCTCGTCGGGGTTCATCCGGGTGCGGACGAAGATGTAGATCATGAAGAACGAGGCCAGCATGAAGCCGGGCAGGAAGGAGGCGGTGAACAGCGCCTTGATCGAGGTCTCGGTGACGAGGCCGTAGAAGATCAGGACGATCGACGGCGGGATCATCGTGCCGAGCGAGCCCGAGGCACAGATCGTGCCGATGGCGAGGTTCTGGTTGTAGCCGAGACGCAGCATCTGCGGCAGGGCGATGAGGCCCAGCAGCACGACCTCGCCGCCGATGATCCCCGACATTGCGGCCATGATGACGGCCATGATCGAGGTCACGAAGGCGATGCCGCCACGGGTGCGCGACAGCCACACGTTGAGCGAGCTGTACATGTCCCGCGCGATGCCGGAGCGTTCGAGTAGCGAGGCCATGAATATGAACAATGGCACCGATATGAGAACGTAGTTCACCATCTGCCGGTAGACCGCCTGGCCGAGCACCGCGAAGGGTCCCATGCCAAAGCGCCCGAAAAGAAGGTCGGGGCCGAATTTCATGACAAGTGTCGCAACTGCCAGGAAAGCGGAGGCGAAGCCCAGAGGCATCCCGATGGCCAGCAATGCGAACATTGCCAGCAGCAGGATCAGGCTGATTGTGCCGATATCCACCATGTAAGTCAGTCCTCCAGGGTGCGACGGATGTTCTCGATCTCGACTTCGTCGATCTCGTCCGCGGGCGAATGGTGTTCGGGGGCCTTGTTCCAGTCGGCGATGAGGTTGGACAGCGCCTGCAGGGCCACGAGGCCGATGATGATGATGAGCCCGATCTTGAGCGTCGCAGGCAGGGGCGGATCCCAGGCGGTGCCGAAGGTTTCCATCCGGCCAAGCTTCTGCATGGCCTCGTTGTAGCCACCCCAGAGCAGGCAGAAGAAGAACACCCAGATCAGCGAGACCGAAATGACGTCGGCCAGCTTCTGCATCCAGCGCGGGAACATGTCGTAGATGATGTAGATGCGGATGTGGCTGCGCTGCTGCATGGCGTAGAGCCCGGCAAGCAGGAACACGAAGGAGGCGATCCACAGCGACAGCTCGTTGGCCCAGAGCGTGGGCTTCTCGAAGACGTAGCGCGCCACGACCTCGTAGAACATCACCAGCACCACGGCGACGATGCCGATCATCGACAGGCGAGAGAGCACCAGTGACAGGATGTCGAGCGGGCCGGTGGGTTCGATCTCGATCGAGCCGCGACGGTCTGACAGGAAGATCGAGCCGAAGAGCAGGGCGGCAAAGAGCGCCCAGAGCATCACCGACACCAGCGGTCGGCCCTCGGGGCGCAGCATCTCGTACATGCCGATCGGTTCGGCCGAGATGAACTGGCTTAGGACGAGCCAGGCGAAGACCGCCAGCGCCAGCCCGGTGCTGGCGAGCGCCAGTAGCCGCACAGGTCCGCGCAGCGCGCCGAGCCAGAGGCTTTGATTGGACATAGGTTAACCCTTTCGGAGGAGTCACAGGGTTCCTGAGACAGGAGCGGCGGGCCCGGTCGTGGGCCCGCCGCATGGCCTTTTCAGGTCAGGCGCGGGCGCGCCTTATTCCGCAGAGATCAGGCCGAGTTGGCCCAGGTACGCCTTGTGGCTCTCGACCAGCGCCTTGGCTTCCGGCGACTTCTCGGCCCAGACATCCCAGGCCGACTGTGCCGCCTTGCGGAAGGTGGCGCGGTCCTCGACCGACCAGTCGTGCAGCGTGACGCCGGCTTCAGTCAGACGGGCAGCGGCCTCGTTGTTGGCCTTCTCGAAGTAGAGCGCCGAGCGCAGGGCCAGCTTTTCCATGGCGGTTTCGATGATGCGCTTGTTCTGGTCCGACAGGCCGTCCCAGACGGTCTTGTTGCACGCGAGGTGGTCCGACGGCATCGAGTGGAAGCCGGGGTAGGTGGCGTGCTTGGCCAGATCGAACAGGCCGATGGATTCGTCGTTCGCCAGACCCGAATAATCGGTGCCCTCGATGATGCCGGTCTCCATCGCGGTGAAGACCTCGGTGAAGTCCATCACGATCGGCGAGGCGCCGAGGTTGGCGAAGATCTCGGTCTCCATCCCCGGCGGCGAGCGGAACTTCCAGTCCTTCAGGTCTTCGGGGCCGGTGATCGGGGTCGAGGAGACCAGCGATTCCTGGCCATAGACCCACCAGCCGATGAGCTGCATGCCGAACTGGTTGTACAGTTCCTGCGCCTGCTCGAGACCGCCGCCGTAATAGAGCCACGACAGCTGCTGGTAGGGCGTGTCATAGCCGCCCATGATGTCGCCGACGAACTGGAAGCCGGCGTTCTTGCCGGTCTGGTAGGCACCGCCGGTCATGTCGCAGTCGAGAATGCCGTTGGCCGCCGCGTCGAAGGTCTCGACTGTGGCCACCACGGAGGAGGCGTAGAACATCTCGATGTCGATCGCGCCGCCGGACATCATCTCCACGTCATCGACGAATTCTGCGGCAAGTTTGCCCGAGGTCTGCTCGGGGTTGTAATGCGTCTGGATGCGCAGCGTCACGTCCTGAGCCAGAGCCGGGCCAGCAAGCACCGTGGCCGCGGTCGCAGCCTTCAGCAAAGTCTTAACTTTCATGTCTTCCTCCCAGAAGCTTGGGGTTTTCCCCCGGTTGCGGCGCTCCCTCACAGCGCCGGATGGTATACCATCTGGAATCGAGGCTACCTCAGGGTGGGATCGACAATCAACAATTTTTGGTATACCAGATGAGGAAAGCACGGGTCTCCTTCCCCTCAGCGGGGACCTCGGTCTATATACCGCACCGCTTCGACCACGGGGCGCATGACAAGAGCCGCAAAGGCTGAGACTGAGAGGCCAACCATGTCCGATAGCCCTGCCGAGCCCACCTTGGCCGAGCAGATCGCCGCCCAGCTGCGCCGCGACATCCTGCGCGGCAAGCTGCCGCCCGACACGGCGATCAAGGAGCGCGACAATGCCGCCGAGCTGGGGGTCAGCCGCACGCCGATGCGCGAGGCGATCCGTATTCTCGCACAGGAAGGCCTGGTGGTGCTGCGCCCCTCGCGCAGCCCGATTGTTGCCCGGCCGACAGTGAAGGAGGTGCACGACCAGGTCGTCGTGCTGCTGGCGCTGGAAAAGCTCTCGGCGCAGATCGCCTGCGAGCGCGCCACCGAGCAGGACCTCGCCCGGCTTGCCGAGCTCAACGAGAAGATCGCCGAGGCCTACGACCAGGTCGATGCACTCGACCTCTTCGAGATGGACATGGCCTTTCACCGGCTGATCGCCGAGTCCGCGCATAACGCGGCGCTGGCCGAGACCCACCATGCCTATCTCGCCCGGCTGTGGCGCGCGCGCTTCCTCTCGGCCACCATGCGGCGCAACCGCGAGCGCGTCGTGTCGCACCACGGGGCGATCATGGAGGCGCTGCGGGCGCGGGATCCAGTGGCGGTGGATGCCGCCCTGGACCAGCACCTGTCGAACCTGGCCGAGGATATCTCCGCCGCGATCGAGGCGGAGAATGCCGCCGCGGTTCGGGCAGGCGGGTAGGGCGCAAGCTGTCGCGGCGCCATGGCATGAAGAGACGCAGGACGGGCGGTCGCGGCAGCGGCCGCCCGTCCTGCGTTTGGCCCGTCCGCGCCGTTCGGCGGATGCCCCGCGCCGCGCCGCCCCCCTTTGAGACGCCAGAAGCGCAGGGGTGACTCGCCCGCTGCTTGGGGTTGGATCGCCTGTGACTCGCCTGTGACTGGCCGGTGACTCGGGGCCTTTTGTGGACCGTCTTGTTGATAACTCTGTGGAGGGCCCAAGATGTGGGTTTCGCGGCCGTTCGCGGACCCTGGGGAAAGCGCGTTCCGCTGCGGGGACGCGCAAAAAATCTCCGGTGTAAGGCGTTGTTTTCAGGCGCTATTGTAAGTTTTTTCAAAAAACCTTCGCGCATCCCGGAAAATCCGCTTGCAGCCCCCCGGCACTCTCCGTAAAAGCCCCTTCACCGGCGGCGCTGAGGCGCACGACGGGACGCCAGACGGGGCGGCGGCGAGCGGAAACGCGGGGCTGACGCAGACGAGGCGGAACAGACTTCGAGAGACGGGCAGGCGGGCGCGCCGGAAGTTAGGGCGCACTGGTCTGGTTTTG
>NZ_JADFFK010000049.1 GCF_015223355.1 Salipiger mangrovisoli | reverse complement strand
GCCGGGGTGCCGACCGAGAAGGCGTGGCTGGGACCATGCGCCGGCTCGGAGGTGAAGCTGGTCTCGCCAGCCACCCACGCGCCCGCGATCAGGTGCTTGCCGTGCGGGGTGAAGACGGATTTGTCGAGCATGAAAGGGCTCCCATGTCTGAAGTGTTGTCCAAGCGCCTAGGGGCGGGTCTCGGCGTCGTAGCCGTTGAGCACGGCGAGGCTTTCGCCGCCGGCAAGGCGCTGGCGCCAGTCAACCTCGCGCGCCTCGTCCGCCTCGGCCCGCGCCACCAGCGCGGCAAGATCGTGACGATCCGGGGCGAGGCGGAGCAGGCCGTTTTCGTCGCCGAAAATCAGGTCACCGTCCTGCAAGGCGACGCCGCCGGGGCAGATGGTGCCGAAGAGCTCGGCGCCGGGCACCCGCAGCGGACGGGTGGTCACAACGCTCGTGCCGCGCGCAAAGAGCGGCAGGCCCATCGCGGCGATCTCGGCAATGTCGGTCACCACGCCGTCCACCACGATCCCCGCTGCGCCCGCCGTCCGCGCGGCCAGCGCGACCATTTCGCCGACACAGGCAATGCGGTCGTCGCCGCAGCGGTCGATGACCAGCACGTCTCCCGGCCGGAGCGCATCGAGCACGCGGTGGACCGGTTCGGCATCGGGCAGCGGTTGGCGAACTGTGACCGCCCGGCCGAGCATGCGACCCGGCACCAGGGCGCGGATCTTCGGCGAGAGGAAGCCCTCGCTCAGGTGGTGCCCAAGGGAGGCTGGCTGCAGAGCCCGTAGCCGCTCGAGCAACTCCGGGTCGAGAGCGGGGGTGTGCCGCCGGGGGTGCCGGATCATGCGCGCCCCTCTCGAAGCGAGGCGGCGATGCCCGCGGCCGTGCGGCAACCCTGGTTCAGGAACCCAATGTCATTGCCGACCAGAAGCATGTCCCCGCCCTGCTCGAAGAGATCCGCGGCCTGTTCGGGCGTTGCGGGCGTACAGGGGAGCATGACGTGAATGCCCTTCTCGCGGCATTTCGCGACAAGCAGGCGCATGGCCTCGCGCACCGTGGGCTCGCGCATGGAATAATCCACGGGGAGGCCGCTCGAGAGGGCGAAATCCGCCGGGCCGAAATGCACCGCGTCAATACCAGGCACCGCGAGGATCTCGTCGATGTTGTCGAAGAACTCCGGGCTCTCCGCCATCGGAACGACGAGCGTTTCGCGGTTGCTGCGCTGAGCATACTCCGCCCAGTCAAAGCCTGGACCGGCCCATCCGGCCGAGCGCACCGAGCTGTCGCCGCCGCGCCGGCCGAGGGGAGGGAACTTCGTCGCCGCGATGATCGCACGCATCTGCGCCGCATCGTGCACCTGCGGCACGATCACCCCCGCCGCGCCGAGCTCCAGCGCCTTGCGCAGCCCGGTCGGGGCGCTGTCGGGCACCCGCACCAGCGGCGCGACCCCTGCCAGTCGCGCGGCGAGCAGCATCCGCTCCATCGGCAGATCAAGGCCCAGCACGCTATGCTCGGCGTCGATGAACACGAAGTCGAGTCCCCAGGCCCCGGCGATCTCGACCGCGGCGGGGCTGCCCGAGTAGACATTCATGCCGAATACCGGCCCGCCCGCCGCGAGCCTGTCGCGCAGCCCGGCGCTCATGCCTCGAGCCCCAGCGCGGCGGGCGCGGCGCAGATGCGGTAATCCTGCGGGCGGCGGTCCCGGAAGGGATGCACCTCGTAGACGCCGGGATCGCGGATGATCGACTTGGTGCGGGCGCGCGACAGGTCGATGTCGACGGTGAAGATGCCCTCGTCCATGCCGGCGTTGAAGATCTCGGCCCCGTCCGGCCCGATCACGTGGCTGCTGCCCATGAAGGCCATGCCGTCATCGACATCGATGCGGTTGGAGGACAGGAAGTAGACGAAGTTCTCGGCGGCGCGCACGCGGCTGAAGAGGTCGGGCAGGATTCGCGCGGCCTCGGGCCAGGCAGCCGGGAGCACGACCAGTTCGGCGCCTTCCAGCGCCAGCGTGCGGATCACCTCGGGGAAGCGGATCTCGTAGCAGATGGCAAGGCCGATGCGGCCGATCGGCGTGTCGAAGACCGACGGGCCCTCGATCTGCGGGATGTCGACGAACCGGTCGCCGATCATGAACGGAAGGTGCATTTTGTGATGCAGCCCGACGATGCCCTCGGGGCCGATCAGCGCGGCGGTGTTCAGCGCCTGCGCGCCGGACTTCTGGTAGAAGCCCACGACCACGTGGATGTCCGCCGCGCGCGCCGCCTCGAGGATGGGGGCAAGATCGCCCCGCTCGATGTTAACGGCCGCCCGCAGCAGCGAGGCGCGGTCATCGAAGGAGCCGCCGGTCAGGAAGCACTCGGGAAAGACGATGAGCCTGGCCCCATCGGCCGCCGCCGCGCGGGCGGCCTCGGCAACCAGTGCCGTGGTGGCAGGGGTGTCGCCGTGGACGGGCGACAGCTGGGCGAATGAGATTTTCATGTTCACTCCATTCTACGGGAGCGGGACCCGCGGCGCGGGTCCCGGCCATTGGGTCAGTCCAGCGAGAAGCCGACCGCGTCGAAGACGGTACGCACCAGCTCGGGATCGAAGGTTTCCGCATAGGTTCGGATGACCGGGGCGACGGCCTCCTGCATGCGGGCAAGCTCCTCGGGCGCGATCTCGGTCACGACGTTGCCCGCGGCGCGGATCTCCGCCAGCGCGCTGTCCTGCGCCTCGCGCGAGATGCGGCGCTGCTCGACCGCGGTCTCCTGCGCGACCTTCTGGATCAGCGCCTTCTCATCGTCGCTGAGCTGGTCCCAGAACGGCTTGCCGATCAGCACAATCTGCGGGTTGTAGTTGTGGCGGGTCACCGAGACGTATTTCTGCACCTCGGTATATTTCGCGGTGAGCGCGAAGGGCGCGGTGCATTCCTGCCCGTCCACGGCGCCGGTCTCGAGCGCGGTGTAGAGCTCGGTCACCGCCATCGGCGTCGGATTGGCGCCAAGCGCCTTCCACATGTCGACCAGCAGCGGGTTTTGCTGCACGCGGATCTTGAGCCCCGAGATGTCCTCGAGCCGGTGCACCTCGCGGGTGTTGTTGGTCAGCTGGCGGAAGCCCTGCTCCCAGAACGACAGACCGACCACCCCATGCTCAGGCAGCTGATCGGTGAGCATCTTGCCCACGTCGCCGTCGAGCAGCGTGTCCATCACCTCTTCGTCCTGGTAGATGAACGGCAGATCGAGAATGCCGAAATCCTGCGCCTGGGTCATCATATTGCCGGCGTTCCAGACCATCATCTCGACGACCCCGCCCTGCAGCGAAGAGAGCACCTGCACATCGCCGCCGAGCACGCCGTTGGCGAAGACGCGGGCCTTCAGCTTGCCGCCGCTCTGCTCCTCGAGCTTCTCGGCGAAGATGTGCATGCCCTGCACCGGCGGCGTGCCTTCCTGGCCGGTGGCGGCGAACTTGATGGTGCGATTGCTGTAGTCCTGCGCCTGAGCGCCGGTCGCAAGAAGGGCGGCGGCCAGAAGGCCGTGGATCAGTTTCATGGGAATTTCCTTGTTGGAGTTTCGGAGGGTCGGGGTATTCCGGAGCTTCTGGGGCTCCTGTGGAATGTCATTGCAGCAACCACTGCAACGGCTGGGTCACCAGCGCGGGGAAGAGGATCAGCAGGAAGAGCACGGCCACCTGCGCGAGGAAGAACGGCAGCGTGCCGCGCACCAGCGCCTCGTAGTCGAGCCGGCCGACGGCACAGACAACGTTGAGCACCGTGCCGACCGGCGGCGTGATCAAGCCGATCGAGCAGTTGATCATGAAGAGCACGCCGAAGTAGATCGGATCGATCCCCGCCTCGATCACCACCGGCACCAGGATCGGGCCGAGCAGAAGGATGGTCGGGGTCAGGTCCATCGCCGTTCCGACCATCAGGATCATCAGCATCAGCACCAGGATCAGCAGCGTCTGGTTGTCCATCAGCGGCGCGATCAGGTCGACCAGCTGGCCTGGAATGTCGGCGACCGAGATCATCCAGGCAGGGATCGCGGCGGCGGCGACCAGGAACATCACGCCGGCAGCGGTCTTGCCGGCACCAAGCATCAGGTCCGGCAGATCGCGCCAGGTCAGCTCGCGGTAGACCACCAGCGCCACGAAAAGCGCGTAGACGGCAGCGACGGCGGCGGCCTCGGTCGGGGTCACCACGCCGAAGCGCAGCCCGACGATGATGATGACCGGCAGCATCAGCGCCCAGAGGCTCTGGCCGAAGGCGCGCAGCCGGTCGCGCGCGCCGACCTTGGGAGCGGTCGCCACGTCATCGCGGCGCGAGACGAAGAACCAGGCGACGCAGAGCGCAAGCCCGATCAGCAGGCCCGGCGCGATGCCCGCCATGAAGAGCTTGCTGATCGACAGGTTCGTTGCCACGCCGAAGACGATGAAGCCGATACTCGGGGGGATGATCGGGCCGATGATCGCCGAGGCCGCGATGAGCCCGCCAGAACGTTCGCGGGCATGACCCGCCGCCACCATCATCGGCAGCAGCAGTGCCGAGAGCGAGGCCGCATCCGCCAGCGCCGAGCCCGAAAGGCTGGAGAGCAGGACGCCGGCAAAGATAGCCACGTAGCCGAGGCCACCGCGGCGGTGCCCGACGAGCGCCCGCGCCAGGTCGACGATGCGGCGCGACAGGCCGCCCGCGTTCATCACCTCGCCGGCAAGAATGAAGAGCGGGATCGCCACCATGGGGAAGCTGTCGACCGCGTTGAGCAGGTTCTGCGCGATGATCTGCCCGTCGAAGAGGCCCATCTGCCACATCAGCGCCGCGCCGGTCACGATCAGCGCATAGGCGATGGGGGCGCCGATGCCGATGACCGCGAGCAGGGTTCCGAGGAAGAGTCCGATGGTCATTTCCGGCCCTCCTGCGCGAGGGTGCCGACGTGGCGCTTTGCGTCACTCTCCTCTTCCGAGGCGCCGGGCAGCAGCGCGCTTTGCGTCAGGCGTCCGGTCAGCAGCAGGAAGATCTGGTGCAGCAGGAAAAGACCGCTCATCGCCGCGAAGAACACCCCGGCAGCATAGAGCAGCGCCACCGGCAGACGGGTGCCCGGCGAGATCACCTTCAGGTTGATGAGCATCTGGTGCCAGCTGCCAAGCAGCATCTGGTAGGTGACGTAGAGCATCACCGCGTGCGCCAGCAGAAACAGCCCGCGTTGCGCCGCGACCGGAACCCGCCGCACCAGGGCATCGACCCCGATGTGTCCGCCGTCGTAGAGGACGAGCAGCGCGCCCGCGAAGGTCATCCAGACGAAGAGCAGGCCGGAGAGGCCCTCGGTCAGGAAGATGCCGCTGTTGAAGACGTAGCGCAGCACTACGTTGAGAAAGACCATGGCCAGGATGCCGCCAAGGCACAGGACCACCGCCCCGCGCAGACCGCGCAGGTAGACTTCCCTTAGGTAAGACATAAAGCCCCCTGGTTGAATGTGAGCGCAGTCGGTGCCGGCTCAGCGTTCTCGTTGCAGAGAGGCATCTGGCCCGGGATGGCCGGCGCCGGGATTTGAGGTCCCTAGCCCGAGGTCAATCCGGAGCACGCACGCAGAATCGACGCGGCGGCCTCTCTGCGGACTTGAGTATGATGTTGTATGATGACTGTCAACTGATGACTTATGACTCGACCAGCCTTTTCCGGTACCGATCGAGCGAGGTCGACAGGTGCATCCGCATCGCCTCCTGTGCCGCGACGGCGTCTCCAGCCGCGATGGCATCGAGGATGCGGCGATGCTCGTCGACCATCTGGCGCAGGTAGTCGCGCGTGATCTCGGGCTGCGAGGCGTGCAGAAGCTGGCTGCGCGGGATGATCACCGGCCCGATGAAATCCATGAACTTGGCCATCCAGCCGTTGCCGCTCGCCCGTGCGATCGCCAGATGGAAGGCGTAGTCCAATTCACGCGGCTGCTCGGCGAAAGCGTCCAGATCGCAGGCCTTGTCGAAGACATCGCGGATCGCGCGCAGGTCGTCCTCGGTGGCCCGCCGGGCGGCAAGCCCGGCCGCCTCGACCTCGACCCCAAGCCGGAGTTCGAGCAACTCGAGCACTTCCGAAAGCTCGCCAGCCGCCTCCTTGGTGATCGAGAGCGCCGGGTTGGCCCGCTCTTCCACGAAGACGCCGACGCCATGCCGCGATGTCACCAGCCCTTCGGAGCGCAGGGTCGCGATGGCCTCGCGCACCACGGTGCGGCTGACGTTGAACATCTCGCACAGCTGCGCCTCGATGGGGATCTTGTCGCCCACGGCGTAGTCGCCGCGCTCGATGCGCTCGGCTAGGTCCTTGGCGACGACGGAGGCCAGGCTGTCACGGCGTTTTCTCATGGAGTTCCCCTGTATTGCGCAGTCATCAGACAACTGATGAGGCGCCATGTACAGGGCAGAACGGCGGGCGGCAACCGCCGGTCCGGAGCGGGCGCGACCGCCCCCGCTCCAGCATGGTCCCGGAAGGCGGGGTCAGTAGCCGTAGTGGCGGTCTTCCTCGCGCGCCTCCGCGCTGCGGTCTTCCACCGGTCCGTAGCCGCCGCCGCCCGGCAGTTCCAGCACCAAGCGCCGCTCCGGCGGCACGAACTGCCGGCCCTTGGCGGCAAGCTCGGTGCCGTCGTCCAGCCGCACTGCGCCCGGCGCCCCATCCTCCCCGCCTTCGCGGCCGCGCGGTGCATGCGCCACGCGGTCGAACATCGCGTTGAAGTGGAATTCATGCCCGGCGCTGGCCGAGATCTCGACCACCTGTCCCAGCCCGCCGCGTTGGCGCCCGCGCCCGCCCGATCCGTCGCGCAGCTCCTTGCGCCAGAAGATCACCGGCCCGACATGCTCGGTCGCCTCGATGGACATGGAGTGCACGCCGCTCGGAAAGGCCGTGGTGCTCGGCCCGTCGAGCCCCG
Organism: Salipiger mangrovisoli; assembly: GCF_015223355.1. Taxonomy (GTDB): domain Bacteria; phylum Pseudomonadota; class Alphaproteobacteria; order Rhodobacterales; family Rhodobacteraceae; genus Salipiger; species Salipiger mangrovisoli. Next base: position 12,850 of record NZ_JADFFK010000049.1, on the reverse strand, counting down.
GCCGCGCGCCCATGCCGCCGCTGTTGAACAGCAGCACCTCGGCGCTGCGTGCGTCCGGGGCGGCCGCAGCCGCGCCGCCGCGCGGGCGAACCGAGACATGCAGGTTCCACAGCGCCCCCGCCCCTTCCGCGGGGATCCGTCCGGGCAGCATCCGGTGCACGGCCCCCAGCACCGCGTCCGGGACGAGATGCCCCAGCACGTGCCGGACCGAGACCGGCGCGGGGCGCTGCGCATTGAGGATGCAATCCTTCGGTGCGGTCACCCGGAAGGGCTCGAGCGAGGCGTGGTTGTTGGGGATTTCGGGCGCGATGGCGCATTTCACCGCATAGCAGGCATAGGCGGCCGAATAGATCATCGGGCAGTTGATGCCCTTGGGGCTGGGGGCCGAGGTGCCGGCGAAATCGATCCCGATGTGATCCACCGCCACGTCCAGCGCCACCGCGATGTCGATCGGCGCGCCGTAGCCGTCGACCCGCATGACATTCTCGTAACGCCCCTGCGGCAGGGCGGCGATCGCCGCGAGCGTCGCATCGCGCGAACGGGCAAAGACGAAATCGGCCAGCCCCTCGAGATCGGACAGGCGGAACTCGTCCATCATGTCCATCAGCCGCCGGTGGCCGATCTCGTTGCACGCGGCCAGCGAGTAGACATCGCCGACGACCTGCCCGCTTTCGCGCACGTTGTTGTGCAGGATGTTCACCAGGTCGCGGTTCACGGTGCCGCGGTCGGCGAACTTCATGATGGGCACGAAGATGCCTTCTTCGTAGACCTCGTTCGCATCGGGGCCGAAGCCTCGCCCGCCCACGTCGACCACATGCGCGGTACAGGCGAAGAAGCCGGTCAGCACGCCGTCGCGGAAGCTCGGCGAGACCACGGTAAAATCATGCAGGTGGCCGGTGCCCTTCCAAGGGTCGTTGGTGATGTAGACGTCGCCCTCGAAGATGTTCTCGCGGCCGATGTCGGTGATGAAATGCCCGACGGCCTCGGACATGGCATTGACGTGGCCCGGCGTGCCGGTGACCGCCTGCGCGATCATCAGGCCCTCGCGGTTGAACACGCCGGCGGAGAGATCGCCGGATTCGCGCACCGAGGTCGAGAAGGCGGTGCGGATCAGCGTGACCGCCTGCTCCTCGACCACCGAGATCAGCCGGTTCCACATAATCTGCATGTGGACGTCGGAGAGAGAGTTGCCCATCGGGTCCTCCTTCAGGATTTTGCTTGCAGCAGCAGGCAGCCGTCTGCCTGCTGGATGGCGATGCGGCTTGCGGTGACGACGGTTGTGGTCTCACGCTCGGTGATCACCGCCGGGCCGGCGACAAAGTCGCCGGGCCTCAGCGCGGCGCGCTCGACAACGGAGGCGGTCTCGAAGCGGCCCGATTGGGCGTCGAACATGCGGCGGCTGCCGGTGCTGACCGCGGCCCGCTCCGGCCGCTGGCGCGGGCTGGTCGCCGGCGGCGGCACCTCGGAAGCGGCGCGCAGCGACCAGCTGACAATCTCGACCCCGAGCCCGTCGATGACCCGGCCGAAGAGCCGGGCGTAGGCCTCGTCGAAGAGCGCTCGCAGCGCGTCGCCGTCGCCTGTCCGGTAGTCGCGGATCTCGATCTCGACCGGCACCTCCCAGCCCTGGCCGACATAGCGCATGAAGGCGGTGCACTCGATCCGCAGCGGCCCCTCGCCCGCGCCCTGTCGGACGAAGGCGGTGGCCTCCTCGCGCAGCTCGGTCAGAATGCCGTTGACCTGCGCGGCGTCGAAAGCGTCGAGCCGGGTATAGGCGGAGCGCACCGACTCGAAACCGAAGGGCGCGCGCAGGAAGCCGATGGCGGAGCCGACCCCCGCGCCGGGCGGGATCAGCAGCGCGCCGATCCCCAGCTTCTCGCACAGCCGCGCGGCGTGCAGCGGCGCTGCGCCGCCGAAGGCGATCATCATGTGCTCCGCCAGGTCCTTGCCGCTTTCGACGGCGTGCATCCGGGCGGCGTTGCTCATGTTCTCGTCCACCATCTCGGCAAGTCCGTAGGCCGCCGAGGTCTCGTCGAGCGCCAGCGGCTCCGCCAGATGAGTGGTGACGGCGGCGGTCGCCGCGGCGCTGTCGAGCGTCATGGTCCCGCCTGCGAAGCCCTGCGGGTCAAGCCGCCCGAGCAGCAGGTCGGCGTCGGTCACCGTCGGCCGTGCGCCGCCGCGTCCGTAACAGGCCGGGCCCGGCTCGGAGCCGGCGCTCTGCGGTCCCACGCGCAGCTGGCGCAGCCCGTCCACCGAGGCGATCGAGCCGCCCCCGGCGCCGATCTCGACCATCTCGATCACCGGGATCGAGATCGGCATGCCCGAGCCCTTCTTGAAGCGCCAAGTGCGCGCCACCTCGAATTCGCGCGCGGTTTTCGGCACGTAGCGGTCGATCAGGCAAATCTTGGCGGTGGTGCCGCCCATGTCGTAGCTGACCACCTGCTCGGCACCGTGGCTCTGCGCGATCGAGGCCGCGAAGATCGCCCCGCCGGCCGGGCCGGATTCCAGCAACCGGACCGGGAACTCGATGGCGCTCTCGACGCTGATGATGCCGCCGCCCGAGTGGATCATGAACACCGGGCAGTCGGTCCCCTCTTCCTTGAGCCGCGCCACCAGCCGGTTGAGGTAGCTTGCCATCAGCGGCTTGACGAAGGCATTGGCGCAGACGGTGTTGAAGCGCTGAAACTCACGCATCTGCGGCGAGACCTCCGACGAGATCGACACCGCGAGATCCGGTGCCAGCCGCGCGAGGCAGTCGCGCACTTGCCGTTCGTGCTGCGGGTTCACGTAGGAATGGATGAGCCCGACCGCCACACTCTCGTAACCCGCCTCGACGATCTCGGCGCAGAGGAGCTCGAGCTCTGCCGGATCGAGCGGTTTGAGGATGCCGCCATCCGCCCCGATCCGCTCGTCGAGCACGAAACGGTCCTTGCGCGGCACCAGCGGCGGCGGCAGCACGATATCGAGATCATATTGCTCGAAGCGGCTTTCGGTGCGCATCTCGATCACGTCGCGGAACCCGCGCGTGGTAATCAGTGCCGTCTTTGCGCCCCGGCGCTCGATCAGCGCATTGGTCGCCAGAGTGGTGCCGTGGATGATGAGGTCGATCTCGGACAGCGCGACGCCGGCTTCAGCCGCCACGAGGGAAATCCCCTTCACGATGGCGGCTTCGGGATAGCTGTAATCCGTCAGGACCTTGGTGGAATGGAGCGTCGAGCCGGCCTCCATCGCGACATCGGTGAAGGTGCCGCCAATGTCGACGCCGACCCGGATTTTCTTGCCATTGCGTGTCATCTGTCTGCCTGTGGTGGTGCGGCGGATCGGGCGCGCGGCATGCGCGGTCCCTCGCGCCGCCCTGCGCGGGCGGCACATGCCGGGGTTGCAAAAGGGTGAGGCGAGGAAGGGGACCCCGCGCGCCGGGGAGGAAGCGATCGCGCGCGGGGCGCCGGGTCAGTTCCCGGCGGTGCCGGTGAAGTCGACGCCCGGCATCTCGGTGGGCAGATCGGCCCGGTCGAGGCCGATCCACTTCTTGTAGAGCGCGTCGAGCGAGCCATCCTCGCCGTGGCGGGTGACGAAATCGTTCAGCCAGTCGAGCATTTCCTGGTCGCCCTTGCGCACCGCCATCGCCTGGATGTTGTCGGCGACTTTGTACTTGCGCTCAAAGGCCTCGCCCTGGCCCGCGCTGGCGATCACCAGCCCGTAGGTGATCGAGCCGACGATGGCATCGGCCTGGCCCGACAGCAGCGCCTGCACGGTCGTCGCATCATCGTCGAAGCCTTTGATCTCGGTGCTCTCGGGCGCTGCCGCCCGCAGGATCGGCTCGAAGGCGCTGCCGCGGTTGACGCCGATCGCGAAGCCACCCAGATCGTCATTGCCCGCGATCTCGGCATCCGCGCGCGCCCAGACGGTGATGTCGTTCGAGCTGTAGGGCAGCACGTATTGGATGACCTTGGCGCGCTCTTCCGTCACCGTCATCGACGGCACGAGGAAATCGACCATGCCAGTGGTCAGCGACGGGATGCGGTTCTGGCCGGTGATGCGCACGAATTTGGGCTCGACCCCCAGCTCCTCGGCGATCATCCGGGCGATCTCGATGTCGAAGCCGTCATTTTCGCCCTGCGCATCGATGAAGCCCCAGGGGAACTGGTCCATCTGCACGCCGATCACGGCGGTGCCCTTCTGCTGGATCTCTTCCGGGGTGACGGCACCCGAAGCCTGCGCCTGCAGCATCGCGAAGCTGGCCCCGGCCGCGAGCGCCAGACCGGCGCGGCGCATGAAGGAAGTGAACGTCGTCATGTCAGTACCTCGTTCCTGTTGGTTGGTCTTCTTGGGGATGGCCCCGGCGCTCAGCCACGCCGGAGAAGACGCCGCTCCAGCCGCGCGCTCCAGAGCGTGAGCGGCAGGCAGATGGCGAAGTAGACGAGCCCCACAGCGCTGTAGACGCGCAGCGGCTCGAAGGTGATGTTGGACATAAGCTGCCCTGCGCGGGTCGCCTCGGTCAGCCCGAGCAGCGCTGCCAGCGCGGTGCCCTTCACAAGGTTGACGAGGAAGCCGACCGTTGCAGGCAGGCTGATGCGCAGCGCCTGCGGCAGAACCACGTCGATCATCGCCGATCGGTACCCCAGCCCCAGCGCCCGTGCCGCCTCGACCTGACCGGCGGGAACCGCCTGGATGCCGCCGCGCCAGATCTCGCCAAGATAACCGCTGGCGTGCAGCGCCAACCCGATGGTCACCGCCAACCAGACATTGAGCTGCAATCCCAGCAGCGGCAGGCCGAAGAACACGAAGAACAGCTGGATCAGCAGCGGGGTGCCTTGGAAGATCTGGATGTAGACGGTCGCGCCCCAGCGCAGCGCGCGGCTGCGCGCGGTCCTTGCGAGGGCAACGGCCAGCCCCAGCGCGCCGCCGCAGACGAAGGCAAGGGCCGACAGGAGGATCGTCCAGCGTGCGCCTTCGAGCACGAAGAGCAGTTCGGGAAAGCCAAACTCACGGATCATGATCTGTCCTCACTTGCTGGGGTAGCTGAAATAGGCGCGGCCAATCGCGGCCAGCACGAGCGACAGACATTGCGACAGCGCCAGATAGAGCAGGCCGACCACCGCGAAGATCTCGAAGCTGCGGAAGGTGCGGTTGTCGATCATTTGCGCCGCATAGGTCAGTTCTTCGGCCGAAATCGCCGCGACCAGGCTCGAGTTCAGCATCAGCAGCACGAACTGGCTGCAGAGCGAGGGATAGATCGCGCGGATCGCGGGGCGGAACACGATGAAGCGGTAGATGTCGGCGGTGCCCAGACCCAGCGCCCTGCCGGCCTCGACCTGGCCTTTCGGCACGGCCTGGACGCCACCCCGGACGATCTCGGCCGCGTAGGCCGAGCAGTTGAGCGACATCGCCAGCACCGCGGCCTGGGTCGCGTCGAAGCGCAATCCGAGGGCCGGCAAGCCGAAGAAGATGAAGAAGATCTGCACGAGAAAGGGCGTGTTGCGGACAAGCTCGATGTAGCTCACCGCAAGCCAGCGCAGCGGCCGCGAGGGGCTCATCCGCAACGCCGTAAGCGCAATCCCCAGCACCAGCCCTGCCACCATCGCGATGCAGGAGATGCGCAACGTCTGGACCATGCCGGCGGCAAGCTCGGGCCAGTAGGTCAGCAACGGCGAGAAATCGAACTGATAGGTCATGGCGATGCCCCTCTCAGTGGTTGAGGATCTGGCCGAGGAAGGTCCGAGCGCGTTCGTGCCGGGGGGCGCTGAAGAATTCCTCCGGCGGCGCGCTCTCGAGAATCTCGCCCCGGTCCATGAAGATCACCCGATGCGCCACGGCGCGGGCAAAGCCCATCTCGTGCGTGACGCAGATCATCGTGATACCCGCGTCGGCAAGCTCGACCATGGTGTCGAGCACCTCCTTGACCATCTCCGGATCAAGTGCCGAGGTCGGCTCGTCGAACAGCAGGATGTCGGGGTTCATGCACAGGGCGCGGGCGATCGCCACGCGCTGTTGCTGGCCGCCTGAAAGCTGTGCGGGGTATTTCTGGGCATGGTCGGCGAGGTGCACCCGCTCGAGATGACCCATGGCGCGCGCGCGGGCCTCATCCTTGCCGATGCGGTGGATGCGGCGGGGCGCCAGCATGCAGTTCTCGAGCGCGGTCATGTGCGGGAAGAGGTTGAACTGCTGGAAGACCATGCCGACGTGGCGGCGGATGTCCTCGGCATTGCGACCGTCGCCGCGCAGCTCGACCCCATCAACAAGGATGCGCCCCTCCTGCACTTCCTCGATCCGGTTGATGCAGCGGATCAGCGTCGATTTCCCCGATCCGGAGGGGCCGCACAGCACGATATGCTCGCCCCGGTTCACCGTCAGGTCAACGTCCTGCAATACCTTGAGCTTTCCGAACCACTTGCTGACATGCTCAAGACGAATGGCGGGGGCTGCAGACTGCTCCATGGGTCAGTCCGCCACCTGGAAGATCGCGTCGAGCTCGACGGAAAATCCGCGCGGCAGGCTGCCCGCCCCGAGCGCCGTCCGGGCGTGCTGTCCGCGCTCACCGAGCACCTCGACGATCAGGTCCGAGGCGCCGTCGATCACCGCGGGATGGTCGGCAAAGTCTGGCACGGCCCGCACGAAACCGCGCAGTTGTAGGCAGGCCTCGACCCGATCAAGATCGCCTTCCACCGCCGTCGCGAGCTGAGCCAGGAGATTGAGCGCGGCGGCGCGGGCGGCGGCCTGCCCCTCCGCGACGGTCATGTCCTCGCCGAGACGCCCCTGGAACGCGTCTTTTCCGTCGACGCGGGGCACCTGCCCGGACAGGATGACAAGCCCACCACTGCGGCGGAAAGGGACATAGCTGCCACTCGGTCCCTTGAGGCTGGGCAGCGCGAGGCCGAGTTCGCTGAGGCGGCGGGCGGTTCGAGACATGGCATTTCTCCCGGTGGCGGTACCGAGATGAGATCTCGGCGCTCGTTCTATCGCTTTTCTGGAATCACTCGTACGAGTCATCACATCTCATATCAAGAGATTCGATGAGATATTACCTCAAGATGCGCAAGCTCCGCTGAACTCGACGATATTTGCCCAATCTTTGTGCAAATACCTGTCGCGACGGACGCAGTTCAGCGTCAAGTGAGGTTGTAGTGCAGATCTCTTTGGCTTATAGAGATACTATCTCTAAACACCCCCCTTCGGAACAGGACAGCTGCGTGCAGACCAGAACCGCCCAGACGATCGCCGCGCTGCAAGCGCATCTTGCCGACAACCAGCTTGTCGAGGGCACCAAGCTCGGAACCCTCAAGGAGATTGGCGAGACGCTACAGGTCAGCCGCACCGTGGTCCGAGAGGCGGTCGCGATCCTGCAGGCCCAGGGCAAGCTCGAGATGCGTCACGGCGTTGGCATCTTCGTTGCCGGAGACCAGCCAAGGCCCGAGGCGGCCGGAACCGCGGTGATGCGCAGCTTCGCCGGGTACGACGGCGCCTTCATGGACTTCCTGGAGCTTCGCATGGCCTTCGAGGTGCATGCCGCCGGGCTTGCCGCATTGCGCCGCAGCTGGGCGCAGGAAGAAGCGATCTGGAGTTGCTGCCACGCGTTCGAGACCGGGCTCGACGAGGACGACACGCTCGATCAGCTGGATTTCGACTTCCATTCCGCGATTGCGCGGGCAACGAACAATTCGGCCTTCATCGAGTTCTTCGAACTGATGAGCGCCAAGCTCCTGCCAAAGCCGGCGCTGCAGCGCCGGGCCTACCCAAGCCTCGTGACGTCCGACTATCTTCAGCAGTCCGTGGCAGAGCACCGGCAGATCTGCGAGGCGATCAGCAACGCCGATCCCGAAGCGGCGCGCGGCGCGATGGCCGCCCACCTCTCGCGCAGCCATGAGCGCTACCGCGCCCATGGCAACGCCTCCTGAACACCGCGCGAGGCGGGAACCGAGCCTGCGCCGTTGAAGGGGCCGCCAGTCAATTCCAAAATCTCGCAGGATTTCGGCTGGCGGGAGGAGCCCATCATGCGTGGAAGGCTAGAGGAACCGGACGACTGTGTCACGAAGCCGCGCCGGGTCGGGATGTTGCATGGCCAGAGTCTGGCGATGCCGGTCCAATTCGGCAGATCGGGTTATCGCGGCACCGTATGCGCCCGCCAAGGGCGGCTTTCCCGTTGCAGATGCGAGGGTGACGTGGCTGCATAGGCGCGATGCGAACATTAGTCGAGCGTCAGCTGCGCGAAACCTGTGCGCCCGATTGGCTTGTCCCCTTGCGCGCACCCCGGCAAGGGGACGGTCTCGAAGGCTTTGCGGCAGCAAGACCGCCTAGAAGACACGGACGCGAGGAACCAAAAGCCAGTGACCAGCCTGCCAAATTTGAAGACAGCTCGGATAAGGCCAAAGTATATATAATGGATGTAGCGCAATCATTCCGGACGTTCTGACGCGGGCCCCTGGCGCAAATCAATCTCTAGTGCATTTCCGGAAAACAGCTGAGGGTTGATCTGCAGGCCAACCTGATCGGCATCGACGCGTTGCGGATCGTTGCCTCCTGCCCGAGGTTGGGCGCTGTGCGTCGGTTCCGGGCAGGGAATTGCAGCAGCCCGTCGGGAAGCTGGCACCGCTGCGCGGCGCGCTGAAGCGCCCGCTGAACATCCGGTTCGACGCGATCTCACAGCGAAGGTCGGCCGCATTCGGGCGTTCAGTCGCGGGACAGCTGCGCTCCAACCCCTGCGGAATGAGGGCGAGTTGCGTCGTTGGAGATGGCAGGCCGCTCTCTGTTCCGCGGCCACGCGCCAAGGTGCGCGGGGACAGCGCGGATCGGGCGCGCAGTGCCTGGCGGCCCGATCTGCTTGTTTGCCCGTCATCGCAGCCCAGATCAGGCGGCGGGCGCCTCTGTCCTTTCTACGCCCTGGGTCGCCACGAGCGCGGCGAGCACGTCGCGCATCGGCAGCACCCCGACCTGCCGGTCGCGGTTCATCACACGGAAGGTCAGGTCGGCGTTGCCGCCGCCCTGGGTGATGACCTCTTCCAGCGTCGCGGTGGCCGACACCTCACTGTCGACCGGGACGGGATCGGTGGTCTTGGTCATCACGGTCCGCGCCCGCAGCACCCGCGCGCGATTGATGTCGGCGATGAAGTCCACGATGTAGGGATCGCCCGGATGCATCAAGATGTGCTGCGGCTCGCCCTGCTGCACCACCTCGCCGTCCTTCAGGATGACAAGGTGATCGGCCAGCTTCAGCGCCTCGTCGAGATCATGGGTGATGAAGACGATGGTCTTGCGCAGCTCGCGCTGCAGTTCCAGTAGCAGGTCCTGCATGTCAGTGCGGATCAGCGGGTCGAGCGCCGAGAACGCCTCGTCCATCAGCATGATGTCGGAATTCGAGGTCAGCGCCCGCGCGATGCCAACGCGCTGCTGCATCCCGCCCGAGAGCTGGTGCGGATACTGCGCACCTTGCCCCTGCAGCCCGACCCGGTCGAGCCATTTGGCCGCCTCGGTCTCGTAGTCGTTCTTCTTCGCGCCTTCCACGATCATTGGCGTGGCGACGTTTTCCATCACGCTGCGATGCGGCAGCAGGGCGAACTTCTGGAACACCATGGACATGTTGCTGCGCCGCAGCCGTCGCAGGCGGGCATCGCCGTAATCGAGGATGTTCTCGCCGTTCACCACCACCTTGCCGGCGGTGGGCTCGATCAGCCGGTTCAGGTGACGGATCAGCGTCGACTTGCCGGAGCCCGAAAGGCCCATGATCACGGTGATCTCCCCTTCCTGCATGTCGACGTTGATGTCGCGCAGGCCAAGCACGTGGCGGTGCGCCTCGAGCAGCTCGGCCTTGTGCATCCCGGCCTTGGCATGGGCCAGCGCTTCCTGCGGGGCCTCTCCGAAGATCTTGAAAAGGTTGCGGATGGAAATCTTGGCGTCGGTCATCTCCGGTCTCCTCATCCCTTCTGCACGGCGTTGACGCGCGCCAGCGCAGCCTTGGTGGAGCGGTCGAGCACCACTGCCAGCAGCACGATACCGAAGCCGGCGACCAGCCCGACACCTAGTTCGAGGTTGCGGATGCCGCGCAGCACCAGCACGCCGAGGCCGGGGGCTGAGACCATCGAGGCGATCACCACCATGGCGAGGCTCATCATGATCGTCTGGTTCACGCCGGCCATGATGTTGGGCAGCGCCAGCGGGATCTGCACGCCATAAAGTTTCTGCCGCCGGGTCATGCCGAAAGCGTCGGCAGCCTCGATGACCTCGGGGTCGACCATGCGGATCCCGAGATTGGTCAGCCGCACCACCGGCACGATGGCGTAGAGGATGACCGCGATACCGTAGAGCTTGGGCTCGGTCACCGAGAACAGGAAGATCAGCGGGATCAGGTAGACGAAGGGCGGCAAGGTCTGCAGCATGTCGAGCACCGGGATCATGATCCGCTCAAGCCGGTCCGAGCGCGACATCGCAATGCCGACGGGCACCCCGAAGAGCACCGCGATCAGCGCGCAGACCGTGATGATCGCTAGCGTCTGCATCGCATAGTCATAGTAGTTGATGAAGGCTAGCCCGCCGAAGGCCGCCAGGATCAGTCCGGTCAGCCGCGCCGAGCGGCTGATCACCGCCACGATCAGCGCCAGCACCGGGATCATGACGAACCAGGGGGTGGTCTGGAAAAGCCAGAGCGCGGCTTCCAGCGCCCAGGACAGCGGCTGCGTCAGCGGATCGAGCACCACGGAAAGCGAATCCTTGATGTCGAGAAATCCGCGCTCGAGCCCGCGGGTCAGGTCGCGGGCCTGCGGAAAGCTGGCGCAGGCGTCGTTCAGGGCGTCCATCGAGGGGAAGGGCGTCTGCCAAACCGAGGTGTCGGGGGCCTTGCCGGCCTGGCTCATCAGGTCTGCCATCGACATGGGCGCGCTACTGCCGCCCTCGCCGTCACACCAGTCGCGTAGGCCCGTACTGTCGAAGAGCCAGTCGTAGGTAGCCATCTATCGTCCTTTCTGTCAGGGAAGGAACGGCCGCCCCCGCGGATGGAGGACGGCCGCCGATGTCGCGGCGGGGCGTGCCCCGCCGGTCCGCATCACTGCTGCAGCAGCTGCGACAGGTTCTGCGTCGCGCGCTCGTCTAGCCAGCCGGACCAGATGTCCTTGTGGTTGGTGAGGAAATAGACCGCGCCTTCCTCGCCCGAGGCGGCGTTCTCATCCATCCAGCTGAGCGTGGCATTCATGACGTCGTTGGGGAAGGTCATCTGCGACAGGAAGGCGACCAACTCGGGGTGCTCGTCCTCGAAGTCGGTGGTGACGGCGGTGGCCACCGGGGCCGGCGGGAAGGAGGTGCGGCCGACATCGGTCGCGTCCTGGTCCTGCGAAGCCTCGTGCGCCGCGGCGTCATAGGGGCCCATGTCGACCTGTACCATGTCGTAGCGGCCGATCACCGCGGTCGGGGCCCAGTAATAGCCGAACCAGGGCTCCTCGTTCTCGAAGGCCGAGGCGATGGAGGTCGCCAGGGTCTCGCCCGAGCCATGGTTGAAGATCTCGATGCCAGCCTCTTCGATACCAAAGGCGGGCAGCAGGTTGTCGTTGAACACGCGGCAGCCCCAGCCCTCGGGGCAGTTGTGGAAGCGGTTGCCGACCCATTCGGGATGCGCGAGCACGCCGTCGATGGTCTTCAGCTCGGGGTGCTCCTCGGCTAGATAGGCGGGGATCCACCAGGCATCGACACCGCCCGGATCAAGCACCGGGCCAAGCTCGACAATGCGGCCTTCGTCCTTCAGGCGCTCGTAGACTTGGCCGGTGGCGTTGGTCCAGAGCTCGGTGACGATGTCGGGTGTGCCGTTCTCGGCGACCGAGGTGATCGCGGGCACGGTGTCGGACGGCACGATGGTGACGTCGCAGCCATAGCCCTGCTGCATGATGAAGCTGGCAACATTGGTCACCACGGAAGCCGAGGCCCAGTTCATCTGCGTGATGGACACCTCACCGCAGGTGTTGTCCTGGGCGAAGGCAGGAGCGGCGAGCAGCGACAGGGCCGCGCAAGCGAGCAGCTTGTTCATGGAAGTCTCCTTTTGGGGAAGCAGGACCAATCGCCGGGAGCGCGCGTCGCGCGAAAATAATTCGCATAGCGAAGCGTGTTCATGTCTGGTCGGATTGGTCATCGCGGGGACACTTAGCAGGAATCCGCCGAAAGAAAACCGTAATCCCGCAATTTTGACTAATCAATAGGGGAAATGACAGGATTTCGATCTAGAGAATGATTTGCATATCGAAGTAATCCGTAGCGATGCCGGGGATGCCGGGGGCAGGCCCCGCCGGAGCCGCGCATCGCGCCTGCGTAATAACAAAGTGCCCGCAGCCGGTCCGCGGGTGCTTCATGTGAGTAGAGCGGACTGCCGGGCCGAACTCGCTAAGTGCACGTTCTGCCGACGCCACACCGCGTAGAACGGGCCATACTTCTCTTCGTTATCGCCCAGCACAGAGTGAACCCAATGATCGGCTCGCCAGCCTCCACCTGATCGACGACGGTGTCCTCGTAGACGGTCAACTCCAGAACCTCGGCCGCGACTTCCTCGGCCAGATGAGCTGGGATCACGATGACCCAGTCGCATCGCCGACGATGAAGTAGCTGGCCGACACCGGGGCATGGGTATCGTTGAGCGCGTGGTCTCGCCGCGCGCGGAAATCATTGCGCGGCTGCACGTGGTCCTTGCCAATCTCTCCGAAGAGCACGGAGTCCATCGCAACACCTGAGCCGGCGACGCGCTGCGGCGACCCTCAGCAAGGCAACTGCGCTGCCTCGAGCACGGCACCCGACACTTCGCCCGGCGGCATCAGCCCCAGCAGCCCGATGTCGCGGTGAAGCTCCCGCTTGAGGATGCCGATTGCCTTGCTCACGCCCGCCTCGC
>NZ_JADFFK010000048.1 GCF_015223355.1 Salipiger mangrovisoli | reverse complement strand
CGCCGTGGCATCCTGATCAGACCCGGACCTCTCCGAAGGTCGACGCTCCTACACCACGCGCGGGGGCACTATCTCATGTTCGCGCTGGCGCAGACCATTGCCGAAGGGTCGTCGCGCAAGCCCAGGGTCGGCGTCATCGTCGATGCCGAGCACGCCGATCACGACCGCGCCGACTGGCTGTCGCGCCCCTTCGCCGATCAGATCGAGGTGGTGGTCTCGCCGATCACCTCCACGTGGCTGGAGGCGGCCCAAGCACTTGGCGCAGCCGAGGTCGAATACGCCTTCTTCTTCGGCTATGGCGTCGGCCTTGCGCCCTATGATGCCCGCGACGAGATCCCCGCGCTGGAGCGCGCCATCGGCGCGCCGCTGATCCTGCCGCACCGCGCCACCGTGCTGCACCTCCGCAACCTGCTGATGCCGGCGTTGAACGATCTTGATCACCTTCCCGCCGACTGGAACCGCACATGACCACCGAAACGTCCCGCCACTTCGCTCCGCGCCACCTGATCTGGTCGCAGATGACCCGGGCCGAGATCACCGCCGCGCGCGACCGCGGCGCGCTGGTGATCATTCCAACCGGTTCGATCGAGCAACATGGCGATCACCTGCCGGTCGAGACCGACAGCCTGCTGAGTGCCGCCGTCGCCGAGATGGCCGCCGCCCGTATCACCGAGGTCGAGGTGATCGTCGCGCCGGTCGTCTCCTTCGGTTTCACGCCGCATCACCTCAGCTGGCCGGGCACCATCTCGCTGCGGCTCGACACCTACCTGTCCATGTTGCGCGATGTCGCCCGATCGGTGCTCGATGCCGGGTTCCCGCGGGCGATCTTCGTCAACGGGCACGGCGGCAACTCCGCGCCGCTTCGTGCGCTGGTGGGCGAGATGATCACCGATGGCCATGCGGTCGGCATGGTGGACTACTTCGCCCCGTCCTATGACGCGATGGTGGCGCTTCTGAAAGGCGATCTGCCGCGCCCCGGCCACGCCTGCGAACAGGAAACGGTCCTGGCGGGGCAGGTCCTCGGCGCGGCCGAGGCCGCACTATTGGCAGAGCGCAGCGCGGGACTTGAGCCGCGGCTGATCCAGCCGTGGGTCGCGCCGGGATGCTCCGACGATCCGGTGACCGACGCCGGCGCAGGCTGGGCCGCGATCTTCCATGCCGACGACTGCGGCTACTACGGGGACCCGGGCGCCTCCACGCCAGAAACCGGCGCGGCGGTGCTTGAGGTCACGGTGGCTGGCCTTGCGGATTTCCTCGAGAAGTTCGCCCAAACGCCGCTTCGGCTGGGCGTGGCTCCGGATCCAGCGAAACCGGGCATTGCACAGCCCCTGACCAAGAAGGTGTCGCAATGAGCTTTGACGTGATGATCACCGGTGCTGGCGCGGTGGGCGCCCATGCGGTCGAATACCTTGCCCGCCGTCCGGAAATCACCCGCATCTGCCTGATCGACCGGGATGGTCCCCGCGCCGAAGGCATTGCCTGGCGCGCCACGCTTGGCGCGCTGCAGGAAGGTCGCCACGTCCGCATCGAGGCGCACGGGCTGGACCTGGGCGACAGCGCCGCATTGGCCGAGGTCATCGCCCGGACCAGGCCGCGCGCCCTGTTCCACGCAGCGACGATGATCTCGGTGCCCGAGATGGCCCGCGGCCTGCCGCCAGAGGTGTTCGAGCGGATCCGCAGCGCCGGCATGGGGGGCTTCCTCGCCGCGCATCTTGCGCTTGGGCTGTCGGTCCAGAAAGCGCTGGGTCTGGCCGGGCACAGTTGCAGCTTGATCACCGCCCCTTTTCCCGACTTCGCCAACCAGGTGCTGACGCGCACCGCCGGAGTCTCGGGTGGCCCGAAGCCACTGACCGGCATCGGAAATGTCGACAACATGGCCGCCGAGCTGCAGGCCATGGTTGCGCAGCACATGGGCGTCTCGGCGCTGTCGGTCCGTCCGATGATCATGGCGCATCACTCGGTGGCCGAATGGTTCCAGCGCTCGGGCAATGCCGGGGCTGCGCCCTGGCTTGCGCGCGTGCTGGTCGAGGGGTGCGACGTGACCGACACGCTCGACCTCAACGCGCTGATGGCCGAGAGCGCCCGCCGGATACGTCAGGTGCCGCAGGAAAGCCGCACCGCGGCCTCGGGCGTGAAGACCGTGCTGGCAGCGCTGCGCGACGACGGCAGCTATCAGCATGGAGCCGGGCCGGACGGGAAGCCCGGCGGCTGGCCGATCCGGGTCTGGGCCGATCGTGTGGAGGTGTTGCCGGTGCCCGGGCTCGACCCGCAGGCGGCGCTGGACACCGCGCACGCCGGTCAGCTCAAAGGGGGCATTGCCGAGATCAAGGACGATGGCACCCTGATCGCGACGGATATCTGCGCGGCGGCAGTTCGCGAGGAATTCGGCGTGGACGTCGCGCGACTGTCACCGGGCGATATTCCGCAGGCGGCCGCTGCGCTTCGCGCGGCACTGAGCCGGCGGATCGCGGCGTAACAAACAAAACGGCCCGCAACCGAGGTTGCGGGCCGATCTTTATGGCGGGTCCAAATGTTCAGCCCTGACCGGGCAGCGACAACCAGTTTTCGACGCGGTGCTGCAGCCAGATCAGCACACCGTTGAGCATCAGATAGGCCAGTCCGATCACGATGAGGATCTCGAAGGGCTGGTAGGTGCGCGAGATCAGCGCCATCCCGGCGCCGGTCAACTCGGTCACCGCCACCATCCCGGCCAGTGACGAGCCTTTCATCACCAGGGTCAGGTTCGAGGTCAGCGGCGGCATGATGGTCCGGATCGCCTGCGGTACGATCACCCGGCGCAGGATCATCGGGAAGGGCATGCCTAGCGCCCGTGCCGCCTCGTACTGGGTCGAGGGGACCGCGCGCAGCCCGGCGCGGATGTACTCCATGTTGTAGCCGGTGGCCGAGAGCGTGAGCCCGGCGATCGCTGCCGGAACCGCCGCGAGATAGATGCCGACCTGCGGCAGCCCGAAATAGGTCAGGAAGAGCAGCGTCAACGCCGGTGTCGCACGCATCACCCACGAGAAGACGGCCGACACGATGCGCAGGCTGCGGATTGGTCCGTCGCGCATCACCGCGAGGGGAAAGGCCAGCACCACCGAAAGGACAATCGTCGCGCCTGCGACCCACAAGGTGGTGCCGAAGGCCTCGAGCAACAGCCCGGCGTTGTCCGTCACGACACTCCAGTTCATGTCATGCCTCCATTGATCGGGCCATAGCGGCGACGCATCAGCCCCGAGAGCAGCAATTCGGCCACCATCACCACGCTCGCCATCGCGGCGTAGACCGCGCCGGCAAACAGGATGAGCGTCATGGGATCGTTCGAGATCGCGAGGCTCTGGCGCGTGACCATCATCACCTCGCCGACGGAGACCGCCGAGGCCAGCGACAGCATCTTCACGTTGCCCGCCAGAAAGGTTGCCCAGGGGGTCACGGAGATCCGCGCAAGCTGGGGGATGATCACGCGGCGCAGCATCAGCATGCGCCCCATGCCCAGGCTGCGCGAGGTCTCGATCAGCCGCGGGTCAATGGCGGCGAGGCCGGCCCGAAAAATCTCCGCATGAAACGCGGTGCCGATCAGCACGAAGGCCAGAAAGGCCGAACCGATGGCGCCGAGATCGATCCCGATGCGCGGCAGCGCGAGAAAGCAGAACAGCAGGACCACAAGCTCGGGCAGGCCGCGGAAGATCCACGTATAGACCGAGAGCGCGCGGCGTCCGCGCGGGCCGTTGACAAAGAGCGCCAGCGACAGCCCCAGAAGGGTCGAGACGGTGGCGATGAGCGCAAACAACCAGATGGTCAGCCAGATCGCCTGCAGGAAGCGGGGCATCTGCGTTGCAAGAACGTCCATGCGCGCCTCAATCCGTCACGCTGCGCACGAAGGCCTGCAGCTCTGGTGTCGACGGATTGGCAAGGACGTCCTTGGGATCGCCCGCCTCGCAGACCCGGCCCTTGTGCATGAACACCACACGATCGGCGACATTGCGGACAAAGCCCATCTCGTGGCTGACCGACACCATGGTCATCCCCTCCGAGGCAAGGTCGCGCATCACCGAAAGCACTTCGCCTTTGAGTTCGGGATCGAGCGCCGAGGTGACCTCGTCGAACAGCAGCGCTTCGGGACGCATGGCCAGTGCACGGGCGATGGCCACGCGCTGCTGCTCGCCACCCGACATCTGATGCGGATAGGCGCTGGCGCGATGCGACAGGCGCACCTTCTCGAGCAGCGCCTCGGCCTCGGCCCTCACCTCGTCACGGGGCCGTTTCATCACCATCACCGGGGCTTCCATGACATTTTGCAGCGCGGTCATGTGCGGAAACAGGTTGAAGCTCTGGAAGACCATCGAGATCTGGGTGCGGTAGCCAAGCAGGTCACGCTCGCGCGCGGGCATGCGCTTGCCAGCATTCTGCACCCAGCCAACCTCGCGCCCCTGCCAGAGGATCCGCCCGTTGTCGGGGCGGATCAGCAGGTTGAGGCAGCGCAGCAGCGTCGATTTTCCCGACCCTGACGCGCCGATGATGGCCAGCACCTCGCCGCGATTGACGGCGAAATCGACGCCGCGCAGCACATGCTGTGCGCCCAGCGTCTTTTCCAGCCCCGCAACCTCGAGCAGCGGCCCGTCAGTGGCGGACATGGATACGCTCCGGCCAGGCGGGAGAGGTCAGCATCCGGGCATTGAAGACGTTGAGCACATTGGGCGTGACAACCGGGCAGCCCAGCCGGGCCGAGATGTCGGCAAGCAGATCCTCGGGGTCATGCGGGGCAAGACCATCGCCGTAGCCCCAGATCAGCGCCAGGTCGAACGGACCCTCGGGCGCCAGTTGATCGAGGGCCTCGCCGGTGGCGATGCCGATGCCGAAGTGACTCTCGACGTTTTCCATCCACGGCTGCGAGGTCCAGGTGGCGCGGTCCTGATCGATGTGCCACTCGGTCGGCAGCAGCAGCGCCAGCTTGAGCCCGCCGCGCGCTTCGGCCTGACGCCGCACAAGATCGAACATCAGCTGATAGGGCAGCAGCAGCGGCACCGGCGAGGACAGCGCGCCTTCGGGGTACATTTCGGCGCAGCACATCAGGATGATCTCGGCGCCGTCGGCCACGTGGGCGTCGATCGCCGCCTGCGCGCGTTCCAGATACCAGTCCTGGGCCACGAAGATCTCTTCCCAGCCCGCGCCCATGCGGCGATCGTCGGGCGTGGTGTTGTGCACGTAGCAGCCGATCCCGAGCCCATCCTCGGGCGAGATTTCATGCGCGGCGATCTCGGCGCGGGTGAGCCCGTCGAGGCAGGCCTTTTCGGTCACCTCGACCTCGAGGCCCATGGCGGTGAGGGCATTGGTGTGGAAGCTGACGTATTCGTTGCGCGGGCTTTGGCCCGTGGTGATGATCCCGATCTTGGTCGGCATGAGAGAGGGTCCTTTGGTTTCTTGGCCCCGCCATTCGCGGGCGGGACCGATTGTTCTGGATGCGTTTCGTGGGAACCCGCTCAGGACGGGTCGGCAGGCATCTGGGTGAAATCGACGGGCTGACCGAAATACTCCTCGACCAGCGCGTTGAGCGTGCCGTCCTCGCGGTAGGCCGCGATCAGCTTGTCCAGCGCTGCCGCCAGCTCGTCGTCACCGGGGGCAACGGCAACGGACTGGGTCTTGGGCGAGCGCACGTCCGGAAGCACGGTGATCAGCTCGTCCTTCGCCGCGAGATAGGACGGGCCGAGGTAATCCATGCCGATCCAGTCGATGCGGTGGTTCTTGAGGTCGAGCGACATCTCGGTCCAGCCGGGATACTCGCTGACCTTGCCAAGGCAGCCCTCGGGTAGCGAGGCTTCGATCAGGCCAAGCTCGGCGGACCCGCGGATCACACCCACGGTCTTGCCGCAGACATCCTCCCAGCCACCGATCTCGTCATTCGCCGCCAGTTTGGTGATCGCCACGCCGTTGATGATGTAGGGCGAGAGCATGATCAGGTCGTCCGACGCGAGGCGCTCTGCGGTACGGGTTACGCCCGAGGAGACGACGTCGAAGCGGTCCGAGGCGAGGCCCGGCAGAAGACCTGCCCAGTCCAGCTGTTCAAACTCGACACTGACGCCGAGGTCTTCCGCCAGCTTGGTCATCACGGCCACATCGAAGCCGTCCAGCTCACCATCATCCCCGATCATCGAGAACGGCGGAGCAGAGCCGGTTGTCCCGACAACGATGGTGTCGGCCCTGAGAAGTTCATTCTTGAAATCGGCAGCGGCAGGGCCAGCCAAAAGGGCTCCTGCTGCCAAAACCGCCATCGCGGCCATAGCACGTTCGGTCATCCAGACCTCCTTGGTTCAAGTGTCGGAAAAGTCGTGTCTTTCCGGGGCCGGTCTTGGTGCCGATCCTTCCGGGGCGGGACCGGGCCTGCGCGGCCCGTCCCCGTCGTTCAGGGCCGCGTCAGAGATGCCGCAGCATGCCGCCATCGACCCGGATCATGGACCCGGTGACGAAAGAGGCCCGTGTGGACGCGAGAAACGCCGCGACCGCACCAAATTCCTCGGGCTTGCCGTAGCGCCCGGCGGGGATCGTCGCGCGCGAGCTTGCCTGCACGTCACCGACGCTCTTGCCGGTCCGCTTCGACGCGGCCTCGTCCAGCTGCGCGACCCGGTCCGTGGCAATGCGGCCCGGCAGGATCATGTTGACCGTGATGCCATCGGCGGCGACCTCTGCCGCGAGGGTCTTCGACCAGCCCGCCAGCGCCCCGCGCACACCGTTTGACAGCGCGAGATTGGGGATCGGCGCCTCGATCCCGGAAGAGCCGATGGTGATGATCCGCCCGAATCCGCGCTCGCTCATTCCCGGCAGAAGCGCCGAGGTGAGCTTCATGATCGGACCCGCCATTGCCGCCCATGCCTCTTCCCAGGCCTCGGGCGTTTGCGCCATCGCCGGGCCGGGCTTGGGGCCGCCGGAGTTGTTCACCAGAATGTCGATACCCTGCGCGGCCATCTGTGCGGCGAGGTCCGAAACACTGCCTGCATCGGTCATGTCGAGCGCGACCGGCGTCACGAGATCGCCGAACTCTGCCGCCCACGCCCTGATCGCTTCAAGATCGCGCGCGGCGGCGAAGACCCTCACGCCCTCGCGGGCCAGCTCCTGCGCGCAGGCCGCGCCAAGGCCGCGGCTGGCACCAAGTACAAGGGCGGTTTTTCCCTGCAGTCCGAAATCCATCAGCCAAGCTCCTTAAGGCGGCGTTCCTGCCGGCTGATCAGGTAGTCGACCTCTGCTGCGGCAGCGGCCGTCAGCCCCGAGCCCGGCGCGCGCAGGGCGGGCGAAGCAATGGCGCCGCGCTGTGCCAGCACGTGCTTGCGAACGGCGAGCCCAAGGCCGGGCTGCGACTCGTAGCGGATCAGCGGCAGATAGGCGTCAAAGAGGTCATGCGCCCGATCTTTTTCACCCGCCGTCATCAGCCGGGCGATCTGCACCATCATCTCGGGGTAGCCGAAGCCGGTCATCGCGCCATCCGCGCCGCGCGCCATTTCCTCGGCCAGGAAACCGCCGCCATTGCCGCAAAGGATCGAGATGCGGCGCTGTCCGGCCGCCTCGGCCTGACGGATCTTGGTGATCTTCTGCAGGCCCGGCCAATCCTCGTGCTTGAGCATCTTGATCGAGGGAAAATCGTTGATGATCCGCGCCAGAACCTCGTCGCTGATCGCGACTTTGGTGGCCAGCGGGAAATCCTGAAGCACCACGGGGACGTCGGGCCCCAAGACATTCACCACCTGCCCGTAGTAGGCATGGATCTGCGTGTCGGTCTGAAGGCTGCCCGGTGGCGCGACCATGACGCCGGCGGCTCCGATGTCCATGGCCGCCATGCTCAGTTCGCGCAGCGCGGCGAGGCCGGGGGCAGACACACCCACCACAACCGGGCGGTTCCCGGCCCGAGCGATGACCCGGCGCGAGATTTCCAACGCCTCGGCCTGCGTCAGCTTCGGTGCCTCGCCCATCATCCCAAGAATGGTCAGCCCGTCCGCCCCGGCCTCGAAATAGAAGTCCGTCACCCGATCAAGGCTTCGCCAATCGATCGCCCCCTGCTCGTCAAAAGGCGTCACGGAAATCACGAAGACCCCGGAGGTGTTCTCGTCGATCAAACCCATATCTCGTCTCAACTTTCTGTTCGTATCCCCAGCCCCGCAGCGCGGCGGCAAGGCGTGTCGTTTCAGGCAAACCAGCCCGTCGTGGCGCGTTTCACCAGCCGCCCCGAGCCCGGAGCATTCAAAACCGCGCGGCCGTCCCAGACCGGCGCCCCGCGCAAATAGGTCGTCACGACCCGCGCTCCGAAGGTTTCTCCGTGGAAGGGGCTCCAGTTCAGGCCGTCGTGTGCGCGGGTCTCGTCCCAGGTGAAGGCACCTTCCTCGAGCACGGCGAGATCGGCTTCGCGCCCGACCTCGATGGCGCCCTTGCGGTCGTCGATCCCGAAGAAGCGCGCGGGATGTTCCGAAAGCATCCGCGCGCACATCCGCGCCGGATCGTGACCGCGATCGCGCGCGAGCGTGAAGAAGGCGGGCAGCAGCGTTTCCATGCCGGGCACGCCCGCCCCCGCGTCGAAGATGGAGGCGGTGTACTTGTTGTCGATCGGCCAGCTGGAGTGGTCGGACGAGACGAAAGCCACATGCCCCGCCTCGACCGAGGCCCAGATCCCGTCGATCGCGCCGGGGCGGATCGGAGGATTCACCTTCATCCGTGCGCCCAGACGTTCACCATCGCGGGCGGCGTCGAACCAAAGGTAGTGCACGCAAAGCTCGCCCGTCGCGCGCATCCCGGACGCAGCAAACATCGCCGTGATGTCAAAGCTTTCACGTGCCGTCTGGTGGACGGGATGCGCGTGCGCGCCAGCGGCTTGCGCCAGCGCGAAGAACTGTGCGGTCGCAGCCATCTCGGCAGCCAGCGGGCGCGAGGTGGAATGCGCCTCAATGCCCTCGATCCCCGCAGCACGGGCGCGCGCCATACGCGCATGCACGATTTCCTGGTCCTCGTTGTGCAGCCCGAGCGGCAGGTCGGTGGCCGCAAGCTGTTCGAAGAGGTCGAGCGTCAGATCCTCGGCGATGCGCGGAAAGCGGGTCGGGCTGCTCTCGAATGACGAGATCTTGAAGGCCACCACCCCAGCCTCGATCAAAGCGTCGAGCTGCGCGGCACCGGTCTCGCGTGTCGCCGTACCGTAAAGCGCCATATCCGCATGGGCGTGCTGCGCCACCGCATCCGCCTTCGCGGCGAAGCGGTCGGGGCGGTCCAGCGGCAGCGGATTGTCATAGGGCATGTCCACGAGCGTCGTCACCCCGCCCGCAACGGCTGACGCCGTGGTCGGCGCGATGCCGGGAAGTCCCAGGTAGCTGGTCGCATGTGTCTGGCCATCGACGACGCCGGGCAGGATCAGTGCCGACCCATGATCGTCGGTCTGCGCCGCGGCGGGAGGCTCGCCCTGCCCGATCGCGGTGATCCGCCCGTCCTCGATGCCGACCCAGCCTCCGTCGAGCCGGCCATGCGGGGTGACAAGGCAACCTTTGACAACGCGGTCCATCACGAACCCTTTCTTGTGTAGTCCAGATCCAGCGCCGAAATGGCGTTGGCGACGGCCGCCTGCACAGGGTCGATCACAACGCGCCCGAGCGCCGCCTGGAGTTCTTGGCGCTGCCCGCCCATGCCGGCGCAGCCGAGGATGAGCACCTCGGCGCCGTCCTCGTGGATCAATGCACGGCCGGTGCGTGTGACCGCTGCGCGGGCCGCATCGACGTCATTTGCCTCGGCCACGGTCATGTCGACTGAACGGTCTCCTGCCAGCCGGGTCGTCAGGCCCAATCCGTCGATCCGCGCGAGGTGACGCGCGATAGAGGAGGGTCCGAGCGAGACCACGCCGAAGCGCGCGCCATGCACCAGCGCGGCGCAATAGGCCGACTCGGCGATCCCGAACACCGGCTTGTCGGTGACCTTCCGCGCCTGCTGGACGCCCGGATCGGAAAAGCAGGCAATGACGAAGGCGTCCGCTTTGGTGCGGCGGACATAGTCGATAACCATCGGCACCACGTCTGCGACGTGCTGATCGGTTTCAATCCCTTCAGGGCCCTCTTCCAGCGTATCGCAGATGATCGCGTGGCGCGTCGTGGCGATGAGCGGCGCAAGACAGTCATTCATAGAGGTGGTCACCTTGCGGGAACTGTTGGGATTCAGGACAGCAATCTGCATTTCGGTTCTTTCAGTTTCGTCGGCCGCAGGAGGTGCGAACGGTCATGTGAAGGCTCTCGATGATCGGGTCCAAACACCCGGGAAGAGGGCTCATTCGGTGCACGTCGTGGCCAATCCGAGCTTTGGCGCTCATGTCGTCCCGAGTGGCTCTTGATGAAGCAAGGAGCCGCCGGCCGATGTGCTCCTTGGGGATGCGCGACTTCAGAAGTGACCGCTCTGCTCGGGCCAAGCACTTAAGAGTTTTGAAGATAAAATGCGCGTAAGCGGCTGTGACGATGCGGCAATCACCGGAAGTCGCGCTCTGCGTTCGGAGCGGAAGAGCTGGTCTTTGGTCTTGCCCATACATGAAAGAGCGAATCATCCATCGTTGCGATCTGTTGAGATTTTTAGAGATATATCACTGGGCATCAACACTGACATATCGCAAGACCGGCACAGAAGAAATTTCCCGTGCCCTCTGCTGGTTTTCTGTGCAATTCTGCAGCGTCTTCATCCCACTCGACGGTGAGGCTAAGGTGCCTCGCCCTCGCAAGCGTCACGCACGCGGTTCAATTTCGCCCTTTCGGACAGCTGGAACGCCGCTCATCGGCGGTACGAAGCGACTTCTGTTCGGCCGCCCAGACCGGCTCTCCGACCCGCATTGCGAAGGTTGCCAAGGTGAGGCACGCACCGAACTGCGCCATGAGCGGCATCGGGTGAACGCCACCGCGTGATTGGCTTGAGCATGGGCCGCATGCCTTGCGCAGTACATTCCACGGGACCGACACTAAGAAAGTGGTCGGGGTGCCGCTCTCCTACCCCTCGGTGCTGCCGCTGATCTCCCTGTCGAGCACAGCATAGGTCAGCGCCTTGGCATCGGCGTCGAGCGCGAGCGACCGCGCCACCCCGGCGCAGATGAGGGTGACCATCGAGACCAGCACCTGAGCCCCGGACAGCAGCACCCCGATGATGGCAAAGCCCCGGCCCGCGTCCTCGAGCCAGCCCACGCCGGACCGAAACAAGGCGCACCGTCACGAAGACCGAGGCGCAGATCAGCACCGCCGACAACAGCGCGGCGGCGATGATGTCGGTGTAGGGCACGCCGACGACCTCGGCCATGACGAAGGCCGCGGCCCTAATGACCGGTAGCGCGATCTACCCGCCGGTCGAGGCCACCGCCCCGACCGCGGCGACGAAGGGGCGCGGGAATCCAAGCGAGACGCAGGAGATGGTCTTTGACATACACGACCGGGCAGTCGCCGTTTTCGTCGATGCCTGTCCGCGCGGCCTCTGCGACAGCGTCCAAGGACCCCATCGCTGCGAGGAATTTCCGGTGAAGCGTCCTTGGTCTGAGCCGTCGGCGACAGACGCGAAAACGGCGGTGGAGACGATCTTCTTGTGCCGGGAGCGGGCCTGAAATCGCTGCTTCCCACAGAGGTGCGGGCAATTTCTTGTCGATCAGCCGTCCAACGGGCGTGACCCGATGGCGCTGCAATGAACGGCCCGGTGCCCTGCGCCATGGCGCGCCCTTCAAACAGGGGGAGCTGCCACTTGCCATGCGGCGTGTCAAACGCAAGCTGGGCCGTCCCCTACTGGCGGGTGGATGTTCGCAGCGCGGAGGTCCTGCAGCAGCGCATGGTCGTGCCCATTCACCGTCCGGCGGGGCAATGCGGAACACTGTGCCGACAGCGGCGGCACCGGACCCGGCGAGGCGCTTCTGGCCGCCGGAATTGGCCGGGCCTGCAGCCGCAGCGGCAAGAGGGACCCGGTCTTCGACGTCCTCGACTGGTGAACAGGCTCGACGCCGAGGCACGCGACGATCGGCAAGGACGCATCGCAGATTTCCTCTGCCGGATGGATCTGTTCGCCATCGGTCTCGACCGCATGGCGACGCGATGGCCCACTCCTCCACGCGACTGGCTCCCTGCCAATCGCTTAGAAAGGCGGGTATCATCCATCGCCACAGAGGGACACACGACCCACGCGTTGGCTTTTCCAGACGGCTTGAAGGTTGGCGTCAGTCCTTAGATTGGCCCCACAACGGGTGACCTTCGAAAGCGGTCCGAGATGTCGATCGGGCAAACCCTGATCGCCCTGCGAACTCCGGAAGGCTCGCGACCAGATATCAACCTCGGCTTTCGACCCATTCTCACGCGAAGGTTTCAACCTTTGGGCCAAGATTGCGCAGCAAGACCCGGATATCGCTTTTGACGGCGATCCCCTTTTCCCGCAGCAACTTTGGTGCTCGCCTCATGGCACGCCGCTGCTGGCGTTCGAGGGAGCCGACATGCATCGGGCGGTACAGGTTGACCCGCGTCATCTGTACGATCCCCGCGCATCCTTCCGATCGGCCTTGATCACCTGGGCCTTGAGAACGCTGACCGCGAAGGCGAGGTCAGCGGGGATACACCCCGTCTTCTCAACCTCTGGAGAATGACTTTCGACCAAGTCGACGGAGCATTCTTCCGCAAGCCTGCAACTCGACGTGAGTTTCGTGTCAGGGAACTGCCGTGGCAGCAATGGCTTGAAGCTGCTTGAAGACGGCATAGCGATCCAGATGCCCGGCCACCGCTTCCGGACTGGGAAGGTTGATGCCACCGCTGCGCGACATCGCCTTCATGGCGCTGGCGGCATCTTCGTGGCACCCGCCCGCCAAGGCACCGAGCATGGAGGCCCCAAGCAGAACGGGCTCGGCCGTTTCCGGAGCAACGACGGGCTTCCCGGTGGTATCAGCGAGGATCTGGCGGATCACCGGATGCCGGCCCGCGCCGCCACTGATCGCGATACGGGCGATCTCTGCGCCGGCGGCGCTCTGGGCCTCGATGATCTGGCGCAGACCGTAGCCCAATCCGCAGATCGTCGCGAGGTAGAGCGCCAGCAGGCTGTCGAGGCCGCGTTCCATGCCGATCCCCAGGATCGTGGCGCGGCGGTGCGGATCGGCGTGAGGCGCGCGGTTGCCGAGCACTTCCGGCACGACGTGGACCCCCTGGACGAACTCGAGAACCTCCCGGTCGCCAACCTGATCCGCGAGCCAGGACGGCAGGCTCTGCCCGGCCGCCGCGGCGCGCTCATGCGCCTTTGCAGCGTAGGGGTGATGGTCGATCAGCTGGTCGACGGCCGCGCCCGCCGCGGACTGCCCGCCTTCGTTGAGCCACATGCCGGGGATCATCGCCGAGTGGTACGGCCCCCAGACACCGCGCACGAAGGCCGGCGTCTCCGTGGTGGTCATCGTGCAGGACGAGGTGCCGAAGACATAGGCGAGATCGCCGGTCGGATCCCCGCTGGTCCCGACGGTGCCGAGCCCGCCTGCATGTGCGTCGATCAACCCCGCGCCAACGGGCGTTCCCTCGGGCAGGCCCAGTTGCGCCGCGGCCTCCGCCGTAAGGCCGGTGCCGAGCGCGGTTCCCGCAGCGACGACGCGGCTGCCAATACGGGTGAAGCCGTCCTTGCCGAGGTCGCCGAGACCGACTTTTTCGAAGTAGCTCGCGTCCCAGCCCCCTTCGTGCCCCAGGTAGGTCCATTTGCAGGTGACCGTGCAGATCGAGCGGGACAGATCCCCCGAGGCCTTCCACGTCAGGAAGTCCGTGAGGTCCATGAACTGCCATGCGGCGGCATATATCTCGGGCGCATGTTCCTTGAGCCAGAGCAGCTTGGGAGTCTCCATCTCGGGCGAAATGACGCCCCCGACGTAGTCGAGCACGGGATGGCCGAGGGCGTTGATCCGTGCCGCCTGTTCGGTGGCGCGATGATCCATCCAGACGATGATGTTCCTGTCCGCATCAACGGGCAGCGGCGCGCCTCCCTCCCCGAGGATCACCAGCGAGCAGGTTGCATCAACGCCGATGCCGCCGATGCTTGCCGGGTCGACCCCGGCGGCCTTCACCGCCTCGCGCACGGCGGTGCAGACCGCAGACCAGATGTCGTCGGAGGATTGCTCCACGCGATTGCCCGGGCCCTTCCAGAGCGCGACCTCCTGCGAGGCGGTGCCCTTCAGCACCCCCTGCGCGTCGAAGACACCCGCCCGTGCCGAGCCCGTGCCCACGTCAATGCCGATCAGATGCATGTCAGAGATCCACGCTGTTGGGCAGAATGACCATGTCACGGATCACCACGCCCTTGGGGCGGGTGAGCATGAAGACGACCGCCGTGGCCACTTCTTCCGGCTGCATCAGCGAGCCGTTCGCAAGTGCCTCTTCCATCTTTTCCTTGGGCCAGTCGTCGAGCAGCGCCGTGACCACCGGGCCGGGCAGGACCGCGCCCATCCGGATGCCATGCTGGGACACCTGGCGCCGCGTCGTGTGCAGAAAGGCCTGCACGGCGAATTTCGAGGCCGTGTAGATCGGTTCCCAGACGACCGGGACGACGCCTGCCACCGATGAGGTGAACAGGACGTCGCCCGACTTTCGCGCGATCATGCCAGGGAGGACGGCATTCACGCAGCGGAAGGCCGCATTGATGTTCAGGTTCAGCATCCGGTCCCAGGCATCCGGGTCGCCCTCGGCTGCAGGGCCGCCGACGTAGGCCCCGGCGTTGGCGTGGAAGATGTCGAGCGGGCCGACGAGGTCCTCGATCCGGGGAACCATGGCCGAAACCGCAGGCCCGTCGAAAAGGTCGAGCACGAGGGGATGGGCGTTCTCACCCAGCTCGCTGCAGAGCCTGGAAAGTTTCTCGGAGTCGCGATCGATGAGCACGACCCTGGCGCCTTCCGCCAGAAGCGCCTTGGCGCAGGCGAGGCCGATGCCGCTGGCCGCGCCGGTGATGGCGGCCGCTTTGCCGTTCAGTTTCATGGTCTTGTCCTTATGCGCGGCCATGCGAGGCACGGGAGCGACGGGCGAGGCTGTCGACGATCACGGCAATCGCGAGGACGCCGCCGGTGATCATGTAGCGAAGGCTCGAGGAAAGGTTCAGCAGCGTGAGACCGTTGGAAATGGCCTGGATCACGATGATCCCGAGCAGTGCCGACCAGGCGGAGCCGCGCCCGCCAAAGAGCGAGGTGCCCCCGATGACCGCCGCGGCGATCGCGTTCAGGTTCACGTCACCCGTGCCGGCCTGCTGCGAGGCGGAGGCGAGGCGGGAGGCGGCGAAGACACCCCCGAGGGCCGCCAGCGACGAACAGAGCATGAAGGCCGACAGGCGGATCTTCTTCACCGAGATGCCGGAGCGGCGCGCAGCCTCGGCATTGCCGCCGACCGCGAACATGGAGCGCCCCCATTGCGTGCGGCGCAGCGCATAGTCGAGCGCGACGACGAAGAGGGTGAAGACACCGAACATATAGGGCACGCCGCGGCCCTGCTCGAGATAGGCGACGCAGCCGATAAGAGCCACGGTGATCACGCCGGCCTTCACCAGCAGCACCGACAGTCCCGGGCTCGAGAGGTTGGCGTCACGCCGGCGCTTCATCGTCTTCAGCCCCGAAAAGACCATCAAGGCACCCGGCAGGATCGCCGCGAGATAGGACAGCCAAGCGGGCATGATGAGGATCTGGCCGAACTTCACCAGCGGCGAGGTATAGGGCAGGTTGATCGATCCCGTGGCCCCCAGCAGGTAGAGTTGCAGGCCAAGCAATGCCAGCAGCCCCGAGAGCGTGGCGACGAAGGACGGCATCTCGAACTTGTTGCGCAGGAAACCATAGACGAAGCCGACCGCCGCACCTGCAAGGACCGCCCCGAGGATGGCGAGCATCATCGGCAGGCCCGAGTTCACCCAGAGCACACCGACGAGCGCCGAGGACAGGCCGGACATCGAGCCGATCGAGAGGTCGATTTCGCCCAGCAGCAGCACGCAGACGACACCCAGCGAGATCAGGCCGATGGCGGCGGCGTCGAACAGCAGGTTCACGAGGTTGTTCGGCGCAAGAAACACCGGGTTCAGGGACGAGAACACCAGCGTGATCAGCAGCAGGCCGATGAAGACCGGCAGCATTCCGAGGTCGCCGGATCGGACGCGGTCGACGAAGGCGCGCAGCGCACCGGAGAGACCTTCGTCATGGCGGACGCGCGTATCGGCGCGGTCGAGTTGTGCGCCGCTCATGCGACTTCTCCTTGCTTGCGGGCCATGCGGCGAGAGACCGAGTTTTCAGAGGCGCCGGTGATCGCGGCGACCAGTTCCTGATGAGAGGTTTCGGCGGTGAACACGCCGTTGTTCTGGCCAAGGCGCAGGACAACGATGCGGTCGGCCACGGCGCGCACATCCTCCATGTTGTGCGAAATGAGGATCACGCCATGCCCGCGCTCCCGGACGCGCTCGATGAGGTTCAGAACCTCGGCGGTCTGCGCGACGCCAAGCGCGGCGGTCGGCTCGTCCAGCATGATGATCTTGGGGTCGAGCAGCAGCGACCGGGCAATGGCCACGGTCTGGCGCTGGCCGCCCGAGAGCGAGGCGATCGGCTCACGGACAGAAGGAATGCGGGCGGCGAGTTCCTGCAGGAGTGTCCAGGCGCGAACCTCCATTTCCACTTCATCCAACGCCCAACGGTTCAGCTCGTGACCCAGGAAGAGGTTGGCAACCACATCGAGGTTCTCGCACAGCGCCAGATCCTGGAAAACGGTGGCGATGCCGAGCGCCAGCGCGGTGCCGGGGCTGTCGAGCGTGACGGGCGTGCCGCACCACTCGATGGTTCCGGAAGTCGGCTGGTGCACACCCGCAAGCGTCTTGACCAGCGTCGACTTGCCCGCGCCGTTGTCGCCGACCAGGGCGACGACCTCGCCTGCATGCACATCCAGCTCGATGTCCTTGAGCGCGGTCACCGCGCCGAACTGCTTCGACACGCCGCGCAGTTTCAGGATCAGTTCACCCTGTTCCATGTTCTCTCCTCCCTGTTTTACCGGGGGCAACGTGCTGCCCCCGGCGATCTTTTGCCCGGAGCTTACTCGATGCCCAGCTCGGCGCAGGGGTCGGCGTATTCGCCCGTGCAGACCTCGGCAGCGGTCTGGATCCCCTTGTCGAAAATCTCGGCCTTGATGTTTTCCTGCGTCACGACCGCCGGGACGAACAGCTGCGAGGGCGTGTCGTAGAGCGTCGTGGTGGCCTCCGGCTCTTCGCCGTTGACGAGCTTCATCGCCACTTCTGCCGCAGCCTCGGCAACGATTTCCGAGGGCTTGGAGATCGTGTTGTACTGGTCGCCCGCGATGATGAGCTGCAGCGCTGCGATGGTGGCGTCATTGCCGGTCACCGGCGGCAGCGGATCGACGCCGGCCGCTTTCATCGCCGCGATCGCGCCGCCGGCGGTGCCGTCGTTGGCGGCCACGATGCCCTTGATTTCAGGGCCGAAGCGGGTGATCTGGCCGGCCGCCCACTCCTGCGCCTTCGGCGGCGCCCAATCCGGGGTGTCGAACTCGGAAAGCGTCTTGTAGGCGGAGTTGTCGAGCGCGGAGTCGATGCCATCGCGGATCAGCCCGGCAGCGGCGTCGGTGGGCGAGCCGTTGATCTGAAGCACGCCTTCGCCCTCGGCGACGCCCGACGCCTTGAGGTGGTCGACCAGGGATTGCGCGATGGCCCGACCGATGCCCTCGTTGTCGAAGGACACGTAGAAATCCGCCGGTACATCGGGGATCGGCCGGTCATAGGCCACGACCTGCACATCCTGGGAGTGCGCGATCTGCACCAGTGCCGCCGCGGCGGAACTGTCGACCGGATCGAGCACGATGACTTTCGCGCCCTGCGCGATCACCGAGTTGAACTGCTGCTGCTGCAGGGCCACGTCGGCGTTGGCATTCTGGTAGATCACCGTGCAGTCGGGGCAGAGCTTGTCCATGGCGGCCTTGAAGCCGGGATAGTCGTGCTGTTCGTAACGGGTGGATGCCTGATCGGGCATCAGAAAGGCGACGGTCGCCTCTGCATGCGCCACGGTCGCGGATGCGATCGCCAGCACGGATGCGGCGAGAAAACGGGTCTGGGTCATGTTACTCCTCCTGTCATGTCAGACCGGCCCTGCGGGCAGCGCACAAGGAGGGAGTCCTCCGGACAAGCGGCCCGGCAGCACCCAGAACAAGTTCCTCCTCCCAGCGCGCCATCTTTGGACGCTCTATCGGACGAGCATGGTATTATTGCGATGCTCAACCGATAGAGCATAATTGCTCTCGACCCTCGATCCTGTCAAGATCGCTGAATGAACACTCTTTGCGAGAGGCATTCTCATGACGGCCGGTGACGGAATTTCCTCAAGGCGGACAACGATCTACGATTTGGCCAGGATCGTCGGCACCTCCCCCACAGCCGTCTCCTCCGTGCTCAACGGGTCGTGGAAGAAGCGCAGAATCAGCCAGAAGCTCGCCGATCGCGTCCTGAGCGCCGCCGAGGAGAATGGCTACGCGCTCAACATCCAGGCCAGCGTCCTGCGCCGCGAGAAATCCAACATCGTCGGCATGATCATCCCGAAATACGACAACCGCTTCTTCGGCGCGATCGCGGAGCGCTTCGAGGAGGCCGCGCGCGCCGAAGGTCTCTTTCCGGTCATTACCTGCACGCAGCGCGATCCCGATCTCGAGGTCGAGGCGGCGCGCGGGCTGCTGTCCTACCAGGTCGATTGCCTGGTGGCCTGTGGCGCAACAAATCCAGACCATATCGCCGAGCTCTGCGCTGCGAATGGGGTCGCAACGATCAACCTCGATCTGCCGGGCGGCCGCGCGCCGTCGATCATTTCCGACAGCTACTCTGGTGCCCTGGACCTCACGAACGTCATCCTCGACGCTTGCGAGCGAGACCTGGGGTCCAGGGCGCCGCTGGTCTTCATCGGCGGCCGCCTCGACGATCACAATACCAAGGAACGGCGGCGCGGCTTTCTCGACGCCCACGCCGCCCGCGGGATCGAGGTGCCCGAAGGCAACGTGCTGATGCCGGGCTATGCGCCCGAGAAGGCGCGCGCTGTCCTGGAAAGGATGCCGGCGCAAGCCCGGGGCATTTTCGTGAATTCGACCATCACCCTCGAAGGCGTGGTCCAATGGATGCAGTCGCTGCCGCCGGCAGAGGCCGCCGCAATGCGTTACGGCAGCTTCGACTACGATCCTTTCGGCGCCTTGCTGCCGCAGAATGTCGGCATGGTCGAGCAGGACGTTCCGAGCCTCATCGCGGCACTCGTGGCGAGGATGAGTGACCTCCCCAATGCGCCGATCGACGTGACGAAAGTGCCCTGCATTCTTCGTCTGCCGCAGATCACGCCCCCGCACGGAGCGCCTTCGCACAGCAATCGCGGGATGCCGAACGACCACATGAGGTCATGAGAACGGCGGCCGGCCGAAGGGCGTCACAGTCACCAAGGCTCTTTGACTCTCGCCAAAGAGAGGATTTCGACGCGCTCACCATGTAGGGTCGAAATATGCAATAAACATGGTGGCCTACCCAAAGATCGGCGCGTCTCTGCTCCTTGACCTATCCGCGACAGCGCACCTCTCCGACCCCAATTTGAACAAGGTGAAAGCGCGCCGACGGAACCTCGGTGACCGAAGTCATCTCGGTCCAGCCCCCTGCACTTGCCTGGCCCCCAAGACCTGGCTTCGCATCACGTCACTCCGGCGCGGATGAGGACGGAGATTGCGGTTTCGAAATGTTCGGTCATGGCGGCCTCGGCTCTGGAGC
>NZ_JADFFK010000047.1 GCF_015223355.1 Salipiger mangrovisoli | reverse complement strand
GCACTCCTTCTCTTTGGATGCGTATCAACTCGCAATGGCTGATCCCGTCGGCAATGTGGGGCGGCGACAGCGTTTACGGAAGGCGCGGCTGTGAGACAGCTTGATATGCGCGACCTGCAACTTCGTGCGCTCTCCGCCAAGCACCGCATAGTCTTCGCTCCAGTCGAACTGGAAGGCCTCCCCGGGCCGGAACGACAAGGGGACGAAGATGCCGCGCCCGGTGGTATGCTGTTCGCGCTGGCGTTCTACCCGCCATTTTCGGGCGAAGGCCGCAACCCGGTTGTAGGACCCCGTGTAGCCGAGTGCCACGAGGTCGCCATGCAACTGCTTCAGGGTTCGGCGCTGCTTGCGTGACTTTGCAGCCTCCGTCTTCAGCCACGCAGCGAGCTTTTCAGCGTAGGGATCAAGCTTGCTCGACCGAGCCGGAACGTTGAACTTCGGCTCGATCGTGCCTGCTCTCAGATATTTCTTGATGGTGTTCCGCGACAGGCCGGTTCGGCGTGCGATCTCTCGGATCGGTAGCTTTTCCCGCAAGGCCATGCGGCGGATGACGTTCAAAAGTCCCATGTGGATCACTCCGGAATCCCCCGCTGCAAGCTGCGTCGCGGGGAGGGTCACATGGGTCAAATCTCAATGGAAATTACGCGCTCTCCCGGGTCAGTTCTGGGTGGAAATCAACACCTTCAAGGTAAATGAGTTCGCGCCCATCCGAGTAATGACACCCTGCAGCATGGTAAGGTGAGCAATCTTGATGCTTTCAAGATGTTCCGGCCCGTGGCTCGGCTCACTTTGTGGATTATCCTCTTGCGTCATAACTGCCCCTCTCTCACGCAAATTCCTTTGCCAACACTTCCGCCTGCTGCAGAACCTTCTTCACGGATTCTGCCTGCAGATCTGGCGGGAACCCGTGTTTCTTCAGGATCCTGCGGATCGTGACCCGCATCTTCGTCCTGACATTCTGCTTGCGCCACCAGTCCACCGATGACGTTGCCTGCACGGCGTTCACCAGTTCCTGGGCAATCACCCGCAATTCCTCATTGCCCATAAGGTCACGCGCACTCTCGTTTTGCGCCAGAGCATCGTAAAAGGCGACTTCCTCCGCGGTCAGACCGTCCTCTGGCTGCTCCTGGAGTTGTCGCGCCATATCGATCATTTCCTTGATGACCTGCACCGCGTCGATGCTGCGGTTGTGATATCGCGCCATGGCGTCCTGCAGGCGCTTGGAGAACGCCTCGTTCTGCGTCCTGTTGGTCCGGGTGCGGGAGCGGATCTCGCCATTCAGAAGCTTTTTCAGGGCTTCTACAGCCAGGTTCTTGTGCGGCGTATTCTGCAACCCCAGAAGGAAGTCTTCGGACAAGACGCTGATGTCCGGTTTGTCGATGCCAGCGGCTTCCAGGATGTCGATCACTTCCGTTGAGGCCACGGCCCGGTTCAGCAGTTGTGAGATCGCCATTTCGGCATCTTCTGCAGTTCGGGCCGTTCTGGTCGAAGCATCCATTTTGCGAATGGCGGACTGGATGGCGACGAAGAACCCGACCTCGTCCTTGGCAGCCGCAGCTTCATGGGTCCCTGCGGCAATACGGAAGGCTTTCACGAGCCCTGCGATGGCCTTCATGAACCGCTTCTTGGAGTCCTCGCGGTTCACGGCTTCCTTGCCGTCAACCTTCAAGGTGAGGGCATGCTCGATTGCAATCGGCAAGATCCTGATCCGGTCGGCCGCCGTCCCGTTCACCGCATCCATATAGGGAACGGCAAAGAACATCCCGCGCATGATGTCGAGCTGGGTATGCAGGGCGTGGACCGCCTCATCCTGGCTGACACCCGTCTGTTTCTGATCTGCATTCGAATAGTGCTTCAGGGCCTTCTTCAGATCCGCCGCCAAGCCTATGTAGTCCACAACAAGGCCGGCGGGTTTGGAGTCAAAGACCCTGTTGATCCGGGTGATGGCCTGCATGAGGCCATGGCCTTTCATCGGCTTGTCCACGTAAAGCGTATGCATACAGGGCGCATCAAAGCCGGTCAGCCACATGTCGCGCACGATCACGAGCTTCAACTCATCCGAAGGGTCGCGATAGCGGGTGCGCAGGGTTTCAAGGCGCGCTTTGGACCTGATGTGCGGCTGGAACTCTGCCGGATCCTGTGCGGCGCCGGTCATGACGACCTTGACAGTCCCCTTGGCATCTTCATCCGAATGCCAGTCAGGGCGGGCGGCCACGATACGTTCATAGACCTCGACACAAATTCGACGGGACATGCAGACGATCATCGCCTTGCCGCCATCCATGGCCTCGAGGCGTGCATCGAAATGCGTCAGGATATCCTGTACAACCGCATCCAGGCGGGGCTCGGCGCCGACGAGCTTTTCAAGCTGTGTCCATTTCGAAGACATCGCGCCGCGGCTCGCTTCGTCGAATTCGACACCGTCCGCCTCGGCCTCCTCAATGATCTCTTCGAACTCGGCATCGACAATCTCGCCAATGTCCTCCGCCAATTCGATCTTGGCGACGCGCCCTTCATAGTAAATCGGTACCGTTGCACCGTCCGATACCGCCTGGGCGATGTCATAGACGTCGATATAATCCCCGAAGACGGCCTGGGTGTCTGCCCCCACAAGGTCGATGGGTGTCCCCGTGAAGCCGACATAGACCGCATTCGGTAGAGCCGTTCTCAGGTGGTGGGCAAAGCCGTATTTGGTTTCACCGGTTTCCCTGTTCACCTTGGCGTCGAACCCATACTGAGACCGGTGGGCCTCGTCGGCAAAGACGACCACATTGGAGCGATCGGTCAGCTCACCGAAATCGACTTCCCCTTTCGGGGGCCGGAATTTCTGGATGGTGGCAAAGATCACCCCGCCCACCTGGCGGTCGGCAAGCTTTCTACGAAGATCAGGTACATCTTCGGCCTGAACCGGCACTTCCCCAAAGAGGGCCGCACAGCGCGAGAAGGTCGCGAAGAGCTGGTTGTCGAGATCATTCCGGTCCGTGATCACCACAAGGGTCGGGTTCTCGAGCCGGGGATCGCGCATCAGGCGGCCGGCAAGGAAAGACATCAGAAGCGACTTTCCAGAGCCTTGGGTGTGCCACATGACACCGCCGCGCCCATCTTCGCCGCGGGCATCGAGAACGGCCTTCACGCCTTTCCTGACGGCGTGGAACTGATGGTAGCCGGCAATCTTCTTGATCGGGCCTTTGCCCTCGTCCTCGAATACCGTGCAGAACCTCATCATCTCAAGGATGACATCCTGGTTGAGCAGGCCCTCCATCAAGGTCTGGAGAGCAAGAGCGGTGCCATCTTCGACCAGCGTTTCGCCATCGACGGTTCGCCAGCGCATATAACGATCGAAGTTGGCCGAAAGAGAGGCGTAGCGGGCGGTCACCCCCTCGGAGATGACGTTCAACGCGTTGGTGCGGAACAGATCTGGCACCTGGGACTTGTAGGTCTCGATCTGGTTGAACGCGCCTTTCAGGCTGCCGGTTTCAGTCCCCTTTAGCTCAATGACGATGATCGGCATGCCATTGAGGAAGATGATCACGTCTGGCCGACGGGCGGATTTGCCGACCACCTCGAACTGATTGACCACCAGCCAATCGTTGTCCGTGTTGTCCCAATCCACGATACGCGCGATGTCGTTCTTCTGCTCTCCCCCTTCGAACCAGGATACGGGCACGCCTCCGACGATCACATCATGGATACGGCGGTTCTCTGACAGAAGATCGCCCGCGAACTTGGTGTCGCGGATTTCGTTGATCGCCGTACGGACCGCGTCATCGGGCAGATGCGGGTTCAAGCTGCGGATCGCGGCCTCCAGGCGGGCGAGGATCAGCACGTCATGGAAGCTGTCACGAACGGGATCATCGGCTTCGGGCGAGAGGGCCGAGCCGTGAACATAGGTGAAGCCGAGGCCCTGGAGTTCGCCCAAGGCCCATTGTTCCAGGTCGTCTTCGGATGCAAAGGCCATCAGTTGCCGTCCTCGTCGTGGTTGCGCAGCTGATGGTTCAGCCGTGCAAGAGGTTCCCGGAACGTCGCTTCGAGCTTTCTGATATGGTCGACGAGCCAGGTGATTATCTCCGGCCAGATGTCGCGATTGTATCCATCGAATGGGCTGGCATACACGATGAGACTCTGCTTGTTGGCATCCATGCGGCGCCAGGTGAGTTCCGCACCAAAGGCAGCCTCGATCTGGTCTTTCTCTCCGTATAGCTGGTCAAAAAGCCATTTGTTCTCGACCGCGTCGGCTCGACCGAAGTTCAGCTCGACGCGCGCTTCATCCCGTGAGAAAATCATTTGGTAGGGGCAAGACCGCACGCCCGATCCGGCGCTGAGCCAGTGGTTTCGCGCAGGGCTGATGTTGCGGTAAATCTCGACCCCTTCGGCCCGCAACTGCTCCAGCGCGGCTTCCCAGAAATCATACCGCAGCTTGTGGCGTTTTTTCTGGGTGTCCTGGGTAGCCTTCTCTTCATTTTCCTTGGACGACATCCCGATCATGAAGTCTGCTGCTTCTGGCGTCGGGATGATCTGTTGGACGTCGATGATCAGCTCATCGCCGAGCATAAAGGGCGTGACCTTGAAGCATTGCGCCTGAATGCCACGGCTCAACAGCCACAGAACGGTCGCGGTCACCTCGCGCCTGAAGTTGGCGGCGATGAAAATCATCCTCTGGTCGTTCCCAGGGTTGAGCACGACCTCGCTCAGGTCTTCGACCTCCATGAACTCACAAATCTGCTCCACTGCGTTGCCACCACCGCAATACCGGTCGAGGTATTGCTGATAGATCGCGACAATGTCGGTGGTCTTGAGTGGCGACACATAGGCGGTGTATTTCAGAGCCTGCCAAGTGACATCGCGGCCAGAATCGTCGAGCTTGTTTTCGATGATGACGAGGTTGCCATCCTTATCCAGTGCCAGAAGGTCGAGGCGCTCGCGGGTTGCATCGAAACCATCGAATTCCTTCTGAATGATGAGAAGCTCTTCGCCCAAGGCGTCAGGCTGGTTGGCCAGCCATTCCTGAAGGTGGTCCCGCTCACGCAGGTTGAGATCGGAAAACCGTTTTTGAACAAGACGGGACAGGCGGTTCTGTGTGCGGTCAACGCGGAACATCAGGCGACCTCCTCGATTTGGTTTCGGGCGTCACCAACGCGGAGTTCGCCGGACATGAGTTTGGGGAGAAGGCTGTCGCGGAGGGCCGCGAGTGTCTTGGCCTCAATTCCGGCCGCGACCATCTTTGAGAGCAAAGGATTTGCTCTTTGGCCGAATGCATGAAGAATCGAAGAAGGCGGCAAAACTACCGAGAAAGTGTCGATATCTTTCTTGCCAAGGTGGATGACAGTTGTAGCCACGGCTGCGTCCTCTTCTGCCTTAAGAAGAGCCGGTATAGCCAACCTGACAAACGCATGGTCCCGTTCATTCAAAGGCACGAAACAACAGATACGCTGGTTCATCAAGCTGGGCTCTGCACACCATGTATATGGCGTAAAATCACCATCCATGCCTACCACGGTATCCCCTGGCTGGATCAAATACTCCTTAGGATGTGTCTCGGTGGTGTAGACACCTGCTTGTTGGTTTTTTAGATCCCGAATTCGAACAAGAGGCCGCCCATTTTTTTCTGCATTAAACGCACTTGACTTGAACGGCGCTCCGTATTGGACCCTCGAGATCTCATAGATTGAAGACACGGCCCACCCCTCCGGCAGCCCATCATCCCCAAATCGATCAGGGAAAAGCGCGGCGGTGGCCTCGTCCATATAGGCGGGCTGGCGGCCCTCCATTTTGGCATGCACAGGATCGAAATCGACAAACCAGGACCGATAGAGGCTGCGCGCCATGTCTTCGAGGGTAGCCGACATACGGCGGTTCAACTCGATTTTGTCGTCGAGTGCGCCGAGGATGGAGGCGATTTCGCGTTGTTCCGCAAATGGGGCAAGTGGCAGGGGCATGGAGCGCAGCGATTTCTGGCTGATACCTGCAACGGTACTTCC
Source organism: Salipiger mangrovisoli (assembly GCF_015223355.1). Classification (GTDB taxonomy): domain Bacteria; phylum Pseudomonadota; class Alphaproteobacteria; order Rhodobacterales; family Rhodobacteraceae; genus Salipiger; species Salipiger mangrovisoli. The sequence goes on along the minus strand of NZ_JADFFK010000047.1, from coordinate 13,911 downwards.
CGTTGCTCGACTTTGGAGCCGTTCCTGGATGCCCGATGACATCAGGAGATACTTCAAGAACCCGTTGTCCAGCACGCGTTCACGACCGCGCATCGTTACGATCCGTTGACCTAGCGCGTACCGTGCAGACGTCTCATCAAGTCTTGCGACTTCACCAAGTGGGCCTTCCGTTGTCATGACCACATCGCCGACTTGCGGGAGGCCTCGACGCATCCAATCCGCGTAATATTCAGGGGCAATCGTCTGCTCAATCCCATCCAAGATACGTCCTGATTTGACAACTTTGGCTGAGATAACAGGGATCCCTGTCTCCGACTTTTGGGGCGATTTCCCTCGGTAGTCGATTAGAACTTCCAGCGCGTCTTCGAGCGGAGTTTCGATCCAACCATTCATACCAAGCCCCCCAGCTTCGCCTCAATCTCGGCCTCCAGCCGCCGCCCTTCAGCAAACTGCTCCCGCAGTTCCCCCATTAGGCGCTCGAACTTTTCCTCAAAAGGCTCACCGTCATCCTCGACCGCCCCCGCGCCAACATAGCGGCCCGGCGTCATGACGAAGTTGTGCTTGCGGATCTCATCCATCTCGGCCGATGCACAGAACCCTGCCTCATCCACATACATGTCGGCCGATTTTTCCCCGCGCCACGCATGGTAGGTGTCGGCGATCTTCTTGATCTCTTCGTCCGACAGCTCCTTTTGCTTGCGCGATCCCGGCACCAGGGCGCCCATCTTGCGGGCGTCGATAAAGAGCACCTCACCGCGACGATCGCGCAGCTTCTCTCCATTGGCCGTGCCGTTCGATTTGTCCTTGGCGAGGATCCAGATGCAGGCAGGAATTTGCGTCCCAAAGAACAGCTGCCCCGGCAGAGCCACCACGGCATCCACCGCATCGCCCTGCACCATGGCCTGACGGATATCTCCTTCGCCGGACTGCATGGACGACATCGATCCATTCGCCATGACCACGCCGCCAATTCCGTTCGCCGAAAGATGATGATGGATATGCGCCATCCATGCGAAGTTGGCGTTGCCAACCGGTGGAGTGCCGAAGGCCCACCGCTGATCCTCGCGCAGCATATCACCATTCCAATCTGAGATGTTGAACGGCGGATTGGCAAGGATGAAGTCGAAACGATCATCCGGGAAGGCGTTTTTCAACAGCGTGCCCTCGGAGTTCCAACGGATGTCGCCAAAGATCCCGCGGATGGCGAGGTTCATACGCGCGAGGCGGAAGGTGGCAGGGTTGCGTTCCTGCCCGTAGACCGCGATGTCATCCACCCGTCCCTGATGGGCAGAGATGAACTTTTCCGACTGGACGAAGAAACCACCGGAGCCACAGCAGGGGTCATAGACGCGGCCATAGGTGGGTTCCATCATCTCGACCATGACGGATACGATGGAGCGCGGGGTGTAGAACTCGCCGCCGCGCTTGCCCTCGGATGTCGCGAACTCGCCGATGAAGTATTCGTAGATACGTCCGATCAGGTCGAAGTCCGACCGGGTGCCGTGAAGCTGCAGGTTGGTGAACATCTCGATCAGGCCGGTAACGATGGACCGGTCAAGATCGGCTTTGCCGTAGACCTTGGGAAGGGCATCCTTCAGCGTGGGGTTCGACTTCTCGATTTCGCGCATGGCGTCATCGACCTGCACGCCGATGTCATTCGCCTTGGCGTTGGCCGCAAGGCGGGACCAGCGGGCCTTTTCCGGCACCCAGAACACATTCTCGGCGGCGTACTCCTCGTGATCTTCGAGATCGATGTATTCGTCCTTGGAAAACTCTTCGCGCTTGGCCTCGAAGGCCGCAGATACATACCGCAGGAAGATCAGGCCCAGGGCCACATGCTTGTATTCACCGGGGTCCATGGCGCCGCGCATTTTGTCAGCTGCGGCAAAAAGGGTCTTTTCAATCGTGTCAGCCATTTTTCTCTATCGGTCTTTCATATTTTATTATTTTCGCCTGGCTCAAATCCACAGTCCGGCCTTCAACTTCAATGTAGGGGGCTACCTCAATAGATTGAAATGGTTTTCTGTCGAATACCTGTGGATACTGCGCCTCTTGTTCAGCCGTCAGTTCGCAGGAGGTCGTGCGGCCATCCGCGGCTGCGCACCTCTTTCAGTTTCATCTTCATCTCATCGATCTCATCGAAGATCGCTTGCCGCTCTGCAAAACTCTCCTCAATGGACCGCACGGTCTCTTCATCCGGCATGGGGATCGCAAACCCTTTGAGGTCTTTCATCGCAAGGGTCTGGATGGCAGCGCCGCCGGCAATCGACTTGATGTATTCCTGGACGGTGTCGTTCGAGAGGTACTCGTAGAGTGCCAGGCTGCTCATGTTCACGCGCTTCTTCGGGCGCAGGATCATCAGAGACTGACCAGCCGTCCAGATCGTGCCCTCCCCTTCACGCGGGACATCACTAGGCACCAGACCCACGACACCGATGGTTCCTTTGATCGACAGGAGTACGTCCCCGGGGCGGAGCTGTTGGTTGAAGGCCTTGTTGTACTTCGCCCGATCGACGGTGATTTCCCGTTTGGGAGTTGAGACGAAACCTCGTTCATTCACGTCACCGGGCGCGGCCTCGAGCAGGGTGTATTCTCCTTCCTCGTCGGCAGAGATCGTGACTGGGCGGACCAGGTCGACCACCTCCGAGAGTTCGGCTACATCGGATTGGGCCAGCAGCGCATCGATTTGTTCACGCGTGCCGACGTTCAGATAGCGCTCCGGCACCAGAACGGTGTTGTTCTCGAGGATCTCGTCGCGCTTCACATCCCGAGCGAGTGTCCGGTCCTCCGGTGTCTCGCCCTTCAGGATGTCGCGCCAGGAGACGTCATCCAGAATTTCTGCGCGGCCGCGGCGGCCTTTCTGAGACAGTGTCCCGTGCCCCAGATCAATGAAGCGCACGGCACTGGAGGCCGCATCTGCGGCAGAGATGACAAGAAGGCTGGTCTTGATCCAGGTATTGGCAAACATCATTCCCGACGGTACGCCCATGACGGCCCGCAGGCGACCGCTGTCGAGCAGGGCGCGTCTGGCAACGGGTTCAGTCCCGACCATGCGGAACAGTTCACCCTCCGGAACACTTAGGATAACTCGGCCACGGGTATTCTCGATTGCATCTGCGATCGAAACCGTTTCCACGTTGAGGCGGGCTTTTCGCCCTTCTTGGAGCCCAAGAAGGCCGAGCGTTCGATTGGGAACGGTTTCCAGGTCTTTGATCGGCATGCCAAACGGGGGAAGCACGATCTCAACATCTGCGTCGCCGGCTCTTCGGCGCTCCCAAGGCCACTCCAACTCGACCGTAATGATGCCTTCAAGGTCGAGCGTAGCGGCCATATCCCGCATCAGCTGGCACTCTCCCTCGTTGATCCAGGTGAACCGGATGTCTGGGGAATTCCCTGCAAGTGCCATTTGGTGCGCATAGGTGAGGCAGGGTACGAAGCTTGCCAAATGGGAGAAGCGCACGCTTAGCGCCCCATCGATCAGGGTGATGATCTGATCGACTGCTTCCGCACGGAGCCAGCCATGATCGGTCCTTTCCGCCGCAGGTGACTCGAAAAAGTCGATGAGGGTGCGAAAGCGTTCCGCCGGCTCCAGGGCCAGCAGGGCCTTCGCGGACCCTTCGAGGAGCGGCAGAACGTCCCTGTGGCGGGGCTCGCTGACTGTGATTTCGTCCATTGATCCACCGGACTTCAGATTGGCGGCCATGGCGACGAGAAGCGCGTAGGCCTCTTCGGGTCGCATGGCGTCACGCGTTTGGTGGAGTAGATCCTGGATTTTCATGCTTACCTCAGAGGTAGGGCTTAACTATTTTTGGCGAGCTTAGCGTTAAAGCTGTTCTTGTGGTAGGCGGTAATCAGCTGGTCGCCATCGGCCACCACAACGATGCCACCCTTCTTGCGAGCATCTGAGAGCATCTTGAGCCGGTGCTGAAGGTCGTTCAGTTCTTTATCAATGATTTTCGACGAGAGGATGATCTTGTCGCCCTCTATGTCGCCGAGGTCGAGTGTCAAATCGATTAGGTCCTTGCGGATGCCACGTTGGTTCATCCTGCTCGTGATGTGGTGCGTCATGTGCATGGGGTATCTCCGGGCTTCATAAAGGCTGTATAGGTGGAAAGTCACCTAAAGGTCAAGGTAAAAATCAAAAGTCAGGAAGTAACTATAACTTCCTGCTGTTGGCGAGCCCCTGGTGCGATTGCGGTCGAGGTGGCGAAGCCAACCTGTGATGGCAAAGACTGGCGTGTCCACGCACGGAGCCGCTGGGGAGCTCGCGAGAGTTTGACCCCACTAATTTGGGCCGATCACGAAGGCGCGGTTGGGGTGGTCTGCATTGCTCCCGATGGTGACATGGTTCTCGGTACGCGACCCACTATAGCCCATAGACGAATTCAGGGCGCACAGTTCAACCAGTTGGCGTTGAGCTGCGCCACATAGCCCCTTCAGGAATTGTAATCTTCGTGCTACAAATATCCTCATTATGTAGTGCGAAGCTGACAGATGCCAACACCTCACAATCCTCCGGCCGCTGTGCGGCGCGCGCTGCGCAAGCTCGGCGCGGACATCCAGGACGCCCGGCGGCGTCGGCGGTTGCCGATGGCCGTCGTAGCAGAGCGAGCTTTCACGTCGCGGTCGACACTCCAGAAGATCGAGGCCGGAGACACCAGTGTCAGCATCGGCATCTATGCCAGCGTCCTCCAGGCGCTTGGGCTACTGGAGGGGCTAAGCCAGGTTGCGGATATCGCCAACGACAGCGTCGGCCAGGCGCTGGCCAGTGCCGACTTGCCGAAGAGTGTCCACCTCAAGCGGCCAGCGGGACCGTCGCGCGATGGCTGATTTCGAAGTTCACGTCGATCTGAATGGCCGCCTTCACCCTGTCGGACTGGCGCACAGCAACCGTGTCCGCGGTGGTGAGACCATCCTGTTCGAGTACGATCCCGCCTGGCTGAAGGATGCGGAGCGGTTCTCGCTTGAGCCTGCTCTCCCCATTACGCGTGGCGCCTTTGCTCCACCGGCGGGGCTGTCGACTTTTGGCTCGATTGGCGACTCCGCGCCCGACACCTGGGGGCGCCGCCTGATGCAGCGCGCGGAACGACGCAGCGCCGAACGGGATCGCCGTGCGGTGCGCACGTTGACCGAAAGCGATTATCTCCTGGGTGTCGCTGACGAGACCCGGCTTGGCGCGCTTCGCTTTCGGCGGGTGGGCGAGGAACCGTTCCTGGCACCGATCCGCGCGGGGGTTCCCGCCCTGATCGAGCTCGGACGCCTCCTGCAGGTCACCGAACGGATCCTGCGGGATGAGGAAACCGACGACGACCTCCAGCTCATCTTTGCGCCTGGCTCATCACTCGGCGGAGCGCGTCCGAAGGCCTCGGTCATCGATCAGCATGGTCATTTCTCCATCGCCAAGTTTCCGAAGGAAACCGACGAATACAGCATGGAGACATGGGAGGAGATTGCCCTCCGACTGGCCGGCCAGGCCGGTATCGTCACGCCGCACCACGAACTCGTCGATGTGGCGGGCAAGAAGGTCATGCTGTCGCGGCGGTTCGATCGCGAAGGCGCCGTGCGGATCCCGTTCCTGTCAGCGATGGCGATGATGGGCGCCAAGGATGGCGAGCGCGGAAGCTATCCCGAAATCGTCGACGCTCTGGCCGAGCATGGCGCACAGGGCAAGACCGATGCCCAGGCCCTGTATCGCCGCGTCGTCTTCAGCGTGCTGATCTCCAATGTCGACGATCATCTGCGCAACCACGGCTTCCTATGGCGTGGCAAGGCGGGATGGTCGCTGTCGCCGGCCTACGATCTCAATCCGGTGCCGACCGACATCAAGGCGCGGGTGCTGACCACCAATATCGATCTCGACGAGGGCACCTGCTCGCTCGAGCTGCTGGAAGAGGCTTCAGAATACTTCGCCCTGACGCTCGCGCAGGCGCGCGCAATCATCAAGGAGGTGGCCACGGTCACCGCCACCTGGCGAGAGGCCGCGAGGTCGGTCGGTGCGCGTTCGGCTGAAATCAACCGCATGGCCAGCGCCTTCGAACATGAAGATCTGCAGCGCGCGCTGGCTCTATGACGCGACCATGCCTCCGCGGATTTGACACGCCATCGGTCAGGGTGCAGCCTTTTGTGGGCGGGTGCCATTTGATTGTGCCCAGGATGACCTCCAGAAAGGGAAGCGCATGACTGGTCCGTTGATCTGCATAGCTGGCATGGTGATCAGCGTCGTGGGATCCGTCCATTGCTGGCTGGTCTACCGGGAGTCTGCGCGCAGTGCTCGCGTCGACCCTGAGAGGGTCCGGCGCTTTGTGGAAAGCGCGCCGCTGCACCGCCTTGAGGAACTTAAGGCAAAGCGCCCGGTGTGCCGGTGCTGCGGTGCGCCGCTCGAGGCGCGCGGGGCGTAAATTCAGACCGCGCTTGGTCGATCGCATATTTTACGGAAAAACTTTTACCGTAAACTTGACGCGTGATCTGTCGGGTGGCATAACGCTCCCAACGACACTTCACGAGGGCAGTTCTCATGGCGACGAAAGGGGAAATGGTGCGGGCGCTTGCCCAGCGGTTCGACCTGAACCCCAACAAGGTCGACGCGATGACGCGTGCCATGGCGCGGGCCGGACTGCGAACGCCTGGCGGCCGTGGCCGGGCGGCGGCGGACATGACGGGGGAGGATATCTTTCATCTCACCGTGGCCCTTGTCATGGGGCTAGAGACCAAGGATGCGCCTGAGGCCGTGCGGGAACTCTCGCAGCTTCGGCTTGTGCGCGGGAACCTGTTTCTTGACGGCCATATCCAATGGGAAGCCAACTGCGATGCGGGAGGGGAGAGCAAGTTGCTTGATGCCCTGAACCGGCTGCCTGTGGCTGGCCTGCAGCTGCATCGCACCTTTGGCGCATTCTGCGGCCACTGGCTCGAGGAGGGGTTCAATGGTGCCGATGATGGGTTCAACTCTGCCCCGGTCTCTGTCGAGGTCAGTTCAAACGGGCCGCATGCCGTGTTCTCGCACCGATCCGACAGGGGCAGTCTGAAGCTTTGGTTTGGGGATGCGGCCAGGGATCTGAAAACACCGGAGTGGGAGCGGCGGACGATCCTGTCCGACAAGCTCTTCCGGCGGCTGTCTCAGCTCGCCCGCAGCGGCGCGTCCTGACCGAATCCCGGCGCCTTCCTGGCCCGGAAAGCCGAATGATTTGCCGAATTCGATTCGCGAAATCGGAGTGATTTCATGATTTGCGCCGCTGAATTGGCGTGCGTTCTCAACTATCCACAGAGTTATCCCGATGAAAATGACCATTCGAAAATTTTCTGAAGCTCACAGCGCCCGCGTTTCGGGCGGTGCTAAAGATCTTCCGGTCATCTTTTCGCAAAATCTGCTGGATGACCTGAATATCGGAGGCATGTGCCTTTCCGATCTTGAGGCCGGAATTTGCGAAAATTCGGTCCCCAAAACCCCGCACTCCCGGCGGTCTGGACATGGGGAACGTTCGTCTTCTATGGGCAATTCCCGAATATGCGGCTGATCTCCTGACGCGGTTCTGATCTCTCAGTTCCACTCAGGTTGCAGGCGCTCATCGGAAGAAACTGTCCAAAGAGGCTCAAACACCCAAAACCAGATATAGGCGCTTTGCGCCCGAATGAACCGTGCGAAAGCCCGATCCCTGTGTTGCACCTGCTGATTAGCATGATGCTATCGCCAGGACAAGGACGGCTCTCCGCGCATTTCTAAGATCGTCATAGCCCGAGAATGTCAATTTCTCGGGGCGGGAGAAATCATGTCTGACCTTTCCATTGGCGGCGGCGTCCGCCTGCCCGAACCCAGCCGCGGCAACCGTGCCACCCAGGTCGGTTCGACCCAACACTTCACCGGCGGCATCGTCTTGGGCTCCGGCCCGGGTTTTCGCACCGGGGTAGAAAGCCATCTTGAGGGGCAAGGGACGCTGTTGCTGGCAGCGCGCCCCGAAGTGCAGAAGCTTGTTGAGCAAGTCCTTTTCGAGTGGTTCGATGAAGATGGCGAGATCCACAAACACTACATCGACCTTGTCGCCACCGAGCGCGACGGGACCGTCATCGGCTATGCCGTACGTCCGTTGGGGCGGGTGAAGGACGCTTATCTGGCGCAGCTGGCCCGCGTCAAAGAGCAGGCCATCGCTCAGGGGGTTCTGGACGATTTCCGTCTGTTCACCGAGCGGGATGTCTGCCCGGTCGAGCTCTTCAATGCGAAGCTTTTCCATTCGGTGCGGCGACCGGACTGCTTCGGCGATCCTGTGGCCCGGGATGTTGTCGGCCAGATGGCCGGTGTCGTCACGATCGAAAGCCTGGTTGAGCAAACCGGCCTTGAAGGGATGGGCTTCCGCGCGCTCGTTCGGCTGATCCGGTCCGGGCACCTCCAGATGGTGAGCTACGAGCGGATCGAGCGCTCCAGCCTGGTGTTCAAAGCAAAGGAGGCCCGCGTATGACCGTCTCTCAAACTAAATCCGCTATTCGCGAAGCAGCGCGCTCCGGCCTGAACAAGCAAAAGGGCTCCGTTGCGCAGGTGGGGGAGAGGATCGAAATCGACGAGTATGTCGTCGACCTGCGGTGGTTGCTTGATCAAGAACCTGAGCTGAACCGGCATAAGCCCGACGAGTGGGGCCGCTATATCGTTCATGCAGCTATCGACCTCGAGACGCGTCTTATCGTGTCTTCTAATTTGCAGCCGCTCGACGACTAATCTGCTCCGGAAATGACGGCTTAGGGCACGTGGACCGCACGGAACTGCCGACGCTCTGAGCCTACTAACCACTCCCCTCTGAATCACCCAACTCATCAAACTTCCAAGCGGTGCCGCGCGGCGACCGCACTCTCTCCTGCTGCCCTGTGCAGCGCCAGACATCCGAAAAGGACTTCGAAATGGATCTCTCCTTCACCACCGAAAACTCCCGCTATGCCTTCGGCCGCTTCGACCGAGTCACTGTGGACGGCACGGCCTTCCGCCTCAACATGGAAACCGAGGTTGGGGTTGTTATGACCCAGGATGACGACACGGGCTTTTCCCGGCAGTTCTCGCACCAGGATCTTTCCCGTCTGGGCAGCTTGGGGCGGATCCGCGTCGAACGGAACTACTTCAATCCGGACGCCGCGCGTAAGCGGCAGTTGGCACATGGTGTATCGCTTTCCGCACTTTCCGGGCGGCCGCTGCGCCGTTTCGTTCGTAAGGATGCCTATTGTCAGGCGGCGATCGACATGCATCGCGAGAATCTGATGAAATTCACCGATGCGTCCATTGACGCGTCCATGGACATGCTGGTGGGCCGTGCGACACAGCTGGCGTCCAAGCATATTCCTTGTGGTGCCATGAACGTTCTGCCCTCCGAGAACATGGGAGAGGCGCCCAGTGCTCGGACGCTGCGCAGGTGGCTTGCAGAGCGCAACGATCTGAACCTGATCGGCCATCTGGACAAGATGGATCGGCGCGGATGGCGGGGGACCCGTCTCGACCCCGAGGTGGCCGCCATCATGCACGAGGAAGTGCAAGGGTATCTGTCGCGCGACAAGCCGACGATGCAGCAAATCTACGAGAATGTCGCGTTGGCCATCCATGAGCGCAACGAACACTATACCGAAGAGGGAGATCATCTCAGCGTGCCGAGCCGCGAGACCGTGCGTCGGGCGATCCGGGCACTGGATCCGTTTCGCGTGGAAGTAGCCCGTAATGGCGAGGCCGCAGCCCGCAAAAGGTTCCGGCCAGTTCTGAATGGTCTCGGCGTGACTCGCCCGTTGGAACGCGTCGAGATCGACGAATGGACGGTGGACGTCTCGACCCTGCTCGAGAGCAAAAACATCTACGGCATGCTTAGCGATGATGAGAAGCGGCAACTCGGCCTCTACATCAAAGGCGACGACAGAGATCCCCGCTACAAGGCCAAGGCCAAGGCCAAGGATCGCTGGACGCTTACCGCAGCGATCTGCTGTGCCACACGCTGCATCGTCGGCATGGTCCTAAGCCGTTCTGCGAACTCCGAGGCTGCTGTGCAACTCCTGCAGATGATCACGACCAACAAGGGGGCGTGGGCGGACGCTGTCGGGGCCCTGACGCCTTGGGACATGCATGGCACGCCCGAGCTGATCGTCTTCGATGGTGGCTCTGCCTTCAAGTCGATGCGCTTCCGCATGGCGGCTGAGGATCTCGGCGTGATGTGGGAAATGGCGATGAACGGTGTGCCGGAGAACCGCGGAACGATCGAGCGCGCATTCGGCAGCTTCCGGAGCGACTTCGCGCCGCGTCTGTCGGGCCACACGTTCTCCAGCATCATGGAAAAGGGCGATGCAGATCCCGAGAAGCGCGCAGCGCTGACCCTGGACGACTTCACCTTCGCGCTGCTGCGGTGGGTGATCGACATCTACCACAACACGCCCCATCACGGGCTGGGCGGCGAAACCCCGGTGAAGGCCTGGCGTCGCCTGTCGAAGCTGCATGGCGTGACGCCGCCGCCGGATGCGGAGATGATGCGGCTGTGCTTCGGCCAGGAGCGCGAGTATCGCCTCGACAAGACCGGCATCACCATTCTGGGCGTTCGCTACCAGTCCGAAGCAGCCCAGCAGCATTTCCGCCATGAAGAGCCGGAAAAGGTTTCCGTGCGCTGGCACCCCAAGGACATCGGCGCCATCTCGGTCAAACGGGGCAAGACCTGGTACGTGGTGCCTGCGCTCGACTCGTCGCTGCAAGGTGTCGCGGCCCAGACCTGGCTGACGGCTGTGCGTCATGTTCGCGACGCGAACCCGAAGTCGAACCGCCTCGACAACGTCGCCGTCCGTGACGCCATCACGGCGATCAAGGCGCGCAACGAAGCCGCGATGGCCGCGGCTGGCCTCAACCTCGAGGACTGGTCCGAGAAACGCTGCGCGAAGGAAGAGAAGAAGCTTCTGGCCGGCATCGAGTTCGTTGAGCGCAAGGAACTGCGCCAGGCGAAAGACGGTCTCGGCATGGAGATTCCCGCATCCTCCGAGCTGACCGTGGCGGCTGAGAAACCCACCACGCCGGAGACTCCCGCCAAACCCGCGAAGCGGGCCGCCAAAGCGCGCGGCGTTACGCCCACCTCGCCCAAATCCAACATGACCATCGAGGAGGACTGATCATGGCACAAGCTGATACCGCAAAGAGCGCCCTGGAACGGGTCCGCAGCCTCCACATCGGTTCTGCGCGTGATGCCGAGGCGGCAATGCACACGACGCGCCTTCTTGCTACGGACGAACAGGGGGCTCTGACCCCTGTCGCCAAGCGCTTCACCCGGACCGGGGAAACTCGCGGGGTCATGCTGATCGGGGGGCCGGGAAGCGGCAAGTCCCATCTGTTGGAGCGCACGCTGTCCAAGCTCACGGTACTGCAGGACGGCGAATACGGGCGCCCCCGCTATCTTGGATGTTCGGTGCCGAGCCCCGCGACGTTCAAGAGTATGACCCTCGCACTGCTGGCGGAGAGTGGCTACCCCGATGCGAACCCGCGCAAGGAGGCCTGGTCGCTCTGGCAGGACCTGCGTCACCGCTTGCAGCTTCTCGGGATCTCTGTGCTCTGGATCGACGAGGCGCAGGACCTCTTCTGCGCGGACCGCAAGCTGATCCTGAGGGCGCTGAAATCCCTGATGCAGGGTGACGATGCCGTCATCGTGGTCCTGTCCGGCACGGAAGATCTCGCCAAGGTCATTCGTACGGATCCGCAGGTGCAGCGCAGGTTCACCGCGATGGTGCTGCCCGATCTCGTTGAGCAGGTCGATGGCGACAGTTTCCGCGATGTCATCACTCAATACTGCGAGCGGGTGGGGCTCGGGGCGCCGATCGAAGCGGATCTGATCGGACGCATCTTCCACGGGGCACGCTATCGGTTCGGACGGGCGCTCGAGCTGCTGCTGCAGGCCATGGAATTCGCCATTGAGCGCGGCGACGACGATTTGGATATCGGGCATTTCGCTGCCGCCTACGCGATGAACGAGGCCTGCACGGCCGCCGACAACGTCTTCTACGCCGAGCACTACTGGCTCCTGAAACCCGATGCGGTCGAGGAGGAAGAGCATCCTCGACGGAAAAAGCGGTGAGGGCGGCCCCATGAGCACGCTTTTCCCCTTGCTGCCGTTTGTCGATGATGAGACGCCTCTCTCCTGGGCGGCGCGGCAGGCCGCCTTCCATACCCGCGATCGCGTTCTGTCGTTCCTGACGGACCTCGGCATTCCCCTCGTGGACCTCGCGCGGGGCGACGAGCCGGCGGTCCTGCGTCTGTGCGAGAGGGCGGGGCACGATCCCGCAGCGGTGTTGCGCAATACGGTCAGCGCAGTTGGTGGGCGGCGCTACCAGTTGCGGGGGCTCGAGTTCGCGGCCGAGTTCATGACCGGTCCTGTGACACGGATCTGTCCTGCCTGCTTGGACGATGATCTCACCGGGGCGCGTTTGCCGGGTGCCGTGCTGCGTCACCGGCTCATCTGGCGGTTGGCTCCGGTGCGGACCTGTCCACTCCACGGAACAGCGCTCCGGGATCTGCGGTCGGGGAGGTGGGATGACATCGCGCATGAGCTGCAGGCCATGACGTCCTTGATCGATGCCGAGCGGCGGGTGCCGGGTCGTGCCCGCGTTGTCTCGCCGCTGCAGGCCTACGCGGTGGCGCGTCTGGAGGGCTGCCCCGGGCCCGCATGGCTGGATGGTCAGGATATCGACCAGGCGGTGCGCGCGACCGAGATGCTGGGCGCCCTTGAGGCCTTTGGGCCGAAGCTGAAAGCCTCTGACATGAGCGAGGACATGTGGGATGCGGCCGGGCGTGCGGGCTGGCCCATCGTGTCGGAAGGCGGCGCGGCGATCCGGGAGTATCTCATGGCGCGCGTCACGGCATCCCGAAGGAAAAGAGCCGCGCCGCGCGCGGCCTTCGGCATGTTGCATGCCTGGCTCTCCGGTAGCCGACTGTCCAAGAACCCGGGGCCTATTCGCGACATGCTCCGGGATGTGATCCTCGAGACCACCCCGCTCAGCAAGGGGCACATGCTTTTGGGCAAGCCGGTGACTGATCCCCACCTCTGCAGCGTGGCGTCGATCGCAAAGGCTGAAGGTCTCGACGCCAGAACGCTGCGCAACGTCCTGCAGGTCGCGGGGCTGCTAAGCCCGGAGGAAGCGGAGCAGGGGAGCAACCGGCTCGTGGTCGACTACACCGCAGCACGCGATCTGATCGATGTCGTAAAGCATGCTGTCCCGGTCACGCGCCTGCCGAGCATGCTTGGAGCTTCCCGCCCGCTGGTCGCGCTTCTCATCGAGATCGGGCAGCTGCACCGCGTGCAGGATCACCGTGCCCTGGCGAGCAAGATCGGCAAGGCGGTCGACGGCCGGGGTGTGAAGCCGATCCTTCGGTTTCCGGAGACGAACTTCCAGGCGGTCGACGAGGCGCCCGAGGGCTTTGTCCATCTCTCCAAGTCGGCCGAGAAATCCCGCGCCAGGGTGAAGTTCATCCTCGAACTGATGTTCCTCGGCCATCTGAAGCGGGTCTACCGGGTGACCGGCGCACACGGCTTCGCGGCCGTGGTTGTCGATCCGGAGGAGATCAAGGCGCTGCTCGAATCCCCGCCGTCCGGGCTTTCCCAGGACTCTTATTTCCTGATGGGCTGACCCGCAGAACCTGACCTTTCCCTGGAATCCAGATCATGCCGCCTTCGGGCGGCATTTTTTTACGAACTTTCGATGGCCATTTTCTCTGGGTGAAATGGCCATCTGGCGGCCTCAAGGTCAGTTTTGGTGATTTCGGTTGTTATGTTTCAATAACTTATGGAGGCGGAAAGGCCGCCAATGGACTATTTTTCGTGGGTTTTACATAGAGTCAGAGCAAGCATATGAGTGCGCAAAACGAAGCATAAGCGTGCGCAAGGGGTGTCAAGAGCAAATCGACCCCACAAGGGCTAATTTCTGACATAG
>NZ_JADFFK010000046.1 GCF_015223355.1 Salipiger mangrovisoli | reverse complement strand
CAGCAGGATCGACGAGCTCCTGCCATGGAACTTCAACCCGTCAAGCTGAACAGGCGTGCCGCGGTGACAGCGCTTACGGTTCGGTTGAGCATGTCAGCTTTGGGTCTTTCAACAGACTGCTTTTCGCACTGCAGCGAATGACCGGTTCCCGCCCGTCGTGTCGAAGGCAAGCGGCATGTTGGGCCTGGCACGACTGTCCGCAAAGGGCTGCATGACGGACACTCCCGAAAGTAAGGGCTTGGTGCGGGGCCGATTGCCATTTTTCATCTCGGCAGCTACGCACAGCCTAGCGTGAGGGAGACACACGATGGGCATCTCAGATCAGGACCTCGACCATCTTAGCGAGCTCTTGTTCGCCTTGCCGCATGACAACATGCCTATGACGCTGAGCGAACTCGATGGTTACATCACCGGCATACTTGCTTGCCCCAGCGCGATTCCCCCTTCTGATTGGCTGCCTCATGTGTGGGGCGAGACGGGCGAAGCGAACTTTCCAGATGCCGCTACCGCGGAAACCACGATCTCCGCAGTGATGGCACACTACAACTCCATCGCTTCAGAACTCCTCAAGTCGCCGTGGATCGAACCGATCTACGAGATCGACCAGAACAGCAACGACACCCTCTGGGAGCCATGGATCGACGGCTTCACGCGCGCGATGCGCCTCCGACCGGAGATATGGAGTGACATCCTCGACCAGGCCGATGAGGAAGCCCAATCGTCCCTGATTTTCTTGATGGCCCTGCAGGACGTGTACGAGGGAGTCAGCAAGTTCTCAGAGGAAGAGATCGACGCACTTGATGTGGAAGCACCTGATCTCATTCCGAACTGCGTTATGTCGATCCTCTGCGCCACTCGCCCAGAGGTCGTCTTGGGGCTAAAAAGTACCAAGCGCACTCAAGCGCGGAATGCCCGACCAGGTCGAAACGACAAGTGCCCCTGTGGTTCCGGGCGCAAGTACAAGCAGTGCTGCGGAGCGAACTGAAAATAACGCTGCGGCGACATCGGTGGTCGCGATCTCACTCAGCGGACCTGCTCTTCCTAGCTTGTGATCGAGCGCAACTGCGCGCTCCAGCCGCAACTTGCCCTGGCTCTGCCGCGTGTCTGCTGCACGTGCATTCGGCTGGAGCTGCCCCTGGAAACCGCGCGCAGCGAAACGGGCCAGCCCACTCAAATCGGGGCATTGCCTTGAGGCGCAGCAGCGAGACTGAATGGATCGGCCGCTCGGCGGACGAAGGGGGCACATGGTTCAGCGTGGCCTCATCCTCACCAATCGACGTGATCGGCCGCAACAAGTACATTCTACAGATTAACAAGCGCAGCGCTCCACCGGATGGACGGAGAGGATGCAGTGATCCTGGCGGTTAGGCGCCAGCTTGAAGCGGATGGGTCTGGATCAATAGGACAGCTATTGGGATTCAACCAATGCGGCCGCGATATTTCCAAGAGACGTATCGAAAAACCAATCTCGGTGCATTAGTTCACCGTTTACGATGTAGAGATCTTCCACTTTGTAGAAACTATACTGCCCGTCTTCATCAGGGATGCGAATTCGGCTGGCTATGCCCGTTTCGGCCTCGTCCTTGTCGCTCACTTCAAAAAATTTGAAATAATCTCCATTCGCAGTGATCGAAAGCTGCCTTAAGATTTTGAGTATTTCTTCGTTCTCGGTGATCCTTTCGTCGACAAAATAGCAGCCAGCTTCCAGTCCACCGACCGTGACGGTGGTGCCAGCGGCAAGGATCAAAGTGATCGGTGCGGTGAGTACCGCAAGCACACTCGCCGCAAATCCGCTGCCCCCAATGATGCCAATGGTTCCTGCTCCCGAAGCGCCTGCGAGCGTCGAACCCAACATTAAGGCCCCGCTTGTGGCGTGGGGGAAGAAGTAAAGTCCCCCTAAGGCCATGGCAGCGGGACCTGCGGTTGTGCCAGTACCTCCTGTTGCAATGACGACAACCGCACCCGAGGGGCTGATCAACTTACTCAGCCGGTAGTCACAAATCGCAGAAAGGGAGCTCGTAGCCCAAGCAATTGAAAAAATCGCACTAATGCCCAAGGTTCTGATCACTTGCCGAACTCCTCTACAATGAATCTTTTTCAATCCGTGCACTCTGCGCCCTACGTGGCCACCAGATCAAGTTCTGTATCACGTTGAGTGCGGTGCACACGCCTGTTCGAGCATCGACGCGGGGCGCCCCGCACCAGCACCGCGTCGGCAACGGACATAGCTACATCCAGCACTGCTGCGACATCCGAGCAAGACGCAGCATGACGCCTGGCACCGACACGAAGGGCGGAGACCCGTCGTTCGCGGAGCCCCTGACGAACGGCAGCGATGCGCAGGGCGGCTAGAATGTCATGCAGGCGTGCACTGTTGCGGGCATCAATCAATTCGTGGCGTAGGCAAGGGCGCGCCTACCAGATTCCGAATATCCTATGCGGTTCACGTCAACTCAATGGCGCTTATGCGATTCCAGTGCGGGGGAAGGGAGGGCGCGAAGAGCTTCATTCGGCCGGTCCAGAAATCTGGTCGCGCACCGGTTTAGAGCAGGCTCCGGTCGCATGCGGTGTTCGGCTCGGGCAGCAGCGCGCAGGAAGCGGACCTGGCTCCGCTGAGTTCGTTTTTCGAAACCTGCCGTTCAGACGGAGCGCAGCGATCGGCCCCTCCGAGCCCTTCCACGACATTCGGACGAACCGCTCTCAATTCGGTTCAGAGGCTATGAAGCCGAGCTCTCGCTTGCGCTTCTCGCCCGAAAGGTCCCAGCAAGGAGCGCGATGACGGCGAAGCAGATCACAGCCGACCCCGCGCCCGGACCCGCCATCAGT
Organism: Salipiger mangrovisoli; assembly: GCF_015223355.1. Classification (GTDB taxonomy): domain Bacteria; phylum Pseudomonadota; class Alphaproteobacteria; order Rhodobacterales; family Rhodobacteraceae; genus Salipiger; species Salipiger mangrovisoli. The sequence continues at coordinate 18,756 of NZ_JADFFK010000046.1, read as the reverse complement.
CACCCGAAAAGCGGTGCGCCGACGGTTTGGCCCACGGCGATAGTGAGGAAACCGATCATGAGCCCGGTTGCAGGGCGGGCCGGCAAGGCGTGCGTTCCCCAGACGAGATAGACCCCCGTCAGCATCACGTACGCCGCGCCGAAGAGAAGGCCTCCGGTCAAAGCGAAAGCGGGAGTAGCGACGCCCGATCCGACCGCGAGGATGCTCGTCGACATCAGACCCAAGAAAGTCCAGTGAACGGGATCGAGACCGAACCGGCCGACGAGCGTGCCGGCCCAGGCCCCTGCAATGCCGCCAGCGCCGATGCAGGTCCAAAGGACCCCGGTTCCGGTGGGCCCCCATCCCAGTTGGTGCGACACGATCTGGCCTCCGAAGGACCATAGGGCCGTGCTGGCCGCGCCCATCAGGAACGACGCGGAGATCAGGCGCAGGACCGGGCTATTCAAGGGAGGCAGTCCGCCAGCGCCCTTGTCACCTCTGGAGGCCGGGAGGGAGACCGCCGCCGCGAACGCGAGCACCACCGCCACGGCGGCGAAGGCGCCGAAGGCCAGCCGCCACTGCCCGGCAATCGCGAGGGCGATCGGTCCCGACAACGCCACCCCTACGCTTGTCCCGGCGTTGATCACGGTGTTGGTGAGATCCTGACGGCTCTTGCGCACCGCGGCCGCAACGGCAGCCGCCATGGGCGGAGAGGCCAGGCCCGTGCTCGATCCCGCCACCACCACGGCGATGGCGAGGATCAGAGGCGACGGCGCGAGTGCGATCCCGGCCATGCCGACGGCGGCAACGATGGCCGCCCCCACGGCGACCGCCCGCGCACCGATCCGTTCGGCTAGCACTGCCGATGCGATGATGGCGATGCAGTAACTGGCAAACGAACCACCCGAAATGATACCGCTGAGCGAGGGGCCAAGGCCGAGTTCGCCGTCGATTTGCGGCAGGAACAGTCCGAAGGCGAAGCGGGCGAAGCCGTAGCAGATCGCGATCAGGCCGAAGCCCGTTGCGCCAATTCGAAGGGCGGGGCTCATGTTCGCGCCCTCTCGATCAGGATGGCCGCCGCCGCCCGCGCGGCCGATACGGCGTCCGCGCCCCGGTAGACCGCCGCATGGGTCGCTCCTTCGATGAGGACCAACACCTGCTCGGCGAGGACCGGGTCTTCACGTCCGAGGTCTGCTGCGACGACTTCCTCGATCCGTCGATGAAACGCCGCCTTATGCGAAGCGACCGCCTCCGCAATCTCGGGCGTGTCGCCACCGGTCTCCGCACGCGATCGAAGGAACAGGCATCCTCGTGTGCCCTCGACCCATACCCAGTCCTCGAGCGCTGCAAACAGCGCGTCGACGGTCCGCACCTCAAGCCGAGCCATGAACCGCCGGTCGCGCTCCGTCAGCACGCGCGCCATAAGCTGCGCCTTGCTGCCCGCGTGCTTGTAGAGCGTCCGGCTCGACATTCCCGCCGCCTCCGTCAGGCGGTCCATACCTGTGGCCATGTAGCCGTGCCGGTCGAAAAGCTGCTCGGCGGCGGCGATGAGCTTAGTCGTCATGTCCATGGGAAGCCTCCTTCGGTGTCCATGGGCAGCAATGTAAAACGTTCGTTTTACATTGCAAGTCCCGAAGGACCGATGGCAGCTCTGTCCGCCCTGCTGACCTTCTTGGCCCGTCTGGATGCTGCATCGCGGCGCTTGGTCGTGCGAAGGTCGTGAGGCTTACAACTCCCCTGGCCTTGCTGTTGGCGCCTAATACTGCAACCTTGCCTGCGAGTGCATTCGGTCCGAATGATCGCGATGCAAGCGCGCCCGACCGCGCAGGGAAACCAGAGAATGACCTACATTTCCTTTCAGCGCCAAATTGACAGCTACTGTCTCAGCATCACTGCAATGCGTGCGTGCCATCTCGATGCTCTGCATCGCCTTTCAGCTTGTGTGGGCTGGCCTCACCGTCGGTCCGACTGGGCGGCGAACCTGGAGACAGGCATCGGGATCGTTGCAGTCGACGAAATGCAGCGCGTGCATGGCTCGGCAATGTGCTTTCCCTACGGCGATGGCGCCGCCGCGGTCGGCATGGTTATCGCAAATCCAAAGCTCCGCTCCTCGGGTCTTGCCGATATGTTGGCACGTGAGGCCGTAGAACGAAGTGGCGGCCCAAGGGCATTCCTCAATGCCTGCCAGGGCGACGTACTTTTCTATCGCGGGCTCGGCGCGAAACGAGGTGAGCCGGTCTTCAAGTACGAAGGTGTGCTGAAGGTCGACTTGATTGCCTTTGCCCCGATCCGGGATTTCGCCCCTGGAGATTTTTCCAAAGTGCTGGAGCTCGACCAGATGTCCTACGACGCCGACCGGACTGCGGTTTTGTCGGGACTGCTGGCGATATCGGATATTCGAGTGATCGAGCGTGCGGGGAAAGTGGTCGGCTTCGCAATGCGGCGAAGGTTCGGACGGGGGTACGTCATCGGGCCGATCACGGCGGAGCTCGGAAGCGATGCAGTCGCGCTCGCAACGTCCCTGCTGGCCGATCTCAAGGGCCAGTTTGTGCGGCTTGATACGCGCCACACTGACGGGGTTTTCCAACAATTTCTCGGGTCCTTAGGGCTTCGCTGCAAACCCGATGTGGTGACAATGACATTTGGGCAGAACTCTCGGATCGGATCGCCCACCAGCTACGCACTTTCGAGCCACTCGACAGGGTAGAACGGCGACAGACGCGGCGCAGGCCTCGTTCAATCATCCATCATGAAGGACGTTGGAAGGATCCCGCGACGCTCGATGCTTTCTTGGAGGCATCAGCAGTACCGCAGCCATGCCAAGGACAGGGCGCATGGCAGCTTTCAGCCATGCGCCCGCGACCGCTCAGCCTTTCGAGGGCCGGGAAAGCTCGGTGAAGGCACACCAGTCACGATGGTCCCAGCCTCTGGCAATCGCCTTCTGCATCTTCTCGATAATGATTGGGGCAAAGTCGAGAGAGCCCGAGGTCGCGGCGGATGCGTCGTTCATCAGCTTCACATCCTTTAGTCCGGCGGTGAGTTCGAAGCCGACATTCTCCGAGAAGTCCCTATCGCGAATTTTCGCAGCATACATTTTCAGGGTAGGGTTGGCGTAGCTGCTTTCGAACAGCCGGCCGTAGAAGGCACGGTCAATGCCGACCGCGTCGCCATAGGCATAGATCTGGCCCATGAGCTCCATGCTCGACACGGCGAAGTAGTTGACCGAGAGCTTCGCGTAATTTGCGAGGCCGGCCCGCTCGCCGAGGCGCATCGTGGTCGCCGAATAACTCTCGCAGACCGGCATGCAGCGCGCCACCGCGGTGTCGTCGCCCGACAGGAGGGAGATCAACTTCCCGGCCTCGGCCGAGTCCGGACGCCCGACGACTGCGGCGGAGACGAAATGGCAGCCCTTCTCGTGGTGCAGCTCAGCCATCTCTTGTGCCAGTTCTGGTGAGATGGTGGTTGCACACATGTGGATGGTACCGGGCTTCATGCCTGCGAGGATGCCCTCCGGCGAGGTGACGATGTCGCGCACGGAGGTGTCGTCCATCAGACTCGTGACAATGATCGAGGCCTCAGCTGCGGCATCGCGGGGTGTTTCGGTAAGGCGCCCGCCCGCATCGACAAAAGGCTGCGCCTTGGAGGCGGTACGGTTGTAGACAACCAGATCGAAACCGGCCCGCTGGATGTTGTGCGCCAGGCCGGAGCCCATCTTGCCGAGGCCAAGCACCGCCACCGTTTCATCGCTCCCAGGGCGTTCAGGCGCGCCGTTCATGGACTGGGTCAGACTGCGAAACCATTGCGCCGCCTCCATATCGCCGTCGAGCTGAAGATCGCCGACCTCGAGTGCGCGTGCCATGACCGAAGCATCGCCCGATTTCATTGCGCGGAACGCGGTGGCCGCGTTTTTCCATGTCATCGTCACGTCCGCATCGCCGCTGGCACCAGATTTGCTGAACACAGCGCCATCGCTGAAGACAAACAGCCTGCCGGCCTTGTTATCCGCGGTCCGGATGCGGACCGAGGTGGTGCGCCCCCGCAGGAGCGCGCGGGTTGCATCGTTGCCTCGCGACGCAGCGCGCAGTTTCCGTGAGAGGATGAAGAGGAGAAGATCGAGTTTCATAGTATCGGGTCCTTGCGGGAAGAATGATGTCTTGAAGAGAAAATATGAGCTATGCTCAGATTTCCCTACTCGCTTTCCCGGTAGCCGGCGTAACTCAGGTATCGTGATGAAAAGTACTGATACTTATCGAAAAATCCCGAGGCAGGCACGGGCCCTGGCAAGCGTTGACGCCATTCTCGAGGCCGCGGCTCAGATTCTGCAGGGGGGTGATGGTAGGTTCACCACCAATGCCGTGGCTGAGCGCGCCGGGGTCAGTATCGGCACGCTCTATCAGTATTTTCCTGACAAGAACGCCATCTTGATCGCCCTGGCGCGACAGGAGCTTTCCCTCACAGGGTCAGCGGTTACCGACAGCCTTTCTCAACGCGAAACAGGATGTGAGCTGGACGAGCGTCTGAGGCTTGCCATTCGGGCGCTCATCGAAGGGTTCCATGGCCGACAGAGAACCCGCAAGGCCCTGATCGAGGCACTTATTGCAAACGGCCTGTCGGAAGAGCTGACCCGCCCCGTGGATGAAGCGATGCAGGACATTCTTTCAAATGCGCCGAGATTGCCAAGTGGCACGATACCCAAAGTGCGCCCGGTGACAGCCTTTGTTGCGACGCGCGCAATTGTAGGTACCCTGCGCGCAGCGATCATGGAGGAGTCCTCCTTCATCGGGTCTCCCGAGTTCGAGGACGAGTTGGTCAGACTGGCGCATACGCTGCTGGATTCGTCACACTGACATGAACAACCAAGAGGTACGGCGTCTTGATGGCCGATGAAGTGCCCATGATCATCACCGAGCGCGCCTATTCCTCGCCGATCTGGTACAACCACACGTGAGCTCCTCGGTGGAATTCCTTCGGGCGCAGGTGCCCGAAGGACCGCCCGCACCCCCTTGTTGCGTTGCGGCGAACGGCAGAAAGGTCCGCATTTTACCCCTTCGTCGAGGGCGCGGCGAACGTCAGCAAAGCGCAAACGGCGTGGTTGCGCGACGTGCCCGACTTGAATCCCCAGTTGCAGGGGGCAGCCCCTGTGGATAAGAGCCCGCCTGGGCCTTCCTGCATTGGCGCTGGCCTAGCCTGCCCAAAAATCAGGCGTTGATCTTGGGGGACGCTCTGCGGCCTCCATGGCGCCGCCGCCCAAAGACCCCCTGACCGCGCCCGCCCCGCCTTCGGCCGGGCATCAAGCCAGACCTTCCCACAAGCCGGCTCGCCATCCTTCGCGATATGGTTGCGCGTCCTGCTCTCCGCCTCCGAGGCCCGCCCCGTCCCCTCGGCCGGGGACGGGCTGGAAAGTTTTGACGGATTGACCAGAGGAGAGCCGCGCGGGGCGCGCGCCTCGCGTGGGGCTGAAGGGCAGGGGCTCGACGGGCCGCGCCTGCTCCGCCCATCCCCGATCATACTTTTTTTGAGCAGCCGGTTCTCAAGGGTGGCCTCTGCCAAGGCCTCCTTCAGCGCGCTGGCCTCAGCCCGCAGGACCTTCACTTCCGGGCTGCTCGCCTGGCGCGCTGTGTCACCAGCAAGCCGCTTCTTGCCGGCCTCGAGAAACTCTTTGGACCAACTGTAGTACAGGCTCGTCGCAATCCCCTCGCGCCGGCAAAGCTCGGCTATGCTCTCCTCGCCGCGAAGGCCCTCAAGCACGATGCGGATCTTTTCCTCCGCCGAATGCTGTTTGCGGGTACGTCGGCGGATGTCCTTCACAACCTTCTCGGCGGAAGGCTTAGGTGTTCCGGGTTTCTGTCTCATCTCTACTCCTTGGTGGTTACGATGAGCCAGAAACCCTCCTTTCCGAAATCAATTCAGATGTCCCATGGGCGCTGACGCCGGACATGCGTATCGAGAGCGGCGGTCAGTCGGTATCGAGGTGTTTTTAGCCCGCTTCCCCGCTCAGCCAAGCAAGAGCATCTGATTGTGTTTCGAAGTCACGGGTTTCCTCGACCTTCGTGCGCTCTCCAGCAAGTTCGGTATACTCTTCGCCGCGATATCGAAATTCGGGTTTTCCACCAGGTCCGCGCACTTCTTTCTGCCAAACCTCTCGGGCTCCTTGTTTTTCGAATAGTTCCCATTCCGGATCGGTCATGATGATCCTCCTGATTAATTGGGCTCGAAAACACAACGCACAACTCTCGACGACAGTTGCTCAAGCGCCGAAAACTGAGGTGCCACTGTCAATGTTGGGCGCGTCATCCTCAATGGGAGTCCAAGCGACGGTGGCTCGCGTCAAGACCTCGCGGAAATCACCGAATCTCGTCGTGAACGCGGACGGCGTTCAGCCGACCGCTCTTGGAATCGCCATGCCGGGCATGATCACGATGGTCGCGTAGTGGAGCAGCGGTCTTATCGCGTTGAGGCTTGCGGGTGCGGGGCCCGAGTCAGTCTGCGTGCCGATGGACTGTCCCGAGCAGCCTCCGGCGGCTGACCTATCGAAATAAAGGCCACTTCATTCGATGCTTGCAAAATTGCGGCACCTCCCCTGAAATCGTCTCGCTTGTCGCAAGGCGGTCGCGGTGATCATGCGCGGGAGGGAGGGAAGGGCGATGACGGAAGACCCGCTGATGTCTCCGGAGCCTGTGAATCTGCCGCCCGATCTGAGGGCTCTTGCCCGGAGCGGTTGCGGCGTGGCCGTGGGCAGCTGCGGACCGGACGGCACGCCGCTACTCGGGCTTGGCGGAGGCTGCCGCATCGACGCGGCTGGCAGGGTGCGCGTGCTATTGCCGAGAGGGCCCAACCTTGCGCTACTGGCGGCGCTCGAGGGAGGTGCGCCGATCGCGGTGACTTTCACCGCCACTCGCGATCACAGCTCCTTCCAGACCAAGGCGCAGGTCGCACAAATTTGCCGGGTCTGCTCGGACGACCTGCCCGAGATGGATCGGCAGATGGCACTCTTTCAGGATGGGCTGGTGGAGATAGGATATTCGCGGCTGCAGGCCTCGGGATATTGCGCGCATCAAAGAACCGATCTCGTGGCACTCGAGTTCTTCCCGGAGCACGTCTTCATCCAAACCCCGGGCCCGGGTGCCGGTACGGAGCTAGGGGTGTGACGGCGCTCTGCCTCGATGGGTTGCGTTCGGCGCTAGAGGGGGTGATCGCCTCGGTTCTCGCGACCTGCGATGCCGAGGGCACCCCGAACGTGTCGATGATCAGCCAAGTGCACTACGCCGGACCGGAGGAGGTTGCTCTCTCCTACCAATTCTTCAACAAAACGCGGCGCAACATCATGGAGACCCGCCGCGCGACGGTGCTGGTGACCGATCCCGAGACGCTTGCGCACTACCGACTGAGCCTGCGCTACGAGGACACTCGCACCGACGGACCGCTTTTCGAGAGCATGAAGGCCAAGCTCGCTGGGATTGCCTCGCACCATGGGGTCGAGGATGTCTTTCGCCTGCTTGGTGCGGATGTCTTTCGCGTGGAGAAAATCGAGGTGATGGCCGCCCCCGTCTCTGCGCCGCCGCCCAACCGCCCGTCGCTGCTGGCCGCCACGCGACGGACCTGTGCTAGGCTGGCGGCGTGCGAGGAGCTGGAGGACCTGTTTGACGAGCTGACAGGAGGGCTTGCGGAAGACTTTGGCATCGGCTGGTCCATGGTGCTGATCTCTGAGCCGGGGACCAGGCGGCTTTATACCGTCGCGACGCGGGGCTACCCGGTGACCGGGGTCGGGGCCGAGGTCGCCCCGGGCGAGGGCGTGATCGGGGTCGCCGCTCGCGAGAACGCGCCGATCCGCATCGGCCACATGACTCGCGATTACCGCTACGGCGCCGCGATCAGCGATGTTGCTCGGCGCAGTGGTCTCTTCTGCGACGTACCCCGGCTGATCCCCTTTCCGGGGCTTGCCGCGCCGCGCAGCCAGATCGCCCTGCCGATCACCGAATGCGGGAAGGTGGTGGGCGTGCTCTTTGCCGAATCCGATGAGATCAACCGCTTCGGCTACGAAGAAGAGGATGCCCTTGCCCTTGTGGCGGGCCAACTCGGCGCGCGCATGACACTTCTTCGGCAGGAGGGGATGGTTGAACCTGCAGAGCTGCCCGCGCTGGCCCCGGCCACCCAGGGCGAAGTCACAGTGCGCTACTTCGAGATCGATCAGAGCGTCTTTTTCGATGGGGACTACCTGATCAAGGGCGTGGCGGGTGCGATCCTCTGGAAGATCCTGCGCGAACATGACGCGCGCGGGCGTACCGAGTTCACAACCCGCGAGCTGAGGCTGGATCCTGGCCTGCGCCTGCCCGCGCAGTCCGAGAACCTTGATGCGCGGCTGATCCTGTTGCGCAAGCGTCTCGACGAGCGCTGCGACTGCCTGAAGATCGAGAAGGCGGGGCGTGGAAGGTTCCGGCTTTTGCCCGGCTGCCGCCTGATCCTCGAGGAGCCGGACGCGATTTCGCCCCCAGCTTAGCAGTCTTTTAGCATCGGTGAGTATTCCGCGAGGAATTACTTAGCAAGCATGCTCGGTGCGCCGGGAGTATCACACTGACCACGGACGGACCGGCGTTCGCATCTGCGGAGGCCCTGGTCCGGCTGGTTTGAAAGTCACCTGTCGCGAGCGCACTCGGCACCTGCCCATGCTGCTCCGAGATACTGAAAAGATTTGGAAATGACCTATGATATTCTCAAGGCCCGCCTTCGCGGGACTGTGATCACCGTGTTCGACCCAGGCCATGCCGAGGCCTGCGACGCGCTCGTCTGGAACGGGCGCAAGCCGGTCCGGCAGGCCAAAGTGATCGTCCGCGCGGCGGATGCCGGCGATGTGCAGGAGGCCGTCCGCTACGCCGCCGAACATGGCATGACCGTTTCGGCGCGGGGCGGCGGGCACCAGTTTACCGGTATCGCCGCACGTGCGGACATGGTGATCGATCTCGCCGCGCTCGATAGCCTGCGCATCGATGTCGCGGACCGCAGCGCCCTCGTCGGCCCGGCGGTGACCAACACCCGTCTCGCCGCGGCGCTCGAGCGCCATGACCTCGGCTTCCCCGTGGGCCATTGCGGCGACGTGACGGTCAGCGGCTATCTTTTGAGCGGAGGCGTTGGCTGGAACTCGGGCAGCTGGGGCATCGCCTGCCACTCGATCCTCTCGGTCGAGGTGGTGATGGCGGACGGCACGCTGCTCACCGCCAGCACCGGCGAGAACCCCGATGTCTTCTGGGCGGTGCGCGGCGCGGGGCCCTCCTTCTTCGGCATCGTCACCGCCTACACGCTGCGGCTGCACGAGGCGCCGCGGGCACCGGCCTCCTGCGTCCGAATTCATTCCGCCGCGCAGGCCGAGGCGGTGGCCGACTGGGCCGAGCGGGCCGTCGCGCGAGCCCCGGCGACGCTGGAGTTCACCGCCAAGATCGGCGCGGGTCCGCAGGGGCCGGTGATCGCCGCTATCGCCAATGTCTTCGCGGCGAGCGAGACGGAGGCTCGGCAGGTTCTTGACGATCTCTTCCGCGATGCGCCCGAAGCCCTCGACGTCATCGGGCCGATGCCGACGCCCATCGTGGCGCTCTACCAGATGACCGGGGATTCCACGCCGAAAGGTGCGCGCTACGGTGTCGACTGCCTCTGGTCCGATGGCAGCTTCGGCGAGGCGCTCGGGAAGGCGGTGGCGGCCATCGCCGCGGCACCTTCGGCGCAGAGCTTCGGGCTGGTCGCGCTGCGCTCCAACGCGCTGCCGATCCCGCAGGATGCGGCCTTTTCGCATGCCGGGCGGGTCTTCACGACCTTTTACGGTATCTGGACCGACGAAGAGGAGGATGTCGTGAACCGCGATTGGCTGCGCACCTCGGTTCAGGGATGCAGAGCCTTCGCGACCGGGCGCTATGTGGGCGAGGCCGAGTTGGACCAAGGGGGGCTCGCGCTACCGACTCTCTCCGAGGCGGCCCAGCACCGGATCGAGGCGCTTCAGCAGCGCTACGACCCCGCCGGATTGTTCAATATCGTCCGCGCCGGCGCGGATCGGTCCGCGGCATGAGCGTCTCCCCGGCCCTTGGGCCGGGGATTTTTTGAGGAGACAGAACATGCATCCAATACATTTGAGAAACACGGCGCTGACGGGGCTTCTGCTCTTCGTCTGGGGGCTGGACGCCCATGCCGGGGAGATTGAGCGCGGAGCCTACCTGGCACGTATCATGGACTGCGCCGGCTGCCACATGCCACGTGGTTCAGATGGTATTCCGATGGTCGAGGCCGGCTTGTCTGGTGGGACCGTCGGTTTCGAGATCCCCGGCATGGGGGTTTTCTGGGCACCCAACCTGACCCCGAGCGAGACCGGCCTTGGGCTCTGGACCGATGCCGAAATTTCGGAAGCGATCCGGCATGGGATGCGTCCCAACGGCAGGGCCTTGGCGCCCGCCATGCCATGGCAGGCCTACGCGCAACTGAGCGATGCGGACACCGAGGCGCTGATCGCCTACCTGCGTGCGCAGGAGCCGGTGGAGGCTGTCCGTCTTGGGCCGGTAACGGAGGCTGAGGCGGCTCCGGCGCCCTTCTACCGATTGACGGTTCCGGGTATCTGACGTGATGCAGGCGCCTACAGCCAAGCTTGCTGGTGGCCCTTTCGGTTCGACTCTTCGTCGAGGGTCCGGGCCGATATTGCGACCAGACGCGATTCAGCGGCTTGCGTTCGCGAGGAGCGAAGGGCTGCCCCTGAGAGGGCACGTACTCGAGACGATATCTAGGCGGGATCAAGGGTCAAGGCTCCTCCACCTCTCTCGATCTTACTCGAAACTTGGAACTCGATGCCTACCGGGCACATTCACTCAATAGATCGGGGCGGCACAAAGAGGCGCCGCTCCCGCAACTATGAGCGGAGAGCGATATTGCACATTCCGACATCCCCGTGGTCTCGCAGATCGCTCACATCTGCGTTGGCTACTCCGAGACCGTGTCGTGAAGCATACGGCCGACTTTCGGAATGACGATTGCTGCTCGGCCGCAAGCGACGCGTCCCAGAGTCGTAAGCGCCGGTTAAGCTAAACTTACCAATCCCCTCATGCCGACCAGTCTCGGGTCGCTGAAGGAAAGGAATATCGATGAATGCCCTCACGACGCGCCGTACCGCTTTGAAACTCGGCCTCGCCTCCGCAGCGGGCCTGGCGGTGCCCGGACTTCCACGCGCACAGACCTCAGCGCCAGTCCCCAGTGTGGTACCACCGCAACTCATGAGATTGGCGACCCCTCTTCCTGCAAACGAAGTCCATGTCTTTCCAGATGCATATCGTCTCTTCTGGTCGCTTCCCGGTGGTCAGGCATGGATCTATGCGATCCGTGTGGGCCGCGATGGCCTTTACGAACCGGGAGAGTACTACGTTGGCGCCAAAAAGGAGTGGCCTTCTTGGACGCCAACCCCCGGCATGATCGAGCGGGAGCCCGAAAAATATCAGAAGTACGCCGATGGCGGTATGCCCGGTGGTCCCGGAAATCCGCTTGGCGCACGGGCGCTTTATCTCTTCACTCCAGAGCGCGGTGACACCTTTCTCCGCATTCACGGGACGGATGATCCGGGCAGCATTGGGCGCGCGGTCTCGAACGGCTGTGCTGGCCTGATAAACGAGCAGATTACCCAGCTTTATGACCAGGTTCCGATGGACGCACGCGTCGTGCTGCATCCCAAGCGGCTTGATGTCATCACCACCGATCAAGGCTAGGATGGCCGGGAGGTTTCACCAGCTCGTCCTCGTGGCCTAGCTTGTCGGTGCTGATCCCAAGCTTAAGCCCGCCACTCAAGTGGGTTCGGGCGCATGAAAAGATGACCTGATTTTGCGCATTGTGGATGGACCATTTCAATGGGGCTGGCTCATCGGGCCGGAGATCAACAAACAAGACCAAGTAGCTTTGACGCACCCGCCACGTTGGTGCACATGCACGACGATCAGGTCGCATCTCCCTGATAGGACGGTCTCCCCTCATTTCGCTCCAGAGATCAAGGCATCTGGGGAGCAGCATTTGAGGCTCCCAGGCTCGGGGCGAGGTCGGCGGATCAGCTCTTCAAAGGGCTTACATTGTGATGGTTTCTCAGGGCGTTGATGTCCTGCTGGGTCAGCGCATGGCCTGGACCGGGGTAGACCCGCTGTGAGACCTCGGCGCCGAGGGCCTCGAATTGCGCTGCGCTTTGCGCGAAGCGGGCGAGCGGGATATGTGGGTCTCGCTCATGCACGCTCATGTCAAGCCTGAGCCCGTCGAGCCGCTGCGGGTAATCGAAGCGCTTGGGTGGGAAGCCGTAGAGATCGTCGCGGGGCGGCCCCTCGTCATCGCCAGTGCCAATGAGGCCGGCGGAGAGGCCGAAGACGGCGGAGAGCCCCGCGCCCTCGCGCGCGGCGAATTCCAGCGCGAGGCAGCCGCCCTGGCTGAATCCGGCGAGGCTGATCTCGCTGCGCGCGAAGCCCTCTTCCTGCAAAGCGTCGATGCAATGCCGGACCGCGGCGAGCCCGCGGTCGATCCAGGGGGCCATTTCGGACATCGGGGCGAGGAAGCTCGTCGGCCACCAGGAGCGGCCTGGGGCATCCGGGGCCAGCAGCGCAAGGTCAGGCAGGGCGAGCGCCTCGCCGAGGCCCAGCATGTCCGCCGCCGAGCTGCCGCGCCCGTGGATCAGGATCAGCGCCGAGCTGGCGCGTCCGGCGGGTGCCCCTGCGCGCCTCATTGTGCGCGTTTTCGCGCGGGGCGGAGCTCGGGCAGGACGCGCTCGATCCTCGCCCGTATCGGCTCATATTTCTCGGGCAGCCTCAGCGTGGTACCGAGTGCCTCGGGGGGCTCGTCCACGGCGAAGCCGGGCGGGTCTGTGGCGATCTCGAAGAGCACGCCGCCGGGCTCGCGGAAATAGACCGCGTTGAAATACTGGCGGTCGATCACCGGCGTCACGTCGAAGCCCGCGCTGGCCAGCCGGTCGTGCCATTCGAGCTGCACCTCGTCGCTTTCGGCGCGGAAGGCCACGTGGTGGATGGTGCCGGCGCCGCTGCGGGGCAGGGAGGGGGCCTCCGAGCGCAGGATGTCGATGACCGAGCCGCGCCCGCCGCCCGCCGCGGTGAAGCGCAGCCGCTCGCCGTCCTCGGTGGTCTCACTGCCCGCCGCGCTGTAGCCGAAATGATCGGTCAGCACGCGGGCGGTGACCTCGGGGTCCGCCTCCCAGAGCGTGACGGAGTGGAAGCCGCCGAGCTCCGAGCCATCCGCCGCCGTTTCGATCAGTTCTACCGGCGCGCCATCCGGATCGCGCAGCCGCAGCATGCGCGTGCCGAAACGCTCCACCGGCCCGTCGAAATCGACCGCCGCCAGCGCCAGCCGGTCCATCCAGCCCTCGAAGGCCGAGGAGGGCACCGCGTAGGCCACTGCGCTGGCCATGCCCGGCCCGGCGCGGCCGGGACCGGCATCGGTGAAGGGAAAGAAGGTCATCAGCGTGCCGGGCGTGCCCGCCGCATCGCCGTAGTAGAGGTGGTAGGTGTCGGGGCTGTCGAAATTCACCGTCTTCTTCACCAGCCTCTGGCCCAGGCAGCCGGCGTAGAAATCAAGGTTGGACTGCGGATCGCCGCAGATCGAGGTGACGTGGTGAAGTCCGGGAATGGCACCGTAGGGCATGTCTTGCCTCCTGTCCTCTGGGGCCGCGGCGCGAGCCCTTGCCCGAAGGGTTAGCAGGGCGAGCGCCATCGGTCGACGGTGTGGATCAGCGGGTAATGAAAGCGAGGAGATCGTGGTTGAACCGCTCGGGGTCGGTTTCGGCCAGCCCGTGCGAGCCGCCCGCGTAGACCTTGAGCGTCGCGTTGGGGGCGAGGGTCACGGCCTTTTCGGCGGCGGCTCCGATCGGGACGATCTGGTCGTCGTCGCCGTGGATGAACAGCAGGGGAATGTCGATGCGTTTCAGGTCCTCGGTGTAATCCACCTCCGAGAACTCGCGGATGCAGTCGTAGAGCCCCTTGATCCCCCCGGCCATGCCCTGAAGCCAGAAGGTGTCCTGCAGCCCGGTGCTGATCGTCGCACCCTCGCGGTTGTGGCCGTAGAAGGGCACGGCCAGGTCCCGGAAGAACTGCGCGCGGTTGCTGGAGACCCCGGCGCGGATGCTGTCGAAGACGTCGATGGGCAGCCCCTCTGGATTGGCCTCGGTGCGCAGCATGAGCGGCGGCACGGCGCCGACCAGCACCGCGGCGGAGACGCGGGACGTGCCATGCCGCCCGAGGTAATGCGCCACCTCGCCGCCACCGGTGGAATGGCCGACGAGGACGAGGTCCGTAAGGTCGAGCGTCTCGATCAACTCGGCCAGGTCGTCGGCGTAGCGGTCCATGTGGTTGCCCTCCCAGACCTGCTGCGAGCGGCCGTGGCTGCGCCTGTCATGGGCGATGACGCGGTGGCCCCGGCTGCCGAAGAACAGCATCTGCGTCTCCCAGGCATCCGCCGAGAGCGGCCAGCCGTGCGAGAAGAGGATGGGGCGCCCCTCGCCGAAGCTCCTGTAGAAGATCTGCACGCCGTCCGAGGTGGTGAAGAAGCTCATGGATCCGTCTCCCTGGTCCGAAGCAAGCAGGCAGCATCGGCCTGCGGGATGGCTTCAGACTAGGCGGGGAAGGGCGCGGGATATTGCAGGCGGGTTTGGCCGCTATCACGTTCGTACCGCGTTCTCCGCGAGGTGGCGCCAGACCTCGGAGACCACGACCGAGCCTTCGCCGACCGCCGAGGCCACGCGCTTGACCGATCCCGCGCGGATGTCGCCGACCGCGAAGATGCCGGGCCTTGTGGTCTCGAAGGACAGCGCGCGCCCCACCGCCGCGCCGGTGATGATGTAGCCGCCCGCGTCGAGCGTGACGAGATCGCCCAGCCAGCGGCAGTTCGGCGCGGCCCCGGCCATGATAAAGACCGCGCAGGCGGAGATGCGCCAGCGTCCGCCATCGCTGTTTTCGGCTTCGACCTCCTCCAGCCGGTCCTCGCCGAAGGTCCCGCAGAGCGTGGTGCCGAGATGCACGGTGATGCGCGGGTCGGCGGCGAGGCGGCTCGAGAGGTATTCGGACATGGAGGCGGCGAGCGAGTCGCCGCGCACCAGCAGGTGCACGTGGCTGGCAGCGCGCGAGAGAAACATCGCCGCCTGCCCGGCGGAATTGCCGCCGCCGATGACCACGGCCTGCGCGCCGCGGCAGTGACGGGCCTCGATCTCGGTCGCCGCGTGGTAGACGCCCTGTCCCTCGAAGCGGGCGAGGCCGGGCACGCCGAGCCGGCGGTACTGCACGCCGGTCGCGACCACCACCGAGCGGGCGCAGACGCGGGTCCTGCAGTCGAGCGTGGCGCAGAAGAGCCCGTCCTCCTGCTGCGCGAGCTGCACCACCCGGCGCGGCATGGCGAAACGGGTGCCGAATTTCAGCGCCTGCACCTCGCCGCGCCAGACGAGATCGGCGCCGCTGATGCCGGTGGGAAAGCCCATGTAGTTCTCGATCCGGCTGGAGGTGCCCGCCTGTCCGCCCACGGCCAGATCCTCGACCACCAGCGCCCGCAGCCCCTCGGCCCCGGCGTAGACCGCGACGGCGACGCCGGCGGGGCCACCGCCGACGACCAGCAGGTCGAAGACCTCGCCGGGATCGGCCTGCAGGTCGAGCCCCAGCTTCTGCGCCACCTTGAGCGGGGTCGGGGCCTCGATGGCATTGCCCGGGCCGAAGACCACCGCGGGCACGCCGGGCTCGATCCCGCATTCCTGGGCGATCGCCTCGGACTGCGCGCAGATCAGGTCGACCGAGCGGAGCGGGATGCGGTTGCGCCCGGCGAATTCCTCGATCCTGCGCAGCGACGGGTCCTGATCCGCACCGATCAGCGTGAGCCCCGTCGCCTGCCGTTCCAGCAGTAGCCTGCGGCGGGCGGCGAAGACGGTGATCACGATGTCGGAAAGCTCCGGCATCTCGGCCATCAGCCGCAGCATCCGCTCCCGCGGGACCGAGATCGCCCGCGTGGCGCGGACCGCGCGCATCGGCAGGGCATGGACGCCGCCGCCGAGGAAGGAAATCTCGCCGGTGAATTGCTGCGGGCCGAGGGTGGAGGGCAGGAGCCGTTCGTCGGAGTAGGGGTGCAGCATCTCGATCTCGCCCTCGAGCAGGTAGAAGAACCGCGTGGCGGGCTCGCCCAGCGGGGCGACGATCTCGCCGGGCGCGAAGCTGACCTCCTCGCCGATGGCGCGCAGCGCGGTGACGTGCTCGGGGTGAAGCGGCGTGCGCTGCATCTGGCGCAGGTCTTGGCCGAGGGTATCCATCAGGGGGCTCGCGGGTCAGAGAAGCAGATTGTCGGCGAAGCACCAGGACCAGCGCTCCCGCGGCTCGAAGGAGGTGATCACCGCATGGCCCGACGCCTCCCAGTGGAGGCGGGCGTGGCGGTTGGGAGAGCTGTCGCAGCAGCCGATATGGCCGCAGGTGCAGCACATGCGCAGGTGTACCCAGAGCGCGCCCATGGCCACGCACTCGGGGCAGACAGCTCCGCGCTTATCTGCCTCGGTCGGAAGCTCAAGCGCGACCTGGTCAAGATGCGTGCAGCCCGTCACCGCCCCGATCATTGGCTGCGCTGCCGCCAGCGGCCCGGCGACGTCCCTTCGAGGCGCTTGAAGATGCGGGTGAAATGGCTTTGGTCCGAGAAGCCGCAGGTCAGCGCGATCTCGACCAGCGGCAGGTCGGTGGTGAGCAGCAGGCGCCGCGCGTGGTCCACCCGCTGGCTCAGCAGCCATTGGTATGGCGAGAGACCGACGGTCTCGCGAAAGGACTTGAAGAAGGCGTTGCGCGACATCTCCAGCGTCTCGGCGATCCGCGCGATAGAGGCGCGCTCGTCGAGGCCGGCCATGAGCAGCTCCTGCGCCTGGCGGATGGCGATGGGGCTCAGGCGGTGCGCCGCGCCTGCGAGGATGTCGCCGTTGCCGCGGTGCCGGTGCAGCAGATGTGCGCCGATGGTGACCGCGAGCTGCTCGACGAAGAGCGCGTCGGCGGCGTCCGGGTGGGCGAGGGCGGGCAGGATCGCCAGCGCCAAGTGGCGCAGCACCTGGTCTTCCTCCGCCTGGATGCGCGCGAGATCGCTGCAGGGGCGCTCGGTCAGCCGATCGGCGTCCTGCAGGAATTGCGGCGAGAGCTCGATCAGGAAGAAATCGAAATAGCCGTCCATGTCGGCGGAATAATTCTCATCGAAGTCGCGGATATATATATCGCCACTGTCGAATATACGGTCCTGCCGTCCGCCGCGACTGTGGCCGATGCGCTTGTGGCCGTCGACCAGTGACACGCCGACCAGCAGGCCGCGGTCCTGCGCGGGCGTGTCCACATGGCTTCGGTGAAGGCCCCGCGCCGCCTTGCGTCGGAATACCATGTCACGGGTCGCAAGCACGTGGTCCATCGCGAGATCGGACAGGGTGCAGCCAAGGGAATCCCTTGATCGAGATGGGGTTACCGGCTCGGCGGTGGGTCCGTTCATCTGTACCTCTCTTATGCGGCTCGGCCGCCAAGTGCCTGCCCGTCAGTGCCGAAAACGCAGGCGCGTGGTGCGGAAATCGGGTCGGAATTCGCGTCGAAGTTCGGGTACTTTGGTGCGCGGATCACTCGGCGCGGGAGGTCCGGAGCGGAGTCCCCGTGCCGGCGCCGCGAGACTAGCACGAGTTTCGGAGATTCCTTTGGAAAATAGTGCGACGCTTATCACGATCGTATCGGCCTGCCACGCGGGATGAAAAAGGCGCCATATGGCGCGGACAATCATTCAATACCGGATTCCACGGGCCCCATAGCCTTGCGAGATTGGCGCGACACCCCGGCGGCCGTGGGCGCTGGACAGGATCAGACAGGGAGTGGGACGGATGACGGAAGAGGATTTCATTTCAGACGGTGACACTCGAATCCACATGCGCTGCTGGGCGGCCGAGGGAGCGCCGCGTGCAGTCCTTGCGATCTGCCATGGGCTCAATTCTCACAGCGGGCAATACGCCTGGACGGGCGAAAGCCTCGCCGCTCTTGGCTTCACGGTCTATGCGCTCGACCTGCGCGGGCGCGGGCTGTCCGAGGGCGACAGGTATTTTGTCGAGGACATTGCCGATTATGTGGCCGACCTGCGCGGCCTCATCGCGATCGCGCGCGAGCGGCATCCCGGCCTGCCGCTCTTCCTGCTCGGGCA
Source organism: Salipiger mangrovisoli (assembly GCF_015223355.1). Classification (GTDB taxonomy): domain Bacteria; phylum Pseudomonadota; class Alphaproteobacteria; order Rhodobacterales; family Rhodobacteraceae; genus Salipiger; species Salipiger mangrovisoli. Next base: position 600 of record NZ_JADFFK010000046.1, on the reverse strand, counting down.
CAGCGCGGGGGGCGTGGTCTCCTGCAGCTACGCGCTCGACTACCAGGACGAGATCGACGGGCTCATCTGCGAGAGCTTCGCCTTCCAGGTTCCTGCACCAGGCTTCGTCCTCTCGGCGATCAAGGGGCTCAGCCACCTGTCGCCGAAACTGGGTGTGCTGACGCTGAAGATGAAGGATTTCACTCGCGACCCGGCGGCGCTCGAGGCGCTCGAGGCCGACCCGCTGACGAAAGGCGAGACCCAGCCTGCGGCGACGGTAGCGGCGCTGGTGCGCGCCGACGAACGGCTACATGACAGTTTCGAGCAGATCACACTGCCGGTGCTGATCCTGCATGGCACCGACGACAGGGCGACCGTCTGTCGCGGCAGCGAGTATTTCCATGCCCAGGCCGGCTCGAAAGATAAGATGCTGAAGCTCTACGAGGGGCATTACCACGATCTGCTGAACGACATCGGCAAGGAGCAGGTGCTGGGCGATATCACGGGCTGGATAGAGGCGCGTTTGGAGCGCCAGAGCGTTGCGTAGACCCCATGATCGCGGTGTGAGCCTGACTGGGCTGGCGGCCTCTCCCGCGGCATTCTCCGTTCGAGGGTTGCGCC
>NZ_JADFFK010000045.1 GCF_015223355.1 Salipiger mangrovisoli | reverse complement strand
TTCGGTCCGTCGAGCTCGACCTCCATGATCTCAAGCGGCTTTCCGGCCTCAAGGGCAACAGCTGCGCGGGTTCTCATCTACGAATTCCTTCCTGATCGGGTACGGCAGCCCCGCACAGGGGACCGCACCCATGGATGTGAAAAGCAGCGGAAAGACGAGGCGTCCGAGATCGCCGCGCCTTTCCCATGCTCCAGAAGTCCTATATCGCAAGCTCCGGAGCAATCGGGATGTTCGGGCGTTTCCGGACAAGTCACCCCCAGATCGCGCAAAGCGGCGTCACGAACGGAGCCCTGAATGCCTGACATCCGCCCCTATGCACCTGAGTCCGCGATCACCACCTCGCGCAAGGTCCAAATCGTTATCTATCCGGGCTTCAAATGCATGGAGGCGGTCGGGCCGGTGAACGTCTTCACCGCCGCCAACCGATACCTCGCGGCGGCCTCGCACCCGGCGCGCTACGACGTCGAACTGATCGCCCCGACCCCGGGCCCGGTGCAGTCCGAGAGTTTCCTGACGCTGACCGCCGAGCGCGCGCTGGCCGATGCCACGCCGGAGGACACCGTGATGATCGCCGGCGCGCTTGATATCGAAGAGGCGCTGCGTGGCAACCCGCAGATCGTCGACTGGTGCCGCCGCCACGCGACGCAGGCCCGCCGCTTCGCTTCGCTCTGCACCGGCACCTTCTTCCTAGCCGAGGCCGGACTCTTGGATGGACGCCGCGCCACGACTCATTGGAGCGTCGCCGCAAGGCTGCAGCAGGCCTATCCCGACGTACGGGTCGAGGCGGATGCGATCTTCCTGCGCGAGGACAACCTCTACACCTCGGCCGGGGTGACCGCCGCGATCGACCTCGCGCTGGCCTTCGTCGAGCAGGACTTTGGGCGCGACCTCGCACTGTCGGTGGCGCGCGACATGGTGATCTATCTCAAACGCCCCGGCGGCCAGTCGCAGTTCAGCGCGGTTCTGACCGGGCAGGCGCAGGTCCGCTCCGGCATCGCCGACATCCGGACCTGGATCCACGCCAACCTCGAGCGCAAGCTGCAGACCGGCGATCTGGCGCAGCGTGCAGGGATGAGCGAGCGCAACTTCGTGCGCCAGTTCACCCGCGACGTCGGGCAGAACCCCTCGGATTACGTGATGAACGCCCGCTGCGAGCGCGCGACGACGCTGCTGCTGGAGACGGGACTGCCGGTGAAGACCATCGCGCACCGGGTCGGATTTTCCTCGGACGACCAGATGCGCAAGGTGTTCAACCGCAAGTTCTCGCTGACTCCGCGCGAGTATCGGGAGCGGTTCTCGACCGCCGCCTAGATCGCGCGGCTACTGCGGGCTGACCGTGCCGTAGCGCCGTCCATACCAGAGCAGCGGCTTGCGCCGTTCGCTCCTCGCGATTTCCTGAACGTGGCCGACGAAGAGCACATGCCCCTCGGCTTCGAACTCCTGAGCGACGCGGCAGTCCATCGCAGCCACGCAGTCCAGAAGCCTCGGTGAACCCGAGCTCCAGGTCGCCCAGTCGCCTTCGAAGAACCGTCCCTCGGGCGGCACCTGACCGGCGAAGGCGTCGGCGATATCGTCCTGCCCCTCCGAGAGCATGGCATAGGAAAAGCGCCCCGTCTGCCGGATCAGCTCGTCCAGTTCCGAGCCGGCTGCAATCGACACGAGGATGGCAGGCGGCACCACACCGAGCGAGATTGCCGCCGTGACGGTCCGCCCGAGGCGATCCTTGCCCTGTGCAGAGGTCACCACGCAGACCGTCGCTGCGAGTGTCGCCATGGCGTCTCGGAACTGCTGCGGATCAGCCAAGGCTGCGACGCCCAGGGGCGCGCCCATGTTGTACTGTCGTGCCCAGGGTTTCATTGCCTGCCTCCGGGGATCGGCAAGAGGAAGATCTTGCGACTGTCCGGCAGGCCCGGGACGCAGATTTGCGCGGGGCACTTCTCGGTGATGGTGATGCTCATTGGTCTTCCTCTGCCGGGAGGGCACATCCCGCCGCGCAAAGGCACGGCGGGACAGCTCCGCGCCGATCAGGCGAGGTTGCCTTCGGCGAACTCGTAGTTCGCGAGAGTGTCGAGGAAGTTGCTCACGTAGTCCGGACGACGGTTGCGGAAGTCGACGTAGTAGCTGTGCTCCCAGACGTCGAGGCCGAGCAGCGCGGTGCCCTCGCCGGTGGCCAGCGGGTTGACGCCATTCGGAGTCTTGGTGACGCCCAGGCTACCGTCGGCCTTCTGGATCAGCCAGGCCCAGCCCGAGCCGAACTGCGTGGTCGCCGCTGTCTTGAAGGCGGCCTTGAAGCCCTCGACCGAGCCGAAGGACTCGACCAGCTTGGCTTCGAGCGTGCCGGGGATGCCGCCGCCGTTCGGCGAGAGCGCGTTCCAGAAGTGGATGTGGTTCCAGTGCTGGCCCGCCTGGTTGAACACGCCGGCAAGCGCGTCATCGCCGTAGGACAGCGCAATGATTTCCTCGAGCGTCTTGCCCTGCAGGGCGGCGTTGCCCTCGACGAAACCGTTGAGCGCCGTGACATAGGCCAGGTGGTGCTTGTCGTGGTGCAACTCGAGCGTTTCCTGGCTCATGCCGCGCTCGGCAAGGGCGGAATGGGAATAGCTCAGAGCGGGAAGTTCGAAGGTCATCTCGGTCTCCTTTCGAGCCAGCGCTTGCACGCTGCGGCCCGTTTGGTTAATTAAACAAGCAAGTACTTTGAAAAACATCGGAGCCAATATGTCAAGCGATGACTTGGAAAAAGAAGCATGGTCGCCGCGGGCTCCTTCCGAGCGGCTGCTGATGACGCTGAAGATGCACGGCGCGCAGACCTCGGCCGAGGTCGGCCGCAGGCAGGGCATCACCGGCGAGGCCGCGCGGCAGCAGCTGATGAAGTTGCATGAAGAGGGGTTGGTGGACGAGGAACGCCGCAGCGCGGGTCGCGGGCGACCCGCAACCTACTGGCATCTGACCGAAAAGGCGCAGGCGCGCTTTCCCGACACCCACGCCGCGCTGACCGTGGACATCCTCCGCAGCATCACCGAGGTGCTCGGCCCCGAGGCGCTGGACCGGATCATCGCCGAGCGCGAGGTGGCAACGCTCGCGCAGTATCATGGCGCCATGGCGGGTTGCGAGAGTACCCGCGACCGGCTGGTGCGGCTGGCCGAGCTGCGCAGCGCCGAGGGCTACATGGCGCAGGTCGAGGAGGATGAGGACGGCACGCTGCGACTTGTAGAGAACCATTGCCCGATCTGCGCCGCCGCCAGCTTCTGTCAGGGCTTTTGCCGCGCCGAGAAGGCGGTGTTCCAAAATGCCCTCGGCTCCAGCGCTATCATTGAACGAGACGAGCACATCGTCAGCGGCGGGCGGCGCTGCACCTATGTCGTGCGGGAGACGCGCGCATGAGCCCCGCGCCCGCACAGCCCGGAGCGCCGACCACCGAAGAGGCCATCGCCGAGGGCCTGAACGAGGCCTTGATCCGCCGCGTGGTGCACCGCTTCTACGATTTGGTCCGCGCCGACCCGCTCATCGGCCCGGTCTTCCACGCCCGTGTCGCCGAGGGTCACTGGCCGGAGCACATGGACAAGATCACCGCCTTCTGGAGTTCCGCCCTTCTCGGCACACGCAGCTACAGCGGCAAGCCTATGCCCAAGCACCAGGCCATCGACGAGCTGGAGGACGCGCATTTCCGCCGCTGGCTCGCGATTTTCCGCCACACCGTGACCGAGCTTTGCCCCGAGCGCACCGCCGCGCTCTTCATCGCCCGTTCCGAGCGCGTGGCCGAGGCGTTCAGGATGAACATCGCCATGCACCGCGGCGATATCCTCACCTTCCGCCCGCCGCTCACCCGCGAGGAGTATCCGTAAGCGCCCGAGCGCCCGCAACGCGAAGAGGCGGCCGAAGCCGCCTCCCGTCACCACATCACTCGCTACACACACCCGCCCTACTGCGTGGACAGGAATTCCACGACGTTCCGGCGATCCTCCTCGTCCGGCAGGCGCAGCACCATGCGCGTGCCGGGCACCATGTCGCGCGGGTTCTCGAGGTATTGCACGAGCGTCTCGGCATCCCACATCAGGCCGCTGTCTTCCATTGCGCCCGAGTAGCGGAAGCCCTCGGCGGTTCCCGCCTCACGACCGACCAAGCCCTGCAGGCTGGGTCCGACGCGATTGGAGCCGTCGAGCGTATGGCAGGCGGCGCAGCGCCGCTGGAACACGGTTGCGCCTTCAGCGGCGTCCTGCGCCATCAGGGGCTCCCCGGCCAGCAGGCCGAGGAGAACGAAACTACCAAGTTTATTCATCATTTATCCGAAGTCGTGTTTCGACAGGGGCAGGCTGCGGATGCGCTGACCGGTGAGGGTCGCCACGGCGTTGACGATGGCCGGGCCGACCGCAGGAAGACCGGGCTCGCCGACGCCGCCCATGGGAGCACCGCTCTCGACGATAGCCGTGTGGACCTGCGGCATCTGGTCGGGGCGCAGGATCGGGTACATGTCGAAGTTGCGGGCCGTCGGCTCACCGTTTTCGTAGACCAGTTCCTCGACCAGCGTCTGCGAGGTGCCGAGCGCGACCGCCGACTGCACCTGCGCCTCCACCGTGCTGGGGTTCACCACCTGCCCCGGATCGAGCGCGACCCAGACCTGATGCACGCGCACTTCGCCGCCATCCACCGACACCTCGGCGATCACAGCGGCCTCGGAGCCGAAGGGCGAGGCCATGGCCACGCCGCGGGCGCGGGTGGTGCCGTCCTCGGCCTCGAAGGGACCGGGGGTCCAGCCGCCCGAGATCTCGCCGACGCGCTCCAGCAGCGTGCGGTGACGCTCGGAGCCCGACAGCATCGACAGGCGCATCTCGAAGGGATCGAGGCCGCCCGCCTGCGCCAGCTCGTCGAGGAAGCCCTCGTACATGAAGTCATGCATCGAGTGGCCCACCGCGCGCCAGTAGCCGATCACCGCGGGGTTGGCATGGAAGATCTGGCCAATGTGGGTGTTGGCGATGGCGTAGGTCTTGCCCGAGATGCCCTCGGTCGCCGACGGATCCTGTCCCGGAGGTGCCTGATACCAACGCTGTGTCGGTCCCTCGCCCACCACCTCGACCTGCAGCGCGGTCGGGCCATCCGGGCCGACAGCACCGCGGAAGCGCGCGAGGCCCAGCGGACGCGGCGCATCGCGCAGGAAGTCCTCCTCGCGGGTCCAGATCAGCTTGACCGGACGGCCCACGGCCTTGGCCAGCGCGATCGCCTGCGGGAAGGGGTTGGCCGTGGCATAGAGGAAGTGCCTACCGAAGAAGCCGCCCAGCACCTGCTGGTGCAGGGTGATCTGGCTCGCCTCCAGCCCGGCCGCAGCGGCCGCCGCACCGACGAACATCTCGGGCGCCTGACAGGGCATCCACAGATCGAGAGTGCCGTCCTCGTTGAACCGCGCCGTGGCCGAGGGCGGCTCGAGTTGGCCATGCGCCATGTAGGGCGCATCGTAGGTGGCCTCGATCACCATATCCGCAGATTGAAGCGTGCCGGCAGCATCGCCCGAGGCCTCAACTTCAACCACTTCACCCGTGGCGCCGGCCAGCGTGTCGCGGAAGGCGGCGGAGGAGAAGCCCGCGGGCATCGGCCATTGCGCCTCGCCCTCGATCCAGTCGATCTCGGCGGCATCGATGGCACGGCGGGCCTGCCAGAATTTCTCTGCAACCACGGCCACGGCCCCGTCCAGCATCTGCACGGAATGCACACCGCGCATCGCCTCGATCTCGGCCTGGTTCGTGACCGACGCGGGCATCAGGCCCAGACGCGGCGCGTGACGAAGGGCGGCCAGCAGCATGCCCTCGACCTCGACGTCGATGGCGTAATTCTGGCGCCCGGTGGACTTCGCCCGCACATCCATGCGCGGCAGGGCGGTGCCAATCCAGCGGAAGTCGGCCGGGTCCTTGAGCGCCGGGGAGACGGGCACCGGCAGGTCCATGGCGGCCGCAGCCAAATCGCCATAGGCCGCACGACGACCGGAACCTTCGTGCACCACGACGCCCGGCTCGGTGGTCAGTTCGGAGGCCTCCACACCCCACTCCCGCGCCGCCGCCTCGACCAGCATCGCCCGCGCAGCGGTGCCAAGCTGGCGCATCACCGGGTAGCCGGTGCGGGTCGACATGCTGCCGCCGGTCAGCCGGTAGCCGCCCATGATGCCGAAGGGGCCGCCCGCCGGGGCGATCTCGACCGAGAAGTTCTCGGGCGCGAGGTCAAGCTCTTCGCCGACGATCTGCGCCATGGCGGTGAAGATCCCCTGCCCGCCCTCGATGAACGGGCTGCGCAGCAGCGCCGTGCCATCGGAGCGCAATTCCAGGAAGGCCGTGACGGCAGGCGCCTCGGCAGCGATCTCCTGGCCCCGCACCGGGCGCAGCGGCAGCGCGGTGGCCAGCACCAAGGCCCCGGACCCGGCAAGGAAGCCCCGCCGCGACACGTTCACCGGCGCCTGCCCGAGGCGGCGCGCGAGTTGATCAATCACACCCATGGCTCAGGCCTCCGACACGCTGCGCACGGCAGCGCGGATCTTGTTGTAGGTGCCGCAGCGGCAGAGGTTGGTCATCGCGCCGTCGATGTCCGCGTCGGTAGGGTCGGGAATATCGCTTAGCAGCGCCGTTGCCGCCAGCACCTGCCCCGACTGGCAATAGCCGCATTGCGCGACCTCGTTTTCGACCCAGGCCTCGACCACGCGGCGGCCGATCTCGGTGTCCTCGACCGTCTCGATGGTCCGGATTTCGAGACCCGCGACGCTGTCGGCCGGTGTCGCGCAGGAGCGTGTCGCCACACCGTCGATCAGCACGGTGCAGGCGCCGCATTGCGCGATGCCGCAACCGTATTTCGTGCCGGTCAGGCCAAGTTCCTCACGGATCACCCACAGGAGCGGGGTATCGGGGTCCACGTCGACGTCATGCGTCGCGCCGTTGATGTTCAGCTGCATTGTCATACCTGTCGGTTCGATGGGTCTGTCGCGACGATGGCGAGGCACCGCCGGAAGAGCGGGCGCATGCGCCATGCCGAAAAGGGATCTCTGCAAGACCAAGTGTCCTACGAGGCCAGCCTCGAAGCTATGGGTCGAAACCCGATAGCGCCGATGAGCCTGCCTCATGAATGGCCGGGCTGTCAGGCGGGCAGCGCCCGACCGCCACTATCGCGGCGCGACAGAAGCAGCATCGCCAGCACACCCAGCAGGCTGATGACCGAGGTCGCGACCACCGCCCGATGCCAGCCCTCGAAGAAGCTCTCGCCCTGCGCCCCGGCAATCAGCACCGAGATCAGCGAGATGCCGAGCGCCGAGCCGAGGTAGCGGGCGGTGTTGTTGGCAGCCGAGCCCATGGCCGTACGCTCCTGCGGCACGGTCTGCACCGCTTCATGGCCCAGCGAGGCGTTGAGGATGCCGTTGGCGACGCCCGCCACGAAAAGGCCGGGCAGCAGCACGGCCCAGGTGCTGTCCGCGCCGGCGACGAAAAGGAGCGCCTGCCCGACCGCACAGCCGAGAATTGACCAGATTACCCTTGCCCGCGAGGAGAGCGCCGCCGGCAGGAAGCGCGCGCCGAGCGCGGCAAGGACGGTCACACCAGACCAGGCGAGAATGGTGACAGCGGCGGCGAGTGGGCTGAGGCCCAGCCCGCGCACCAGGACGGTCGGCACCATGGACATCAGTGCCAAGACCCCGGCTCCGGAAGCGAAGGCAGCCAGGGTCGCGCCGACAAAGGCCGGGCTGCGGAAGAGGCGCAGCTCAAGGATCGGGTTCGGGCTGCGGCGCTCCAGCCGGACGAAAAGCACAAGCAAGACCCCGGCCAGTGCGATCAGCCCGATCACCAGCAGCGAGGAGCCAACACGGACCTCGACAAGCGCAGACATGAGCGCCGCCATCCCAACCATCAAGGCGAGCGCGCCCGGCAGGTCCACCCGCAGCCCCGTCCGGGGACTCTCCGGAAGTTGCACCGATGCCAGAGCCAGCGGCGCGGAGATCAAGGCGATGACCCAATGGATCGCGTTCCAGCCCGAGACCGAGAGAAATGCGGAGGAGAGGATCGGCCCTGTCGCCACCCCAGCCCCGAGCGCGGCCGCCCAGATCGCGGCAGCCTGGACGCGCGCCTCGCCTTGGTAGATCTGCCCAAGAAGCCCCAGCCCGCAGGCCATGATCCCGGCACTACCGAGCCCCTGAACGATACGCATCACGATCAGCATCTCCGCGCTGCCGGACAGCGCCGCGCCGATCGACGAGACCACAGTGATCCAAAGACCCGCCACGAAGGTGCGGCGGCGGCCCAGCGTGTCACCGAAGGCGCCAGCGGTGAGCAGTCCGCAGGCGGCGCCAAGCGGCATGCCGCTCATCACCCAGGCCTGCTCGGCCGCGCCGAGGTCGAGCGCGGAGGTCATGGCGTCCAGCATGGTCAGAGGCGCGGTAAAAACCACAAGTGCCAGCAGCGTCGCCAGCGCGACGAGGACCAGCGGCAGTTTCGGTGCCAAGGTCCCCGATGCGGCGCGCGGGGTCATTCCGCACCCCCTTGTGCAGCCGGGCCGCCGGTGAGCACCCGGTGGCGCATCCACACACAGCCCTTGTCGAGGGTTTCCACGGCGATCAACTCAAGGCCACGAGCCACGGTCGTGCCGCGGTGCTCGTAGATGGCGGGGATGCCGCCCTGCCCGTCCACCACCGGGTAGACAAGCGTGCTGGTCTCGTCGATCAGCCCCTCTGCCAGGAACGCTCCATTGATCTCGCCACCGCCTTCGAGGATCAGCCGCCTTGCGCCGAAGGCAAGCGCGATCCGCGCCAGCGCATCGGCCAGCGCCCCCTCACCCGAGCCCAGGAAAACCACCGACACGCCGCGCGCGACCAGCATCTCGACATGCGCGCGGGAGGCTTGCTCGCCGAGCACCATCACCAGATGCGCGCCGTCGATGTCGCCGCTTTCGGGGCGGAGCCGACCCGTCCGGTCGATGCAGATGCCGATACCCGAAAGTGCATCGTTTTCCCGCGCGATGTGATCGTCCCGCGGGCCGATGCCCTCGGTGGGCGCTGGGTCGGCGGCATCAAGGTAATGCGCCTCCATGGTCGCGCGTCCGACGATCCAACCATCCGCGTCCAGCCGGGCCGCGGCGGCGTCATAGACCTCGAGCAGCTCTTCCTCTTCGCAAGGCCAGCGGTCGGCGAGCAGCCGACCGTCGATGGAGGTGATCATGTGGCAGATGATGTGGGGGCGGGTCATGGATCGGCTCGTTCGGTTTCGGACTGGCCGCCCTGCGGTCGCGAGGCGGGCTGCCCCTTCATATGCGGCGCGGCTCGCTTCGTTGTATGCCCGGTCTCCGCCTTGCAGAGATGAGCGCCGCTCATGAATGGCACGGGACACTTGCCCTTGAGGCCGGAATATAAAAGGACCGGGCGCTGGAATGCGCCCGGCCCTCAAGAACGGCGGTTTGCCGGATCAGCCGTTGTAGTCCTCGTCCGCCACCTTCTCCATCCAAGTCACCGGCGAGCCGTTGATGCTTTCCTGAATGGCGATGTGCGACATGGCATTTTCCGGCGCGGCGCCGTGCCAGTGTTTTTCCTCGGCCGGAAAGAAGACGATGTCACCGGCAGTGACCTCCTCGACCGGCCCGCCTTCGCGCTGGACGCGACCCTTGCCGAAGGTGATGATGATGGTCTGGCCCGCCGGATGGGTGTGCCACGCGGTGCGCGCGCCGGGCTCGAAGGTGACATGCGCGCCGCTTGTGCGGCCGGGCGCGTCGGCCTGGAACATCGGGTCGATGCGCACGGTGCCGGTGAAATAGTCCTCTGGACCGGGGCCGGAAGGAATGCTGCCTGCGCGGATGATTTTCATTATCTTTCTCCTTCTGTCTCGCTGCGCGGTCATCCGCGCAGCTTGGTGAATCTGTAGGTAAGCGCTGGCCCGCCCGGTTGGACGTAAGCCAGTTCGACAGTGGCCATGGCAAAGGGCTCGACATAACGGCCGTTGCGCAAACCGCCGGTGTCGAGCGGCTCGAAGCCGATGTCGCGGATGAGCTGGCCGGCGATTTCCTTGGCACCCGCGTCATCACCATAGGTGAAGACCTGCGGCGCGGGCTCCTGCCCCTTGCGGGCGAAAACCGGCGTGAAACTCTCTGAGGGCGTTGTATTGAAGCACGACACCCAGCGCGCCTTCGGGCGCATCCGGGCCAGCTCCTCGCCGCCGGAGGAGGTGGTGCCGACGACGAGGTCCCGGTTGGCTTCGTCGAGCGGCACACAGCAGTTCAGCACCACCTTTCCCGCCAGATCACCCGCCTGCTCCAGCACGTCGCCGACCCGCGACCAATGCACGGCCAGAAGCAGTGCCTCGGCCCCGTCCACGGCGTCGGCAATGGTTCCCGAGTGCCCGCCGCTCTGCCGCGCAAGACGCTCGAGCTTCGACGCGCTGCGCGCATAGGCAAAGGTGACGTCATGGCCAGAGGCCGCCCAGAGCGCGCCGAGCTTGCCGCCCATCAGACCCGATCCGAGAATGCCGATCTTCATGCTGTTCTCCTGAATTGCGGCAGCGGAGCCGAAGCCCCGCCGCCCGAAGACTTAGTTCGCTCGCGCCTCGAAGACCTGCTTGGCCACCGGCAGCGCCGAAAAGACCTTGGGCCAGCCAGCATAGAAGGCGAGATGCGACAGCATGGCACCCGCCTCTTCCTGCGTCAGCCCGTTGTCCATCGCGCGACCCAAGTGGAAGGTCATCTGCTCGGGCTGACCGGCGGCGATCAGCGCGGCGACGGTCACCATGCTGCGATCGCGGGGCTCCAGTGCCGGGCGCAGCCACAGATCGTTGAACAGCAGCTCGCGCGTGGTGTCGACGACACCCATGCTGACATTGGCGAAGTTGCCGCGCACGGTTTCTTCACGGGCGGCCTCGGCCTCCTCATTGATCGCAAGCAGCTCGGGCTCGAGCGCCGGAAGATCCTCTGCCGTGACACCGCGCGCATCAAAGACCGGCGCCATCGCCTCGGCGGCGGCGGTGGCATTGCCCCAGCCGGTGTAGAAGGCGAGATGGGTGATCGTCTCGGACAGTTCGGCCGGGGTAACCCCCGCGACGAGCGCCAGCTCGACGTAGCTGCCGAGGGTCTCTGTCTCATGGCGCGTCACCAGCGCCGCGAAGGTGACAAGCGCGCGGTCGCGCATGGAGAGCTCTTCACCCGCCCAGACAGAGCCGAAAAGATCATTGGTCGAATAGGCCTCGAGCGCGGGCGCAACGGCGCCGACGGCGGATGGCAGGGTGCTGGACAGCTCCTGCGCGGTCGCGCCGGTGGTCATGAGGGCGAGGGCCGAAGCGGCAACATAGGTCTTCATGGGAGCTCCTGTCGGGCTTGTTCCGGTTACCCCCTTGATGTGGGCGGACCCTGCGGAACCTTAATGCCCGTTTGGGCCAACCCACTCATGACAGCGCCTCATGAATGGTTCAGCCCCGCTCTCGCAAAGCCTCCAGCACCACCTCGAAAGCCGAAGACGGACGCTGCCTGCTCGGGTAGTAGAGGTGGAACCCCGGGAAGTAAGGGCAGTAGTCATCAAGGCAGGTCTGCAGAGCCCCGGAGTCCAGGTGTTCCGCCGCAAGCCGTTCGGGGATCAGTGCGAGCCCGTGGCCGTCTACCGCCGCGCGCATCACCGGGTTGATCGTGTTGAAGCAGGTCTGTCCCGAGACCTTCACGCGGATCTCGTGGCCATCCTTGTCCTCGAATTCCCAGGCATAAAGCGCGCCATGGGTCGACAGCCGCAAATTGATGCAGCGATGCTCGGCCAGGTCCTGTGGCACCTGCGGGGTGCCCGCCGCCTCGAAATACTCGGGGGCAGCGACGCAGATCATCCGCTCTTCCGGGCCGATGCGCATCGAGATCATGCCCTCGCTCACCTGTTCGCCGTAGCGCACCCCGGCATCGCATTGCGAACTCGCCAGATCGGTATAGCCGTAGTCCATGACGAACTCGACGTTCACCGCAGGGAATTGCTTCAGCACCGGCGAGAGCTTGGGCCAGAGGATCGTGTCGATGGCGTATTCCACCGCGACGATCCGCACCGTGCCGGTGGGCTGATCGCGCGCGTCGTTCAGCGCCTTGAGCCGGGCCTCGATCATCTCGAAACAGGGGTTGAGCGTCGCCAGGAGGTCCTCGCCCTCGAGCGTCGGCGCAACCGAGCGCGTGGTCCGGGTCAGCAGGCGCAGACCGAGCCGCTGCTCGAGCCCCTTGATCGTATGGCTCAGCGCCGACTGCGACACATTGAGCCGGGCCGCCGCGCGGGTGAAGCTCCGCTCCTCGGCAACTGCTGCCAAGGCTATGAGATCGTTTATGTTTTCACGAAGCATGAGGGAGGCCTTGATCTGGTGCTCGAGGATCACAACGGGTCTCCCTCACGATATATGTGCGTGGCTCATGACGTCCAATGATTATCCCGTTATCGGGAAAGCCGGATCATCCGGTCATCGGACGCACCGTCCCCGCGCGGTGAGCGGTTGCTGGTGATCACGTAGATGTACGCCTCGCTCACCAGCACGTCGCGCACCCGTTCGCCGAGGCCCAGGGCTTCGGACACCGCGCCATCGGTTCCGACCGAGAGAAGAGACCCGGCGCGCAGGCTGGCCAGCAGCAGGCGCTCGCCCTCCCAGGCAAGGCCCGACGGCGCCCAGGTGCCGCGCCCGGAATGGGCCAGCGGCGCCTGCATCCCGTCCCGCGTCTCGTCGCCTTGGATCAGCGGCCAGCCGTAGTTCGCGCCCCGCTCGATCCGGTTCACCTCGTCATGGCCGGACTGACCGTGCTCCGCCGCGTAGAGCTGCCCGCCGGCGTTCCACGCTAGACCCTGCGGGTTGCGATGTCCCAGCGACCAGACCGGCGAACCGTCGAACGGATTGTCCTCGGGAAGCGCACCCTCCGGCGTCAGCCGCAGGATTTTGCCCGCGAGGCTCCCTACGTCCTGCGGACGCTCGCGGTTCTCTGTCCAGCCCGTGGTGGCGTAGAGCATCCCGCCCGGGCCGAAGGCCACGCGTCCGCCATTGTAAAGCGGATGGCCAGGGATGCCGTCGAGCAGCACGCGCGTCTCATACCAGGCATCGTTGCCCAGCTCGATCTCGATGACGCGGTTACTGCGGTCCTCCGGCGTGCCCATGTGCTGGTAGACCACCGCGCGGCGGCTCTGCGCAAAGTCGGGCCGCAGCGCGAGGCCAAGCAGCCCGCCACCCCGGTCATTCAGGATCGGCGCGCTGGTCTCGACCGGCAGCCGGGCGAAGTTCTCGCCGTCGAAGATGCCGATGGTCCCGGCCTTCTCGGTTAGGTAGACCACCTCGCCCTGCGCCTCGATGTCCCAAGGGTAGTCGAGCCCCTCAAGCACCGTTTCCTGCGCCTGTGCAGCCGGCGGGAGAAGCGCGGCCATGAGCAGGCCGCGCCAGATTGCAGCCTTAGCTGCCATATTCTTCGTCCGTCACCAGCGCGCCCCAGGTCACTGCCGAGCCATCTTCGGCGGCCTGGATCGCATAGTGGGTAACCGAGGTGCTGTCGGTCGCGCCATGCCAATGGTTCACGCCCGCCGGAGCGAAGACCACGTCGCCGGTACGCATGATCTGCTTTTCCTGACCCTCTTCTTGGTACCAGCCGGTGCCCTGCGTGACCACCAGATACTGGCCGATCGGGTGCGTGTGCCAAGCCGAGCGCGCGCCCGGCATGAACGTCACCTCGCCGGCGCTGACATCGTTCATGTTCGGCCCGAAGACCGGCGCCACGAACACGGTGCCGGTGAAGGTGTCTTCGCTGCCGATCTGGCCGCCACGATCCAGCGTCGTGGTCTGCGTCATCTCCTGCGCGAAGGCAGCGGGAGCCGCGGCCAGCGTAAGGGCGAGTGCTGCAAGGGTTGTTTTCATCAGGTCGTCTCCATCGTGCACGAGGCGGCCATAGGGCCTGCAGCAGGGTTCATTCCCTGCCTGCCCAAATGAGATAGCGATGCCGTATTGGTGTATAATGCCAGCGGTTCGGGACACGCTCATGAGAGGACCTCATGAAAGCCCAGCGTCACCACCCCGACTGCTCCCCCAGCGCGGAGACGGAGTCCATCTGGCGCGCTTCCGGTTTCATGAGCGTCATTCATGGCTGCATGTACTGAGCGCCCGATTATCCTGCGTAGCGGATAGATTAGATGATGCGCTGTCCGAGGCGCCCTCGCCTCGGTCTTCGATGACCCAGATGGAAAGGATCAGCCATGACCAAGATACACGTGACTGTCGGCGAGGCGGTTCTTTCCGCCACGCTTGACGACACGCCCGCCGGCCGCGATTTCGCGAGACTGCTGCCGCTGGAGCTGACGCTCGGCGATTACCACGGCATCGAGAAGGTCGCCGAATTGCCGCGCAAGCTCGACACCGCCGGTGCCCCCGCCAGCTACGCGGCGAAGGCCGGGGATATCACGCTCTATGAGCCATGGGGCAACCTCGCGATCTTCTACCAGCCGTTCGAGGCCGCGGCGGGTCTCGTCCGCCTCGGTGCCTTCGACGGCGATTTCGCGGCGCTGCTCCGGAACGACCGCTTCAAGGCCCGCCTGTCCCGCGCGGACTGATCCGGCCTTCGCGCTGCCCCGCGCCCCATGGCCGGCGCATCGCGCGAGACCAGGGCTATCGCTCGAGCACCTCGGCGGTCACCTCGCTCGGCGCCATCAGGCCCAACAGGCCGATGTCGCGGTGCAACTCGCGCTTCAGGATGCCGATTGCCTTCTGCACGCCGTCCTGCCCTCCGATGACCGCGCCATAGAGCATCGGCCGGCCGATCCAGACGAAATCCGCCCCCAGCGCCAGTGCCTTGACCACGTCGGTCCCGCGCCGGATGCCGCCGTCGACCATCAGGGCCATGCTCCCGGCCTCTTCGCGCGCCACCGAGAGCGCACGCACGCCGCTGATCGCGTAGTCCAGCTGGCGGCCGCCGTGGTTCGACAGGATGACCCCGTCGCAGCCCAGCTTGCGGGCCTCGGCGACATCGCGCGGCGACAGCAGCCCCTTGACCACCAGCCGCCCCTGCCACAGGTCGCGGATCAGCGCGACATGGTCCCAGTTCAAGTGGTCCTTGCGTCCGAAATCGCGCGCCGCCCGCTGCGAAATGATCGGCGCGCCCCGTTCGGCAAAGGAATTCTCGAAATGCGGCATCCCGTCTTGCATCAGGCCGCGCAGGAAGGTGCCGAAGACCCAGCGCGGATGCAGCCCGAAATCCCAAAGCAGCCGCGGCGTGACCCGAAGCGGCGTCGAGAAGCCGGAGCGGATATTGTTCTCGCGGTTGGCAAGAACGGCGGTGTCCGCGGTGAGCACGAGCGTCTCATGGCCCGCCCTTCGCACCCGCTCTATCAAGGCACGGATGCGGTCGTCCTCTCCCGGCAAGTAGGCCTGGAACCAACCGTCCGGATTGGCCTCGCGGACGCGCTCGAGCGGGGTCAGCGAGGAGCCGCTGAGAACGTAGGGAATGCCTTCGGCCTGTGCCGCGCGGGCCATGCACACATCCCCATCCCGCGCCATCAGAGCAACGATGCCCATGGGCGCTATGCCGAAGGGGGCCTGCCAGTCGCGGCCGAACAGCGGGTGCGTCAGGCCGCGCCCCTCGACGCCGCGCAGCACGCGGGGCACCAGCCGGTACTCTGCAAACACCGCACGATTGTCGGCGCGGGCGGCGGTGGTCTCGGTTCCGCCGGAAATATAGCCGAACAAGGGCCGCGGCAGGCGCCGCCGTGCCGGGGTTTCGAAATCGTTGAGGCTCAGCAGCTTGGTCATGGGGTCCCTCCGTCTCCGCGGAACCTAGGCGGGTTCGCCGGGCGGGAAAACAGCAAATCAGGCAACCATGACCCCAGCCGCCAAAATGCGTCGGAGGAGGCGTCAGACCGGGTTCACCACGGAGCCGGCATGGTGGCACCAGCCAAGACCACGGCGTTTCGCCCCGCCCTCTGCGACCTGCCCCGATCCGGTCGCGGGGAGCGACGGGTTTCGGACCGTTCGCCGCGCCAAACTCGGTCGCAATTCGCGGCCCCGCTTCGCGCTCCATGAGGTCATGCCACCTGTTATCCGCCGTCAGACGGGCCTTCACCGATTGTCCGCCCTCCGGGCGGCAGGGCCTGAAGAACGTGGCGATGCAGGCGCCGCTGCGCAGGATGCGGCGCGTTCTTGCGCGACTCGAGCTTGTTCAGAACCGGTCCAGGCGCAAAATCTCTAACTCCAGCGGGCGGCGGGCGATCATCGCGATCGGCAACAGCGGCCCTTTGTCCGCGCCCGCAAACGCGCCTTGGACTTGGTCAGTGGCGGGTGACGCTCCGTTTCGCCTGCCGCAGAACCTTGGCGCCACCCAGACACCCGCGAGCAAACCGGGGATGCACCGTGGCGTGGGCGCTTGCCCCGCCATGCCGGTCGCTTCGGCCGGGCTGCGGCGCGCGATCAGGAGCACCAAGACGTCCTCCCCCGCCCCCTGCCCGACCGCCGCAACGCGGCCTGGCAGATCTCCCGCGTGCGGCGTCAAGCCGTCGCCGCGAGGGTTTCGAGCACGGCCTTTGTCACCGCGACAGTGCCCATGTCACCGCCGAATTCCATCGGTCGGATCTCGTTGCGCTCTAAGCCGCGGTCAACCGCCGCCTCGATGGCCGCCGCCGCCTCGGCATAGGCTGGCTGCCCCGTCTTGTCGGCGAGGTAGTCGAGCATCAGTGCCCCGCTGAGGATCGCGGCAAGCGGGTTGGCCTTGTCCTGCCCCATGATGTCAGGGGCAGAGCCATGCGCCGGCTGGAAGAGCCCGATGGTGTCGCCGATCTCGGCGCAGGCCGCCATGCCCATGCCGCCGACCAGCCCGCCCGCAAGATCCGAGAGGATGTCGCCGAACATGTTTTCCATGACCATGACGTCGAATTCCCAAGGCCGCCGCACGAGGTCGAGCGCCATGGCATCCACGTAGTTGTAGCTGCGTTCGACCTCGGGATAACGCTCGGCAGTCTCGTCGAAGATCTTGCGGAAAAAGGCCATCGAGGTGAAGACATTGGCCTTGTCGACGCAGGTCAGCCTGCCCGAGCTGCCGCGGTCGCGGCGCTTCTTGGCCAGCCGGAAGGCGAAGTCATGCAGCTTCTCGCTGGTCGAGCGGGTGATCCGCAGGGTCTCGCAGACTTCTTCGTCGCCCTTGATCCGGCTGCGCTTGTGCACGGCGGCGGAATAGAACAGCCCCTCGGTCGATTCCCGCAGGACGACCATGTCGATCTTGGCCGCCCGCGGGTCGGCCAGCCGCTGCGGCGCGTTCGGATAGGCCTTGATCGGACGGATCCCGGCGTAGAGCCCATAGCGGTCACGCAGCCGCAGATGCGGCGAGATCTCGGTGCCGTCGGCGTGACGAATGCTGGGCAGCCCGATCGCGCCGAGGAAGATGGCGTCGGTCTCGCCTGCGCGCTCCTCACCTCCCGGCTCGATGTCGATCCCGTGTTCCGCATAGTAGCCCGCGCCGGCCTTGATCTCGATATAGGTCGGCTTGGCGCAGCCGACACGGGCGCAGGCGGCGTTCACCACCACCAGGGTGGCATCGGTTACGTCGATGCCGATGCCATCGCCCTTGATGACGCAAACCGTGGGTGCAGTCATGGTCTCTCCTCCGGAGGAATTCATATTTTGCCGGCGACGCGGCAATCGGCGATGCCGCGCGAGGCAGGTGTCGTGGCCGCAGGTCAGGCATGCGCTCAGCCGCGGGGTCCGAGGGGGCCTTCGGCGCGGTCGGCATCACCCGCAGCACCATGCGGCGCGCTTGCCCGCAAGGCCCCGCGCCGCCTCGCCGATCACCAGATCGCCCGGCATGAGGATCAGCAGCAATTTCACCCGGCCCAGCTTCTTGATCGAATGGGGCATGCGCGGCGGCAGCACGGTGGCGGGATCGGCGTTGGGCACCACCGACAGCGCCACGGAATGCGACGAATGCAACTGCGCGACCGCGCCTGTCGGGTACGGGTCTCGGAGAAGGCGGAATGCAGCGGGATCGAGTGCCAGCGCCATTGCCGCGGGGCCAGACAGGCGGATCTTCGGCACGCGCTTCCGGCAGGCGGCAAGCTGATCGCGCGTCGCGCGGCCGTGGGAACACGGTAGAACCGTTCGCGGTCCGCTGACCGGCTGCCAGTGCGGCTCGTCCGGGCTGATGCCGAAGTACGCAGGCAGACCGAGCGCGTTGCGGGAGCCCTCGCAGAGTAGGCGCTTGTCCTTCGCCGCGCGCCCGAAGGTGCGCAGCTCCTCGTCGCGGATCGCCTCGACGAGGGCACAGCCCAAGGCCGGCAGCGCGACATTCACCGCCGGCGCACCGGCAAGCATCCCACAGATCGCCGCATGGGCAACGGGAACGTCGCTCTGCGAGGCCAGCACCCGGCGCAGGTCCGTGTCGCGCATCGGTGTCAGCGGATGATCCTGCATGCCGGATTTCTCCAGCAGGCGTTCCGCGACGAAGATGTGCTCCTGATCGACGCGCCGCCCGGCCTCCGGGACGGCGGGGCAGGCGATCATCCGTCCGCTTCCGAGCGGTGCCGAAGGCGCATCGAGCACCGGCCCGATACTGCCCTTCGCAGTGCAGTGGAAGCTCGAGCAAACCTTGAAGGTGATCTGCAGAGCACCGTGCGCAACGGTCGCTGCCGCGGAAGAGGTGCGCGACCGGAGCGAGACGACCCCTATTGCAGCCGCGATCTGATCGCCTGCGGCAGGCACGCCATCGTACCGCACGGTTGCCAGCCCGGCTTCGGCCCGGGTCTTCGCAATGTCCAAGGTGCCGGTGACGTCGTCGGCGATGACCCCGATCAGCATGCACGCCTTCCAGACCTCGGATCACGCAGCGGGCCGCGGTCGAGCCGGCGAATGTGCGGCGCGATGTCTTTAGGGAAATAGGTACGCACCAAGGGGTCATGGCCGGGGACGATCAGCTCGGGCCGTGTCGCCAACGCCTCCAGCCGCCCGAAGCCGTCGAGCATGTCCTGCACGTCGACCACGATCGGGAAGGGTTTTCTCTCGAAGACGTTTTCGTAAAAGTGCGAGGCGTCGGAGGCAAGCACGAGATGACCCGCCTCGGTGAGCACGCGCACGCATTGCAGCCCGCGCGAATGGCCGCCGACAAGGTGGACCGTCACGCCCTCGGCGATCTCGGCATCGCCGTCGTGGAAGACCACACGCCCGGCATAGAGCCGGCGGACCGCCTCGCAGACATGGCCGGCGGTGAAGGGCCCGCGCAGCACATCGTGGCACATGCAGGGGCCGGTGGCATACTGCATCTCGGCCGCTTGCAGGTGCAGCGTCGCCTCGGGGAAGAGGTACAGGCCGCCGGCATGGTCGTAGTGCAGATGCGTCACGATCACCTTGGTCACGTCCTCGGGCCGCAGCCCGAGCGGGCGCAGGGCTTCGCGCGGGTCCATCAGGATCGGCCGGCCGCGTGCCACCGCCTCGGCCTCGTCATAACCGGTGTCGACAAGGATCACCTCGGCGCCACGGCGCAGCACCCAGACCGAGTAATCCATCGCATGCGGCGCATCGTGGTTGTCGGCGAAGATGAAGCTGTCTGCCCGGATGCGGGCGGTGCGCTCGGCGTAGCGCACCGCGTGGACCTGCCAGCCGCTCATCGCCGCACCTGCGCGTCGCAGCGCCCCGCCCTGGACTGCACCACCTCCGAGACCGCCGTGTCGGTGGCACCATCGCAGACGTCGAAATGGTGGCAGCCGGGCTCCAGCCGCAACGAGGTCTGCGCGCTGTCGATCGTCAGGGGCAGGCACGCCGCGCGCGTACCGGCGCGCAACATGGAGTTCGCGGTGACCGCATACATCATTGCAGCCCTCCTTCAGGTCGCGAGAATGCCCTTCTGACGGGTGGCAGCCGGCTGGCGATCAGCATCAGGTTCCGCACAAGAAGCATCGCAGCGGCCGGGCGGGCAAGGAGGGCCCCGATGCTGCCGTCGCCGAGCAGCAATGTCCGGCGCAGTGTCTCGCAGAACGGGCCGCCAAGGAGTACGCCGATGCCCGGCACGCGGTAGAGATCGTCGATCCCGCCGCCAGCCGCCGCCGGGAGGCTGCCCGGCCCTGCCATTACCGCATCGATCAGCGCCGAGAGACCGTCATGGGCGCGCAAGTCCGCCGCAGCACCCAATACTGTAGGGGAGCGTTTCATCACGTCAGCTCCTCCCAGCCGTTCTGGATGATCTTGGCATTAATTTGCGTATACGTTATAAAATGCATAGTCAATCACCGAACACTTTCCTATGCTTGTCGGCGATCGCGTTCCTGTGCTCGTAGCGGCGATGCCCGCGAGACCGCGCCGTGAGGGAGGACCAGACCATCGCACCCGTGAGCGCCACCGCCGGGACCCCGCTTCGCGTCGCCTGCCTTGGGGCGGGCTACTTCAGCCGTTTTCACTACGACAGCTGGGCCCGGATGCCCGCGGCGGCCGTGGTCGCCGCCTGTGATACCGACATCGACCGCGCGCGCGCCACCGGCCATCGCGCCTATGACGACCTTGCCACGATGCTGCGCGCCGAGCGCCCCGACCTGCTCGACATAATCGTTCCGCCCGCCGCGCATGCCACGGCGCTCCGCACCGCGATCGCGCACGGCGTGAGCTGGATCATTTGCCAGAAGCCGTTCTGCCGGGACCTGCCCGAGGCGCGGGCGATCATGGCCGAGGCCAGAGGCACGGTGATCGTGGTTCACGAGAACTTCCGGTTCCAACCCTGGTACCGGCGCGTGAAGTCCGCGCTCGATGACGGGCTGATCGGCGATGTCCAGCAACTGACCTTCCGGCTGCGGCCCGGCGATGGCCAGGGGCCGGCAGCCTATCTCGACCGCCAGCCCTACTTCCAGCAGATGGAGCGCTTCCTGATCCACGAGACCGCGGTGCATTGGATCGACACCTTCCGATACCTGCTGGGTGAGCCGACCCATGTCTATGCCGACCTGCGTCGGCTCAACCCCGCAATCCGCGGCGAAGATGCCGGATATGTCCTCTTCGACCATCCGCAAGGCGTGCGGGCGCTGTTCGACGGCAACCGCCACCTCGACCATGCCGCCGACAATCTGCGCCGCACGATGGGCGAAGCCCTGATCGAGGGGACGCGCGGCAACCTGTCGATTCTGGGTGACGGTTCGGTCTGGCTGCGCCTGAAGGGGAAGGTCGACCCGGAACAACTGCTTGCACCCGACCGCTGGGACGGTTTTGGCGGCGATTGCGTCCACGCGCTGCAATCGCACGTGGTCGCGGGGATTCTCGAGGGGGCCCCGCTCGAGAACCTCGCGCCGGATTACATCTCCGTCATGGAGATCGAACGGGCGATCTACGCCTCTGCCGAGCGCGGCCAGAAGATGGTGCTGGACGGGCGCGCGCGATGAGCGCCGGGGACCAGAAGCCGATCGCGGTCGCGCAGCGGGCGGTCCGGCAGCTCCGCGAGATGATCCTGACCGGCGAGCTCGCGCCCGGATCGGACCACCTCGAAGCGGAGCTGGCCGATCTTCTGGGCATGTCGCGAACCCCGATCCGAGAGGCCGCGCTGACGCTCGAGCGCGAAGGGCTGCTCGTGATGCGCCCGCGCAGGGGCATCCGCGTCGTCCCGGTGTCTCCGGACGATATGCGCGAGATCTACGAGATCCTGACCGAGCTAGAGAGCCTCGCTGCCGAACGCGCGGCGGAAACCGGCTACAGCGCCTCGGATCTCAGCACGTTGGCCGAGGCAATCGAGGCGATGGATGACGCGATTGCGGCCCGCGACCTTGAGGCCTGGGCGATCGCGGACGCTGCTTTCCACAGCGAACTCGTGCGTCTGGGCGGCAATTCACGGATTGGCCTGATCGCCTCCATGATGAGCAACCAAGTCTGTCGCGCCAAGGCGCAGACGCTCTTCATCAGGCCGCTTCCCTCGCGCTCCAACGAAGACCATCGCGCGGTCTACGAGGCGATCCTCGCAGGCGATGCTACCGAAGCACGACGGCTCCACCGCGACCATCGCCAGCACGCCCAGAAAATGTTGAGCGGAATCCTCGAGAAGCACCGCATCAAGCAGCTCTAGCGTTCAAGGCGGCAGCCGCCGCTCGGATCGGGTGGCGCAGACTGCGCCCTTGGCGTTGGCCGGGCTTCCGGGGCATCGACATGCGCCGGCAGACGGCCTCGCGCGCCCCTCCTGACCGCTGCCGGCGTGCTCATCCGGTCCATGTGAAAGTGGCGAACCCCCTCGCGCGCCGGATCCCGGCGAACGAGATACCATAGAGGCGGCAGAATGGGCGTGGCCCGGGCTCGACGTCACGACGCGTGAGCCGACCCATTGCTTCGCGACACTCAAACGGATGATCCGATGCTCCGGCAATGCGGTTTTAGATCGCGGGCAAATGGTCGTGCCCCATTCCGCCGCATGTCTGCCGGATGCGCCGCTCACCCGCGGGCCTGGAGATGCTTAGAAATGGGGGCTGGAGGTGAGGAGGATCAGGAAGGGCGTCAGTGGCGCGTTTCCCCGACGCCCAGACTGTCCCGATCGATGGTGTGACCATGTCGCTCATGTCCGGCTGTGCCGCCATCGCAGATAGTGCCCCGCGGCGTGGTGTAGGAAGCCGCGAGCGTCGCTGATCGCGAGGCTGGCGGTCATCGTCGATCTTCGG
>NZ_JADFFK010000044.1 GCF_015223355.1 Salipiger mangrovisoli | reverse complement strand
ACGTTGTTCTCGCGGTTGGCCAGCACGGCGGTGTCGGCGGTGAGCACGAGCGTCTCGTGGCCCGCCTTGCGCACCCGCTCGATCAGCGCACGGATAGGGTCATCCACGCCCGGCAGATAGGCCTAGAACCAGCCATCGGGATTGGCCTCGCGCACACGCTCGAGCGGGGTCAGCGACGAGCCGCTGAGAACATAGGGAATGCCTTCGGCCTGCGCGGCCCGGGCCATGGCCACGTCTCCGTCCCGCGCCATGAGGGCGACAATCCCCATGAGCGCGATGCCGAAAGGCGCCTGCCAGTCGTGGCCAAAGAGCGGATGGGTCAGGCTGCGCCCCTCGACGGCGCGCAGCACGCGGGGCACCAGCCGGTATTCCGAAAACACTGCGCGATTGTCGGCGCGGGCGGCGGTCGTCTCGGTGCCACCGGAGATATAGCCAAAAAGCTGTCGCGGCAGGCGCCGCCGCGGCGGGGTTTCAAAATCGTTCACGCTCAGCAGCTTAATCATCGGGTTCCTCCATCGCAGTGAAACCTAAGCGGGTTCGGAAACAGTGAAAACTGCAAATCGAGGTCGGCTTCCTTTCCTGCCACGCGGCACCAGGCTGGCCTCAGCACGTAGCACCGTCGTGCACCCAAGGCCTTTTGCGTGCGAAACCGGCCCTGCATCGTCTGATAAGGTCGAATGATGTATATACGTCTTACGTCACTGCTGTGCGCGAAGCGGCGATCCGACGTTTCTTCGATCCTTGCACTCTTACAAAACCCGGGCTGGCCACCTCTGCTTTTTCGTCGCCATGACGCCCTATTTTTGCGGCGTGATGTTCACGAAAGTTTTCAGGCACCACCGCAGCAAACCGTCATGCCTCGACTGGGCGAACGGCGCCTTCCAGCTGCTGCCCGGAGACGTGCAAGGGTTCATCCCGATCACTGAGGATTTGGACCGCACCCGCCCTTGAGACCGCGGGGCGTTTCTTCCATGCCAGCCGAGTGTGTCCTGACCGCGCGCCGAGACGTGCTTCCCGCTCCCGGCGACAGACTCTTGTTCGCTCCCAGAGATCGGGCGCGAGGTCACTTCGTGGTCATCCTTTTCCTTGGTCGCGACGTCCCTACCGCGACCAAGGGGATCGCCATACCAGAAGAACTGGCTCAGAAGGTCATCTGAAGCCCGAGGTAGTAGGTGCGGCCGGGTCCATTGGCGGTGGCGGCGTAGGGCAGGTATTCCTCGTCGCCGAGGTTCGCGATCTTGCCGGTGATCAGCAGGTTGTCGGCTGCCTCGTAGCTAGCGAAGACATCCCAGAGCCCGTAGGCATCGCTTTCCGCCTCGCTGTCGATCGAGACGCCCGCGGCGGTGTAGCTGTAGGTCGCCCCCGCGGTCAGATCGCCGCCGAGGAAATGCCGCGCCAGCGTGGTCGAGAAGGTCTCGGGCGGCTGCAGTTCGTAACCCTCGTAGCCCGACGGCGGGGTCGAGTCCGAGTTGGTGTAGGACAGCGCCGCCGACCAGAGTTCGGAGTCGTAGGCCGCCTCGAGCTCGAAGCCCTGCGTGACCGTGGTGCCGTCGATGTTGTCATAGTAGGCCAGCGTCGTCGACCCGACCGAGGTGTAGGTGTCCTCCATGACGTAGGCGACGTAATCCTCGACGTTCATCTTGAAGTAGGCAAGCCGTGCGGTCAGCCGGTCGCCCGAGCTGATCAGGTTGCTGCGCGCGATGTTGACGCCGATCTCGCCGCCTTCGGTGGTCTCGGTCTGCAGGTCGGGGTTCGGCCCGAGGTAGAGGTTGAAGAACCCGTAGCCGTGGAAGCTTTCCTGCAGCGTCTCCTGCAGCGAGGGCGCGCGAGTGCTGCGCGAGTAGGACACATAGGGCTGCAGCCAGTCGTTGACCTGATAGGCCAGCGTCAGCTTGGGATCGAGCGAGTTGTCGTCGATGTCGACGTCGCCGGACTCCAGCTCGTTGTCGAGCCTGCCGTGCAGGCTGTAATCGCTGTAGCGCAGCGCCGCGGTGATCTCCCACGGGCCGTTCGAAAAGATGTTCTCGGTGAAGATCCCCAGCGTCTCCGCCTCGCCGAAGGTCGGGTTCGCGCCGCCCTCGGCCCCGCCCAGTTCATCCTCGAAATACTCAAAGCCGTTGGTCGAGGTCAGCATCCAGCTTCCCAGCGCCAGCTCGGAGACGTTGGTGACGTCGAGCCCGGTGGTGATGGTCTGCATCTGCCGTCCGACGTAGGAGCCGGTGCCGTCGATAGAGCCGGTATATTCGTTGTCGGTGATCGCCCGGTAGACATTCGCCGTCAGGTTGACCGCCGGGCTGTAGTTCAGGCTGTAGCCCAGCTTGTAGAGGTCGGTCGTCATCTCCTGCTCGTAGGAATTCGACGCATAGTCCGCGTTCATCCGCGTCGCCAGGAACTCGAGGCTTTGCGTCTCGGTCAGCGCGGTGCGGCCGCGCAGCAGGTAGCTGTCGCGGTCCTTTTCGGTGTTCGCCACCTCGTTGCCCGCGCCGTCCTCGAAGGCATCGGCCGCGGTGCGCGCATAGGCGCCGACGATCGAGCCACGCTCGCCGACATAGGCCGCCGCTCCCATGCGCCCGAAATCGTCGCCATTGTCGCCGTAGCTGAGCTTCACCCGTCCCCCGGCACCCTGCCCGTCGACGATGTCCTCGGCCTCGAGCAGTCGGAAGTTCGCGGCGCCCGCCGAGCCGCTGCCGCCCGCGGTCACCACCGCGCCGCGGGTGATGTCGATGCCCTGCAGGAACAGCGGCTCGAAATTCGCGTAGCCCTCGGAGGCGTGACCGTTGAAACGGAAGGTCTGCGGCACGCCCTCGACGGTCATCGCCACCCGGCCCTGTCCTTGCAGGCCGCGGATCGACACGGCAACGCCCGGCTGCCCGGGGTTGAGGCGCGTCGAGACGCCCGGGGTCTGGCGCAGCACGTCATCGACCGTCGCGGTGCCGCCCTGCGCGGTCACCGAGCTGCCTTCGAGATGCGAGCTGTTCTCGCCCGCGTAGACCGGCGTGCCGTCGGCCGAATAGCCGACGACGATGCGCCCGAGGAAAGTCGCCTCGGCGTCGGTCGCCTCCTGCGCAGCAGCGGTTGTCCCGGTCGCCGCCAGCGCCAGCGTGATCGCCGTCGCGCCGCGGAGGAATGCTGCAAGTCTCATCGTCTGTCGTCCTTGTCCCTTCGCCGGCGAAGCCACGCCTGCAGACGCAGGCAGGGCCCGGTCGCCGCGGCGCGCCGGCGCACTCGTTATCGAACGGTGCGGGCCCTTGCCGACCGTCCTTGGGTTCATGATCTGGGATGTTCGCTTGCGCAGGTGTCCGGGGTTCCGGGTCACGCTCAGCTGGCGCTCGGCAAGGGCTAAGCCCGCGTCGGGGTAAAAGTCAAGTGTTTTAGTCTGGAATTTCTCACCAAGGAGTTCCAGCCAGAAAGATTGCAAAAACTTACATTCTTACAAGGCTCTGAGCGGACGCATCCGGCTGGGTGCAGACGAAACTCTTGCACCGCCCCCACTACCTGAGTAGATGAGTCGGATATAAAAAACTATTTACCGCTCCAGCCGATGCATCCGCCGGGTGCAAGCCAGACATCGCGTCCCTCTACATGGCCAGGAGTGACTTATGGCTCAAACCCCGCCGCTTTCCGCGCAGGACATCCGCGCCGCGCGTCTCGAGAAATTCACCCTGCGCGAGCGCGATCTCGCGGAGCAGCTTGGCATCAGCGAAGCGGAGTTGATGGCCGCCCACGTGGGTCACGGCGTCACCCGCATCACCGCTAATCCCGACCGGCTGATGGCCGCCGCCGAGACGCTGGGCGAGGTTCTCGCCCTGACCCGCACCCCCTCCTGCGTGCACGAGAAGCTCGGGCGCTACGCCAATTACCATTCCGGCGAGCACGCCTCGATGGTGCTCAACGAAGAGATCGACCTGCGGATCTTCCCGCGCCATTGGGTGCACGGCTTCGCGCTCGACCAGCAGACCGAAAAAGGTCTTCGCCGCGCGCTGCTGGTGTTCGATGCCGCCGGGGATGCGGTGCACAAGATCCACCTGCGCGACGGCTCGGACCACGAGGCCTGGGCCGGTGTCGTCAACGATCTCGCGCTCGAGATGCAGGACGAGACGCTTCAAACCGAGCCGCGCGAGGCCCCCGAGCCCGCTCGCGCCCGCGCCGACCGCGCCGGGGAACTGCGCGAGAACTGGGACAAGCTGACCGACACCCACCAGTTCCTGACCATGGTCAGCCGGCTCAAGATGAACCGTCTCGGCGCCTACCGCGTCGCCGGCGCGCCCTACGTCCGCCCGGTCGCGCCGCAGAGCCTCGAGGCGCTGTTCACCGAGTTGTCGGCGAAACAGGTGCCGGTGATGGTCTTCGTCGGCAACAACGGCTGCATCCAGATCCATTCCGGCCCGGTCACCAACATCAGGATGATGGGTCCCTGGCTCAACGTGCTCGACCCCGGCTTCGACATGCACCTGCGCAACGACCACGTCGCCGAGATCTGGGAGGTGCACAAGCCGACCCGGCGCGGCATGGCGGTCTCAGTCGAGGCCTTCGACTCCGAAGGCCGGATCATCCTGCAGATCTTCGGCGTTCGCAAACCGCAGGACCGCGCCGCCGAGTTCGAGGCGATCGCCAGCGCCCTGCCCGAGGCCGCGCCCGCCGAGGTGCTGTCGTGAGGCTCGCCACCTGTCGCCGCCTGACGCTGACGGCGCTTCTCGTCCTGCCGCTCCTGCCCGCGCCCTCGCGTGCCGAAGAGCCGCAGCGCATCGTCTCGATCGGCGGCTCGGTGACCGAGATCGTCTATGCCTTGGGCGAGGAAGACCGGCTCGTGGCCCGCGACACGACATCGACCTACCCGCCCGAGGTCGCCGCCCTGCCCGACATCGGCTACATCCGGCAGCTCTCGCCCGAAGGCGTGCTCTCGGTGAACCCCACGCTAGTCCTGACCGAGGAAGGCGCCGGGCCTCCCGAGGCGGTGGAGCTGCTGAAGGAAGCCAGCATCGAGTTCGTCGAGATCCCCGAGGGCTACGACCGGGCGGCAGTGCTCACCAAGATCCGCCGTGTCTCCGAGGTGCTGGGCGTGCCCGAGAAGGGCGAGCAGCTCGCCTCGGACGTGGCGGCCGCCCTCGACGACGCGGGCAGGATCGTAGGGGAGGAGAGCTCAGGCACACCGCCGCGCCGGGTGCTCTTCGTGCTGTCGATGCAGGGTGGCCGCGTCATGGCGGGCGGCGCGAACACCGCCGCCGACGGGATCATCCGCCTTGCCGGCGGCGTCAATGCCGTCGCCGGGTTTGACGGGTACAAGCCGCTGTCGGACGAAGCCATCATCGAGGCCGCGCCCGACGTGATCCTGATGATGGCGCGGGGCGGCGATCTGGCGGTCAGCGACGAGGCGCTCTTCTCGCATCCGGCGATCGCCTCGACCCCGGCGGGCGAGACCCGCGCGGTGCTGCGCATTGACGGGATGAAGCTGCTCGGCTTCGGGCCGCGCACCGCCGAAGCGGCAACGGAGCTTGCCCACGCGCTCGCGGGTGGCTGAGATGGTGGCGATCCATCCGGAGGGCCACCTCGTCGGCGACCGGCGCGGGCTGGCCCGCCGCACGAGCTGGGTTCTCGCCGCGCTGCTGCTGGTCGCGGCCTATGCCAGCCTTGCGGTCGGGGCCTCGGGCGTCTCGCTGCCCGCCGCGCTGGCGGACCTGCTGGCGGGCCGCGAGATCGACGCCCGCGCCCGCATCATCCTGTTGGACATCCGCCTGCCGCGGCTGCTCACCGGCATGATGGTCGGTGCCTCGCTCGCGGTGGCGGGCGCGGTGCTGCAGGGGCTTTTCCGCAACCCGCTGGCCGATCCCGGGCTGGTCGGGGTCAGCGCCGGGGCGGGACTGGGCGCGATCTCGGCCATCGTGCTCGGCGGGCTGCTGCCGGGGGGGCTGGCCGGGCTGCTGGGCTCGGCGCTGATGCCGGTGCTGGCCTTCGCGGGAAGCTGGCTGTCGGTCAGCCTGCTCTACGTGATAGCGACCCGCGGCGGGCACACCTCGGTGGCGACGATGCTGCTGGGTGGCATCGCGCTGGCGGCGATGACTGCAGCCTTCTCTGGGCTGCTCATCTACATGGCCGACGACCAGCAACTACGGGATCTCACCTTCTGGAGCCTCGGATCCCTCGCGGGTGCATCCTGGAGCAAGACCCTCGCCGCCGCGCCGCTGATGCTGGCCGCGCTGCTCACGGCCCCGGCGCTTTCGCGCGGGCTCAACGCGCTGGCGCTCGGCGAGGCGGCGGCGCATCACCTCGGCATCCCCGTGCAGCGCCTGAAGACCGGCGCGATCGTCGTCGTCGCGGCGGCGGTCGGCGCGGCCACGGCGATTTCGGGCGGCATCGGCTTCGTCGGCATCGTGGTGCCGCACCTGCTGCGCCTCGCCACCGGGCCGGACCACCGCGCACTGCTGGTCAACTCGGGCGTGCTGGGGGCGAGCCTGTTGCTGCTCGCCGATGTGGTCAGCCGCAGCATTGTCGCGCCGAGCGAGCTGCCCATCGGCATCGTCACCGCGGTGATCGGAGGCCCCTTCTTCCTATGGATCCTGCTGCGCCGGCGCGGCAGCCTGGAGATCTGAGCCATGCTCGACGCAACTGATGTCACCGTGACCCTCGGCCGTCGCCGGGTCCTCGACGGCGTGAACTTCCAAGCCGCTCCCGGAGAATTGACGGCGATCGTCGGGCCGAACGGCTCGGGCAAGACGACGCTGCTGCGCGCCGTTACCGGCGATCTCGGCTACCGGGGGCGCATCACCCTGGCCGGCAAGGAGCTCTCGGGCATTCCTGCCTGGCGTCTGGCGCTCCGCCGCGCGGTACTGGCGCAGTTCACCCCGCTGGCGTTTCCGTTCACCGTGGCCGAGGTCGTTGGGCTGGGCCAAATCCGCAAAGGTCCCGGCAGCGCAGCCGATCTCACGCCGCGCGCGCTGGCGCGGGTCGGTCTTTGCGGTTACGCAAGCCGTCCTTATCAAGAGCTGTCCGGCGGCGAGCAGCAGCGCGTTCAGCTGGCCCGTGTCCTCTGTCAGGTGTGGGAACCGGTCGAAGGCAGCGAGGCCCGTTGGCTGTTCCTCGACGAACCGGTCTCGAGCCTCGATATCGCACATCAGCTGCAGGTCATGCAGATCGCCCGGGACTTTGCCGACGTCGGCGGCGGGGTGGTGGCGATCATGCATGATCTGAACCTCACCGCGATGTTCGCCGACAGCGTCGCACTCATTGCCGAGGGGCGCCTGCTCGAGCAGGCCAGCCCAGAGGTGCTGCTGCGCGATGACCTGCTGTCGCGCGCCTATGGGTGCAGCCTCCGCGTGAGCACTCCGCCGCCCAGCGGTCCCTATGTGCTGCCGCATGCAGCACGGCTCGGCTGAGCCTGACTGACCGGCGCTAAGGGTGCCCTACCCCGAAACTAATAGCCGCCAAGCCCGGTCGAACCATTGGCGCGGTTGGATAAATCAGCTGTCGCGCGCGATCCCCCTTTCCCGGGCACACTTATCCTACGGCCACGGCCATCGGGATGCCGAGTGCCGTGAAGCGGTTGAGGACCGCCGCGCCGATCTGGACTTCTGCCAACGGACGGTCAAAGTCCCGTGACATCAGCCGCTGGCCGAGCAGCTTCCCGAAGTTCATTTTCGTTTCGACCCTGCTGCGGCGGTGATACCCGCTCCAGTTCCGCCAGAGCGCCCGGCCCAGGTGCTTCGAAGCTTGCCGGAACTCGTTGTGTGTACGAGTTCCTACCGTGTCCGGCTTCCAAGGCCGAGCGTTTCGGCGGGATTGAATGATCGCTGCTGCTCCGCGGTCCGCGATGGCATCATTCCAGGCGCGTATGTCGTAGGCACCGTTCGCCGTAATGATGGCGATGTCCTCGTTCACCGGGATTTGGGCGAGCAGGTGAAACGCGTCCTTGGGGCCGCGATACGGGATGGTCACGTCCAAGGTCGTCGGCCGCAGGAATAGGATGCTGAAATCCGGTACAGCCCAGTCGACTCCGGACTGCTCCAGAAGGCTCACCACGGAAACAGTAGTTTGCCGGAGTGGCATGACGAGCAGAACCTTGATGGTCAGACATGCCTGGATCGCGTTCTTCGGGGAATCGAGTTCCCCTTACCGCTGTATGCCTGTTGGCGGCCGCGACGACCGGAGGGTGTCGCTTTCCATTCCATCGAGAGATCGAGCCAGACGGTCAGTGATCCGCGCCGCCTCAGCGCCTGTTCGCAGGTATCCCGGTTGGTGGTATGGTATTTGGTCTGTGCCGGTCTGGTCATGACCGCCAGCTATCCTACTAGATTCGCGCAGTGAAGCCGTAGCCGCATTTGCGCGAAAAAGCCGTGGTGTAGCGTTAGTCGACCAGTGCGCGCAGATTGCCGCCCATCATCTACGTCTCACGTGTCTCGGCCCCTCTCCTTTTCTCCAAGTGCAATGTTGTTCAGAAGGTCTCGCAGCCAGATGTGGCGTGCGTCGCTCCGGTTATGTGGGTGCCAAGCGACCTGCGTCGGGAAGGTGCCAAGGTTCAGTGGGACCGGCATGTCTCGGAGACCATAAGGTTCGGCGATCATCGCCGCTATGCGCGCAGGGACCGTGGCGATGCCTCCGACGCGAGCGACCGTCGGGGCCGCCGTCAGGAAGTGCGAGACGAGCACCGCGGTGTTGCGGCGCAGGCCTGTGTCGGCGGTCAGCTTGTGCAAACCGGTGCGCCATTTTCCGGGCGGCGCCACCACCACATGCGGAAGCCGCTCGTATAGGTCGCGATCCAGGATCGCATCATCTGCCAGAGCCTCAGGAGCGACGATGCAGCGGAAGCCGTCATTGAAGATCTCCGACACAACTAAGTCCTCTGGTGGCGGGGAGAAACGGCCAATGGCGAGATCGAAGCTTTGCCCGGCAAGGGAGCGCGGATCCAGGTCCGGGCCGATCGGGGCGATCTCGAGCTCCGCCTTGGGGGCGTGACGCGCGAAGGCCGCGGCCAGAGACGGGGCAAGGACGACCTCCGCGTAAGGCCCCAGCAACAGCCGGAAACGCCGCGTGCTTTGAGCGGGATCGAAAGGCTCCGCGGCACGGAACGCCAGTTCGAGCCGGTCCAGCCCGGCTGCGATGTCCGGGGCGATCTGAAACGCCTTTTCGGTCGGCTCGACGCCGTATCTGGCGCGCAGAAAAAGCTCGTCCCCCAGGGCGACGCGCAGCCGCGCAAGGGCTGCACTGACGGTGCTTTGCGACTGGCCAAGGCGTCGCGCCGCAGCGGTGACATTGCGTTCTTCCATCACGGCGTGGAAGACGCGGAGAAGAGATATGTCCGGGGTCATGTGTCCAGCCTACCGATATCTGACATGCTGCGCATCAATTTCTCGATCTGCGAATTCGTCCCATATCAGTCCGGAGACGTTCCTGCAGTGACCCTTCGCAGGACGTACCGAGACAACGCAAGGAGCCCTGAAAATGGCACGTATTCTGATCCTGTCCACTGCGGCCGATGTCCTTGGCGATACCGGCAACCCTACCGGCGTTTGGTACGAAGAGTTGGCGAGTCCGTATTACGCTTTCCTTGATGCGGGCCACGAGGTCACGCTGGTGACGCTTGGCGGCAAGCCCGTACCCATCGACCCGAATTCCGACGTGACCGGTGAGGAGGCCCCGGCCTCGGTCACAAGGTTCCGCGCAGATGCGGAGGCAACGGCGCTGCTGTCCAGCCCCGGTCGCCTCGAGGACGAGGACGTCACAACCTACGACGCGCTCTACATCCCGGGCGGCCACGGCGCGATGTTCGACCTCGCGGAAAGCGCGCTTGCAGCCGAGGCCATTGGCAAAGCCTGGGACAGCGGCAAGATCGTCGCCTCGGTCTGTCATGGCCCGGCGGCCTTTGCCAAGGTCGTGGATGCGAATGGCGATCCCATCGTGAAGGGCCGCAAGGTCACGGCCTTCACGGACAGCGAGGAAGAGGCCGTGGGGCTGATGGAGGCGGTGCCGTTCCTGCTGGAAACCAAGCTGCGTGAACTCGGGGCTGACTTCGAGAGCGTCGGCGACTGGCAGCCTCATGCCGTGGCCGATGGCCGGCTGGTGACCGGGCAGAACCCGGCTTCGTCGGAGGCGGCCGCGAAGAAGGTCCTCGAGCTTCTGTAACCTTATGTGGCGCTGCCCGGCGACGGGCGGCGCCTCTCTGCCCTGCGGGTCAGGTCCAGGGCGTGACGAGGTATTTCTCGCCCGTGCGCATGGCACGGTAGTCCAGCACGGCGTCCTTGGTCAGCATTTCCTCCAACGTGACGCGAGATTTGTAGCTGCTGGCAAAGGTGCTGGTGAGGTTGTCACGTACGCGCTGACGCATCCGGCCCATGGTCTCCTGCCCAATCGACTGCAAGAATGGGAACAGAAGCCAGCCAGACAAGGTCCAGCCGAACCCGTAGCTGGGTGTCAGGATGGTAGGGCTGGTGTCGAGGCGGCCGTAGATGAACATGCGTTTCGGCTGGTTCGATCCGTAGCGCGAATACTCGGCCATCTGCTCCCTTGCGACCCTCTCCATCGCCCGAAATGCGGTATCGACCAGCGTGCCGCCCCCCACGGGATCGAAGCCGTAGAAGGCGCCTGTCTCACGAATTTCGTCGGTCAGCTTGTCCATGAAATCGTCTTCGGAAGAGTTGACCACATGCTCGGAGCCAAGCCCCTTCAGCAGCTCCTCCTGATCGCTCTTTCGCACGATGTTCACCAGCCCGATGCCATCCTCCGCGCAGATGCGCGTCAGCATCTGGCCGAGGTTCGAGGCACCAACGGTGTGGAGGATCGTGTCCTGACCATCGGCCCTGGCGGTCTCCACGAAGCCGAGGGCGGTCATCGGGTTGACGAAGGCGCTGGCGCCTTCTTCGGCGGAATGCTCGCCCAGCGGGAGGCACATCTCCGCGTCGGAGAGGCAATACTGGCTGTAGGCGTTGCCCGGGACGCAGGAGACGCGCTGCCCCATCAGCGCCTGCGCAGCATCACTGTCGCCAGCGGCAATGACCGTGCCTGCGCCTTCGTTACCAGCGGGCAATTTCAGACCGTGACGGGCCTTCGATGCGGCATTTGCCGCCTCGGGCATCCGGGCCACGAACTTGCCCGGCGTGTAATCCGCGTTATCCATGTCGGCGCCGCCGACGAGAATGGCAAGGTCCGAGGGATTGATCGGCGCAGCTTCCATCCGCACCAGCACCTGGTTGTGGGTGGGGTCGGCAAATGAAACGTCTTCAAGCGCGACGGTCAGTGTGCCGTCGGCCTCGAGCGTGGTGAACAGCTGTTTTCCGGTGGTGGCCATGCAGGCGCCTCCTTCGCGTTTCATCGGGTGATGTGGATCTAGGGCCAATTCCGACGCATCCAAAAATTCTGCATCCGGCACAAGGCTCACACTCAAAACGACTGTCGTGGGCTCAGATCGGACCTGAGGCACTGCTCATGCTCATCGCGCAAACCTTGTTGAAAGCCGCCAGTGTAGAGGGCGACGCACCCGTCACAGGTCAGCCGCAGAAGGACATATCCCTTGCCTCTCGGCCCATTCCCGCCGCTCAACAGGGAAACTAATGCTGTGATGCAGCATCACTCGGTCGGCCGTTCGACCATCGCGCAGCACTTTCATAGAGTGAAGGCCGGCAGCGCGGAGATCCGGTCGCGCAGCCAAACGGGCCGCGGCTGACGCGACGCTCGCGCGCCTTAGCGCCCCCGCCGGCCGCGGCCCGCCCGGCCGCATCGCGCACCGGCGCCAGAGCGGCCTGGTTGACCGCGAAGGTTTCGGACAGGGGTGACAGGGTCGAATGAAGCACGGCCATCAGCGCATCGCCCCCATCAATTCGCGCCCGATCAACATGCGGCGGATCTCGGAGGTGCCGGCGCCGATTTCCATCAACTTCGCGTCACGGAAGATTCTGCTGACGGGCGTTTCGTTCATGAAGCCCGCCCCACCCATGGCCTGCACGGCCTGATGTGCGACGGTCATCGCCTCCTCGGATGCATAGAGCACGCAGGCGGCTGCATCCTGCCGGGTTACCTGTCCCCCGTCGCAGCCACGGGCGACCTCGTAGACGTAGGCACGGGCCGAATTCATCTTGGTGTAGATGTCCGCAATCTTGCCCTGCATCAGTTGGAAATCCCCGATGCTCTGGCCGAACTGCTTGCGGTCGACCATGTAGGGCATGATCTCGTCCAGGCAGGCTGCCATGATGCCAAGACCGATGCCGGACAGCACGACGCGTTCATAGTCGAGCCCCGACATGAGAACGCGCACCCCTTTCCCTTCTTCGCCAAGGATGTTCTCGGCGGGCACTTCGACATTTTCAAAGATCAGCTCGACCGTGTTCGAGCCGCGCATCCCAAGCTTGTCGAAATGCGGAGACTGGGAAAAACCTGCCATGGTCTTCTCGATCAGGAAGGCCGTGATACCCTTCGTTCCCGCATCCGGATCGGTCTTGGCGTACACAACAAGCGTATCGGCCTCGCCGCCATTGGTGATCCAGAACTTGTTGCCGTTCAGAACAAAATGATCGCCCTTCCTCTGCGCGCGCAGTTTCATGCCCACCACATCGGAACCGGCACCGGCTTCGGACATGGCAAGCGCACCGACATGTTCGCCGCTGATCAGCTTGGGAAGATAGCGCTCCTTCTGCGCGTCCGTTCCATTCAGCTTGATCTGGTTCACGCAGAGGTTCGAATGCGCGCCGTAGGACAGCGACACGGATGCGCTGGCCCGCGCGATTTCCTCGACGGCCACGACATGGGCGAGATATCCCATTTCAGCGCCACCATAGGCCTCGGGCACCGTGATCCCCTGCAGCCCGAGGGCGCCGAGTTCCTCCCAAAGCTCGGCGGGGAATTCATTCTTCTCGTCGATGTCCTGCGCCATCGGCTTGAGCCGGTCTTGCGACCAGCGGTGCACCATGTCGCGCAGGGCGTTCACATCGTCGCCAAGGTCAAAGGTCATTGATGCCGTGAACATGTCGTCTCCTCCTCACGCCGCCGTGGCGGTCTTCTTGCCGTTCAGCAGTGCCGAGCGGATCTGATCCCGGCTGTCTGTCTGCTTTTCATAAGCGGCCTGCTTGACCGGGCCGTAGCCACGCACCTGCTGCGGCAGGGCCAGCAACTCGGACATCAGCGACGGATCGGCCTCCGCGCCCAGTTGCTGCGCCAGGTCGAGATCGGCCTCGTGCAGGTCGATCAGGGCGCGTTCGATCCTGCGATCCTCGCTGTGCCCGAAGGGATCGGCCCATGTTCCACGCAGGCCCTTGAGCCGTGCCAGCAGACGGAAGACGGGCAGCAGCCAGGGGCCGAACTCGCGCTTTTTGGGCCGGCCCGTGGCATCTTCGCCGGGCAGGAACGGCGGGGCGAGATTGAACGAGATGCGGTAGTCCCCGTCGAACGTTGCCGCCAAACCCTCCCTGAAGGCCGGGTCCGAGTAGAGGCGCGCCACCTCGTATTCGTCCTTGTAGGCGAGCACCCGCGCATAGGAGATGGCCGCCTGCCGCAGCGTCTCGGGCGGCAGGACGGCGGTGAGCGAGCTCAGTCGCGTGGTGTACCGCCGGGCCAGTGCCGCATTCTGATAGGCCGTCAGGTGCTTCTCCCGCTGGGCGATCAGCTCTTGCGTGCTCATCTCGCCTTGCGGGATCTTCGGCGTCGTTTCCGGCTCGAGCCGGGCAAGCACCGCCCCCGCATCATGCGCAAGCATCCGCCCCCAGTCGAAGGCCCCGAGGTTGAACGGGATCGCGACACCGTTGAGGCGGATCGCCTCGGCAATCGCGTCCCGGCCGACGGGGACAAGCCCCTGTTGCCAGGCGTATCCCAACATCATCATGTTGGCGCCGATCTCGTCGCCAGTGAGTTCCGCCGCAAGCTCCGAGAAGTCGTGGTAATGGTCGCGGTTACGCACCGTCTTCTCCACCAGCCGCTCGACTGCGGCCTCCTGGAAATCGAAATCCCGCAGGCGGACGAAATCCGACACCGGCGTGATCTTGGTGTTGAGCAGCGCGTCGGTCCGATCGGGGTTGCACAGCAGCAGGCTGTCCTTCGATGCCGCGACGACGCTGTCCGCGCCGATCAGCAGGTCCGCCGTCCCGGCGGCGATCCGCGGTGCCGTCGCGGGGCGATCACGTCGCGAGATGCGCACATGGCTGAGCACCGCGCCACCCTTCTGCGCCAGCCCCGCCATGTCGAGGATCATCGGCACGCGCCCCTCGATATGGGCGGCCATGCCGAGGATGGCTCCGATGGTCAGAACTCCGGTCCCACCAACGCCGGTCAAGGCAAGGTTCCAGGCACGGTCGATTTCGGGCAGACGCGGCTCGGGCAGGATCGAGACGTCCGGCCCCCCCTGAGCGCTGCGCTTCTTGAGGCTGCCGCCGCGCACCGTCACGAACGAGGGGCAGAAGCCCTTCAGGCACGAGTAATCCTTGTTGCACATGGACTGGTTGATGCGGCGCTTGCGGCCCATCTCGGTCTCTTCGGGCTCGACCGCGATGCAGTTGGACTTTTCCGAACAGTCGCCACAGCCTTCACAGACGGCGGGATTGATCCAAAGGCGCATGTCGGGGTCTTCCATCTTGCCCCGCTTGCGACGGCGCCGCTTCTCTGCGGCGCAGGTCTGCTCGAAGACGATGACGGTCACGCCCGCCACCTCGCGCAGGTCCAGCATGACGGTGTCGATCTCGTCGCGGTGGCGGATCTCGGTGCCCGGCGCCAGGTCGGACGCCTTGTAGACATCCGGGCGATCAGACATCAGCACGATGCGCGCGACACCTTCGTGGTGCATCTGATGCGTGATCTGCTGCGGCGTGAGCGTGCCGTCGACGGGCTGCCCGCCAGTCATGGCCACAGCGTCATTATAGAGGATCTTGTAGGTGATGTTCGCGCCGGCGGCGACGGACTGCCGCACGGCAAGGTGACCGGAATGGAAATAGGTGCCATCCCCCAGGTTCACGAAGCGGTGCTTTTCGTCGGTGAAGCGTCCGATGGCCGTCCACGGCACGCCTTCAGCCCCCATGTGGGTAAAGGTCTCGGTCCGGCGATCCATCCACTGCGCCATGAAATGGCACCCGATGCCCGCCATCGCCTTGGACCCTTCGGGAACGCGCGTCGACGTATTGTGCGGGCAACCTGCGCAGTAGTGCGGCAGACGGGTCACCGGGGGCGTGTGGCTTGCGACCTTGCCCTCCGCAGACTTCAGCTGCTGCGCACGCGCATGAATGTGCGCTGCCAATCCTTCGGGCAGGTCCAGCTTCAGGATGCGTTCGGCCAGCGCATCGGCGACCCGGCCAACGGTCAGTCCCCGGCTGAGCGACAGGAAGGGGCGATCGCGCTCATCGAACTTCCCGACGATCCTCGGCCGGACATCGGCCCGCCAGTTGAAGAGTTGCTGCTTGATCTGGTTCTCGATGATCTCGCGCCGCTCTTCGACGATCAGGACCTCTTCGAGCCCCTCCGAGAACGTGCGGATCCCCTGCGGCTCCAGCGGCCAGGGCATGCGGACCTTGTAGAGCCTGAGACCGATCGCCCGGAGTTCGTCGGGGCCCAGGCCCAGCTCGGCCATTGCCTGCCGGACGTCTTCGTAGGCCTTGCCAGAGGCGACGATCCCAAGGCGCGCGTTCGGGTCCACGATGGTGACCTGATCGACCTTGTTCGCGCGGGCAAAAGCGATGGCGGCAAAACCCTTGTGTTCTTGCAGGCGTTCGTCCTGAACCAGCGGCGTGTCGGGCCATCGCAAGTTCAGCCCGCCCGGAGGCAGTGAAAAATCCTCTGGCAGAACAAACTGCCGTGCCTCTTGGGCCAGATCGACAACCGACGTCGTCTCCACTGTTTCCGAGATCACCTTGAAGCCGACCCAGCAGCCCGAGAACCGGGACATGGCCACACCAAGAAGACCCATCTCGAGGAATTCGTGAACCGAGGAGGGATACAGCATCGGCATGAGCGCCGACATGAAGGCATGATCGGACTGGTGGGGGATCGACGAGGATTTGCAGGTGTGGTCGTCGCCCGCGAGCGCCAGAACGCCGCCATGCGCGGCCGTCCCGGCAGCGTTGGCATGCTTCAGAACATCGCCCGAACGGTCTACGCCGGGCCCCTTGCCATACCAGATACCGAACAGACCGTCCTTTCTGGCGCCCTGCGACAGATGCAGCTGCTGGCTGCCCCACACGGCCGTTGCGGCCAGGTCCTCGTTCAATCCGGGCTGGAACACCACATCGTGTTTCGCGAGATGCTTCCGGGCGCTCGTCAGCTGCTGATCGTAACCGCCGAGGGGGGAGCCGCGATATCCAGAAATGAAAGCCCCGGTGTCGAGGCCGGCAGCCTTGTCGCGGCGCATCTGCGTCATTGGTAATCGAACCAGGGCCTGAGTGCCGGTCAGAAAGACATGACCCGTTTCAGCGGCATACTTGTCGTCGAGTGTGATGGACATGGGGGACCTCCGGACACGGATGATCACACGGGATGCCGGGCACGTGGTTGCTATCTTGAAGCTATATGATGGTATGATAGGTTACACTGTAGCTCGCGAGGCGCCCTTTTGGCTCACTTGTTCCAAACTGGCGCGAATCCCGCGATCGATGTCTCAGGGAGGAGGCAGGATGTTGGATGAAGCGGATCGACGGATCCTGAGGTGCATTCAGTCGAATCCTGACATCACCATGCGCGAGCTTGGTGATGCGACCGGATTGAGCCACTCGCCGTCCTGGCGGCGGTTGCAACGGCTGAAAGAAGGCGGGGTGGTTGGCGATAAGGCCTACCACATCGACCCTGAAAAGGTTGGATACGAGATCCGGGTTCTCTGCTTCGTCCGGATCGCCGCCCACAATCGCGACCGGCTACAGGCCTTCGAGGACGCTGTTCAGAGGGTGCCTGAGATCTTGCAGTGCTATTCGCTCAGCGGTGACCACGACTATGTCCTGCACGTCGTGGCCAAGAGCGTTCGCAATTATGAGGAGACGGTCAAGAACGCGATCGTGGAACTGCCGAATGTCCAGTCGATCAGCACCAGCTTCACGCTGAAAAGCGTGAAGGACACCCGCGTGATACCGGTCTGATACCAATACAGCTCAAGCGGTGCGGGCCTCTTCGCTTTCGCGGTTCTCGTCACGCACGGCCCAATAGGCATCGATCGATTCCTGAAGGTGAGCGCGCATCGCCTCCTCGGCAGCATCCGGGTCATGGGCCTGGATTGCCTCGAATATCTCGAGATGCCGCTTGAAGGCGCGCTCTGCGGCCCCTTCCCTCTTGATCGCGACGCGACGATGCTCTTCGAGCCACTTCTGGACCGCGCTATGCAGTGAATCGAGAAACACATTCCCCGACACCTTGGCGATGGCCAGGTGGAACGTGATGTTGGTCTCAACAAAGGCTTCGTCGTCGCCGATGCTGGCTTCATTGGCGTCGAGGGCCGACTTTATCGCCGCAATCTGTTCATCCGTCGCATCTCGCGCAGCGATTCTTGCAAGGAACGCTTCGAACATCATGCGCGCCTCTTGAAGCTGGCGCAGCCTGTCCGGGCGGGACAGGACGAACCGCGCCGGACCAGCCAGATCGTCAATCATCTTTTCGGCACTTGGCTCAATGACGCGGGCCCTGCGACCATTCTCGAGATCTATCAATCCGCTTTGATGCAGCGCGAAGAGGGCCTCTCGCACCGCCGTCCTGCTTACGCCGAAGCTCTCGCACAGGTCGCGCTCTGCGGGCAGGAAATCCCCCGGTTTCAGATCACCGCGAACAAGGGCAGACTCGATCTGCTCGACGACGTTTTCGTAGAGCTTCTTGCGGCGGACCTGTTCAGCTTTCAACATTATCGTGTCTCCCTCCCCTGCAGGATACTTTCATGCTCGGTTGTGTCCACCTGTAATTTGGTATAATAGGTAGACAGCCGGTTGAGGAGTCGGCGACCAAGGGAGGAAATAACATGTCAATTTGCTTTAAGAAGCACACGTTGGCTGGCGCAGCTTTGATGCTCTCGAGCGTCGCGCTGCCGGCGCATTCGGAGACCGTCCTGCAGCTTGCCTCGGTTGAGACACCCCAGACAGTCTGGGGTCAGGTCGCGCAAAAGTTTGCGGACGGCGTAGCTGAAGCATCGGGCGGCGACCTGGAGATCGAGCTGGCGCTCTCCGGCACCACCGGGTCCGTGCGCGAGACGCTGGAAGCGCTCGCAATCGGCACGAACGACATCGTCATGACAGTGGTCGCGTCGCTGAACTCCTACGATCCGCTCGCCGCCATCGAAAGCTATCCCTACCTGATCCGGGACGAGGATCACTTCAACACGGTCTACAATGGTGAGATCGGCGCGGAACTGTTCGATGTCCTGGCCCAAAAGACAGGTCTGCGCCTTGTCGGCGCCGGCTCGCGCGGACCTCGGGAAATGGCTTCGACCCTCCCGATCAACTCGGTCGAAGACCTCGCTGGTCTGAAGATCCGCGTGCCGGGAATAGACGTGTTCCGCGCGACGTGGGAAACGCTGGGCGCTTCGCCGACGCCGATGTCTTCCGGTGAAGTCTATACCGGCCTGCAGTCCGGCATCATAGATGCCGTGGAGAACCCGCTCTCGGCCCACATCCGCTCGAAATACTACGAGGCGGCGGACTACGTCATTATGACTGATCACGTCTATGGCGCCTATACCTTCGTGTTCGATGATGCGCGATTCCACCAGCTCTCGGACGAAGAGCAGACTATCGTGAACGAGCAGGCCAAGATCGCGATGGAATGGGGTACGGAGCAGGCGAAGGCTGAACTCGCCGATCTCGAAAAAGAACTCGAAGGCTTCGGCGCAGAGTTCATCCGTCCGGATTTGTCTGAGTTCCGCGCCAGACTGGAACCGATGGCAGAGAAATTCCCCGAGTTGGAACCCTGGGTAAAGAAAATTCAGGCCGCCAACTAACCCACGAGCACTCAGTCCCGCTCGGCACCGCTCGAGCGGGATGTCCTATGTTAAGGTGCCGATCCAGTGGTCGCGCACAATGAACACATACGTAGCGGCTCGGGGGCCGGGATATGAAACAGAAATTCGCCAGGTTGTCGCACATTGTCGCGGGAGGGGCGGGTCTTGTTGCCAACCTCCTCCTGCTGGCCATGCTCGGCGCCATAGGAGTGCAGGTGGTCGCACGGTTCGTGATCGGCGCGCCCACGGTCTGGGCCGAAGAGCTTGCCCGCTTCCTGCTTGTCGCCATCACGATGATCGGGTCAGCCGCGTTGATCGAGAAGAACCGGCATATCTCGATCGATGTCGTGGTCGATACCTTGCCCATGGGCGCACGGATCGCCGTGGGCTGGCTGCGGGATGCCATCACCCTAACGGTCTGCGGCCTGCTGGCACACTACGGCTGGCTCCTGGTCGGGATCGGCGGCCGGCAGACCTCGACCGGGCTTGGGGTGAAGATGTCCCTGCCCTATCTGGCGATCCCCATCGGTGCCGCGCTCATCGCGCTTGTCCTGGTGCTGTCCCGCCTTGGTCGCGTGTCGGAGGACAGCTGATGGAACTTGCTGAACTTGCACTTATTCTCATCGGTGGCATTGGCTTCTGCATTCTCATCGGTGTGCCGCTCGCCGTGTCGATCATTGCCGGTTCGATGCTTGCGATCTTTGCCCACGGAGGCGCCAATCCCGTCATCGCGCCACAGCGCCTTTTCTCCGGGATGGACAAGTTTTCCCTCATGGCCATCCCTGCCTTCCTGTTCGCGGGCGCGCTGATGTCGGGCGGCGGGATCTCGGCACGTCTGATCGACTTTGCCAACGCCCTGGTCGGACGCTTCACCGGGGGGCTCGCCATATCGAACGTCCTGTCATCGGTCCTGTTCGGCGGCATCTCCGGATCGGCCGTGGCCGATACCGCTGCCATCGGCGGAACCTTCATCCCCGCGATGGACAAGTCCGGCTATCCGACCCGCTATTCGGTCGGCATCACGGCGGCATCCTCCCCGATCTCGCCCCTGATCCCGCCCTCCATCGCCTGGATCGTCTATGCCTACCTGACGGACCAATCGGTGCTGCGGATGTTCATCGCGGGCATCGTGCCAGGACTTCTCTGGGCTCTAGCCCTGATGGTCGCCGCCTGGGTAATCGCACGGCGCAACACCTACCCGGTCTTCCCCCCCGCGCCCATGAGCGAGCTGGCGCACAAGTTCGTTGTTGCCCTGCCAGCGCTTGCAATGCCTGTCCTGCTGCTCGTCGGCATCCTGTCGGCCCTGTTCACGGTGACCGAAGCCTCGGTCGTGCTGGTGGTCTATGCCCTGTTCGTTTCGGGCGTTATCTACCGCGAGCTGACCTGGAGGGTCTTCTGGAACGCCCTGACCGAAGCATCGCGCCTGACGGCGGCAGTCATGTTGATCCTCGCTGGCGCCTCGCTCTTCGCCTGGATGCTGGCCTGGGTTCATGCGCCCGAAACCTTCGGCGCCTGGATGCAATCATGGGTGACGTCGCCTATGATGTTCCTGCTCGTCATCAATGTCCTGCTGCTGATCGTCGGCATGGTCATGGAGGTGAATGCCGCGAAGGTCATGCTGCTGCCGGTCCTGTTCCCGATCAGCCAGGAACTGGGCATCGATCCCATCCATTTCGGTGTCGTCATCACCGTGAACCTTTGCATCGGACTGGTGACGCCCCCGATCGGCATCGTGCTGGCTGTCGCAAGTGCGATCGGCAAGATCTCGATCGGCGAAGGGACCCGCGGCGTGATGCCCTTCGTGCTGGTCGCCTTCGTTGTCCTTGCCGCGCTGACGTTCTTCCCGGTGCTGTCGACCGGCCTGCCCGACCTTCTGCTGGGAGAACGGCCATGACCAATATGTTCGAACGGTTCAGAGCCTTGGGCACGGCTCTCGTCAGCGATGTGCTGGACGAAGCGGGGTATCACAGCCAGACGCTCGACCCTACCCTCGGGCCTGTTGGTGCCTTTGAGCCCGCCTGTGGGCCGGCAATCTGCGTATCGGGTGAACGGTCCGTCACCACGCGCACGGCAGCAGGCCCTGACGCGACACTGCCTCTCTACAACCTGCCGACGCTGGCGCAGCCTGGCGGGATTCTGGTTTTCGCAACCTCCGGCTTCCGGGGCGGCGGCGTGACGGGCGAGTTGCTGGCACTCGACCTGAAATCGGCAGGCGTTGTCGGCATGGTGACGGACGGCATGGTGCGCGACAAAACGGCCTTGGCACAGATTGGCCTCAACGTGGTCGCGGCAGGGGTCATCCCCACGAATGGCGCGCGTCGCTTCCAGATAACCGGATGGGGCCAATCCGTCACGCTGCCCGGCCCCGAAGGAGGCAGGGTGAGCATTGCCCCCGGCGATCTGGTCCTTATGGATGCCGATGGCGTGCTGATCATTCCGAACGATGCCGCCGCTCGCGTGCTGGAGATGGCGGAAGAGCTGGCGCGCAAGGAAGAGATTCTTAAATCAAACACGACCACGCAGTCC
Source organism: Salipiger mangrovisoli (assembly GCF_015223355.1). Classification (GTDB taxonomy): domain Bacteria; phylum Pseudomonadota; class Alphaproteobacteria; order Rhodobacterales; family Rhodobacteraceae; genus Salipiger; species Salipiger mangrovisoli. The sequence goes on along the minus strand of NZ_JADFFK010000044.1, from coordinate 2,206 downwards.
GCCGAAGTCCGCGCCAAGGCCCGGGCCGAGCGCATGTCACACATGGTCTGGCTGCGACATCCGGAGGTGAGCCGATGAAATTCGATGGACGCATTCTGTTCCTGGGAACCGAACCCGGGGCCGTCGCCGCCCAGTTGCAGGGGCAGGACCTGAGCCTTGCGGAGGCAGGCCCCCTGCGGTCGGATATCTCGACCGACGAGATCACTCCCCTGCCGATCCTGCTGAACTATGACGCCCGTCTGGCGCGCTATGCCCATACCGGGACGATGATCGGTGACGAAAAGCCGATCGGTGAGAACGCCATTGCCGATGGCGGATTTGCCGTCATCGTCGCAGGCAAGCGCTACGGAAAAGGCTCTTCGCGCGAACATTCGCCCCTGGCGGAAAAATCGGCGGGTATCCGGCTTGTGATCGCGGAAAGCTTCGAGCGGATCTATCGGCAGAACTGCGATAACCTCGGGATCTTCACCTCCACCGACTTCGGTCTGATCGAGCGTATCCGCGCGGACGAGGATATTGCGCTGGAGGAGCTGGTCGCAGGCCGTGACACGCTGGCACAGGCGATCCTGCGCGCCGGGGGGCTGCTGGCGTATGGACAGGACAAGCTGAAGGGCGCCAAGCTGCGCGGCGTGATGCCTGACGGTCCCTTGACGCTGGCCCAGAAAATCGTTGCCCGCCACGCACTCGATGTCGACGGGATCGACTGGGATCTTTCGCCCGGCACCGGCGGTTTCGTGCGCGCGGGCCATCGCTTCATCCATGAATACTACACCGCCATGGCCGCGCACATGCTGCATGACCGTTTCGGCAAACCGCTTGCGCTTTTCGATCCGAAGACCGTCGTCCTGTTCGAAGATCACCTGTCCTACGCGCATCGCTCGCCTACGCACCTCAAGCTGGGGCTGCTGCCGCAGGTTCGCGAGTTGAGCGAGGCTCACCGGGCCTTTGGCAAGGACTACGGGCTGACCGATCACGGCTACCTGCTGGGCGAGGACGGGTCAGAAGGCATTTCCCACGCCATGATGGCGGAATCCTACGCCCTGCCCGGGGGGATCGTAGTTGGCACCGACAGCCATACGCCCCACTCCGGCGCGGTCGGATGCTTTGCCTATGGTGTCGGGACAACCGACATGGCCAATGCCTTCGTGACGGGCGCCATCCGGCTGACAATGGCAGAAAGCCTGCGTGTCCGTCTTGAGGGCGTTCTGCGGCCCGACGTCATGGCGAAGGATGTCGTGCTGAAACTCCTGTCCACCGACCTGATCCGCTCAGGCGGCGGTCTCGGCCGGATATTCGAGTTCACGGGGCCCGTTGTCGACGCGATGTCGATCGACGAACGAGCCACCCTGACGAACATGGTTGCCGAGCTGGGAGGGTTGACGGGCCTCTGCGCCCCCGATGCCGAAACCGTTCGCTTCCTCAAGGAGCGCCGCGGGCTCGACTTTGCTCTCGAGGATTGGATGCACTCCGACGAGGGCGCAACCTACGCCGAGGAAGTGACGCTTGACTGTTCGGAGATCGGCCCCATGCTGGCGCGCCCCGGCGATCCCGGCAACGGTGTTCCCGTTGACGAACTTGATGAGCCGATCAAAGTCGACATCGCCTATGGCGGCTCGTGCACGGCGGGCAAGCGCGAGGATTTCGACAGGTACTACGAGGTCGCCAGATGGGCCGCGGATCGCGGGCTGAAAGTTGCACCGGGGATCGAGCTCTACCTTCAGTGCGGAACGGTCCAAGTTCGGGACTACTGTCTTCAGCAAGGATACCTGCAAGCCTTCGAGGCCATCGGAGCAGAGATGCTTGGTCCGTCCTGTGGTGCCTGTGGTCAATGCGGGCCCGGTGTCTCAAGTCGCGACGACCAGGTCACGATCTCGGCCATCAACAGGAATTTTCCAGGCCGTGGCGGTCCGGGCAAGACCTGGCTTGCAAGCCCACCGACGGTGGTGGCGAGCGCAATCGCCGGACGCATCATGACCTTTGAGGCGCTGATTGCCTCGCTTCCCTGAGATCTTCAGTGGGCGTCGCATTGGCAGGTCGTGATCGCCTCGGCCTTGATGTACTACCCGACGCGCCCTCGGCGGTCCTACGAGTTTTCGCGCAATAGGTCGCGGTAGCGTCCGAGGCTGCCCTCGAGATGCGCCTTCATCGCTGCCTCGGCACGCGCCGCATCGCCGTCGATGATCGCATCGACGATACCTGCGTGCTC
>NZ_JADFFK010000043.1 GCF_015223355.1 Salipiger mangrovisoli | reverse complement strand
CCCCAGCAGGCCCGAAATGATCCCCGCCACCGCGCCCGCGGCGGCGATGATGGCAAACAGCGTCACGTAGTCCATGGGTGCCTTTCTCTCTTGGCGGCGCGCGGCGGCACGGGCCGCTGTCCGACCCGCGGCAGGCGCGGCGCGGGCGGGCCGCCTGCGGCACAAACGCGGCGCAGCGCGGAAGGTCAAGGCCCGGCGCGACCCGCTTCGCGCCCGAGCCGCGGCGGTTGGTGACGCGAGACCCCGTTGTGCGTTCTTGTCCCGGCAACACCGACGGCACATAAAGGCACTTGTGTGCATCGCCGTGCCGGGTGCAGCTATGCTGCAACCTCACCGGTCCCCCAAGCAGCCACGAGACCCCGCATGACGAACTCGCTGATCCAGACGCTTCTGCCCGCCACCAAGGAGATGTTCGCCGCCGAACCCGGTCTCAGGGCGCTCTACGGGTATGACCCGGCCGAGCTGGAGGGGCCCGCCGATCTTCTGGCCGCGGCGCTGGCGGCCTGCCTGCCCGAGGGCGTCGGACGGGCCTGGATCCGGGGGCTGGCCTCGGAGGTCTTCGGCCATGATACGGCGACGCTGAACACGGCGCTCGACGACCTGCTCGTCACCGCTGCCCGCGATGGCCAGCCCGGCGGCGCGTCAGCGGTGCTGCATTTCGCCAATGGCTATCACGCGCTGCTGTCCTACCGCCTTGGCCGGGCTCTGTGGCTGGCGGGTCGCGAGACCCTCGCGCTGGCGGTAAAGGGGCAGTTCACCCGCGCGCTCTCGGTCGAGATCTGGCCGCAGGCCGAGATCGGACGCGGGGTCTGGCTCGATCACGGGCTGGGTCTGGTGATCGGCCAGACCGCGGTGATCGAGGACGACGTGAGCCTCTGGCACGGCGTCACGCTGGGATCGAATTTCGTCGATATGGGCACGGGGCGCCATCCAACGCTGCGCCGGGGGGCGGTGATCGGGGCGGGGGCGCTGATCCTCGGCCCGGTGGAGATCGGCGCGGGGGCAACCGTGGCGGCCGGGGCGATCGTGACCCGCGACGTGCCCGCCGGTCACGTGGTCACCGGCCCGAGGGCCAGCGACCGCGGCGCGGGGCGCTTTGCCGGGTTCGCGCCACTGGCACAGCTCAAGGGAGAGGGCGCATGACCTCGCTCGGAATCGATCATCCGCTGGTCTGCGTCCGTGATCTGGCGCGGACGCGCGAGACCTATCTTTCGCTCGGCTTCCTGATGAAACCGCCGGGGATGCATCCCTGGGGCACCTCGACCGCGCTGGTGATCTTCAGGGATCAGCTGCTGGAGCTGGTGAGCCTTGGCGACGAGAGCCTGCTCGACGGCTACCCGGCCGGCGATTTCCGCTTCGGCCGCCATATCCAGCACTGGCTGGCCGAGCGCGAAGGTGTGCCGCTGTCTGCGCTGAACTCCAGCGACGCGGCCGCGGACGCGGCGGCGGTGGTGGCGCGCGGCGGACGCTGCGAGGGCACCATCGAGTTCGGCCGGGATGTCATCCGTGACGACGGCACCCCCGACCGGACGGCCACGACGCTGAAGATCTTTACCCGCGACGGTCTGCCCCGCCTGTCGATGTTCGCCTGCCAGCAGCACCGGCGCGATCTCATCGAGTTCCCCAACTGGATGAGCCACCCCAACGGCGCGCATGGCTTCGTCTCGGCGACGATCCTCGCGGAACCGCAGGATCAACCCGCGGTGAAGGGCTGGCTCGCGACCTTGCATGGTCCCGAGGCGGTCACCGAAACCGGCTGGGGGTTCACCGTGGCCACCGGCAAGGGCCACTGGCGTGTCGTGAGCCGCGACGCGGCCCGCGCGATCTTCGGCCCGCTGCCCGAGACGCTGGCACCCGATGGCGCGCCCTCGGTGATCTCGCTCGACCTTGCGTGCCATGCGCTGGATCGGGTCCGCCCCTATCTCGACACGGCAAATTTCGCGTATCGCGGCATCGGCGGCGCGCTTGTGCTCACTGAGGCTGCCCGGCTGGGCGGCATCTTCCTCACCTTCCAAGAGGCGCCCGAGGCGCCGTGACACGTTGCGGGGCGCCCGACGCCCCGCCAAGGAGACCCCATGTTCGACCTCGACCACATCGCCGAAGCCATCGCCTGGCGCCACGACCTGCACCGCCACCCCGAACTGGGCTTCGAGGAGCACAGAACTTCGGAGATGATCGCGGGATTGCTCACCGGCTGGGGCTGGCGGGTCCATCGCGGCCTCGCGGGAACCGGCGTGGTGGCGCAGATGGGGCAGGGCGCGCCGGTGATCGGCCTGCGCGCCGACATCGACGCGCTGCCCATCGTCGAGGCGACGGGCGTGGCTCATGCCTCGACGATCAGGGGCAAGATGCACGCCTGCGGCCATGACGGGCACACCGCCATGCTGCTGCTTGCCGCGCGGCAGATTGCGGCGGAGGGCGTCGAGCAGGGCACCGTCACGCTGATCTTCCAGCCCGCCGAGGAAAGCGAGGGCGGCGCGAGGGTCATGGTCGAGCAGGGGCTGTTCAGGCAATTCCCGGTCGACAAGGTGTTCGGCATCCACAACTGGCCGGGCCTCGCGCCGGGGCGCTTCGTGGCGCGCGACGACAAGATGATGGCGGCCTTCTCGGTCTTCGACATCGAGATCCTCGGCAAGGGCGGCCACGGTGCCATGCCCGAGCAGTCCGACGGGGTGATCGCAGCGGCGGGCCGCACCGCCGCCGCGCTGCAGGAGATCCCCGCCCGGGCGCTCTCGCCGCTGGAACCGGGCGTGGTCTCGGTCACGCAGATCCACAGCGGCTCGGCCTACAACGTCTGCCCCGACCGCGCCGTGCTGAGCGGCACCTGCCGCTGGTTCGCGCCCGAGGCCGGGGACGTCATCGAGGAGCGCGTCCGCCGCGTGGCCACCGCCGAGGCCGCGGCGCAGGGCTGCATCGCCAACATCGACTACCAGCGCCGCTACCCCGCGACGATCAACACCGCCCCCGAGGCCGCACTGGCCCGCGACGTAGCGGCGGAGATGGGGCTCGATACCGCGATGACCGGCCCGAGCATGGCCTCCGAGGATTTCGCCTTCATGCTGAACGAGGTGCCGGGCGCCTACCTCTGGCTCGGGGCGGCGCGCGAGGGCGAGAACCCCGGCCTGCACTCGGCGAAGTTCGACTTCAACGACGCGGTGCTGCCCGCCGGGGCGGAATTCTGGGTGCGCCTCGCCCGGCGCGCGACGCAGGGCTGATGGACGCGCTCGACAGCCGCTTCCTGCGCGAGTTCCTTGCGGTCGCGCAGGAGGGCTCGATCCGCCGCGCGGCGGAGCGGCTGAACGTGGTGCCCTCGGCGATCTCGCGCAAGATCGCCGAGGCCGAGGCGCGGCTTGGGGTGACGCTCTTCGAGCGCAGCTCCAAGGGCGTGACGGTGACCGAGGCCGGCGAGCTCTTGCGCGAGCACGCGCTGCACCTGCAGGACGAGCAGACCTTTCTTCTGGACCAGATCGGCCGCTATCGTGACGGGCGCAGCCAGACCGTGCGCATCGCGCTCGGCGAGGGGTTCACCGCCGACCTGATGGAGAACGGCCTTTCCGAGCTGAGCCGCCTGCAACCCGAGCTGCGCTTTGCCATCGACCACGCGGGAACGGGCGAGTTGCAGCGCCGGGTGATCGAGGGCGAGGCCGACATCGGAATCGCCTACAATCCGCTGGTCACCGAGGCGACCCGCTCGTTGGCCGTCGGGCGCCAGCCGCTCTGCGCCGTGGTGCCTGCAAATTCAGCATTGGCGGGTCGGCAGAGCGTCGGGCTGGCCGAGGTGCTGGAACATCCCGTCGCCATGCTCGATGCCCGCCATGCCATCCGTCACCTCGTCGGGCAGGTCGCGGCGGATCATGGGCTGGCGCTGCGGGTGCACGTCGAGACGGCGTCGATCGCGCTGTTGATCCGCTACGTGAGCGCCGGCATGGGGGTGACATTCCTGCCGCGATTTTCCGCGTCGATTCAGGCGGATCGCGGCGATCTGGCGGTGATCGAGCTGGACGAGCCGGCGCTGCACCGGGTCAGCACGCACCTCATGGTGCGCGCCCGCCGCCGCCTGCCGAAGTCGGTGGAACTGGTCGCCAGCTTCCTGTCGGACCGCATGGTGGCCTTCCGCGCGTGACCCTGTGCGTTGCTCCTGAGGCAACGCGATGTGCGCAATGTGGCCTCTATCTGTGAACACCGATCCTCCGGTTAGCTGTCCGAAATGCCGGCCGCACGTGGCTGGCGACGCACAGAGACAGGAGATCACATGGCAGGACATACAGGCAAACGGGCCGGGGTGATCGGACTTGGGGCGATGGGCTTCGGCATGGCGTCGAGCCTTGTCCGTGCCGGGTTCGAGGTGGCGGGCTACGATCCGGCCCCCGCGGCGCAGGACCGCGCCCGCGAGGCGGGCATCGCGCCGAAGGCCAGCCCCGAGGAGGTCGTCGCCGCGGCAGAGGTGATCGTGCTCTCGCTGCCGACGGCGGCGCATGTCGAAGGCGTTATCGCTGCGGCGCAGGGCGCGGGGCTGTTCGATGCGGGCGTCGCGGCCAAGGTGATCATCGACACCTCCACCTCCGAGGCCGAGGTCAGCCGCAAGCTCGCGGCGAAGCTTGCCGAAGAGGGTCACGGCTTCCTCGACGCACCGGTCAGCGGCGGCCCCTCGGGCGCTGCATCGGGCCAGCTCTCGGTGATGCTCGGCGGCGACGAGAAATGGGTCGGCGCGGCGATGCCCGCGCTCGAGGCGATGGCGGCAAAGATCCTCCACGTCGGCCCCAGCGGCGCGGGCAATGTCGCCAAGCTGGTCAACAACATGCTGGTCGCCAGCCACATGGTCACCACGCTCGAGGCGCTGCGGCTCGCGGAAGCGGCGGGCGTCGGCGCGGAAGACGCGCTGCGGGTGATCAACTCGGCGACCGGGCGCAGCGCTATCTCGGAGATCCATTTCCCCAACTGGGTTCTGCCGCGCAGCTTCAACTCGGGCTTCAGCACCGGGCTGATGCGCAAGGACGTGCGGTTGGCCCGTGAACTGGCACAGAGCGTCGGTTGCGCCATGCCGGTCGCCGATCTGGTGGCGGACCTCTGGGCCGAGGAGACCTCGGGGCTCAAGGACGCCGACGATTTCATGCATATGGGCGATCCCGCGGTGGACCGCCTGAGCCAGAAGGAAAAGATGTGATGGCCAAGGACATGGTTGATACCGCCGCCCGCGTGGCCGAGCTGCTGAAGGCGCTGACCGGCTCCGCTGAGGTGCAGTCTTATGTCGGCGGCGCACTGGTGCCGGGCACCGGCCACGCGCTGGAATTGACCGATCCGGCAACGGGCGAGGTGTTTGCCCGCTACAAGGACGCGGGTGCTGAGGTCGTCGCACAGGCCGCCGACGCCGCGACCCGCGCGCAGAAGGAATGGTTCGCCAAGACCGCCTCGGAGCGCGGCCGCATCATGTTCGAGATCGGCCGCCAGCTGCGCGCCAATGCCGCCGCGCTGTCCGAGCTCGAGGCGCTCTCCTCGGGCCGTCCGATCCGCGACACCACCGGCGAGCCGGCGCGCATGGCCGAGATGTTCGAGTATTACGCCGGCTGGTGCGACAAGATCACCGGCGACGTCATCCCGGTGCCCTCGACCCACCTCAACTACACCCGGCACGAGCCGCTTGGCGTGGTCAGCCAGATCACCCCGTGGAACGCGCCGCTCTTCACCTGCTGCTGGCAGGTCGCCCCGGCGATCTGCGCGGGCAACGGCGTGATGATCAAGCCCTCGGAGCTGACGCCGCTGTCGTCCGTCGTGGTCGGCGTCCTGTGCGAGAAGGCGGGCGCGCCGAAAGGCCTCGTCAACGTCATCGCGGGCGACGGGCCGGGCTCGGGCCAGGCGATGATCGAGAACGCTGCGACGGCGCTGGTGGTCTTTGTGGGGTCGGCCGAGGCGGGCTCCAAGATCGCCGGTGCCGCGGCCAAGCGGCTGGTGCCCTCGGTGCTGGAGCTCGGCGGCAAATCGGCCAACATCGTCTTCGGCGACGCCGACCTCGACCGCGCCGTCATCGGCGCGCAGGCGGCGATCTTCGCCTCCTGCGGGCAGAGCTGCGTGGCGGGCTCGCGCCTGCTGGTGCACCGTTCGGTTCACGCGCAAATGGTTGAAAAGCTGAGTGTTGCGGCTGGCAATATCCCGGTCGGCGCGCCGATGGACCCGGCGACGCAGATCGGGCCGGTGAACAACGCGCGGCAATGGTCGAAGATCGACGCCATGGTGCGCGAGGCCGTGAGCCAGGGCGCAGAGATCACCAGCGGCGGTGCCAAACCCGCGGCGCTGGCGGCAAGCGGCGGGTACTTCTTCGCCCCGACCGTGGTGGATCAGGTCACCCCGCAGATGACCATCGCCAACGAGGAAGTCTTCGGCCCCGTCGTCTCGGTGCTGCCCTTCGACACCGAGGAAGAGGCGATCGCGCTGGCCAATGCCACGCCCTACGGGCTGGCGGGCGCGGTCTGGACGCAGGACGTCGGCCGGGCGCATCGCATGGCGGCGCAGGTTCGGGCCGGCACCTTCTGGGTCAACAGCTACAAGACGATCAACGTCATGTCGCCCTTCGGCGGCTTCGGGCGCTCGGGCTATGGCCGCTCGTCCGGTCGCGAGGCGCTGGCCGCCTACACCCAGACGAAATCGGTCTGGGTCGAGACCGCCGCGAACCCCGCGCAGGGCTTCGGCTACGCGCCGGGCTGAGACTTCCCCTGGGTCAGCGTGTCGCTGACCTTTCCCTGCCGCCGCGGACCGGGTAGCTGCCCGGTCCCGGCCAATGCGCCACCCTGAATGGGGGCGTCAACAGAGAGGTTCCTCATGCCAATAAAAGATATCCTTCTCGACTGGCGGCTGCATCTCAGCGTGCTGGTCATCACCGTGATCGCCGAGATGATCGGCGTCATCGCGATCCCGATCGGCATCGGCTCGATCCTGCTGCTGCCGCTGCTCTACGCCTTCGTCATGGGGTTGCTGGTCAACCCGAACGTGATCTCCGGCGCCCGTGCGCTGATCCGTGACCGCGAGGTGCATGCCGCCTCGCCGCTGATCGTCATCGCGATCATGCCGTTCATCGCCAAGTTCGGCACGATCATCGGCCCGTCGATGGAGAAGATCATCGCCGCCGGTCCGGCGCTCATCCTGCAGGAGTTGGGCAACCTCGGCACCATCGTGCTGGCCTTCCCGGTCGCCGTTCTGGTGCTGCGCATGGGCCGCGAGTCCATCGGGGCCTGCTTCTCTGTGGCGCGCGAGCCCAACATCGCGATCATCGCCGACAAGTACGGCCTCAAGAGCCAGGAAGGCGCAGGCGTCATGGGCGTCTATGTCATCGGCACGCTCTTCGGCACCTTCATCTTTGCCATCCTCGCCTCGATCCTTGCCACCACCGGGGCCTTTTCGATCGAGGCGCTGGCCATGGCCTGCGGCATCGGCTCGGGCAGCATGATGGCGGCCTGCTCAGGCGCGCTGGTGCACGCGGTGCCGGACATGGAAGAGCAGATCCTCGCGCTCGCCGGCGCGTCGAACGTGCTGACCTATGCGACCGGTCTCTACCTCTGCGTCTTCGTGGCGCTGCCGCTGACCGAGAAACTCTACGACCTGCTGGGCCGCAAAGAGCCCTCGAAAGCCGGAGCCTGAGCCATGAGCGACATCCGTACTGACGACATCGATCTGACCGAAGAGCCCAAGCTCGGCCTTGGCGCCCATGCCGCGGCGCTGGCGGTGGTCTGCGTGATCGCCCTTGTTGGCAACACCGTGGCGACCGAGAACACCGTGCCGCAGGGGCTGGTGGGGCTGATCATCCTGTGGGTGATGTGCATGGTCGGCATGGTGCTGACCAAGGTGGTGCCCTTCAGGCTGCCCTCGGTGGCCTGGATCTCGGCTGTCGGCATCCTTGCGACCCTGCCCTGGACGCCGGGCAGCGCCTGGATCCTCGACAAGGTCAGCCACGTCAACTTCCTGACGCTGGCCACGCCCTGCCTTGCCTACGCGGGCATTGCGATTGCCAAGCGCGAGATCGAGATCGCCAAGACCTCGGGCTGGAAGATCGCGGTGGTCGCGGTGCTGGTGATGACCGGCACCTATGTCGGCTCGGCCATCGTGGCGCAGGCGTTCCTCTGACCGCAGTCTGATCCCCCACCCACGGGCCGCACTCCCCGGCCTTTGGGACCTGCCCCTCACCGGCGACGGTGAGGGGCTTTTTCTTTCGGGGATGTTCTTTTGCGCCCGGCCGTGCTGCCGGACGGTTCGGCTCAGGGCCGCAGCATGATCTTGCCGCTGCGCGCCGGGGTCTGCGCCGCCGTCATCGCCTCGGTGATCTGCTCGAGGTCGAAGATGCCGCCCACGTCGAGCACCAGCTTGCCCTGCGCGGCCAGGGTCACCAGTTCGGTCAGCAGGCGCACCTGCGTGGCACCGTCCATCTCGCCGAACACGCGCGAGGCCCAGAATCCGCGCACCGCCAGGTGCTTGGTGATCATCTCGCCGCTTGGCAGCTGCAGCGGCGCGCCGGTGGCGGTGCCGAAGACCACGTATTCGCCGTCGCGGCCCAGCAGGGCTGCCAGTGCCAGACCCATCTCGGCACCGACGGAGTCGATGGCCGAAACCGCGCCCTGCGCGCCGATCAGCGCCTTGGCGGCGTCGAGCCATCCCTCATCAGAGGTGCACAGAACATGTTCGGCACCAAGCGCCTTCAGCTCGTCCGCCGCCTCGGCCCGGCGCACGAGGTTGAGCAGCTTGATGCCGCGCGCCTTGGCAAGGCTCACCATGATCTTGCCGACCGCGCCATTGGCGGCGGTCTGCACCAGCCATTCACCTTCGCCGACCTTCAGCGAGTCCAGCAGGGCGATGGCGCTGAACGGCATGGCGATGAGCTGCGCCGCATCCTCGTCCTTGATGCTCTCGGGCAGCGGCACGAGGGTCGCGGCCTTGGCGATGAAGAACTCGGCCCAGCTGCCGTGCACGCCGCCGACCGAGATGCGCTGGCCGAGCAGCGCGCTGTCGACGCCCTCGCCGACGGCAGCCACCATGCCGACCGCCTCGGAGCCGCCGATCTCGCCGGGCAGCTCGGGGACGTAACCGTACTGGCCACGGATGGTCCAGAGATCGTGGTTGTGGATCGGCGACAGGATGGTCTTGATCAGCACCTCGCCCGCGCCGGGCTTGGGGGCGGGCATCTCGCCGAAGAGCATCACCTCGGCCGGATCGCCGAAAACGTCATGATATGCAGCGCGCATGGTGGGGGTCCTTCGTTTCTGGAAAAGGGAATCAGGAGGGATTGCGGAAGAGGCGGCGCGTGGTGTCGGCGCGCGCCTGCCTCAGAGGTGTATCGGTCTGGGACAGCTTCGACAGGATGGCCGCTCCGAGCCATTGGGCATAGAGGCTCGCGGCGGTGGCTTCGGGCTCGGGCTGGACAAGGATCGAGCCGTCTTCGGCTCCCTCGGACAGAAGCGCCGCGACGCGGGCGATCAGGTCGCCGACCCCCTCGTCCAGCACCCGGCGCATGTCCTCCGAGAGGTCGGCGATCTCGGCCGCAAGCTTGACCACGAGGCAGCGGCTGGCGATGCCGTCGCTGGCCGCTTCACCGAGCCAGCCATCCCAGTAGGCAGCCAGCCGCGCACCGGCGCTGGCCGGGGTTTCTGCCAGGGCGTCGAATCCTGCGAGGTATTCGGCCACATAGTCCTCGAGCAGGGCGCAGCCAAAGGCCTCCTTGGAGGAGAAGTAGTAATAGAACGATCCCTTGGGGACGCCGCTTTCCTTGAGGATCTGCGACAGGCCGACGCCAGTGAAGCCGCCCCGCAGGACAAGCTCGCGCCCGGTGGACAGGATCTTCTGGCGGGTGGCTTCGGATTTGCTTTGCTCGGTCATGAAACGCTAGATAGTCAAAATAGACCGGTCGTCTAGTTTCGAGTCCCCGTGACGTCGCGACACATGCCGAGGCGGACAGCGCGGCAGCGGCGTGCTAGGCTGGCCCACCAACCGTTAGGGAAGGACCGGCAGATGATCGAGCTATTGCCGCCGTACCGGCTTGCCACGCGGGAAGACGCGCAGGAGCTTGCCGAGCTTGTGAATTTCGCCGGAGAGGGGCTGCCGCTGCACCTCTGGCACGGTCTCGCAACGGCGGGTGAGGACCCTTGGGAAATCGGCCGCCAGCGCCAGGCCGACAAGGCCGACGAGGGGCAGGTGATCGTCGTGGACTTCGGCGCGGGAGCCATCGCCGGGCTGACCGGCTATCCGATCGATGCCGTACCGGAGCCGGTCCCGGACGACATGCCGGAGATTTTCCGCCCGCTCCAGGAGCTGGAAAACCTGGCGCCGGCAAGCTGGTACGTGAATGTGCTCGCCTGTTACCCCGAGCATCGCGGCATGGGGCTTGGCTCGGGGCTTCTCACGCTGGCCGAGGCTCTCGCCGAGGCCGAGGGGCTGGGGCGGATGAGCATCATCGTCGCTGGCGACAACGAGGGCGCGCGCAGGCTTTACGAGCGGCAGGGCTACGCCGAGGCGGCGCGCCGGCCCTGCGTGCATGGCGACTGGGACAGCGATCTCGAGGATTGGGTGCTGCTGGTGAAGGAGCTCTAGGGCTCAGTCGAGCGTGGCGGCAAAGCCTGCGAGGAAACCGCGCAGCTGCTCGCGCACCGTGTCGTCGGTCAAGGTGCCATCTGCGTCAAAGGCCTGACCCGCCCGCGAGACCATGAGTTTGGCCCCGAACCAGGGCTGCGCACCGAGCGCGCGCAGGACCGGTAGCCAGTGGCTCTGCGACAGGATCGTGCCGAAGCCGCCCGGCGAGGCCCCGATGATCGCGACGGGTTTTCCCTTGAACAGCTTGCCGCCTTCGCCGCGCGACATCCAGTCGATGGCGTTCTTGAACACGCCGGGAATACCATTGTTGTACTCCGGCGTGACCAGCAGCAGGGCGTCGGCCTCGGCGAGCTGCGCCTGCAGCGTCTTGACCGCCACCGGCAGCCCCTCGGCAGCCTCGACGTCGGCATTGAACAGCGGCACCTCTTGAATGGAGCCGGGCAGCACCGGGCAGCCCTCTGGCGCGACCTGCATCGCGGCGCGCAGCAGACCGGCGTTGAAGGAGGCGGCCCGCAGGCTGCCGCTGAGGCCGAGAATACGGGGCATGGGTCTTTCCTTCCGCTGGGTCGAGGCGCAGCATGACCGCTGTAACGCCATCCGGCAAGATCTTGTGTGCGCGCGGAAAACCTCGGTACGCCGTTCAGTCGAACTTGCGCGAGGGAGCAAGCACCTTGGCCTCGCCGACCAGCACCGGCTTGCCGTCGACCGAGCATTTGCAGTCCAGCATCACCCGCCGCTTGGAAAAGTCGATCTCGGTGACGGTGACCTCGGCCAACACCGTGTCACCGGGGCGCACGGGGGCGATGAACTTCAGCGTCTGGCCAAGGTAGACCGTGCCGTGGCCGGGAAGCTGCTCGCCAATCACCGCCGAGATCAGCCCGGCGGTGAGCATTCCATGGGCGATCCGCCCCTCGAAAATGGTGTCTTGCGCGTAGGAGTCGTCGAGATGAACGGGGTTATGGTCGGTCGAGACCTCGGCGAAGAGGGCGATGTCGCGGTCGGTCACCTGCTTGCGCAGATGCCGCGACATGCCCATCTCGATGTCCTCGATGCAGATCGTCCCGCGGGGCAGGTTGTCGAGCATCTTCTCCTCCATGATCTGCGGTCCGGTAATAAACACACGGCGACATGGTGTCGCTAGGTAATTTTATTACTTCGCGACCGCAGAAAATCAAGCGGAGAATTTGTGTCTTTCAGCGCAGGAAGCCGATCGAGTAGGTCGGTTCCATCTGTTGCTCTGCAAGGTAGCGTTCCAGCGCCTCGGCCTCGGGCTGCTCGGCGGTCGCCGTCTCCTTCGCGGCAAGCCCGCCGGTGATGAACAGCGAGTCGAGGTCTTCGCCCACCGCGCCGAGGATGTCGGTGCGGATGCCGTCACCGATGCAGAGGATGGCGCTGTCGGGCACCATGCGGTCAATCTCGGCCAGGCGGCGGCGCGCCAGATCATAGACCGGCGGATGCGGCTTGCCGAAGTAGAGGCTCTCGCCGCCCATTTCCGTGTAGAGCTGCGCCACGGCCCCGGCGCACCATTCGCGGGTCTCGCCGCGGTCCACGACAATGTCCGGGTTGGCGCAGAGCAGCTTCATGCCCTTTTGCTTTGCGTAGAGCAGCTGCGGGCGCAGTTCCGAGGGGTCGGCATGCGGATCGAACGGGCCGCAGCAGACGATGCCCTCGGCCTCTTCCAGCGCCACGCGCTCGATCGGCAGCGGGTTCTCAAGCAGCTTGATCGGCTCGAAGAAGGGCGCGTCGAAGGGGGTGCCCATGAAGAACACCTTTTGCCCCACTTCGCCGCGGAACATGGCAACGCGGGCACTGTCGCCGGAGGTGGCGATATTGTCCCAGGCATCCTCGGGCACGCCGAAGACCTCGAGTTGCTTGACCACCTCGTGGCGCGAGCGCGGCGCATTGGTCAGCAGCACGACGGTACCGCCCTGGGCGCGGAAGGCCCGCAACGCCTCGATGGCGGCGGGGAAGGCCGTCACGCCGTCATGCACGCAGCCCCAGAGGTCGACGAAAGCCGCCTCGTAATTCTGCGAGATCTCGGAAAGCGACTGGATGATACGGGTCATGGGAAGCCTTTTGGCCTGAAGTGAGAGGGTTGCGCCCTTGATAGGGCAGCGCGGGCGGTGAGGCCAGAGCCGGCTGCTCAGAGGTGCGGCGTGACGGTGTAGCCGAAGCTTGCGCGGTCTCCCGGCGCGAGGCAGAGCGCTCCCGGACGATCGGCCAGCTGCGAGGTGCCCCCGGCCGGCGCGTGCATCCCGTGCCAGGGCTCGACGCAGAGGTAGGGCGCGCCGGGCTTCTGCCAAAGCGCGAGAAACGGCAGGTTGTCGAAGGTGAAATCGAGCCTCGGGCCATTCTCGACCCCATAGGCGAGCGCAGCGCCCGCGCCGTCGGGGAAGATCATCGCATCCTGCTCGAACTGGGCGTGGGCAAGGCGGAGCCGTCCGCCTGTGAAGGGCGAGGGCAGGCGGGTGGCGGGCAGGCGGCCGCCCTCGAGCCGGGCAAGCGCGGGTTCCGACCCATCGGCGAGCGTCACGCCATGCGGCTGCCCCTCGCCGCCCGGCAGCGGCCAGGCAAAGGCGGGATGAAAGCCGAGGCAGAAGGGAAGAGGTGTGTCGCCGGTGTTGTGCACCTCGGCTGTGACCTCGAGCCTGCCGCCCTCAAGCGCGTGGGTGATGGCCAGCGCAAAGCCGAAGGGAAACTGCGTGCGGCTCGCCGCGCTGTCGGTCAGCACGTGCCGGCAGGAGCCGGCATCCAGCGCGTCGAGCAGGAAGGCGCTGCGCCGGGCAAATCCGTGCTGGCCCATCTCGGCCTCGAATTCACCGATGCGGATCCGCCCCTCGGGCGCCGGTCCGACGATGGGGAAAAGGATTGGCGCGCGGCCCGACCACCAGGCGGGATCGCCCTGCCAGAGCAGCTCTTGCCCGGACTTGGTGAAGCTCTGCATCTCGGCGCCGAGCGTGGCGACGGTCAGGGTGAGGTCGTCCTGGGCGAGGGTGACGGGATCGGTCATGGAGGGGCTCCGGGCAGGAAGGTTGGGAGAAGAAGGGCAAGAAAAAGGGCACCCACGAGGGGTGCCCTTCGGTGTCTTGCGCGGCGCGATCGCTCAGACCTTGAGATTGGGGATGATCTGCTTCTTGCGCGACATGATGCCGGGCAGCACCACCAGGTCGCCCTCGACCGTCGCGCCGAAGCTCTTCTCGGCCACGGTCTTCACCAGATCGTTCGGCACGAGCAGCGTCGCCTCTTCCTTCAGGATGTCGACGACGAACAGCAGCACCTCGTCGACGCCATCCTCGGCAGCGACGGTCTTGAAGCTTTCCATCAGGCTGTCCTTGCGGCCGAGCGGAATCTCGGGCGCGGTGGTTTCCAGCACAGAGACGCGGAACTTGGTGCCGCCGACCTCGTATTCCTTGCTGTCCATGCGGATCAGTTCGGCGTCCGAGAATTCGGAGACGTCCGACTTGGCGGCGAACATCATCGCGGCGAGCTCGGGGATCTCGACGCCGAGATCGGCGGCCAGCGTCTCGGCGACGGCGCGGTCATGCGGGGTGGTGGTCGGCGAGCGGAATTCCAGCGTGTCGGACAGGATGCAGGTCAGCGCCGCGCCCTTGATCGCTTCGGGCATCTTGACGAAGTCCCTGCCCATCAGGTCGACCATGATCGTCGCGGTGCAGGCCAGCGGGCGCACGGTGATGTCGATCGGCCCCTTGGTTTCCAGTCCGCCGACCAGCTTGTGATGGTCGATGATCGCGCGGATGTCGGCACCGTTGATCCCCGCGGGCAGCTCGGCCGGGTTGTTGGTATCGACGATGACCACGGGGGCATCGGCGTCGACCTCGGTGATGATCTCGGGCTTTTCGAGACCCCAATGCTCCAGCATGAAGGCGGCTTCGGTGTTCGGCTCGCCGAGCAGCACGGGCTTGGCCGCCTCACCCTTCACCTCGTTCAGGTACCAGGCCCAGATGATCGGGCTACCGGTGGAGTCGGTGTCGGGGGACTTGTGGCCAAAAACCAGGGTGGTCATGCGGAAAAACTCCTTGGGTTCAGGGGGCATGCAGCGCGGTGCATGGCGGCTTTCGCGGCGTTTTATAGGCAGGCGGGAGAGGGTTGTCACGCGGCCAAATGCTGCAGCCGCACCGCAGTGAGCGCAAACTCGGCAAACCCGCGGAACCCTGCCTGCCTGGCCGCGTTGAGTGCCCCATAAGGAGGAAAGACAATGAGCTTCTTGACCAGCCCGCGCCGGATCGACGCCGCAATGGACGTGCCGCCGGACCCGCGCCAGCCGATGACCCCTGAACAGGAGCAGCAGCTCCGCGATCTGTCCGAACGCGCCGGAGAGACCTTCGACGCCGAGCTGACGCTCTGGCAGGCGGAACGCCGTATTGCCGCACTCGCCGACCTGGCCGGAACCACGCCGCCGGGCGCGTGAACGCCGGAAACGGGCGGCTCGTCGCCGGTTCCAAACAGAGCCGTGATGCGCCGCCCGGGTGTTTTTCGTTTACCGGCTCTGCAAATCCTGATACCCGGCCCCCAAGCCCGTTCGGGCAGATTGTTCAACGTTGAACCATCTTCGTTGGGAGGCCTACGACATGACCGATACCGCTCAGGAGAGCCTGCGCCAGGCAGCGCTTTTCTACCACGAGAACCCCAAGCCCGGTAAGCTCGAGATCCGTGCGACCAAGCCCTTGGCGAACGGCCGCGATCTTTCTCGCGCCTATTCCCCCGGCGTTGCCGAGGCCTGCCTGGAGATCAAGGCCGACCCCGCCAACGCCGCGCGCTACACCTCGCGCGGCAACCTCGTCGCGGTGGTCTCGAACGGCACCGCGGTGCTTGGCCTTGGAAATATCGGCCCGCTGGCCTCGAAGCCGGTGATGGAAGGCAAGGCCGTCCTCTTCAAGAAATTCGCCAATATCGACTGCTTCGACCTCGAGCTCAACGAGCCCGATCCCGAGAAGCTGGCCGAGATCGTCTGCGCGCTCGAGCCGACCTTCGGCGCGATCAACCTCGAGGACATCAAGGCCCCCGACTGCTTCATCGTCGAGAAGATCTGCCGCGAGCGGATGAACATCCCCGTCTTCCATGACGACCAGCACGGCACCGCCATTGTGGTGGGCGCGGCGGCGACCAACGCCCTGCACGTGGCCGGCAAGTCCTTCGGCGACATCAAGATCGTCTCGACCGGCGGCGGCGCGGCGGGCATCGCCTGCCTGAACATGCTGGTCAAGCTCGGGGTGAAGCGCGAGAACATCTGGCTCTGCGACATCCACGGGCTGGTCTACGAGGGTCGCGCCGAGGACATGAACCCGCAGAAGGCCGCCTTTGCGCAGGCCTCTGACAAGCGCACGCTCGACGAGGTGATCGACGGTGCGGACCTCTTCCTCGGCCTCTCCGGCCCCGGCGTGCTGAAGCCCGAGCAAGTGGCGAAGATGGCGGCGCGCCCGATCATCTTCGCGCTCGCCAACCCGACGCCCGAGATCATGCCCGACCTCGCGCGGAGCGTGGCGCCGGACGCGATCATCGCCACCGGCCGCAGCGACTTCCCGAACCAGGTCAACAACGTCCTGTGCTTCCCCTTCATCTTCCGCGGCGCACTCGACGTCGGCGCGACCGAGATCAACGACGCGATGCAGCTGGCCTGCGTCGAGGGGATCGCGGCGCTGGCCCGTGCCACCACCTCGGCCGAGGCCGCTGCCGCCTACCACGGCGAGCAGCTGACCTTTGGCGCGGACTACCTGATCCCCAAGCCCTTCGATCCGCGGCTTTCGGCCGTTGTGTCCTCTGCCGTGGCCAAGGCCGCGATGGAAACCGGCGTGGCGCAGCGACCGCTGGCTGATCTCAAGGCCTACAAGGACAAGCTGAACGCCAGCGTCTTCAAGTCGGCGTTGCTGATGCGCCCGGTGTTCGAGGCCGCCGCGACCGCCGCACGCAAGATCGTCTTCGCCGAGGGCGAGGATGAGCGCGTGCTGCGCGCCGCGCAGGCCATCCTCGAAGAGACCACCGAGACGCCGATCCTGATCGGCCGTCCCGAGGTGCTGGAGATGCGCTGCGAACGGCTCGGCCTGACCGTGCGTCCCGGCCGTGACTTCCATGTGGTCAACCCAGAGAACGACCCGCGCTACCGTGACTACTGGGAAACCTACCACGGGATCATGGCGCGCCGCGGCGTGACGCCCGATCTGGCGCGCGCGGTGATGCGCACCAACACCACGGCCATCGGCGCGGTCATGGTGCAGCGCGGCGAGGCCGACGCGCTGATCTGCGGCACCTTCGGCGAGTATCGCTGGCACCTGAACTACGTCACGCAAGTGCTTGGCAGCGAACGGCTGCAACCGCATGGCGCGCTGTCGATGATGATCCTCGAGGACGGGCCGCTGTTCGTCTCGGACACGCAGATCTGGATCGAGCCGACGCCCGAGCAGATCGCCCTGACCGCGATCGGTGCGGCGCGGCACGTCCGGCGCTTCGGCCTCGAGCCCAAGGTCGCGCTCTGCTCGCGCTCGCAGTTCGGCAATCAGGCCGACGGCTCCGGCCCGCGCATCCGCAAGGCGCTGGAGATCCTCGACAGCGCGCCGCGCGACTTCGTCTACGAGGGCGAGATGCATGTCGACAGCGCGCTCGACCCCGAGCTGCGCGCGCGCCTGCTGCCGAATGGCCGGATGGAGGGCGCGGCGAACGTGCTGGTCTTCGCCGAAGCCGACGCGGCCTCGGGCGTGCGCAACATCCTCAAGGTGAAGGCGGGTGGCCTTGAAGTCGGGCCGATCCTGATGGGAATGGGCAACCGCGCCCATATCGTGACGCCGTCGATCACCGCGCGTGGGCTGCTCAACATGGCCGCCGTGGCCGGCACTCCGGTCGCCCACTACGGCTGAGGCACTTCGGCGGCGGCGGGGGAGTGGGCCCCGCCGCCGCGTCAGCCCGGCAAGGCCTCCCGGGCGAGGAGGCGTGTCTCGAAGCCGCGGAGAACCGGGGCAGCGGCTGGCACGCTGCCGATCTCGTCTCCCAACTCTTGCGCGATCTCGAACTCGCCGAAGGCGGCCCGCGAAAGGCCCATCTGCGCGACCTGTCCAAGGTGCAGGCTCTCGGCCGGAAGGCCGTTGGCCAGCAGCACCGCGTGGCGGTCGCACAGGATGTGATGATAGGTGACGTCGATGACCGATCTGTCGATGCGCACGCCCGCGCCGTCGGCCAGTTGCACGACCGGAGCAAGGCAGTAGCTCTCGCCGAAGTAGAGCTCGTTCAGCGCGGACCGGACCAGCACGCGATGCTGCTGCGACAGCCAGGTCGTGCGATAGGGATGGCCGCGCCCGAAGGCATCGGCGGCAATGCGGACCGGATGCCACTTGGCGAAGGCGCGGCGCGCCGGAATGCGCAGGTGAATTCGCCCGATCCAGCGGATATCCAGCCGGTTTCCGTCAATATCCATGACCTTTTCTCCGGCGTGCAGGCTTTCGATCGGTCGGCAGCCCGTTGGGGTGCGAATTTCGGTGCCATGCGCAAAGCAGATCGGGGTTATGACGCTGTAGGGTGTGGCGTCGATATTGACCACCAGGAAGATGTTGCCAGCGAGGTTCGGCTCACCCGCAGGATAGTGGAAATAGATCTGCCCCGCGGCCTCGAACACCACCACGTCGACCGGGGTGCCCAACTGCACCCCGAGCACGCCGAGATCGACGCCCGGCGTCACGGTGCCGCTGCCGATATAGGTTACCGAGTCTCCGTTGAAGGTTGTCGCTCCGTCGTCCGCCGAGCCGAGAATTCCGTCCCCGTCCACGAGTGTTCCGGTCGTCGGAGTGCCGAAACTCGAGATAAGCAGGTTCTGTTCCGATCCCAGAAGCGTGGCCGCTCCGACAGATCCATTATACGGGGTAACCTGAATGTCTTCTGTCGCCATGGCCGTGCTCGATCCTTATTGTTATTTGTGTTTTTGGGCAAAACTTCTCTGTTCGAGCAATTGCCTATTGGGCAAAAGCTCGGCGGGTGGGCATTTGCTTATTTGGAAAGTGAGCCTCCTTTATTTGCAATAAATTTGCCCGCTTATTCATAATTAGTAAATACATTTTAAGATTGGAACACGGACTGTTCTCGGAGTGTGATCAATCTGAGATTGCATTTGGCCTGAAACGCCAGTCTCGGTGCCGCTTTAATGCGCGACGAGAATCAGCGGGTCTTTGCAAAAAAGCCGCAGTTTTGCAGAAGAATTTGCAGTCTCCATGAGTTTGCAAAGTTTCCGAGAGAAGGTTTCGCAAAAATCAGCAAACTTCTGCGTCCTTCTGTCCCTGTGCGCGGTAACAGGCTTGATCGGAGGAGTTTTCGGGCCGTATCAAATTGCGCACCGCCGTGGAGACGGGCGCTAGGAGGAGGCACCATGGGCTACAAGGACATCTACGACAGCTGGGCGTCTGACCCCGAAGACTTCTGGATGAAGGCCGCCGCGGCGATCGATTGGGACAGGCCCCCGTCCAAGGCGCTTTTCGACCGCGGCGCGGGCATGTTCGAATGGTTCGCCGACGGGATGACCAACACCTGCTGGAACGCCGTGGACCGCCACGTCGAGAACGGCCGGGGAGAGCAGGTGGCAATCATCTGGGACAGCCCGATCACCCACACCAAGCGCGAGATCACCTACGTCGAGCTGCGCAACCGGGTCGCCACTCTGGCCGGTGCGCTGCGCGCCAAGGGCGTGGAGAAGGGTGACCGCGTCATCATCTACATGCCGATGATCCCCGAGGCGCTCGAGGCGATGCTCGCCTGCGCCCGGCTCGGCGCGATCCATTCCGTGGTCTTCGGCGGCTTTGCCGCGCATGAGCTGGCGGTGCGCATCGACGACGCCAAGCCCAAGTGCATCATCGCCGCCTCCTGCGGGCTCGAGCCGAACCGTGTGGTGCACTACAAGCCGCTGCTCGACGGTGCCGTGGAACAGGCCACCCACAAGCCCGACTTCTGCGTGATCTTCCAGCGCGAGCAGGAGGTGGCGACGCTGATCCCCGGCCGAGACGTCAACTGGCACGGCTTCCAATACGGCGTCGAGCCCGCCGAATGCGTGCCGGTCGAGGGCAACCACCCGGCCTATATCCTCTACACCTCGGGCACCACCGGCCAGCCCAAGGGCGTGGTGCGCCACACCGGCGGGCATCTGGTGGCGCTGAACTGGACGATGAAGAACATCTACAACGTCGAGCCCGGCGACCGCTTCTGGGCGGCCTCGGACGTTGGCTGGGTCGTCGGCCACAGCTACATCTGCTACGCGCCGCTGATCCACGGCAACACCACCATCGTCTTCGAGGGCAAGCCGGTCGGCACCCCCGACGCGGGGACCTTCTGGCGGGTGATCTCCGAGCACAAGGTGAAGAGCTTCTTCACCGCGCCCACCGCCTTCCGGGCGGTAAAGCGCGAGGACCCCAAGGGCGAGCTTGTCAGCAAATACGACCTCGGCTGCCTGAACGCGGTCTATCTGGCCGGCGAGCGCGCCGACCCGGACACGATCCAATGGGCGCAGAAACAGCTGGGCGTGCCGGTGATCGACCACTGGTGGCAGACCGAAACCGGCTTTGCCATCGCCGCCAATCCGCTGGGGATCGAGGAACTGCCGGTCAAGCTGGGCAGCCCCTCGGTGCCGATGCCCGGCTACGACGTGCGCATCCTCGACGAAGGAGGTCACGAGGTGAAGGACGGCGAGCTGGGCGCGATCGCCATCAAGCTGCCGCTGCCGCCGGGCACGCTGCCGACGCTGTGGAATGCCGAGGACCGCTTCAAGTCCGCCTATCTCGCGCATTTCCCCGGCTACTACGAGACCGGCGACGCGGGGATGAGGGACGAGGATGGCTATCTCTACATCATGTCCCGCACCGATGACGTGATCAACGTGGCGGGCCACCGGCTCTCGACGGGGGCGATGGAAGAGGTGCTGTCGAACCACCCCGACGTCGCCGAATGCGCGGTGATCGGCGTCAGCGACCCGCTCAAGGGGCAGCTGCCGATGGGCTTCCTCTGCCTCAACGCCGGCTGCGACCGGCCGCATGACGAGGTGGTCAAGGAGGCGGTTAAGCTGGTGCGCGACCAGATCGGCCCGGTGGCCGCCTTCAAGCTCTGCACCGTGGTTGACCGGCTGCCGAAGACCCGCTCGGGCAAGATCCTGCGCGCCACCATGGTCAAGATCGCCGACGGCGCCGCGTATAAGACCCCCGCCACCATCGACGATCCCGCCATCCTCGGCGAGATCCGCGAGGCGGTCACGCCGCTGGGATACGCCAAGGAGCCGGCCTGACCGGGCAGCCCTTTCGGCGTCGCGCGTCCTGTCTTGGGAGGGGCAGGGCGCGCCTTTCGGCTCAAGGGCCGCTGCATACACGGGAGTTTGACTGCGCGTCCGGGCGAACATGCTAGGCTGTGCCGCGAGCGCAGAGGAGATCTCCGATGACCGATCAGACCCGCATGACCGCCAGCGACTTCAGCCCGGAACTTCTGGAACTCTACGATTTCTACGCCCACGGCATGATCACCAAGCGCGAGTTCCTCGACCGCGCCGGCAAGTTCGCCCTTGGCGGGCTGACGGCCGCGGCGATCCTGTCGATGTTGAGCCCGAACTACGCGCTGGCCGAGCAGGTCAGCTTCAACGATCCCGACATTCATGCCGAATGGATCACCTACGCCTCGCCCAATGGCCACGGCGAGATGCGCGCCTACCTCGTGCGCCCGACGGCCCACGAGACCGCGCCGGGTGTGGTCGTGGTGCACGAGAACCGCGGCCTCAACCCCTACATCCAGGACGTGGCGCGGAGGCTCGCCAAGGCCGGGTTCATCGCGCTGGCTCCGGACGGGCTCACCCCGCTCGGCGGCTATCCCGGCAATGACGAGCAGGGCCGGGCGCTGCAACAGCAGGTTGATGGCGAGAAGCTGATGAACGACTTCTTCGCCGCGGTGGAGTTCCTGATGGCGCACGAGCGGGTCAGCGGCAAGGTCGGCATCACCGGCTTCTGCTACGGCGGCGGCGTCGCCAACGCCGCGGCGGTGGCCTATCCCGAGCTGGGCGCCGCGGTGCCCTTCTACGGCCGCCAGCCCGACGCCGGGGATGTGCCAAAGATCACGGCACCGATCCTGCTCCATTACGGCGGGCTCGACGAGCGCGTCAACGCGGGCTGGCCGACCTATGAGCGGGCGCTGCAAGAAAATGGAAAGGTCTACGAGGCCCATATCTACGAGGGCGCGAACCACGGCTTCCACAACGACTCGACCCCGCGCTACGATGCCGAGGCGGCCGAACTTGCCTGGTCACGCACGCTGGACTGGTTTCACAGGTACCTGAGCTGACGGAGGCCCGAGCATGCCGAACCCGGAAACCGCCGAGCCGCAAGCGCCGGAACAGTATTCCCGCGCGCAGAAGCGGCTGCATTGGGCGATCGTGGTGCTGATCGCGGTGCAATACCTGGCCTTCGATCACATGGGTCGCGCGTTCCGCGCGGTGTTGCAGGGTACCGAAGGCGCCTATGACACCACCTCGGTGGCGCATCTTTCCATCGGTGTGGCGGTTCTCGTGCTGATGCTCTGGCGGCTGGTCCTGCGCCTGCGGCGCGGCACGCCGCCGCTGCCGGAGGCAGAGCCGGACTGGGCCCGGAAGCTCTCCGGCGTGGTCCACTGGCTGTTCTACGGGTTGCTGATCGGCCTGCCGCTGATCGGTCTGCTGGCCTGGTTCGGCAAACTCGGGGTGGCTGGCGAGGCGCATGAGATTGCAACGACCATTCTGCTTTGGGTCATCGGTCTGCACCTTGCCGGGGTCGCGGTGCACCAGCTCTGGTGGCGCAGCGGGCTGCTGCGCCGGATGACCTGAACGCGGCTCACTCGGTGTTCGGCAGCAGCACCGCGACAGCGAGTTCCGCCTCGCCGCTGCCCCCCTGCGCCTTGCGGTATTCGGCAGGGCTGATGCCGCGCTCGGTCTTCAGCGTGCGCGACAGATGCGGCCCGTCGCAAAAGCCGCAGGCCAGCGCGATCTCTGTCACCGAGGCGTCTGTGGTGCGCAGGCGGATCAGCGCCCGCTCGAGACGCAGTTCGAGATAGGCCTTCAGCGGGGTCTGGCGCAGGTCCGACAGGAAGCGCCGCTCGAGCGTGCGGCGGCCCACGCCGAGTTCGCGGGCGATCTCGTCGATGGGCTTCGGCATCTCGATATGCTGCTGCATGCGCAGCACGGCGCGTTTCACCAGCTCGTCGCGGGCGCGGCGGGTCAGCGCCTGTCCGGGCTGGGCCTTCTCGCCGCTCATCGCCTCGTCGATCATCATGATATTGAGGCTTTTGATCGCCGCGGACTGGCCGATGTGGCGCTGCACGAGAAAGGCCGCGAGATGCGCCGCCCCATGCCCACCCGAGCAGGTCAGCCGGTCGCGGTCGACCACAAAGATCTGGTCCGACACCGGCGTCTCGGCCTCGAAACGGTCGACGAAATCCTGATGGTGGAACCAGCTCACGCAGCAGCGGTAGCCCTTCAACAGCCCCAGGTCCTGGAGGATGAACACGCCGGTGCAGAGCCCGACCAGCGGCACGCCCGCCGCCGCCTCGCGCCGCAGAAAGGCGAGTTCGGCGGGACTCAGCGCCACCTCGTCGCTCATCAGCCCGCCAACCACCACGAGGTAGTCATATCTCCCTGCGTTGCGCAGCCGCGTGTCGGGCTGCACGCGCACGCCGCAGCTGGAGCGTACCGGGCTAAGCGTGTCCGAGAGCACGGTCCACTCGCAGAGGATCGGGCGCGACATGTCGGCGTCGTCCGCGGCAAGGCGGAGGACGTCGACGAAATTGGCAAAGGCGGAGAGCGTGAAGCGGCCGGCGAGGAGGAAGGCAACACGCAGGCGTTTCTGGGCAGAGGGCAGGGGCATGGCGTCATTCTTCATGCTGTGGCGCAATGCTACATGAGCACGCCGTTGCGCGGCGGGGCAAGCAGGAGGCCTTCAAAAAACCGACACATGACGCACCAGTTCATTTCTGCTGGCGCAATTCTTCACCTCTGGCGGCCGTGGATCGGGTAGCAGGGTACTAGACCTTGTCACCACAGCCGGGGCCCGCCAATGACGCGCTTCAACGCCTTTTCCCTCCTCAAGAACGCCGTCACCGGTCACAAGAACTGGAC
>NZ_JADFFK010000042.1 GCF_015223355.1 Salipiger mangrovisoli | reverse complement strand
GCAGGATCGACGAGCTCCTGCCATGGAACTTCAACCCGTCAAGCTGAACAGGCGTGCCGCGGTGACAGCGCTTACCGTCTTTCTGAGTACGCCGTTCGTGAATGACATCGTCAATCAAGAGCCTCCGAGCCAAACGGGAACCCCTTAGGACCTATGGTTTTTCGTTTAGGGTTGAAGCTTAGCAGTCCAAGGCGCGCTTTGCGGCCGGTACGCAATATGTGGTGATAATTTCGCTTCGCGCGCTTTGCCGCTCAACAAGTGACACCGAAGCGCGTTGCAGACGCTTGGAAACTCCGATCGCTTCGAGGTCTGAGTTATGTGTCCGAACAAGCATCAGAAAATTTGCTCTAGGACCGGTGTAAGGGCGTGCAAGGCATTGAGAGCGTATTTGTCGAAACATTGCCAATCTGTCATCAGCAATTTTTATAAGGTTGTAGAGTTGAAAGTCATTAAGGGTACCGACGATATCAGGATTTTCAAAAGCCACTTCAAGCACAAAGTTGCGCTCATAAACCTCTGCGTGATCCGATATCTTGTGCAGATAGCCTAGAATTGCGCGAAAAGCCGTATCGAGTCGCAATGGTTTTTTATCCACCATCATTACCCTAACCGCCCTTAACTCTTTTCGAATTCTACCTTTGTCTTTCTTGCTTATTGCATCAAGAAGTTCGATAGCTCGAAACTCTGACAACTCCCTTCTTTTGTAAATCCTCGTTTTATGAGCATTCAAGTTCAAGCCCTCAGGCAGAAGCAACCTAGACATTTCATGAATTGCGTCTTCAATTCTCTGCTTGCTCGACCCAAACACGAGAATATCATCGGAGAACCTTATGTAGATTAGGGAGTTTCTTCTGCAGTAATTGTCGAACTTTTCGTCGAAATCTTGAAGGTAGTAGTAAGAAAGGAATCGGGAACCATCAGAGATTATTTCCTGTGGAATTCCAGTAGATGATCGGGCGTACCCAGTCGTACGCCTATTCCAGAGATTCAGGAAGAGCTCCAGAAAGTTTATTTCCTCTTGGTATCGCTTCGGCATGTCGCGCCGCAACTTTCGAACTAACCTAGGTATTTCTATTGAGTCGTAGAAATTTGCGATGTCTGTAGTTGCTACATACGGGCCCAGAGATGAGTCAGAAACCAATTTTCTCACAAGCTGAGTAAATGATCTGAACTCATTGAACCACATTACATTAGACAGCGCTCCAGCAAAATATCCTTGCTGAAATGCCTTCGCCTCGCGCTCTGCTTCTTCTGAGCTTTCCGGAACCCCAGAGGTTGTTATAGCGCGCCATCCTCCGAATACTTTATCACGGCGAACTATTACCTCGCCACCTATCAGCGTGCAAAGATGATAGTAAACCGCCATATCTTCCTTTGATAGGATCGGCAGGAAACGCGTAACGCCGGCTCCCTTTTGAACACCAAGGTAGCCATGAACGACGTCCGGCACATAGCTGCGACTTCGCAATCTTGCGGTATAGTCCTCTACGAAACGAGGAATATTATTTATGTCATCGTCGCTTACTATTGGCACACGTCCGGATTTCAATTCACTCCAAACTTGGTAGGTTAGTTGAGCTCCAAGAAAAATGTTCTTCAAACCAGCACTCTATCTAATGAGGACCAGGACCCTATGCCATCGAGGTAGCGCATACATTCCATCTCTCATGAAGCCAACGCTTTTTTTCAGATCAGTGGCTTCCTATGGGCTTGATGGAGAGCTTACATAGATGAAGTACTTCGCCCGGGAGCTGACCATTCATCAGAGGATTGGCGCCACTCTCCGCGCTGTTTGGTTTGTCTTGGGCTGCGCGGTGGCTGTCCGCTACCTGCGCATCGCTGCCGTTCGTCCAGGCCGCAGCGAAAGGCAGCTCTCCGCCCATCGTGTCGGCGCCGAGCTTCATGCTGTGGCGAGCACGGAGAGCAGATAAGGGCTGACTCCGGTCATGCGCGACTCCAGGATCAGTCGGTAGCAAGGCGCAGGAAGCTGTCGGTCGATGCGCCGCTCCTGATCGGCGGGATAGCGCAGAGAGGCCATTTGCATTCAGGGCGTGGAAAAGCCACACCGACAAGGGTCCGGTCTCGAGCACGACACGCTTTGCCGCCGGTGCCCGTTTGCAAATGAGCGTCGCAATCGCTGCAGGGTCAGTAACGCACTTTCCCCGGCAAACCCGCTGACCTCCCCGGCGGATCGATACCGCCGTCTCTTTCATGGATACGTCAAGGCCGATATAGTCTTCCATGGCTGTTCTCAATTCGATGCATGGGCCCGGCGAGCAGTCGTGAGCCCGTATTTTTATCCTATCGGGGAACAGCCACCCTCAAAGAACTGGCATGCCGCCGGGGCGAAGCGCTCCCGCGATTACCCCATGTGGATGGCTCCCGCTCTCGACGTCGCAATGCGCCATAGTGCAGGTGTCAGAAAAAGCAATTGAGTGGAGTCGCCCCATGCAAGTTACCGGTGTCTGCCTCGACCTGGCCAAGAAAATCTCTCATGTCCACGGAGTTACCGTGACCGGAGAGGTCGCCTTTCACCGACCTTTGCGCCGGGCGCAGGTGCTGGCGTTCTTCGAACGACTGTCGCCCTGCCTCATCGGCAGCGAGGCCTGTGCATCGAACCTCCACTGGGGCCGCGAGTTTTCGTAGCTCGGTCATACTGTCCGACTGATGCCGCCGGTATACGTCAAACCCAGCGTGAAACGGGGCAAGTCCGACGCTGTCGATGCGGAAGCCTTGACGCGCCCGACGATGCGTTTCGTCGAGATCAAGTCCGGGACCAGCAGGCACTTCTCTCCTTGCACCGCGTACGGGACTTGGTGGTTCGATAGTGCACCCTATTGATCAGCATGCTCCTTTGAGTGCCCGAACTTAATCGGGCCGGATCGGCGGCCGCGCTGTTCAGCCGGAGACATCGCTTACCGAAATAGTGATGTTCGCGTCCCGAAAACGATACGGTAAGACAGATTCCAGTGTTAATGTACCGAAATCGGGTCATTGCGCTTGGTCTACCTACCGCCCCGAAATTAGTACCTTAACCACAAATTTGGACTTAACGTCTCGAAAACGGATCATTGAATGTCCAGCAGAAAGCCAATCGGCATCTTGGCAAAGGACCTGGGAGAGCGTCTTGCCCGCTTCCGCCTGTCTCGAAACCTTCGCCAGGTTGACCTAGCAGAACAGAGCGGTATCTCCCGTGGAGCGGTTGCCCGCATCGAGGCGGGCGAGGGCGGCACGATCGACAGCCTGTTGCGGATCATGCAAGCGCTCGGGCTCGCGGATCGCACGGAGATGCTTTTGCCGGATGCGAGCCTCAGCCCGCTCGATCCGCGTAGTGAAATTGGACCACGGCAGCGCGCGAGACTGCCGTCTGCTGATGAGCGATTAGAGAAACCTTGGAGCTGGGGTGAATAATGCCGACACGCGCAGAAGTGCATCTTTGGGGGCGCCAGATCGGGGCCGTGCTGTGGGATGGGGGCGACCGCCACCGGCCTAGATCGGCGGTTGGTCGATGGCCTGGTTGAATACGAGCGCAATGGTCAGATGTCGGTCTATGCGGCAGATTTAGAAGGGCTGGCCCGCGCGCCCCGGATGATCGTCATCAGGTCCGACGGGATGGACGAATTCTGGGGCGAGATGGATCACACCTCGGTGCTGGGTGGGCCGCTGAGCGGTGTGTCGCATCTGGGACGGACAGCCCCGCAGGACAGCTGGATCCATGCTAATATCGGCTGTATTCGCCGTCTTGACGGCGTGCTCGACACTTTCAATGCACGGATCCGGAAAATCGACTACCGGCCCGGCGATCCGCGCGATCACGCCCAGCTTTTCGAGGCGATCGTGGACCGTGAAGTTGATCTGCATGTCGAGGATCCCTGGTGCATCGCCCGTCCCGCCAATCGCGAACGTTTCGAGGCACTTCTGACGACATTGCACCGGATCGGGGTGAAGGTCGGCCATCTTAACCTCGTGTGGCAACCGGGCAATTGCCCGGAACTCGATGCTCGGGCCCAGAGCGAACTGCTGAGCCGTTTTTTTTGCGGTAAGGGGCTGTATCGTGAGCTGCGCTTCGATCCGGCAGATCACCGCCGCAAGCATTTCCATGACCGCTTCGTCGAGGCGGTGACTATTGATTGTCTTTCGCCGCTGAAGGTCCGCTACGATATCACCTCGGGGATCGATAATCTGATGGCGCGTCAGAAGGAATGCATCGTCTTCATGACGATCGACAGGCAGTGAGCCGTGCCCGAACCGTTCCCGGGAGGCTTGCCTGGCGGGACGGCGCGTGAAACCTCGGCGCGTCGGCTCGGAAGAACCGCGCGCCGTTCCGGATATCGTCGCGGGCGGCTTGGTCTCGCCGCTCGCCGATTGCCTAATAGCTGCCCCGTTGGACATCACGGCGCTGCAATAGACGCGTACTTCTGGGCATCGGCAGCACGCTAAGTTCATCGCATCCCTTGGCCCCGAACTCGCTTCGTGACCGGCCAACCCGGTTTCGGCCCTGATTCATCATAAGCAACCTTGTGCAATCAGGCGGATGCAGGCCATTCTGTCTCAACGCCCAGTATATTATCGGTTGCCCAATGCAGATCTCTTCAATTCTCGAATATATCGACAAAGGCCATATGGCCCTGCCGGAATTCCAGCGTGGCTATGTCTGGGGGCGTGAACAAGTCCGCGGTCTTTTCCAATCGCTGTACAGAGGCCATCCGGTTGGCAGTCTTTTGGTCTGGGCAACCGACGCATCAACGGCCACCCATCGTGGAAACGGCCAGCTGGCACCCGGTGTCGTGAAGCTGCTCCTGGACGGACAACAGCGGATCACCTCGCTCTATGGCGTGATCCGTGGCAAGCCGCCACGCTTCTTCGATGGAAACGCCAAGGCCTTCACCGACCTGAGGTTCAACCTCGAGACCGAGGAATTCGCGTTCTTCCAGCCGATTAAGATGGGGGACGACCCCCTCTGGATCGACGTGACCGAGGTCCTCCAGAAGGGGAACGCGGGGATCGGTGCCTTCGTGGCCACCCTGAGCCAGAACCCGGATACGCAAGCGAAGGTCGGCGACTACATCGGCCGCCTGAACCAACTGCTGGGCATCCGTGAAAAGAACTTCCACATCGAAGAGGTCACCGGTCCGGACAAGACACTGGACGTCGTCGTCGACATCTTCAACCGTGTGAACAGCGGCGGCACCAAACTATCGAAGGGCGATCTGGCCTTGGCGAAGATCTGCGCGGACTGGCCGGAAGCCCGCGATACGATGAAGTCCAGCATCAGCCGCTGGCGTTCAGAAGGCTATGACTTCACGCTCGATTGGCTGCTCCGGTCCGTGAACACGATCCTGACCGGAGAGGCGAAGTTCCTTTACCTCCACAGCCAAGATTCTGGTGACATCGCAGACGCTCTGAAACGCGCCGTGAAGCATATCGACAGCAGCCTGAACATGATCGGCGGTCGCCTTGGCCTCGATCATAACCGTGTCCTGTTCTCGAAGTTCGCCATTCCCGTAATGGTGCGCTTCCTCGACACCCATGGCGGCAAGCTGGACGAGAAGACCCGTGACAAACTCCTCTTCTGGTTCGTCCAAACCGGCATGTGGGGGCGTTTCTCGGGATCCGTGGAAAGCTTCATCGACAAGGATCTGGGCATTCTCGACCAGAGCGGGGGCGACCTGGACAAGCTGATTGGCGAACTCCGGCTCGCACAGGGCGGACTGCGCGTTGAACCAGGGCATTTCCACTCGTGGAGCGTTGGTGCGCGTTTCTATCCCGTCCTGTACATGCTGACGCGGATGACGGAAGCGCGCGACTGGGGCACCGGCCTTCCGTTGAAGAACAATCTTCTCGGGAAAATGAGCCGGTTGGAAGTTCATCACATCTTCCCCCGCGCCCGCCTCTATGATGCCAAATATGCGCGATCTGAAGTTAACGCGCTGGCCAACTTCTGCTTCCTCACCAAGGATACCAACCTCTCGATCTCGGATCGTCACCCCGAAAAGTACTTCCCAGAGATCGAGGCGGCGCACCCCGGCGCCCTTCAGTCGCAGTGGATCCCGCAGGACCCCGAGCTCTGGAAGATCGATAAGTACCGCGACTTCATCGAAGCCCGGAAGGAACTCTTGGCCGACGCTGCCAATGAATGCCTCGCCTCTCTGCTTCATGGCGACACTGCGATCCTGGAAGGATCGCGCTCGGCCAGATTGACCGACAAGGTTCTTCTCGGCGGCATCTCCAGCGAAGAGGAAGTCAATGAACTGGAAGCCCTGAACGACTGGGTGGCGCAGCAAGGCTTCGCGCAAGGAGAGATGTCCTTCGACTTCGTTGATGCCGAAACCGGCGAACAACGTGCGATCCTCGACCTAGTCTGGCCGAATGGTGTCCAGACCGAATTATCCGAACCTGTGGCTGTTCTTCTGGGGGAGAGCGCGGAATTGATCTCACTCGCAAGCTCGGCCGGGTATCGGTGTTTCACCTCGTCGCGCGCGTTCAAGTCCTACGTCAACCGCCTTTCGGCATCCGGACAGGGCATCGCGGCGGAATAGAGAGACGCCGGTCACTCGTTCGGCCGTGTGGAAGGAGCTTTCATGGCAAATCAGATCGCTCGACTGCGCGTAGAGCTCTTGCACGTCGAGCCAACCATATGGCGGCGGGTCGAGGTCAGCCTGACCACGAACCTACGCGCCCTCCATGAACTCATCCAGGGCGTAATGCCTTGGGAGAACTACCACCTCTATCAGTTCACGGTCGGGGAGCGTGACTACGGGGAACCCAGTCCGGAGGATGCGGCATGGGGCCACAAGGTCTACCATGCCAAGAACATGCGCCTGGAAACTTTGGTAGGGCGCGGCGTAGCAGAGTTCGAATACACCTACGATTTCGGTGACAACTGGCAGCATCGCGTCGTCATCGAACATGTCGGAGTCGCGGATCCAGACGTCGACTATCCCCTCTATCTGGGTGGCGAGCTCACCGCGCCGCCGGAAGATGTCGGTGGCCCGCCCGGTTTCGTCGATTTCGTGGAAGCCATGGGCAATAGCCGCCACCCGGCGCACAAGGACATGATCCGTTGGTACGGGCGCCCCTTCAATCCAAGGGACTTCGGTGAGTCAGCAGTTGCCACGACCGTCCGCGACATCGCGGCCAAGAGGAAAGTGGCAATGCTGGCGTTCGAGCGGAGTCGCCAGACGAGATAGGGTGAGCGCGCTGGCAATTTCACTCATCTATGATGTCGAAGTCATCTTCTTCGGTCGAAGGCTTGCTGCGCCTTTGTAGCTTCGGCGCACCTGCCTTCTTCTTTCCTAGAGCGTAGTCCGCCATGGAGGGAGACGGATGGCCGGGAAACCCTTCCTCGAAGCCCTGCACCATCTCCTTGTAGCTGAGGCCCAATGCGGATATCTTGCAAAGCTCGCGCCCATCGGTCCCGTCCTTGAGCACGAGGCCGCCACCCTTGGGCGCCACTTCGAGACCCCGTTCTTTGAAGCTGTCGATAAATTCGCCCCACGACCGACTTTCGTTGTAGATGCGCTGCGCAAGCGCAGCGAGCGCATCCGCATCATCCGGCGTGACGGCTTTCGCAAGCTGCCCGCCCCGGATCTCCGTCCAGCCTGCCGGATTGGCCCGAGAGACGACACTCTCGACAGCTGTGTCGGGCAACGTTGCGACAGAAGGTACTTGTCCCGGTGGGGCAAAAACAAGTTCGGGAAGGACGGTCTCCCAAGCATCTCGACGCGCGTAGTGCGCATATTTCTCGTCACCATCCGACTTGCGCCACTGGACCACAGCTCCAACTGCACCCGAAAGCAGGATCTGCCCCGGCGGATGCTCCCATGACTTCGACATGCGTCCTACGAGGCGGCCATGCCGGTCCAGCAACTCCCAGTTGGAGGCTCGGTGGTCCAGGTGCAACGGGTCACCCACCCGGCATTCCTGGATTGCACGGTGAACCTCGTGCCGATCTCCCCGGCGACCGGCATATGACAGGTCGGCATGCTTTAGGTTCGGCAGATGGTAGACCCTCGAAGATAGTCCTCCAGCCGGGAAATGCGGCTCGACCTGTCTCTCAACGACGCAGGGAGTGCCGGGCTTCAGGAACGCATGCTCGCCCGACGCCATAACGATCAGGCCCTTTTGGGCACGCGTCATCGCGACGTAGAAAAGTCGGCGCGGAGCATCACGGTCTTCGTTCTTCGATGCCCGGTCCCAACCGCCATCCAGAATAGCCACATGATCGAACTCAAGCCCCTTGGCCCGGTGCGCTGTCAGCAGGAGCAGCCCGCGTTGCTCGCCCCGTGTCTCACGGGACCATTCGGCCAGCCATTCGACAATTTCGGGCACAGGCATAGTCTTTGTCTTCAGCTCTCTCGCCAGCTCGGCGATACCTTCTGCCAACAGGTCTACCCACTTGTTGCCTGATTGCTCGTTGAGGAGATCGATGATGTCGGCAACGCCCAGAAGCTCTCCCTGTCGCCGACGCAGACTTGTCACGAGCGCCTGTGTCTCGCGCAGCCGCCAGATGTTTGGCAGGTCCTGATTGGCCATTTCGACCATGATACCCTGCTTTTCAGCATAGGTCCGGACAGCGCCAAGCCTCTTCCAGTCACGAGAGATGATGGCGGTACGGGCCCAGGACCACTCCGGATCCAACTTCGACAGCCGCACCATCTCGTCGACGGCAGCGATCGCCTGTGGCACATCGCCGGAGGGGACATTCAGAAGCTGGACCCGGCCCTGTCCAACCCCATCCACCTTTGCGAGGCCGCCCCCCTCAGGATCACGCCTGCGATCTGCGTTGATCCTGATCTCATGACCAACCTTCATCCGATCCGGCGCCGCCGAAATCACCGCATTGGCCGCCGCAATGACGTGGTTGGTGGAACGATAGTTCTCGACCAGGAACGCCGGCCGCGCCTTGTAGTCTTCTTCGAACTGGCGGATGAACCCGACGGAGGCGCCATTGAACGCATAGATGTTCTGATCGTCGTCCCCGACGGCGAACAGGCTGAGCTTCAGGTCGGCATCCTCGAGAGATCTGCCAGCGACTGCCGAGATAAGCTGATACTCTTCCGGCCCGATGTCCTGATACTCGTCCACGAGGATCCAGCGATAGCCTTGGATCAAGGTCTCCCTCTGCGCTTCGGCTTCGGATTTCGGCAGCCCTTCGCCCTCGAGCTGGCGCACCGCCTCCATTACGATGCCATCGAAATCTTCGGTCTCGGCCCGCTGACCCACAAAACTGGCCCCAACAAGCTTCATCGCCAGCGCATGACAGGTAGAGACGGTGACACCAATGGCATCATCGCCGACCAGCGACCGCAGCCGCACGCGGATTTCGGCCGCTGCGTGCCGGTTGTAGGCGAGAACCAGAATGCCTCGCGGATCCTCGCGTTTCATACGCAGCAGATAGGCGATCCGATGGACAAGCACCCGCGTCTTGCCTGACCCCGGGCCCGCCAGGACCAGAACATTCGTCCGGTCCCGGTCATCCGTCACGATATCCTGCTGGACCTTGTTGCCCAGCTTCTCGACGATCGCCTCCCAGGAGGCGCTGGTGGTCTGCCGTCGGACCTCGCGGCCCATGCCAGGCATCCACCGTTTCATGAACTGCTCCTTGTTGAGCAGGAAGTAGTCCTCCGAAAGGCGTGACGCATCGCTCATCGCCCGCAGCCCGGTTTCGGCATAGGTCGCCATGACATGGGTCTGGAGTGTCTGCTCGCCGTAGTGGTCTTCCAGCGGCGCGAAATGCGCCTGAGTGAACTGCCCCCCTGCCGGATCGAGATAGACCGTCATGGCAGAGCGGAACACCGTAAGCCCCTTTCCGAGCGTCACCACGCCCTGCTCATGCAGCCACATAAGCGCCCGCTCCATGAGCTTGGTCATGTCACCAATGCCACTGGTCTTCAGGAAGGCATCCTGATTCAGCTGTGCCAGCAGGTCGCCGACCGTCGTCTCGACCTGAAGATCCTTGCCCCGCACACCCTTGTCGAGCCGGCCTGTCAGATAGGTCAGGAGCAGCTCGGCCGCTTGCCACCGCAAGTTTGCCGTTGCCCGAACTGTTTTCCAGGGTCGCACCAGAGTGACCATCAGCGTATTGCGACTGACCCTCCGCAGAGAGATGTTCCCGCGACCGCCGTCTTGGCTTCGGCCATCCTGGGCGATCCCCCGCACCAGCCTGTCGACCGCATCGGGCCTGACATCCGGGTGGTTCTTGTCGCGCAAACGCTGACAGGTTTCAGAAAGGTTCAGCGGAACCGGGGTTCGGTCATCCATGTCCGGCGCCAGCTCCTGCATGAGTGCGATAAGATCGCCCTCCAGCGCAGAAGCCTGAGCCAGTCTCTGTGCTGAGGAACTGGCGACACCAACGTGGACAAAAACCGTCATCGCAACGTCGTTGCGCGCGATGCCCAGCGCTTCCAGTGTCGACATGGCCTTTGGCAGCGCACCGGGTGATATCCCCGCCACACCGCAAAGCTCATCGGTTGACACGCCTTGGTCAGCCGGCGCCGAGACCAGATGCGCGACGATGGCCAAAAGTTGGTTGCGATGCGCTAGCGTCAGGTCTGCCCCGGCCAACCGCTGCTTCGCCTCATCCACCGACCGCACCCGCAGAGACGACGGGAACACCTGAACCCGGTTCTCTTCCCGCGATACAAGATGCGCTTCCTCCAGCCAGGACACGGCCGTCTTCACGCGGGTGTCGTCCGTGGCGCTGTCGCGCTCGAACTCCTGGTCTTTCTC
This sequence comes from Salipiger mangrovisoli, assembly GCF_015223355.1. Taxonomy (GTDB): domain Bacteria; phylum Pseudomonadota; class Alphaproteobacteria; order Rhodobacterales; family Rhodobacteraceae; genus Salipiger; species Salipiger mangrovisoli. The sequence goes on along the minus strand of NZ_JADFFK010000042.1, from coordinate 13,945 downwards.
GGACCGGACGATCTCACCAGAAGTCGCAACGACCTTTCCGGTCTTTTTCGTCCTCTCGTCGATCCGGCGCAGCGCCTTGAGGATGGCCCCGATTTCATGCCGGGCGAGGCGCGAACTGGCCGTCAGTCGGAACTGCCGTTCCACATCGTCAGCCGCAAACAACAGGACGCAATGGGCGTCCTCCCGGTCCCGTCCTGCGCGCCCGGCCTCCTGAAGGTAGTTTTCCAAAGACCCCGGGATATCGGCGTGGACGACCAAGCGGATGTCGGGCTTGTCGATCCCCATCCCGAAGGCGTTGGTCGCGGCGATCACGCGCAGCTCGCCCACCCGGAACTGCTCCTGGACGACCTGCTTGTCATCCGCGCTCATCCCGGCATGGAAATGCGCCGCATCCACACCCTGAGACTTCAGGAACTCGGCCACCCGCTCGGTTTCCTTGCGCGAGGAACAATAGACCACCGCCCCAGACCGCCCCTCGGCGGGAAGCAGTGCGTCGAGTACGTTCATCACGTCCGACAATTTGGATGCCTTGTTCGAGGGTCGCACTTCGAACGCCAGGTTTGTCCGCGAGGCGCCCCCGTCAAGCGGCAGCAGCTCGACCCCGGCCTTGGACTGAAAGTGTTCGATGATATCCGCAACCACCTCGGGCTTTGCGGTCGCGGTGAGGCAGAGCACAGGCGCGGGTGGTTGATCCCCCGAGAACTCCCTGATGAAGCGGCCGAGATAGCGATAGTCCGGCCGGAAATCATGCCCCCATTTCGACACGCAGTGCGCCTCGTCAATTGCCCAAAGCCCCACTTCGCGCTGCGCCAGCACGCTACGGATCGAGGTACTGCGAAGCTGCTCGGGAGAGATGATGAGGATCCCGGCGTCGCCCATCCGGACCTTGTCGAGCGCATCCTGACGTTCCGGCATGGACATCATGCCGTTTATCGTAACGGAGCAGGAGATCCCGGCACGCTCCATCCCCTGAACCTGATCCGCCATCAAAGCGACCAGGGGAGAAATCACCACCGTCAGCGCACCGATCTTGTCGAACCGTGACAGCGCCGGCACCTGGTAGCACAGCGACTTGCCCGTCCCAGTCGGCAGGATCCCCAGCAAGCTGTTGCCAGACATCGCCTCATCGACGATGCGTTCCTGCAGCGGGCGTCCCTCCGGGTCGACCGGCTTGGGGCGGAAGCTGGGGAACCCGAACCACCTTTCCAGGGCGCGCACCGGGTCGTTCTGCTCGGCGCACCAGGTGCAGGCAGGATCCTTGCAGGAGGTGTCCCGCAGGTGCCTGACGATCAGAGATGCCTCGCGGAACTGCGCCCGCACCCAGGGAGGCATGACGGAGTCGCCGCCTGCCACCGTAATCCAAGAGAGGGCATAGGCCATCGGCCAACCGTTCTGAGGGCTATTGAGGCGTCGCAGCGTCTGTTCTACACGCAACCCGCAAGCTCGCCCGTCGAGCAACCGCGTGATCGCGGCAGCAGCCTCGTCATAGCTTGGGCAACTCTTGCCGCGCAGGTAGGAAAACAGGGCATCAAAGCCGCCGGCGCGCTCCATGCGCGTGGTCAGATAATGGTAGGCAGCCAGCGCGTCGGGCGCGACCTCAGCCAATTTTGCAAAAGCATCCAGCTGATTGGCGAGCACCTCGAAAACAAGGCGCGCGTCCAGTTCGGGATCGTTTACATGCCCGGTGGCAAGGCGCCCGTCATGATAGTGCTTCACAAGGTGGTGGTATGGGTTCCGCGGGAAGGCCAGCGGGTTCAGCCACAGGGTATCGATTGGCGCCTGTATGATCTGGCCAAGTCGGGGCCGTTTCGCGATCAGATGTTCGAGGTCGTGCTTCAGGAAGTTATGGCCAATGGGATGCGCTACATCACCGACCTGCGCTTCGAGCTGATCGAGGAACTCTTCGGAGATCCCTTCCATTGACTTCAGCACCGGCCGTTCATCACCGCGCACGGCCGCTATACCAAAGATCTTTGCCCTGGAAGGATCGACCTCAAGATCGATTGACAGGCACCGGGACAAAAGTTGGTTGTGACGCATTTCCATAGATTTATGAGTAACGATGAGAAAGCGCCGAACAAAGCCCGCTGATTTCGTGGTGGGGCCCGAACGCAATGACGTGCCTGATGCGACGGGCAGTGGCGCGACCGCCCGATCGCTCTTCCTCACTCACGGGCAATGGATCGCCATCCAACGCAATCCGACAGGTATGAACGTGCATCCGCTGACAATCTGGCAATCCCCGCGTGGCGCGCCAGATCGAGAACGGGGTCCTCGCTCCTGCTCAGCTCAGCCGCATGGCGATCATAAAGCTCCGCGATCTCCGTGCGGGAAATATCCCGGATGGAGCGATCCAGTCCCGACCGGAAACCGACCCTGTCGGCTTTCGTTCCCACCGCCCAAAGGAAATCGACACCATTCTCGGAATGCAGCTCAACCAGGCCAAGCGCCCTGGACACCTGCTCGGAGATCCGCCTCCCGGTCCGTTGCCAGCCATGCATCCCGGAGACCCGCTTGCCCAGCAAGGCAATCGGCATGGGTCCTTCGCGCTCGACCACGCCCGCGATCAGGCGCGCAAGAACGGGAATGTAGTCCGCATCGTAGAACCTTTCGGGATCGGGGCTGGCTTCACTCGAACCAGCTTCTCCCACCTCTGGCCTGGCAGCTGACGGCGCTGCACGGGCAAACTGTGCCTCCTGCCGGACAGGCTCTGAAGGTGCAATGTCACCTTCAACGCCAACCTCCACGACCGGCAGCTCGACCTCAGCGGCCTCTGCTTCCTCGGCCTCATGTGAGACCTCGAACTCATCGGCATCTTCCGCGAGCATGGCGTCGCGTGCTGCGTCTTCTTCGGCCCGCTTGGCGCGATCCGCCGCGAGGTGCTCCGTCAGCGCGGTGTGGATGCGTTCGACCACGGCCGCAGGATTGCGGAACCAGTCGGTCGACCAGATCCGGCAGATCGTCCAGCCAAGGTTTTCGAGCACCGCTTGCCGCACCTTGTCCCGGTCCCGAGCCGTGGCAGAACCGTGATAGGTCGCCCCGTCACACTCGATTCCGGCAAGATAGACGCCCGCATGATCCGGATGCACGACGCCCAGGTCGATACGGAAGCCCGAGACGCCGATCTGCGGACGCAGCTCCCAGCCCTTCGCCTCGATGGCTGCCTTGATCGCTGCCTCAAAGACGTTTTCGACAGGCCCAAGAGAACCATCGTCCTGCGCCGGAAGCGCCACAGGACCACGTGCTGCAAAATCGAGGAAGCCCTTCAGGTGCTTCACACCGATGGCCTTGGTGCGCGTCAGGTCGATCTGATCGGCACGGATCGAAGCAAATACGTGCAACTCCGCCCGAGCGCGCGTCACCGCCACGTTCAGGCGCTTCTCGCCACCGTCTCCGTTTAGAGCACCGAAGGCCATCGAAAGCTTGCCAGCATAGTCGGGGCCGAAGGTGATCGAGAACAGCATCACGTCCCGCTCGTCGCCTTGGATGTTCTCAAGGTTCTTGACGATGACCGGCTCTTCCCGCGCATCCTCGAAGAACCATTCCAGATCCGGGTTCTTCCGCCGCTCCTCGTCCAGCAGGTCGAGGATCAACCCCTGCTGCTCGGCATTGAAGGTGATGACACCAAGTGTGAGCCGCTCGCTTTCGGGCCAAGTCAGCCATTCGTTCAGTCGGCGCACCGTCATGCGCACAATGGCGCGGGCTTCGGCCTCGTTGGTCCTGCCCTGGCCCCGTGCATAGACGCCATCGACCTGGTGCAGCCTCACCGCGTCCGACGCCGTCGCCGGAGACGGGAAGGTCACCAGGCGGCCGCCGTAGTAGTGCCAGTTGGAGAAGGCGATCAGCGCCTCGTCGCGGCTGCGATAGTGCCAATCGAGCTGCTGCGTCGGGATGCCTGCCGCGGCGACCTCATCCAGAATGGACGCCAGATCCCGCTCTGCCTCAGGCAGCTCGTCCTCACCGGCGTCGCTGCGTCCGAAGAAGTTCGTCGGGGGAAGCTGCTTCGGGTCGCCGACGATGATCGCCTGCTTGCCCCGCGCGATTGCGCCGATCGCGTCCCAGGTGGTGATCTGGGACGCCTCGTCAAAGATCACCACGTCGAAGGCCGCTTGCCCTGCAGGCAGATACTGCGCCACCGAAAGCGGGGACATCAGCACGCAAGGCGCCAGCTTGGTGAAGGCGTCGGGCATTTCCGAGATCAGCTCCCGGATCGGCATGCTGGGCCGCTGCAGCCCAAGCTGATGCCGCAGCGTGCCAAGTTCAGAACGCCGCGCGACGGCATCCTGGGCTGGCAGTCCGTGCTGGATGCGTGACAGGACCTGCCCCGCGGCCATGTCCGTTGCGCGGTCATCCAATTCACGGAAGCGCTTGATCGCGTCCTCGTGCGACCAATGGGAGAACCCCCGCAATTCAAGCTGCGCATCCATGGCCTGCGGTAACCACCAGGCCGCATAGGCCGAGGCGAAGGCGGCATCGACATCGCCCTCGACCTGGCCTTCCTCGACGGCATGGACGAGGGCCTCAAGCCCTGCGCCACTGGCTTGTGTGCGGACTTCGACCCACCGGGTCCAATCCTGCAGGTGCTCCTTGTTTTCCTGGATGGCCTGCAAGGCTGCGAGCAGCTCCGACAGGGCCATCCCCTCGGGCGATGTATGCGCCACCTGCGCGAAGGCCCCGGCATGCTCCTGCCAGCTTTCATGCTTGCGCTGGAAGAGCGTGATCGCGTTCCGCAGGTCACCGCCGCTCCGCTGGGCAAGGCTCTGGCGGGCGAGATTCCAACGGGCCGGATCGGCGACCGTGGGCGCGATATCGGCGAGTATCGTTTTCATGGCCCGCGCCTGGTCCATCCAGCCAGCCAGGCGTGCCGGATCCGTTTCCACGCCCTTGACCACCGGACACCCGTTGAGCGGGGTTGTCTCAACCTCGGCTCGGGCGCGCTTGGCATCCGCCAGCGCGGCGATATCGAATTGGGGATCAGCCTTCCCGCCTTCCGCATAGGTCTGCAAGAGCTTGCGCACCGAGGATTTGGCGAAGACCGAGAGCGGCCACATCTTCGTCTGTGCAAGTCGCCAGTTGGCATCAAGCTGGTCCAGCGGAATTCCGTCCAGCCGCGCCATCGGATAGCTGGCAGAGGTTCGACCGGCTGCGGCGGTGTATGCGGCGAGCTTGTCGGTCAGCGCCTCGGTTTGCGCCTGCATCTCAACGACATCCCGCGTCAGCGACCAGCTTACATCCTCTCCAGTCTCGGGGATCGACGACAGGAGCAGCAGCGGCGCGACCTCGGACGCCTCGCCCGCGCCCGCCCAGGTCAGCCCGGCATGGCGCGCGAGCGCCGCGGCGGCATCAGCGAGCTCGCGGGTGGCCGCGCCCAGCTTCGCGCTTCGGTCCAGAATCTCCGCCTGCCAGCCAAAGGACCACTCCTCCGCCTGCACCAGTGGCAGCGGCTTGCGGCCCGCGATGATCTCCTGGCACCGGCCAAGGGCTTCGGCCAGCTTCCGCAGATGCATGTAGCTTTCCGCATCATGCGCATCCTTGTTCGCGAAGCTCAGGCTGAACGGCTGTTCCTGACCGGCAGCCTTGCCGATCGCCTGGAAGACGCTGAAGCCTTGCGTGCCTTTTTTATGCAACGCCGTGACATAGGCGTTCAGCTGTTCGCGGGTGACCGTCAGGTCATCCGTCACCTTGATCCATTCACCCCTCGTGCCGGTCACTGCCCGCGCCCAGCTGCGACCCAGCTGAGACAGCACCGATTTCCGGTCGGCCTTGTTGGAATGCAGCTCCAGCACAGCACCGCCAAGCCCATGCGACGCAAGCCGTCGCTGCACCACGTCCAGCGCCGCCGATTTCTCGGCCACGAAGAGGACGGTCTTCTGCATGGCGAGGCATTGCGAGATGATATTGGCGATGGTCTGGCTCTTGCCCGTGCCCGGCGGCCCGATCAGGACGAAGTCATGTCCCTCCTGCGCGGCCAAAACGGCGGCAAGTTGCGAGGAGTCAGCAGGCAGCGGCGTGAACAGGTCGCGCGGCGCCAGCCTGCGGTCCACATCGACCGCAACCGGCAGTCCCGGCGTCCCTTCGGCCAGGAAGGGCTCGGTCGGGTTGTCCACCAGATGCTTCACCAGCGCGCTCTCGCGCAGGCTGTCGGTCCGCTCCACCAGGTCCTTCCACATCAGGAACTTGGCGAAGGAGAAGGTCGAAAGCGCCAGCTCCTCGACCACCTCGAAGCCGGCAACATCGCGCACCTTGCGGCGCATGATCTCGAAGATGCGCGGCAGGTCGAAACCGCTCTCGTCCCGGGGAAGGTCGCCCTCCAGCTCGGGCACCTTCAGGTCGAAGTCCCGCTTGAGAAACTCCAGCAGCGTGGTGTTGAAGCGCACGTCGTCCTCGTGATGCTCGATCACGAACTCCGACTGCGCCGACTTGCGGGAGATCTTCACCGGCACCAGCAGCAGCGGCGCGCGGTAGCTGCGCGTGTCCCCTTCGGACTTCTTCCAGCGCAGGAAGCCGGCGGCCAGGAACAGGGTGTTCGTGCCGCCTTCCTGCATGTCGCTCTTGGCACGGCGGTGCAGCTCGAGCAGCCGTCGCTCGCTTTCCTTGCGGGTCAACGGAACCGCGATCTGGCCCTTCGCGAAGGCATCCTGCGCGACTTCCTCAAGGAGCTTGGGCTCGTCCTTCGCCAGAAGGTCGCGCGCGCCGACAGGGTCCTCGTCCTTGAGCGCCAGCGCGCGGAACTTCTTGCCGTCGGCCAGCTGATCTTCCAGTGCCGAGACATCGGGGCACAGAAAGGGAAGCGTCTGCTTGCCGTCCTTGAAGTTCAGCAACCTGTTGCGCAGCGACAGATCCAGAAGCTTACGTTGCCAGCGAGAGATACGGTCCGCCGGCGTCGAGGCCTCATCCTCGATCAGTTCGCCCGGCAGCAGGCCCAGATCCAGCGGGCGTGGCAGGGCTGCCGGGCTAGCAACGACGTCTTCCGCCTCGGCCTCCGGCTCGGAGCGGTGGCTGGCAAGCGGGCGGATCCGGGCCGCGCGGGCGCGCCGGATGTCGACTGCCATGACGAAGCTGTGCTCATTGCGCTCGGATGTCAGCTCGCGCGCCGTATCAACCGCCTGCTCGAACCCGACGCTGGGTTTCTTGGTCAGCAAGGTGGTCTCCATGACCACGAACTCGCGCGCATCGATGGCCTTCCGGACCGTCATCACGTCGGGCTCGCTGATGGTCCCGAAATCCCGCTCCGTCAGCCAGACCCCGGTCCAGGCATGCCCTTCGGAGAAGAGCACGACGGGGTTGAGGCCAGCGGCCTCGAAGCAGCCGGCCAGCAGAAGAGCACTATCCAGACAGGTGGCCAGTCCTTCAGACTTGATGCGACCGGGGTCACGCACCTTCTGGCCGCGCAACTCGAAACTTGCCGGAGGCACCGCGTAGGTCAGCCCCATGCCGGTCGCGGCCGACCAGATCGCCCCGGCCAGCATCCATGTACGGGACGGATCGCGGGCCTGGTAGCCATCCATGGCACCGCTCTGTCCGGCCCCCTCCAGTAGCCGGCTGGCCTCCTTGAGGACACCAGCGACAACCGAATCGTTGGGAGAGACGAAGGCCGCAAGCAGATGCGCCATGTCGCCGACACCACCCCATTCGTCTCGGGCCAGCATCTCGATCGGGCGCTGCTCCTGCAGCAGCTCTGTCTCGTCGTGCTTGACGACGAACTGCAGCTCTCCCCACTCAGCCTCGTTGAGACCGCCGAGGATCACCGTGTCCAAGGGCGTTTCCAGGTCGCGCAGCTCTTGTCGTTGTCCCGGCGCCAGTCGATCCACTGTCCAGCACTTCGGGCGGATCAGACCGGGACTGCAAGTCAGTTCGAGACTGATATTCTCTAGCGGCGCATCTGAAAGGTTCTGCAACACGACATTTTTCAGAACCGAGACACCGTTCTGGGACGATGCAAAGTTAACTTTCTGAGCGACGGACAGCTCCAGAACGAGCTGGTCACGTAGCTCTTCCCCAACCGTATCAAACGACATTCTTACGTTACCTGGCCCTTTAATCCCCAAGTTACTCAGGCATAGAGGTATTTGACTGTCAATTGCACGGCTGAATTCCTCAAGCCTCAGAGGTCATCTTCGCACTGTCGCGATCCACCAAGTTTGCGAAAAAGAAATCTCTAGGCCCACAAGTTGAGCAAATTCAAACCTTTGAGGCTGCAGCATCGGATGCGAAAAAATATACCACAAAATCAATGACTTGAAAGACACTCTGTTATGAGGCAGGTTATGACTGGGTGAAAGGGGCTAGCGCACTAGCGCACACTCGATCAGCCCTGTGACGGCCTGCGTTCCCGATAGGTCAAGACTCGTTCGAACTCGTCGGAGGCTATTTTGCCCGGTCCCACCATTATCGAAATCCCGGACAATGCCGGGACGGTCGCAGTAATAGCTGACCTCCACCTCAAGTCCTACTTCTCGCAGGGCAGCAACCCGCTCCAGTTGCATGGCCTGGAAGATCGACTGTTCAAGGAGAGCGTCGACGCCCTGATCGTCGCCGGTGATCTGTCCGACACCTTCGGTCCGCCATTAGAGGACGCTCTCGCCTACCTGACCCGCTATGCGCCCGCCGATCGCATCTACGTCGTTCCCGGGAACCACGACTACTACGCGGGAAGGCTCGACGACGAGAACCGGCTCCGTGACCTGGTTCACGCCAGCGGGAGTTCGTTCGCGCAGAAGACCGAACTCCGCCATCGCAGCGACCGGTATCTCTGCGCCACCCTTTGGACCGACTTCGACCTACTGGGGGATCAGGAGGCTGCCAAGAACTTCGCGCGCCGGTTCATGCGCGACTTTGACATGATCTTCATCGAAGCCCCAGGTCATGAGTGGCTTGACCCGGACGAGGTGCTGCCGCGTCACATCGTCCCGATCACTGCGGAGGACACCGTCACGCTGCATCAGGAGCACCGCGGCTGGCTGGAAGAACGCTTGGCGGCACCACATTTCGCCGGCAATGGCAGGACCTTTGTTGTCACGCACCACGGCCCGCACCCGTCGGCAGCAGGCCCATTGGATCGCCTTAGCCCAGCCTTCCATTCAAACCTAACCGAAGTCCTCCAACGGAGCGACATCGACACCTGGTTCTTCGGCCATTCGCACCGGCGGCTGTCTTCCATAGTTGCTGGGACACGCATTCAGAATGTTTCAATAGGCTATCCCGACGAAGACCATGGCGACGAAGAGGATGACCTAGCCGAAGTCTGCATCATTGCGGCGGCGCCCGACAAGCAGTCCTCGAATGAGCATAGGGACCTGTCGACCGACCGGCAGGCACTCGAGCAGGACTTCGAGTACGCGCTTCGGTGCCGTGAAACCTACGCGCCCGTTCTGGTGGACAAGCTCTCACCTGAAACGCGCGCCTCTCTGCGCCAGGCCTTGAGCGGATGCGCCTGCCCCATCGTGCCGGAAGGAGACGCGTATTACGCAACCGATGTCATCGTCGTGCTCGGCCGGACGCTGGCCACGTCGCCTCCCCGCGCATCTTCTCAGGGAGCTAGAGATAAGGGTCTGCGCTGTTGCGCCAACTTAGTGCGCCTCCAAAGAAGGACGCCAGTCCAAGCAGTTTGAAGATCAAGACAAGGCGTGACTTTGACTACCGAACTCTCACTCATCCCCAGCATCAGGGGCCGCGAAACAGCCTTCTCCTTCGTATCCCGCATTGCTGCGCTGAATGGCGTGGGTGCCGCGGGTTTCTGCGCAGACATGGGACTGTCCTTCAGCAGGATCATCGAAGGGAAGGTCGAAGACCTGCTTGGACTGGCAACGCTCTGCAGGATTGACGCCGACGACCTCAAGAGCTGGAGCCCTCTCTACTTGGGCAACAGGGAGCATTCCTTCCGTGGTCACCGTCTTCACGCCAAGGCTATCAAGGAAAGCACCGTCCGCGGCTGCCCTATCTGCTTGAGGGAGGATGCTGAGACCAGCACAGATGCTCCCGAGAGGGCGATGTATGTCCGCGGCGACTGGCTATTTCGTCCAGCAACTCTCTGCCTCAAGCACAAGCATCCCCTCGTGCCGCTCTGGACCCAGCCCAATCCGATCCGCCGCTATGACGCTGCCGCACGAATGGTGGACATCGCCCCAGGCATTTTGGCTGGGTCTCTGGACCGGGAACACCGTGATCCGAACGATTACGATCACTGGATCGAAGCGCGTCTCTTAGGAAAACATACCGACAGCTGGCTTGATCAGTTCGAGCTCTACGCGGCGGCGCATTTCTGCGAGCTTATGGGAAGGGCCATCTGGGCCCTCAGGATCCCGAAATGGAAGAAGTTCAAGAGCGAGCACGCCTGGATGGCATTCGAGATGGGCTTCCGCTTCGCGACCCTCGGCGAGGACAGCATCCGCGCTGCACTGACGGAACTGCAAGTTGCAATCGGAGCGGCGACAGACGGGCCGAAGAAGAAGTTCGGCGCTCTCTACGACCGGCTCGCCTTCGACTTGGCCGGCGAGGAGTATGAACCTTTCCGCACGCTCCTTCGCGACCACATCGCTGCAACCTGGCCTTTGGGACCTGGCGACGACCTGATGGGAGAGCCTGTGCTGGAGCGCCGTGTCCATTCTGTGCGAACCGCCGCCCGAGAGCTGGGCATGGACCCGCGGCGCCTCCGCAAGCTCCTTGTCGAAGTCGGCCTCGTTCGACCGCCCGAAACTGGTCAGGATGACCAGTGGGAGCTGTTCGACGCGCTCGTGGCGCAGCCTCATCTCGCCTCCCTAAACACGCTTGTTTCTGCGAAGGACTTTCAGGAGGCGCTGAGCATGTCCCGCTCGCAGTTCGAATTGCTTCGCAAGGAGGGCTTCTTTCCGCCCGCCATCCACGGCGACGATCACAAGCCCCTCTGGGACGTCCGCGCAGGCCACAGGTACCTCGAGGGCCTCTTGGCCGGCGCGGAACCCATCTACGTCCCGATGCACGCCTGGGGCGACATCCCAAAGACCGCGCAGCGGCTCAAGGTCTCACCGGGTACGATCGTCTCGCTCCTCGAGCGCGGCAAGGTCCAGCGGGTCGGGCGCCATATGACCCGCGACGGCTATGAAGCAATTCTCGTGACCCATGACGAAATCGAACGCCTTCTGGAGCGACCTAACGCCCCGGGGATCAGCATCGAGGTATTCGCCCGTCAGACTGGCCTGACACCCTCGGCTGCGATGCGCATTGTACGCGACGGGCATGTTCCGTCGACAGAAGGGCCTCATCCGAAGACTAGCGCCAGCCAACGCTTCCTCGCGCCATGCGACATCACCGCGTTCCACATGCGCTTCGTGACCTTGAGAGGACTGGCAGTGGAACTCGGCACGTCGTGGCAAGCGCTGAGGTACAAGCTGGCCGATGCAGGCGTGAGACCCTTTAGCCCCGAGGGCAATGTCTATGGAGCCATCTATGAGCGCTACTCGGTAGAGGCCTATCTCGGCGGCGGCCCAACAAAAGACTGAGAAGTCTCCAAACCTGGCGAAAGCGTCGCGCTGGAAAAGCAACCTTCCGATGGGGTCGTCGCGGCGGATTTCGACGCGGGTCACATCGCGGAACGGGTATGCTGGTTGACCACTCCAATGGGAATGACTCAGCGTCCCTTCGACCAGGATGCACCGGCCGCGCTTGCTTATGCGCGGCCGGTTCTGGTCTCTTGCAGTTGCTCAGGCTGCCGCACCGAGCAGGTCGATGCCGTGCCGCTCCATGACTGCGCCGAGCCTTGCGAAATCGGGCTCTGCTTGGGGTTCGCTGGTGCCTACCTCGCGGAAGAAGGCGATCATGGACGGCTCGATAAGCACGAGCATCTTCACCGGCATGTCGCCCTCGTTGCTGTAGTTGTGCGCCTTGCGGGATGCGAGTGTGATCGCATCGCCCGGCTTGGCCACGGTGACAGATGGCGGCCGTCCTGCTTCCGAGAAGTCGCGGACCGTCAATTCACCCGAGAGGATATAGAACATCTCGGCGGAGGCGTGGCTGTGCGGCGGTGTGCCCGATCCCGGCGGCACGTCTACCTCGATCAGTTCGACATCCGTTGTCGGCAGTCCGCCGAGGAAGCGGATGCGGTCTCCAACGACCCAGATCGCGTCGGCGTCGGTGGAGGCATTTCGGTCAAGCTTCATCGCGTTCATCCTTTCGCTGCGATGCAATGTCCGCCCTGACGTCGCCCTTTGTGACCGCGGACAGGATCACCTCGAGCGCCCAAGACGCGGCTTCCCCGGCTTGGGCACCGGAAAGACCGCCATAATCCTTCAGGACCTCCCATGCGGAGGCTGAATAGAGCAGATGCGCCAGGGCCGTGACCTTGCGGGACTCTTCCGGCGCTAGGGACACGCAGACAGGCGCGAGGGCATTGGCGAAGTGGATACGCCGGGCCTCCACGGTGCCCATGCGCATTTCGCGCCCGGTCCGCGTATGAAGCGCGGCGCGCATGGCGGCCTCGTGGTCATCGAAGAGCGGGAAAGCGTGCCGCGGGCCATCCAGGACGTCGCGAGGCGCGCGCGGCGACACGGAGGCGCCGATCCTTGCGTTCAGCCACGGCCAGAATGCAGCGAAAAGCTCTTCCTTTGTCGAGAAGTGGCGGAAGACCGTCCGCTTCTGGACGCCTGCACGGCCCGCGATGGCATCCATCCCGATCTCGGAAGAATCCTCTGCGTCCTTCATCAGGTCGTAGAGCGCTTGCAGGATCGCCTCGCGCGTTGCCCTGGCTTTCTCGTCACGCAGAGGGCTGTTGTAGGTTCTGGTCGCCGTCACGCTGAGTCCCCAAATTGATGACACTACTTGTGACGCAGATTTGACCTACGGTCAATCAATGTCATTAATGGTGACACTAATTTCGCCGACCACGCTTCATTGACATGGTCGACTTTGAGCAAGAGTCCGCTTTTGCGCCGTCCAGGCCTTGTCTCTGCGCGCAGGGAGAACCGCCTTCGAAAAGCTGAGGCCCCCTAGCGCAGCGGGCGTAGCGATGGCCCGCAGTCCGCGCTTCGTATCCGTGTAAGGCCAAAGTTGCTGGCCGAACGACCGGCAGCTCCGGGCGCGCCACGAACGCCTGTCGCGCCAGAGACAGGGCCCTCAATCCGGGAGGCCCGCGATCCTCATGCCTTCCCGCCACCGATCCCGGTCGATGTCGCGCTGGATGGGGTAGAGCGCGATGAGCTTCGTTGCGCTCATCCGGTGGTCGATCTCGCGGATCCGGGCCACCATGCGCCGGGCTTCCGCGATGTCGCCGAGAAAGGCCCTGCTGGCGGCCAGGATGCACGAGGCGATGAGGTAGCTCGGCCGGTTCCGGGCCGAGCGTTCCGCCCACCTTGCCGCATCGGCGTAGTCGCCCGCCACGAAATGCGCGTAGCCCTTGGCGGCGTACATCATCGCGGTTTCGGGATCGTAGGGGTTCAGGCGCATCCCGCGCGCCACGTGGTCGAGCGCGATCTCCGCCCGGCCGAGCCAGCCATTGATCCAGCCGCTGAACAGCCAGGCATTGGCGAGGTTGGGGTTGAGCTCCAGCGCCCGGGTGACCAGATCGTCGCCGTGCGAGACCTCGTTCGCCACGAAGGCCATGCCGATCCCGGCCGTCGCCAGCGCGACCGCATCGTCCCGGCCGAAGTCGATGGCGCGCCCGGCCGCCTGCCGCGTCGCCTCGATCAGCGCCGGAAGATCGGTGACCCAGCCGCAGGCCTTCTGCTGCGAATAGCAGCGCGCCTCCAGCCCGTAGGCCGAGGCGAAGCTGGCGTCCTTAGCCGTCGCGGCGCGAAATGCGCGTATGGCCTCGAGGTTGCCCTCGCGGTTCCAGCGGTGCAGCGCGGCAAGGCCGCGCAGGTAGACATCGTAGGCGTCGAGATGCCCGGTGAGCTTCGCCCGGGCGCGCTCGATCTCGGCCTGCTCGAGCCGCGGCGCCACCGCGCCGACGACGCGCGCGGTGACCCGGTCCTGC
>NZ_JADFFK010000041.1 GCF_015223355.1 Salipiger mangrovisoli | reverse complement strand
GCGGGATGGAGCAGCCCGGTAGCTCGTCAGGCTCATAACCTGAAGGTCGCAGGTTCAAATCCTGCTCCCGCAACCAAAACATACAAGCCGCGGCCAAATGGCCGGCGGCTTTTTTGTCGTCTCAACACACCCCTCCAGGCTGCTGGCCAGGGGAGCGGCCCAGGCGCCGCTTCGATCGCCCCCCTGGCCGGATCCATGAGGAGGTCCTGTGGCGCTCGGGCCGCGGCCTCGTCTTCAGCAGGCACCACGTCGCGGGCATCCTTCGCAGCCATGAGCTGAAGCAGCGGTCTGTCATCTCTCACTGCCCGCAGCACAGCGGCATGGTCGAGCGCTTCGTCGGGACGCACAAGGCCCACAATGAGTGCATCCTCATGGCATCGAGAGCTGACGCCATGCGGCGGTCGTCATCGGCGACTGGATCGTATTCTGCGACAACCGCCGGCCTCACCAAGCGCTTGCCCTGCGCACGCCCGCCGACGCGCTAATATGGAGACGCAATCTGAGCAGTCTCCGCCGGGACGACAGCCATGCCCATTCCAGCGTGTTTGTTTACTCCGCGCCGCTCGAACGCGAGTTCAGGCAAAGCGCTGGCATCCCGCAGGGGGCTGCGTTGCGTATGCTTCTTTGCGCGACCCTGACGCGCGAACACGCGCCGCCGACGCGTCTGCGCGTCCAGTGTGCGGCCTCGGTCATTTGGTGCCATTCGTTCCGAGAAGCGACAACGCCGGTTGATTTCTCGCAAAGACCGTATGTCTTATGCAAAAAGTCCTGTATTTCTCTAGCGCCTCATCTTGGGCTGGTTGCCATGAGCAGCATCCGCGTAAAGCTTTTGCCATCACTGAAGATCTTGGTTGATGGTTCACCGGTCGCGCTTCGCGGCGCCAAGAACCGTGCCTTCATGGTGTTCCTCGCCTTCAAGGCCGGGCGCTCGGTGCAGCGGGAATATTTGGCGCAGCTGCTCTGGCCGGACAGTGAGGCAAAGCGCGCGCGGGCATCGCTGCGGCAGTCGCTTACCCAGTTGCGCAAGGCCCTGGGTGACGAGATGCTGCGGACCACCCCCGAGGCCGTCGAGGTTCCAGACGGGATGCTCGGTACAGATGTCGCGCAGCTGGCGGCGGGTCTGGACGAGGGACTGATCGACCGCGACGGGCTGGCGATGTTGCAGACCCTGCCGGAGCTGTTTTCCGATATCGACAGCGTGGGTGATGAGTTCGGGGATTGGCTCCGCGAGACCCGCACGCGCATCCAGGCGGAAATTCTGACAAGCGTCGAGCGGCTGCTGTCGGCAGCGACGCTCGACACGCAGATGCAGCTGGCGCTCGCACGGGCTGCCGTCGTGCTGGACGATCTCAACGAGGTGGCGATCCGCGCGCAGATCACGGCCTTGGCCGCACTCAACGATCATTCGGCGGCGCTGCGGGTCTACAACCAATTCTACGCAAGGCTCGAGGACGAGCTGGGAGTCGAGCCCTCGCCGGAGACCCAGAGCGTCGCGGTGCGGATCAAATTGATCGAGGCGGCCGATGCCAAATTGGCGCCCGTTGCTGCCAGCCCGGTCGCCATGCCTGCTCCGATGACCTTGGTCGCGGTTCTGCCGTTCCAACAGCTGGGCCCTGCGCCGTTGCCGGACTACGTGATCCTGGGGCTGCTCGAGGTGATCACCTGCAAGATGGCAGGTTTTCCTGCGCCTGCGGTGATCTCGTCGAATAGCACGCGGCACTATCTCGGCGCGGTTCCCTCGACCAGCGAAGTGCGGCGTGACCTCGGGGCGCACTACGTTCTGACCGGGACCATACAGACCCGCGACGGGCTTGCTCTGCTGACCTTGCAGCTCTGCGATTGCATGACCAGCCACGTCCGCTGGGCGGCAACGCGAGAGATTCCCGTGGCGCAGCTTTTCGAAGCGGGGATCGGACTTGCCGAAGATATCGCGCGCACGCTGGAATTGTCGTTGAATGTGGCTGAACTTGAACGGTCCCGCGCGTTGCCCGACGAGCACCTGGAACCGAACCACCTGGTTCTGCAGGCAAAGGACCGGATGTTTCGCCTGGCATTGCCGGAATTTTCCGAGGCCAAGGAGTTGCTGGACCGGGCCCTACGGCGCGGCCCGAATTTCGCACCCGCCCATGCGCTTGCGGCCGAGTGGCACGCGATCAATGTCTGGCAGGGCTGGAGCGACAATCTCGGGCGTTCGCGGATCGCGCTCGAGGAGCATGCGCGAAAGGCGATCTATCTTGCGCCCAACAACGGCAGGGCGATGGCGCAATGGGGCCATCACCTGATTGCGCTCGAACGAGACTTCGATGGTGCGCTGTTGTTGTTCGAGCGCGCCCTGCAAATTTGCCCCAACGATTCCGAGGCGCTCATCTGGACGGTGCCGACGCTGGCGCACAGCGGCCAGGCACAGCGCGCCGTCGAGAATGGCAAGAAGGCGTTCCTGCTTTCGCCCTGCGATCCTTTCGTCTTTCGCAACGAGCACTTCCTGTCGCTGGCGCATTATGCCAGCGGCGAGTTCGGCGAGGCCGCCAGCCTGGGGCTCTCGTGCTTCCGCCGCGCGCCGGCCTATGGCTCGAATCTGCGGGTCACAATCGCATCTCTGGTCGCCGGGGACCGGGTCGGTGAGGCGCGAGAACTCGCAGAGCACCACAATTTGGTGGAGCCGAATTTTTCACTCAAGAAGTTCCGCGCGGCGATGGGATTCCGCGATCCAGGACAGCAGGACACCTACGTCCAAAACTTGCTCTCGGCGGGCGTGACTGCTTAATTAAGTTAACAAATACAATGCTTTGACGTTGTGTTGATCGATGCTTTGTACGCTGCAATCCATTGGACGAAGCGACCGGGCTGATTCTGACAGAGGGGGATTTTCAATGACGGTTTTTCCAAGTGGTCACGGCAATTCACATGGCAATTCGCACGGGAATTCGCACGGCAACTCGCATGGCAACAGTGCCGCGGCGAGTGGACCCGCGTCGGGTCTTGCCGTGCCAATCATGGTGACATTGATCCCACCCGGCGACGTGACACCGATAGAGGCCAGGTACAGTGATCTCGAAATTCATCCTGACCTCTGGGTCTTGCCGCTGGTGCCGCGCGTGGTGACCGCCTTGGATCCCGACGCCTTCGTGTCCCAACTCGACGCCGAGCTTCAGGATATCCTGTGCGAGGGCAATGCCGATGTGAAGCTCGACCTCGAACGCGGCCTGCTCAAGCGCGAGGACGCGGTAAGCCTCTGGGGCGGCGAGATCATCGACCAGTCAGGCAACTTTCAGCACTATTTTCATGCTCTCCTGTCACTGAACTCGCGCGGCCATCCAAACCTGATGCGGCTCATGGCGCTGGTCTACGCAGTGGCGGGCATCGTCGGGATGCAGATCAAGTTCAAGTTCATGCGCGGCAGGCCGGCGCAGGTCTGGCCGGGCCTTTTCCCAATGCTGCCAACGCCGCCTCATCCTTCTTTCCCGAGCAATCATGCCACCCAGTCCACCACGGTGGCCGTGACGCTCTCCGAACTGGCGCAGGAAGCCGAACGCGGCGAATTCGTGCCTTTCCTCACCGCGCTGGCGCATAGGATCGGAGAGAACCGCGAATACGCCGGGCTGCATTTCGCCAGCGATACCAGGGCGGGTGATCGCATCGGCACGGAACTCGCCAAGCGGCTTCTGGCGTTGCCTGAACTCGCAACGTTGCGGGCGGGTGCCCTGGGCGAACTTCGCGGCCTGTCGAGGGGGGAACGAGATGATCCGGCGTAAAAGCACGCGCGGCGGGGCGGCCCCGCCTGCCTGGGGTGTCGAAATGGCGTGCGATGCCTGCCGCGCCGCTTCCGGCCCAAGGCATGAACGCTGCCATGAAGGCCCGCACGGAACGTCCGAGCAGCGCGAGCTTCCGGCGGTTGATCTGGCGTCCGACCTGATCCGGAGCGGACGCTGGGCCGCCCGCGACCAGGGCGCGCGCGGCACCTGCACGGCCTTTGCCGTGGTCGCGGCCGAGGAACTCTGGCGCTATCGCAACCGCGATGCGGCAGAGGCGTCGGCGGACTTCCTGCCTTTGTCAGAGGAGTATCTCTATTCTGCGATCTGGCGGTCGAGCTATGCCGACGTCGGCATCAGCCGCCCCCAGGGAGAGGCAGAGAGGCTCGAAGCAGAGGGCGCGACCTACCTCGCACAGGCCGTCCTCGCGCTCCAGACCTGCGGCCTCTGCCGTGCTGACCTGGTGCCCTACGAGGAGGATCGCGCCGCCAACTTCCGCCACCCACGCTTCGCGGATTGTGTCGAGCAAGAAGCGGGGTCGCGTCGGATTGCGACGGGCGGTCTCGTGCACAACATCGTCGACCTCGAGGAAGGGCCGACCGTGGGGCTCGACAAGATATGGAAGCACGCACGGGGCGACAGGCTGACCTCGCAGGTGCTGCACGAAGCGCTTGCCGCAGGCAGTCCGGTTGTCGCGGCTTTTGCAACGCTCGACCAGATCGGACACGGAACCTGGTTCGGACCGGAAGCCCAGCTCTATGGAAAGGTGATCTACCCTTCGGATCAGTATCTGCGCGGCCTGCGGCCGGACGGAGGGCATACGGTCTGTCTCACGGGCTTTCTTCCCGCGAGCATCCGGGGCGTGCCGCCGTCGGGCGCTTTTCTGCTGCGCAACAGCTTCGGCGAGCTGGATTTCTGCTGGGATGCCGGACGGTGGGGATGCGGGCCGAACCCCGCGTGGCGCGGCTATGGGATGATCTCGGCGGCGGATGTGGATCGCTACTGCTGGGAGTACCTATTCCGCGCTCCGCCGGGCGCGAAGGCGGCCGCCTAGGCCGGGGCGCTGACCACCCCTCTGCGCCGGAGCGGGCGTCTGTGGCCATGCTGGTCCATGGCTCAGGTGGCGCGATGTCGCTCCGCCCTGCGCCGGGACCTGCTCAGGTGGTGTCGCCTTGAGGCGGAAGCGGCAGCGCCGGGTGGGAAAGGGACACCGTGTCGGAGGGCACGCATCCGCGCAGCGCGCCGAGACTTTTCCTGATTTCGGCCGCCGCGCTTTCAACCGCGTGATCGACCAGCTGCTCGGGGCTGTTCAGCAGGCCCTCGATGCGCTCGGCGGCGGTGCCGAGCCGGCTGTCGAGCAGGTCGAGCCGCGCGGTGATCCGCTGCGCCGCTTCGGTGGTCATCTCGGTGCCTCCGGCGCGCAAGGCTTGCAGATCGCTGCGCAGCCCGGACACTTCGGCGGTCACCGTTCCGATTTCGTCGCGCAGCGGGTCAATCGACACGAGGTTTCGGGCAAAGCTGTCGGTGATGTCCTGCACGCGGCTGCTGAGTTGCAATCCAAGAAACAGGCAAAGCGCGACGAGGATCAACGTGGCATTGAGCAATGCCAGCAGCAGGTCCTTGATCGTCTTGCCGAAACGACGCTGGCGCATGGGAAGCCCTCCTCCTGTCTGCCGGGCTTACCCTAGGATCAGATAGAAGGACTGGCAATCGTGCCTGCCGGACAGTCAGAGCTTGTCAGTGCGCGTTTGTCACGCAGCAAAGACCCCGCGCTTTCACGTGGGGTCGGCTCCGGATCGCCGAGGCGGCGTAGCTTGAATAAGGCGGAGGGGACCGCGCCCGGTGCGGGCGCGGTCCCATGAACTTGGCCGATTACGACACGACGTCCATCAGGCGGCCTTTCAGCTGCGCGTCGTTTTCATCGGTGTAGATCAGGGCCCGGATCTTCGAGACTTGCTCAGCAGTCAGCACCGTCAGGTCGGCATCCGGTGCCAGGGTCTCGACGCGCGTGATCTCTGCCGGTGTCAGCGCCGGGGTGATGTCCTCGCCCAGAGCTTCGAGCTGTGCGCGGATGTCATCGTCGGTCGAAGCGCCATTGATGATCGCAAGCGCGTCACCGCGCTGCTCGCCGGTCAGCATCACCACGCGATCGGCCGGCAGATACGCCTCGATCTGTGCCATCTGCTCCTCGGAGAAGGTGCTGGGGGCCGCATCGCGCATCGCGATCGTCTCGATGCCTTGGCGCTTCTGGGTGTCCGAGTCGCCGCTGTTGGCGACGGCCATCGCCTGAATCACCTGGTCGTCGGTCAGCATCGAGACGTCAACGTCGGGGGCGTAGGTGTTGATCAGGTTGGTCTGCTCTTCGGTGGCAGCCATCGCGCCGGTGGCAAGGACCGAGGTGAGGGCAGTCATGGCAAGAAAGCGTTTCATGGATAATCCTCCAGATCTGTGCGTCTAAGGTCTTAACGCGTCGGGCTGTGTGCCTGTCGCTTGTGGCTGCTCAACACGCAGCCAGAGCAGGGCGTTCCTTGAGGCGCAGGGGGAAAAATCCTGTGTGCTCGACGGATGCGTGGTTGCAACGGGGTGCCCGCCCGCCAAACGCGCACGAACGCGGAGTGCCGCCCGGTGTTCCATCACGATCCGGGGCCAGCCGATCAGCAATTCGTTCCAGCTCCGGCACTCGGTGTGAACACGAGGCGGCGCGTCAGGACCAACTCTGCTTGTATCGGTCGGCGGCAGGGCGTATATGACCCGCCAACCGAGGAATTCCCGCAAGGCAGACCTGCATGACCAACCCGCTCCAGTTCATTCAGCAGACGCGGTCCGAGATCGGCAAGATCGCCTGGCCGACCCGTCGCGAAGTGATCCTGACCACGATCACCGTTTTCGTCATGGCAACGCTCACTGCCGTTTTCTTCGCGCTGGTCGATATCCTGATCCGCACCGGCCTTCAGGGTCTGCTCTCCTTCTTCGGCTGAGCCGCGCCGGGTCGCAAGGCCCGCGCAGAATGGGGTTCCGCCCTGGCCCGCCATCGGCGGGCTTCTTCACGACATATCCGCCGCGCGCAGGTGGCACCGGCCACACCCTGCACCGCGACGTGTGGACATTGGGGCGCGGGCCTTGAAATCGCGGCGCAGGGGCGGTAGTGCACAGTCCACTTTCCCAAGGCGGGCGTGCAGCGATTCGGTTGCACGCCGGTTTTCTTTTGGGGCGGGGCGCATCGGCGACCCAAGGCAGCACGCCGAAACGGCGCGCATCTGAACGGACGGCCCCTAGGGGTGGTCAAGGTAACGAAGAGGGGCCAGATGGCGAAGCGGTGGTATTCGGTGAGCGTTCTGTCGAACTTCGAGAAGAAGATCGCGGAACAGATCCGGCAGGCGGTGGCCGAACAGGCGCTTGAGGACCAGATCGACGAAGTTCTCGTGCCGACCGAGGAGGTCATCGAGATCCGCCGCGGCAAGAAGGTCACGACCGAACGCCGTTTCATGCCCGGCTACGTGCTGGTGCACATGGAAATGTCGGACCGGGGGTATCACCTGGTCAACTCGATCAACCGGGTGACCGGTTTCCTTGGCCCGCAGGGCCGCCCAATGCCGATGCGCGACGCCGAAGTTCAGGCGATCCTCGGCCGGGTGCAGGAAGGCGAGGAAGCGCCCCGGACCCTCATCCACTTCGAGGTGGGCGAGAAGGTCAAGGTCAACGACGGCCCGTTCGAGGGCTTCGATGGCATGGTCGAGGGCGTGGATGACGACAACCAGCGCCTGCGCGTGTCGGTGTCGATCTTTGGCCGGGAAACCCCGGTCGAGCTGGAATTCACTCAGGTCTCTAAGCAGGGCTGAGCGACTCGGCGGGGCTTGCCCCGCCTTTCAGGTGGGAGGCGAGGGCAGCGCGCTGTCCGGACCAGACCACACCAAGCACCCCCTTGCGGACGCGTCCGTGAGGATTTGGAAAAAGGAGAGGCCAAATGGCCAAGAAACTCGCTGGCAAGATGAAGCTGCAGATTCCTGCAGGCAAAGCCAACCCGTCGCCGCCCGTCGGCCCCGCGCTGGGTCAGCGCGGCATCAACATCATGGAATTCTGCAAGGCGTTCAACGCCAAGACGCAGGACATGGAAGTTGGCGCCCCTTGCCCGACCGTCATCACCTACTATCAGGACAAGTCCTTCACCATGGACATCAAGACGCCCCCCGCGTCTTACTACCTGAAGAAGGCTGCTGGCCTGAAGCCCGTCGGCAAGCGCAACCGTCCCCGCGGCGCCGAGAAGCCCGGCCGTGAGACCATTGCCACCGTCACCGTCGCTCAGGTCCGTGAGATCGCCGAAGCGAAGATGAAGGACCTGTCGGCAAACGACGTCGAACAGGCAATGCAGATCATCCTTGGCTCGGCCAAGTCCATGGGCATCGAGGTGAAGTAAGATGGCAAAACTCGGAAAACGCACCCGCGCCGCCCGTGAAGCCTTTGCCGGCAAGGAAGAGCTGAGCGTCGAAGACGCGATCGCCCTGATCAAGGCAAACGCATCGGCCAAGTTCGACGAGACCGTCGAAATCGCGATGAACCTCGGCGTCGACCCGCGCCACGCTGACCAGATGGTCCGCGGCGTTGTCGGCCTGCCGAACGGCACCGGCAAGACCGTGCGCGTCGCCGTCTTCGCCCGTGGCGCCAAGGCTGACGAAGCCAAGGAAGCCGGTGCGGACATCGTCGGCGCCGAAGACCTGATGGAAACCATCCAGGGCGGCACCATCGACTTCGACCGCTGCATCGCGACCCCGGACATGATGCCGATCGTCGGCCGTCTGGGCAAAGTGCTCGGCCCGCGCAACCTGATGCCGAACCCCAAGGTCGGCACCGTGACCATGGATGTCGCTCAGGCTGTCAAGGACGCCAAGGGCGGCCAGGTCCAGTTCAAGGTCGAAAAAGCCGGCGTGATCCACGCGGGCGTTGGCAAGGCGTCCTTCGACGATGCCAAGCTGGCCGAGAACGTCCGTGCCTTCGTCGGCGCGGTTTCCAAGGCGCGTCCGTCGGGCGCCAAGGGCACCTACGTGAAGAAGATCTCGCTCAGCTCGACCATGGGCCCGGGCGTGTCGGTGGATGTGACCTCGGCAAACGTCGAGTGATCTGACCCGATCTGATTGCGAAGGCCCCGCCGTTTCCGGCGGGGCCTTTTGCGTTTCAGGGGGCGAACGGCGGTGCGCCTATCGCAGGCGCGCGGCGCCACGCAGCACCAGGAATGTCGCCTTGAAGCACAGCGGTCCGACGACCAGCGACAGGACGAAGGCGATCGGCCAGGCCGTCAGCCAGTGTTGCATCCAGATGGCACCCCAGCCGGGCGCGAAGCCCAGAGGCACGGCAGCGAAAATGCCGGTCATCAGGAATGACATGCTGCCAGAGATGAACAACTGTGCGAGCAAGAGTGCGGGGCGGGAGGGGGTCATGGGTGTCTCCATTGGCGGTTTGCATTGGCAAGGGGCCATGGAGGGCCGAAAAGGTCCTATGCGCTCCACGGTCCCTGGGTGAGCAGGGCGCCGTGGGTTCGCGGAACGACTAGCTCCCGCATGAAGCGGTGGCCGGGCTAACCAACCGGCCTGACGTTTTTCGGCCCGTCCGGAAGTAGGGGCAGGGCCGCGCGCGGTCAAGCGTCGGCGGTGCAAGGGCAGGGGGGGCCTCGGCCACAGATGGCGCATTGCATCTTCGAATCCCGGTGGTACCATGCGCGTCTCCGCAACTCGGGCGCTTCTGCCCTTGGCAAGGGTGGCAAAACCCTTTAAGCGGAGCAGACGAGGGCAGCGTACGATTCGTCGCAGCCCTCGATTTCGTCCGAGACGGTGGGTAGGTGAGCGGTCAGCAGACCGGGTAGCCTTAAATCCTGCCTGAGACGGGAAGAGACATAACGTTCCGGGCCGATGTGTTCCGGTGGCGCGATGTGACGACCCGATCGGACCTTGAGGCCGGGGAGACCCGGCAGAACGAGCCGGAGGGGTCGAATCCCCTCCATAACTTGGAGTGAAACTGTGGATAGAGCCCAGAAAGAGAAAGTGGTCGAGGAACTCGGCCAGATCTTTGAAAGCTCTGGCGTCGTGGTGGTTAGCCGCTACGAGGGTCTCACGGTTGCCGAGATGACGGATCTTCGTGCCCGCGCCCGCGCGGCAGACACGTCGGTTCGCGTCGCCAAGAACAGGCTCGCCAAGATCGCTCTGAAGGGTACCGGCTGCGAGAGCATCGCCGACTACCTCGAGGGCATGACCGTTCTGACCTACTCCGAAGACCCCGTGGCAGCTGCCAAAGTGGTCGAGGACTTCGCCAAGGCAAACTCGAAATTCGAGATCCTCGGCGGTGCAATGGCAGGAACGGCTCTGGACCGGGCCGGTGTCGAGGCCGTGTCGAAAATGCCGTCGCGCGAGGAGCTCATTGCCTCCATCGTCGGCTGCATCGGCGCACCCGCTTCGAACATCGCCGGCGCGATTGGCGCACCTGCATCGAACATCGCATCGATTCTCTCGACCATCGAAGAGAAAGCTGCGTAACGGCACCCACCAGATCTTCGTGGGGTTGAAGACCTGCACGTTGGAACACATCTAGCTAAACGGAATACGTAAAATGGCTGATCTGAAAGCACTTGCTGAGCAAATCGTGAACCTCACGCTGCTCGAGGCACAAGAACTGAAAACCATCCTCAAGGACGAGTACGGCATCGAGCCCGCAGCTGGCGGCGCAGTGATGGTTGCTGGTCCGGCAGCTGGCGGCGACGCAGCAGCTGAGGAAGAAAAAACCGAATTCGACGTGATCCTCAAGTCCGCTGGCGACAAGAAGATCAACGTGATCAAAGAAGTCCGCGCCATCACCGGCCTGGGCCTGAAAGAAGCCAAAGAGCTGGTGGAAGCAGGCGGCAAGGCTGTCAAAGAAGGCGTGTCGAAGGACGAAGCCGAAACGATCAAGAAGCAGCTCGAAGAAGCTGGCGCCGAGATCGAAGTCAAGTAATCGTCCCCCGGGGTCACCCGGTACGATCGCAAATTTGGCTGGATCCGGAGAAATCCGGGTCCAGCCGAACCCGTCTCAGCAAGGCCCTTCCGAAAGGGCTTTTCTAAGGCGAGTTCCAGGATCGGGAGGCTTCTGGTGGGACAGGAGCCAGGAATGGATCGGAACACTGCCGTCTCGGATGGATGTGCCGCTGGTGCCCGACAGCACGCGCGTCCAGTGAGAAGCGAAAGGTGAACAGACCTATGGCGCAAAGCTTTCTTGGCCAGAAACGTCTCCGCAGATATTACGGTAAAATTCGTGAGGTTCTGGAGATGCCGAACCTCATCGAGGTTCAGAAAAGCTCCTACGAACTCTTCCTGAAATCCGGCGACCAGCTGCAGCCCTCCGATGGCGAAGGCATCATGGGCGTCTTCCAGTCGGTCTTCCCGATCAAGGATTTCAACGAGACCGCCGTTCTCGAGTTCGTCAACTACGAACTGGAAAAGCCCAAGTACGACGTCGAAGAGTGCATGCAGCGCGACATGACCTACAGCGCGCCGCTGAAGGTCACCCTGCGCCTCATCGTGTTCGATATCGACGAGGACACCGGCGCAAAGTCGGTCAAGGACATCAAGGAACAGGATGTCTTCATGGGCGACATGCCCCTGATGACCCCGAACGGGACGTTCATCGTGAACGGCACCGAACGCGTGATCGTGTCCCAGATGCACCGCTCGCCGGGCGTCTTCTTCGACCATGACAAAGGCAAGACCCACAGCTCGGGCAAGCTGCTCTTCGCCTGCCGCATCATCCCCTACCGCGGCTCGTGGCTCGACTTCGAATTCGACGCCAAGGACATCGTCTTCGCGCGGATCGACCGCCGCCGGAAGCTTCCGGTCACGACCCTGCTTTACGCACTGGGTCTCGACCAGGAAGCGATCATGGATGCCTACTACGACACCGTGAACTACACGCTGCGTCGTGGCGAAGGCTGGGTGACCAAGTTCTTCCCCGAGCGGGTGCGCGGCACGCGCCCGACCTATGACCTCGTGGATGCGGACACCGGCGAGATCATCGCCGAGGCCACCAAGAAGGTTACGCCGCGCGCGGTGAAGGCCCTGATCGACGAAGGCAAGGTCAAGAACCTGCTGCTGCCGTTCGAGCAGATCGTCGGCAAGTTTGTCTCCAAAGACATCATCAACGAAGAGACCGGCGCGATCTACGTCGAGGCCGGCGACGAGCTGACCTGGGAAGTCGACAAGGACGGTGACGTCACTGGCGGCACGCTGAAGGATCTGGTCGACGCGGGCATCACCGAGATCCCCGTTCTCGACATCGACAACATCACCGTCGGCGCCTACATGCGCAACACGATGGCGCAAGACAAGAACATGGACCGCAACAGCGCGCTCATGGACATCTACCGCGTCATGCGCCCGGGCGAGCCGCCGACCGTCGAAGCGGCGTCGTCGCTGTTCGACACGCTGTTCTTCGATTCCGAGCGCTACGACCTTTCGGCCGTGGGCCGCGTGAAGATGAACATGCGCCTCGCGCTCGACAAGCCGGACACCCAGCGCACGCTGGACCGTGACGACATCGTCAAGTGCATCAAGGCGCTGGTCGAACTGCGCGACGGCCGTGGCGAAGTGGACGACATCGACCACCTCGGCAACCGTCGTGTCCGTTCCGTCGGCGAACTGATGGAAAACCAGTACCGCGTCGGCCTGCTTCGCATGGAGCGCGCGATCAAGGAACGCATGTCGTCGGTCGAGATCGACACCGTCATGCCGCAGGACCTGATCAACGCGAAGCCCGCCGCGGCCGCCGTGCGCGAGTTCTTCGGCTCGTCGCAGCTGTCGCAGTTCATGGACCAGACCAACCCGCTCTCCGAAGTGACGCACAAGCGTCGCCTGTCGGCCCTCGGGCCGGGCGGTCTGACCCGCGAGCGCGCCGGCTTCGAAGTTCGCGACGTGCACCCGACCCACTACGGCCGGATGTGCCCGATCGAGACGCCGGAAGGCCCGAACATCGGTCTGATCAACTCGCTCGCAACCTTCGCCCGCGTCAACAAGTACGGCTTCATCGAAACCCCGTATCGCAAGGTGATCGATGCGAAGGTGACCGACGAAGTCCAGTACATGTCGGCGACCGAGGAAATGCGTCACACCGTGGCCCAGGCCAACGCGACGCTGGACGAGGAAGGCCGTTTCGTGAACGACCTCGTCTCGACCCGCCAGTCCGGTGACTACACGCTCGCGCCGCGCGAAAGCGTCGACCTGATCGACGTGTCGCCGAAGCAGCTGGTCTCGGTCGGTGCCTCGCTCATCCCGTTCCTGGAAAACGACGACGCCAACCGCGCACTGATGGGCGCGAACATGCAGCGTCAGGCCGTGCCCGTCCTGAAATCCGAGGCGCCGCTGGTCGGCACCGGGATCGAAGAGGTCGTGGCGCGTGACTCCGGCGCGGCGATCATGGCCAAGCGCGGCGGCGTCATCGACCAGGTCGATGCGCAGCGTATCGTGATCCGTGCGACCGACGGTCTCGAGCCGGGTGATCCGGGCGTGGACATCTACCGCATGCGCAAGTTCCAGCGCTCGAACCAGAACACCTGCATCAACCAGCGTCCGCTGGTGAAGGTGGGCGATCTGGTCGGCAAGGGCGAAGTGATTGCAGACGGCCCGTCCACCGACATCGGTGAACTGGCGCTCGGCAAGAACATCATCGTCGCCTTCATGCCCTGGAACGGCTACAACTACGAAGACTCGATCCTCATCTCCGAGCGCATCGCGCGTGACGACGTCTACACCTCGATCCACATCGAGGAATTCGAAGTTGCCGCCCGCGACACCAAGCTCGGGCCGGAAGAGATCACTCGCGACATTCCCAACGTCGGCGAGGAAGCCCTGCGCAACCTCGACGAAGCCGGTATCGTGTATATCGGTGCGGACGTGGAGCCGGGCGACATCCTCGTGGGCAAGATCACTCCGAAGGGCGAAAGCCCGATGACGCCGGAAGAGAAACTCCTCCGCGCCATCTTCGGCGAAAAGGCCTCGGACGTGCGCGACACCTCGCTGCGCGTGAAGCCGGGCGACTACGGCACCGTCGTGGAAGTTCGCGTCTTCAACCGTCACGGTGTCGAGAAAGACGAACGTGCGCTGCAGATCGAGCGCGAGGAAGTCGAACGTCTGGCCCGTGACCGGGACGACGAGCTGGCGATCCTCGACCGCAACATCTACGCGCGTCTCAAGGACCTGATCTTCGGCAAGACCGCGGTGAAGGGCCCGAAAGGCGTCCGTCCGAACGCGGTGATCGACGACGAGCTTCTGGAAAGCCTGAGCCGCGGCCAGTGGTGGCAGCTCGCGCTGGCCGAAGAGGCTGACGCACAGATCGTCGAGGCCCTGCACGAGCAGTACGAGGCCCAGAAGCGCGCGCTCGACGCCCGTTTCGAGGACAAGGTCGAGAAGGTTCGCCGTGGCGACGACCTGCCGCCGGGCGTGATGAAGATGGTCAAGGTCTTCGTCGCGGTGAAGCGCAAGCTGCAGCCGGGCGACAAGATGGCCGGTCGTCACGGGAACAAGGGCGTGGTGTCGCGCGTGGTGCCGATCGAGGACATGCCGTTCCTCGCAGACGGTACCCCGGTCGACTTCTGCCTCAACCCGCTGGGCGTGCCGTCGCGTATGAACGTCGGTCAGATCCTCGAGACGCACATGGGCTGGGCCGCACGCGGTCTTGGCATCCAGATCGAGGAAGGCCTGCAGGAATACCGCCGCTCGGGTGACCTGACGCCGGTGCGCGAGGCCATGCGCCACGCCTACGGTGCCGAGGTCTACGCCGAGGGGATCGAGGGCATGAACGAGACGCAGCTCATCGAAGCGGCCTCGAACGTGACCCGCGGTGTTCCGATCGCGACGCCGGTCTTCGACGGCGCCAAGGAAGCCGACGTGAACGACGCGCTGACGCGTGCAGGCATCGCCCAGTCCGGCCAGTCCGTGCTGTTCGATGGCCGCACCGGCGACCAGTTCGCGCGTGAGGTGACGGTGGGCGTGAAGTACATGCTCAAGCTGCACCACCTTGTCGACGACAAGATCCACGCACGTTCGACCGGCCCGTACTCGCTCGTTACCCAGCAGCCGCTGGGTGGTAAGGCGCAGTTCGGTGGCCAGCGTTTCGGGGAGATGGAGGTCTGGGCTCTGGAAGCCTATGGCGCCGCCTACACCCTGCAGGAAATGCTGACCGTGAAGTCGGACGACGTGGCGGGCCGGACCAAGGTCTACGAAAGCATCGTCAAGGGCGAGGACAACTACGAAGCGGGCGTTCCCGAGAGCTTCAACGTGCTCGTGAAGGAAGTCCGCGGCCTCGGCCTGAACATGGAACTCCTGGACGCGGAGGACGAGGAATAACGGCCCATCCGGCCACCGCGCGGGGCGCAAGTCCCGCGCGGCTCCTCTCTCCAAGCCCTGTCATTTAGGAAGACGACATGAACCAGGAACTGACGAACAACCCGTTCAATCCGCTGACCCCGCCCAAGGTCTTCGACGAGATCAAAGTGTCGCTGGCATCGCCCGAGCGGATCCTCTCGTGGTCCTACGGCGAGATCAAGAAGCCCGAGACGATCAACTACCGCACGTTCAAGCCCGAGCGTGACGGTCTGTTCTGCGCGCGCATCTTCGGCCCGATCAAGGACTACGAGTGCCTGTGCGGCAAGTACAAGCGCATGAAGTACCGCGGCGTCGTCTGCGAAAAGTGCGGCGTTGAAGTTACCCTTCAGAAAGTGCGCCGCGAGCGCATGGGCCACATCGAGCTCGCAGCCCCCTGCGCGCACATCTGGTTCCTGAAGTCGCTGCCCTCGCGCATCGGCCTCATGCTGGACATGACGCTGCGTGACCTCGAGCGCGTGCTGTACTTCGAGAACTACGTGGTGATCGAGCCCGGCCTGACCGACCTGACCTACGGCCAGATGCTGACCGAGGACGAGTTCCTCGACGCGCAGGACCAGTACGGCGCAGACGCGTTCAGCGCCAACATCGGTGCCGAGGCCATCCGCGAGATGCTCGCCGCCATCGACCTCGAAGCCGAGGCCGAGCAGCTGCGTGCGGACCTCAAGGAAGCCACCGGCGAGCTGAAGCCCAAGAAGATCATCAAGCGCCTCAAGGTCGTGGAATCCTTCCTCGAGTCGGGCAACCGCCCCGAGTGGATGATCCTCACCGTGATCCCGGTCATCCCGCCCGAACTGCGCCCGCTGGTGCCGCTCGACGGTGGCCGTTTCGCGACCTCGGATCTGAACGATCTGTACCGCCGCGTGATCAACCGGAACAACCGCCTGAAGCGCCTGATCGAGCTGCGCGCTCCGGACATCATCGTCCGGAACGAAAAGCGGATGCTTCAGGAAGCCGTTGACGCCCTGTTCGACAACGGCCGCCGTGGCCGCGTCATCACCGGCGCCAACAAGCGTCCGCTGAAGTCGCTGTCCGACATGCTGAAAGGCAAGCAGGGCCGCTTCCGTCAGAACCTTCTGGGTAAGCGCGTCGACTTCTCCGGCCGTTCGGTCATCGTGACCGGTCCGGAACTCAAGCTGCACCAGTGCGGCCTGCCGAAGAAGATGGCGCTCGAGCTCTTCAAGCCCTTCATCTACTCGCGCCTGGAGGCCAAGGGCCTGTCCAGCACCGTGAAGCAGGCGAAGAAGCTGGTGGAAAAAGAGCGTCCGGAAGTCTGGGACATCCTCGACGAGGTGATCCGCGAGCACCCGGTTCTGCTGAACCGCGCGCCGACGCTGCACCGTCTGGGCATCC
This sequence comes from Salipiger mangrovisoli, assembly GCF_015223355.1. Taxonomy (GTDB): domain Bacteria; phylum Pseudomonadota; class Alphaproteobacteria; order Rhodobacterales; family Rhodobacteraceae; genus Salipiger; species Salipiger mangrovisoli. The sequence continues at coordinate 8,442 of NZ_JADFFK010000041.1, read as the reverse complement.
AGGCGTTCGAACCCCAGCTGATCGAAGGTAAGGCCATCCAGCTGCACCCGCTCGTCTGCTCGGCGTTCAACGCCGACTTCGACGGTGACCAGATGGCCGTTCACGTGCCGCTGTCGCTCGAAGCGCAGCTCGAGGCGCGCGTCCTGATGATGTCCACGAACAACGTGCTGTCGCCCGCAAACGGCAGCCCGATCATCGTGCCGTCGCAGGATATGATCCTCGGCCTCTACTACACGACCATCATGCGTGAAGGCATGAAGGGCGAGGGGATGAAGTTCTCCAACATCGAAGAGGTCGAGCACGCCCTGACGGCTGGCGAAGTGCACCTGCACGCCAAGATCGAATGCCGCGTGAAGCAGATCGACGAAGAGGGCAACGAAGTCGTCAAGCGTTACGAGACGACTCCGGGCCGCGTGCGCCTCGGCGCGCTGCTGCCGATGAACGCCAAGGCTCCGTTCGACCTGGTCAACACGCTGCTGCGTAAGAAAGACGTTCAGAAGGTCATCGACACCGTCTACCGCTACTGCGGCCAGAAAGAGTCGGTCATCTTCTGCGACCAGATCATGGGCATGGGCTTCAAGGAAGCCTTCCGCGCCGGCATCTCCTTCGGCAAGGACGACATGGTCATCCCCGACAACAAGTGGGAGCTGGTCGAAGAGACGCGCGATCAGGTGAAGGACTTCGAGCAGCAGTACCTCGACGGCCTGATCACCCAGGGCGAGAAGTACAACAAGGTGGTGGACGCCTGGTCGAAGTGTAACGACAAGGTCACCGACGCCATGATGAACACCATCTCGGCGAACAAGCGCGCCGAGGACGGGTCGGAAATGGAGCCGAACTCGGTCTACATGATGGCCCACTCCGGTGCGCGTGGCTCGGTCACCCAGATGAAGCAGCTGGGCGGGATGCGCGGCCTGATGGCGAAGCCGAACGGCGACATCATCGAGACCCCGATCATCTCGAACTTCAAGGAAGGCCTGACGGTTCTCGAGTACTTCAACTCGACCCACGGTGCCCGTAAGGGTCTGTCGGATACCGCTCTGAAAACGGCGAACTCGGGTTACCTGACCCGCCGTCTGGTGGACGTGGCGCAGGACTGCATCGTGCGGGCGCACGACTGCGGCACCGACCGCGCGATCACCGCGGAAGCGGCTGTCAACGACGGCGAAGTCGTTGCATCTCTGGCAGAGCGTATCCTGGGCCGTGTGGCTGCGGACGATATCCCGCATCCCGTCACCGGCGAAGTCCTGGTCCGCGCCGGCCAGCTCATCGACGAGCGCATGGCCGACACGATCGACGAGGCGGCCGTGCAGTCCACGCGCATCCGCTCGCCGCTGACCTGTGAAGCCGAAGAGGGCGTCTGCGCCATGTGCTACGGCCGCGACCTCGCACGCGGCACGATGGTCAACACCGGTGAAGCTGTCGGCATCATCGCCGCGCAGTCGATCGGTGAACCCGGCACGCAGCTGACGATGCGGACCTTCCACATCGGCGGCGTTGCCCAGGGTGGCCAGCAGTCGTTCCAGGAAGCCTCGCAGGAGGGCCTGATCGAGTTCGAGAACACCTCGACGCTCGAGAACTCCATCGGCGAAACGCTCGTCATGGGCCGCAACATGAAGCTGCGGATTATGGGCGAGGACGGCAAGGAACGTGCGAGCCACAAGCTCGGCTACGGCACCAAGCTGTTCGTCAAGGAAGGCCAGCAGGTCAAGCGGGGCGACAAGCTGTTCGAGTGGGACCCGTACACCCTGCCGATCCTCGCGGAAGCGGATGGTATCGCGAAACACGTCGACCTCTCCGCAGGTGTGGCTGTCCGCGACGAGACCGACGAAGCGACCGGCATGACCCAGAAGATCGTGATCGACTGGCGTGCGGCACCGAAGGGCAACGAGCTCAAGCCCGAGATCATCCTGATGGATGCCGACGGCGAGCCCGTGCGCAACGCGGCCGGCAACCCGCTGACCTACCCGATGTCGGTGGACGCCATCCTGTCCTGTGAAGAAGGTCAGGAAATCAAGGCCGGTGACGTTTTGGCGCGCATCCCGCGCGAGGGCGCGAAGACGAAGGACATCACCGGCGGTCTGCCGCGTGTGGCCGAACTCTTCGAGGCGCGTCGTCCGAAGGACCACGCCATCATCGCCGAGATCGACGGCTACGTGCGCTTCGGCAAGGACTACAAGAACAAGCGCCGCATCACGATCGAGCCGGTCGACGACACGCTCGAGCCCAAGGAATACATGATCCCCAAGGGCAAGCACATTCCGGTGGTCGAGGGCGATTACGTCCAGAAGGGCGACTATATCATGGACGGCAACCCGGCGCCGCATGACATCCTGGCCATCATGGGTGTCGAGGCTCTGGCGAACTACATGATCGACGAAGTCCAGGACGTCTATCGACTGCAGGGCGTGAAGATCAACGACAAGCACGTCGAGGTCATCGTCCGTCAGATGCTGCAGAAGTGGGAAATCCACGACTCCGGCGACACCACGCTGCTCAAGGGCGAGCACGTGGACAAGGCGGAGTTCGACGCGGCCAACGAGAAGATCGAGAAGAAGGGCGGCCGTCCGGCCACCGGCGAACCGATCCTTCTCGGGATCACCAAGGCGTCGCTGCAGACCCGCTCGTTCATCTCGGCGGCCTCCTTCCAGGAGACCACCCGCGTGCTCACCGAGGCTTCGGTGCAGGGCAAGAAGGACAAGCTGGTCGGCCTCAAGGAGAACGTCATCGTGGGCCGCCTGATCCCGGCGGGCACCGGTGGCGCGACCCAGCGGGTACGTCGCATCGCGACCGAGCGCGACAACAAGGTGATCGAAGTGCGCCGCGAGGAGGCCGAACAGGCCGCACTCCTGGCCGCTCCCGACACCTCGTCGAGCGACGTGATCGGCGGCGACGAGTTCGACACGCTGGTCGTGGACACACCGGAAAGCCGCGAGTAATCGCAGCCGCCTTTCGGCGAGCAAGCTTTGGGCCCCCGCACTCCGGTGCGGGGGCCCTTTTCCTTTGATGCGCGGGGGAGGGGGCTCCGCCCCCGCCCTTCGGGCTCCCCCGGCGTATTTGCAAAGAGAAGAAGACGCGCCGAGAAAAGCGGTTGCGTTTTCAGGATGGTCGCGGCGCGGGCGCAGTGCTAGCGATCTGGCCATGACCCAGCCCAAGACGCGCTTGTCCGAAAATGCCCGCGGCATGCTCCTGATGATCGGGAACATGGCCGCCTTCACCTTCAGCGATGCCTGCGTAAAGGCCATCGGCGCCGCGCTGCCGTTATCGCAGATCCTGGTGCTGCGTGGGCTGGTCGCAAGCCTGTTCATCGCTTGGCTGGCGTTGCGTCTGGGCGCTTTCCGGCACCGGCCGGCACCGCGCGATGCGGCGCTCATGCTGCTGCGGGGCACCGCCGAATGCGCCTCGGCCTATCTCTTCCTGACGGCGCTGCGCAACATGCCGCTCGCCAATGCCACGGCATTGCTCCAGATGGTGCCGCTGACCGTGACGCTCGGCAGCGCGGTGTTCTTTGGTGAGCCGGTTGGCTGGCGGCGCTGGCTGGCGATCGCGGGCGGCTTCTGCGGGATGCTGCTGATCGTGCGGCCGGGGACCGAGGGGTTCAACGCCTTCTCCGTCTACGCGTTGCTGGCGGTGGCTGCGGTCACCCTGCGCGACCTCACCACCCGCCGCCTGTCCGCGGCACTTCCGAGCATGCAGGTCACCTTGTCGTCTTCCGTGCTGGTCATGCTGTTCGCGGCGGCGTCGTCGCTGTCAGAGGACTGGCAACCGCTCGACGCGCGGCTCTTGGCACTGATGCTCGGCACCTCTGTGCTGATCGTGGCGGGGTATACGTTCAGCGTCATGGTGATGCGCATCGGCGAGGTCGGCTTCATCGCACCTTTCCGCTACACCGGGCTCATCTGGGCGCTGTTGCTCGGACTCGTCGTCTGGGGGGAACTGCCGCAGCCGACGACGTTGCTTGGCGCGGCGGTGATTGTCGCAATGGGCAGCTTCACGCTCTGGCGCGAGCGCCAGCTGCGCCGGGCAGGGGCGCGGGTTCAGGCGACGCCGGCGGCCGCGAAGACCCGGCGGACGTGATCGGCGTCTACGGCGAAGAGGCGCTTCATTTCGGCCTCGCCCTCTGATCCGAGCCTCGGCAGATCGACCGGTTGCACGTGTTTCTTCTGGCGCGAGTCGTTGTGGTCGTTGTGGCCGCGCAGGTACATCGGCCGGTCGGTGAAGCTGAGCGTCGGCATGAACTGGATCAGCTTGTTGTGGCCGAAGTTCATGATGCTCTGGCGCGCGCCCGGCGCCACCGCCACCGCCTGAGCGACACCCCAGAAGGGTGTCATGCAGGGCTCGGCGCGGAGCCCCTCGGCATCGGGCCGGACAACATAGCCGCGGTTCCAGTCGAGCGCGACCAGCCGGTGCCGGGCACGCAGGGCCGAGATGTCGAGCGCAGCGGCACGCAGCTCCTCGATGAAGGTCACCGCAACAGCGTCGTCGTCATCATGGCGGAACTGGAGGCAGGGCTGTACCATGTCGCGGGCGGCGTTGAACACCTCCTGGCAGACCTGCCGATGCGGTCCCGGCGGGCGGCTGACGATGCGCGCCTGCGGGAAGTCCGCGAGCAGGTCGCGCAGGCGCGCGAGGTAGGGCAGGGGCATCGCCTCGCCAACGAGTACGAGGAAGGTGAAATCGGGATCGGTCTGGGCCTTCAGTCCGGGCAGGCAGATGCACTCGAAATGCCGCAGCCGTTCCTCCATCCGCGCCGGCGCATAGAGGTAGGCGACGCGCGCCGCGAGCGTGTCGTGTTCGACCTGGAAGCCCCCCTCGGCTGGGTAGGAAAACCGGCACAAGCCTATGATCTGCATGGGGCGCATCCTGCTTGAAACGTCCCGCTCATGCTTGGCATTCTGCTCCGTGCCTGGCAAGGCGCGGGTGCTGCCGGACCGCGGCGGGGGACGGGGTCCGACTGGCGGGCGGGGCTTGTTGACAAGGCGTGCGACTCCCCCTATACGCGCCTCAATCCGGCGGAGGCCTAAGTGCGCCCGCCGCATTCAACAGAACTACAGTGGTCAAGATCGGCGTCCCTGGCCCCGATCCTCTGGAGACCCGCCGCAACGTTACCCGTGCCCGGGGACGTATGCGGTTTTTGCGTCGTTTTGGGGTTACGGCCCTGTGGTCCTCGGATCTTCGGCGCATCACCGGTGACCCGCGGACGCGTGGGGCGCCTTTTCGATTGAACCGCATGGGGGGCTCCCCCTTGCACCACATATGTGAGAATTACGGGGAACTACCCATATGCCCACGATCCAACAGCTGATCCGCAAACCGCGGCAGCCGAAAGTTAAGCGCTCGAAGTCGCAGCACCTCGAGCAGTGCCCGCAGAAGCGCGGCGTCTGCACCCGCGTCTACACCACCACGCCGAAGAAGCCGAACTCGGCAATGCGTAAGGTGGCCAAGGTGCGTCTGACCAACGGCTACGAAGTCATCTCCTACATCCCGGGTGAATCGCACAACCTGCAGGAGCACTCGGTTGTGCTCATCCGCGGCGGCCGTGTGAAAGACCTTCCGGGTGTCCGTTACCACATCCTGCGCGGTGTTCTGGATACCCAGGGCGTCAAAGACCGTAAGCAGCGTCGCTCGAAGTACGGCGCGAAGCGTCCGAAATAAGAGGATACATAAATGTCTCGTCGTCACGCCGCTGAAAAACGCGAAGTCCTGCCCGACGCCAAGTATGGCGACCGGGTTCTGACCAAATTCATGAACAACCTGATGATCGACGGCAAGAAGTCGGTCGCAGAGCGCATCGTCTACAATGCCCTCGACCGCGTCGAGAGCAAGGTGAAGCGCGCGCCGGTGGAAGTGTTCCACGAAGCGCTCGACAACATCAAACCGGCCGTCGAAGTTCGTTCGCGCCGTGTTGGTGGTGCCACCTACCAGGTTCCGGTCGAAGTGCGCCCCGAGCGCCGTGAGGCCCTTGCCATCCGCTGGCTGATCGCAGCCTCGCGCGCCCGCAACGAGCACACCATGGAAGAGCGCCTTGCAGGCGAACTCCTGGATGCCGTGCAATCCCGTGGCTCCGCTGTTAAGAAGCGCGAAGACACCCACAAGATGGCCGACGCGAACAAAGCGTTCAGCCACTACCGCTGGTAATCTCCGGAAAGGCAGACCACCATGGCACGCGAATATCCCCTCCAGCGTTACCGTAACTTCGGGATCATGGCCCACATCGACGCGGGCAAGACCACGACCACGGAACGCATCCTGTACTACACGGGCCGCTCGCACAAAATCGGCGAGGTCCACGACGGCGCCGCCACCATGGACTGGATGGAGCAGGAGCAGGAGCGTGGTATCACCATCACCTCCGCTGCAACCACCACGTTCTGGCAGTGGCAGGAAGACCCGACCGAAGAAGGCACTTCGGACACCAAGTTCCGCTACAACATCATCGACACCCCCGGCCACGTGGACTTCACCATCGAAGTCGAACGTTCGCTGGCCGTGCTCGACGGTGCGATCTGCCTCCTCGACGGCAACGCCGGCGTGGAACCCCAGACCGAGACCGTGTGGCGTCAGGCTGACCGCTACAAGGTGCCGCGCATCGTGTTCGTCAACAAGATGGACAAGATCGGCGCCGACTTCTTCAACTGCGTGAAGATGATCAAGGACCGCACGGGCGCAACACCGGTCCCCGTCAACTTCCCGATCGGTGCGGAAGACCAGCTGGAAGGCATCGTCGACCTGGTGACCATGGAAGAGTGGGTCTGGCAAGGTGAAGACCTCGGCGCATCCTGGGTGCGTCGCCCGATCCGCGACGACCTGAAGGACCTGGCCGACGAGTGGCGCGCCACCCTCATCGAGAATGCCGTTGAGCAGGACGATGCAGCGATGGAAGCGTACCTCGAAGGCGAAGAGCCCGACGTTCCGACCCTGCGCAACCTGATCCGCAAGGGCACGCTGTCGCTGTCCTTCGTTCCGGTTCTGGGTGGTTCGGCGTTCAAGAACAAGGGCGTGCAGCCCCTGCTCAACGCCGTGGTCGACTTCCTGCCGGGTCCCCTCGACGTTCCTGCCTACACGGGCTTCGCGCCGGATGACGAGACCGAAACCCGGAACATCGAGCGCCATGCGTCGGACGAAGAGCCCTTCTCGGGCCTCGCGTTCAAGATCATGAACGACCCCTTCGTGGGCTCGCTCACCTTCACCCGTATCTACTCCGGTACGATGAAGAAGGGCGATTCGATCATGAACTCGACCAAGGGCAAGAAAGAGCGCATCGGTCGTATGATGATGATGCACTCGAACAACCGGGAAGAGATCGAAGAAGCCTTCGCAGGCGACATCATCGCGCTGGCGGGCCTCAAAGAGACCACCACCGGTGACACCCTCTGCGACGCTCAGAAGCAAGTGGTTCTCGAAACCATGACCTTCCCCGAGCCGGTGATCGAGATCGCGGTCGAGCCGAAGACGAAGAACGACCAGGAGAAGATGTCCCAGGGTCTGGCCCGTCTGGCCGCAGAAGACCCCTCCTTCCGCGTCGAGACCGACATCGAGTCCGGTCAGACCATCATGAAGGGCATGGGCGAACTTCACCTCGACATTCTCGTCGACCGCCTGAAGCGCGAGTTCAAGGTCGAGGCGAACATCGGTGCCCCGCAGGTGGCCTATCGCGAGACCATCGGTCACGAGATCGAGCACACCTACACCCACAAGAAACAGTCGGGTGGTTCGGGTCAGTTCGCGGAGGTCAAGCTGGTCATCAGCCCGACACAGCCGGGCGAAGGCTACTCGTTCGAGAGCAAGATCGTCGGCGGTGCGGTTCCGAAGGAATACATCCCGGGTGTCGAAAAAGGCATCAAGTCGGTCATGGACTCCGGTCCGCTGGCAGGCTTCCCGGTGATCGACTTCAAGGTCGCGCTGCTGGACGGCAAGTTCCACGACGTCGACTCGTCGGTTCTGGCGTTCGAGATCGCATCGCGGATGTGCATGCGTGAGGGTCTGCGTAAAGCAGGCGCGAAGCTGCTCGAGCCGATGATGAAGGTCGAGGTCGTCACGCCGGAAGAGTACACCGGTTCGATCATCGGTGACCTCACCTCCCGCCGTGGCCAGGTGTCCGGTCAGGAATCGCGCGGCAACGCCGTTGCGGTTCAGGCCTTCGTGCCGCTGGCCAACATGTTCGGCTACATCAACAACCTGCGCTCGATGTCCTCGGGCCGTGCGCAGTTCACGATGCAGTTCGACCACTACGATCCGGTTCCGCAGAACATCTCGGACGAGATCCAGGCGAAATACGCATAAGCAGCGGTGCGGGGCTCGGCCCCGCACCCTACCCAAGTAGGGTGCGTGAACACACGCACCGCCACCGACCAAGGAGGCCATCATGGCAAAGGAAAAGTTTGAGCGCGGCAAGCCGCACTGCAACATCGGCACGATCGGTCACGTTGACCACGGCAAGAC
>NZ_JADFFK010000040.1 GCF_015223355.1 Salipiger mangrovisoli | reverse complement strand
TGCCCGCCGTGGCATCCTGATCAGACCCGGACCTCTCCGAAGGTCGACGCTCCTACACCACGCGCGGGGGCACTATCTCATTCCACGTCCGGGCTCACGATGCTTGGCTCGACTGCGGCAGGTGCGTCAGCTGCTGGAACCACTGGGATCATCGCTGGCTCAGCGGGTGTCGGTGCCGCAATCACCAGTGTTCTCATGGCTCCTTTCACGATAGTTGCTGGAGCCCTCACCGTTGTCGTGGTCGGGGGCTATGAAGGTGTCTGCTACTTTCAGATCGAACGGGTGGAAGAGCCCAGCGATGTCCTCGCCATTCTCGAGAGCATATCGAAAAATGACCCTTCGATCGAAATCGTCGACATAGAAGCTGGGCGAGCGATTCAGCTTGATCGCGAGGGTGGCGAAGAAAGCTATCTGATCGAAAATCTCTATATCGCTGATGGCGACCTGATGCATCGCGACCGGTTCTTGAACACTAACCTCGGGCCTGTCGTGTTTGTTGAGCCCAGTGCAGAGCCAGACTAAGAGCTAAATGGCGGTGACTAAGTTCAGCGTCACCATGGCGAGCTCGCCGCCTTCCCTTGAGAGCGTTCAGTGAAGGCGCAGCGTGAAATGGAAATTCCGACGCTGTGCAAAGCCGCCATCAGGTCGGTCTCGAGCTTTTGGAACATCGACACGTCTTCCTCGGCGTTCTCGAAGAGATGGCCATAGATGTCCATCGTCATGTTGATCGAGGCGTGGCCAAGGAGTGTCTGTATCTTCTTTGGGTTCCAGTGAGCCAGCCCCTTTGAAGTGGTCCACCCACGAAGCCTGAAATCCGATAGGATTTCGGCGAACAGGAGGACTACAGAATGGCTGGAAAGCGAGAGAGGCCGGAAGACATTGTCACCAAGTTGCGCCAGGTCGAGGTGCTGCATGGCCAGGGCCTGTCGATGGCCGATGCGGTGCGCCAGATCAGGATATCGCAGCACAGCTTCTACCGTTGGCGGAAGCAGTATGGCGGGATGAACCGGGCGCAACTGCCGCGGCTGAAGGCCCTCGAGAAGGAGAACCTGAGGCTGCGGCGGGCGGTGTCCGACCTGACGCTCGAGAAGATGATCCTGACCGAGGCTGCACGGGGAAACTTCTAAGCCCTTCGCGCCGCCGGGAGTGCGTGGAGCATGTGTGCGAGACACTCGGCATCTCCGAGCGCCGGGCCTGCCGGGTGCTCGGCCAGCACCGCTCCACGCAGCGCAAGCCGCCTCAGGGCCGGGACGATGAGGCGCGGCTGACCGCCGACGTCATCGAGCTGGCCCGGGAGTTTGGACGCTACGGCTACCGCCGGCTCTGGCTGGGCGACAGCTCCTGCGTGCGGCTGAAGCCCGAGCACCCCAACCCCGTCCGGCCCTGCGACTTCGTGCAGGACCGGACCAATGACGGCCGGGCGTACCGGACGCTCAACACCCTCGATGAATATACCCGCGAGGCGCTGATGATCCGTGTCGACAGGCAGTTGAACTCCACCGATGTCCTGGACGCCCTGACGGACCTCTTCATCCAGCGCGGCCCGCCTCGGTTCATCCGGTCCGACAACGGCCCGGAGTTCATCGCGCCGAAGATCCGCGACTGGATCGAGCTGGTGGGGGCGAAGACCGCCCACATCGAGCCCGGGTCACCCTGGGAGAACGGCTACTGCGAGAGCTTCAATGCGCGCTTCCGGAACGAGCTGCTGAATGGCGAGGTCTTCTACTCGTTGAGAGAGGCGCAAATCCTCATAGAAAGATGGCGAAAACACTACAACATGGACCGGCCGCATAGTGCCCTAGGATATGGGGCGCCGGCGCCCGATGTCTTCATCCTCATCGATCGAAGGCCGACCATGCATTAGCATTTAACCTGCACCACTCGCTGGGGTCAGCGCAGCAGCATGACGCAGCGCATGACGCCCAAACCTCGCGTCGCCCGCGTCGTCGACGATCCTTTTCGCGACCAGCATCGGCTTGAACACGCGGTTATAGATGTTGGCGTAGTTCTGGATCTTGCTCGCGCCGTTCGGGAAGACGAGACGCTGGGTGGTCTCGGGAACCTGAAACCGCCACTGCTCGAGAGCTTCCTTCACGCTGGGTGCCTTCGGGACGTCGCGGTAGCCAGCGCGGCTCTTCGGCTTGCCGAGCACGCAATGCTCATCGGCGCGCTGACGAACTCGTACGAGGCCGCGATCGAGATCGACGTTGTCCCAGGTCGGACCGCGCAGCTCCGAGATGCGCATGCCCGTGAAGATGGCGGTGATGAACATGACGCGATGCGACGCCGGCGCATTGTCGTTGATCAGCTTGATCTCGTCTTTCGTCGGGATGATCCGCTCGTCCCGCTCGGAGTGGCGATGATCGCGGTGTAGCGCGAATTTGTGAGCCCCGAGAGCGAAGTCTTGTGCGCTCTCGCTTCTCGGTCTCGATGAGGTGGCGCGCGTCTCGACGTATGCCCGCGCTAGTTCGTGCCGCGCCGCGGTGTCGCGAGTTCCGTCCGATAGGGCTGCAATTGCCGTCCCGGCGCTGCGCCTGGCCGCTTGGCGTGCGCCAGAAGCCCTTCTCTGGCGCTGAGGGAATGGGTCGCGACGTGGTGGCACCCGAGCCGCGTGACCGCGCGGGACGTGGCCGCCGGCGACCACGGTGTATTTCCACAATGCGCCTTGACCGCAGTCAACGCGGACGGAGCGCGCGCGTAGTCTCATGCGATGGTCCCACAGGCGGACAACGCGCAGAGATTGAAGCACGTTAGGCAGACCAAGGGAGGACCGGGTCATGGCGACGCAACTGAAGGTCGTATCGGTGGAGCGGGTTTCGGTGGGCAGCGACGGTGAACAGGGCGAGGGCGCGAGCATCCGCGGGGTCTTCAGCGCGGACGGCGCGAAGCTGTTGCTGCAGTCGGGCGCCCGGTTCGTCCCCGAAGACCTGAATTCCTACGGCGACATCTACCTCAAGGACATGGCAACCGGCGCGGTCGAAAGGCTGACGCTCGATCCGGACATCGCGGACCCCGAGTCGGGAGGTTACGAGCCCGAGATCTCCGCCGACGGCACCCGCGTGGCCTATACGTCGACCTTCGCGGTCACGATCGGCGGAATTACAGGTCTGCAGGAGACGGTGGTCTTCAAGGATCTGATCACCGGCGAGGACAAGGTAATCTCTGCAAGCGCCGACGGGGAGCCGGGGAATGACTCCAGCTTCTATGCGCATTTCTCTCCCGACGGGACGCAGATCGCCTTTACCAGCTACGCCACCAATCTCATTCCGGGCCTGACCCTGGTGGGCGACGCGGTCTTCCTCAAGGACATTGCCAGCGGCGATATCCACATGCTGTCGAGCAGCGCCGCGGGCCAGGCGGCGAACAACTACAGCGTCGGGGTCGGCTTCACACCGGACGGATCGCGCTTCGCTTTCTCGAGCCTCGCGGACAACCTGATCGAAGATGACGGCAACGGCGTGCGCGACATCTTCACAAAGGATCTGACCACCGGCGAGGTGCTGCGTCTTTCGGTTGGGGCTGATGGGACCGAGGGCAATGGCGACAGCTCGGAAGGCAGTTTTTCGCCAGACGGCAGCAAGCTGCTGTTCGCCAGTCGCGCGACGAATTTTGTCACCGGCGATGGCAACGGGGCGCAGGACCTCTTCATCAAGGACCTCGTGAGCGGAGAAATCACGCTGGTCTCCACCGACAGCCTAGGCAACCAGTGGGTGGCGGACAGCTATGGCGGGGTGTTCTCTCCGGACGGCACGAAGATCGCCTTCTACAGCGATACAGCCGGGCTCGCGGTCCGCGATGACAACGGCGCGCAGGATGTCTTCGTGAAGGACCTCGTCTCGGGCGCGCTCACCGTGCTGTCGGCCAATATCGCGGGCGAGATCGGCGACGCGCAGAGTTTCTGGCCGCAGTTCTTGCCCGATGGGTCGGGCGTGCTGTTCACGAGCTACGCGGCGAACCTTGTCCCGGACGACACTAACGGCGAGCGCGATCTCTTCATCGCCCGCTTCGAGGAGCAGCAACTCGGCGGGCCGGTGCAATGGACCGAGGCCGAGGGCGGAAATGGCCATTGGTACGAATTTGTCGAGGGGCCGCTGACCTGGGTCGAGGCCCGGGCCGACGCCGAGAGCCGTGGTCACCTCGGCCTGCCGGGCTACCTGGCCACGATCACCTCGGAGGAGGAGAACGCCTTCGTGCTCTCGGTGACACCGCCCAACGTCTGGGTTGGTGGGTCCGACGCGGCGAGTGAGGGGGTCTGGAGCTGGGCCGGCGGCCCCGAGGCGGGGCAGGTGTTCTGGAACAGCACCGTCGGGGCAATCGGTTACGCCGACTGGGGCGGGCAAGAGCCGAACGACGCGGGCGGCGAGGACTACCTGCTGGCCCATGCGCTCTATCCGACCGGCACCTGGGCCGACGCCGGGGTGCCGCCAAACCCCAACTCCCGCTTTGGCTACGTGGTCGAGTACAGCGCGCCGGGCCATAGCTTCGCCGAGATCACGCCCGGCCGGACCGAAGCCGAGACGTTCAGCATCGAAGGCGGCTTCAAGCCATGGCGCAATGTCTGGGCCTCGGACGGGGCCTACCTGCAGGCCACCGGCACCGGCGAGGCCAGGGCCACGGGCAGCTTCTCCGGGGCCGAGGGCACCTACAGCCTGACGATCGGCTATTTCGACGAGAGCGACGGCGCGAGCAGGTTGCGGGTAGAGCTGAACGGCGAGACGCTCGACGAATGGGTCTGGGATACGGACCCCGCGGGCCGGATCGTGACCGGGGACGCGCTGATGCACCATGTGCTGCCCGAGATCGAAATGACCCCGGGGGACGTGCTGAGCCTCGTCGGGACGGCGGACGGCGGCGAGCCTCTCCGCGTGGATTTCCTCGACATCCGCGAGGCCCCGCCAGAAGGCGCCCCGTTGCGTGTCGAGGCGGAGACCCTCGAGATCCTGAAGGGCTTCGAGGTGGTCACGAACCCCTGGGCCTCGGGCGGGTCCTACCTGCAGGCCGGCGGTCTCGGCACCCAGCGGGCGGCTTTCCATTTCACCGGCACCGAGGACCGCTACGATCTGACCGTCGGCTATTTCGACGAGACCGATGGCGTGAGCCGGATGCGCGTCCTCGTGAACGGCGTGCAGGTCGACGACTGGCTTTGGAGCGGGACCTCCGGCGACGCCATCGTCACCGGGGCCGGCGCGGCGGAGCATGTTATCAAAGGGCTCGACCTGGCCCCCGGCGACAGGATCGAGCTGGTCGGCACGCCTAGCGGGGGCGAGCCGGTTCGGACCGACTTTCTGGAGTTCACCCCCTCTGCGTCCGCCTCTGGGCCGAGCCCGGACCTGTGGTTCCTGCGAGATGACGAAGTGATGCTCGCGCTCAACGATGGCACCGGCGGCTTCACCGTGCAGCCGGCCGGGATTCTGCGCGGCGACGGCACGTTGCTCACGACCGATCTCGACGGTGATGGGGACAACGACTTCCTGCACCTTCTGGTCGCGCCGCCCTATCTGCCACCGGACACCGGTGTGGACGACTTCGAGTTCGATCTTGTCACCAGCATATACGAGAACGACGGAACCGGGCATTTTGCCGCCCCGCGCGTGTCGACGGCGCCGGTGATCATGGATGTCTCGCCGGTCTACATCAGCGGCACGGCATCGCTCTACGAGCTGCTGAACCCGGTCGACCTAGGCGATGTCGATGGCGATGGGGACATCGATTTCATCGCGAACAGCATCGCGGCCATGGAGGTGATGATCTTCGACAACGACGGGGCGGGGAATTTCGCTTCTCTGGCGGCGACGCCATACGACCTGGGTGAGCAGCGGAGTGATGCCATGTTCGCCGACCTCGATGACAACGCCGCTCTGGATGCGGCCGTCTTCACCGGAAGCGACTGGTACGGGCTCAACGCGTTTGTCAACGACGGGTCCGGCGGTCTGCAGGTGACCGGCTTCGGCGCCTCGGGGGAGGGTGGAATCGGAGATGGCCAGGTGCTCGATCTCGACGGCGATGGCGACAATGATATCATCTACATCGTGACCGGCGAGAACCGGGCGATCGTCACCTACATGAACGACGGGGCAGGAGGGCATCAGACGGGGGTGGAGCCCGCATTCCGGGGCGATTCCGACGGGCTGATCGGTACAATCGAAGCCGGACAGTTCGATCATGATCCGGCCATTGAAGTCATCAGCGCGGGGGTCGTGGGCGATGAGGCAGAGCATGCGCCGGGCCTTCGGGTCTTCGAGATCGTCGAGGTTTTAGGCGGCGCCGCATTTGAACTTTCTTCGTTCGACCCGTCGATCTCGGGCAATGTTCAGGCGCAGGCGGACTATGACCTCGATGGGGATCTTGATCTGCTCATGTGGGAGGACAGCGATCTCGTGCTTCTGCGGAACGACGGCGACGCGGTGTTCTTCAATGCCGGCGTGGTGCTGACGGGGGAGGTAACCTTTGTCAGCAACGGCGATGAGGTGGGCTATTTCGACGACCTGATCAGCTCTTAATCGTTCGGGTGAAAGTTCCGAATTTGCCGCTGCTTCCGGCCAGCGGCATGCGCAGTGGAATAGGAGACGACGAAGGGCGTTGTCTTGCCGTGACGCGAACTTGTGAGCTCTGAGAGCGGAGTATTGCGTGCTGTCGCTTCTGGGTTTCGGCGGCGCGCGAACCGGATGATCGCATCTATGCGCTCGTCCCGCTGCCGCAGCGGCGAGGCTCAGAGTACTCGTTGCGTTCAGTGCGACCGGATTGCAATTGACGCCGCGACATTCACTAGTCTCGGTGTCGCGCCTGCTCGAACAGACGGCAACGCGCTGCTTCTCCGAGCGTCTTAGGGCGTGTCGCCTCCACGGCCTTCGTGCGGCGAGCGCCGAGCAGCTCCTACATGAAGTCGCTCTATGCGCGCTTTCGCGTCTGCGAGCTCTACCGTGACTGTGGTCCGTGAATGGGGTGCTATCCAAAAGGATAGAACGCGATCCATAGTGAGTGTGCGACATGGCTCGACAAACACGCTTAGTGGGAACACCCTGATCGATGTCCGTGAGTGGGCGTCTCGGCCGGAGGACCCATCAGAACAGATCGCCGGAATTCTCCCGGTGCTGACGGTGACGGCAAACATTTCATATCATCGATTTTCCAGCGCTAGCAGCAGCCCCGGCAAGGAGTCTTCCTTGCCGGGGCACTTCGGTAAAGCTCCGATCGCTGCAACCTTTCACGCTGGCTGGAGGTTGCAGTTCGTGCATCTTTTGCGGCATCTGAAGGCATGGACCGCGACGCTGTCGCGCTCCCTCCTACTGCTCGCGCTGGACGCGCTAGACCATGCGCTCGATCTTCCCGTCCCAAACAAATGTCGAGCAAGATTTCGAGCATGTCGCCGTAGCTCCGGCGCTCGGTTTGGCAGCTTCTCTTGAAGCGCTCGACGACAGCGGAGGGGGCAGGGACGTTCAGCTGAACTTCTTGCGGCGTTGCAACCGCCAACGCCTTCCAGGCTTCGGGCATATATTCGGCCATGGCGGTCCGCGTGAGAAGCTCCACGGCGATGCCAGTCGCCTTAGCAAAGGCGGGAATGCGCTCGATCGGGATGCGCATCTCGCCGATCCTCATCATCGAAATGACGTTCGGGCGCTCGTAGCCCATCTCGTCGGCGATCTGGCGCTGCGTCTTGCCGCAGCCGTCGATGGCGTCGGCGATGAGGCGGGCGGTGGTGGTTTCGGTCATGTCGACCCTCGTCGTCTTGTTGAGGTCAACTTAGTGATAGTCAGCGGGCTTGGGTCCGTACGTCGTGGCGAGCAAGAAGTCCTAGGTGAAGTGGAGTGCCCAATTGGGGGCATACCGGGCGTCGACAGGCGAATAATTCAGAACCCTTGGAGTTTCGGCAGGCGGTCTCGGCTCTGCAGCAGCGACACGGCAGTAGATCGGAGGATTGTAACCATCAAGCTTGGCGCGGCATCCTTGCACGCTCTCGCGTGCCAAGGCGCCTCTGCGGACGGCTTCTGCGGCGGCTGGTCTTGCATGCCTCCTTCCGCAATTGCTTCACGTGGGCCGCGCCTTCTTTGACATTGCGGTACGAGTTTTCTAGCCGCGTATCGTCCGACCGCGCCCAGCCCTAGGCGGACAGACGACTCGCTCCTGCGTGCGTCCGGGCGCAGCCGAAACGTGACCTTCGAGCAAATCCTCGGGTTCAGGTGAAGCGGACCTTCTCTAAGCGCGTTCTGCTTGACCAGTCCGCCGACCTTTCGGCCGCTCGCTCCAAGTGCGCGATTTGCGCTGCGCCTGCGAAGTCACAAGGGAGGGAGGGCGGAGAGCGGAAGTTCGCTGCGGTGTCCTCAAACAACCGGTTTGGGGTAAAGAATCCGCGTTAGATGTGAAAGCCGCTGTGGAGCAGCCGTCGAGGTCGCCATTTTTTACGCCGTCGCCCAGCATGGCCTCTCGATTGAGCCGCTGTGTCCACGTCGGCACGCCCGACCCTTCGCAACGAATTCAGGCTTCCGAAGTTGGGTCAGCAGTGAGCCACCACCGTTGCGTGGTATTCCACCTGGGTCATCCGACGATAGGGTCTGCCACTAGGAGGCTGTCGCGGCTCATGTGCACGGTGGTAATGCCCGAAAGGTGTGGAGCTTGCATACGCACCGGAATTCCTCTTGGCGCTCTGCGGCGGTGAGCCTTCGACTTCGGGTTTCGCATGCCGTTGGTGCGCTTTCCTAAATTGGCGAAAGCGTTAGGCGTCGCGCTGGCGTTGTCTTGCGGGGCTTTCAAGTTCGCCCTGTGCCGAGCCTCTCGCGCATCATTGCATCCGGGCTGTGGAAAAGCACGCATCATTGCGTGAGCGCGGAATTGCGCGCTTTGAAGCGCAGCCGACTGATCGGGAGGGGCGCACGACAGCACACATGCGACCTAAGGCGCTGTCATCACTGTCTTCTCTGGAAGAAGTGGTGCCCGGGGGCGGAATCGAACCACCGACACGAGGATTTTCAATCCACTGCTCTACCCCTGAGCTACCCGGGCACGGGAGAAGGCATCGCCTTCGGGTGAGGCGGGGTTTAGTCGAGCAATCCGGGAGTGTCCAGAGGCTTTTGTCGAAAAAATTCGGATGCCCTCGCGTCGCCCGAGATGACGCTTTCTTCAGCCCGCGCGGCGCGCTACCAACTGCATCATGCCACGCAAGATGACCCAGCTTTCCGACTTCCTCCGACACGGCTGCGACACCGTCATCGACGTGCGCAGCCCGGCCGAGTTCGCCGAGGATCATGTCCCCGGCGCGATCAACCTTCCGGTGCTCGACAATGAAGAGCGGGCGCGGGTCGGAACCATTTACAAGCAGCAATCGCCCTTCCTTGCGCGCAAACTCGGGGCCGCGCTGGTGTTCCGCAATGCCGCGGCGCATATCGAGGGCCCTCTGGCGCACCACGAGGGCGGATGGAAGCCGCTGGTCTATTGTTGGCGGGGCGGGCAGCGCTCGGGCTCCTTTGCCTGGATGCTGCAGCAGATCGGCTGGCGGGCCGAGGCGGTGGAGGGCGGCTATCGCACCTACCGGCGCCTCGTCACCGCCGCGCTTTACGATTCGCCGCTGCCGTTCAAGCTCATCCAGCTCGGCGGGCATACGGGCACTGCCAAGACCGCGCTGCTGCCGCGGCTCGCGGCGCGCGGCGTGCAGGTCATCGACCTGGAAGGGCTGGCGCGGCACCGCGGCTCGCTGCTCGGCGACATGCCGGGCGGGCAGCCCAGCCAGAAGCGGTTCGAGACCGAACTGGTGCAGGCGCTCGATGCACTCGATCCGTCCCGTCCGGTGCTGGTCGAGGCCGAGAGCAGCAAGATCGGCCAGCTGCTGATTCCACCCGCCATCTGGGACGCGATGAAGGTCGCGCCCTGGGTCGAGGTCGGCGCGCCGCTCGAAGCGCGGGCGCGCTACCTTGATGAGGCCTATGACGACATCCTCTCGGACGGCCCGGCGTTGAAGGACAAGCTCTCGCCGCTGCGCTATCACCGCGGCCACGAGCTGGTGGAGCGCTGGGAGGCGCTGATCGATGCTGGGCAGCGGCTCGAGCTCTGCGCCTCGCTGGCGGCAGATCACTATGATCTGGCCTATGCCAAGTCGATGCGGGCGATGTCGCCGAAGATGATCGAGCGCTTCGAGACCCCGGCCCTCGACGCGGCGGCGCTGGATGTGCTGGCCGATCGCATGGCCGAAACGCTTCAGACCATCTCGATCTGACCGCGCTTCTCGGTGATCTTGCCGATCGCCACGGCAGGGAACCCCGCGGCACGCAGATCTGCCAGCGTCTTGCCTGTGTCGCCGGGCACAGCGGCCAGAAGACCGCCTGCGGTCTGCGGATCGAACATGAGGTCCGGCCTCGGGCCCATGGGCTGGAAGGGCAGGGCAGCGCGATTCTTGGGATAGAGCGTCGATGCATGGCCCGCGGCGGACAGCGCCTCGGCACCGGGCAGCAGCGGCACCTTCTCGATCTCCAGCCGCGCGCCCACGCCTGACGCGGTGCAGATGTTCAGCACATGCCCGGCGAGTCCGAACCCGGTGACGTCGGTCATCGCGTGGGCATGCCGCAGAAGCCGCGCGGCGGCGCCCTGCGGCGTCGTCATATGCTTCAGTGCGGCGGCGACCCACGCGCCCTGCGCCGCGCCCGCCATCTCGGCCGCCATGATCACGCCGGTGCCGATCGGCTTGGTCAGGATCAGCGTGTCGCCAGGTCTTGCGCCGCCCAACGTGATCGCGGCGGCCTCGCAAAGGCCGGTGATCGTCAGCCCGATGCTCAGCTCGTCTCCCATCGCCGAATGGCCGCCGACCAGTTCGGCGCCCTCGGCCCGCAGGATTTCGGTGATTGCGCCCAGGCATTCGGTCAGTGTGCGTTCGGCCAGCGGCTCCGACATGCGCGGCAAGGTCAGACTGGCGACGGCCGCCTGCGGCGCAGCCGCCATCGCCCAGACGTCGCCAAGCGCGTGGATGCAGGTGATGCGCGCCATGACCTCGGGATCCTCGACGAAGGCGCGCAGATGATCGACGGTCATGACCTGTTTTGCGCCCCCGGTGAGCAGCAGCGCCGCATCGTCGCCCGGCAGGGCGGTGACATCGGGGCGGACCGGCGCGGGCAGGGTCGAGAGCGCCGATGCAAGCGCGTCGCGCCCGACCTTGGCGCCGCAGCCGCCGCACATGGGCGTGGTTCCGAGCGCCTCTTCCATGCCCGCCGCATGATGCCGAGGCAGCACCGGCGGGCTCATTTGCGGCAGCTCCTGGAACTTGCGCATGAAGCTGCGGTCGATGTGGTCCTTCCAGCGCCACATCAGCGGTCCGGAGAGCGCGAGGCCCGCCTTGTCTGCCAAGGCCGACTTGCCCCCCAACGAGATCAGCTTGAGGTAATCGCGCTGGGGTCGGTAGGTGCGCAGATCTTCGCGGCCCGAAAGCATGGCGCGGAGATTGTGCAGCAGGATCGGCGCCTGGCGCACGGCAAAGACCCCGGCCTTGGGCCGGGGGCTGGCACTCAGATGGGCGCAATCGCCGGTGGCGAAGATCGCTGGATCCGAGCTTTGCAGGCTCGGCGAGACCCTGATGAAGCCATCTTCGAGCTCCAGTCCGCTGTCCCGAAGCCAGCCCTGCGCGCGCGCGCCGGCGGCGCCGATGATGAATTCGGCGGTGATTTGGCGGCCATCGGCGAGGGTCAGCCCGCGGGCGGTGACCTCAAGGATCTCTGCGTTCTCGAGGAGCGTCACGCCCTGCGCCGCGAGCGCGGCGTGCAGCTTGTTGCGGGCCTTCGGGCGCAGCGCGGTGAGCGCCGTGCCGCGTTCGACCAGATGGACCTGCGCCGGGCGGTTGCGGGCGGCCAGCGCATGCGCCATGGCGCAGGCCAGCTCTGCCCCCGCCACGCCGCCGCCGATCACCGCCGCCGACGCCGGGCCGCCCTTGTCGCGGTAGGCCGCCCAGCCCGAGGCAAGCGCACCGAGGGGCTTGGCGGGCAGGGCATGTTCGGCAAAGCCCGGCAGGTCGGGCATGGCGGAGGTCACGCCGATGTTCACGGATGCCACGTCGAATCCGATGGGCGCGCGGCCTGTCACATGCACCTGCCGCGCGGCCCGGTCGATCCCGGTCACTGCGCCGAGGACCACCCGCGCCCCGGCGAAACGCGCCAGCTTCACCAGGTCGATGTCGAGCTCGGCGCGCGCGTAGTGCCCGGCGACGAAGCCGGGCAGCATGCCGGAATAGGGGGCGGTGGGGCCGGGGTTGATCACCGTCACCCGCGCGCCGGGCAGAGGGTTCATCCCCCACATGCGCAGCAGCAGGGCATGCGCATGGCCTCCTCCGATGAGGACGAGATCGCGGGTGAGGGGCAGGTTGGGCGCGCGCATGGGGGTCTCCGGCTTGTCGGAGCGGATGTAGCACGGGACGCGCGGGGAGGTGGAGCGCTTCTCGCACCAAGGCGCGGGCCCAGAAACGCAACGGGCCGGGACCCGAGGAGGTCTCGGTTCCCGGCCCGCGGAAGTCCCTGGCGGCTGGGTGCCGCCAGGGACAGGATCAACGCCGCGCGTCGCGGATCAGAAGTGGGCCGAGCGCGAAGTTGCCGGCGCAGCGAGCGGCGGCGCGAACTTGGTCAGGTCGATGCCTTCCACCGCGGCCTTGTACTCCTCGATGTTGGGCGTCCGGCCGAGGATGGCCGAAAGCACGACGACCGGGGTCGAGGCAAGCAGCGACTCGCCCTTCTTCTCGGTGCTGTCCTCCACGACGCGGCCCTGGAAGAGGCGGGTCGAGGTGGCCAGGACGGTGTCGCCCTTGGCGGCCTTTTCCTGGTTGCCCATGCAGAGGTTGCAGCCCGGACGCTCGAGATAGAGGATGTTCTCGTACTCGGTGCGGTTCTGGGTCTTCGGGAAGAGATCGTCGAACTCGAAGCCCGAGTACTTCTGCAGGATCTCCCAGTCGCCCTCGGCCTTCAGTTCGTCGATGATGTTGTAGGTCGGCGCGGCCACCACGAGCGGTGCCTTGAACTCGACCTTGCCCTGGGACTGCTCGATGTTCTTCAGCATCTGCGCGACGATCTTCATGTCGCCCTTGTGCACCATGCAGGAACCAACGAAGCCGAGGTCCACCTTCTTCTCGCCGGCGTAGTACGAGACCGGGCGGATGGTGTCGTGGGTGTAGCGGCGCGACGGATCGGCGTTGTTGACATCAGGGTCGGCGATCATCGGCTCGACGATCTGGTCGAGGTCGACCTCGACCTCGGCGAAGTACTTGGCGTTGTCGTCGGGCGTCAGCGCGGGTTTCTCGCCCGAGCGGATCTCCGCGATGCGTTTGTCCGCCTTGTCGATCAGGCCCTGCAGCGTGCCGGCCGTGTTCTCCATGCCCTTGTCGATCATCACCTGGATGCGGTGTTTCGCGAGTTCGAGCGAGCCGATCAGCGTTTCATCGTTGGAAATGCAGATCGAGGCCTTGGCCTTCATCTCTGCGGTCCAGTCGGTGAAGGTGAAGGCCTGGTCGGCCAGCAGGGTGCCGATGTGCACTTCGATGACGCGGCCCTGGAAGACGTTGTCGCCGTGCTGCTGGAGCATCTGCGCCTGGGTGGCGTGCACCACGTCGCGGAAGTCCATGTGGTCGGCCATCTTGCCCTTGAAGGTCACCTTAACCGATTCAGGGATCGGCATCGTCGCCTCGCCGGTCGCCAGCGCCAGTGCCACGGTGCCGGAGTCGGCACCGAAGGCGACGCCCTTGGACATGCGGGTGTGGCTGTCGCCGCCGATGATGATATCCCAGTCATCCACGGTGATGTCGTTCAGCACCTTGTGGATGACGTCGGTCATCGCGTGGTAGGCGCCCTTCGGGTCGCGGCCGGTGATCAGGCCGAAGTTGTTCATGAAGGACATCAGCTTGGGGATGTTGGCCTGCGCCTTCTTGTCCCAGACCGAGGCGGTGTGACAGCCGGACTGATAGGCCCCGTCGACCGACGGCGAGATCACCGTGGCGGCCATCGCCTCGAGTTCCTGGCAGGTCATCAGGCCAGTGGTGTCCTGGCTGCCGACGATGTTGACATTCACGCGCACGTCCGACCCGGCGTGCAGCGTCTTGCCAGGCGTGGTGCCGCGGGCGTTGCGGTTGAAGATCTTCTCGACGGCGGTCAGGCCCTGGCCTTCGTGGCTGACTTCCTTGTTCGTGGCGAAGACGGGGGTCGGCTCGACGCCCAGCGTTTCGGCCGCGAAGCTCTGGAGCTTCTTGCCGAAGACGATGGCGTAGGAGCCGCCGGCCTTCATGAACTCGACTTTCTGCGGGCTGAATGCCGAAGCGACGTCTGCCAGTTCCTCGTCGCCGGCTTCGTTGCACAGCTTCTTGGTCTTGGTGTTGATCGTCATCACGGTGCCGCTCTCGACCGAATACTTCTGGTCGAGCACCGGGTTGCCCTCGTTGTTGAGGATCGGCTTGCCGTTTTCATCGAGCTTCTTGACCCAGTTCTTCAGGTCGAGGCCGATGCCGCCGGTCACGCCCACGGTGGTCTGGAAGATCGGCGAAATGCCGTTGGTGCCCGCCACAACCGGTGCGATGTTGACGAAGGGCACGTAGGGGCTGGCCTGCTTGCCGGTCCAGAGCGCGACGTTGTTGACGCCGGACATCCGCGAGGAGCCCACGCCCATCGTACCCTTTTCGGCGATCAGCATCACGCGCTTGCCGGGGTGCTGGAGCTTCAGCGCCTCGATTTCCTTCTGGGCTTTTTCGCTGATCATGCACTTGCCGTGCAGTTCGCGGTCCGAGCGCGAGTGCGCCTGGTTGCCCGGCGACAGAAGGTCGGTCGAGATGTCGCCTTCGGCGGCGATATAGGTGACGATCTTGATCTCGTCGTCGATCTCGGGAAGCTTGGTGAAGAACTCCGCCTTGGCATAGCTTTCGAGCAGGTCGGTCGCCACCGCATTGCCTGCCTTGTAGGCCGACTCGAGGCGGCCCATGTCGGCCTCGTAGAGGAAGACCTGAGTCTTCAAGACTTCGGCTGCCTGGCGTGCGATCTCGGCGTCATCGCCCAGGGCGAGGTCGAGCAGCACGGCGATCGAGGGGCCGCCCTTCATGTGCGACAGCAGCTCGAAGGCGAAGGTCGGGGTGATCTCCGCAACGGTTGCGGTGCCGAGGATGATCTCCTTCAGGAAGCCCGCCTTGGCGCCCGCGGCGCTGGTGGTGCCCGGCAAGGTATTGTAGATGAAGAACTTGAGGGCGTCAGCGCGGTGGACGCTGTCGGTGTCCTTGATCTGGGTGATGAGTTCCTCGACGAGCGCGCCGTCTTCGATGGGCTTGGGGTTCAGCCCCTGCGCCTTGCGCGTGGCAATCTCTTCCAGGTATTCAGTGTACAAGCTCATGTTTGACCCGCCGTTTTGGTGTCCGTTTCCGCTTGAGTACCGAAACTCAGAAATATCTGGCGAGCCGGGTCAAGCGAGCTGTATGCGGCAGTATACAATCTCTCGGCGGTTTTCAATACGCATGACGGGTCATCTTGCCACAGGCGGGCATTCCAAGCTGCGGTAACGCCGATCCGAGGTCAGCGAAGCAGCTTGTTGCAGGCAGATCGGGCAGTTTGAGAAGTGGCGAATTCCTGCCGGGACCAAGGGCGCGGGGGCGAACCCCGCGCCGCGCCAAACGGGCTGTCCGCGGGCAGGTTCAAAACGCTGATTTGGCCTTCGCTATTTCCGCGGACAGAGCCGCGGGGCCGGCAGGCACGATGCGCAGCGGATTGAGCGCCTTGATGCCGTAGTAGCCCGCCTTGATGTGCTCGAGGTCTACCGTCTCGGCGATGCCCCCGGTGTTCAGCAGGCGCAACATGTGGGCCTGAAGGTTCGGGTGATCTTCCAGGCGCTTGATATTGCACTTGAAGAGGCCGTGATAAGCCGCGTCGAAACGGATTGAGGTGACGAAGATGCGGATGTCGGTCTCGGTCATCCGGTCGCCGAAGTAGAAGGGGCGGCCGTCCGACAGGCGGTCCTCGATACGCGCCATCTCGTCGAAAAGCTCGGTCACCGCTTCGTCGTAGGCTTCCTGCGAGCTGGCGAATCCGGCCTTGTAGACGCCATTGTTGTAGCGCCGATAGATGCGCGCGCTCTCGCTGTCGATCTCCGCCACGAGATCCTCGGGAGCGAGGCGGATTTCCGAGGGCGCGATGCCTTCGAACGCGGTGTCGAACATCCGCACGATGTCCGCGCTTTCGTTGTTTACCATGACGCCAAGTTTTTCGTCCCAGAGCACAGGCACGGTCGCGCGGCCCGACACATGCGGGTCGGCGCGGGTGTAAAGCTCGTGCAGGTGCAGTGCGCCGTAGAGCGGGTCTGCGTCGGCACCGGGGAAGCCGCCGAAACTCCAGCCCTGATCGTCGAGCCTGGGGTTGACCACGGTGACCGGGACAATCTCTTCCAGCCCCTTCAGCTTGCGGGCGATCAGCGTGCGCGAGGCCCAGGGGCAGATCAGCGCGACGTAGAGCCGGTAGCGCCCTGCCTCGGCCTTGAAGCCGCCGGTCCCGGTAGGGCCGGCGCTGCCGTCAGCGGTGATCCAGTTTCGGAAGCTCGAGTCCTGCCGCACGAAGCGGCCTTTCTCGTCGGCCTTCTGCACCGGCTGCCAGTTGGCGGTCCATTTTCCGTCGATCAACATGGTCTCAGTCCTTCCGGCTCAGGGTGAAGGTGGTGCCCCACGGATCGACCAGGGGGGTCTCGGCGGGGACGCGGCTGCGGATGGCCTCGATTTCCTGCGCGGTGCCGCGCAGCTCGATCTCGGTCAGCCCTGTCGTCGGGCCTTTCTTCGATCCCGCGCCGCGGCTGTTCCAGATGTTCGAGGCGAGGTGATGGTGATAGCCGTCCGAACCGTAGAAGGTGGCGCCAGGATAGTGGTTGGTCACCGCCATCCCCAAGGTGCCCGAATAGAACGCCTCGGCCGGGTCGAGCTGCCCCACTTGCAGGTGGACGTGCCCCACCACGGTGCCCGCAGGCGCGCCCCGCCACAGGTCCGCGGCGCTGTCCGCGACGTTCTGAAGGTCGAGGTGGTTGGTGGCCATCTCGATCTCGCCGCCCTTGTGTCTCCACTGATCGCGCGGGCGGTCGATGTAAATCTCGATGCCGTTGCCCTCGGGGTCGGCAAGGTAGAGCGCTTCGCTCACGAGGTGGTCCGAAGCGCCGTGAAGCGGGATGCGGGTCTCGGCGGCGTGATGCAGCCAGGCGCCGAGATCGGCACGCGACGGCAGCAGGAAGGCCGTGTGGAAGAGCCCCGCCGCGCGCGGGCTGTGGCGCGGCGCGGCCTTGTCCAGGCGCAGTGCGATCAGACTGCGGCCGTGAGCGCCGAAGCGGGCCTCGGTGCCGTCGTCAGACAGTTTCTCGAGCCCGAGGGCGGCTTGGTAAAAATCGCCGACCTTGGTCATGTCGTTCACCGTCAGGCTCACCTGACCAATGTCGAGAGGCGCGTCGCTGGTTGCCATGGTTTCTCTCCTTTTGTGTCCCGCGATGCGGGAAAGGCTGAGGCAGTCCGGCTGCCGTTGAGGGAAATATGCGGTCTGGCATTTCGGAAAGAAATGGCGATTATGTTGGAACACTATCCATACA
Organism: Salipiger mangrovisoli; assembly: GCF_015223355.1. Lineage (GTDB taxonomy): Bacteria > Pseudomonadota > Alphaproteobacteria > Rhodobacterales > Rhodobacteraceae > Salipiger > Salipiger mangrovisoli. The sequence goes on along the minus strand of NZ_JADFFK010000040.1, from coordinate 7,816 downwards.
GTGTTCGGAATGTGCCATGGACATCGTTGACCAGATCCGCGCCTTCGTCGCCACCGCGCAGACCGGCTCCTTCACCGCGGCGGCCGAGCGCATGGGGGTGTCGAACCGGCTGACCTCGAAATACGTTGCCGAACTCGAGGCGCGGCTCGGCACGCGGCTGCTGCAGCGCACCACGCGGCGCGTGGGGCTGACACCGGCGGGCGAGAAACTGCTGGCCCGCGCCCCGGCCTGGATAGAGGAACTCGACGATTTTCTCGGCACGGTCGAGGACGAGTCGCGGGGTTTTTCCGGTGTGTTGCGCGTGGCGGCCCCGGTGACCTTTGGCGAGATCTACGCTGCGGACCTTTTGAACCGCTTCGCCGCGCCACACCCGGACCTGACGGTGGAACTGCGCCTTTCGGATGCCTATACGGACCTCGCCCTCGAAGGCATCGACCTTGCCTTCCGTATCGGGCGGCTGACCGACAACACGCTCAAGGCCCGGCGTCTGGGCCGGTTCGGCATGAAACTCGTCGCCTCGCCGGCCTACATCTCCAGACACGGCGCGCCCGAGACCCCCGAAGCGTTGGCCGGACATGCCTGCATCCACGACACCAACCAGCGCAGCGCGCAGCGCTGGCGGTTCGGGCCGGAGGATGCCGTGCGCGAGGTGCCTGTGCGCAGCCGCATGCTGGTCAACAGTGCGCGGGTGGCGCGCGACCTTGCCGCGGCAGGGCAGGGGATCGCCTATTGCCCGGAATTCGTGGTGACGGGCGATCTCGAGGCAGGCAGGCTGGTCGAGGTGATGGCCGGGGTGGAAAAACCGCGGCATGATCTCAATGCGGTCTACCTCGAGGGTGCCATGCTGCCGCGCAAGGTGCGCGCGCTGGTCGAGTTCGCGGCCGAGGACGTGAAGGCCCGCCTGCTGGCGGGTTAGATCAGGCCTCGGGGTCCGGCAGCTCGCCGAAAGTCACATCGAAGCTGCGGCGCAGGGCGACGTCGAGATCATCCATCGACACCGGCAGGCCGAGGTCGACCAGCGAGGTCACGCCGTATTCAGTGATGCCGCAGGGCACGATCCCGTCGAAATGCCCGAGTTCCGGTTCGACGTTGATCGAGATGCCGTGGAAGCTGACCCATTTGCGCAGGCGGATGCCGATGGCGGCGATCTTGTCCTCGGTGACGCGCCCGTCGGCCAGGAGCGGCTTGTCGGGCCGCTCGACCCAGACGCCAACGCGGCCGTCGCGGATGTGGCCGGTGACGTTGAACTCGGCGAGCGCCGCGATCACCCAGGATTCGAGCTGCTGCACGAAGCGGCGCACGTCGCGTCCGCGCCGGGCCACATCGAGCATGACATAGACCACCCGCTGGCCGGGGCCGTGATAGGTGTATTGCCCGCCTCGCTTGGTGTCATGAACCGGGAAACGCTGCGGATCGCGCAGGTCCTCGATCTTGGCGGAGGTGCCTGCGGTATAGAGAGGCGGATGCTCGACCAGCCAGATCAGTTCTTCCGCCTCGCCCGCGGCGATCGCCGCTGCGCGCGTTTCCATGAAGGCGACCGCCTCGTCGTAGCCGGTCAGCCCGTCTGTCGTGATCCATTCAACCATGTTCGAGCGATTAGGGCCTAAGCCTTCACAGGTCAACACGGCTGGAGGGCTGTGCCGCCTGCGGCCATTAAGAGTTCCTTGGCGATTTTGAGGCTTCAATTTTGGAGTCGGGGCTTGCGATTTCAGGCGGTGATTGGAGGACGTTCAAAATGAAACTGAACTCAATTCTGGGCGTCTTGTGCATAGGTCTCTTGGTGGCACCGACGGCGGCTGCGGCGGACAATGCGTTTGTCGGCGGGCTGGTCGGCGGCATCATCGGCAGTGCCATCGCGAACCAGCCCAAACGGCAGGTTGTATCCCGCAAGTCCACGGCGCCGCGGCAGGGCGGGACGAGAAGCAGCGCCGATGTCTCGTCCGTCACCCGCGAGATGAGCCGCATGTCGCAATCGGCCCTCAACTATTTTGGTTTCAATGCCGGCACGCCTGACGGCATCCTCGGCAGCCAGTCGCGGGCGGCTATCGCATCCTATCAGGCGCATATGGGGTACGCGGCGACCGGACAATTGACGGACTACGAGCGCGACTTCCTCATCGGTTCCTACCACCGCGCGCAGGCAGGTGGCCCGGCCACGGCGCGGTTGATCGCCCAGAACCCGCAGGGTGTGCGCGGACTGCTGATTGCCTTCCGCGACGAGCAGATGAACGGCTCGGGCACGCAGGCCTCCGACTCGATCGCCGGACATTACGGGCTTCCGTCGGTGGTTGCCGAGGCGGTGAACGAGATCGCCAGGAGCTCGGACCCTTCGGCCGAGCAACTGGTGCAGCGCTCGGGGTTCATTCAGCTTTCAGATATCAACGGCGACGGCCAGACCGACTATATCCTTGATACCTCGGTGACCGGCTCGGCGTTCTGGTGCAACGCGCAAAGCTGCGCGGTGCGGGTCTTTGCTTCGACCCCGGACGGGTATGAGCGGAATGACTTCCAGGCGTTCAACGTGACGCCGGCGATGTTCACCTGTCAGCGCGGCTCCTGCTCGAAGGCGGTGGCCGCTCAAACGCAGATGGCGCGGGTCCCGAGCCCGCAAGTTCAATCCCAGCCGCCGGCACCGCAGGGCCAGCTCGCCTTTGCCGGCGCACCTGTGCCAAGCGCGCAGCCGGTCGTGCAGGGGGTCGCCGGGGCCGGGGTGCCCGTGCTGCCAAATTTCTTCGGAGAGGTTCCTGTCGCGCTGTCGCTGCAATCGCACTGCAATACGCTGTGCCTGATGACCACCGCCAACGGCGGCCATGTAACCGAAGCGTCGATGACGGATGCCGACTCGGCGCTGGCCGAGCAGCTCTGCCTGACACGCAGCTACGCCATCGCGCAGGGCGAAATGCTGATTGCCAAGGTTCCCGGCGCCACGGCGGCGCAGATCGATGACCAATGCGGCGGCCTCGGCGCGCTGCTGCACGCTCAGGTGGCGGCCGTTTCGCTCAAGCCGCCGGTCGAGGTTCTGTCCGAGGTGCAGACCTTCATCCTCGGCTCCGGCATGGCACCCGCGCAGCTTCAGAAGACGGCGCAGATTTGCCTCGCGTCAGGTTACAAGGCAGATGATCTCGATTCAGCCATTGGCTCGGCCCTGCTGCTGGTGGCGCTGGGGCAGGCACCCTACGGCGAACTGCTGGGCCACCACTTGAGCCAGGGGATCGGCGCGGCGCGGCGTCCTGACCTGTCGCTTGGCTGGTATGCCGGGGCGCTCGACGCGCTTGAGGCTGGCGCTGCGCCGGTCTTCGCGCCGGGCCTGCCGGAACGGGCCCAATTGCTGCGCAAGGCCACGACATGGCTCGGAGGCGATGCGCCGCAGTCGGCGCAGGCGCCGGCCGTAACCCGCGCTGGCGCGCAGATTCCAAGCTTCAAGATCAGCGAGTGACGCCCCGCAGTCGGCCCCGCGCTGCCGGGCCAGCCGCGGGGCAACAAGCCCATTTCGAAGTTGCCGTAAGGTCGTGCAAGTTTTTCGCGGAAAGGGTCGATTTTCCTCTTCACATCCCCTGCGGCCTTCGGTAGAGACCGCTTCACCAAGTCAAGACAGTGCGGTCGTGGCGGAATTGGTAGACGCGCAGCGTTGAGGTCGCTGTGGGGTAACTCCCGTGGAAGTTCGAGTCTTCTCGACCGCACCATTTCTCTCTCCAGAGATTGAAAAAGCCAAATCCCTTCGGGGATTTTTGGCGTTTTTGGGGGTGGAACTCCCTTCGGTCCGGTGTGTGCTCTGACTCCTGTGCTGTCGATGCGCCAATGCGGTGCTCATCGCTTTCTCTTCCCGTCCGCTTGGGCTAGGCCGGGCATGATCCGTACCTGAAACAGGAGATGCACATGCTTCCCTGGGAGCTTCTTGCGACTGCCGCCGCCCCTGAGGGTGATACGCTTCGGCTCTTCCGGCGCGGCGAGGAATATTCAATCCGTCTCAGCGATGGCAACGAGCTGATGAACAGCAGGCTGGGGGGCTCGGAGGAGGCTCTGGCAACCCTGGCTTTTGAAAAGCTAGGGGGCCGATCTGCGCCCTCGGTGTTGATCGGCGGGCTGGGCATGGGTTTCACCCTGCGCGCGGCCCAGTCGGTCGCGCCTTCGGCGGCGCGGCTGATCGTCTCTGAAATCGTGCCGGAGCTCGCGGAGTGGGCGCGGCGAGAGATGGCGTCCGTGTTCAAGGACTGCCTAGCTGACCCTCGAGTCGAGATCAGGCTGGGCGACGTCGGCGCGGAAATCCGCGCGGCGGAGGGCGCCTTCGATGCGATCCTGCTGGACGTCGACAATGGCCCGGACGGGCTCACGCGGTCGGGAAACGACAGTCTTTATAGCGAAGCCGGGTTGAGTGCGGCCCGACGCGCCCTGACCAAAGGGGGCGTGCTGGCCGTCTGGTCGGCGCATCCGGATGACGCGTTTAGCCGCAGGCTGTCGCGCGGAGGTTTCGAGGCGCATGCGCATATGGTCAGGGCCGGTCGGACCAAACGCGGCTCCCGCCACACGGTCTGGATCGCGCGGCGCGCGGGCGCGTAGGTTCCGCAGCGGCGGACCGCGGTGAGATGGCGGCTGTCATCGTCGCTGCGGGGCAAGTTGTCCTGTGGAGTGCTGCCCGCTGTCCATGGTATCCGAGACGTTGTTTGCAATCGGGCGATTGCGGATCGCTTGTCCCGAGAGAGCTCGGGCGCGCGACGCCGCAACCTTGCAGAGCCGCTGATGGCGAAAACCGGCAAACGTTCAACTGTGACGCTGGTCGAGGCGGCTATGTGGGCAGGGGGGCAATCGAAACCGCAGCTGCGCAGCAAGCTTTCCCCACAACTGTCATCGAAGAGGCGAAGGTGTGAATGCAGCATCTCGCGAATTGTGCGAGCCAATTGCCGACTTCAATCAGTAAATCCAGAGGGATATGGCGGAGACGAAGTCCGCGATATAAAGTCATTAACACGCTGAAATATGGTAATATAATTCTAGATATTTGAGTTCATACCACATTCTAAACCACTTCCGAAACCGAGTACTTGGAGCGCATTCTACAGCCCAGTGATGCGGCTCGCATTCTTTGGAAAAAGCACCACGCGCGATGATCTACCTGCCGGTCTGAGCGTCAGCAACATGGCGAAGCGTATACGGTAGCAAGAGGGAACAAGCGTGGACCCTATCTTAGTCTCTGGACGCCCAGTGGTAGGGATTTCTGAGCCCCCGTAGTTTTCACAGCATTTGTAACAGGGGCGGACCCTGCGGGAGGGCAAGCAACTAAAGGAAGGTGGCCTCCGACCGTCTTGCGAGACGCATCGTGTAAAGAGCGAGAGCCAACCAAAGGAACGTGTTCGACATTTGGTCAACGGTGCCGCTCTTGCCAGCGCACACCGGCCCAGTCAAGGATGGTCGGCAATAACAGGAGACTAGGTAGAGATGGGCGACAGAAAGCCGACACCGGACTTGTTCGATTGGTTGGGCATCCGGTCCGCGCCCGACTGGCAGGTTGCGAGATCATTGGGGCCAGCGTTCGCGGTGTTCGTCGCGCTGTTGATCGCTGGGGCATATGTGACCGCCTTTGCGATTGTATATCGCATTCTGTTTGGCGAGAGCGTGGCGAACCTTGGTGCTGGCGCACTCGTTGCAGCACTCCTAGGTGCACCCTTCGTGATCTGGGGGACCGTGCTGAAACATCAAACGCTCCGCTATCAGAAGGAAGGGCATATCACCGACCGAGTTACATCGGCCGTGCAGCAATTGGGCTCCGAGAAGGCGGTCAATAGAATTGGCAGGCCAGTTCTGATTTGGACCGGCACGCCAAAGACAACCTTATGCGCCAAAGAACTCAAAGATAAGTACCTGGCAGAGCCTCGATCAAGGATGACCGGTAGTGAGTGGGGTCAACACTACAATAGTGAAACCGATGAGGTCTGGGAGGGCACTCTATACAAAATCTCCATATGGCCGACCGAAAAGACAGTAATTCAGTGGCAAGGTGATGAAGTTCCGCTGAAGGGCAGCGATGAAATAGGCCATTTTGGCGAATGGCAAGTTTTTACCGAAAGTAAGCCAAATATTGAGGTTAGAATAGGGGGGATTATCTCCCTTGAAAGGATCGCGCAAGATTCGACGCTTCACGACAAGGGTCGCGATCATGTCCGGGTGATGGAGATTTTGTGTGCCTACGTCAGAGAAAATTCGCCTGCGGCCGAAGCGCCTGGCTTCGATTTTCCTCAGGGGTGCAACCAGAACGATATTGAAAAAAAGGTGGATATTGGATGGGGATGGATTTCTAATGAAACTACGTTGCGGGCCGATGTACAGCTCGCGCTTTCGGTAATCGGCCGCCGGACTCCACAGCAAGTGCAAGTTGAGAGAGCCTACTTTACTCACGACGGAGCCGGCTATCGCATTGACCTATCTCGAACAAACTTGAGGCATGCAAATCTACAGTACTTGAACTTCGAGAAGGCAAGCTTTTTCCGCAGTCAGATGCAGGCGGCTTACTGCAATGGCACCAATTTCGGTGGCGCAAATTTCGTGTATTGCGAGATGACGGGAGTAAGTGCAGTCGAAGCAAATTTTTCACTCTCAAACCTCTCCATTGCGGATATATCATACGCCACATTGGAGGGCGCGGACTTTCGAAACTGCAAGACATCACACACGCACTTCGTTGGCTCCAATCTAAGGGGTGCGTGCCTTAAGTTTCCTCCCAACAAAGACAATAGAGAGGTAAATCGTGCCTTTTTGATCAATAGCGACGTAACTGGGGCAACTCTCAACGGCGACCTGAGTGGTGTCGTGGTCAGAGATCATCCCAGGCGCGCCGGTAAACAGGAAGAGTCGCTTTAAGGATCAAGGCGTCTGGCCCTCGATGTCGCAGTTTCCGCATCTCCTCTTCGTGCATCGCGAGCGAAAGTAACATAAGTGCCTCGTGGACGAGTTCCAGAATCCGCTCAGTATTGTGCTGAAACGCAGTAATCTCCTCGCGTTCAATCCCGTCGTCGTTACGTGCGCCGAATGTCTCTATCGTCAGCACGAGGCAGCGATGCTCGAGCGCGTTGCGCAGAGTGTTTAGGTGCGCGGCTTCAGGAGCGAGGGCGTCATTCGGATCGTCAGCAGCTTCCCTCGCCTCACCGAGGATATCGAACGATAGCCAGTAGAGGCCGCGAAGTGCTAGGTTCTGACGGTCCGCGATTTTCGGATGCAGAGAGCGCCGCTTCCTGGGGTTGGCGTACCAAATGCCGCGAAGATCGACACGGTTCGGGTCATTTCCGAGTTCGAAATATAAGTTCAAAAATCCCGCGATCTTGTCGAGCAGTCCATAAGCCGTACGGAACGCGAGCCGCAGCCTTTCCGCGCCAATTGAGAACGCAGGGTAGTCGAGTGTGTCATAGAGACGTACCTCATCGTCGGCGAAGTGCTGAGGGCGATCGTCGAGCGGCGCTGCCTCCATCGCCTGATGATAGAGCAGGCGTGCGCTGACGAACTCCTGCTTCATTTGATTGTACCAACCCAGCAGCGGCGGAACAATTCCGCCAGTGAATGTGTGACTAGGTAGGTGGAGCGGATCGCTGGCCGCTATTGAATATGGTCCTAGCATTGTCAATGGGTTGAGAAAGAGGCGCCGGTTAAGCATCCGAAGACGGTAGGCTTTCGAGTGCCCTTCCCCCAAAGGCCAACCGTCCATTTCAGTCTCGGAAATAACCGCGTCGACATCAACAGCGGACCGGATCTCAGGATAGTGCCCCCGCGCGTGGTGTAGGAGCGTCGACCTTCGGAGAGGTCCGGGTCTGATCAGGATGCCACGGCGGGC
>NZ_JADFFK010000003.1 GCF_015223355.1 Salipiger mangrovisoli | reverse complement strand
GATCTTCCAGGTCGCCGACTTCGGCCTCGTCGCCGACCTCTTCACCGCCGTGCCCGAGCTGACCGAGAAGCTCTGAGTCATGCCCGGCACCAACTTCCTCGACAGCGTCGGCAGCCAATTCGACACCGCCTTCTCGGGCTTGGCGCTCGCCAAGGGTTTGCCCGAGCGTATTCGGGCAACCAATTCGCTCTATCAGGTCACGTTCGGGGTGCGGCTACGTGGGGAACTGGTGAGTTTCACCGGGTGGCGCGCGGTGCATTCCGAACATCTCGAACCGGTGAAGGGCGGCATCCGCTATGCGCCGGACGCCAACGGAGACGAGGTCGAGGCGCTGGCGGCGCTGATGACGCTGAAATGCGCGCTTGTGGGAGTGCCCTTCGGTGGCTCGAAGGGAGCCCTGCGGATCGACCCGGGCGAATGGACGGAACTCGAGCTCGAGAAGATCACCCGGCGCTTCACGCAGGAGCTGGCACGGCGCGGGCTGATCTCGCCCGGTCGCAATGTGCCCGCCCCCGACATGGGCACGGGCGAGCGCGAGATGGCTTGGATGGCCGATGAGTACCGCCGCATCTCGCCGCTCGAGACGCTGAACGCCGCGGCTTGCGTCACCGGCAAACCCTTGTCGCGCGGCGGCATTGCCGGGAGAACCGAGGCAACCGGCCGGGGCGTCGCCTATGCGCTGTCCGAGCATTATGCCACGCAGGGCCGCAGCCTCCACGATGCGCGGGTGATCGTCCAAGGGTTTGGCAATGTCGGCAGTCACGCGGCGCTGATCCTCTCGGGCGAGTTCGGCTGCAAGATCACCGGGATCATCGAACGCGAAGGCGCGCTGTTCTGCGAGGGAGGTCTCGACATCCCGGCCCTGCGCGCGCATCGCGCTGGCGGCGGCTCCTTCGCAACCAGCCCCACGGGCCGCTTCACCCTGCCCGGGCAAGAAGCACTCTGCGCCGATTGCGACGTGCTGATCCCCGCCGCCATGGAGAACGCGATCACTGCCGCGAACGCGGGTGCGATCCGGGCGAAGGTGATCGTCGAGGCGGCCAATGGCCCGATCGATGCGGCAGCCGACGCGCTTCTCATGGACCGCGGGGTCGAGATCATCCCCGATCTCTGCGCCAACGCGGGCGGGGTCGTGGTCAGTTACTTCGAGTGGGTGAAGAACCTCACCCACATGCCCTTCGGCCTCATGGAGCGGCGGATCTCGCAGCGGCGTTTCGGACATGTCGCCGACCTTATCGAGGGGCTGACACGGCAGGCCATCCCCTGCGAGGTGCGGTCCGAGCTCGCCGAAAGCGGCTCGGAGCTCGACCTTGTGCGCTCGGGCCTCGAGGACATGATGCGCGCGGCCTACCGGCGCATGGCGGCGCGTCTGCAGGAGCAACCGGAGCTGCGCTCGCTGCGGCAGGCGGGCTACGTGCTCGCGATCGAAGAGGTCGCGGGCGCCTACCGAGATCTCGGCATCTGATCCCGCCACGCCCAATCAACCGGAGAAGAACATGAGCCAGATTCAGCAGAACTTCGTCGCGGGACGTTGGCAGGCCGGGGACGGCGTCACCGAGAACCGCAACCCGGCACGCCCCGACGATCTGATCGGCCTCTATGCAAAGGCCGGACGCGAAACCGTGGATGCGGCAATCTGCGCTGCCGCCGAAGCGCAGCCCGCCTGGGCCGCCGCCTCGCCCCAGGTCCGCTCTGACGTGCTGAGCCGCGCGGGGGACATCATCCTCGCACGCCGCGAGGAAATTGCCCGGCTGCTCACCCGCGAAGAGGGCAAGACCCTGCCCGAAGCGCTTGGCGAGGTCACCCGCGCCGGCCACATCTTCCAGTTCTTCGGCGGCGAGGCGCTGCGGCTCGGCGGGCAGAAGATCGCCTCGACCCGCGCCGGCTGCGAGGTCGACGTGACGCGCGAGCCGCTCGGCGTGGTGGGGCTCATCACGCCCTGGAACTTCCCCATCGCGATCCCTGCTTGGAAGAGCGCCCCTGCGCTGGCGGCGGGCAACGCCGTGGTGCTGAAGCCCGCCGAACTCACCCCGGCCTGCGCCCACGTGATGGCGATGATCCTTGAGGAGGCCGGCTGCCCGGCCGGCGTGTTCAACCTCGTCATGGGCTCCGGCTCCGAGATTGGCAGCGCACTGGTCGAAGACCCGCGCATCGCCGCGATCTCCTTCACCGGCTCGGAGCGCGTCGGCCGGGTGATCGCACGCGGCTGCGCCGAAGGCATGAAGAAAGTTCAGCTTGAGATGGGCGGCAAGAACCCGATGGTGGTTCTGGACGATGCCGACCTCGACCTGGCGGTTGATGCCTGTGTCAACGGAGCATTCTACGCCACCGGTCAGCGCTGTACCGCGTCTTCAAGGCTCATCGTGCAGTCGGGTATTCACGACGCTTTTGTCGAGCGTCTCGAAGCGCGCCGCGCCGCGCTGGTTCTCGGTGATCCGCTGGAGCCGCAGACGCAGATCGGCCCGGTGGTCTCGGAAGCACAGCTTCAGGGCAATCTCGACTATGTCCGGCTCGCCGCTGACGAGGGCTGCGACGTGCTGGGCGGGGCTCGGCTGGACCGGCCGGGGCATTTCCAGGCCCCTGCCCTGTTCCTCGGCGCGACCAACGACATGCGCAGCAGCCGAGAAGAAATCTTCGGCCCCTGTGCCTCGGTCATCAGGGTAGCCGATTTCGACGAGGCCCTGGACACGGCCAACGACACGCGCTTCGGTCTTTCCTCGGGCATCTGCACCGGCTCCTTGAAGCACGCCACGGCATTCCGACAGAAGTCTCAGGCGGGGATGGTCATGGTCAACCTGCCCACAGCCGGCGTCGATCACCACGTGCCCTTCGGCGGGCGCAAGGCGTCGAGCCTCGGCAGCCGAGAGCAGGGGCCGATGGCCATGGAGTTCTACACAGCGGTCAAGACGGCCTACAGTTTCGCGGGCTGAGCTTCGACAAGTTTTCCTTGCCTAACTGAAGGCCTTCTTCGTTTGAGGACGCGAAGGCCGTGGGCAAGCTCCAAGGATCAACCAAATGCGGCGCCGTGACCGGCGCCGCGACGAGGCAAAAGCCCGACTGATCCAACGGAGAGCCCGACATGAAACATTCCCCTCTCATTGCCGCCCTTCTGACCTGCGTGACGGCGGCCCCGGCGCTGGCTGAAACGCATTGGACCATGGCGTCCGGCTATCCCGACAGCAGCTTCTTCACGCAGAACATTCGCCAGTTCATCGAGGCTGTCGAAGAGCGCACCGGCGGAGAGCTCAAGATCGACCTGCGCGCCAACGACAGCCTGATCAAGCTCGACGCGATTAAGCGCGCGGTGCAGTCGGGGCAGATCCAGATGGGTGAGGTCCGCCTCAGCTCTTATGGAAACGAGGCCGAGATCTTCAACCTCGACAACATTCCCGGCATCGCCAACGACTTCGGTCAGGCCTGGACGCTGATGGAGGCTCAGAAGCCCTACTTCGACGAGATGTTCGGCAAGAACGGCATGGCGGTGATCAGCTACACCGCTTGGCCCGGTCAGGGGTTCTACACCGACGCGCCGATCGAAAGCCTTGCCGATCTCGAGGACCTCAAGCTGCGCATCTATTCTCAGCAAACCCAGAAGCTCGGCGAGGAACTTGGCGCCGAGGCGATCATCCTTCCCTTTGCCGAGGTCCCGCAGGCCTTTGCCACGAATATGATCAATGCGCTCTGGACCAGTGCACAGACCGGTACCGACGTGCAGGCCTGGGACTATGTCGATACGTTCACCTACACCGGCACGATGCACCAGAAAAATGCCATCCTGGTGAACCAGCGCGCGCTCCGCGCCCTGCCGGAGGATGTGCGCGACATCGTGATCGACGAGGGCGAGAAGGCGACCGCTCGCGGCTGGGACATGGCCAAGGCCGCCGGCGACGAACGCGTCGAGGTGCTTCGCGAACACGGCATGACGATCGCAGACGCGCCCGAAGACGTGCTCGTCCGGATCACCGAGATCGGCGACATGCTGACCGAGGAATGGCTCGCCAAGGCAACGGACGACGAGAAGGCCGTCTACGAAAGCTACAAGGCGGCGCTGGAGAAATGAGCACAGCCGCCGCACCGATCCTTCGTCGGGTGCTGGACGGGCTCTACACGGCGGCGGGGTATCTCGCCGCCGCGTTCCTTGTCGGGATCGGCGTGACCATCGTCGTCCAGATCGCCTGTCGCCACCTCGGCATCACCTTCGACTCGACCGAACTCGCCGGCTTCTGCCTTGCCGCCGCGACCTTCCTCGGGCTCGCCCACACCTTCCGCTCGGGCGCCCACGTGCGCATCACCCTAGCCACCGACCGGCTGCCTCTGCGGGCCCGGCGCTTCGTCGAGATCGCCAACTGCTTGGTCGGTAGCGCCGCCATCGGCTTCCTGGCCTGGCACGCCACAGCGCTGGTGTTGCAATCCCTCGACTACCACGACGTGAGCCCGGGCCTGCTCGCCATCCCCTTCTGGATCCCTCAGGCGGGTTTTGCGCTCGGCATCGTGCTCTTCGCGCTGGCGCTGATCGACGACCTTGTGAGCCAGGTCTTCGGTGCCGCCCCCTCCTATGCCGCGGGTGACGCGGATCAGCACGCGGAGTGAAACCATGGACATGACCTTGATCGCGGGACTGACACTCGCAGTTCTGGTCTCCGGCTTCCTCGCGATGGGCGTCTGGGTGTCCGTCGCCTTGCTCGCTGTCGGCATGGTGATGATGCAGGCCTTCACGTTTGCCCCCATGGGCTCGCTCATGGCCTCGACGCTCTGGGACGCAAGCTGGGGCTGGGCGCTGACCTCGCTGCCGCTCTTCGTCTGGATGGGCGAGATCCTGTTCCGCTCGAACCTCTCGCGCGACATGTTCCGGGGCCTCGCACCCTGGGTCGGTCGCCTTCCGGGCGGGCTGCTGCACGTCAACGTCCTTGGCTGCGGCGTCATGGCGGCGATCGCCGGATCTTCCGCGGTGACCTGCGCCACCATCGGCCGGATGAGCGTGCCGGAGCTCGAGCGCCGCGGCTACCCCCTGCGCCAGACCATCGGCACGCTGGCCGGCTCCGGCACGATGGGCCTGTTGATCCCGCCCTCGATCATCATGATCGTCTACGGGGTCTCGGCCGAGCAATCCATCGCCCGGCTCTTCATCGCCGGCGTGGTGCCGGGCCTTGCGCTGATGCTGCTCTTCTCGGGCTATGTGGCGGTCTGGAGCCTGCTCAACCGCGACGCCATGCCCGACGAGCCCACCCGCACGCCGCTGCGCGAGAAGCTCCTGGCACTGCGCAGCCTTGCGCCCTCCATCGGGCTGGTCATCCTGGTGATCGGCTCGATCTACGGCGGCTTTGCCACGCCGACCGAGGCGGCGGTGATCGGGGTCGTCGGCGCGCTGCTGCTCTCGGGGGCTTACCGCACGCTGAGCTGGGCGAGCTTTCGCGACGGGCTGATGTCGGCGATGCGGACGTCCTGCATGATCTCCTTCATCATCGGGGCAGCCTCCTGCCTGTCGATCGCGGTGGCCTTCGTCGACCTGCCGCGTCAGCTGGCCGCCTGGGTCGGCACACTGGGGCTCAGCCCGATGATTCTCCTGTGCGTGCTCGGCGTGCTGATCCTGATCCTCGGGTGTTTTCTCGAAGGCATCTCGATCATCGTGCTGACCTCATCGGTGATGTTGCCGATGATCGAAGCGGCGGGGATCGACCTCGTGTGGTTCGGCATCTTTCTGGTGATCCTGATCGAGGCGGCGCAAATAACGCCGCCGGTTGGCTTCAACCTCTTCGTCATGCAGAGCCTCACCGGGCAGAACATCCTCTTCATCGCGCGGGCGGCCTTGCCGTACTTCGTGCTGCTGCTGGTGCTGCTTGGGCTGATCATCCTCTTCCCGGACATCGTTCTCGGACTTCCAAAACTCATGGGGTGAAGCCCTCGGAGGCAGCCATCTTTCGGACAAGCATAACTTGTCGATGGCTGCCTTTTCTTGATTTTTCGGCCTCCGCCCGACGGGCATCATCTTGGTGAACAGGAAAGGGATCCGGCATGCGGACCGCACTCGTCACAGGAGCCACGCGCGGCACGGGCCGTGCCTTGGCCACCGCGCTGGCAGAAGCCGGCTGGCGCGTACACGCGCTTGGTCGTGATCGGCTGGTACTGGACGAGCTGCGTGCCAGCCACGGCATCCTGCCGATGCACGCCGACCTGACCGACCGCGACCAACTGCGCGCCCTGACCGATGAGATCGAGATCGATGCTTTGGTTCACGCGGCGCTCCGCCTGCCTCATGCGGCCAGGTTTTCCGAGCTGAGTGAAGCAGATATCGACATGGCGCTCGAGGTGAATCTCTCCTCGACGCTTCACCTCAGCCACGCACTGCTGAGCGGGCTCGCCGCCAGAGGCGGCGATCTGGTGATCGCCCTGCCCGAAGGCAGCGGTCTGCTTCCCCGGACGTTGGCTGCCGCCCTCACAGAATTCGCCTCCGGCCTTGCGGCCGAGTTCCCCGATGCACCGCGCATCCACACCCTGCCTTGTGGTCCGACCCCTGTGGTCGCGGCAAGGCGGCTCCAGATGATGCTCGCGGCAAACACCACATACGGCAAAACGAGGATTTCCACAAAATGACCCGCAACGGAGGACAGCTTCTTGTCGAAAGCCTGATGGCTCTCGGTGCGACCAAGAGCTTCGGCGTGCCTGGCGAGAGCTATCTCGCCGTGCTGGACGCCCTGCACGACACGCCCGGCAAGCTCGACTACGTGCTCTGCCGCAATGAGGGCGGTGCCAGCTTCATGGCCGCGGCATACGGCAAGCTAACCGGTACGCCGGGAATCTGCATGGTGACACGCGGCCCAGGCGCCACCAATGCCTCGATCGGCGTGCACACCGCGATGCAGGACAGCGCGCCGATGATCCTCTTCGTGGGCCAGGTCGGCACCGACATGAAGGGCCGCGAGGCGTTCCAGGAGGTGGACTACAAGGCCGTGTTCGGCACCATGGCGAAGTGGGCCGTCGAGATCGACCTCGTCGAGCGCATCCCCGAGATCCTCTCGCGCGCCTGGACCGTCGCGCTCTCGGGCCGTCCCGGCCCGGTGGTCATCGCCCTGCCCGAGGACATGCTGACCTCGCTGACCTCCTCCGCTCCGCTGACCGGCCCGGTCGAGATCACCGAGGCCGAGCCCGCAGCCTCCGCCATGACCCGCCTGCGCGAGATGCTTGCCGGGGCAAAGCGACCGCTGATCCTCTATGGTGGCTGCAACTGGCGCGGTGAAGGGACCGAGCCGATGCGCCGCTTTGCCGAGGCATCCGATATCCCCGTTGTCTCGGTCTTCCGTTACCAGGACCAGTTCGACAACCGCTCCCCGGTGTTCTGCGGCGAAGCCGGAGTTGGCATGGCCCCCTCGGTCAAGAAACTCATCGCCGAGGCCGACGTGATCCTCGCGGTCAACAACCGCTTCGGCGAGAATTCTACCGACGGCTACACGCTGCTCGAAGTGCCGCAGCCGAAGCAGAAAATTGTGCACGTCCACGCCTCGGACATCGAGATCGGCAAGGTCTACCGCCCGACCCTCGGCATCCAGTCCGGCCCGAATGCCTTTGCCGCCGCGCTTGGCGCGCTGAAGCCGGTCAAGGGCGACTGGGCTGAATGGCGCAAGGCGGGCCGCGATGCATACGAGGCGGGCTTCGAGCTGCCCGACCTGCCCTCGCCCGTGGACATGGGCAAGGTCTGTGCGCTGCTGCGCGAGAAGCTGCCAGAGGATTTCATCCTGACCAACGGCGCGGGTAACTTCACCGTCTGGCCAGGCAAGTTCTTCCAGTATGGCCCCGCCGCGCGGCTGCTCGCGCCGCAGTCCGGCGCCATGGGCTACGGCCTTCCTGCCGCCGTCGCCGCCAAGGTCGCCTGCCCCGAGCGCACCGTCATCTGCTTCGCCGGCGACGGCGATTTCCAGATGAACTGCCAGGAACTCGCCTCGGCGATGCAGGCCGGCGCGCAACCCATCGTGCTGGTGCTCAACAACGGCATCTATGGCACCATCCGAGCCCACCAGGAACGCCACTACCCGGCGCGCGTCTCGGGCACGACGATGGAAAACCCCGACTTCGTCACGCTCGCAAAGGCTTACGACTTCCACGCCGAGCGGGTCGAGACGACCGACGACTTCGCCGCCGCTTTCGACCGGGCCCTCGCCTCGAAGACAGGCGCGCTGCTCGAGCTCAACATTTCTCCCGAGGCGCTCACCCCGCGCCAGACCCTCAGCCAGATGCGCGAGGCTGCGCTCGCAGCCCGGAAGGACCCCGCATGACCAGATCCGACATCCGCCTCGGTGCCGACATCGGCGGCACCTTCACCGACATCGCACTGGACATGCGCGGCACGCTCTACTCGACCAAGGTGCTGACCAACTACGGCAACCCGGAACAGGCGATCCTCGACGGCATGGAAATCGTCTGTGCCGACGCGGGCATCAGCTTCGGTGATATCGACATCGTCATCCACGGCACCACGCTTGCCACCAACGCGCTGATCGAGCGCCGTGGCGCACGCACCGCGCTGGTCACAACCGAGGGTTTCCGGGACGTCATCGAGATGCGGACCGAGAACCGCTTCGAGCAATACGACCTCAACCTCAAGCTGCCGACCCCGCTGATCCCGCGCGAGGACCGTTTCGCGGTCAAGGGCCGGATGAACGCCAAGGGCGCCGAGATCCAGCCGCTCGACGAGGCGGCGCTCGAGGCGCTGGCGGACACCATCAAGGCCGAGGGTTTCGGTGCCGTCGCCATCGGCTTCATCCATTCCTACCTGAACCCCGCCCACGAGGAACGCGCCCGCGAGATCCTCGGCGCAAAGCTCGACGTGCCGATCTCCATTTCCGCCGAGGTCTCGCCGCAGATGCGCGAGTTCGAGCGCTTCAACACGGTCTGCGCCAACGCCTACGTACGCCCGCAGATGGCCGATTACCTTGGCCGCCTGCAGGACCGGCTGAAGGAGATGGGGGCTTCCTGCCCTGTCTTCATGATCCACTCCGGTGGCGGGCTGATCTCGGTCGAGACGGCGGCCGAGTTCCCCGTGCGCCTGGTGGAATCCGGGCCCGCGGGCGGCGCGATCTTCGCCGCCGACGTGGCGCGGCGCTTCGGTCTCGACCGCGTGGTCAGCTACGACATGGGCGGCACCACCGCCAAGATCTGCCTGATCGAGGACTTCCAGCCGCAGACCGCGCGCACCTTCGAGGTCGCCCGCACCTACCGCTTCTGCAAGGGCTCGGGCATGCCAATCTCGATCCCGGTGATCGAGATGATCGAGATCGGCGCGGGCGGCGGCTCGATCGCCTGGGTCGACGCCATGGGCCGCATCCAGACCGGCCCGGAAAGCGCCGCTTCGGAACCAGGCCCGGCCTGCTACGGCCGCGGCGGCGACCGCCCCGCAATCACCGACGCCGACCTCGTGCTCGGCAAGCTCGACCCCGACAATTTCGCCGGCGGCAAGATCAAGCTCCGGACCGATGCCTCCCGTGCTGCGATCACGCGCGATGTCGGCGACAAGCTCTCGCTCGATGCCCAGGCCGCCGCCTTCGGCATCGTCGAGGTGGTCGACGAGAACATGGCCAACGCCGCCCGCGTGCACGCGGTCGAGAACGGCAAGGCCATCGGCGAGAACATCATGATCGCCTTCGGCGGCGCCGCCCCGCTGCATGCCGCGCGCCTGTGCGAAAAGCTCGGCGTCGACCAGTGCCTCATTCCGCGCGGTGCGGGTGTCGGCTCGGCCATCGGGTTCCTCAAGGCACCCTTCGGCTACGAGGCGCTGGCCTCAAAGATCATGCCGCTCTCGGGCTTCGACGCGAAGGCGCTGAACGCGCTGCTGGACGAGTTGAAGCAGACCGCCGAGAGCTTCGTGCGCGCCGGCACCGAGGGCGAGATCACCCGGGAGATCACCGCCTTCATGCGCTACGCCGGGCAAGGCTGGGAGATCCCCGTCACCCTGCCCGACCGCGCCTTCGCGCCGGGTGATCACTGCGGCATCGAAACGGCCTTCAAGCAGCGCTACGCGCAGTTCTTCGGCCGGGCCGTGGAAGGGCCGGAGATCGAGTTCGTCACCTTCTCGGTCAAGGCGCAGGACATCATGGCCGCCCCCGAGACCGTGGCGCTCGACACCTCGGGCAAGGTCCGCGACGTCAGCCCCTGCCGCGAGGTCTTCGACCCTGCAACGGGCGCGCCGATGCAGACCCTGATCGCCGAGCGCGAGACGCTGCTGCCCGGCGACCGCATTGCCGGTCCCGCGGTGATTGTCGAGCGCGAGACCTCGACCGTCGTCACCTCTCCCTTCGCTGCCGTGATCCAACCCGACGGCACCATCCTTCTCGTGCGGAAAGGACCGAAAGCATGAGCCAAGTCGATGAAATCCGCATGCAGGTCATGTGGAACCGCCTGATCTCGGTCGTCGAGGAACAGGCGCTCACCCTGCTGCGCACCGCCTTTTCGACCTCGGTCCGCGAGGCGGGCGATCTGTCCGCCGGCGTCTTCGACCCGCGCGGCCAGATGCTGGCGCAGGCGGTCACGGGTACGCCGGGTCACGTGAACACCATGGCCGAGGCGGTGCTGCACTTCATCGCCGAGATCCCGCGCGAACAGATGTTCGCGGGCGACACCTACGTGACCAACGACCCATGGAAGGGCACCGGCCACCTGCACGACATCACCATGGTCTCGCCCTCCTTCAAGGGCGACGAACTGGTCGGCTTCTTCGCCTGCACGGCGCATGTCGTCGATGTGGGCGGGCGCGGCTTCGGCGCCGACGGCAAGTCGGTCTACGAGGAAGGCATCCAGATCCCGATCATGAAGTTCGCCGAGCGCGGCGAGGTCAACCGCACGCTGCTGGCCATGCTGCGCGCCAACGTGCGCGAGCCGAACCAGGTGATCGGCGACTTCTACTCGCTCGCGGCCTGCAACGACGTCGGCCACAAGCGGCTGATCGAGATGCTGGACGAGGTGGGCTTTGCCAACCTCGACGAGCTGGGCGACTTCATCTTCTCGCGCACCCGCACCGCGGTGATGGAGCGTCTGGCCGAGCTGCCGAAGGGCACATGGTCGAACGAGATGCTGACCGACGGCTATGACACGCCGATCCGGCTGACCGCCGAGATCGAGATCGCGGGCGACAAGGTGAACGTCGACTTCGCCGGGTCCGACGGCATGTCCCCCTGGGGCATCAACGTGCCGCTGATCTACACCAAGGCCTATGCCTGCTACGCGATCAAATGCGTGGTCGCGCCGGACATCCCCAACAACTCTGCCTCGCTCGCGGCCTTCGACGTCTCTTCGCCGGTCAACATCCTCAACGCCGAGCGGCCCGCCCCTGTATCGCTGCGCCACGTCATCGGCCACATGGTGCCCGATCTCGTGCTGGGGGCGCTGGCCAAGGCGCTGCCCGGCAAGATCCTCGCCGAAGGCGCGGGGGCGCTGTGGAACATTCACATTTCCGCCCGCCCCGAAAAGGGCAAGGAGGGCGAGCGCGCCGAGGTGCTGATGTTCAACTCGGGCGGCATGGGTGCCCGACCGGGGCTCGACGGGCTCTCGGCCACCGCTTTCCCCTCGGGGGTGCACACCATGCCGATCGAGGCGACCGAGCACACCGGCCCCGTCGTCATCTGGCGCAAGGAGCTGCGCCCGGACTCCGGCGGCGACGGCGAGTTCCGCGGCGGCCTCGGCCAGATCATCGAGATCGGTGCCGCCGAGGGCCACGAGTTCGACTTCTCGGCCATGTTCGACCGGGTGACGCAGGCCGCGCGCGGCCGCGACGGCGGACATGACGGCGCGCCGGGCTCGGTGGCGCTGGACGATGGCACCAAGCTGCGCCCCAAGGGCTGGCAGCACGTGCCCGCCGGCAAGCGCCTGATCCTCAACCTGCCCGGCGGCGGCGGCTTCGGCGCCCCCGAAGCGCGTGATCCCGAAGCCCGCACCACAGACCTGCGCAAGGGCTATCTCACTAGAGGCAAGAAATGACCCATATCGCGACCCGCCTTTCGGTGGTCAAACCCTCGGCCTCCATGGCCGTCAGCCAGGCTGCGAAGGACCTTGCCGCCACCGGTGTCGACGTGATCGACCTCGGGCTCGGCGAGCCAGACTTCGCGGCACCGGCACATGTGACCGAGATCGCCTTTGCCGAGGCGCGTGCCAACCGGATGCTCTACACCGCCTCGCTCGGCACTCCGGACCTGCGCCGCGCCGTCTGCGAGAAGTTCCGCCGCGAAAACGGCCTCGAGTATTCAGTTGACGAGATCGCGGTGGCCAACGGTGCCAAGCAGATCATCTTCAACGCCCTTATGGCAACGGTGGACGAGGGTGACGAGCTGATCCTGCCCGCGCC
The DNA here is from genome assembly GCF_015223355.1 of Salipiger mangrovisoli. Classification (GTDB taxonomy): domain Bacteria; phylum Pseudomonadota; class Alphaproteobacteria; order Rhodobacterales; family Rhodobacteraceae; genus Salipiger; species Salipiger mangrovisoli. Next base: position 293,583 of record NZ_JADFFK010000003.1, on the reverse strand, counting down.
CTACTTCGTCTCCTACCCCGAGATGGCAAAACTCTTCGGCGGCGTGCCGGTCACCCCGGCCTGCCCGGCCGAAAGCGGCTTCCGCCTGACGCCCGAGGTGCTCGAGGCGGCAATCACCCCGCGCACCCGCTGGCTCTTCCTCAACATGCCCGGCAACCCCTCGGGCGCGGTCTATTCGCGCGCCCAGCTCGAGGCGCTCGGCGCGGTTCTCGACCGTCATCCGCAGGTGATGATCCTGTCGGACGAGATCTACGAGCACATCACCTTCGACGGGCGCGCCTTCGTCTCCGTCGGCGCCGCCTGCCCGCAGCTTCGCGACCGCACGCTGATCGTCAACGGCGTGTCGAAGGCCTATGCGATGACCGGCTGGCGGGTCGGCTACGCCGCGGGTCCGCGCGACCTGATCAAGGCCATGGCGACGGTTCAGAGCCAGTCGTGCACCTCGGTCAGCGCCCCCGCGCAGCGCGCTGCGCAGGCTGCGCTGGAAGGGCCGCAGGACGAAGTTCAGTCCTTCCGCGAAGCCTTCGAGCGCCGCCGGAACATGGTGGTCGAGGGCATCCGGCAAATCAACGCGCTGACCCTCGACCCGCCCGAAGGCGCGTTCTATGCCTACATCGGCTGCGCCGCGCTGATCGGCGCGCACACCCCGTCGGGGACCGTGCTGGAGGATGACGTGGCGGTTGCGAAGTACCTTCTCGATGTCGCGCATGTCGCCGCCGTACCCGGCACCGCCTACGGGCTCTCGCCCTATTTCCGCATCTCGACCGCGACCTCCGAGGCAGAGCTTTCCGAAGCCGTGTCCCGCATCGCGCGCGCCGTTGCGCAACTTGACCGCTGAGGCTGGACAGATGAGCAAACCCTACAAGAAAATCCTGATCACCGGCGCCGCAGGGCGCCTTGGCACCGAGCTCCGGCGTGGCCTTGCGCCGCTGGCCGAAACGCTGGTGCTGGCCGACCGCGTGGCCTGCGAGAACCTCCAGCCCAACGAACAGGGACTGGTCTTCGACCTTGCCGACGAGGCCGCCACCGTGGCGGCGACCGAGGGCTGCGATGCCATCGTGCACATGGGCGGCGCACCGCTCGAGAGGCCCTGGGAAGAGATCCTCGACAGCAATATCCGCGGCTCCTACCACATCTACGAGGGCGCCCGGAAACACGGCGTGAAGCGCGTGGTCTATGCGTCCTCGGTCCATGCCATCGGCTATCATGGCATCAACGACGGCATCGATGCCGATGCCAAGCCGCGGCCCGACAGCCTTTACGGCGTGTCGAAATGCTTCGTGGAGTCGCTCGCGAGCCTCTACTGGGACAAGTTCGGCATCGAGAGCGCCTGCATTCGCATCTTCTCGTCCTTCCCCGAGCCCGCCGATCGCCGGATGCTCTGGTCCTGGCTGTCCTTCGACGACTGCATCCGCCTCGTCACCGCATGCCTGACCACGCCGCACCTCGGCCACACGATCACCGCCGGCATGTCCGACAACAAGGTCAAGCCGGTGAACATGAGCAACTCGGGTTTCCTCGGCTATCAGCCGCAGGACAGCTCGGAGCCCTATCGCGAGGCGATGGAGGCGAAGACCGAGCCGGCCGATCCCAACGACCCGGCAACCCATCGGATCGGCGGCTGGTTCGTCAACCTCGGCCACCCCAACGACGAGGCCGCGGAATGAAACAGCACTACGACGTGGTCATCGTCGGCGGCGCGGTGATCGGCTCGGCCGTCGCTTATTACCTGACCGCCAATCCCGATTTCACCGGCTCGGTGCTCGTGGTCGAGAAGGATCCGACGTACCTGAAGGCATCCACCTCGCTGTCGTCCTCGTCGATCCGCACCCAGTTCTCGAACCCGATCAACGTGAAGATCAGCCAGTACGGCTCGGAAATCATCCGCAACTTCGGCAAGATGATGGAGGTGGATGGCGACAAGCCCGATCTCAACTTCCATTCCGGCGGCTACCTCTTCCTGGCGAACACGCCCGAGCAGGTGCAGATCCTGAGGGACAACCACGCGGCGCAAGTGTCCTGCGGCGCGGATGTCGTTCTTTGGAACCGCGACGAGTTGGCCAGTGCCTTCCCGCATATTCGGGTCGACGACATCGCGCTGGCCTCCTACGGGCGCTCGGGCGAGGGCTGGTTCAACAACACCGGCCTCATGTACGGCTTCCGCAACAAGGCGCGGTCACAGGGTGCCGAATACGTCACCGACCAGGTTGTCGGGATCAACCGTGAAGGCAGCCGGGTCACCTCGGTCACGCTGGCATCGGGCGCGGTGATCGAGGCCGGCACGGTGGTGAACGCCTCGGGCCCGCGTGCGGCAAGGACCGCCCGCATGGCCGGGCTCGACATCCCCGTCGAGCCGCGCAAGCGCACGCTTTTCGTTTTCGACTGCGCCAAGACCCCCGAGGGAAGTGCAACCCTGAATGACGGCCGCCTGCCTCTGATGATCGACCCGTCGGGCGTCTTCTGCCGCCCAGAGGGCAAGTTCTTCCTCACAGGGTGCCCGCCGATCGACGATCCTGCTGTCGATTGGGACGATTTCGATCCGCGCTACGACGAGTTCGAAGAGATCATCTGGCCGGCCCTCGCCGAGCGCTCGGAGTCCTTCGAGGCGATCAAGGTGGTGAACCAATGGGCCGGGCATTATGCCTTCAACACGCTCGACCACAACATGGTCGTCGGGGCTCACCCCGAGGTCGGCAACTTCATCTTCGCCAACGGCTTTTCCGGCCATGGCCTGCAACAAGGTCCGGCCACCGGACGCGGCGTTTCGGAGTTGATCATCTACGGCGGTTTCCGCACTCTCGACCTCAGTGAAGTCGGCTTCGAGCGCATCGTGGCCGGTCGGCCGTTCCTCGAGCGGGCGGTCATCTGACGGACGGAGACAGACACATGGGACAGGCGCATTGGGAAGGCTCTGAAAGATGAGCACGCGATCGGTGCGCCTGCCCCCGCTCAACTCGTTGCGGGTGTTCTCCTCGGTGATGAAACACGGCAGCTTCCGCGCCGCGGCGGACGAGCTTCTGGTGACGCCGCAGGCGGTGAGCCAGCAGATCAAGCTGCTCGAGGACATGCTCCAGGTCGAGCTTTTCCAGCGCAAGGGCCGGGTGATCGAGCCGACCGAGCAGGCGATCCTCTTCTCGCATTTCGTGCGCGCGGGGTTCGACGAGTTCACCGAAGGCGTGCGCCGGGTCACCAACGCGACCTACCGCAACCGCATCAACATCAACGTCAGCCCCTATTTCGCCACACGCTACCTGATGGAGCGGCTCGAACACTTCCGCGAGCGTATGCCCGGTGCCGATCTGCGGCTGACCACCATGGTCGAGCTTCCCGATTTCGCTGCGGACGAGGTCGATGCCTCTATCCAATGGGGATTTGGCCGCTGGAAGGATGTCGACGTGACGCTGCTGGTGCATGACCCCAAGATCATCTGCTGCGCGCCCGAGTTGGCCGCGAAGGTGAAGACCCCCGCGGACCTGGTGAACCACACGCTTTTGCATCCGGTACTGGCGCGGTCGCACTGGCAGCGCGTGCTCTCGCACCTTGGAGTGCCCTCGCGCGAGGCCGCGGGCGAGATCGAATTCCAGGACGCCGCGACCATGCGGCGCGGGACGATCTCGGGCCTCGGGATCGGCCTTGTTTCGCGCATCGACGCTCTGGACGACCTGGAGTCAGGCAAGCTTGTAGCGCCGCTCGGGCTCGATATTCTCGCGGATATGCCCGAGGGCGATATTCCCGGCTTTTACCTCGTGCTGCCCAAAGCGCACCGGAGGGTGAAGACGATCGCTGCGTTCTGCGACTGGATTGCCTCAGAAGACTGGGCTGCCCTGCTCGAAGCGGACTGATCTTCAAGCTATCCTTGCCGGTAAGGCAAGTTTGCGGGGCTTTGTGGCCGCCCACGTTCGAAGATACCGGATGGGTTGCCCAAGCAAAACTTGTCTATCTTCGATCTTTCTTGATTTTGAGACTCTCGCCCCTGCGGCAAGCTCGCTCCAATCAACACGGAAAGGGCGCCATGAAGAGGGCATTGGTCACAGGAGCGACCAGCGGCGTGGGCCGCGCATTGGTCGAAGCGCTGCGCGACGAGGGCTATCTCGTGCTCGCGCTGGGGCGCAACAAGGCCGCCCTCGAAGAGCTGGGACGGTTCGAGAATGTCACGCCCGTGGGCGTCGATCTTGCGGACGTGGACGCCGTGACCGCAACGCTCAAGGGAGTCGAGGTCGACGTTCTTGTGAACAATGCCGGGCTGATGCCTCCTCCAGGGCCGTTCCAGGATCTTGACCCGGCCGAGATCGGCAAGGCGGTCAGCCTCAACGTCACGGCCCAGCTCGCACTCACCCGGCTGGTCGTGCCGGGCATGTGCACGCGCGGCAGCGGGCACGTGGTCTTCACGGGTTCGATCTCCGGGCATGCGCCTTATGCGAACATGGCGATCTACTGCGCCACCAAGGCCGCGATCGGCGGCTTCGCACAGGCGCTGCGGCTCGATCTGGCGGACCATGGCGTGCGCGTCACCGAGATCGTCGCAGGCCGGATCGAAACGGCGCTCTACAAGGACGTGTTGAGCGCAGAGGCCCGCGCCGGCATGTACCGGCCCGGCACCACGCTTCAGCCCGAGGACGTGTCGCGCATGGTCGTCGCCGTGCTGGCGATGCCGCCGCATGTCGACGTGTCGCGCTTCGACATACTCCCCGCCCGCATCACCCCCGCCAAGGAGGCAAACACATGAAGGGACTTTCCGTGGTCATCGTCGGAGGCGGCGCCGGGCTCGGCGCTCTGATCGGTGACATGGCCGTGGCCGAGGGCGCAGCGGCGCTCGGGATCATCGATATCAACGCCGAGGCCGCGGAAGCGGCGCTTGCCCCGGCGCGCGCCAAGGGGCTGCCCTGCGCCTTCGCCTCCGCCGACATCCGCAACGGGCCGGACGCCCATGCGGCCTTCGAAGCGGTTGCTGCCCAGCTCGGCCGCGTCGACACGCTGGTGAACTCCGCCGCGATCTTCCCGCGCAAGCCCCTGCTCGAGATCACCGATGCCGACTGGGATGCGTCGAATGCGGTCAACGTGAAGGGCACGTACCACATGATGGTCGCCGCCGTGCGCCACATGCAGAGCCAGGAGCGCAAGGACGAGGTGCGCGGGCGGATCGTCAACATCACCTCGGTGGACGCCTTCAAGGCGCACCCGCAGAACGCCCATTACGCCGCCACCAAGGCCGCCGTGGTCAGCCTCACCCGCAGCTTCGCGCATGAGGTCGCCCCCGAAGGCATTCTCGTGAACTCGGTCGCGCCCGCCGGCATGGCCACCGAGAAGGCCAAGCAGCTCGGCTTCCTGGGCGAGCTCGCCAAGGCCAGCCCGCTTGGTCGCGGCGGCACTCCGCGCGAGATCGCCGAATGGGTGCTGATGACCGGCGGTCCGAAGAACACCTACATGACCGGTGAAAACGTCATCGTCTCGGGTGGCTACATCTACGCCTGAGACCGATACGCGCCCGGGCGGCCCCGCCCGGCGTACCCTCGCGGAGCGATCCGCACGCAGAACGCCAACAAAGCAAAACAGGGAACTTCACAAATGACATCCATTCTCAAAACCGCCGTTCTGGCGGGCGGCTTCGTGTTGTCTGCCGCCGCCGCCCAGGCGGCCTCGGAAACGCTCAAGACCGTGCAGGAGCGCGGCGCGCTCAACTGCCCCGGCCACACCGGCTCGTATCTCGGCTTCGCGGAAGTCGACGACAAGGGCAACTGGAAGGGGCTCGACGTCGATCTCTGCCGTGCCGTCGCCACTGCGATCTTCGGCGATCCCTCGTCGCTGAAGATCATCCCGCTGAGCTGGGCGCAGCGCTGGCCGTCGCTGCAGTCGGGAGACGTGGATATCATCATCAAGGCCTCGGGCGGCACGCTCTCGCGCGACACCGAACTGGGCCTGCAGTTCTCGAGCTCCTATTACCTCGGCACCACCAAGGTCATGGCGCACAAGGAATTGGGCCTCGAGAGCCTTGCCGATGCGGACGGCGGCACGATCTGCATTCCCGCAGGCGCCAGCCAGGAGCGTCAAGTTGCCTCCTATGCCGAGCGCCTCGGCATCACCCTCGAGACCGTCGCCATTGAAAAGACCGAAGAGCTCGAGGATGCCTATTTCTCCGGCCGCTGCGATCTCTATGCGCAATGGGGCCCGGTCCTGGCGATCGCCCGTTCGATTTCGGACAATCCCGATGATCACGTACTGTTGCCCGATGTCCTCGCGGTGGAGCCCGAGGTGATGATCGTGCGCCAGGGCGATGACGAATGGCTCGACATCGCGAACTGGACCCTCTCGGTGCTGCTCTTTGCCGAGCAGGAAGGCATCACGTCGGAAAACGTCGATGAAATGAAGGCCAACCCGCCGTCGAACGAGGTCGGGAAGATGCTCGGTGCGACCCCTGGCATGGGCACTCCGCTCGGCCTGTCCGACGACTGGGCCTACAACGTGATCAAGAAGGTCGGCAACTATTCAGAGATCTTCCAGCGCAGCCTCGGGCAGGACTCGCCCTACAAGATGCCGCGCGACCTGACCGCGCTCTGGAATGCCGGCGGCGTCCTCTTCCCCTTCGTGATCGACTGACATCCCCCCTGCCCCCGCCCTTCGGGACGGGGGCCTTTTTCTTCCTGCGTGAGGAGAGATCATGATGACGCTCTTGCAGCATCAGAAATCCCGGAACGCGCTGCTGCAAATTCTCTACGTGGGCGTCCTTCTCGCCCTCGTGGTGACGGCGGCGCTGACGGCCCGACACAATCTTCAGGCGCAGGGGATCCTGTCGGGATGGAGCTTCCTCTGGAAGTCCACCGGCTGGGACATGACCTTCTCGCTGCTGCCGACGTCGTCCTCGGATCCATACTGGTGGTTCCTGCTGATGGGCGTGCTCAACACGCTCTTTCTGGGGATCATCGGGCTCGCCTTCGCGACGCTGGTCGGAGGGCTCGTCGGGCTGGCACGCGTGTCGGAGAACAAGGCCGCCCGCCTTCTCGGCACCATCTACCTCGAGATTTTCCGCAATATCCCGCTGATCGTGCAGGTCTTCTTTTGGTATGCACTGGCCAACCGTTTGCCCTCGCCTCGCCAGGCGATCGAAGCGGGCGGCGCGCTTCTGAGCAACCGGGGCATCTACCTGCCTGGCCTCAACATCGCGGGCTGGAGCGTTGCCGCGGGCTTTCTGGCGCTCGCCATCGGCTCTGCCCTTCTGCTCTGGCTTTCACTCGCGAGGCGCTTTCGCCGCGTGGCCCCCGCGCTGCGCCGCCGCCGCGCCTCGACCGTCGCCCTGGTCACCCTGGGAACGCTCATGGTGCTCTTCTTCCTCGGCCATGCTCCGGACTCGCCGCTGCTGACGCTGCCCGAGCTCAAGGGCCTCAACATCCGCGGCGGCTACCGCATACAGCCCGAGATTTACGCGCTGGCCTTCGCCATCGCGATCTACGGCGGCGCCTATATCGGTGAAATCGTCCGCGGCGGCTTCATCGCGGTCGGCCGCGGCCAGACCGAGGCCGCCAAGGCGCTCGGCCTGAGCGAATGGCAGAGCTTCACCCGCATCCGCCTTCCGCTCGCGGTCCGCGCCATGCTGCCAATCCTGACCAACCAGTACGTCTGGCTGATCAAGGCAACCACGCTGGGCATCGTCGTGGGCTTCGCCGACTTCTTCATGGTCGTCGCCTCGGCCATCACCCACTCGGGGCAGACGCTGGAGCTCATAGGCATCCTGATGGCGGGCTTCCTCATCATCAACTTCTCGCTCGCAGCGGTGATGAACCGGATCAACCGCGCCATCGCCCTCAAGGGCCACCAGAACCGGAGCTGAGCATGACTGCCATAGACACCGGACCCGTCCCCCTCGGTCCGACCCAACTGCGCCGACTCCGCCGGGACTACTTCTCTTCGCCGGTTTCCACACTGATCAGCGTTCTGTGCTTCGGCCTGCTGCTCTCGATCGGCTGGGTCTTGTTCGACTGGGGTGTTCTGCGCGCAACCTTCGCCGCCGAGGCACGCCAGCCCGAATGCCAGGCCGCGGGCGGCGCCTGCTGGTCGGTGATCGCAAATCGCTGGCGGCTGATCTTCTTCGGCCTCTACCCATACGAGGAGCAATGGCGCTCCGCGCTTGCCTGCGTCGCAGTGATTGTCACCATGGTGCTAAGCTGTATTCCCGTCTTCTGGACCGGCAAGCGCCTGACCGCGGTCTGGGCACTGGGATTTCTGACCTTTTACGTCTTGATGAAAGGCGGAATGCTCGGCCTGCTGCTGGTGCGTGAGGAGCAATGGGGCGGGCTTGCCCTGACGCTGTTCATCTTCGTCGCCACGGCGATCATCGGCATGCCGCTTGCGATCGCCTTCGCGCTCCTGCGCAACTCGACATTGCCCTGGATTGCCAAGACCACCGGCGCGGTGATTGACGCGGTGCGCTCACTGCCGCTGATCTCCATCCTCTTCACCTTCGCCATCGTGCTGCCCTTCGTGCTGCCGGACTTCGTGCTGCAGGAAAAGCTCTACAGGGTGATCGCGGGCTCGGCGCTGTTCTTCGCCGCCTACCAGGCCGAGATCATCCGCGGCGGCATGCAGGGTGTCGCCAAGGGGCAGGACGAGGCGGCCATGTCGCTCGGCATTCCCTACCGCCACCGGGTCGCGCGCATCCTGCTGCCGCAGGCCTTCCGCAACGCGCTGCCGGCCACGATCAACCAGTTCGTCATCACCTTCATGGAGACGTCACTGGTGGTCATTGTCGGCTTCTTCGAGCTGCTGTCCTCGGCCAATGCGGCCTTCGGCACCAGCGACTGGACCTTCGCCTTCGTCGAGGTCTACGTCTTCGTCGCCTTCCTCTACTTCATCTTTGTCTTCGGCCTCAGCCGCTATGGCGCCTATCTCGAGCGGCGCATGGCGACCGGCCAGCGATAGGAGCTCGCCATGAACGTCCCCGCCATCTCCATCCGCGGCCTGCAGAAGTACTACGGCACCTACCACGCCCTGCGCAGTATCGATCTGACCGTCAAACGCGGCGAACGCATCGTTGTCTGCGGCCCTTCGGGCTCGGGCAAGTCCACGATGATCCGCTGCATCAACCGGCTCGAAGAGCACGACGGCGGCACGATCAACGTGCTGGGCACCGAGCTCGACGACAATATCGGCAACATCGACGAGATCCGCCGCGAGGTGGGCATGGTGTTCCAGCACTTCAATCTCTTTCCCCACATGACCGTGCTGGAGAACTGCACCCTTGCCCCCATGCTGGTGCGCAAGACACCGCTGGCCGAAGCCGAGGCGCTGGCCATGCGCTATCTCGAAAAGGTGCGCATCCCCGATCAGGCCGACAAATACCCGGGCCAGCTTTCAGGCGGGCAGCAGCAGCGCGTGGCCATCGCCCGCTCGCTGTGCATGAAGCCCGAAATCCTGCTTTTCGACGAGCCGACCTCGGCGCTCGATCCCGAGATGATCTCGGAAGTCCTGGACGTGATGACCTCGCTCGCGTCCGAGGGGATGACGATGATTTGCGTGACCCACGAGATGGGCTTTGCCCGCAAGGTCGCCGACCGGGTGATCTTCATGGACCGCGGCGAGATCGTCGAGCAAGGCAGCCCCGAGGAGTTCTTCACCGCGCCCAAGACCGACCGCGGCGCACAGTTCCTGTCGCAGGTGCTCGGGCACTGACGCCGAATCTTGCGCGCGAGGACGACAGGAACAACCGTCCTCGCGCCTCTCATCAGCCAGCGGCAGTGAGATGCTCCCCCCAAGAAGTGTCGCGCCAAACGTGACAAGCGCAATGCCTCCCACGGTTTCTGCAATCCGCCCGGAGCCTGCGCCCAAAACCCTTCCCAAGAGCACGCCGGTCGAATTCATGACCAAGGTCGCAAAGCCGATCGCACGCGTCATGACGACGATGTCGATGTGCAGGAAAGCGAGCGAGACGCCGACGGCGATTGCATCGATTGATGTGCCGAGCGCGGTCGCCAGCGTCGCCGAGCGCGAGGACGATCGGGTGGCACTTCCGGCCGCTGATCCACCGGACACCCCCAGACCAACCCGCCGATATTGCGCCGTCATGACTATGGCGATCCGCCCAAAGGGTTCGGGACCCCTCAAATGGTCTCTGTCTCTGACACCCGCCGGCAATGGTTCGGAAATATTCGCGATGACATGCTCGCCGGTTTCTTCGTTGCCCTCGCAGTTCCCCGCGATTGAGATAGGCCGCCCGAATTCGCTCAGTTCAGTCGGTCGGCGATCAGACCCAGCGGGTGGCGTATCGGCCCACCTGCGAGCCGCTCCGTCTGGCAGCGACAGGAGAAACCGGTGGCCACCGCTTCCTCGGCCCTTGCGAGAGGCCCGGCCCAAGACATGTCGAACAGCTTGCGCGACATCTGCTGATGCCGGGTCTTGTGGCCGAACATGCCCGCCATGCCGCAGCATCCCGTCGCCGGCGTGTCGATTTGCAGCCCAAGCGCAGTGAACACCTCCTGCCAGTCATTGCGAGATGTGGGCGCGCCGGTGCTTTCGGTGCAATGGGTGAAGAGGCTCAACGGCCCGCCAGGCACCTGCGGCAGCGTCGCCCCGCGCCGGACCTCCGCCGCAAGGAATTCCTGCGGCAAGAGCACCTCAGGCACCTCAAGCCCTGCCTTTCGATAGTCCTGCCGCAACGCCATGACAAAGGCCGGATCGAGACCGATCATCGGCGCGCCGCTGGCCGCACCGGACCTCAGCGCCGCCACGAGCCGGGCTGCCATCTTCGCAAACCCCGCGCGATCGCCAAGGTCTCCCGCGACCTTGCCAGCAGGCAGCATATCGACAAAGAGCGGCGCGTAGCCAAGCGCCGTGAGGCCACGGAAGACATCGCGCTGCGTCGCGCCGTCATAGAGCGCAGAGAACCAATCCATCCACACAAGAACCGCACGTTCCGGCAGCGCGCGGCGTTCTAGCTCGGACAGAGAAACCCGTGCCGCGCGCGGCAATTGACGCGCAAGCTCACCGGGCAAATCCGTCACGCACAGCACGGCTTCTGCCGCGCGCCGCGCGAGCGGCCAGGCGAGGCGCATCATGGGCGCGGCACGCAGCACCAAAGGGCTCAGGCGCTCGGCCAGCAGCATTGCCCTGTCGGTCAGCGGGCGCGTCTTGCGCGCGTAGACATCGGCATAATACGCCGCGCGCATCGCCGGAATGTCCACCTGCACCGGGCAGGTCGAGGCGCAGGTCTTGCAGCCCAGGCAGGTGTCGAGCGTGCCGAGAAGATCGTCCTCATCCACCGTCGTGACCCCGGATCGCCGGTCCTCGTGCCACGCGCGCAAGGCGTCGGCGCGGCCCTTTGGCGAGTGCCGCACATCTCCGGTCGCCTTGAACGACGGGCACATGGGCACGGTTGCCGCATAGCTGAGGCATTGCGCATTGCCGTTGCAGCGGAACGCCTTCTCCAGCGGATCGCCGTCGGGCGCGTTGAACGGGCGGAAGGGGGTCGTGGCGATCCCCATGACCGGCGCGCCTGCGGCCACCAGCTTGCCGGGGTTGAAGCGCCCCGAAGGATCGAAGGCGGCCTTCACCCCCTGCAGCGCGGCATAGGCCTCGGGCCCGATCCAGCCTTCGAGATAGGCGCCGCGCACCCCCTTGCCATGTTCACCCCAGAAGATACCGTCATGGCGGTTCACCAAATCGAAGATCTCGTCAGAGACCTGCACCAGCCGGCCACGTCCCTCTTCTGTGTCGATGTCGAGCGCCGGCCTGATGTGCAGACAGCCGACATCCACATGACCATAGATGCCGAAACTCAGCCCGTGGCGGGTGAGAATGTCGAGAAAACCGTCGAGGAAACCCGGCAGCGTTTCCGGCGGCACCACGCAATCCTCGACAAAGGCGACCGGTCGGGCGCGCCCCTCGACCTTGCCCAGCAGCCCGACACCGGCCGAGCGGATCGCCCAGAGTTCGCGGATCTCATCGCTGCCTGCCGCAACATGCACCGCCCGGATGCCCGGCAAGCCCCGCAGCCGCGCCTCGCAGGCGGCAGTGCGGGCCGCGAGTTCCCCGGCATCGTCGCCATTGAATTCGATGAACGTGTAGGCCAGCGCCTCACCGCCTTGCGGGCGCAGGGCCTCGGGCAGACGGCCGAGCAAACCGGCTTCTCCGGCCAGCGCCTGCACCCGCTCGTCCATCACCTCGATGGCGGTTGGATTGTCCTGCATCAGCGGCATCGCGGCGGCCAGCGAGCCGCGGAAGCTGGCAAACCCGGCGACAACAAGGCGCTTTTCCTTGGGCAGCGGGCGGAGCTTCACCCGAATGCGGGTGATCGGTCCAAGAGTGCCTTCGGAGCCGGGAAAGAGCCGCCACCACTGAAAGCCGCCCTCCTCGGGGCAGGCGCGCTCGAGGTCGTAGCCGGTGAAGCGACGGTTGAGCCGCGGGGTCTTCGCGACGAAGGCCGCGCGCCCTGCCCGCGCGGCGGTTTCCGCCGCCGCCAGCATCGGCGTGGCCCAGCTCGGCGCATCAGCGAGGCTCGACACGCGTCCCTGCCCCCGTGCGATCTCGACCCCGAGCAGGTTGTCCGAGGTCTTGCCATAGATGCGCGAGCCCTTGCCCGACGCATCCGTCGAGACCATGCCGCCGACGACGCAGCGGGTCGAGGTCGAGGTCTCTGGCGCGAAGAACAGCCCCATGGGCCGCAGCTGCGCGTTCAGGTCGTCGAGCACGATGCCCGGCTCGACATCAGCCCAGTCCCCCTCGGGATCGACCTCCAACAGCCGGTGCATGTGACGCCGCATGTCGAGGATGATGCCGCGGTTGAGGCTCTGGCCATTGGTGCCAGTGCCGCCGCCACGTGCGGTCAACGGGACATGTGCGAACTCGGGGCGTTCCAGCACCGACATGCAGACCACGACATCCTCGGCATCGCGCGGGGCAAGTATCAGGTCGGGCAGGATGCGGTAGACAGAATTGTCGGTGGACATGGCCGCCCTGAGCGCGCTGTCCCGGTCGACATCGCCGCGAAAGCCAGCGTCCTTCAGGGCGCCGGGAAGGCGGTCGATGGCGTCGGAAAGGTTGCGGTCGGTGGCGGTCATCTGGGTCTCCTGTCTGGCGGCATATTGACCGAAGACCTATATTCTTTGAAATTGAAACTTATGAAGATTGATTCAGAAAATACGAATTTCAACCTGCGCCACCTGCGCGCCATCCACGCCATCTGGGCCGAGGGCAGCTTTGCCCGTGCCGCGGACCGTCTTGGGGTGGTGCCCTCGGCCCTGACCGAAACCGTGCGGCAAATCGAGGAGATCGCGGGCGGCGCACTTTTCGACCGCCGCAGCCGTCCACCGGCCCCAACCCCGCTTGGGCTGGACTTCCTGAAAGACACCGAACCTCTGCTCGCTGCGCTCGACATGTCGCTCAACCGGCTTCGGGACCATGCGCGTGGGCTGCGCGGCACACTTGGGATCGGGGCCACGCCTTCGGCGATCACGCCGCTCCTCGCCCCCGCCATAGCCGCCTTTCGCGCGGCGCATCCCGAGGTGATCGTCACGCTGCATGACGACGTCGCCGAAACGCTCGCCGGGATGGTCGCCGATGGAAGGCTCGACCTTGCCTTCGCCGGGCGCGCCCGCAGCTCGCCGGATCTTTCTCAGGTCGAGATCGCCGCTGACCCCTTCGGCCTTGCCTGCGCGGTAGATCACCCGCTTGCCCGGCGCGCGCAGGTGCAGCTGGCGGAGATTGACGCGCAGCAGCTCATCCACCTCGGGCATGAAACCGGCTCTTCGCGACTGCTCGCTTCCCACGCGGCTCTGCCGGAATCGTTGAAATCCGGTTCCCTTCGGTGCCATTCGACCATTGCCCAGCTCTGCCTCATCCGCTCTGGGATCGGCGTGGCGTTGCTGCCGCGCAATGCCGTACTGCTGTTCAACGATCCAGGCGTTGCTTTCGTGCCTGTGGTTGACCTCGTCCTTGAGAGGAAGATTTACCTTTTGTCACCTGCACGTCGCGCACCGAGCCCAATTTCAGAAAAATTCGTCGCGTACTTCCGACGATACCCTTTGGCAGAGTGAACGCTCTCTCAGGACCTGTTCAATCACAAGTTTCCGCAATTGTTGCGCGTCCCCCAACATTGTCCCGTGACAAGGAATTCCAGTGCGGACCGGGCATTCATCTGCTGCCTGCCTTCGACCTGCGTGTTGACCTGCTCCCCTGAAAAGTCCGCGCTTTGAGGTTAGGGTCAGGACTCGTTCTCTCTCAAAGCCAGAAGATTACGGTCGCAGCGCGTGCGATTGCTGAGAAAAAGGTTTGTGGACAGCGGTCATAACGGGTCGCGACCCTCCTCCAGTCCTTGAGCCTGCCGAACATGATCTCGATCCGGTTGCGACGTTTGTATCTGCGCTTGTCGTGCCGGACGGGCGTCTTCCGTTTCTTCCGGCCCAAGATGCAAGGATGTATCTTCCTGTCCTGCAAGGCTTCTCTGAACCAATCGGCATCATAGCCACGATCTCCGAGCAGCCACTTCACTTTGGGCAACCCGCTGACCAGGGCACGCGCCCCGATGTAATCGCTGACGGGTCCGGCAGTCAGGAACAGGTCGATGGGCCGGCCATGGCTGTCGCAGATGGCGTGCAGCTTCGTATTCATGCCGCCTTTGGTTCGGCCAGTCAGACGGCCGCGCCCCCTTTTTTGACGCCCAGGCTGGACGCCGTACGATGGGCCTTCAGATGGGTTGCGTCGATCATCACGGTCGTCTCTTCACCGTGCTCGGTCGCCACCCCCGCCATGATCCAGGCGAAGACACCCCCGCTCGTGGCCTCTCTCGAACCAATGGCGTTTGGCCACTCACCTCCAGCGCTTCCAGCGGTTGTAGAGCGTCTTGTGTGGGCCGTATTCCCTCGGCGCATCTCGCCACCGCAAACCATTGCGATTGATGAAGATAATCCCGCTCAGGACACGCCGATCATCAACCCTGGGCTTGCCGTGCGACTTGGGGAAGTAAGGCTCCAGACGCGCCAACTGCGCATCGCTCAACCAGAAAAGATCAGACATGTTCACCGCTCGTTTTCGAACGGTGAATTACGCTCGCCCAACCAAATCAATGGGTCCTGACCCTAGGCGCGCACATGTCACTCGTGAACAGCGAACTCAGCCAATTTGTCTCTCAAGAACTCAGATGGGACGAGTAGACAAGCTCACGCTCTATGGAATCGGCTTGCGAGCAGCCGACCTAGAACGGCGTAAGAACAAAATGCGGGTCGTTCTGACACAGCAACGGCACACGAGCCGAAATGGCCAGCAAGAAAAACGCGCTAAGTCATTGATAAGGTGGCGCACCCGACAGGATTCGAACCTGTGGCCTCTGCCTTCGGAGGGCAGCGCTCTATCCAGCTGAGCTACGGGTGCCTGCGGCGGGTCTTACGGCAAAGCATACCGGTCCGCAATCGTAAATCCTCGCTGGGGCTGCGTTCTTTGACAGCCTCGGCCCGTGGTCGTCGTCCCCCCGCAACACCCCGGCTTCCGTGGCGTGTACGCCCCCCAGGCAGGAAGGCGCGGGGACGCTATCGGTGTCAGGTGGCGGGGGTCTGCCCCGCCGCCCTGAAGGGTGATCTCTAATGGCGACGCAGGCGCGCCAGAGCCTCGTCTTCCAGCGCCCAGGCAAGGATGCCATCCCGGATCCCGGCCGCCATGGCGGCCCGCCACGCCCGATCCTGAAGATGACGCAGGTCTTCCTCGGTGGAGAGGAAACCGACCTCGATCAACACCGAGGGAATGTCCGCCGCCTTCAGCACCGAGAACCCTGCCTGGCGTTGCGGGCGCTTGTGCACCTGCCCGACAGCGTTTCGGATACCGGCCACCAGCTGGCCCGCCAAGGCCTTGCCGCGCGGGGCATTGTCCAGGCGCGCCAGGTCGAGCAGCACGTTGGCGACCCGGTCGTCCGAGCCCGACAGATCGAGGCCCGCAAGGATGTCGTCGCGGTCGTGGCGTTCGGCCAACGCAGCCGAGGCGGCATCCGAGGCTTCGTCGGCCAGCGTGTAGACCGTGGCACCATGCGCCACCCCCTGCTCGATGGCATCGGCGTGCAGAGAGATGAACAGATCGGCGCGGGCGTCATGCGCCAGGGCGACGCGCCCCTCGAGCGAGACGAAGACATCGGCGTCGCGGGTCATCAGCACCTCGTAGCCCGCCCGGCGCAGGACGTCGCGCAGATCGCGCGCGAAGGTGAGCATAAGGTCCGCCTCGTTGTGACCATCGCGCTGCGCCCCCGGATCGATGCCCCCATGGCCGGGATCGAGCACGATGCGTAGCGGGGCACCCTCGGCGCGGCGGGGCGTGGCCTTGACCTTCGGCTCGGGCAGGTCCCAGCGCGGATCGCGCGGCAGGCCGGAGTGCGCGGCCATGACCTCGGCGCTGCTGGTCGCGAGCCGCAGGGCAAGCTCCGCCTCGCCGGTCTCTTCCGAAACGGCCATCCCGGCGCGGTCGAGGATCATCGGCCCCGCCAGCTCGGCGACGAGCCGCGACCAGCCGGACCGGAACGGTCCCATGCGCAGGTCCTCGACCGCCTCCGACCGGTCCATCGCCGCGGGCTCGGCACCGGTCCAGTCGACCTCGCGGAAGTCGATCACCAGCCGCGGCGGATCGATCAGGGTAAACGCACGCCACGGCACGCCCTGGCTCAGCGAAAGCGTCAGCTCGGTGCGCTTGCGCCAGCCGGTCTCGGTCACCGAGCCGGCAAGGAACCGCGCCTGCCCGCCGAGCGCCCGGTCCGGCGCAAGCTCCTGTGCCGGCGCGCCTCCGCCCAGCAGGGCAAGAACCGCGCCTGCCGCGATGATCCGAAAAAATCTGCCCATCCGCCTGTCTGTCTTCTTGTTGTTGCCGGCGAGCCTAACAGCGGCTCGCGGGATTCGCACCTGCCACGCCGCCTGCCGCACGCTCAATTTGCGCGCCGGAGGCCGCCTGGCATCGCCGAGCGGATGCGGATCAGCCGCGGGCCGCCATGAACGCGGTGAGCCGAGACAGACCCTCCTCGATTTCCGCCGTGCCGCGCGCGTAGGAGAACCGCAGCGTCCCTGCCCCGCGAACCGGGTCGAAGTCGAGGCCCGGGGTCACCGCCACCCCGGCCTTCTCGAGGATCTCGGCGGCGAAGGCCCGGCTGTCCTTGGTCAGATGGCTCACGTCGGCATAGACATAGAAGGCGCCGTCCGGCGGCGCGATGCGATCGAAGCCCGCCTTCGGCAACTGCTCCATCATCAGCGCGCGGTTGCGGGCGTAGACGGCGAGGTTTGCCTGCAACTCATCCGGTGCGTCCATCGCCGCCAGTGCCGCCACCTGCGAGGCATTGGGCGCGCAGATGAACAGGTTCTGCGCCAACCGCTCGACCTGCCGGATCTGCGCCTCGGGCACCACCAGCCAACCGACCCGCCAGCCGGTCATCGAGAAATACTTGGAGAAGGAGTTGATCACGCAGACGTCGTCGGACACCTGAAGTGCGGTGACCGGCTTCTTGTCATAGTCGATCCCGTGGTAAATCTCATCGGACAGGAAGGAGGCGCCGCGCGCCTGCGCCGCGTCGACCAGTGCGGAAAGTTCGGGCTTGCCGAGCATCGTGCCGGTCGGATTGCCCGGCGAGGCAACCATGACTCCCTCGCAATCGGTGCCCGAGATGTCCTGCGGCACGAGCTGGTAGCGGTTCTCGGGCGCGGTCTGCACTTCCACCGGATTGAGGTCGAGCGCCTTCAGGATCTGCCGGTAAGACGGGTAACCCGGCGCACCCAGCAGCACCCGGTCGCCCGCGTCGAAGAGCGCCGAAAAGGCCAGGATGAAGCCGCCCGAAGACCCCGGCGTGACAACCACCCGGTTCGGATCGAGATCGACATCGTACCATTCGCCGTAGAGCCGCGCGATGCGCGCGCGCAGCGCGGGGATGCCAAGCGCCACGGTGTAGCCGAGCGCATCGTTTTCCATCGCCTCGGCCAGTGCCTTGCGGGCGGCCTCGGGTGCGGGAGAACTGGGCTGGCCGACCTCCATGTGGATGATGTGGCGGCCTGCGGCCTCGGCGGCACGCGCCTGCTCCATCACGTCCATCACGATGAAGGGATCAACAGCCCCCCTGCTTGAGTTTCGCATGTCTCTCTCCCATGGTGGCGCGGCACATCGTCTTCGGGCGGAGTACGAAGCTTCCGGGGGAGGGTCAATGCCGGGACACCACGCCGCGCTGCGCCTCATCGCCACGCTTTGCGCGGCCGCGCTGCTGCTTGCGGCGCCATCGGCGCGCGCCGCGACGATGCTGCGCGATGCCGACCTCGAACATGCGCTTTCGGAGATCGCCGCGCCGGTCCTGCGCGCCGCCGGACTGAGCCCGTCGCAGGTCGAGGTCCTTGTGATCAAGGACGAACGGCTGAACGCTTTCGTCACCGAGACGACCCGCATCTTCCTGCATTCCGGGCTGATCCTGAAGCTGCCCGACGCCAAGTCGCTGCAAGCGCTGATCGCCCACGAGGCGGCGCATATCACCGGCGGCCATATCACCCAGCGAATGGCCAACATGCGTGCGGCGCGCACAGCCGCCGGGCTGGGCATGGTCCTGGCCGCCGCCGCCGGGGCGGCCACCGGCCGTGGCGATGCCGCGGCGGGGATCATGCTCGGGACGCAAAGCTCGGCGCTGCGCAGCTTCCTCGGCCATACCCGCGCCGAGGAAAGTTCGGCCGACATCGCCTCGATCCGCACGCTTGTGCAGGCCGGCATCGATCCGCGCGGCGCGCTTCAGGTACAGGAGATTTTCCTCGGGCAGGAAGCGCTGAACGTCGGCCGGCAGGATCCCTACATGCATAGCCACCCGCTGACGCGCGACCGCTTCCGCGCCACTCAGGGCCTTGTCGCTGCCGCCAAGGTGCCCGAGCGCAACGATCCCGCTGCCGACTACTGGTTCCTGCGCGCCCGCGGCAAGCTCTCGGCCTTCCTGCGCCCGCCCGGCTGGACCCTTGGACGTCTGGAGGACAGCGGCAGCCAGGACATTGCGCGGATGCGCGAGGCGATCGCCCGGCATCGGCAGTCCGATCTGCCCGGCGCCCTGCGCGCCATCGACGGGGCCATCGCGTTGCGGCCAAAGGACCCTTTCTACCACGATCTCAAAGGGCAGATCCTGCTGGAGGGACGCCGCCCCGCCGACTCCGCCCGCGTGTACGCCCAGGCCCGCGCCCTCGCCCCGCGCAACGCGCAGATCCTCGGCGGGCTCGGGCGCGCGCAACTCGCCTCGGGACAGTTCAAGGCCGCGCTCGCGACCCTGGAAGAAGCCCGGGGCCGTGACTGGGCCGACCCGCGCATCCTGCGCGATCTGTCGGTCGCCTATGCACGCGCGGACAATACCGGCATGGCCTCTGAAGCTACGGCGCAGCGCTACGCGCTTGAGGGGCGGATGCAGGATGCCGGAATTCACGCCAAACGCGCGGTGGATCTGCTGCCGCGCGGTTCCGCCCCGTGGACCCGCGCGCAGGATGTGCTAGACGCATCAGAGCGCGCCGCACGAGACCGCTGACACCGCCCGAGCGGGCGCCCCTGACCGACGGAGACAAGATGCAGTTCCCAACGACCCGACGCACCGCATTTCGCCGCGCCGCCGCCTCGCTGGCCGTCGCCAGCGGCCTCCTGGCGCCCCCTGCCCTGGCGCAGGATTTCGACCTGCAAAAGCTGACGCCCGAACAGCGCGAGGCCTTCCGCGCCGAGGTTCGCGAGTACCTGCTCGACAACCCCGAGGTGATCATGGAAGCGGTGAGCGCGCTCGAGGCCCGTCAGGCCGAGCAGCAGGCCGCGGCGGATGACCAGCTGGTCTCGTCCAACGCGGCCGCGCTCTTCGACGACGGCTACAGCTGGGTCGGAGGAAACCCCGACGGCGACGTGACCATCGTGGAATTCTCGGACTACCGTTGCGGCTACTGCCGCAAGGCCTTCCCCGAGGTCGAGGAACTGGTGAAGAGCGATGGCAACATCCGCATCATCATCAAGGAGTTCCCGATCCTTGGACAGGACTCCATGACCTCCTCGCGCTTTGCGCTGGCCACCATGCTGGTTGCCGGGCCCGACGCCTACAAGCAGATGCACGACGCGCTGATCTCGCTCAAGCAGCAGCCGACCGAGCCGGTGCTGTCGAAACTGGCGAGCACGTTGGGGCTGGATTCGGATGCCATCCTTGCGAAGATGGCCGACCCCGAGGTGGACCGCCGCATCAAGGAAACGCACGAGCTGGCGTCGAAGCTCCAGATCAGCGGCACGCCGACGTTCGTGTTCGGCGACCAGATGCTGCGTGGCTACGTGCCGATTGATGGCATGCGCCAGATCCTCGACCAGATCCGCGAGGACAGCTGAGCGCTATTCGGCGGCGGAAGCGACGCGCGCCGTTCTCGGCTGCGGACCGGCTCCGGCCGGTCCCAACGCCGCCTTCGATTGATCCGCCGCGGCGGGAAAGACCAGCCGCGCACAGGTCCCGGGCCCGAAATCGGGCTTGGCCAGTTTGAAGGTGCCGCCCGACTGCTCGGCGAAGCCTCGCAGGATCGCCAGCCCCAGCCCCGATCCCTCGCCCACTGGCTTGGTGGTGAAATAGGGCTCGCAGACGAGCGGCAGCAGATCAGCCGGAATGCCGCTGCCGTGGTCGCGCAGCTCGAAACACACGCCGGCTCCCGAAGGTTGAACGCGCAATTCGATCGCACCACCGTCCGGCATCGCATCGCGGGCATTCGAAAGGAGTTCCAGCAGGCAGGTCTGCAACCTCGGCCCGTCGACCCGGATCAGCGGCAGGCCCGGCGCAATCTCGACGCTCAACTTATGGTCCGGCGTCATCAGATCGCCCGCGCGCTTGGACAGGCCGTGTAACGCTTCGCTGGCAGACATCGTGACCGGCCTGAGCCGCGCGCAGCTTGCCATCGCCAGCAACTGCCCGGTCAGTTCCGCCCCCCGCCGCGCGGCGCGCTCGGCCTCGTCCATCAGCTCGTCGCGCTCGCTGGCGCTGCGCGACAGACGCGCCAATTCCATATTCCCCAGAACCGCGGTCAGCAAGTTGTTGAAATCATGCGCCACGCCGCCGGTCAGCTGCTCCATCGCGCGGCCGCGCGCCTTGGCGAGTGCCGCGCGGGCAGCGGCTTCCAGGTCCTCACGGGTGCGCAGCACATTCCAGGCCACGCGGCAGAAATAGAGGTAGCAGATCACCAGCGCCGTGCTCACCAGCATGGTGTCGGCCGCGCCCGGCGCGGCATACCAGAGCCAACCGGCGCGGGCAAAGACGCCGATGCCCATGAGCGACAAATCGAGGACCAGCAAGAGCCGCATCTGGACCCGGTAGGACAGGGTGTTGAGCAGCGCCACGAAGATGAACATCAGCGACAGGATCGACAGGCCCGGCTCGTCCTGCATCCAGAGGATCATGCCGCCCGCAATATAGGCGAGTCCCGAAATCACCAGCGTCGCCACGGGCAGCAGCAGCTGCCGCCGAACGCCGCGGTCCGGCAAGCTGCTCACCACGTGGGAATGCAGGGCGAAGGTCACCAGCATCGCGCAGAGCCAGGGCAGCAAGGGCGCGACCCCCATGAAGGCCCAGATCGCCAACGTGGCGCTCGAGATCAGCCCGATGCTCATCAGCCCCTGCGCGCGGCGCATGCCCTCGAGGCTCCGGAGCTCGGTGAAATCCAGGGGCTCGCCAGCGGCGGGGATAAGCCCGGCCAGAGCGCGCACCCACCGCCGCACCGGCCTACTCCGCGGCCTGAGCTTTCGAGGCCTCCTCGGCCTCGATCTGGGCGGCCTTCTTTTCGACTTCCTCGACGATATGCTCGATCATCTGCTCGTTGGACATCTTGTGGCTGGCCTTGCCCGCCAAGTAGACCATGCCCGAGCCCGCACCGCCGCCGGTGAACCCGACGTCGGTCATCAGCGCCTCGCCCGGCCCGTTCACCACGCAGCCGATGATCGACAGCGACATCGGCGTCTTGATGTGCTCGAGACGCTGCTCCAGCGCCTCGACGGTCTTGATCACATCGAAGCCCTGCCGCGCGCAGGACGGGCAGGAAATGATGTTGACCCCGCGGTGACGCAACCCAAGCGACTTGAGGATCTCGTAACCGACCTTCACCTCTTCGACCGGGTCGGCGGAAAGCGAGACGCGCAGCGTGTCACCGATGCCCATCCACAGCAGCTGGCCAAGGCCGATGGCGCTCTTGATGGTGCCCGAGGTCAGCCCGCCCGCCTCGGTGATCCCGAGGTGAATGGGCTTGTCGGTCGCTTCCGCCAAGCCCATGTAGGCGGCGGCCGAAAGGAACACGTCCGAGGCCTTCACCGAGATCTTGAACTCGTGGAAATCGTTGTCCTCGAGGATGCGGATGTGATCGAGTGCGGACTCGACCATCGCCTCGGGGCACGGCTCGCCGTATTTCTCCAGCAGGTGCTTTTCCAGCGACCCGCCGTTTACCCCGATGCGCATCGAGCAGCCGTTGTCGCGGGCTGCGGCAATCACTTCACGCACGCGCTCGGGGCTGCCGATGTTGCCGGGGTTGATGCGCAGGCAGGCGGCACCGGCAAGGGCGCTTTCGATGCCGCGCTTGTAGTGGAAATGGATGTCCGCGACGATCGGCACCGGGCTCTCGCGCACGATCTCCTTCAGCGCCTTCGAGCTGGCCTCGTCGGGCACCGAGACGCGCACGATGTCTGCCCCGGCTTCGGCGGCGCGCTGCACCTGCTCGACCGTGGCCTTCACGTCGGTGGTGATGGTGTTGGTCATCGTCTGGACGCTGATCGGAGCATCGCCCCCCACCGGCACATTGCCCACCATGATCTGCCGGGACTTGCGGCGCTCGATGCTGCGCCAGGGGCGGATCGGATTGTGGCTCATGGACGAGAAGCCTCCTGAGGGCATACGTTGGTATTCGGCCTCAACATAGCGCCCACAGCCGTGCGAAACCAGAGGCGAGCGCCGCAGGAACTAGGCTCAGGCCCCACAATCGCGTCAAGAAAGGATCAGTCGGCGCGGGCCAGATCGCTGCTGAGCTCCGCGACCACCCGCGAAAGATCGGCATCCCGGCTGAGATCGGCGACCTTAAAGGCGCTGGTCAGATGCTCGACCGAGAGCGGCAGGTTCTTGGTCACCGTTCCGGCAGCCCCGACCGGACCGTAGGTCTGGCCGTTCACCGCGAAATAGACCGCACCGGATTCTCCGACCCGAAGGCTCGCCGGATCCTGGGTGGCCGGGGCGGTCCAGGTGTCTCCCGCACGCATGGTCTTTTCGAAAATGACCGAGCCGTCGGCCGAACGCACGCGCACCCAGGCCGGGCGCACGGCGATCATCGTCACGCCAGGGGCACGGTCCTGAAGCACCTTGGGCGCGCCGGGCTGGGTCACCGCCGGAGCGGCCTGTGCCAGCTGCGTCTGCTCCGCCGAGGGCAGCGCGGTTTCGGTGAGCTTGGCCAGCACCCGTTGCAGATCGGCGTCCGCCTGCGGCTCCGCCGGTTTATACGCGGCACTCACCACCTCGGGAACCAGCGCCACATCGCGCGTCACCTGCCCCTTCGGACCCAGCGGGCCGAGGGTCTGACCGTTGGTGGCGAGATAGAGAGCACCGGACTCGCCCACCGTGAGGCTCGCATCGCTCTGCCCTTCGGGCACGGTCCAGGTGTCGCCGGGTTCCATCACTCGTTCATAGAGCACCGTGCCATTTCCACCCCGCACGCGCACCCAGGCCGGACGCACGGCAAGCAGAGTCACCGCCTTGCCGCCAAGAATGCTCTGCGGCTGCATCGCGGCCGGCAGCGGTGCCGGAAGACCGGCCACCTGCATTTCGGCACCGGCAGTCGTGGTATCGACCTGCGGCAACTGGTTCCGTTCGGCCTGCGCATAGGCCCCCACCGTCGAGGGATCTAGCGACGAGATCGGCGCGTCGCGTGCGACCAGCACCGGTACGTCGAGTGCCTTGGGCCGGTAGAGCCGGTCCAGCGCCTCGTTCGACGGCGGCGTGAACGGCCCGGCCCCATCGGCGCTGGCGACCTGTTCGGACCCTTCCTGCGATGAGGGGACGGCCGAGCTCTGCACCGGATCGAGATCACTCAACACCAGAGGCGTCTGGTCCACTGGCGCGACCTGCACCCGCTGCACCTCGCGCAGCACCGCGTAACCGCCGTACCCGATCCCGCCAAGCAGCGCGACCAGCACGAGCAGCGAGCCGATGGCGCCGGGCTCGATGCGAGAGAAGAAGGAGTCCCCCGCAGGCACAAACGGCATCCGGGGCTGTTCGAAGATGTTGCGCGCGGCCGGCGCGGGCAGATCACCCTTGCCCTTGCGGATGGTCGAGGCTTTTTCCGACATGCCGTGCGCGACGGCAAATCCGCTCTCTTCGCAGAACAGCCGATAGCATTCGTCGGGGTCCATGCCGAGGTAGCGTGCATAGGAGCGCACGTAGCCCGCGATAAAGCCGGGGGTGTCGAAAGCCGAGGGATCGCAGTTCTCGATGGCGGCGATATAGCTGGCCTTGATCCTCAGCTCGCGCTGAACGTCGAGCAGCGATTTGCCCATCGTCGCGCGTTCGCCGCGCATGACATCGCCAAGCTCCAGAGTGAAGTCGTCGAAGCCACGCGGAGAGGTATCCGCGTCCACATCGCCTTCAGACATACGAGGGGAATTACGCCCAATCATGCGTTCCGCCTTGTGCTCCACCGTCTCAGACTGCGCCTGCCAAATCACGGGCTCGCGATTCGGGTCGCGGCCTTTATTGAGGTTACGTTAGCACAGAACAACTGAAATTACACAATATCAGGGGGGTCATCGGCGCGCTTCTGCGCAGGATGCATGTGTTTTCCACATGCCCCGAGGGCAGTTTCCGGAACAAAGCAAGACCCCGCGATTTTGGAAACCGCGGGGCCATAATCACGCAAGCTCGAAGACGGACCTCACGCCCATAGGCGGGATCAGGCGCTCAATTCCTGACGGTTCAGGGCGCAATGCGACCACAGCGCATCCATCGCCTGAATCAGCTTGTCCATCTCGTTCGGCCCGTGCACCGGCGAAGGGGTGAACCGCAGCCGTTCGGTCCCGCGCGGCACCGTCGGGAAGTTGATCGGCTGCACGTAGATGCCGTAGCCCTCGAGCAGCATGTCCGACAGTTTCTTGGTGTGCACCGGGTTGCCGACGATCACCGGCACGATGTGCGAGCCGTGATCGATGATCGGCATGCCCAGGCCCTTCAGCCGCAGCTTGAGGATTTTCGCCTGAGTCTGGTGCCGCTCTCGCAGAGCCTGGTCCTGCTTGAGGTGGGCGATCGAGGCCGCCGCTCCCGCGGCCACAGCCGGCGGGATCGAGGTGGTGAAGATGAAACCCGGCGCATAGGAGCGCACCGCGTCACACATCTTCTCGGAGGCCGCGATGTAGCCGCCGAAGACGCCGAAGGCCTTTCCGAGCGTGCCGTTGACGATGTCGATCCGGTGAAGCAGGTTGTCGCGCTCGGCAACGCCGCCGCCGCGCGGGCCGTACATGCCGACCGCATGCACCTCGTCGAGATAGGTCAGCGCGCCGAACTCGTCGGCGATGTCGCAGATCTCTTCGATGGGGCCGAAATCGCCATCCATCGAGTAGACCGACTCGAAGGCAATGAGCTTGGGCGCCGCAGGGTCATCGGCGGCCATCAGCTCGCGCAGGTGCTGGACGTCGTTGTGGCGGAAGATTCGCTTGGCCCCGCCGTTGCGCTTGATGCCCTCGATCATCGAGGCGTGGTTCAGCTCGTCCGAATAGATGATCAGGCCGGGAAACAGCTTGGGAAGGGTCGAGAGCGTCGCGTCGTTGGCGATATAGGCCGAGGAGAAGACCAGCGCGGCCTCCTTCTGGTGCAGGTCTGCCAACTCGGCCTCGAGCCGCTTGTGATAGACCGTGGTGCCCGAGATGTTGCGCGTACCGCCCGAGCCCGCGCCGGTGGCGTCGATGGCTTCGTGCATCGCGGCGAGCACCACCGGGTGCTGCCCCATGCCCAGGTAGTCGTTTCCGCACCACACCGTGATCGGCATCTCGCTGCCGTCCGGTTTGCGCCACATGGCGTGGGGAAAACGGCCGTTCTTGCGTTCGATGTCGATGAAGGTGCGATAGCGCCCCTCGGCGTGAAGACGGTCAAGGGCTTCGTCGAGCTTCGCGGTGTAGTCCACCGGTATCTCCTTCCTTCATCTTGTAGAGGCCGCGTTCGGCGCGGCGCTTATGCGGTCTGAGGGGCCGCATTCGTGGTCGTGAATGGATACCGTTAGGTCCGCCCCATGTCCACGCTTTAGAATGAGACTAACCGTCGCGCCCTTGATTTGAATCAAGAGTCCCAGAGATAACTTTCAAGGAAAGGTTTCCCATACTGGTCGCGCGACGCGCATAGGCGCAGTCTGTCAAAGCCGATTTCCCATGTTGCCCTGCCCTTTGCCGCTCCCGGATGGCGCAGCGATCGCCCTGAGCGCTCACGCCCACATTTCCGCCTGTCAGCACGCGCGCGGTGCTTCTGGCCCTTGTCGCCGCGCCAAGTTCGCGCGCGCCGCCGCGCGCATAACATCGTCCTCATCGGATCAGATGGGCCGTCTCGAAATCAAATCAACCCTATGTTTTGGATGTATTTTTATTGCAAAGCCTCTCTGAAGCGGCGTTTCGAGCTTCGCTAGCTCGCTATCATGATCGTTGTGGCCGACTCCGTTCTAGTGCCGCTCGACGCGGTCTGCATCGGCGTGGGCCTGCGCCCAAGGCAGGGCATGGGAGCGCTCGTGGTGCTTCTCGCGCTCCGGGCGGTCTCAGCCCGATCGGCGCGATCCGGCTTGGGCTCTGGACAGCGACGGGGCGGGTGGTACCCTCCGCGCAACCCGCAAGAAGGAACCCCCCATGGCTCAAGAAAACGTGTCCCTGGACACCGTCCTCACCAAGATCGACGCCGATCTGCCGCACGCGATTGACCGCCTGCTCGAGCTGCTGCGAATCCCTTCGATCTCGACGGACCCGGCCTATAAGGAGGCCTGCGACACGGCCGCCGACTGGCTGGTCGCCGATCTCGCCGGCATCGGCATCGAAGCCAGCAAGCGCCCCACCCCTGGTCATCCGATGGTGGTCGGCCATGTTGACGGACCGGGTCCGCACGTCCTTTTCTATGGACACTATGATGTGCAGCCCGTCGATCCGCTGAACCTGTGGAACCGCGACCCCTTCGATCCGGCGATCGAGGAGACCGCCAAGGGCAAGGTGATCCGCGGCCGCGGCTCGTCGGACGACAAGGGCCAGCTGATGACCTTCATCGAGGCCTGCCGCGCCTGGAAGGCGGTGCACGGCACCCTGCCCTGCAAGATCACCTTCTTCTTCGAGGGCGAGGAAGAGAGCGGCTCGCCGTCGCTGATCCCCTTCATGAAGGAGAACGCCGAGGAGCTGAAACAGGCCGAGATCGCGCTGATCTGCGACACCGGCCTGTTCCAGTCGAAGACCCCGGCGATCATCACCCGCCTGCGCGGACTGCTCGGCGAAGAACTGACCATCAAGGCGGCCGACAAGGATCTGCACTCGGGCATGTATGGCGGCGTCGCGATGAACCCGATCCGCGTGCTGACAAAGATCCTCGGCGGGCTTTTCGACGAGAATGGCACGATCCAGGTCCCCGAGATCTACGAAGGCGTGCCCGACCTGCCGGCTGAGATCCTCGATCAGTGGAAGGCGCTGGAGTTCGACGACAAGGCCTTCCTCGGCGGCGTCGGCCTCTCCGAGCCCGCGGGCGAGAAGGATCACCTGCCGATCGAGATGATCTGGTCGCGCCCGACCGCCGAGATCAATGGCATCTGGGGCGGCTACACCGGCGCCGGCTTCAAGACCGTGCTGCCCGCCGAGGCCTCGGCCAAGATCAGCTTCCGCCTTGTCGGCACGCAGGACCCGCAGGCGATCCGCAAGAACTTCCGCGCCTGGGTAGAGGCGCAGGTGCCCTCGGACTGCTCGGTCGAGTGGAAGGACCACAGCTGCTCGCCTGCCTCCGAGATGAACACCACCCACCCCGGGTTCGAGGCGGCGCGCAAGGCGCTTGGCGACGAATGGGACGAACCGGCGGCCTATGCGGGCTGCGGCGGCTCGATCCCCATCGCAGGCTACTTCCAGAACATCCTCGGCATGGATGCCATGCTGGTTGGCTGGGGCAAGGACGACGACCAGCTGCATTCGCCCAACGAGAAGTACGACCTCGAATCGTTCCACAAGGGCATCCGCAGCTGGGCGCGGATTCTCGACGCAATGGTTAGCGCTGCTTAAGATCTAAGCCGATTTCTTGGCGGGACGCCGACATGGCGCCCCGCCAACCTTCTGCATTTGAATAGCATTCATGAAATTCCGTCGCGGCGCCGACAGATCGCAAAAACCCTTATTTTCAGGGCTGCTAGAGCGACCAATCCGAAGGGATAGGTCGATGTCCCGGACGGATGTCCCAATTCGCCAAGAAGATATCCGGCACCAGCCACATTTGCCGCCACATTTCGCCACATTCGATTCCTAGCGTCGATTCAACGGGAGCTTGAATAGCCCCCTGCTGGCAGAAAGCCGGCGGCTACTGGCAGAAGGAGCTAGGATCATGAGAGCCTATGCAGTCCGCAAAGTGACACATGCAGATTTCGAAGCCCGGGTCCGGCGCATCGATCCGCAGTTCGCCACTCAGGGTGCCGCCGTCGCAGGCACACCCGCTCGCACGTCCAAGCGTCCGCTCGTCTCGGGTCTCTGCGGCTTTCTCTGGGCCGGCGTGGTGATCGCCGTTGCCCGCAACCAACCGGCGATCGAAGCCAGCCTTCTGCAAGGCAGCCTGCCCGAGCAATATCATGTCTACATCTTCGGAGCGATCGCCGCGCTGCTCGCCGTTTCTGGCGTCATGGTCATGATGCACCTGCTGCGCGTGGTGAGCCGTCGCGGCTCGGCCCGCAGCAATTCCGCTGGCCTCCTCGCAGGCATCGCCGCGGCCGCCGTGATGAGCCTGATCCCTGCCCATGTCTACGAGACCGGCCTCGGCCTGCTGGACGAGAATTCGCGCGACATGATCGTTTCGGCCAGCAACTCGGTTCGCGCCACCAGCGGCCTCGACATCCGCGGCGCCACCTTCGTCACCGCGCTCGGCAACTGAGCAAGGCAGTCTTTCGCAGGCTCAATCACGAACATCAGGGCGGCGCGGGATCGCGTGCCGCCGCGGGGCCGCGGTTCAGACCAGGCCGAAGAACCTGTCAGGCAAGACGTATTGCCTGTCTGCCTCGGGCCGGTCGAACTGCCAGTAGCCGGTCTCGCCCCGAGGCTTCCAGCTTCGGTGCATTCGGCGCCGCACCTTCGAGAAATCGAACGCCTCGGCCAGTGGCAGGGCTGCAAACGCCGCGAAGGTCGCGCTGTCCTCGCCACGTGCCTCGGCGAACCAGTGCTGGCCGATCGCAGCCTGCTTCACCCCCACCCCAAGCTCCTGCGTGACCCGATTGCGCCGGTCCATCGCCGCGACATACTGCGTGTAGTCGCAGTATTTCAGATGGATGAGGTAGAGCGGCTCGGGCGTATTCAGCTTAGAGGCCTGCGAAAAATGTCCGCCGCGCGCGATCTTCGTGCCGAGAGACAGCACGCAGGGCTTCGAGTAATGCGGCGCATGGCGCAGGAAACGGCGCGGCCCGAGCAGGCATTCACCCACATCCAGCGACTCGCAGTCGGGACGATGGATCAACTCGAGCCCCACCGGCGTCAGCACCCTGCGCAGCGGCTGTTGCGCGAGAAAATCCAGCAGGTTGCCCGCGGCCGGGTCGAGCACCACGAGCTCGTCCACGTCGCCGACGATGACGTGCCGGTAGTAGCTGCGCAGCCCGTTCACATGCCCATTCAGCAGCCGCCAGCGCTTCATGTCGAAGTTGGGATGGGGATCGCCCGGAATGCCGATGACATTGCAGCCCTCGGCCAGCTCGGCGACCTCGGCCCCGCGCCCATGATTGATGACGTAGCAATTCTCGCGGCCAAGCAGCCGCCCATAGTGGCGCAGCCACGCCTTCAGGAAAAACACATCGTCGCGCACCATGGTGATGGCAGCGGCCACGGTCTGCATCTGCTCACTCCAACGCGTACGAAACCTGCACACCCCCAGCATAGCGCATTGCCTTCAAATGAGAATCGCCATTTGCACCGAGACCCGGTATCGTGCCCAAAAAACACGAGGCCGCGATGATCGCGCAGGAGTTCGGCAGCACCGGCTGGCAGGTTCACCGCCCCGCCCCCGGCATCACCCGCGTCCAGGTGTTCGGCGAGCGCAGCTCGGGCACCAATTTCATCAAGCGGCTGATCGGGCGAAATACCCCGCTCACTCCAACCGAGGATCTCGGCTGGAAACACGGCTTTCCGCAGATGACCGCGATCCCGCCGGATGTGCTGATCGTCTGCGTCACCCGCAACGCCGTGGACTGGGCGCGCTCGATGCACGCCAAGCCCTGGCATTGCCCGCCCGCCATGCAGCTTCTTGGGTTTTCGGAGTTCCTGCGCGCCGAATGGACCACCATCGCCGACCGGCCACGCTATTTCCCGCAGGTCGAGAGCCTCGGCGGCGCGGGCCAGCCCCTGCAACACGATCGCCATCCGCTGACAGGCGACCCCTTCGCCGATCTCTTCACCCTGCGCCGCGCCAAGCTCCAGGGGCTGACCAGCTTCTTCAACCGGGGCTGCGCGCTGCTCTTTTGCCGGTTGGAGGCCGTGCAGCAGCACCCCGAGGCATTTCTCGGCACCCTGCGCAGCCACTTCCACCTGCCCGAGGGCGCGCCCTATCGACCGGTGCACAAGCGCCTTGGGAGCCGGTTCAAGCCCGCCGTCTCGACGCCGCGCCCGCACACGCCGGCAACGCTTTGCCCCGCGGACATGGCCTTTCTGCGCGCCCGGCTCGACCCGACCCTCGAAACGGCGCTCGGCTATCACTACTGATCACATCCGCACCCTGCCGCGCGCACGGGGTCTGTGCATCCGCGCAAATTGCGCTGCGGCGCGGCATCCCCGATCTTCGGCCAAACCCCATCCCGAGCCCGGAGACCTCCGATGTCCCTCGCCAACACGAAGACCGCCTATGGTGCCGTCACCCGCAGCCTGCATTGGCTGACCGCGCTTGGCATCCTGATCATGATCCCGCTCGGCTGGATCGCGCATCTCTCGCCCTGGGGCACCGAGGCCGAGCTGGCCACCAAGGCGCAGCTCTTCTCGCTTCACAAGACGATCGGCGTGGCGCTGTTCTTCATTGCCCTGATCCGCATCCTCTGGGCGCTGACCCAGCCGAAACCCGCGCCGTTGCACCCCGAGCGAAAGGCCGAGAATTTCGCCGCCGAAACGGTGCACTGGCTGCTCTATTCGACCTTGGTGATCGTGCCGCTTTCGGGCTGGGTGGAACATGCCGCCACCGAGGGCTTCGCGCCGATCCTCTGGCCCTTCGGGCAGGACCTGCCCTTCGTGCCCAACTCCGATCGCGTGGCGGAAGCAGCCGCATCGGTGCATTTCCTGGCGCAATGGCTGCTGGTCGCCTCGCTTGCGCTGCACGTGGCAGGCGCGCTGAAGCACGCGGTGATCGACCGCGACGGCACGCTGGCCCGGATGCTACGGGGGGCCTCGGCAGGGTCCCCTGCTGCGGGGCACAGGGTCTTCCGTCCGCTCGTGCTCGCCGTGGCCGCATGGGCCGCGCTGATCGGCGGCGGTGCCGCGGCGGGCATGTTCGCCAGCGAAAGCGCCCCGGAGACACCGAAGCTCGAAGCCGCCCAGTCCGACTGGCAGGTGACCGAGGGTACGCTCGGCATCAGCCTCGTGCAGATGGGCAAGGAGATCGAGGGCAGCTTCGCCGACTGGACCGCCGAGATCGCCTTCGAGCCGCGCGAGACGCCGGGCAAGGCAGGCGATGTGACCGTGCAGATCGCCATCCCGACGCTGACCCTCGGCTCGGTGAGCAAGCAGGCCCTGGGGGCGGATTTCTTCGATGCCGAGGCGCATCCCACCGCCACCTTCCGGGCCGAGATCCTGCGCGGCGAGGCGGGCTACGAGGCGCAGGGCACGCTCACGCTGAAAGGTGCCGAGGTACCGGTGACCCTGCCCTTCGAGCTGACGCTCGACGGCGATACCGCCACCATGCAGGGAAGCACCACGCTCGACCGGCGCGACTACGCGATCGGCGACAGCATGGGCGACGCGACGCAGCTCAGCTTCGAGGTGCAGGTCGATGTGGCGCTGACCGCGACGCGGAACTGACACGGCGCGCATGGCCCGCAGGTCCGGCCATGCGTATTTGGAAAGAGAAGAAGGGCGCGGGATGTCTCGCGCCCTTCTTTACGTCTCAGCCCATCTGGCTCGACGGGGTGGAACGCGACAGGGCCTGCTCTTCCTCGTCCATCTCCTCGACGATGCCCTCGAAGAGCGGCGTGGACATGTAGCGCTCGCCGGTGTCGGGCAGCATGGCGAGGATCACCGTGCCGGGCTCCGCCGTCTCGGCCAGCTTCATCGCGATGGCGAAGGTGGAGCCGCCGGAGACGCCGGTCAGGATGCCTTCCTTCATCGCCAGCTTCCTGGCCCAGGCGATGCCGTCGGGACCGGCGACCGGGATCAGCTCGTCGTAGGCCCCGGCGTCGAGCCCCTCCTGCAGCACGGCGGGGATGAAATCCGGGGTCCAGCCCTGGATCGGATGCGGCTCGAAGGCGCTGTGACTCTCGGTGGGCGATCCGTCCTCGGCGCGGCCCTGCGCGATGCCGCTGCCCACCAGCTGCGCGTTCATCGGCTCGGACAGGACGATCTTGGTCTCGGGGCGCTCCTTGCGCAGCACCCGGGCGACCCCGGTAACCGTGCCACCGGTGCCGTAGCCGGTGACGAAATAGTCGAGGTTCTTGCCCTTGAAATCATTTACGATCTCGCGTCCCGTGGTGGCCTCGTGCACGGCCGCATTGGCCTCGGTCTCGAACTGCCGGGCGAGAAACCAGCCGTTCTTCTGGGCCAGTTCCACCGCCTTGCGGTACATGCCGAAGCCCTTCTCGGCGCGCGGCGTCAGCACCACCTTGGCGCCCAGCATCCGCATCAGCTTGCGCCGCTCGACCGAGAAGCTGTCGGCCATGGTCACCACCAGCGGGTAGCCCTTGGCGGCACAGACCATGGCAAGGCCGATGCCGGTGTTGCCGCTCGTCGCCTCGACCACGGTCTGGCCGGGCTTCAGCGTGCCGTTCCGCTCTGCGGTCTCGATGATGCTCATCGCCAGCCGGTCCTTGACCGAGGCGGCGGGGTTGAAGAATTCGGTCTTCACGTAGATCTCCACCCCCTCGGGGGCGAGGTGGTTGATCCGCACCACGGGCGTGTTGCCGACGGTGTCGACGATGCTGTCGTAGAGGCGGCCGCGGCCGATGGTGTCGCTGGGCGTCGAGGCGTCCATGGTGTTTCTCCCTGGCAATGTTTCCGTCGGGGCAGGATACTCCAAACCCGCACGGGGTGCGCGCAGAACCGGGTTGCAAGGGTTTCAGCCGCGGCGGTTCTTGTTTCAGCACGGTATCGGCGGGGCGACCCGGCGCGGCCCTGGCGCGGGAATTCGACGTTTCCCGCACCCTCCGTGCGCAACCCATCTGGCCCGGCGCGCGCGCGCGTGCTAACGCGCGGGGCATGACCCAGATCACGCTCCGCCGCCCCGACGACTGGCACCTGCACCTCCGCGATGGCGAGATGCTGGCCGGCATCGCCCCCGAATCCGCCCGCCACTTCGGCCGGGCGATCATCATGCCCAACCTCGTGCCGCCGGTGGTCACCGGCGACCAGGCCGCGGCCTACCGCGAGCGAATCCTGAAGGCTCTGCCCGAGGGCAGCGGTTTCACTCCGCTGATGACGCTCTACCTGACCGAGACCACCGATCCGGCGGACGTGGCCGCGGCCTATGACGCGGGCATCATCACCGCGCTGAAGCTCTACCCGGCGGGTGCCACCACCAACTCCGCCTCCGGCGTGCGCGACTTCGACAAGGTGCGCCCGGTGCTCGAGCTGATGGCCGAGAAGGGCATCCCGCTCTGCGTGCACGGCGAGGTGGTGGACAGCGACATCGACATCTTCGACCGCGAGGCGGTGTTCATCGACCGCGTGCTCGACCCGATCCGCCGCGCCACGCCCGGCCTGCGCGTGGTCATGGAACACATCACCACCAAGCAGGGTGTCGACTATGCCCGCGCCGGCGGCGACGATCTGGGCGCGACGATCACCACGCATCACCTGGTGATCAACCGCAACCACATCCTCGTCGGCGGCATCAAGCCGCATTACTACTGCCTGCCCGTCGCCAAGCGCGAGGAGCACCGGCTGGCGCTGCGCGAGGCCGCGACCTCGGGCGATGCCAGCTTCTTCCTCGGCACCGACAGCGCGCCGCATGCCGATCCGGCCAAGGAAAGCGCCTGCGGCTGCGCCGGCTGCTTCACCGCGACCAACACCCTGTCGATCCTCGCCGAGGTCTTCGAGCAGGACGGCGCGCTGGACAAGCTCGAGGCCTTCGCCTCGCGCAACGGTCCGGCCTTCTACCGCCTGCCGGTGAGCGAGGAGACGGTGACGCTGGTGAAGGGCGATCCCGTGACCTACCCCGCCAAGATCGAGACCGGCGCCGGACCGGTGACCGTCTTCGATCCGGGCATGCCGCTGCACTGGCGGGTCGAGGGCTGACAGACGCGGGGGCGCTGCCCCCGCACCCCCGGCGTATTTGCCGAACAATGAAGCAGGGCGGCGGCGCACGATGCGCCCTTCCCGCCCCCGCGGTTTCGCGCTAAGGCGGGCGCGGTTTTCAAAGGAGCTGCCCTCATGATCCCCTCGTCCTATCCCTCGCAAGAAGAAATGGCCCGGCTGACGGCCCGGATGCTCTGGGAGATCGGCGCGGTGCATTTCATGGGCGACGAGCCCTTCAAGCTCGCCTCCGGCCTGCCCTCGCCGGTCTACATCGACTGCCGCACGCCGATCTCGCATCCGCGCATCCGCTCGACGCTGATGGACTTCCTGACCGTCACCGTCATGCGCAACGCCGGTTTCGAGGCCTTCGACAATATCGCCGGTGGCGAGACCGCGGGCATTCCCTTCGCCGCGCTGGTGGCCGAGCGCATGGCGCTGCCGATGACCTACGTGCGCAAGAAGCCCAAGGGATACGGCCGCAACGCCCGCATCGAGGGCAAGATGACCGAGGGCCAGCGCGTGCTGCTCGTCGAGGATCTGACCACCGACGGCGGCTCCAAGCTCAGCTTCGTCGACGCGATCCGCGAAACCGGGGCCACCTGTGCGCATACCGCGGTGATCTTCTACTACGGCATCTTCCCCGAGACCACGAAGACGCTGGGCGATCACGGCGTCGAGCTGCATTACCTCTGTACCTGGCACGACGTGCTGGCCGAGGCCAAGGCGCGCGGCGGCTTCGAGCCCGCGACGCTGGCCGCGGTCGAGGCTTTCCTCGAGGATCCGCGCAAATGGCAGGCGGAAAACGGCGCATAAGATAGTCTTCGCTTGGCGGGGCGCTTTGCACCCCGCCCGACACGTGCACAAAATATTGCGAAAAATCCCGAGCCTGCTACGATATCTTCAAGAGCAGCGGCGGGCACCGGGCGCATTTCCGGTTATCCCGAAATAGTCCACAGAGATTTCCAGATTGGTCCGCGGCCCATGGCGCGCTATGACGCTCGGACCTGCGGGACTCGGGGGAGCCGGCGGGACATCGACTGGGACAGCAAGGACGTCGGCCCATGGCAGCATGGGCCAAGGGGACAGGCATGAACGATCACAGCGTATTCAACGCCACGGGTGTCGAGGTCGAGCAGGCCGACACGATGCCGCATTCGATCGAGGCCGAGCAGCAGCTGCTTGGCGCGATCCTGACCAACAACGACGTCTACGACCGGGTCGCGGCCATCCTCGGCCCGCAGCATTTCTACGATCCGGTGCACCGCCGCATCTTCGAGATCGCCGCCGCCCGCATCGCCAAGAACAACCTCGCGTCCCCGGTGACGCTGAAGGCCTTCATGGAGGATGACGAGGGGCTGAAGGAACTGGGCGGGCCGGCCTATCTGGCCCGCCTCGCCGGCGCCGCGGTCTCGAGCTTCGCCGTGCGCGACTACGCGCAGATGATCTACGATCTGGCGGTGCGCCGCGATCTCATCCGGCTTGGCCGCGACATCTCAGACCGGGCCACCAAGGTCGACGTGAAGTCCGAGCCGCGCGAACAGATCGTGCAGGCCGAGCAGGCACTCTACAAGCTCGCCGAACAGGGCCAGACCGAGGGCGGCTTCCAGTCCTTCCTGCGCGCGGTGACCGACGCGGTGAACGTGGCGAATGCCGCCTACCAGCGCGAGGGCGGGCTGGCCGGCGTTTCCACCGGCCTGATCGACATGGACAAGAAGCTGGGCGGGCTGCACCCCTCGGACCTTCTGATCCTCGCCGGGCGCCCCTCGATGGGGAAAACCTCGCTGGCCACCAACATCGCCTTCAACATCGCCAAGGCCTACAAGAAGGGCACCCGTCACGACGGCACCGAGGGGGCGATCGAAGGCGGCGTCGTGGGCTTCTACTCGCTCGAGATGAGCGCCGAGCAGCTCGCCGCCCGTATCCTCTCGGAAGCCGCCGAGGTCCCCTCCGAGCAGATCCGCCGCGGCGACATGACCGAGGCCGAGTTCCGCCGCTTCGTCGATGCCGCGAAGAGCCTCGAGGCTTGCCCGCTCTTCATCGACGACACGCCCGCCATCCCGATCGCCCAGCTCGCCGCCCGCGCGCGGCGGCTGAAGCGGACCCATGGGCTCGACGTGCTGATGGTCGACTACCTGCAGCTGGTGCGCGGCACCGCCGAGAACCGGGTGCAGGAGATCGCCGAGATCTCCATGGGCCTCAAGGCCATCGCCAAGGAACTCAACATCCCGGTGATCGCGCTTTCGCAGCTGTCGCGCGGTGTGGAAAGCCGCGAGGACAAGCGCCCGCAGCTCTCGGACCTGCGGGAATCGGGCTCGATCGAACAGGACGCCGACGTGGTGATGTTCGTGTTCCGCGAGGAATACTACGTCGAGCGCGAGAAGCCCTCGGATGACCGGCTCGACGAGATGGCCGCCTGGCAGGAACGCATGGAGCGCCTGCACGGCAAGGCCGAGGTGATCATCGGCAAGCAGCGTCACGGCCCGATCGGCACGGTGGAGCTCAGCTTCGAGGGCCGCTTCACCCGCTTCGGCAACCTCGTGCGCCCCTGGCAGAACGGCGAAGGCGACAATTTCTGACGCCCCCGCCTTCTTCTAGGCGAAAATATCCCACGGGGGTGCGGGGGTGTGAAACCCCCGCGCCTGCCCGCACCACAGGCCCGGAGTCACGGGCTTCCGCGCCGCGCGCCTCCGGCGGTGCTTTCCCTCTTGACGCCCCGCCCCCGCCCGGCAATCAACGCGCCATGGCACAGGCACAGCTTACCATCGATCTCGATGCGATCCGCGCCAACTGGCGCGCCCTCGACGCCCTCTCCGACTGCGAGACCGGCGCCGTCGTAAAGGCAGACTCCTACGGTCTCGGCGCCGATCGCGTCGCGCCGATGCTTGCGCGCGAAGGTGTGCGCCGCTTCTTCACCGCCACGGTGGAAGAGGGCGCCGCTGTCCGCAAGGCGCTGGGGAAAGGTCCCGAGATCAACGTCTTCGGCGGCCACATGGCGGGCGACGCCAAGTTGATCAAGGCGGCGGGCCTGACGCCGATGCTGAACTCCATCGACCAGATGCTGCGCCACGTCGAGGCGCTGCCGGGCCATGCCTTCGGCATCCAGCTCGACAGCGGCATGAACCGGCTCGGCATGGAGGCCGAGGAATGGGCTGCCTTGCGCGAACTCGCGATGAAGCAGAAGCCACGGCTGATCATGTCGCACCTGGCCTGTGCCGACGAGCCGAACCACGGCATGAACGCGCACCAGCTGCGCACCTTCCGCGAGATGACCGACGGCCTCGACGCGCCGCGCTCGCTCTCCGCCACGGGCGGCATCCTGCTGGGCAAGAACTACCATTTCGATGTCACCCGCCCCGGCATCGGCCTTTATGGTGCGATGCCGTTCCGCGACGCGCAGCGCGTGGTGTCTCTGCACATCCCGGTGATCCAGACCCGTGAGGTCAAGACCGGCGAGTCGGTGGGCTACGCCAATCATTTCGTCGCCCGCTCGCCGATGAAGGTCGCGACCATCTCTGCAGGCTATGCCGACGGGCTGCACCGCGCCCTCGCGCCCAAGACCTACCTCTGGGCCGGCGAGACCCGCTGCAAGCTGCTGGGCCGCATCTCGATGGATCTGATCACCGTCGACGTGACCGCAGTTGAAAATGTGCCCGAGACGCTCGAACTGCTCGGCTCGCACCAGGGCGTGGATCAGCTTGCGAACCACATCGACACGATCGGCTACGAGATCCTCACCGCGCTCGGCGGCCGCTACACGAGGAGCTACACGGGCGAATGAGCCTTGGACGCACCCTTGCCGCCGCGCCCGCCGCGGCACTGGGGACACTCGGCCGCGCGGTCATCCGGGCGCTCGGCGCGGCGGGACGGCTGACGCTCTTCGCGCTCGCGGCCGTCAGTCACATCCTCCGCCCACCGCTCTACCCGCGCGAGTTCTTCATGGCCCTGCTCCACATCGGCTGGCTGTCGCTGCCGGTGGTGGGCATGACGGCGCTGTTCACCGGCGGCGCGCTGGCGCTGCAGATCTATTCCGGCGGCGCACGCTTCAACGCCGAGGCGGTGGTGCCGCAGATTGTCGCCATCGGCATGGTGCGCGAACTCGGTCCGGTGCTCGTCGGGTTGATGATCGCCGCGCGGGTCACCTCGTCGATCGCCGCCGAAATCGCCACGATGAAGGTCACCGAGCAGATCGACGCGCTGGTGACGCTCTCGACCGACCCGATGAAATACCTTGTCGCGCCGCGCCTGCTGGCCGCGCTGCTGACCGTGCCGCTGCTGGTGGCGGTGGGCGACGTGATCGGCATCGCCGGCGGCTACGCCGTGGCCACCAGCGCGCTCGGCTTCAACCCGATCGGTTACCTTGCCAACACGCTGGATTTTCTCGAGCCGCTCGACGTGCTCTCCTCGCTCGCCAAGGGCTGCGCCTTCGGCGGAATCGCGGCGCTGATGGGCTGCTACTGCGGGATGCACTCGGGCCGCGGCGCGCAGGGGGTGGGCCGCGCCACCAAGTCCTCGGTCGAGGCGGCGGCAATCCTGATCCTTGCCGCCAACTTCCTGCTCACGGGGGTGTTCTTCTCGGCATGATCACCCTTTCGGACCTGCACAAGAGTTTCGACGGCGCACCGGTGCTGCGCGGGGCCTCGCTGCACGTGCCCAGGGGCAGCTCGCTGGTGATCATCGGCGGCTCGGGCACCGGCAAGTCGGTGCTGCTGAAGTGCATCCTCGGGCTCGTCACCCCCGACAGCGGCCGGATCGAGATCGACGGGCAGGACGCCACGCGCGGCAACCGCGACGCCCTTCTCTCCCGCTTCGGCATGCTGTTCCAGGGTGCCGCGCTCTTCGACTCGCTGCCTGTCTGGCAGAACGTCGCCTTCCGCCTGCTGCGCGGCCCGCTCAAGCGCCCGCGCCGCGTGGCGCGCGAGATCGCCATCGAGAAACTGCGCCGTGTCGGCCTCGGCCCCGAGGTCGCCGACCGGCTGCCCGCCGAGCTCTCGGGCGGCATGCAGAAGCGCGTCGGGCTCGCCCGCGCCATCGCCGCCGAGCCCGAGATCATCTTCTTCGACGAGCCGACTACCGGGCTCGATCCGATCATGGCCGGGGTGATCAACGCGCTGATCCGCGAGATCGTCACCGAGATGGGTGTCACCGCGCTGACCATCACCCACGACATGAGCTCGGTGCGCGCCATCGCCGACCGCGTCGCCATGCTGCATGCCGGCAAGATTCGCTGGCAAGGCCCATCCGGAGAAATGGACGCGACACCAGACCCTTACGTCCAGCAATTCATCCACGGACAGGCAACAGGCCCGATCGAGGCACTGCGGTGAGCCCGTTTGAGCCGAGCCCGCTTTTGCTGGCCCTGATCGTCTTCAAGAGCTTTGTCTACCTCGAGTGTCTGGCGCTTCTCGCGCTGACCCGAGGCCTCTTCGGGCGCGGCCCCTCCCGCCTCGCCGCGCTGGTCACGCTGGCCCTCGCGGCGCTGGGAATCCTTGAAAGCATCGCCCCGCTCTACGCCGCCGCCCATGCGTCGCTGCTGCCAACGCTGTCGCGCTTCCTCGCCTGGCAACAGGGCGCTCCCGCCCTCTTGTTGGCGTCCCTGCCGCTGGCGCTCAGCGCCGTGCTGCCGGGACGCCGCTTCCGCGCGATCGACATCCTGCATATGATCCTGCTCGCGGCGCTCCTCGGTCTCTGGCTGGCGGCGCGCTTCGTGTAACCGCCGTCTTCTTCTCTTTCCCAATACGCCGGGGTGAATTCGCCGCAAGGCGAAGAGGGGCAGCGCCCCTGCCTGGCGCAAAGGCCCGCCCATGCTGAAATACGCCAATCTCGCGCTCTTCGTCCTCTACCCGCTGGCATGGACCGCGCCGCTGATGCGCGCCGGGCTGCTGCCGCTCTTCGGCCTCTCCGAGATCAGCGTGGTCTCGGGCATCGTCACGCTCTGGCACAGCGACATTTTCCTCGCGCTGGTGGTGGCGCTCTTCGCCCTGGCGGCGCCGATGGTGAAGCTCTCCGGGATCGCGCTGATCCAATTCGGCCACCTTTCCCGCGGCGCGCTGCCGGTGATCAACGGGCTGGGCAAGCTTGCCATGGCCGACATCTTCCTGGTCGCGGTCTATGTCACGCTGATCAAGGGCATGGGCGTCGGGCGGATCGAGACGGGTTGGGGGCTCTACCTCTTCACCTTCTGCGTGCTCGCGTCCCTGGTGATCGGAATGATCGAAGCGCGAAAAGCAGGCGACTAGGGAAAGCCCGCCTCGCTTAACAATTGCAATTCTGCCACTGTGATTGTTCACGCGGACTTAGCGTCCGTCATTAAAGTTAACATTTTCCTCTCCTTTCGGTACACTCGACCTATTCTATTTCTTTACTGTTCTTTCTTTGGCTTTTTCTTGGGAGTCCCCATGGTGTCCCAACTTCGTGACGCAGGTCTGGCCCTGCACTATATCCTCCAACGACTGGCCTTCATGCTTGTGGGCACAATCGGTGTCGCGCTCCTCGTCTGGACCGCCGCCGCCGCCGCAGGGTTCGCACCCTGGCTCGAGATCGATCTCCGTCTCGGCGGGCAACAAATTGAGAACGCCGGGCTTTGGGTTCAATGCAGCCTCGCCGGCCTCGCGCTTGTCCTGATTTCCTTCCTGCCCAACGCACTGCACGTGATGGCGCTCGAGCGCTCCCACCGCTCGTTCCAGATCGGGATGCGGGACATTGCCCGTGCGTATGCCATGTCCCACCGCGCCGACCGCGAGGGGGTTTTCAAGCTTCAATCCGAGTTCGATTCGGTGCGTGAGCGCCTTGCATATCTGCGGGACCACCCCGATCTCGCCGAGCTTGAGCCCTCGGTGCTCGAGGTTGCCGCACAGATGAGCCACGTCTCCCGCGATCTTGCCCGCACCTATTCCGACCGCAATGTGCAGCGGGCGCAGGATTTCCTGGTCGCGCGCCAGCAGGAAGTCGAGGACTTCAACATCCGCATCGACAAGGCCAAGGCCGCCGCGGTGGAAATCCGTCGCTGGCACGAGCGGCTCGAACTCGACGAGGCCATCGCGCAAGCCCAGCTTGCACGGCTGGTCGACGAGCTGGAGGACATCCTGCCCGAGATCCTGCCCGAGGCCACCGTCAGCATGGCGGCTCCCGCCCCCGAGCCTGCCGAGGAGCCTCGCCCCGAGCACGTGGTGCCGCTGCCTCGCGCCGCCGAGTGAGCCTCGCGCGCCGAAGCGTTGCAAGGGGGCGCTGCCCCCTCTGCGGCTTCGCCGCATTCACCCCCGGCGTATTTCGATAGAGAAGAAGAGGCGCGCTTGCGCGCCGCCGCGCGAGCGGGCAGAAGTCGCCCATGGCCAAAGCTTCCGCGAATTTCGTCTGTCAGTCCTGCGGCAACGCCACCTCGAAATGGTCGGGGCGCTGCGATGCCTGCGGGGAATGGAACTCCATCACCGAGGAGGTGCCGCTGTCGCAGGGCCCCGGCGGCAAGACGCTGGGCGCAACCCGCGGCCGCAAGGTGGCGCTCTCGGACCTTGCCACCACCGAGGCCGCGCCCCCGCGCACCGCCTCGAGGATCGAGGAACTTGACCGGGTTCTGGGCGGCGGGCTGGTGCCTGGCTCGGCGATCCTGGTCGGCGGCGATCCCGGCATCGGCAAGTCGACCCTGCTGCTTCAGGCCGCCGCCGCCTTTGCCCGCGCCGGGCAGAAGGTGATCTACGCCTCGGGCGAGGAGGCGCGGGCACAGGTGCGCATGCGCGCCCAGCGTCTCGGTCTGGGCGAGGCCAATGTCCAGCTTGCCGCCGAGACCAACCTGCGCGACATCCTCACCACGCTCGAGGCCGAGAAGCCGGGGCTGGTGATTGTCGACTCGATCCAGACCATGTGGGTGGACAACGTGGCCAGCGCTCCCGGCTCGGTGGCGCAGGTGCGCGCCGCGGCGCATGAGCTGACCACCTTCGCCAAGCGCCAAGGCACTTCGGTGATCATGGTCGGCCACGTCACCAAGGACGGGCAGATCGCCGGGCCGCGGGTGGTCGAGCACATGGTCGACACGGTGCTCTACTTCGAGGGCGAGCGTGGCCACCAGTTCCGCATCCTGCGCTCGGTGAAGAACCGCTTCGGCCCGGCCGACGAGATCGGCGTCTTCGAGATGACCGGCGGCGGGCTTGCGGAAGTCCTGAACCCCTCGGCGCTGTTCCTGTCCGAGCGCGGCACCCCTGCCCCCGGCTCGGTGGTCTTCTCCGGCATCGAGGGCACGCGCCCGGTGCTCGTGGAGTTCCAGGCGCTGGTCGCCCCTACCCCGCAGTCGCAGCCTCGGCGCTCTGTGGTCGGCTGGGACGGCGGGCGGCTGGCGATGATCCTTGCCGTGCTCGAAGCGCGCTGCGGCATCCCCTTCGCGGGACTCGACGTCTATCTCAACGTCGCGGGCGGCATGAAGATCAACGAGCCGGCTGCGGATCTGGCGGTGGCGGCTGCGCTGCTTTCCGCCCGAGAAGACATCGCCGTGCCCCCGGAAACAGTTGTTTTCGGCGAAATCAGCCTCTCCGGCGCCCTGAGACCGGTCGGGCAGACCGAAAACAGGTTGAAAGAGGCGCAAAAACTTGGTTTTTCCAACGCGATCCTGCCAAAGGGCGGAAAGGCCACGGGCAAGAGCGGCATGTCGCTCAGCCAGATGCCCGACCTGGTCACGCTGGTGGGAGAGATGTTCGGCGCCGGGTAAGGCCCGGCATCGATCAACCGGATCAGAGCGAGAGGCGCAAGGCGCATGGACGGATTCACTATCATCGACGGGGTCGTCGCGCTCGTCATCGTGCTGTCGGCATTGCTGGCCTATTCGCGCGGGCTGGTGCGCGAGTCGCTGGCCATCCTGGGCTGGATCGTCGCCGCGATCCTCGCCTTCGTCTTCGCGCCGCAGGTGCAGCCGCTGGTCAAGGAAATCCCGGTGCTCGGCGACTTCCTCGCGGACAGTTGCGAACTGTCGATCATCGCCGCCTTTGCCGCGGTCTTTGCGCTGGCGCTGGTGATCGTGTCGCTCTTCACCCCGGTCTTCTCCAGCCTCGTGCAGCGCTCGGCGCTCGGCGGGCTCGACCAGGGCCTTGGCTTCCTTTTCGGCGTGGCGCGCGGCGTGCTGCTCGTGGCCATTGCCTTCTTCGTCTACGAGACGGTGATCACCGCGCAGGAGATCCCCATGGTGGACGATTCGCGTTCGGCTGCGGTCTTCGCCAAGTTCACCGGCAAGATCGAGGATCAGAACCCCGAGGCCGCGCTTGGCTGGATCACCGCGCAATACGAGCAGCTGGTGGGCGTCTGCGAAGCGCCGGGCGCGAACGACGCCTGACCCGCGACGCCGCCGCGGGCGAAGACCACGAGCCGCGCCTCCGGGCGCGGTTTTCCGTTTTGGCGCCCCCGTGAGCGTCACGGTCATCACCCAATCGCACAGCCGTGTTAGCGCAGGTCTTGCCACGCCGCGCTGCGGCGTCCATATGCGAAGCTTCCGTGACACGCGCCCTTCATGCCGGTATGAGGGGGCTGTCCCCAGCCCTATGGATTCGGAGCCGCCCTTGTCCGATCGCCAGATGCCCCCCGCCCATCCCTTTGATTTCGACGCCGTCGATGCCGACAAGCTGCACGAAGAGTGCGGCGTGTTCGGCGTCATCGGCGTCACCGACGCGGCGAATTTCGTCGCCCTCGGCCTGCACGCGCTGCAGCACCGGGGTCAGGAAGCCGGCGGGATCGTCTCCTACTCGCCCGAAGACGGGTTCAACTCTGCCCGCCGCTTCGGCTACGTGCGTGACAACTTCACCAGCGTCTCGCTGATGGAAACCCTGCCCGGCGCGCTCGCCATCGGCCACGTGCGCTACTCGACCGCCGGGTCCAAGGGTGCCGCGATCCGCGACGTTCAGCCCTTCTTCGGCGAGTTCTCGATGGGCGGTGCCGCCATCGCCCACAACGGCAACATCACCAATGCCGAGGCGTTGCGCCGCGAGCTGATCGAGCGTGGCTCGATCTTCCAGAGCTCGTCGGACAGCGAATGCATCATTCACCTGATGGCCCGCTCGCTGCAGCGGGACATCCCGGCCCGCATGGAAGACGCGCTGCGCCGCGTCGAGGGTGCCTTCTCGGTGGTCGCCATGACCCGCACCAAGCTGATCGGCGTGCGCGACCCGCTGGGCGTGCGCCCGCTGGTGCT
Organism: Salipiger mangrovisoli; assembly: GCF_015223355.1. Lineage (GTDB taxonomy): Bacteria > Pseudomonadota > Alphaproteobacteria > Rhodobacterales > Rhodobacteraceae > Salipiger > Salipiger mangrovisoli. Next base: position 248,816 of record NZ_JADFFK010000003.1, on the reverse strand, counting down.
CGGCAAGCTGGCCGACGGCGGCTACGTGCTGAGCTCGGAGACCTGTGCGCTCGACATCATCGGTGCGGAATTCGTGCGCGAGATCGAGCCCGGCGAGATGGTCGTCATCTCGGGCGGCAAGGTCGAGAGCCGCCGCCCCTTCCGCGCCCAGCCGTCGAAGTTCTGCATCTTCGAGCATGTCTACTTCTCGCGTCCCGATTCGATCATCGGCGGCCGCTCGGTCTACGAGACGCGCCGTCAGATCGGCGTCGAACTGGCCCGCGAGGCGCCGGTCGAGGCCGACCTCGTCTGCCCCGTGCCCGATAGCGGTACCCCGGCGGCGATCGGCTTTGCGCATGAAAGCGGCATTCCCTACGGCATGGGGATCATCCGCAACCAGTACATGGGCCGAACCTTCATCGAGCCGACCGAGCAGATCCGCAACATGGGCGTGCGCCTCAAGCTCAACGTCAACCGCGCGCTCATCCGCGGCAAGCGGGTGATCCTGGTCGACGACTCGGTGGTGCGCGGCACCACCTCGCGCAAGATCAAGGAGATGATCCTTGATGCCGGCGCGGCCGAGGTGCACTTCCGCATCGCCTCGCCGCCCACCGCATGGCCGTGCTTCTACGGAGTGGACACGCCGCAGCGCGAGAAGCTGCTGGCCGCCACCATGTCCGAGGATGAGATGCGCGAGCATCTTGGCGTCGACAGCCTCAAGTTCATCTCGCTCGACGGTCTCTACCGCGCCGTCGGAGCCAGCGAGCAGGGCCGCAACAACTCCTGCCCGCAATATTGCGACGCCTGCTTCTCCGGCGAGTACCCGGTCGAACCGGCGGACATGATCGAGAAGGGCTTCAAGCTCAAGACCGCGGCAGAATAACGCAAGCGCTGCGCGCCTCCTCGCCGAGGCGCGCGCCATTTTCCGCCGCCGGGCCTGTTCCGTCGGCGCACGCACGGCGACGTGACCGGCCGCCCCCCTTCCTATCACCGGAGCCCTTTCCTATCTGGCTGCAATCCACCGCAGCCGAACGAAGGAGATCTGGTCATGGCGAATTCCACCCCCCCGCAGGTCGCGTCGAGCGCCACGACCCAGGCGCCGCTGCCCCGTGGAATCGCGCTGCTCGGCGTTCGCGGCTCCGACCGCGAGCCGCGCGCGCTCGTTCGTCTGCCTGACGGCAAGGTCGTCACCGTCGGCATCGGCACCCAGATCGGCAGCCAGAAAGTCATGGCCATCGACAAGGACCGCATCGCGCTGTCCAAGGGCGGCTCCGCGGAGTGGATTGCGCTTCCGTGACACGGTCGCGCGTCGGCTGCATCTTGCCGCAGCTCAGGCGAATTGACATTCGTCTGCGTCCGGGCGAGACGGCGTGTCATGAGTGAAAAGATCGCCCTTGTCACCGGAGCCTCGCGCGGGCTGGGCTTTGCCCTCGCCGAAGCGCTCGCGCCGGATTACCACATTGTCGCCGTCGGTCGGACCGTCGGCGGGCTCGAGGATCTCGACGACCGCATCAAGGCCAAGGGCGGGGCGGCAACGCTCGCCCCGATGGACATCACCAAGCCCGAGGCGATGGCGCAGCTCTGTCGCTCGGTCTGGGACCGATGGGGCGGCATCCAGCTCTGGCTGCACACCGCCGTGCACGCCGGGCCGCTGGCCCCGGCAAACCACCTCGACCAGAAGGACTGGCAGAAGTCGATCGCAACCAATCTGACCGCGACCGGCGTGCTGATCCCCTACATCACCCCGCTGCTCGGGGCCGAGGGTCGCGCCGTCTTCTTCGAGGATGACCACGCCGGACAGAAATTCTACGGCCACTACGGCACCACCAAGGGCGCGCAGATCGCGCTGGCCCGAAGCTGGCAGGCCGAGACCGGCAAGACCGGTCCCAGGGTCGAGATCGTCAGCCCGAAACCGATGCACACCACAACGCGCGTCGTCTTCCACCCCGGCGAGGACAAGACCGTGCTGGCTTCGCCTTACGCCGAGGCGGCCCGGCTCCTGGGGGATCTCGGCCTCGTCTGACGCTGCGGCTTCGAGCGAGCGCTCAGGCCAGCTCGAAGCGCGACACCCCGGCGGCGGCCAGTTCGTCATCGAGATCTTGCGAGGTCAGGAACTCCAGCACTGACATTGCCTCGGGCATCGCCTGCCGGGTGACAAAAACCGACATGTCGATATGCGTGCCCAGTTCGTCCGGGAAAATCGCCGCGGGCTCGACGCCGGGACTTGCCAGGATCGTGGTCAGCGGTGCCACCGCAAACGCGATCTCGCCGGCGGCCACCGCCGTCACTGGCGCGCCGCCACCCATCGGGCGGCTTTGCGGGGCGACCGTTTCGACGATCCCCAGCCGTGACAGCGCCCCGAGATAGGTGCGTCCGCTGGTTCCGGCGCCAGTGTAGCCGATGCTCGGCGCTGCCTTCAGCAGATCGACGATCGCCGCGGTTTCGCCAAGCACCTCGCCGCCGTGGCCTGCGCGCCGCGCCACCGCCAGCCGCACCCGTCCGAACGCCCGGTGCGTGGCGGCATCGACCAGCCCCGCGTCGACCAGCTGCTTCACGTAGGGCGGGTTGGTCAGCCCGACGTCGCCGCTCCGCCCCGCGAATATGCGCTCGGGAATCGCCGGATTGAGATCGTTCACCGTGCGCACCGGTAGCCCCGCAACCGACTCCATCCGGACAGAAAACGCGGTCATTACCGCCTTGATCGCAAGGGGAACTAGAATGACGAGAGCCTGCGGCGGCATCGGGAAACCTCGAAAAAACCGATCTGTGACAGACGATAGCATGTTCCTCGCCGGGGCGAAGCCTCTGCCGTGCAACGTGATCGCGCGCGGTATTTTCGGCGCGCCGCAACTTCTGAGTCACACCTGAGACCAGATCGCATCAGCCGCGCCCTGCAGTCCAGCTGCGCCTTGCTCCACATCGGGCCATTGCCTATGGAAGTTCCATAACAGGGATCCCACCATGCGCATTCTGATCACCAATGACGACGGCATCAACGCTCCGGGGCTGACGGTGCTGCACGCCATCGCCGAAGAGCTTGCCGGACCCGAGGGCGAGGTCTGGACCGTGGCCCCTGCCTTCGAGCAGTCCGGGGTCGGCCATTGCATCAGCTACACCCACCCGATGATGATCGCCGAGATGGGACCGCGCCGCTGGGCCGCCGAGGGCAGCCCGGCCGATTGCGTGCTCGCCGGGCTGCACGACGTGATGAAGGACTGCCCGCCCGACCTGGTGCTCTCGGGCGTGAACCGCGGCAACAACTCGGCCGAGAATGCGCTCTATTCCGGCACGCTCGGCGGCGCCATGGAAGGCGCGCTGCAGGGCCTGCCGTCGATCGCGCTGTCCCAGTACCTCGGCCCGCGCACCCGCCACCTCGAGAACCCCTTCGAGACCGCCGCGACCCATGGTGTCGAGGTGATCCGCCGCATTCTGGCCTCTGGCACCGAATCCGATGGCGACTACCGGCTGTTCTGGAACGTCAATTTCCCGCCCTGCCCCGCGGATGAGGTCAAGGGCACCCGTGTCGTGCCGCAAGGACGCCGCGCCGAGACAAATTACTCGGTCGAGCCGCACCTCTCGCCCTCGGGCCGCCGGTTCCTGTGGATCCGCGGCGGTGACCAGCGCCAGCCCGCGCCGGCGGGCACCGACGCGGCGGTGAACCTCGACAGCTACATCTCTGTCACCCCGATGCGCGCCGATCTGACCGATCACGCGGCGCTCGCGGCCCTGCAAGGGGCCTTTGAATGAGTTTCGACGCGGAAGCCAAGATGCAGCTGCTCTTTGCCCTGCGCTCGCGGGGCGTGACTGACAGCCTCGTGCTCGAGGCGATGGAGAAGATCGATCGCGGGCTCTTCGTGAAGGGCTATTTCACCGATCGCGCCTATGAGGACATGCCGCTGCCGATCCCCTGCGGGCAGACCATCTCGCAGCCGTCGGTCGTCGGGCTGATGACCCAGGCGCTGAACGTGTCGAACCGCGACAAGGTGCTCGAGGTCGGCACCGGCTCGGGCTACCAGGCGGCGATCCTCAGCCAGCTGGCGCGGCGGGTCTATACCGTCGACCGGCACCGGCGGCTCGTGGTCGAGGCCCGCAAGATTTTCGACGCGCTCGATCTTTCAAATATCACCGCGTTCACCGCCGATGGAAGCTTCGGCCTGCCGGACCAGGCACCCTTTGATCGCATCTTGGTGACCGCCGCCGCCGAAGACCCGCCCGGCCCGCTCTTGGCCCAGCTGCGGATTGGCGGTATCATGGTCTTGCCCGTCGGGCAGTCCGACACCGTGCAGCACCTCATCCGGGTGACCCGCACGGAACAGGGCTTCGACTATGACGAACTGCGCCCCGTGCGCTTCGTGCCGCTTGTGGAAGGTCTGGCCAAGGAGAGCTGACCGCCTCGGGCGGCTTTTGATATGACGTCCCGGCACAAGGGGCGCAGGCGAGGATCGAGACAGATGGACGACGCTTTCCGCAAATCCGCCACCCGCATTGCCGGGCCGCTGGCCGCGGCCGCCCTTCTGGCGGCCTGCTCCGGGCCGCTTGATTATGACATGCGCGGCCGCATGGGCGGCTCGCTTGATACGTCGCAGGCCGCGCTGTCTGCCAGCACCGCCGACCGGCCGATGCCCGATGCCCGCGGCGTGCTGTCCTACCCGAACTACCAGGTCGCGGTCGCCCGCAACGGCGACACCGTGGCGGCGGTGGCAAATCGGGTCGGGCTCGCCGCGGGCGAGGTCGCGCGCTACAACGGCATGCAGCCCAATGATCCGCTGCGCGACGGCGAGATCCTCGCGCTGCCAAGCCGGGTCGGCGTGGCGGTTTCCCCCGGCGCGGTCGATATCGCGACGCTCGCCGGCAACGCCATCGACAACGCCCCGGCGACGGCCCGCCCGTCCGAGGTGACCACGACCACCCTCGCCCCGGCGCAGACCAGTGCCGCGGCGCAGACCGGCGGGGTCGAGCCGATCCGTCACAAGGTGCAGCGTGGCGAGACCGCCTATACGGTCGCCCGTCTCTACGGGGTGACGCCGAAGTCGCTGGCGGAATGGAACGGGCTCGACGGCAGTTTCGCCCTGCGCGAGGGCCAGTACCTGATCATCCCCGTGGTCGAGCAGCGTGCCACCCGAGCCGAGGCGGTGACCGTGTCTCCGGGCAGCGGATCGCCCACGCCACAGCCGCCCTCCGCCTCGCAGCCGCTGCCGCAGGACGAGCCGTCGAAGACCGCCCAGACCAGCGCGGCCAAGGCGACCGCCGCTGCCGCGAAACCGGTGGCCGACATCGGTCAGGCCAGCTCGAACGCGCTGATGGCCATGCCTGTGAACGGCTCGATCGTTCGCGAATACGCGAAGGGCAAGAACGAGGGCATCGATATCTCGGCTGCGGCGGGCAGCGCGGTCAAGGCTGCCGCCAGTGGCACGGTTGCCGCGATCACGCGCAACACCGAGAACGTGCAGATCGTCGTGATCCGCCACCCGGACGAGCTTCTGTCGATCTACACCCATCTCGACGGGCTGCAGGTCAAGAAGGGCGACGCGGTGAGCCGGGGCCAGACAATCGGCTCGGTGCGCGCCGCCGATCCGGCCTTCCTGCACTTCGAGGTCCGTAAGGGCTTCGAGAGCGTGGATCCGATGAGCTACCTGCGCTGAGCACAGCGTTTCAAAACGAAAGGCCCGGCATGAGCCGGGCCTTTTTGTCTGCGGGCGGTCGGTGCCGGGATCAGACCAGCGACACCGCCACGCGGCCAAGACCGGCGATCTCACCCGAGACCTCGGTACCGGCCGGGAAATAGGGCAGCCCGCACAGCGAGCCGGTGATCACCACCTGCCCCGGTTGCAGACCGCCGCAATGATCGCCGATCACCTCGCAGAAGAGCCGCAGGTTCGCCAGCGCCGAGCCACCCGGAACCGTCGCGGCGCCGTCCAGCACCGCGGTCTCGCCAGCCGTCAGCCGCGCCTCGACCGTGCCGAAATCGCTGCCATCCCAGCCCGCGAGCGCAGCACCCGCCACAAGACCCGCGTTGACCTGCATATCTGCCAGCTTCAGCAGCGGGACCTCCGCGGCCTCGCCTCCAAGCCGTGTATCCACCAGCTCGATCACCGGGCGCGGCGCGAAATACTCTGCGACCGGCTCGGGCAGGCCCGGTCCGGGCAGCGGCTTGAGCAGCTCGAAGCCGATTTCGAGCTCGATCCCGAGCCGGTCCCTCACCGTCGCGCTGCCCTCGTCCGCCACCACGTCCACCGCGGCGATGGGAGCCACGACGGGAGCCACCGCACCGGCACCGGCCGCGACCTTGAAGCCCGCCACGGCCCCGCGCGCCTGCGAAACCGCCGCCTGCACGGCAAGGCAGTCTTCGCGGCTTGCGGGCAGCGCCATCTCGCTTGCAGCGGGGACGATGCGCGTCCCGGACTCATGGGCACGCTGCAATGCAGCAATAAAATCTGACAGATGGGTAGGGGCGGACATTTGCGCTCTCCGGCTTGGGACGATCGTCCGGCCTGCGACAGCCGGTGGACCCAGCAGTAGGGCATCTCCTGCGCGCCGCCAAGCGGGGCCGAATCCCTGCTGATCGGCAACGGATCGTTTGCGGCTCCCCGCAGCGTGGTGCCGCACAGCCGATGAGCGAACTGCCGCAAGCCACGGGCCGGATTGTTCAACTTTTTGTGTCACACCTGAACAAACCTGCCAGCAACCGCGAGGCGGAGCCGCGAAGCGCTCCCCGATCCGCGATCCCGTCCCGACGCAAATTGATGCGGGCTTCCGCATGATTTCCCTAGAAACTCGGAAGTTTCCCGGTCTATCTCCGGCCCGCGCGGCGAGCGAGTCGCGGCGCCGCACGTTCCGTCACGCAAAGCTGATCGGCAAACATGTGCGACGGAATGACCTATTCGGTTCGCGCCTGCAGCATTCTACGCGCGACCCACCTGTAACGGACGCGCCCGTGCTGAGTGCGCCCGAATTGTTCTCCCGGAGCGGCCTCCTCCTCTCATCCGCCGATCCGGAAAGACCTGCGAGGCTGACTTGAGACTATCGTTCAAAATTCCGATCCTGCTGGGAGCGGTCGCAAGCCTGTCGGCATGCCAGTACGACGTGCTTGCACCGTCGGGCTGGGTGGCGGCAGAGCAGCGTGACCTGCTGGTCATCTCGACCCTGCTCATGCTGATCGTGATCATTCCGGTCATTTTCATGGCCATCTGGTTCCCGCTGCGCTACCGCGCCGACCGCCCCGACCAGTCCGACTACGCCCCCAACTGGGCGCACTCGACCCGGCTCGAATACGTGCTGTGGGGCGTGCCGATCGTCATCGTCGCGATCCTCGGCGTCTACACCTATATCTACACGCACCGGCTCGACCCCTACCGTCCGCTGGACGCGGCAGAGATCGGAACCGAGATCGGCGAGCCGATCGAAGTGGACGTGGTCTCGCTCGACTGGAAATGGCTGTTCATCTACCCCGAGCAGGGCGTGGCCTCGGTCAACGAACTCGCAGTCCCCGCAAACCGTCCGATCAACCTGCGCCTGACCTCCTCGACCGTGATGACCACGTTCTCGGTCCCGGCGCTCGGCGGCATGATCTACACCATGGCCGGCATGGAAACGAAGCTGCACCTCATCGCCGATGAGGAAGGCACCTACTTCGGCCAGGCGGCGCACTATTCGGGCCCCGGCTTCTCGGAAATGCACTTCGACACGCTGGCGATGAGCGATGCCGACTTCGACCAATGGGTCGAAAAGGCCCGCGCCTCGAACGACGAGCTGTCGCGTGACGCCTATCTCGACCTCGAGGTCCCCTCGATGGCCAACCCGGTGCAGTACTACAGCGGCATCGACGACACGCTGTTCGACCGCATCCGCGGCCTCTGCGTCGACGAGGGCAAGGTCTGCATGGATCAGATGATGATGCAGGACGAGATGGGTGGCGGCGGCCTCGAAGGCATCGCCGACAAGCACAAGTACCAATACGACGACCAGCGCGCGATCGACGGCTTCGGCAATCCGATCGGCGTGCCGGCGACCCCCTCCGCGCCGGCCCACGGCGGCCACGCGGAAGGTGAAACCCTTTCCATGAACACGCATGAGGGAGCAGCGCACGATGGCCACTGAAGCCCATGTCCAAGCCCCAGAGACCTGGTCGCCGATCTTCGGCCGCCTGACCCTCGACTGGATTCCCTACCACGAGCCGATCCTCGTCGGCACCTTCTCGGCCATCGTGCTGGGCGGCATCGCGGCCGTCCTGCTGATGACCTACTTCAAGCTCTGGGGTCCGCTCTGGCGTGACTGGATCACCAGCGTCGACCACAAGAAGATCGGCATCATGTACATGGTGCTCGGCTTCATCATGTTCATCCGCGGCTTTGCCGACGCGCTGATGATGCGCGCCCAGCAGGCCATGGCGGCCGGCGGCGCCGAGGGCTACCTGCCCCCGCACCACTACGACCAGGTCTTCACCGCCCACGGCGTGATCATGATCTTCTTCGTGGCGATGGCCTTCATCACCGGCATCATGAACTTCGTCATGCCGACGCAGATCGGCGCCCGTGACGTGGCCTTCCCCTTCCTGAACAACTTCTCGTTCTGGATGACGGTGGCCGGCGCGCTGCTGGTGAACATCTCGCTCTTCATCGGTGAATTCGCCCGTGTCGGCTGGCTGGCCTTCCCGCCCCTGTCGGGATCGGCCTTCTCGAGCGGACCCGGCGTGGACTACTACCTCTGGGCGCTGCAGATCGCCGGCGTGGGTACGACGCTTTCGGGCGTGAACCTGCTGGCGACCATCTTCAAGATGCGCGCCAAGGGTATGAAGCTCTTCGACATGCCGGTCTTCACCTGGACCACGCTCTGCACCAACGTGCTGATCGTCGCGGCCTTCCCGGTGCTGACCGCCACGTTGACCATGCTGACGCTCGACCGCTACCTCGACTTCCACTTCTTCACCAACGATCTCGGCGGCAACGCCATGATGTACGTGAACCTGATCTGGATCTGGGGTCACCCCGAGGTCTACATCCTGATCCTGCCGATCTTCGGCGTGTTCTCGGAAATCGTGTCGACCTTCTCGGGCAAGCCGCTGTTCGGCTACAAGACCATGGTCTGGGCGACCGCCTGCATCATGGTGCTGTCCTTCGTCGTGTGGCTGCACCACTTCTTCACCATGGGCTCCGGCGCCAATGTGAACACCTTCTTCGGCATCACCACGATGATCATCGCGGTGCCCACCGGGGTGAAGGTCTTCAACTGGCTGTTCACCATGTACAAGGGTCGCGTGCGCTTCGAAGTGCCGATGCTCTGGACCACCGGCTTCATCGTCACCTTCGCCATCGGCGGCATGACCGGCGTGCTGCTGGCCGTCCCGCCCGTGGACTTCCAGCTGCACAACACGCTGTTCCTCATCGCCCACTTCCACAACGTCATCATCGGCGGCGTGGTGTTCGGGGTCTATGCCGCCGTCACCTTCTGGTGGCCCAAGGCCTTCGGCTTCAAGCTGGACGACAAATGGGGACGCCGCACCTTCTGGTTCTGGTGTGTGGGCTTCTACTTCGCCTTCATGCCGCTCTACGCGCTCGGCCTGATGGGCGTGACGCGCCGCCTGCAGAGCTACATGGACCAGGCGTGGCAGATCTACTTCATCATCGCCGCCTTCGGCGCGGTGCTGATCGCCTGTGGCATCGCCTGCGGCTTCATCAACTTCGCCGTCTCGATCCTGCGCCGCAAGGAGCTGGCCGTCGGCAATGACCCGTGGAACGCGCGCACCCTCGACTGGGCAACCCAGTCGCCGCCCGCCAACTACAACTTCCCGCAGGACATCGTGGTCACCGGCCGCGACGCCTTCTGGAAGATGAAGCAGGACGGCTTCAAGTGGTCGACCAACTACACGGACATCCACATGCCGAACAACACGGCCACCGGCGTCATCGTCGCCGCCATGGCCCTGGTCTTCGGCTTCGCGATGATCTGGTACATCTGGTGGCTCGCCGCGATCTCGTTCATCGGCATGATCGCGACGGTGATCGCGCATACCTTCAACTACAATCAGGATCACTGGATCCCGGCGTCGAAAGTCGCTGAAACGGAAGCGAAGGGAGAGGTCGCATGACCATGCTCGACACTCCGCTGACCGGACGCGTGGAGGGGCCCAAGGGCCCCGACCACCACCCCGATCATCACCACGCCAGCCCCACCCCCATCGGGTTCTGGATCTACCTGATGAGCGACTGCATCATCTTCGCATCGCTCTTCGCCGCCTATGCCGTGCTCGGCAACAACTTCGCCGGCGGGCCGGGTCCGAAGGACCTGTTCGAGCCGGGCTTCGTGCTGATGGAAACCGCACTGCTGCTGATCTCCTCGGTCACCTTCGGCGTCGCGATGCTGAAGGCCGAGAAGCACGACATGGACGCAACGACGATGTGGCTGGTGATCACCGGCCTCTTCGGCGCCGGCTTCATCGGGATGGAACTCTACGAGTTCAATCACCTGATCCACATCGGCGCGGGCCCTGACCGTTCGGGCTTCCTGTCGGCCTTCTTCCTGCTGGTCGGCACCCACGGTCTGCACGTGACCTTCGGCCTGGTGTGGCTCTGCGTGATGATCGCGCAGATCCGCATGAAGGGCATGATCCCGGCGAACATGCAGCGTCTCTCCACGCTGAGCATGTTCTGGCACTTCCTCGATCTGGTGTGGATCGGGGTGTTCTCCTTCGTCTACCTCGTGAGGCTGATCTGATGAGCGCACATTCCGAAGCATCGCACGGCACCATGGGCCAGCTGATGATCGGCTTCGCCCTCGCGGCGATCCTGAGCATCATCCCCTTCGCGCTGGTCATGATGGAGACCGATATCGCTCCCTCCACGCTGGTAGCGATCATCATGGGTCTGGGCGCCGTCCAGATCGTCGTGCACCTCGTGTACTTCCTGCACCTCAAGAGCAGCACCGAAGAGGGCTGGACCCTCGCGGCGACGGTTCTTGCGGTGGTCATCGTGGCGATCGTTCTGGCTGGCTCGCTCTGGGTCATGCACAATATGAACGTCAACATGATGCCGATGAGCGAGGGCAACATGATCACGGACCCCGAGGCCACTCCGGGCGCCAGCATGTCCGGCAACCACGAAGGCCACAACTGATGGGCGCGGCGGCGCATAAGCCCGGCGTGCAGCGCCGCCGCTGGCCCCTCATCGTGGTGATCACGCTCATCGCGCTTGCCGGTCTGGTCGGCTTCACCTCGCTGGCGATCTGGCAGGTGAACCGGCTGCACTGGAAAGTGGCCCTGATCGAGAGGGTCGAGGCGCGCGTCCATGCCGCGCCCGTCCCCGCCCCCGGCCCGGATGACTGGGCCGGGATCACCGCCGAGAGCGCCGAGTACCGGCATGTCACTCTCAGCGGCACCTTCCTCAACGAAGAGGAAGTGCAGATTTACACCCCCGCGGATTTCGGCCCTGCCTACTGGGTCCTGACCCCGCTGCGCCGCGACGACGGCACGGTGGTGATGGTCAACCGCGGCCAGGTGCCCGAAAACCTCAAGGATCCCGCCACCCGCGAGGCACCCGAAGGCCCGCAGACCGTCACCGGCCTGCTGCGCCTCTCCGAGGACCGCGGCTGGCTCTTCTCGCGCGACAACGACCCCGAGAACGGAAACTGGTATCGCCGCGACATCGGCTCGATCACCGCGGCCAAGGGGTTCGAGAACGCCGCGCCCTACTTCATCGATCAGGACATGGGCACCGATCCAAGGGCCTGGCCGCGCGGCGGGCAGACCGTGGTCAGTTTCCGCAATGCGCACCTCAGCTACGCGCTGACCTGGGCCGGGCTCGCGCTGCTGGTGGTGGCAGCCTGGGTGCTGTTCCTCTGGACCGAATTGCGCCGCAGCCGCTGAACATTCACCGCCGCGCCATGAGCGGCAGCAGCACCAGCGGCACCAGCAGGAGCAGCAGCGCCACCGCCCCGAAGGAGGCGCGCAGCCCGAAGACCTCGGACAGCCCGCCCATCATCGGCGGTCCCATGAAGAACCCGGTGTAGCCGATCACCGTTGCCCGGCTGATCGCCCGCGCCCGCGCCTGCGGCGTCAGCCGTGCCCCGAGCCAGGCATAGGCCATCGGCGCCAGCACCGAGACGCCGAAGCCCAGCACCGCAAAGCCGATCCAGCCGACCAGCGCGGTCGGCGCGAGGGCCGCAATCACCGCCCCCAAAGCCGCGAGCCCCGCGCCCGCGCCGAGCACCCCGGCACCGTTGAGGCGCCGGATCAGCCCCTGCCCCGAGAGCCGCCCCGCCCCCATGGTGAGCCCCAGCAGCGTCGGGGCCAGCGCGCCGCCGACCGCCCCGGCGCCGAGGTTGCGCTCGAGGTGCAGCGCCGACCAGGCCTCGGTTGCCTGCTCGGCCATGAAGCCGATGCAGATCACCACGCCCGCCAGCGCCACGATGCCCCAGGGCAGCGGCGCGCGGGGTCGGTCACCTCCGGTTTCGTCGTGGTGCACCGCCAGCTCGCCGCCCCGCGCCGAGAACGCCGCCAGCAGCGTGAGGCAGGTGGCGCCGAGGAAGATCGCCCAGACCGGCACGCCGCTGCCGCGCGCGATGCCCGCCGCCAGCGCGGCGCAGGCATAGATCAGCGAGTAGCCACCGTGGGCGAGGTTCATCAGCGGCCGCCCCGAGCGCGCCTCGAGTTGCGAGAGCTGCGCGTTCATCGCCACGTCCACCGTGCCCGCCGCCGCCGCGCAGAGCAGCATCGCCGCTGCGAATTGCACCCCCGATCCCGCCAGCCCCGGCAGCGCGAAGCCCAGCCCGAGAAGTGCGGTGAAGAGCGGCATGGCGCGAGCCTTCAGCCGCGCCTCGGCCCAGGGGGCGATCCACATCGCCAGGATCGCGCCGCACGTCGAGACCAGCATCGCCGTGCCAAAGCCGCCGTCGGACAGCCCCACCTGGGCCTTGATCGCCGGCACGCAGCCTGCGAAAACACCCCAGCAGATGCCGATTGCAGCAAAGCCCGCGAGCGGGCGGCGGATCAGCCGGATGTCTGACAGGATGCTCATGGCGCAAGCCGTGACACGGGGCGCGGGCCAGGTCCATAGGCGTCAATCGCGCCCTGCGCGGGACCTCACGTGATTCAACGCTTGCCGAAAAGGCTGATCCGGTCTATGGGGCTGCGTTCATCGCAGGGTGACAGCCTTGGAGGCACCCTGCCCTAGATACATTGGAGATACAAAATGGCTGGTGAGATTCCTGATCTCGTAGCTCTGGAACGGTCGGGGACGGGCAAGGGCGCCGCTCGGCAAGCTCGTCGTGACGGTATGGTTCCCGGGGTCGTGTTTGGTGGCGAAGCAGAGCCGCTCTCGATCCAGATCCCGTTCAACTCGCTGCTGAAGACCCTGAAGGCCGGTCGCTTCAAGTCGACCCTCTTCAACCTCAAGGTCGATGGCCACGAGGATGTGCGCGTGATCTGCCGTGACGTCCAGCGCGACGTCGTGAAAGACCTGCCGACGCACTTCGACCTGATGCGCCTGCGCCGCACCTCGCGGATCAACCTGTACATCCACGTTGATTTCATCAACGAGGACAAGGCACCCGGCCTCAAGCGCGGCGGTGTTCTGACCATCGTGCGTCAGGAAGTCGAACTGAACGTGCTCGCAGGCGACATCCCGGACCACATCACCGTGGACCTGGAAGGCAAGACCATCGGCGATGTGATCCACATCAGCGACGTCGTGCTGCCGGAAGGCGTGAAGCCGACCATCGACCGCAACTTCGTGATCGCGAACATCTCCGCTCCGCGCGGCCTGGTGGGCGGCGACGACGAAGAAGAGGGCGAAGAGGCGGCTGCAGAGGAATAATCCTCGCGCAGGTTTCGACCTACGAACGGCCCTGCCCCCGGCAGGGCCGTTTTCGTTTGCGACCGCTTCCCGGCCCGAGGCTCAGACCAGCTCGATCACCGACTCGAAGATCTCCAGCTCTGGCCCGCCTCGGTACATCTCGGCCCGTCCCTTTGCACCCTTGTGGGCGATGCGGAACGCCTCGCTTTTCGTCCAGCCGATGAAGCTCTCCTCGTCCTCCCAGATGGTGTGCGAGGCATAGAGGATGTGATCCTCGCGCTCCGGCCCCTTCAGCAGGGCGAAGCTGCGGAAGCCCGGCACGGTCTTCAGCTGCGTGTCGCGCTGCGCCCAGACCTCCTCGAACTCGGCCGCCTTTTCCGGGATCACCTTGAAGCGGTTCATCGTGAGATACATGGTCTCTCCTTCCTGTCTGTGCTATCGGCGTTCCCGTCCTATCTAGGGCCGAACAGAGGCAAATCGGAGAGACGCGGTGCAGATTTTCGTGGGTCTGGGCAATCCCGGCGGCAAATACGCGAAGACGCGGCACAATATCGGCTTCATGGCCGTCGACCGGATCGCCGAGGATCACGGCTTCAGCCCGTGGCGGGCGCGCTTCCAGGGCGAGGTCGCCGAGGGCCGTCTGGGCAGCGAGAAGGTGCTGCTGCTCAAACCGCAGACCTTCATGAACCTTTCGGGCCAGTCGGTCGGCGAGGCGATGCGCTTCTTCAAGCTCGAGCCGGGCGACGTGACGGTGTTCCACGACGAGCTCGACCTCGCTCCGGGCAAGTGCCGGGTGAAGACCGGCGGTGGCCACGCCGGGCACAACGGGCTCCGCTCGATCCACCAGCACATCGGCGAGGCCTACCACCGCATCCGCCTCGGCATCGGCCACCCGGGCCGGAAAGAGGCGGTCGCGGGCTATGTGCTGCATGACTTCGCCAAGGCCGAGGAAGACTGGCTCGATGACCTGATGCGCGGCATCTCCGACGGGGCGAAGGCGCTGGCCGAAGGCGACAAGCCCGGCTTCCAGAACGCCGTGGCACTGCGCGTCGCGCCGCCGCGCTCGTCGAAGTCCGCCGCCAAGCCAGAGGCCACCTCGGAGGCAAGGCTGGAGCCGAAGACAGACAATACAGCCGAGGACAGCCGCAGCCCGCTCCAGAAGCTCGCCGACAAGTTCCGCTGACCGTGTCCCGGCCTTGCATCCCCGTGACTTGCGGCGGAGCCGGGCGATCTTTAGGCTGAAGCGTGGGTGGGTCAGGCACGCATCGGAGGACGATATGGAAAAAGATCGCGCCATCAACGTATTGGGCGGCCAGCTTCATCCCTGTTCGGTGGACCCGATGACCGGATACTTCCGCGACGGCCATTGCAACACCTGCGCCGAGGATGCCGGAAGCCACACCGTCTGCGCGGTGATGACGGCCGAATTCCTCGCCTATTCCAAGTATGTCGGCAACGACCTCTCGACCCCGCGCCCCGGCCTGCGCTTTGCCGGGCTGAAGCCGGGCGATCAGTGGTGCCTCTGCGCGCTGCGCTTCCTGCAGGCCCATGACGAGGGCTGCGCGCCGAAGGTGCAGCTTGAATCGACCCATGCCCGCGCCCTCGAAGTGGTTGCGCTGGATATTCTCGAGCAGCACCGGGCCGACTAGGGCACCCGCCTGCTCAGAAGGTCGGCGGCGTGCAGGCTGAAAACAGCACGCAAGGCTCCGCCCCGACCTGCCGGAAGCGATGCGGCACGCGGCTGTCGAAGTAGTAGGCATCGCCCGGCCCGAGGATCTTGCGCTCCTCGCCCACGGTGATCTCGACCCGGCCCGAGATGACGATGCCGCCCTCCTCGCCCTCGTGGCCGTACATCACCCGCCCGGTGTCCGCCCCCGGCGCGTAGGTCTCCCTGAGCAGCATCATCGCCCGGCCGATCAGCGTCGCGCCGACCTGCCTCAGCGAGAGGTTCTTCTTGCCGATCTCCACCAGCTCCTCGGCGGCATAGAAGATCTGCCGCTCGGGCGCGGGCTCGAAGGCGAAGAACTCCGACAGGCTCACCGGGATGCCGTCGAGGATCTTGCGCAATGCCCCGACGGACGGGTTGGTCTTGCCGGACTCGATCAGCGAGATCGTCGAGTTCGGCACCCCCACCTTCTTGGCAAGGCTCCGCTGCGACAGGCCCGCGCGCTCGCGAAGCACCCGCAGACGGTGACCCAGCGCAAGGTCCTCCTGAGTCGTGTTCGATGTGTTCATTATTTGCAAAACCTTGTTCAGCAGACAAGAATATACAACGGGTTGCAGGCAGCAAGAAACAGACTTTTTCGCAATATTGGAACCTGTAGCTTGCCTGTCAGAGAAACGCACGGGCCAACGAGCGGCCCTCCGGAGGACAGACCATGCTCAAGCAGACCGCCAACGCCGAGATCGAAACCCGCCGCAAGGCCGCGCTGGCCCGCGGCGTCGGCGTGCTCACCGACCACTACGCGGTGAAGGCCGAGAATTCCGAGATCTGGGACGCCGACGGCACCCGTCTCATCGACTTCGCGGCGGGTATCGCCGTGGTCAACACCGGGCACCGCCATCCCAAGGTGATGGCCGCCGTCGCCGAGCAGCTGAACGCCTTCACCCACACCTGCCATCAGGTCGTGCCCTACGAGAACTACGTGCGCCTCGCCGAGCGCCTGAACGACCGCGCGCCGGGGGAATTCGCCAAGAAATCGATGTTCGTCACCACGGGTGCCGAGGCAGTCGAGAACGCGGTGAAGATCGCCCGCGCCCACACCGGTCGCCAGGCCGTCATCGCCTTCAGCGGCGCTTTCCATGGCCGCACCTTCATGGGCATGACGCTGACCGGCAAGGTCGCGCCCTACAAGACCGGCTTTGGCCCGATGATGAACGACGTCTTCCACGTGCCTTTCCCGAACGCGCTGCACGGCGTCAGCGTGGACGACAGCTTCAAGGCGCTCGACATGCTGTTCACGGCTGATGTCGATCCGGCCCGCGTCGCCGCGATCATCTTCGAGCCGGTGCAGGGCGAAGGCGGCTTCAACCCCGCGCCGCAGGAGTTCGTCGAGCGCCTCCGCAAGCTCTGCGACGACAAGGGCATCGTTATGATCGCCGACGAGGTGCAGACCGGCTTCGCCCGCACCGGCACGCTCTTCGCCATGGAGGCCTACGGCGTCGCGGCGGACCTGACCACCATGGCCAAGGGCCTCGGCGGCGGCCTTCCGATCTCGGGCGTGGTCGGCCGCGCCGAGATCATGGATGCGGCGGCCCCCGGCGGCCTCGGCGGCACCTACGGCGGCAACCCGCTCGGCATCGCCGCGGCCAATGCCGTGCTCGACGTGATCGACGAGGAGAAGCTCTGCGAGCGCGCCAACGTGCTCGGCGGCAAGCTGAAGGCCAGGCTCGAAGCCCTGCGCGCCGATGTGCCCGAGATCGCCGAAATCCGTGGCCCGGGCTTCATGGTCGCCGCCGAATTCATCGACGCAAACGGCACCCCCCTGCCCGAGCTCGCCAATGCCATCCGGCTCGAGGCGCTGAACCGCGGCCTGCTGCTGCTCACCTGCGGCGTCTATGGCAACGTGATCCGTTTCCTCGCGCCGATCACCATCCCCGACGCGATCTTCGACGAGGCCATGACCATCCTCGAAGCCGCCGCCAAGGCCGCGAAAGGACTCTGAGATGAAAGACCTGAACATCGCATCGCTCGCTCTCAAGGACGCGACCCTGCTCGAGACCCGCGCCTATGTGAACGGCGCCTGGGTCGAGGGCGACAAGACCTTCCCGGTGGAGAACCCCTCCACCGGCGAGATCATCGCGCATGTGGCGGATCTGTCGGCCAGCGACGTGACCGTGGCCATCGACGCGGCCTCTGCCGCGAAGAAGGCCTGGGCGGCCAAGTCTGGCAAGGAGCGCAGCGCGATCCTGCGCAAGCTTTTCGACCTGCTGGTCGCCAACGCCGACGACCTTGCCACGATCCTGACCGCCGAGATGGGCAAGCCCTGGGCGGAAGCGCGCGGCGAGATCCTCTACGGCGCCTCCTACGTCGAGTGGTTCGCCGAGGAAGCGAAACGCGTCTACGGCGACATGATCCCAGGGGCGCAGTCGAGCACCCGGATGGTCATCGTCAAGCAGCCGGTGGGCGTCGTCGGCGCGATCACCCCGTGGAACTTCCCCAATGCCATGCTGGCGCGCAAGATGGCGCCGGCGCTGGCTGTGGGATGCACCATGGTGGCGCGTCCCTCCGAGTTCACTCCGCTTTCGGCGCTGTCCCTTGCGGTTCTGGCCGAGCGCGCGGGCGTGCCCGCGGGCGTCTTCAACGTGCTGCCCGGCCTCGACGCCGCCGGCATGGGCATGGAGATGTGCGCAAGCCCGAAGGTCGCCAAGCTGACCTTCACCGGCTCCACCCGCGTCGGCAAGCTTTTGATGAAGCAGGGCGCGGACACGGTGAAGAAGCTCTCGCTGGAGCTGGGCGGCAACGCCCCCTTCATCGTCTTCGACGACGCCGATCTGGATGCGGCGGTCGAGGGCGCGATGCTGGCGAAGTTCCGCAACAATGGCCAGACCTGCGTCTGCGCCAACCGCATCTACGTGCAGGCCGGCGTCTACGACGCCTTCGCCGAGAAGCTCGGCGCGGCGCTGGACAAACTGGTACTGGGCGATGGCTTCGCGGAAGGCGTGAACACCGGCCCGTTGATCAACACGGCGGCGCTGGCCAAGGTCGAGGACCACATCCGTGACGCCGTGGCCAAGGGCGCGACCGTGGTGAAGGGCGGCTCTCGCTCCGATCTGGGCCGCACCTTCTTCGAGCCGACGCTGCTGACCGGCGTAACGCAGGAGATGAAGGTCGCCAGCGAGGAAACCTTCGGCCCGCTCGCTCCGCTGGTGCGCTTCGAGAGCGAGGACGAGGCGATCGACTGGGCCAACGACAGCGAGTTCGGCCTCGCCGGCTACTTCTACACCCGTGATCTCGCGCGCGCCTGGCGCGTCGGCGAGGCGCTCGAGACCGGCATGGTGGGGATCAACACCGGCGTCATCTCGACCGAGCTCGCGCCCTTCGGCGGGGTGAAGCAGTCGGGCATGGGCCGCGAGGGGTCCAAGTACGGCTGCGACGACTACCTCGAGATCAAGAACCTCTGCTTTGGCGGTCTGAGCTGAAACCCGGCAGCCAGAAACGACAAAAGGGGGCCGAAAGGCCCCCTTTTCTTCATTTCGACATTACCCGAAACAGCAATCTTGGTCGGTCGGCCCGCCCTCAGCCGCGCTTCACGCCCGGCAGCGCGCAGAGCATCTCGAAGAGGTAGTTCGCCGCGATGACCGCCGTGTTGCCCGCCGGATCATAGGGCGGCGAAACCTCCACGAGATCGCAGCCGACGAGGTTCAGCCCGGCGCAGCCACGGATGATCTCGAGCCCCTGGATCGTCGTCAGCCCGCCCACCTCGACGGTGCCGGTGCCCGGTGCGAAAGCCGGGTCGAGGCTGTCGATGTCGTAGCTGAGATAGACCGGCGCATCGCCGATCTTGGCGCGGATCTCTTCCATCAAGGGGGCGAGCGACTTGTGCCAGCACTCCTCGGCGGGGATCACCGTCCAGCCCTTGTCGCGGCCCCAGTCAAAGTCCTCCGGCGCGTAGCCCGAGCCGCGCAGGCCGATCTGGAAAACCTTGTCGTTCAGCAACAGCCCGTCCTCGTAGGCGCGCCGGAAGGGGCAGCCATGGGCGACGGTCTCGCCGAACATCTCCTCGTTGGTGTCGGAATGCGCGTCGACGTGGATCAGCGCCACCGGCCCGTGCTTTTCGGCCACCGCGCGCAGGATCGGCCAGGTCAGCGTGTGGTCGCCGCCGAGTGTCAGCGGGATCACGTCATGGGCCAGGATGCCCTTGTAATGCTCGGTGATGATGTCGACCGACTTCTTCAGATCGTAGAGGTTGATCGGCACATCGCCGATGTCGGCCACCTGCAGGCTGTCGAAGGGCGCGGCGCGGGTCGCCATGTTGTAGGGGCGGATCATCCGGCTCTCGTCGCGAATCTGCCGCGGGCCGAGGCGGGTTCCCGGACGGTTCGACGTGCCGATATCCATCGGGATCCCGACGAAACAGGCGTCGAGGCCTTCCGCCGTGGGCTGCGTCGGCAGCCGCATCATCGTTCCCGGACCGCCGGTGCGCGGCATGACGTTGCCACCAAGTGGTTGATTGAGTTCTGACATTCGAGCCTCGAAATTCCTGTTCCCGCCAGTCTTCCGCGCTCGCGCGCTTCGAGGAAATAAAGAATTTCCGAAAATCATTTCGAAAATTTCCGAAGTGAAGAAGGACCCTTCCTCAAATCATGCCGCCGGTCATCCCTCAGCCTGATCCTCGCGAGGATTTCCCCGGCGTCAAACTCGGATACCTCATTATAATTGCCTGAAAATAAATGATTTTGCATAAAGCCTCTCAACCCTAACCCCTTGACACCATTCATTCGGGAAATCCCGAAATGAACTCCGATATTTCGTGATGTTTCCGGAAGCGGGCTTGCAGTCTTCTGCCCTGAACTCATCAAAAACGCAAAAACAGGGACCGAGACATGACCAGACCTTCCGCGCTCTCGCGCCGCACGCTCCTCAAGACCGCAAGCGCCCTGCCGTTGACGCTGGCCGCCCCCTCGGTGCTGCGCGCCGCCGGCGAGCCGCTGAAAGTCGGCGTCTATGGTGGCTATTTCCAGGACAGTTTCGACAGTTTCGTCTATCCCGAGTTCACCAAGGCCACCGGCATCGAGATCGAGAGCATCGCCGTGCCCACCGGCGAGGCCTGGCTGATCCAGCTTCAGCAGGCGGCCCGCGCCAAGCGCGCCCCGGCAGACGTGTCGATGATGGCCACCGTGAGCATCATGCGCGGCATGCGCACCGGCCTCTGGGCCACGCTCGACGAAGCGGCGATGCCCAACGTGTCCAACATCCTGCCGACGCTGATCAACCGCTACGACGATGGCGGACTCGCCGCGGTCGGCGCGGTGTCCTGGTACATCACCGTCGCCACCAACACCGACAGCTTCCCCGAGCCGATCGGCAGCTGGGCCGAGCTCTGGGAGCCGAAATACGCAGACAGCCTCGGCCTGCTGGCGCTGGTGTCGAACTCCTACCTGCTGGAGATCACCGCCAAGACCTTCTTCGGCGGCACCGACTACCTGTCGAGCGACGAGACGATCCGCGAAGTGCTTGGCAAGGTCGCCGAGCTGAAGCCGAACACCCGCCTCTGGTACCGCGACGAGGCGCAGTTCGAGCAGGCGCTGAAGTCGGGCGAGATCCCGATCGGCCAGTACTACCACGATGTCACCGGCCTCGCCGCCGCCGACGGCTTCCCGGTGCGCTCGAACTTCCCGAAGGAGGGCGGCCTGCGCGAGTCCGGCAACTGGGCCGTGGCGGGCGTTTCGGAAAAGATCGAAGAGGCGCAGGTCTTCATCGACTACATGTCGCAGCCCTCGGTGCAGGCGATGCTGGCGCGCAACCTCGGCACCGCGCCGAACGTCGCGCGCGAGAGCATGGATCTCACCGACGAGGAATTCGCCGCCGTGTCGTCGGAGATCGCGCCGGTGATCCCGCGCTACGACCTGCACTTCGAGCGCACCGACTGGCTGAACCAGATCTGGGCCGAGATGCTCCAGGCCTGATCGCCTCACCAAATTTCAACCAAACAGGAGACGGCCGGGGGCGCTTGCGCCCGGCCGCAGGGAAGACGCACGCATGTCAGGTCTCATCGTCGAAAACGTCGACAAGTTTTATGGAAACGTCCAGGCTCTCAGTGACATCTCGCTCACCGTGGACAACGGCCAGTTCGTCTGCCTGCTGGGGCCCTCGGGCTGCGGCAAGACCAGCCTTCTGCGCATCGTCGCAGGGCTCGAGGACCCCAGCGCCGGTCGGATCGTTCTGGACGGGTCGGACATCACCACAACTCCGGCGCACAAGCGCGATTTCGGCATGGTGTTCCAGTCGCTTGCGCTTTTCCCGCACCTTACCGTGGGCGACAACATCGCCTACCCGCTCGCCATCCGCGGCGTGCCCAAGGACAAGCGCCGCGCCGAGGTCGAGCGGCTGCTCGAGCTGGTGCACCTGCCCGGCAAGGCCGACCGCGCCATCACCCAGCTTTCCGGCGGCCAGCGCCAGCGCGTCGCCATCGCCCGCGCGCTGATCATGCAGCCCAAGCTCTTCCTGCTCGACGAGCCGATGTCGGCGCTCGACGCCAAGCTGCGCGAGACCATGCAGGTCGAGGTGAAGCGCCTGCAGCGCAGCCTCGGCGTGACTTCGCTGCTGGTGACCCACGACCAGCGCGAGGCGATGACCACCGCCGATCTGGTGGTGGTGATGTCCGAGGGCAAGATCCAGCAGGTCGCCCCGCCGATCGAGATTTACCGCAACCCCGCCAATGCCTTCGTCGCGGATTTCATCGGCATCACCAACCTGATCGCAGGCCGCATCGAAGGTGGCCGCTTCGAGGGTCCGGGCGGTGCACTTGCGCTGCCGGGGGCAAAATCAGGCATCGCCACCCTCTCGATCCGCCCCGAGGACATCGCGCTGGCCCCGCAGGCCGGACCCGATACCCTGACCGGCACGGTGACCTTCGTGCGCCACCTTGGTGCCACGACCGAGATCAGCGTCGACACCGGCAACGCCGATGAAAAGGACCTGACCGTCAGCCTGCCGGGCCGCACCCATTGCCCGTTCGAAGTCGGCGACACGGCGCATCTGTCGGTCGATCCCGCATCCGTCGTCGTTCTGGGCTGAGCCATGATCCAGTCCCGTCCCCGCACCCCGCTGGGCTACCTGCCCATCCTGCTGCCGGCCTTCGCGCTCATCGCCTTCTACATCGTGCCCTTCGGCTCGATGGTGGGCATGTCCTTCTTCCACAACCTCGGCGGCGGCGCCTACGAGCAGGTCTTCACGCTCGAGAACTACGCGCGGCTGGTTTCGCCCTTCTTCCTCAGCGTGCTCGGCACCTCCTTCGAGGTCGCCTTCCTCGTCGCGCTCTTCGCCATCGTCATCGGCTTTCCCTTCACCTACCTGCTGGTCAACGCGCGCCGCGGCACGCAGGTGTTCTGGCTGATCGTCATGCTCTCGGTGCTGTCGCTCTCGGAGGCGATCATCGGTTTCGCCTGGTCGACGCTGCTGTCGCGCACCGCCGGGATCGGCGTTCTGTTCGAAGCGCTCGGCCTGACCGAGAAGGCCCAGAGCTACGCCCCCTCGCTCGGCGCGGTGCTGGCAGGCGTCACCTACATCGCCATGCCCTACGCCGTGCTGCTGCTCTACCCGATCCTGAGCCGCATCGAGCCCGACATCGAGCAGGCCTCGCGCACCCTCGGCGCCTCGCCGCTGCGTGCCTTCTTCAACGTGATCGTGCCGATGCACCGCACGCCCATCGTCGTCAGCTTCGTGATGATCTTCGTCTTCACGCTGGGCTCGTACCTGCTGCCGCAGATCCTCGGCCGTCCGACCAACTGGACGCTCTCGGTGGTGATCTCGGACCAGGCGCTCTTGCAGTCCAACATGCCCTTCGCCGCGGCGCTGTCGATCTTCCTGATGACCGTGACCATCCTGCTGGTGCTGCTGGTCACCCTGATCAACCGGAAAGGGGCCAAGGCATGAAGCTCGGCAAGATCCTCTCCACGCTGTTCTTCTGGATCGTCGGCATCGTCACCATCGCTCCCTTCGTGGTGATCGCCGGGGTCTCGGTCAACGAGCGCAAGTCGCTGACCTTCCCGCCCGAGGGGTTCAACCTCGGCTGGTACGGCGACCTCTTCCTCGACCCCGAATGGCGCGAGCCGCTCCTGACCTCGCTGACCATCGCGATCTGCGCCTCTCTGCTTGCAGTGCTGATCGCCTTCCCGGTGGCCTGGTTCAACTGGCGCTACCGCACCGGCTTCGGCAAGCTGGTGGCGGGCCTCGGCGCCATGCCCTTCCTGCTGCCGCCGGTGATCACCGCGATGGGCTTCCTGACCTTCTTCATCATCCTCGGCTACTACGGCGAGTTCTGGACCGTGGTCGTCGCGCACGCGATCTTCCTCGTGACCCTGCCGCTTGTCTCGCTCTCGCTCGGCTTCGAGGACATCGACACCAGCCTCGTCGAAGCCTCGCGTTCGATGGGTGCCTCGGAAGCAACCGTGCTGCGCACCGTCGTGATGCCGATGATCCGCCCCTACGTGATCTCGGGCTTCTGCTTCGTCTTCGTGATCTCACTCAACGAGTACATCATCGCGGTGATGACCGTGGGCGCCGTCTTCGAAACCCTTCCGATGAAGATCTTCAACGCCCTGCGCTACGGCTACACGCCGGTCATGGCCGCCGCCTCGGTGGTCTTCGTGGCCAGCACCGTGCTGATCTTCTCCCTCGTCGCGGCCTTCAGCGACCTGCCGAAACTGCTTGGAGCCAGAAGCAAATGACCCTGACCCAAAAGGCACTCGCCCACGCCACGCTCTACCCGCTGTGGCTCGACAACCCCGCCGCGCCGGACACCTGCCCGCATCTCGTGGGCGCGCGCGAGGCCGACCTGCTGATCGTCGGCGGCGGCTTCACCGGCCTCTGGGCGGCGATCATCGCAAAGCAGCGGAACCCGCAGCGCGAGGTGGTGATCATCGAGGCCGGCAAGGTGGCGCATGGCGCCTCGGGCCGCCCCGGCGGCATCGTCTCGACCTCGGTCATGC
Organism: Salipiger mangrovisoli; assembly: GCF_015223355.1. Lineage (GTDB taxonomy): Bacteria > Pseudomonadota > Alphaproteobacteria > Rhodobacterales > Rhodobacteraceae > Salipiger > Salipiger mangrovisoli. The sequence goes on along the minus strand of NZ_JADFFK010000003.1, from coordinate 224,400 downwards.
ACGGGCTGGTCAACGCCGAGCGCGTCTTCCCCAAGGACATCGAGATGCTGGAGAAACTCGGCATCGACAACCTCGACAGCTGGCGCGAGACCATCGAGAGCTTCGGCATCGACGCCGACCTCGAGTGGGGCGGCGAGATGACCGTCGCCGTGCGCAAGGACGACCTGCCCGAGCTGCGCCGCGAGCACCAACTGCACATGGGCCACGGCCATGACGTCGCCTGGCTCGACAAGGCCGAAGTGCAGGCCGAGGTGGCCTCGCCGCTCTTCGAGGCCGGCATCTGGTCGAAGGAGCGCACCGGCACCGTGCAGCCCGCCAAGCTGGCCTGGGGCCTCAAGGCCGCCGCGCTGTCGCTGGGGGTGACAATCTACGAGCACACGCCGATGGAAGAGGTCGAGGATCTGGGCTCCAAGCTGCGCATCCGCACCCATGACGGCCTAGTCACCGCGCCGAAGGTGCTCTTTGCCACCAACGCCTGGTGCGCCGGGCACAAGAAGATCAAGAACTACGTCGTCGCCATGCGCGACCGGGTGATCGCCACCGAGCCGCTCAGCGACGAGCAGCTGTCGCGTATCGGCTGGACCCACCGGCAGGGCATCTACGACACCCGCACGCAACTCAACTACATGCGTCTGACCCGCGACAACCGCATCGTCTACGGCGGGCGCATCGGCTATTACTACGGCGACAAGACCGACCCCGAGGGCGACCGGCAGATCGCGGTCTACGACAGGTTGGCGGGCTATTTCTTCAAGACCTTCCCGCAGCTCGAGGACGTGAAGTTCTCGCATGCCTGGTCCGGTCCGATCGACCTGACGACCCGGCTCGCGGTGCACTTCCAGCCCTACTACGGCGGCAAGGGCGTCTACGCGGGCGGCTATTCGGGCTTCGGCGTCACCGCCTCGCGCTTCGGCGCGCGGCTGGGGATCGAGATGCTGGACGACACCGGCGTGCCCGAGCTGGAGCTCGGCCTTGCCAACTCGCTGCCCCGCCCGATCCCGCGCGAGCCGCTGCGCTGGCCGGGTGCCGCGATCACCATGCGCGCCCTCGACGAGGTGGACGACAAGGGCGGCTGGCGCCGCGCCTGGGTGAAGATGGTGCATGCGATGGGGTTCCCGCTGTGAGCGTTGCAGAGATGACCGAGACCCGCACCGATGCCGTCTTCCTCAACGGCCGCTTCCACCCCGGCAAGGGCGCGCTGCGCGACGCGGTGAACCCGGCGACGGGAGAGGGCTTCGCCCGCTTCGCCACCGCCACGCTCGATGACGTGACCGCTGCGGCCGAGAGCGCCGAAAGAGCCTTCGGCACGTGGCGCCGCCTGCCTGTCGCCGAGCGCGCGCGCTTTTTGCGCGGCTTCGCCTCGGGGCTGGAAGCGCGGCAGGAGGCGCTCATCGCCCTCCAGATGCGCAACAACGGCAAGCCGCGCTTCGAGGCTGAGATCGACCTCGGCGATGCCATCGCCTGTTTCCGCTACTACGCGGATCTCGTCGAGGGCGGCGCCCTCGACCGGGGCCGCGTGGTGCTACCGGACGATGGCTTCAGCGGGCGGCAGGTGCTCGAACCCTATGGCCCCGCCGCACTGATCGTGCCGTGGAACTTCCCGTTGGTCACCACCGCCTGGAAACTCGCCCCGGCGCTGGCGGCGGGCTGCACCGCGCTCTTGAAACCGTCCGAGTTCACCACGCTCGCCGAACTCGTCTACGGCGAGATCGCGCAGGAGATTGGCCTGCCCGAGGGCGTGCTGTCGATCCTGCCCGGCGAGGGCGCCATCGGCGCCGCGATGCTGGACGCGCCGCAGATCCGCAAGGTCTCGTTCACCGGCTCCAACGCCACCGGCACCCGGATCATGGGCGCGGCGGCGAAGCGCTTGCTGCCGGTCTCGCTGGAACTGGGCGGCAAGTCCCCCATCGTGGTGCTGCCCGACGCCGACATCGAGACGGCCGCCGAGCTGGTCTGCGGCGGGGTCTTCTTCAACGCGGGGCAAATCTGCTCGGCCACCTCGCGACTGATCGTCGACGAGGCCATTGCCGACGACCTCATCGCCGCCCTGCGCACGCGCATTCGCAAGATGGCCGTGGGCGACCCGCGCGGCGAGATCGACATGGGCCCGCTCACCACCATGGCGCAGCGCGACAAGGTGCTGGGCTACCTGCTCACCGCGCGTTCCGAGGGGCTCGACTGCCTCTGCGGCGGTACGGGTGCCATGGGCTCCGGCTTCTTCATCGAGCCCACCGTCTATCTCGACGTGCCCGAGACCAGCGCGCTCTGGCGCGAGGAGATCTTCGGCCCGGTGCTCTCCGTGCGCCGGGTCAAGGGCGACGAGGCTGCCATCGCGCTCGCCAATGCCACCGACTACGGTCTGGCGGCGACCGTGGTGGGCGGCGATCCCGCGCGTGCCAATGCCGTCGCCGACCGCATCGACGCGGGCCACGTCTGGGTGAACACGCCGCAGATCATCTTCCCCGAGACATCGTGGGGCGGCTTCAAGGCCAGCGGCATCGGCCGCGAGCTCGGCTTCGGCGGGCTGCAGGGCTACGCCGCGCTCAAGCACATCACCACCCCGGCCTGACGCCGGATCTTCCAAGGACAGATCAATGAGCAAACTCATCCGCCTTGCCCCCGAGGGCAGCAACGGCCTCGAACCCTGCGCCGTCGTTCCCGCCGAGGCGCTGCTGCCCGGTTCAGCGCAACCCGCCGAGCGCGGCGCGATCGAGCTGTCGGACGGCGAGACCACCGGCGGCATCTGGGAGGCAACGCCCTATGCCGAGCGGTTCGACAATTACCCCTACCACGAGATGGCGCATGTGATCTCGGGCCGGGTGACCATCACCCCCGAGGGCGGCGCGGCGCAGAGCTTCGGCCCCGGCGAGACCTACCTGATGGAGAAGGGCTTCACCGGCACCTTCGAAGTCACCGAGACGCTGCGCAAGTTCTACTTCATCGCGGCCTGATAGGGCGCGAAAGACCGGAGGAGACCCGACATGACCCCGAGTGCCGACACGATCCTGTTCAACGCCGCCCTGCTCACCATGGACCCGGCGCGCCCGAGCGCCACGGCGCTGGCGATCGAGGGCGGCAAGATCGTGGCGCTCGGGGAGGATGCCGAGGTCCTGGCCCTGCGGGGCCCCTCCACCAAGCTGATCGACGCCAAGGGGCGCACGGTGATGCCCGGCCTCAACGAGAGCCACATCCACCTTTTCGTCGGCGCGGTGGAGCTCTCGCAGCTCTCGCTCTTCGAGCAATCCGGCTTCGAGACCATCAAGGGGCTGATCCGCGCCTATGCCGCCGAGAGCCCGGACCTGCCCATCGTGCTCTGCGGCAGTGCCGACTACACCATCCTCGGCGACGGGCGCAGCCTTGACCGTCACGTGCTCGACGAGATCCTGCCGGATCGCCCCCTCGCCCTCATGTCGCCCGACCACCACACCGTCTGGGCCAACACCGCCGCGCTCGACAAGGCCGGCCTGCTGCACGGGCGCGCGCTCTCGGCAGGCAACGCGGTGGTCATGGGCGAGGACGGGCTCGCCACCGGCGAGCTGCAGGAGGCCGAGGCCTTCGGCCCGATCTACGAGCTGACTGCCAGCGGCGGGCGCGACAAGCTGGGCATGGTCTCGGGCCTCGACCCGGCGAGCCCGCCTTCGCCGGAGGAACGCGCCGCCGACAAGGACGTGCTCGAGCGCGGGCTGAAGCACCTTGCCTCCCACGGCATCACCAGCTTCCAGAACATGGACGGCAACCGCTACACGCTCGAGCTGCTGGCCGAGCTGGAGCGCGAGGGACGTCTGCTCTGCCGGGGCCGGGTCCCCGCGCACTACGTCTCGGGCAGCGTCGAGGAGGCGCTGGACCGGGCCGAGGAGATGCGCGACGCCTGCGACACGGCCATGCTGACCTCCGGCGCGGTGAAATTCTTCATCGACGGCGTGCTCGACAGCTACACCGCGGTGATGAGCGCGCCCTACGAGGGCCGCCCCGACTGGTCCGGCGAGCCGCGCTTCGAGCCCGGGTTCTTCAAGTCCGTCTGCGCTCAGGCCGACGCGCGTGGTCTGCAGATCGCCGTGCATTCGATCGGCGACCGGGCGACCGAGATCGTGCTCGACGCCTTCGCCGAGGCCCGCACCCAGAACGGCGCGCGCGACAGTCGCCACCGCATCGAGCACCTCGAAGTGGTGCGCGAGGAGGATTTCGCCCGGCTGAAGGAACTCGGCGTCACCGCCTCGATGCAGCCGCCGCACCCGCCGGGGCAATGCGGCCTTCCCTTCGAGCCGACCATCACCCGCATCGGCAAGGCGAACTGGCCGCGCGCCTATGCCTGGCGGCGGATGCGCGACGAGGGCATCCCGCTGATCCTCTCGTCCGACTGGCCGGTGTCCTCGGTCAATCCCTGGGCCTCGATCCATTCGGCGATGACCCGGCAGCCCTGGCACGAAAGCCAGCCCGACAACCGCCAGACCCTGGACGAGGCGCTTCGGGCCTACACGACCACCGCCGCCTACGCCGAGTTCGCCGAAGGCAGCAAGGGCATGCTGCGCGAGGGCTTCCTTGCCGACGTGGTGCTGCTCGACCGCGACCTCGGTGCGACCGCGCCCGATGACATGGCAGAGGTCCGCGCCCTGCTGACGATCTGCGACGGCAAGGTCACCCACGAGGCCCCGGCGCTCTGATCCCGAAGGCGGGCCGGAATTGCCGGCCCGTCACCCCTTGGCCTTTCCCGACGAAAGCGCCAAAATCCCCCGACCCAATCCAAGGCCGGACCCATGGTGAAACGCGAGACCCCGGATGCCGCGCTCGGGCGGCGCGTCAACTTCTCTGTTGAAAGCATCGACATCCGGCTGATCCGGATCTTCATGACCGTGGTCGAGGCCGGCGGCATGACCGCCGCGCAGGGCGAGCTGAACCTCGCGCTCTCCACCGTCTCCGAGAAGATCTCCTCGCTCGAGAAACGCTTCGGCGTGCGCCTCTGCCGCCGCGGCCGCACCGGCTTTGCCCTCACCGAGGCGGGCGAGCAGTTCTACCAGGAGTGCGAGCGGCTGGTCTCGGCGCTCGACCAGTTCGGACAGCGCACCATGGCGCTCGGCTCGCGCATGCCGCGCAACTTCACGCTCGGGCTGGTGGACAACATGATCTCCTACCCGAACAACGGAGTGTCGGGGGCCATCGCCGATTTCGCCGACCGTGCGCCCGAAGTGCATCTCAAACTGGTCACGCTGAATCCTTCCGAGCTCTTGAGCGAGGTGCTCGCGCGCCGCGTCGACATGGTGGTGGGCAGCTTTCCCAAGGTGGCGCTGGGGCTCGACTACATCGATCTCTTTGACGAGCAGCACAATTTCTACTGCGCCGAGGGCCATCCGCTCTTCGACGTGCCCGACGCCGAGATCGGCATCGAGACCATCCGCGACCACCGCATCATCGCGCGCGGCTACTGGGGCTCGCGCGACACCCGCATCTTCGCGATCACCGCGCCGCATGCCACCGTGGTCGACATGGAGGCCGAGGCGCACCTGATCCTCTCGGCGCGCTACCTCGGCTACCTGCCCGACCACATGGCGGACAGCCTGTCACGCATGGTGCCCCTGCGGGTGATCCGGCCCGACCTGTTTTCCTACAAGGCGCGCTTCCAGATAGCCCTGCGCCCGAACTGGGAGCGCCACCCGGCCACCAAGCTGATGGTCGAGCGGCTGCGCACAAGGCTGGCCTGAGGCACCGGCCTCAGCCCGCGCTGATCTCGATGGAGATGAGTTGGGCCGCGTGCGGAGCCAGCGCGGCGATCTCAGCGCCCTCCTGCAAAACCGCGACGTCATGCCGTTCGAGCCCGATCTCCGGCAGATCCGACAAGGCGAAAACCAGCGCGGTCACGCCGCTTGCGCTTCGCGACTCTGGCGCGCCCCGGAAGACCTCTGCCCGGTAGGGCGCGCGCACCATGACGTTGAGATCGAGCAGCTCCGACCCCAGCAGGGCGCAGTCGCAGGCGACCGCGCCGCTGAAGGCAAATGGCGCGTCCTGTGCGCCCAGCTCCCGCGCCGTCCCGTCGGGAAAGCCCAGCACCATCGGCCCGCCCTCGATCACCGTCAGATTCCGCTGCACGCCGGGAAAACTCGAGAACGGCCCCGATTGCGCGACCTTGGCGGTGCTGATGCGCCAATCGAAAGCGTCGAACCCCGCGCTCTCGGGCACGCAGAGGATTTCCGCCGTCTCGCCGCCGCCGTTCTTCCACGGCGCGAAGCGGCGACCCGCCCGGCGATAGATCTGCGCAAAGAGGCTCATGACTGGATCTTCCGCAGGACCTCGGCAAAGCGCGGCGCGATCTCTTCGTCGAGCGCGTGGCGGCCGTTCTCGATCACCGTCTTGCCGCGCACGGTCACGTCGCGAATGGCCTGATCCCCAAGCGCGAAGATCCAGCGGTCGATCAGCGCATCGTCGCGCGCCGTGGCAAGGAAGGGGTTGTCCGCGTCCAGCGCCAGCCAGCTTGCCGGGGCTCCGACCTGAAGACCCGCCTTGGCGATCCCCGCCGCCTGATGCCCGCCCGCCAACGCGCCGTCCAGCAGGCGGCGGCCGGTCGAGCTGCCCTCGCCCGCTGCGAGGCAGTTGCGCGCGCGGTCGCGCAGGCGCTGGCTGTATTCCAGCAGCCGCAGCTCCTCGGCCACCGAGGTCGCCACGTGGCTGTCTGTTCCAACACCGAAACGCCCGCCCTGCGCGAGGAAGTCGCGGGCCTCGAAGATGCCGTCGCCGAGGTTGGCCTCGGTCGCCGGGCACAGGCCCGCCACCGCGCCGCTCTGCGCCATGCGGGAGACTTCATTGGCGGTCAGATGGGTCGCGTGGATCAGGCACCAGCGCGCGTCCACTGGCATCTCGTCGAGCAGCCAGTCGACCGGGCGGCGGCCCGACCAGGCGATCGAAGCTTCGACCTCCCGCATCTGCTCGGCGACATGGATGTGGATGGGCGCGTCCTGCGGCAGCTCGGCGAGGATGGCGCGCATCTGCTCGGGCGTGGCGGCGCGCAGCGAATGGATGGCGCAGCCTGCAAGCTGGCCATCCTCGGCGGCGCGGGCGCGCACCGTTTCCAGCAGCCGAAGGTAGCCCTCGACGTCATGCAGGAACGGGCGCTGGCCCGCGACAGGCGGCACGCCGCCGAAATCGGACTGCGCGTAGAAGACCGGCAGAAGGGTGAGGCCGATGCCGCTCTGCTTCGCGGCCTCGTACTGGCGCAGCGAGGTCTCGGCGGGGTTGGCATAGGGCGCGCCGGTGCCGCTGTGGTGTTGGTAGTGGAATTCCACCAGGTGCCCGAAGCCGCCCTTCAGAAGTTCGATCTGCAGGTAGAGCGCAACCGTTTCGATATCCTCGGGCGTCATGCTGCCGACGCAGCGGTACATGCGGTCACGCCAGGTCCAGAAGCTGTCGGCGCTGGGGCCTGCGACCTCGGCCAGCCCGGCCATGGCGCGCTGGAAGGCATGCGAATGCAGGTTGCTGAGCGCCGGGACCATGATCTCGACACTGCGCATCTGCGGCGCGCGCGCAGCCCCGGCCTCGACGCTGGCGATGGTCCCGGCCGCATCGAATCCGATCACCACGTCCCGCGCCCAGCCGGTCGGCAGCAGAGCCGTTTCGGCAAAAACCTGTTGAGTCATGATACCTCGCACCTTTTGTATAGACTTAATATGCCCGCATCCCTGCGGCGCTGGCAAGCCCAATCAGCGCCCGGCATCACCATCTCGTGGCACTCCCGAACCCCCGTCCGCCAGCGCGCGGGAGAGACGTTCGGTCGCATCCGCCGAGAAGTTGACCGGGGTTCATTTCCCCCGTCGCCTTCCCTATAGGGCACTCAGAGCGTCCGGTCCCGGCCGAGTCGGGGCCTCGCGGTGCGCCGATGCCTCCCCCTGTGACGTGGGACGCGCCGCACCTCCGGCCAGAGGCCTGATGGCCCGGGACGGCCCCGTGTCTTGACCAGTTAAGGTGCACGCCGAAAGGCTGCGCCGGGTGCCCATCTGAACCAAGAGCAATGAAAGAGGTCGCAATGGCGCGGACCGGACAACAACGGGTGACGCGGGATGCCGTGATCGTGGGACTGGCGATGTTCGCCGTGTTCTTCGGCGCGGGCAATCTGATCTTCCCGCCACAGATCGGCTTCATGGCCGGAACTGGCTGGAGCGCGGCGCTGCTCGGGCTGCTGATCACCGGCATGGCGCTTCCGGTGCTTTCGGTGGTCGCCCTCGGGTTGCGCGGCGGCACGGTCGAGCGGCTCTGCGCGCCCATTGCGCCGTGGTTCGGCGCGGCACTGCTCTTCGTCACGATGCTGGGTCTTGCCTGGCTGATCGCCGTGCCGAGGACCGCCAGCGTCGCGTTCGAGACCGGCTTTCGCACCCTTGCCCCGGCGCTGGACCCGCGCCTCGGAATCTGGGTCTTCGTGCCGCTGTTCTTCGTCGTCTCGACCTATTTCGCGCTCGACCGCTCACGGGTGATCGACCGCATCGGCAGGGTGTTGACGCCGCTGTTGCTGAGCCTGCTGGGGCTCATCGTGATCTGGTCGGTCCTGTCACCGCTCGGTGTGCCCGCGGATACCGGCGAGGCGGCCCCCTTCCGGCTCGGGCTGCTCACCGGCTACCAAACCGGCGATGTCTTCGGCGGGATCATGTTCGGCATCATCTTCATCGAGGCGTTCCGCGAACGCGGTTACACCCCCGGCCCGCGCTACACGGCCGCGCTCTGGGGCATGGCGCTGGTGACCTTCCTCGGTCTGTTCTTCGTCTACGGCGGGCTGGAATACCTCGGTGCGACCGGCAGCGGCGTTCTTGACCGGGACGTGCCGCAGGCCGGGCTGCTGACCGCGCTGGTGGCGCAGCTCGCCGGCACGGTCGGGGCGAACACGCTGGCCGTGGCGGTGCTGCTCGCCTGCCTGACCACAGCGGTCGGGGCCACGGCGGTGCTGGGCGAATACATCCAGAAGTGGACCCGCGGCCGGGTGAGCTACAAGGCGGGGGTGCTCGCTGTCTCGCTGACCTCGCTCGGGCAGGCCTTCGGCGGCGTGGACTACATCGTCGCGCTGGCCGAGCCGATCTTCCTGCTGCTCTACCCGGTGGGCATCGCCATCGTCATCCTTGGGCTGCTGCCCCGCCGCTGGCTGAACGACGGCGTTTGGAAGGGCACGACGGCGCTGGCGATCCTGATGGGGGTCTACGATCTTTTCACCAGCCTTGCAGGCAAGCTCGGCGGCGCATTGCCGGCACCGCTGATCGCCCTGCATGATGCGCTTCCGCTCGCCCAGGCCGGCTTCGCCTGGCTGGTTCCGGCGATCCTTGGAGGGCTGACCGGTGGCCTGTTCTGGAAGATCGCGGGGCGGCCCAGCAGCACCTGGAGCACGGCGGAGCCCCAAGCCGCGGAGTGAGGCCCGCCGCCGGTCAATTTTTGCGTCACCGTTCTGGCGCGACACCCGTGACCAACTCTAAGATATTTGCGCGCCTACCCTTTCGCCTAGTCGTCAGGGCGACTTTCAGTGCTATGCTCCTTGTTCATCCTCTTGCTGGAAGGCGCGCATGCTTCGTCAACAGAGCCCAGTCTACGGGCCAATGGATTTTCTTGCCGGGGACGGCGAGATGGCCACCATGATCCGCGAAAAAGATTGGAGCGCGCATTCCTTTGGCCGCACTGAGGATTGGCCGCAGTCCCTGCGCTCGGCGCTGGCAATCTGCCTGAACTCGGCCTTCCCGACGGCGATCTACTGGGGCTCGGAGCTGCGCCTGCTCTACAACGATGCCTGGGCACCGATCCCCGGCCCGCGCCATCCCGGCGCGCTCGGCGCCCCTGCCAAGGAGGTCTGGAGCGACATCTGGTCGATCATCGAGCCGCAGTTTTCCGAGGTGATCCGCAGCGGCAAGGGCCTGTTCCTGCAGGACCACATGTTGCCGATGCAGCGCTATGGCTTCGAGGAAGAAACCTACTGGAGCTACAGCTTCACCCCGCTGCGCGGCGAACAGGGGAATATCGTCGGCGTCTGGAACACAGGCAGCGAGACCACGGCGAATGTGATCCAGCGGCGCAACGCCGAGTTCCAGGTCAAGCTGAACGAGGCACTGCGCGGAGCCGTCACGGCGCAGGACGGACTGCGCCTCGCGCTCGAGCGGCTCGGCCTGCACTTGTCGGCCGCGCATGTGGGCATTGCCAAGCCGCGCGCCGCAGGCGACGGCTTCGACATCGCGCAGCAGTGGCGCGCGCCGCAATCGGGAGTGCCCTCCGAAGAGACGCTGGCGGCGATCGGGCCCCGGGCCGAGGCCGAGTTGCGCGCCGGCAAAGACCTGTTCCTCACCCGCCGCGCGGCTGATCTGGAGCCTGAAAGCCGCGCCTATCTCGAGGCGCGCCGCATCTCCAACGCGATCTTCGTGCCCTGGATCGAGGGCGGGCGTCTTGACCAGGCGATCTTTCTGCACTGGAGCCGCCCGCGCGCGCAAAGCGTGCTCGACATGTCGCTGGTGGAACGGGTGCTCGACCTTGTAATGGGCTGGATCGCGCGCGAGCGCACCCACGCCCGCGAAGCGGTCATGGCGCAGGAGATCGACCACCGCGCGCGCAACATGCTGGCGATCCTGCGCTCCACCTCACGCCTGATCAAGGCAGAAACGGTGGCGGAGTTCCGCGAGAAGCTGGATGAACGCATCACCTCGCTGTCACGCACCCATGGGCTGCTGTCGCGAAAGAAGTGGGTGGATGTGACCCTGCGCGAAGTGGTGGACGAGGAATTCGCGTCCTACGGCGGCGACATCCACGCGCGGATCGACCTCGGCGGCCCCGCCGTACCGCTCGAACCAAATGATGCGCAGATGATCGCCATGCTGATCCACGAGCTGACCACCAACGCCGTGAAGCACGGGGCGCTGCGCGACGCCGAGGGTCGGCTGTCGTTGACCTGGAGCCTCGACGGCGACGGCGCGTTGCTGCTGCGCTGGGAAGAGCATCTCGCGGACGGCGTGCGGCCCGCGCCCGCAGAGCCACATGAGGGCTTCGGCACGCAGCTTCTGACCCGCATCGCCCGCGATCATTTCGGGGGCTCGATCCGCCGGGAGACCGCGGAAACCGGCCTGCTTTACGAGATCGCCCTGCCGCGCGGCAGCTGGTCCACGCGATCCGCGACGCCGCAGCCCGATGCCGACACGACCAATGGCGCGACCGACGCGCGCCGCAGCGTGATGATCGTCGAGGACGAGCCGATCATCGCGCTCGACCTCGTGGGGATGATGGAACACGCGGGCTATGCGATCTTTGGCCAGTTTGCCTCGGTGTCCGCCGGGCTCGAGAATACCGCCGGGCGCCTGCCCGACATCGCCCTGCTCGACGAAAACCTTGGCGGCGAGACGTCAACGCCGCTGCTCGATCACCTCGTGGCGAAGGGCGTGCCGGTGGTGATCATCTCGGGCTATGATGGCGAGGTCCGCACCGGCGTGCCGCGGCTGTCCAAGCCGATCTCGGAATCCGAGTTGCTGGCGATCATCAGCAGCCTTTGACACGCATCGCGCCGGGGCGGCGGTCCCGCCCGCGGCGCCTGCGGTGCCGGCCTATCCCTTGTCCTTGCGGATCTTGATGGCCCCCGCCTTCTCGGCGAGGTCGCGGGCGATGGCAAAGGCGCCCTTGATCTTGTCGGCGTCGCTGGTCCAGTCGCGACGCACCACGATCTTGTTGTCCTTGATCTTCGCCAGCCCGTTCTGCGCCTGGATGAATTCGACCAGCCCTTCGGGCCGGGCGAACTTGTCGTTGTGGAACTGCACCGTCGCGCCCTTCGGCCCGCCGTCGAGCTTGGCGATCCCGGCGTGCTTGCACATCGCCTTGATGCGCACCACCAGCATCAGCGTGTTGACCTCCTTCGGCAGCTTGCCGAAGCGGTCGATCAGCTCGGCGGCAAAGCCTTCGAGCTCGACCTTGGTGGTCAGCTCCGACAGGCGCCGGTAGAGGCCGAGCCGCACGTCGAGGTCGGGCACGTACTCCTCGGGGATCAGCACCGGCACGCCGAGGTTGATCTGCGGCGCCCATTGGCCGTCGTCGTCGGTCAGACCTTCCAGCTCGCCCGACTTGATCTTGGCGATCGCCTCTTCGAGCATCGACTGGTACAGCTCGTAGCCCACGTCGCGCATCTGCCCCGATTGTTCCTCGCCCAGCAGGTTGCCCGCGCCACGAATGTCGAGGTCCTGCGAGGCCAGCGTGAAGCCCGCCCCCAGCGTGTCGAGCGAGCCCAGCACCCGCAGCCGCTTCTCGGCGGTGTCGGTAAGCTTGGTGCGCGGTTTGGTGGTCAGGTAGGCATAGGCGCGGGTCTTCGAGCGACCAACCCTGCCGCGGATCTGGTAGAGCTGGGCAAGGCCGAACATGTCGGCGCGATGCACGATCATCGTGTTGGCGGTGGGGATGTCGAGGCCGGACTCGACGATGGTGGTCGCCAGCAACACGTCGTACTTGCCGTCGTAGAAGGCGTTCATCCGGTCGTCGAGCTCGCCCGCCGCCATCTGGCCATGCGCGACGACGAAGGAGACCTCGGGCACTTGCTCGCGCAGGAACTGCTCTATTTCGGGAAGATCCGAAAGGCGCGGCACCACGTAGAAGCTCTGGCCGCCGCGGTAGTGCTCACGCAGGAGCGCCTCGCGGACGGTGATCGCGTCGAATTCCGAGACATAGGTGCGGATCGACAGGCGGTCCACGGGCGGCGTGCCGATGATCGACAGGTCCCGTACCCCCGAGAGTGACAGCTGCAAGGTGCGCGGGATCGGCGTTGCGGTCAGCGTCAGCACGTGGATGTCGGACCGCAACTGCTTGAGCCGTTCCTTGTGCCCGACGCCGAAGTGCTGCTCTTCGTCAATGATCAGCAGGCCAAGGTTGTTGAAGCGGATGCCCTTGGCGAGCAGCGCGTGGGTGCCGACGGCGATATCGATCGAGCCCTTGGAGATGCCGTCGCGGGTCTTGGCCGCGTCGCCGGCGGAGACGAAGCGCGACAGCGGCGCGACGTTGATCGGGAAGCCGCGGAAGCGCTCGGCGAAGCTCTTGTAGTGCTGGCGGGCAAGCAGCGTGGTCGGCGCGATCACCGCCACCTGCACGCCGGACATGGCGGCAACGAAGGCGGCGCGCATCGCCACCTCGGTCTTGCCGAAGCCGACGTCGCCGCAGATCAGCCGGTCCATCGGCTGGCCGCTGGTCATGTCGCCCAGCACATCCTCGATGGCGCCCATCTGGTCGTCGGTCTCGGTATAGGGGAAGCGCGCGCAGAAACTCTCCCACGCGCCGGGCGGCGGGTCGATGATCGGCGCCTTGCGCAGCGCGCGCTCGGCCGCGACGCGGATGAGCTTGTCCGCCATCTCGCGGATGCGCTCCTTGAGCCGCGCCTTCTTGGCCTGCCAGGCACCGCCGCCGAGCTTGTCGAGCAACCCCTCGTCATGGCCGTAGCGCGACAAGAGCTCGATGTTCTCGACCGGCAGGTAGAGCCGCGCGCTCTCGGCATATTCCAGCAGCAGGCATTCGTGCGCCGCGCCGGCGGCGGTGATCACCTCGAGCCCCTGGTAGCGGCCGATGCCGAAATCCACATGCACCACCAGATCGCCCGGCGAGAGCGACTGCGCCTCCGTCAGGAAATTCTCGGCCTTGCGGCGCTTCTTCGGGGCGCGGATGAGCCGGTCGCCGAGTACGTCCTGCTCGGAGATCACGGTGATCTTCTGCCCCGACTTGGGGTCGCCCCACGGCGCGACGAAGCCCTGCTCGAGCCCCCAGACCGCCAGATGCAGCCCGCGCTTACCGATGCGCGTGCCGTCCATCACCGGGATCGCCTCGGCCAACCCCTCGTCCTCGATGAGCCCGGTGAGACGCTCGCGCGCGCCCTCGGACCACGAGGCGATGAGCACCGGGCCCTCGGCCATCTGCTTCTTGACGTGATCGGCCAGCGCGGCAAATAGGCTGATGCTCTCCTGCTGGCGCTCCGGCGCAAAGCTGCGCCCGATGCGCCCGCCCGCATCCACCACGCCCGGCCCGCTGGCCTGCGGCAGCGGCGAGAACTGCACCACGCGGCGCTCGGCGACGACGGCATCCCAATGCGCCTCGTCGAGGTAGAGCAGCTGCGGCGCCACCGGCTTGTAGACCGAGTCGAGCCGACCCTTCTGGGTCATCGCGTGGCGGCGGGTCTGGTACTGGTCCTCGATGCTCTCCCAGCGGGCAAGCCGCGCAGGGGTGATCTGGTCATCCATCAGCACCGGCGCGCCCGGCATGTAGTCGAAGAGCGTTTCCAGCTTCTCGTGGAAGAAGGGCAGCCAGTGCTCCATGCCCTGCGTCTTGCGCCCCGCGCTCACCGCCTCGTAGAGCGGATCGTCCGAGCCCGCGGTGCCGAACTCGATGCGGTAGTTCTGCCGGAAGCGGGTGATCGCCGCCTCGTCGAGGATCACCTCGCAGACCGGCGCCAGCTCGACCACCTCCAGCTTCTCGGTGGTGCGCTGCGAGACCGGATCGAACCGCCGCGCGCCGTCGAGCACATCGCCGAAGAGGTCGAGCCGCACCGGCCCGCCCTCGCCGGGCGGGAAGATATCGATGATGCCGCCGCGGATCGCGTAGTCGCCGGGCTCATGCACGGTGGGGGCATTCGAAAAGCCCATCCGCACGAGGAAATTGCGCAGCGCCCCCTCGTCCACCCGGTCGCCGACGCGGGCGGCAAAGGCCGCCTCGCGCAGCACCTCGCGCGCGGGGATGCGCTGCATGGCGGCCGAGAGCGTGGTGAGCAGCACGAAGCGCTGCGGCATGCCGTGCACCAGCCCGGCAAGGGTCGACATGCGGGTGGCCGAGATGTCGGGGTTGGGCGAGACCCGGTCATAGGGCAGGCAGTCCCAGCCCGGGAAGGTGACCACCGGCATCCCCGGATCGAAGAAGGCCAGCGCCTCGCGCAGCGCCGCGAGGCGCTTGTCGTCACGGGCGATGTGCAGCACCGGGCCGGAGGTCTTCGCGACCTCGGCGAGGATGAGCCGGGCGTCGAACCCCTCGGGGGCGCCGCCCATGGTGATACGGGTCGTCTGGGTAAGCGACTGGGACATGTCGCTCACATGGCTTGCCGCCGGGACTTCGTCAACCGAGAACGCCGTGCGCGAGGTTCTGGTACATCCCCCACATGGCGGTGACGAAGATCGAGATCATGCCGATCACCTGCACCCAGAAGCGGTGCACGGTCAGCTTGCGCCAGAGCGCCTCGCCGGCAAGCGCGTGGTTGCGGATGCGCTCGGCGGTGGCGATGCCCAGCAGCCCGACCAGCGACATCGGAAAGCCCAGCAGGAAAAGCGCCTGCGCCAGCTCGATGCCGTACCAGAAGCCGAGACTGGCCAACATCGCCAGCAGCGCCGCCGCCAGCGCCACCAGCCAGAGCCCGGCCTGCTCGACGATGAACAGCCGCCGGTTGACCTGAATGCGCACCATGTCCTCGAGATCCTGCGCCGCCTGCCCGCCCTGCTTGCGGGCGCGGCCGACCATGTCGAAGGGCACGCCCAGCACCCAATGGCTGGTGGTCGACCAGAACACCGCAAGGGCAATCCAGAACCACAGGTTCGAAAAGGACCGCATGTCGATGGTTTCGAAGACGAGCCCGGTCCAGTCCACAGCCTACCCACTCTTTCCTGCGGGGCCGCAAAGGCCCTCTTGAACTTCTGGCCCTGCCCGGCCGATTGCTGCCCGCCTTGCGGCAGACACATCTCCGGCACCCCGGCGGACGCGCCTCCGGCGGCCCTTGTGACAGGCGTCTTTCCATGCCACCCAAGGGTTACCTTGACAAGGGATACGAAGGACACGCCCGATGAAACCCGTGATTGCCGCCTTTCCTGCCACACGTCTGCGCCGGCTGCGCACCTCCCCCGCGATCCGCGCGCTGACCCGGCAGACGTTGCTGACGCCGGGCGACTTCATCTGGCCGGTCTTCGTGCGCGACGGCGAGGGCGTGGTCGAACCCATCGCCTCGATGCCGGGGGTGAACCGGCTCTCGGTCGACAAGGTGGTCGAGGCGGCGCGCGAGGCGCATGCGCTCGGCATCCCGGCGATCTGCCTTTTCCCCTACACCGATCCCGCCAAGAAGACCGAGGACTGCGCCGAGGCCTGGAACCCCGAGAACCTCAGCAACCGCGCCACCCGCGCGATCAAGGACGCCGTGCCCGACATCGCGGTGATGACCGACGTGGCGCTCGATCCCTACAACATCACCGGCCATGACGGCTTCACCGAGGATGGCGTGATCGTGAACGATCGCACCGTCGAGGCGCTGGTCAAGCAGGCGCTGAGCCAGGCCCGTGCCGGCGCCGACATCATCGGCCCGTCGGACATGATGGACGGGCGCATCGGTGCGATCCGCGCGGCGCTGGAGGCCGAGGGCTTCCCCAACGTGCTGCTGCTGAGCTACGCCGCGAAATACGCCTCGGGTTTCTACGGCCCGTTCCGCGACGCGGTGGGGGCCTCGGGGGCGCTCAAGGGCGACAAGCAGACCTACCAGATGCAGCCCGGCAATTCCGACGAAGCGATGCGGCTGATCGAGCGCGACCTGCTGGAAGGCGCCGACATGATCATGGTCAAACCCGGCATGCCCTACCTCGACATCTGCCAGCGGGCCAAGGAGATGTTCGGTGCACCGACCTTTGCCTATCAGGTGTCGGGCGAATACGCGATGCTGGCCGGCGCCTTCGACAACGGTTGGCTCGACCGCGACAAGGTCATGATGGAAAGCCTCACCGCCTTCAAACGCGCCGGCTGCGACGGGGTGCTGACCTATTTCGCCCCCGCCGCCGCACGGCTTCTCAACGGCTAGCGGCGCACTGCCGGGCCCGCGCTTGATCTAGTGACAGCGCGGGCCTCCCTGCCTATAGTGCAGGCTGAAAACCGGCGGGACAGCCGGAAAAGAGGACCGGGCCGTCTGCGGCGGCCCCTTTTCCACGAGGATAGAGCAGAATGACCTACAATCGACGGGGACTCCTCCTGACGCTCGGCGCGCTCGGCGCCACGGGTGCCGTGGCCGCCTGCGGCAATGGTGTCGGCAGCACCGGCGCGCAGACGATCGATGCGCGGGTGAACGCCACGATCAACCAGATGTATGCGCAATACCCCGGCACCCGCGATCTCGGTGCCAAGTCGGCCGGCATGCTGGTGATGCCGCTGATCACCGAGGCGGGCCTTGGCCTCGGCGGCGCCTACGGCCGCGGCGCGCTGCGGGTGAATGACGTCTCGGTGGACTACTACTCGGTGGTCAAGGGCTCGGGCGGCTTGCAGATCGGCGCGCAGCAATACGCGCACGTCCTGTTCTTCATGACCCAGGATGCGCTCGGCAACTTCCGCCGCTCGCCGGGCTGGGCCGCCGGCGCGAACATCGAATACGCGATCCCCGAAGGCGGCGAGACGCTGGCGGCAGAGACCACCACCTCGCTCGCGCCGATCATTGCGGTGATCTTCGGGAAATCCGGGCTGCACATGGGCGCGACGCTGGAAGGCGTGAAATACACCCGGATCATCCCCTGATCCGAGACCGGGACAGGAGGGGGCGCTGCCCCCTCGCCGCTGCGCGGCTCACCCCCGGCGTATTTTTCAAGAGAAGAAGGGCCCCGAACGCGGTCTCCTCTTCTCGCCTTTCTTCTCTTTCCAAATACGCAGCCCGAACCGGCGCCCCGCGCACGGCCTCAGTGGTAGTGGAACTCGCCCACCACCTGCCGCCACTCCCCCGCCGAGATCATCTTGCGATGGGTGAAGCGCACCGAGTGCAAGGGCCCCTCGATCTCATCCTGCCAGAACTCGATGAACCTGAAGAGCCGCGGGTGATCCGGCGCGAGGTCGTACTCCTGCCAGACGAAGGTGTTCAGCACGTTGCGGTAGTCGGGCATGCGGTAGAAGAGTTCCGCCGTCGTCAGCCCGTAGCCCTTCAGCATGAGTTCGGTGGGGGTTTCGTCCATCGCTTTACCTCGCATGACAACCATGTAACAAGCGTGCCGAAAGTGCGGTTAGTTTTCAAACAAAACAGCATGTTAGCCACCTCCCGGGGTGGCTGCCAGCATTGAGCCGCGCGCTGGCATTGCGCCCAACACCTAGCCTCTGATATACGTTTACCCAACTACATATAGAGACAGCACGGACAGGCGAGCAACGTGACCGACACGCCGGAAACCCCCGAAAACGAAGAAGAAACTCCGCGTCCCGAGCGGAGCGTCCATGGCGGCCCGGTGATCTCGATCATCGACGAGATGAAGTCGAGCTATCTCGACTACGCCATGAGCGTCATCGTCAGCCGCGCGATCCCCGATCTGCGCGACGGCCTAAAACCTGTGCATCGGCGCATTCTCTACACGCTGTGGGAGAACGGCCAAACCAAGTCGAAGAACTACCGCAAGTGCGCGACCGCGGTCGGCGACGTGATGGGCCGCTACCACCCGCACGGCGACTCGGCGGTCTATGACGCACTGGTGCGCATGGCGCAGGACTTCTCCATGTCGCTGCCGCTGATCGACGGTCAGGGCAACTTCGGCTCGATGGACGGCGATCCGCCCGCCGCCTACCGGTACACCGAGGCGCGACTCGACCGCACCGCCGAGGCCCTGCTCGAGGACATCGAGAAGGGCACGGTGGACTTCGTGCCGAACTACGCCAACGAGCGCAACGAGCCCGTTGTGCTGCCGGCGCGCTATCCCAACGTGCTGGTCAACGGCGCCGAGGGCATCGCGGTGGGCATGGCGACGCGCATCCCGCCGCACAACCTCGGCGAGGTGATCGACGCGACGCTGGCGCTGATCGAGAACCCCGACCTCAGTTCTGAGCAGCTGATCGACTATATCCCCGCCCCCGATTTTCCGACCGGCGGCGTGATCCTTGGCCGCTCGGGCGCGCGCAAGGCTTACCTCGAAGGCCGCGGCTCGGTGATCATCCGCGCCAAGACCCGCATCGAGGAGCTGCGCCGCGATCGTTATGCCATCGTCATCGACGAGATCCCCTACCAGGTGAACAAGGCGACGATGATCGAGCGCATCGCCGAGTGCGTGCGCGACAAGAAGATCGAGGGCATCGCCCACGTGCAGGACGAATCCGACCGTTCGGGCGTGCGCGTGGTGATCGAGCTGAAGCGCGACGCCACTGCGGAGGTGGTGCTCAACCAGCTCTTCCGCTTCACCCCGATGCAGGTCAGCTTCGGCTGCAACATGCTGGCGCTGAACGGCGGCAAGCCCGAGCAGCTGACCCTGCGCACCTTCCTGACCGCCTTCCTCGACTTCCGCGAGGATGTGATCGCGCGGCGCACCGCCTACCTGCTGAACAAGGCGCGCGAGCGCAGCCACGTGCTCTGCGGCCTTGCGGTGGCCGTGGCCAACGTCGACGAGGTGGTGGCGACGATCCGCAGCTCGGCCGACGCCGCAGAGGCGCGCGAGAAGCTGATGACCCGGCGCTGGCCGGCGGAGGAGATCGCGCCCTTCATCCGGCTGATCGACGATCCGACCCACAAGATGAACGACGACGGGACCTACAACCTGTCGGAAACCCAGGCCCGCGCCATCCTTGAGCTGCGCCTGCAGCGCCTGACCCAGCTCGGCGTCAAGGAGGTCACCGACGAGCTCGAGGAGCTGGCCGGCAAGATCAAGGAATACCTCGAGATTCTGGGCTCGCGCGAGCGCATCCTCGAGATTATCTCGAACGAGATGATCGCGGTGAAGGAGCAGTTCGCCGTGCCGCGCCGCACCGAAATCATCGACTGGGCCGGCGACATGGACGACGAGGACCTGATCGAGCGCGAGGACATGGTGGTCACGGTCACCCAGTCCGGCTGGATCAAGCGCACCCCGCTCGCCGATTTCCGCGCCCAGAAGCGCGGCGGCAAGGGGCTTTCGGGCGGCGGGCTGAAAGAGGATGACGTGGTCACCCAGCTCTTCGTGGCCAACACCCACACGCAGCTGCTGTTCTTCACCACCGACGGCATGGCCTACAAGCTCAAGTGCTGGCGCCTGCCGCAGGGCGGACGCACCTCGAAGGGCAAGGCCATCGTCAACATCCTGCCGATCCCGGCGGGCGTGTCGGTGGCGGCGATCATGCCGGTCGATCGGGACGAGAGCGACTGGGACGACCTGCAGATCGTCTTTGCCACCTCGAAGGGCTCGGTGCGCCGCAACCGCCTGTCGGACTTCACCAACGTCATGCGCAACGGCAAGATCGCGATGAAGTTCGAGGGCGAGGACGAGAACACCCGCCTGATCAACGCCCGCATCTGCTCGGAAGACGACGACGTGATGCTTGTGACCAATTCGGGCCGCGCCATCCGCTTCCCGGTGCCGGACGTGCGGGTGTTCAACTCGCGCAACTCCACCGGCGTGCGCGGCGTCAAGCTGACCAATGGCGACGAGGTCGTGTCGATGTCGGTGATCCGCCACTTCGAGGCGGACTCGGACGAGCGCGCCTCCTACCTCAAGATGCGCCGTGCCATGGCGGGCATTGCCGATGACGCCGAAGCCACCGCCTCGGACGAGGAAGAGGGCAACGCCGACAGCCTGCTGCCGGCCGAGCGCTACGCCGAGATGTCGGCGGTCGAGAACCTGATCCTGACGGTGACGGCACGCGGCCTCGGCAAGCTGTCGTCGAGCCATGACTACCCGATCCGCGGACGCGGCGGCATGGGCGTCACCGCCTGGGAGAAGTCCATGCGCGGCGGTGAGATCGTGGCCTCCTTCCCGGTCGAGATGGGCGACCAGATCATGCTCGCCACCTCCACCGGCCAGTCGATCCGCGTGCCGGTCGAGGGCATCTCGTTCCGCTCGCGTAGCGCCGGCGGGGTGAAGGTGTTCAACACCCGCGAGGGCGAGACCGTGGTCTCGGTGGCTTGGATCGCCGACCAGGACGAAGAGAACGGCGAGACCGCCGGGGATGCCGCGGAAGAAGGCTCCGCCGAGGAGTGATCCGGTCTCCGGCCGATCTTGACGCCCGCCCCGCTTGGGGCGGGCGTTTCCATGTGCGTATTTGCAAAGAGAAGAAGGGCGGACGGTTCTTTCGCCGAAGCAGGGGCGGGCATGTCCGACAAGGCTTGGCAGGCCCTGCCCGAGGCCCCATATTTCGCCCATGCTCAAACTCACCCCGATCCTGCTCGCCATCGCCTATGCCCTTGTCGCCTACCGCTTCTCGGCCTGGCGCACGGCGCGGGAGCTGGATTCGCGCTCGACCGAGCTTGCCGACCCGAAGCTCAGGGCGCTGACCGACCGCATGGCCGCCGCGCTCGACCTGCCGCGGATCCGGGTGAACATTTACGAGATCGAGCCGGTGAACGGGCTGGCGGCACCGGACGGGCGCATCTTCATCACCCGCGGTTTCTACAACCGCTATCGGGCCGGCGAGGTCAGCGCCGAGGAGCTGTCTTCGGTGATCGCTCATGAGCTTGGCCACGTGGCGCTGGGGCATTCGCGGCGGCGGATGATCGATTTTTCCGGGCAGAACGCCATCCGCACCGTGCTGGTCATGGTGCTGGCCCGGCTGGTCCCCGGGCTGGGACCGCTGATTGCCAATGCGCTGACATCGCTGCTGGCGGCGCGTCTGTCGCGCGGCGATGAATACGAGGCCGACGCTTATGCCGCGGCACTGCTGCACAAGGCCGGGATCGGCGTCGGGCCGCAGAAGTCGCTCTTCGCCAAGCTCGAAGGTCTGAGCGGCGGTGGCGGGCGCGGCATGCCTGCCTGGCTGCTCTCGCACCCCAAGACCTCCGAGCGGATCGCGGCGCTGGAGAAACTCGAGGCGCGCTGGACCGCCGTGCAGGGCTGAGGCCGTCTCAGCCGCGCGGCAGGCGGCGGCGCAGCCAGCGGTCGAGCGACAAGGCCCCGCCGCCGGTGAAGGCCAGCACCAGCATCAGGAACCCCCAGAGCAGCCGCTGATCGAGGATCGGCGCATCGGCCTCGCGGTCAAAGAGCGCGCCGATGGCGCTGGCGTCCACGCCGTGGCCGAGGATGTCCGTGAGGCTCACCACGACGAGGAAGCCGATCATCCCCAGCGCCGCGAGCCGGGTCATCAGCCCGAGGATCAGCAGAAATGGAAGGGTGAATTCCGCGGCGGTTCCGGCGGCCACGACCAGATGCGCGACCGGCCCGAGCTTGCTGGCGTCATAGCCCACGGCCTCCATGGCGCGGGGGTATATCTGCGCATAGGCGTTCAGCGAGAGCCCGAAGCCGTCGATCTTGGTCAGCGCGGAGCTCCAGAAAAAGCCCGCGAGGGTGGCCGCGAAGACGAGCCGCCCGGCGAGGCCGAGCACGGCGGGCGCAAGGCGGTTCAGCGCGCCCCCGGCGCGATCGAGCCGGGAGAGCAGCGCCGGGATTCCGGTCGCGGGAAGGGCAAGGTCTGTCATGGCTCGGGGTCTCCCTGGGGGACAAGGGCGCCTGCGGTGAAGAGGCAGGCGAAGATGGCGGCGTGATCTGCGTCCTGCGGCAGCGCGGAGCCGAGCGGCGCACCGCGTGCCAGTGCCCGCAGGGTGGCGCCAGTGCCCGAGGGGGCGGCGCGGAGGCGCAGGGAAAGCGCGGGGCGGGTGATCAGCACCTCGCCCGGCGGGCTCTGAGCAAGATCGGGGCGCTCGGCGTTGCGGCCCCAGATGGCGAGCGCGGCGTGGCGCGTGCGCAGGCACCGCGTGGCGGGGTGCGGGCGCGGGGCGTTCGCGGCCAGCTCCGCGGGCGAGAGCCCCGCCAGCGCGCGCGGATCAAGGGGGGCTGCATCGGCAGCCTGGCTCGCCTCGCGCCGCGCCTGTTCGATGCGCGCGACCTCGGGCAGGTAGGGCAGCGCGGCGAGGGGCGGGAAGCGCTCGATCCAGCCCGGCAGCTCGGCACCGTAGAGTGCCATGACCGGGCTGCGCGGCGGGTGCGCGCGGGCAAAGTCTCGCGCCATGGCGGCGAAATAGGTCTCGCCGACCAGCCGCTGCACCACCGGGAAGGCGGCGGCGAGCGCCTCGGTCAGGGCGACGGCGACATTGTTGCGGTAGACGTCGAAGCGCCGCGTGGCGCGGCTGCCGGAAGGATCGCGCAGCGTCTCGGGGCGGGGCAGCTCCGGCCCGAGCAGCGCACTTGCAAAGACGCCCTGCCCGCTCATGCCGCGACCCGCCGTGCCATCAGCCGCGCGGCGCGCGCCGCCTCGGCCTCGAGCGTGGGGAAATCCGGCACGTCATTGTCCCATTCGATCAGCGTCGGGCGCGGCCCGATGCGCGCGATGACCTCGGCGTAGAGCGCCCAGACCGGGTCCGCCACCGGCGCGCCATGGGTGTCGATGAGCAGCGCAGCGCCCTGCCCGTCCTCCTCCTCGACATAGCCCGCGAGGTGAATCTCGCCCACCAGCTCCACCGGGTAGTCGGCAAGATAGGCCTGCGCCGACGTGCCGAGGTTGCTGGCCGAAATGAAGACATTGTTGATGTCGAGCAGCAGCCCGCAGCCGGTGCGGCGGGCCACCTCGGCAAGAAAGCTGGTCTCTGAGAGGGTGCTGTCCTCGAACACGAGGTAACTCGACGGGTTCTCGAGCAGCATGCGCAGCCCGAGACGCTGCTGCACCTCGTCCACGTGGGAGGTGACCCGCTCCAGCGTCGCAGCAGTGTAGGGCAGCGGCAGCAGGTCGCTGAAATAGGTGCCCTCGTGGGTGGACCAGGCCAGATGCTCGGAGAATTGCGCCGGGCGCAGGCGGTCGATCAGCTGTTTCAGGCGGTCCAGATGCGCCGCATCCAGCGGTCCCTCGCCACCGATCGACAGGCCCACGCCATGTACCGAGATCGGAAAGCGCGCGCGCAGCGCCTCGAGCATGGCCAGCCGCGGGCCACCCGCGACCATGTAGTTCTCGGCATGGATTTCCAGCCAGCTGACCGCGCCGGGATCGCCGAGATCGTCGAAGTGCCGTGCCTTGAAGCCGATGCCGGCGGTGTTCGGAAGCTGCGTGCTCTGCATGGGGTCTCTCGCGGTTCTGGGGCTGTCGGGGCGGGGCGCGCACGGCGACCAGCAGGCCGCCGCGCGCGGGATCAGCCCAGGCTTCAGCCCTTGGGCAGGTCGCGCATCAGCGGCTCGAGCGAGCCCATGCGCGGGGTGCCGTCGGCCATCGCCGGGAGGTCGATCTCGGCACAGGTGCCAGCAGGCACCAGCGTCCAGGAATTGCCCTGATAGTCGACCGAGGCGGTGCCGGCGCAGGTCGTTCCGGGACCGGCGGCACAGCCGTTCTCGCCTGCCATGGCCACGCCGAAGCATTTTTCCTGTTCCTGCGCCTGGGCGGCGCCGGCGAATTGCGCGAGCCCCGCGGCAAGGGCACCGACCAGGGCAAGGTGTTTGTTGTGAAGGGTCATGTCCGTCTCTCCAAAAATGACACGCAGCGCATCGCGTCTGCACCGGGGTATTCGGCAACGGGCGGCGGTTTGTTACGCGGCTCGCGCTTGTGTGATAGGACAGAAATATTCGGGGGGCGCTGTAACGAGGCCCTCTCGACGCCCGTATGCGCAGGTACATTCCCCGCAAGTGGACACGGCCCGAGGTAGATGACCGGACGCGATGACGAGATCGAGGCGCTGATGCGCAAGGCGCTTGCGGGCGACCGGCGCGCCTATGCCGCCTGCCTGTCGCACCTCGTGCCACGGATGCGCGCCATGGCGACACGCGACCTGCCCGCGCAGCACGGACATCTGGCCGAGGACGTGGTGCAGGAGGCGCTCCTGTCGATCCACCTCAAGCGTGGCAGCTGGGACCCGGCGCGGCCGCTGTTGCCCTGGGTGCGGGTGATCGTGAAACACAAGGCGGTCGACGCCTTGCGCAAGACCCCCAGCGCCCCGCATGAGCCGGTCGAGGATCATCCCGGCCTGGATGCGCCGGCGGTCGATCCGCTGGCCGGGCTGCACCTCGAACAGGCGCTGTCCCGGCTCTCGGCACGGGATGCGGCGCTGGTGCGGGAACACGCGATCGGCGGCGCCGATCCCGAAACGCTATCGAAGGATTTCGATCTCAGCCCCGGCGCCCTGCGGGTGGCGCTGCACCGCGCGCTGAGACGGCTGGCCGAAGCGGCCAGGAAGGAGGAAGAATGGACACCGATGAGCTGATTGCCGCGCTGGCTGCCGACGACGTGCCCGCCAAACGCCCGCACCTGCTGTGGCGCATCGCCTTCGGCGCTGCGATGTCGCTGGTCTTGGTGCTGGTGTTCTGGGGCATGCGTCCGGGCTGGCCCGGCGTGCTGCTCATGGCGCCGTTGCTGGTCAAGCAGAGCCTTCCGGTGCTGGTGGCGCTGGCCGCCTGGCCGCTGCTGCGGCGCAGCGATCCCGAGGCGCAGGCACCGCTCTGGCCGCTCTGGCTGCTGGCGGTCGCGGGCGCGGTGGGGTGGCTCCTCGCGGCGTTGACCGGAGGCGACATCCTCGGGCAGACGCTCTGGGCCTGCCTGCTGTCGATTCCGGCGTTGGCGCTGCCCATCGCGCTGGCGCTCTTCCGCGGTCTGCGCCACCGGGTCGAGCCCCGTCCCGCGCGCAGCGGAATGTTGGCAGGGTTGGTCTCGGGCGGTGCGGCGGCGGCGATCTACGCGGTGCATTGCGACGAGGACAGCGCCGCCTTCTTCCTGCTCTGGTACGGGCTGGCCATCGTGCTCTGCGGGCTCGCCGGGCGCGTCGCGGGCCGCCGCTGGCTGGGCGTCTGACCGGCGATCCGGCTCTCGCCCCGAGTGCGCTGGCTCGCGATTTTGTGACACATCACAAGGCTTGATACATAGGACGTCAGAAATGTGATATGATGATGGCCTGGGAACCTTCCGGTTGTCCCCTCCTCCCAGTCGGGCAGGCCGGATTGAATCCGGCGGCTCTTTCGCCTCTCCCGCCGCTTATCCGTACTCCCAGGGCCCGATATTTTCGGGTCAGGTCACCTGTATTCCTTTGTCAGAGACGAATTCTGAATCTTGAAAGGAATAGCCATGAAGTTCTTTCTCGCCATTTCCTCCGTTTCCTTCGCCCTGGCCGCGACCTCCCCGGCTGTGGCAGACGAAGACCTGCTGAACCAGCTGTCCCGCTACGTGCCGGAGTCTGTCCTCTCGTTGCTCAGCGAGTCACAAATCCTGACCGCATTCAGCCTTTCCACGAGCCGCGACAGCAATGCCCAGAAGGCCTCCCGGATCGAGTATATTGCCACCAGCGGGTCGGCACCCCGCACCTACTCGTCGCAGCAGCTGGACCTCGTTCGCGAATATGTGTCGGACGACGAACTCTCGCGCATGTCCGGGCAGCACATCGGCAGCGCGATGGCCATCGCCCACTCAAGCCGTCCCGAGGTCGAAAAGCGCGGCCTGATCAGGGCGCTTTCCGCGCGGTAATCGCCGGCGGTTCACAAACCTACGACAGGGGCCGCGGATGTATGCGGCCCCTTTTTCGTGCGGGGGGCTTGCCGCGGTGGTCCTGCCGCCAGCCCCCTAGCCCGACAGGCTCTCGAACAGGCGCGCCACCGCTTCCGCACCCGGATCGACCTGTCCCCTGAGCTGGTCCGCGTTGATGTAGGCGGAACGGCCAGCCTTTGCCGTCGCCATCTCCGCCGTCCGGTTCGCGCCCTCCCGCGCTGCCCGCGCCGCCTCGTCCAGCCCGCCTGCCAGATGGTCCAGCGCCGGTTTCAGCGCGTCGATCATCGTGCGGTCGCCGGGTCGGGCACCGCCGATTTCCTGCATCCGGTCGAGCCCCGCATTCAACGCCTCGCGCAGCGATTGACCGCTCGAGGCGGCATCCCCTGCGGCCGCGAAGAAGATCGCCAGCAATACGCCCGACGAGCCGCCCATGGTCTGGCTCAATTCCAGCCCGATTGCCCGGTAGAGCTGCGTATGGTCCGCCAGCGGCAGGCGATCCATCGCCCCGAGCAGCGCCCGTGCCGCCCCCGCAAGCGTGGAGCCGGTGTCGCCATCCCCGGCGCGCGCGTCGAGCGCGTTGAGATCGGACTCGGCGCTGATGAACACCTCGCAGCAGCGCTTCAGGAAACGGCGGGTCTCGGGGTGGTCGGAAGGCAGCGGGCGGATCGGGCGTAACCCGTCGGGCAGCTCGATGACCTCGACCGGCCCCAGCGCCGAGAGCCCCGGCCAGGCGGGCAGCGGCACCGGCGATTTCAGCGCCATCAGATCCTCGGCGCCCGCCGGGTAGACAGAGACCGAGAACCCGCGCATCTCGAGCGAGGTCATCATCGTCGCCGGACCGATGATGTGATGCAACCGATCGCCGATGGCGGACTTGCCGAGCTCGTAGGCGAGGATCTGCATCTCCAGCACCGAGGCCCCGCCGAGATTGTTGAGCAGCGCCACATGCGGCTTGCCGGGGTCCATGTGTTCGGCCAGTCGTTCGGCGACCATCTCCATCGCGCCGCGCGCGTGGATGTAGTCGACCTGCTGCGCCCCGGCCTCACCATGGATACCGAGCCCGAGCTCGGCCTTGCCGGGCTGGATGCGCGCCTCCTTGGGTGCCCCCGGCACGGTGCAGGTATCGAGCGACATGCCGATGGTGCGCGTGCCCGCGATGACCCGCTCCGCCGCCGCGCGCACGCTGGCCAGATCGGCGCCGGTCTCGGCCAGCGCCCCGGCGATCTTGTGCACGAGCAGCGTTCCCGCCACGCCGCGCGCTTGCGGCAGGTGCGGCAGCGCGATGTCGTCGTCCACCACAACCATCGCCACGTTCAGCCCGAAGGCCCGCGCACGCTCGGCTGCGAGGCCGAAGTTCAGCCGGTCGCCGGTGTAGTTCTTGACGATCAGCAGGCAGCCCGCCGGACCGGTCACCGCGAGGATCCCCGCCAGCACCGCGTCGACCGAGGGCGAGGCGAAGACGTCGCCGCAGATCGCCGCGGTCAGCATCCCCTCGCCGACGAAGCCCGCATGCGCGGGCTCGTGCCCCGAGCCGCCGCCCGAGACCAGCGCGACCTTCGACTTGTCCCAGCCCGAGCGCAGCACCACGCGGATATGCGGGTAGCCGTCGAGCCGCGCGAGCCGCCCGCCCGACGCCGCGACCACGCCGTCCACCGCCTCGGCAACGATGTCTTCCTTCAGATTGATGAACTGGGTCATGGAGCTCTCCTCAATGGACGCGCGCGCCGGAGGCGTCGAAATAGAACGGGGCGTCGGGGGTGATCTGCACGATGTCACCCGAGCGCAGCCCGCTGTGGGCGTCGGTCACGGTGATCAGGTCGTGGTTGCGGAATTTCAGGTGCAGCCGGGTCTGGTCGCCGAGATGCTCGACGCGGATGACCCGGCTCTCGGCGCCGTCACCCTGCCGGATCTGCTCGGGCCGCAGGCCGATGTAGCGCGCCCCCGTGGGAGCGCCGGCAAAGAGATCGGCGGGCAGGATGTTGATCCGCGGCAGGCCAAGGCGGCTGGCGGCGTAGACGCTGACCGGATCCTCGTAGATCTCGCGCGGGGTGCCGAACTGCACCAATCTGCCGTGATCCAGAACCCCCACGTGGCTGGCCATGGTCATCGCCTCGATCTGGTCGTGGGTCACGTAGAGAAAGGGCACGCCGGACTGAGCCTGTATGTTCTTCAGCTCGACCCTGAGGTCGGCGCGCAGCTTGGCGTCGAGCGAGCTGAGCGGCTCGTCCATCAGGTAAACCTCGGGGCGGCGCACCAGCGCGCGACCGATCGAGACCCGCTGCATCTCGCCGCCCGAGAGGGCCGTGGCCTTGTTGTCCAGCTTGTGGGCGATCTGCAGCATCTCCGCCACCTCGCTCACCTTGCGGGCGATCTGCGCGTCGTCGTAGCGCAGCAGCGGCGATTTCAGCGGAAAGCCGAGGTTCTCGCGGACGGTCATATGCGGGTAGAGCGAGTATTGCTGGAAGACCATCGCGACATTGCGTTGAGCCGGGGTCATGCGGGTGACATCCGTGCCGCCGATCTCGATGCGTCCCGCGTCGGGCTGGTCGAGCCCCGAGACCAGCCGCAACGTCGTGGTCTTGCCTGCGCCAGTCGGTCCCAGCAACACGACGAAGGCACCATTGGGCACGGTCATCGACACATCGTCTAGCGCCAGCGTGTCGCCGAAACGCTTGGTGATGTTGGAGAGCGTGATCTCAGCCATGGCGCAGCACCTCCTCGTTGGCCGCCGAGCGCAGGGCACGGCCGGTTCCGGCATCGAAAAGCGTCAGGGTGCGCTCGTTGAAGGCCAGCCCCGTCGTCTGGTCCACGCGCACCGTGTCGCGGCTGGAGACCCGCGCCTTCACCTCGCCATGCTCGGCCTCGAGCGTGATGATCTGCGTGGTGCCGAGGTATTCCACCGCCCGCACCACGGCGCGGTAGTCCGAACCGTCATCGAGCCGCAGATGCTCGGGGCGCACGCCCAGCACCAACTCGCCGGCATGACCCTCGCGAAGCTGCGGTATCCCCTGCACGAAAGAGCCGATCGTGACCACGGCATCCCCCGGCGCGACGCTGCCCTCGAAGCGCAGGAAGTTCATCGGCGGCGAGCCGATGAACTGCGCCACGAACAATGTCGCGGGCCAGTCGTAGATCTCCTGCGGCACGCCGAACTGCTCGACCACGCCGTGGTTCATCACCACGATCTTGTCGCCCATCTGCATCGCCTCGAGCTGGTCGTGGGTGACGTAGACCGTGGTCGCCCCCATGCGGTCGTGCAGGGCGCGCAATTCCTCGGCCATGTGCTCGCGGAACTCGGCGTCGAGCGCCCCCAGCGGCTCGTCCATGAAGAACGCCTTGGGCTCGCGCACGATCGCCCGACCCAGCGCCACCCGCTGCCGGTCGCCACCCGAGAGCCCGCCGACGGGCCTGTCGAGGATGTCCGTGATGCCGAGGATGCGCGAGACCTCCTCGACCTTGGCCCGCACCGCCCTGCGCCCCATGCCCTGGCTGATCAGCGGATAGGAGATGTTCCGGCGCACGTTCATATGCGGGTAGAGCGCGAACATCTGGAAGACGAAGGCGATGTCGCGCTGGCTGGCGGGCTTGCGGCCGACCTCCTCGCCGTCGATGTAGATCTGCCCGGCGGAGGGCATCTCGAGCCCCGCCATCATCCGAAGCGTCGTGGTCTTGCCGCAGCCCGAGGGCCCGAGCAGCATGAAGAACTCGCCGTCCTCGATGGTGAAGCTCGAGGATTGCACGGCGGTGAAGGCTCCGAAGTCCTTGCGCAGGCTGTCGATGCGGATCTGGGCCATGGGGAACTCCGGGTCAGTCGGGGAAATGGCTGACGACGATGAACATCACCGTGCCGATCAGCGTGACGGGGAAGGACCATGAATAGGCCCAGAGGACGAAAGGCTGCATCAGCATCACGACGCCGAGGCCGATGAGGATCGAGGCGGCCATCTCCCAGGGGCCGCGTACGAAGATGCGGCGTCCACTGGGGACGCTCTCGGCGGGCGTGGGGCTCTCGGGGGTCTGGCTGGACATGCTCATTTCCTGACGGCTCCGAAAGTGATCCCGCGCAGCAGGTGCTTGCGCAGCAGGATGGTGAAGACCATGACCGGCAGCAGGAAGAGCGTCGCCCCCGCCGCCACCGCGGGCCAGTCCTGCCCGGCGTTGCCGATGATCGTGGGGATGAAGGGCGGCGCGGTCTGCGCCGTGCCCGAGGTCAGCAGCACCGCGAAGGCGTATTCGTTCCACGCGAAGATCAGGCAGAAGATCGCGGTCGAGGCGATGCCGGTGGCCGCCTGCGGCAGCACCACCTTGGTGAAGGCCTGAAAGCGGGTGTAGCCGTCGATCAGCGCCGCCTCTTCGTATTCCTGCGGGATCTCGTCGATGAAGCCCTTCAGCAGCCAGACCGACAGCGACAGGTTCACAGCCGTGTAGAGCAGGATCATCCCGGCGTGGGTGTCCGACAGGCCGAGCGAGCGGAACATCAGGAAGATCGGGATCGCCACCGCGATGGGCGGCATCATCCGCGTCGAGAGGATGAAGAACATCAAATCGTCCTTCAGCGGCACCTTGAAGCGCGAGAAGGCATAGGCCGCGAGCGTGCCGAGAAAGACGCTGAGGAAGGTCGAGCCGAAGCCGATGATCACCGAGTTCATGAACCGCTCGCCGAAGCGCGATGGCCCCGCGATGGTCAGCCCCTTGGACTGCACGATGCGCTCGTACCAGGTCTCTGGCGGGTGGCTGGCGAAATACTCGGCGGTCTGGCGGGTCTGGGTGGTGAAGAGGTTCACGTAGCCCTCGAGCGAGGGGGCGAAGACCACCTTCGGCGGGTAGGCGATGGCATCGGCCGAAGACTTGAAGCCGGTGGCGATGATCCAGACAAGCGGCAGGATGGTGACGATGGCGTAGAACGCCACCAGCGCGCCCGCGACCCATTTCTGCCGCAGCGAGGGTTCGGTGATCGAATAGCCGCTCATCTTTCCTTCACCTTGTTCAGCGCCTTCACGTAGATCGAGGCGAGGCCGAAGACCGTGACGAAGAGGATGATCGCATAGGCCGAGGCATAGCCGGTGCGCCACTTCTCGAAAGCCTCGCGCTTGAGGTCGATGGAGGTCAGCGTGGTGGTGTTGCCGGGGCCGCCGCCGGTCAGCTGCACCACCAGGTCGAACATCTTGAAGTTCTCGATCCCCCGGAACAGCACGGCAAGCATCAGGAAGGGCAGCGTCATCGGCAGGGTGATGGTCCAGAACTGCCGCCACTTCGAGGCACGGTCGCATTCCGCCGCCTCGTAGATCGAGTCCGGGATCGACCGCAGCCCGGCGAGACAGATCAGCATGACGAAGGGCGTCCACATCCAGGTGTCGACGATGATGATCGCCCAAGGGGCCAGAGAGACGCTGCCGATCATCGAGAAGCTGGTGGGATCCGCGCCGGTGAAGAAGGCCACCACGTAGTTGAAGAGCCCGATCTGCGGCTGGTAGAGGAAGGTCCAGAAGTTGCCGACCACGGCAGGGGACAGCATCATCGGCAGCACGATGATCGTGGTCCAGAGATCGTTGCCCTTGAACTTGCGGTTGATCAACCACGCCAGCGAAAAGCCGATCAACACCTGCAGCACGATGGTCCAGCACAGGAAATGCGCCGTGGCCTGCATGGTCTGCCAGATGTCGCTGTCGGTCAGGATGCGGTCGTAGTTGCGCAGCCCGATCCATTCGACCTCGGCATTGGGGCGGTTGGCGCGGAAATTGGTGAAGCTGAGGCGGATCGTCCAGATCAGCGGGAAGATGTTCACCGCCAGCAGCAGGAAGATCGTCGGGGCGACGAAGCTCCAGGCGATGGCCCGGTCGGACAGGCCCTTGAACCTGCGTGCGAGGCCGGGCGGCGTCGCCTCGGCGGCGCGCGCGATGACGGAGTGGGACATGGGTCTGGTCTCTTCGCTGCGTTCGGCGGGGTGCGCGGAGCCGTCCTCGCGGCTGGCTCCGCGTTCGGGACCGCCCGTCCGCGGGTCTTGCGGCGGGCGGATGGTCACATCTTGCCTTCGTCTTCGAAGACCTCGGTCCAGTCCTCGACCAGCTTGTCGAGCGCCTCCTGCGCGGTGCCCTGACCGGCAACCACGTAGTTGTGCACCCGGTCCTGCATCGACAGCAGCAGCGAGGCGTAGGAGGGCTCGGCCCAGAAATCCTTCACGATCGCCATGGAGTCGAGGAAGGTCTGCGCGTAGGGCTGGCTGGTGGCGAAACCGGGATCCTCGACCACCGCCTTCAGCGCCGAGTAGCCGCCAAGCTCCCACCATTTCGACTGGACCTCGGGCTGGGCGAACCACTTGATGTATTCCAGCGCCGCATCCTGGCTGTCGGAGTAGGACACCACCGAGATCCCCTGCCCGCCGAGCTGGGCGAAGTGCCCGTCCGGACCCGCTGGGTTGGGGAAGTAGCCCGACTTGCCGCCGCCGACGTTCGGGTCGGCCTCGACCCCCGGCCAGATGAAGGCGAAGTTCATCTGCAGCGCCACCTGCCCCGACTTATAGGCGTCGATGTCCTCGGACATGTACCAATCGGACGAGCCCGGAGGTGTGCAGCAGTCGTAGAGCGCCTTGTAGAACTCGAGCCCCTTGGCGGCCTCGGGCGAGTTGACCACGCCCTCGAGCTTGTAGGGTTCCTCGGGCGTGCCATAGCTGAAGCCGTAGTTGTAGAGCGCGTTGGTCACCCCCATGGTGATGCCTTCCGAGCCGCGCTCGGTGTAGATTGCCGCGCCGTAGACCGTGGTGCCGTCGATGTCGCGGCCCTGGAAGAACTCGGCGATGTCCTTCAACTCGTCCAGCGTGTCGGGCGCCTTCAGCTCGCGGCCGTATTTTTCCTGGAACTCGGCCTGCAGTTCGGGCCGCTCGAACCAGTCCTTGCGGTAGGTCCAGCCGACCACGTCACCGAAGGCCGGCAGCGCCCAGTAGTTCGGCGTCCCCTTGGGCCACTCGGAATAGCCGGTGACCGTGGCCGGGATGAAATCATCCATGGTGATGCCGTTGGCGTCGAAGAAGTCGTTCAGCTTCACGTAGTGGCCCGCCTCGGCGCCGAGGCCGATCCACTGGCTGTCGCCGATCATCAGGTCGCAGAGCTGCCCGCCGGAGTTCAGCTCGTTCAGCATGCGGTCGGCGAAGTTGGGCCAGGGCACGAATTCGAAGGACATCTTGTGCCCCGACTTGGCCTCGAAGTCCTTCGACAGCTCGACCAGCGCATTGGCCGGATCCCAGGCCGCCCAGCACAGGGTAAGATCATCCGCCTGCGCCGCCCCCGCGAGGGCAAGCAAGGCAGTCGCGACCGCCGGAGCGGTGTATCGGATAGTCATTGGTGCATCCTCCCAGAGATAAGGCCGGGCTCCTCTTCCCGACTCGTTTATCTTTACCTAGGGTAAGTGAGGTACGTGCCTCAGATCAAACGAATTCTGAGGCACGTACCTCATCAAGGTTGCTTTCCATCTGAAAACACACAAGACTCGCAGCAAGATCACAGGCCCGAGTCCCCCATGCGCCCGACCACCAAAGACCTCGCCAAAGCTGCCGGCGTCAGCCTCGCGACCGTCGACCGCGTACTGAACGGGCGGCCGGGCGTACGCGAGAAAACCGTCAAGGCGGTCAACGAAGCAATTGAACGCATAGGCTTTGTCCGCAACCTGTCCGCCGCCAATCTGGCGCGCGGGCGGCGCTACCGCTTCCAGTTCCTGCTGCCCGAGGCAGGCGACGACTTCCTGACCACGCTGGTTGAACGGATCGAGGAATCGCGCGCCGCCTTCCTCTCCGAGTCGCTGGAGATCTCGATGCGCCGGGTGCTGTCGAACGACCCGCATATCACCGCCAAGGCGCTGGCCCGCGTCTTGCCGGCACAGGTCGACGGCGTGGCGATCATGGCGCCCGAAAGCCCGCAGGTGCGCGACGCCACCACCCGCCTGAAACAGCGCGGCGTCGAGGTGGTGCAGTTCATCACCGGCCAGCCGGGCCTTCGGCCGCTCGACTTCGTCGGGGTCGACAACAACTCGGCCGGAGCGACCGCAGGGCGGCTGATGGGCCGCTTCCTCGGCGAGCGAAAGGGCAAGATCCTTGTGGTCTCCGAAACGATGAACTCGCTCGACAGCGTCGAGCGGCGGCTCGGCTTCGATACCGTGCTGACCGCCGATTTCCCGAACCTCTCGGCCTTGCCGTCGCTCGAAACCTACGGCGATCGCACGCGCACTGAAAAGGTCATCGCCAATTCCTACGCCAACCACCCCGACATCATCGGCGCATACCTGATGAACTCCGAGGCGCGCCAGCCGCTGGAGGCGCTGTGCCACACGTCCGACCCGATGCAACAGGTCATCATCGCGCATGAGCGTACCGGCTACACCGAGGACAAGCTGCGCGTCGGCGCGCTCGACGCGGTGATCGCCCAGAACCCCGGCCACCTCGTGCGCAGCGCCATCCGGGTCCTCAAGGCGCGTACCGAGGGGCGTGAACCCCTCGCCTCGCAGGAGCGCATCCGGATCGAGATCTACATCAAGGAAAACCTCGGCCAGCTCTGAACACGCAGGCCGAGCCGCGCACCGGGCGCGATGCCGCCCTTACCGATTTCCCCAGGCAGCCACTGCCACGCGCCCTGCGTGTGCGGCGCGCCGATGAGACCCGCGGGGCGGGGTTGCGCAAGTCATGCATCCAATAGTATACACTGGCATACAATGCATCGAGACAGCCCCGATATCCTCGCTGTGGCCCCACGGCCCAAGCCTCCCGTCCTGCGCCGCCGCGCGCTGACCATTGCGCTTTCGGTCGCCGGAACGCTCGCATTTCTGCTGCTGTCGCTCCCCCTGCCCTTTCTCTTCGGCCCGATGTGTGCCTGCCTGATCGCCGCGCTCTTCGGCGCGCCACTGCTGGGGCTCGGGGTGATCTCCAAGGCGGCGCGGACGATCCTCGGCATCGCCGTCGGCGCCTCGATCACCCCCGAGGTGCTGGCGCGGCTGCCGCAGATGGCGGCCTCGGTCGCCTTCATCCCGCCCTATATCATCGCCATCGCACTGATTGGCGTCCCCTACTTCCACAAGATCTGCAAATACGACCTGCCCACCGCCTATTTCGCCGCCATGCCCGGCGGCTTGCAGGACATGCTGGCCTTTGGCCAGGACGCGGGGGCAAACGTGCGGGCACTGTCGCTGGCGCATGCGACACGGGTGCTGATCATCGTGACCGTCGCACCCCTGCTGATCGTCAAGGGCTTCGAGCTGCCCCTCGATCACCCGATGGGCGCGAGCGCCGCCGAAGTGCCGCTGACCGAGCTGGCGCTGATGGCCGCGGCCGGGCTGATCGGCTGGAAGGGCGGCGAACGCATCGGCCTCTTCGGCGCGACGATCATCGGCCCACTGATCCTGACTTCCGCGCTGTCGCTCGGCGGCTTCATCCATGCCCGCCCACCCGCAGAAGCCATCAAGACCGCGCAGTTCTTCATCGGCATGGGCATCGGCGTGGGCTATGTCGGCGTAACCCTGCACGAGCTGCGTCGCGACGTGCTCGCCGGGACGGTCTACGTGGCGATCCTCGCCCTGCTCGCGCTGCTGGTGACAGAAATCGTCGTGCAGCTCGGCTTCGCCGAACCGCTGGAGGGCTTCCTGTCCTTCGCGCCCGGCGGGCAGGCAGAGATGACCGTGCTCGGCATAATTGCCGGGGCGGACCTGGGGTTCATCGTGGTGCATCACCTGCTGCGGGTTCTTCTCGTCGTGGCCGGTGCGCCGCTGGCCGCGCGGTTCATAGGAATGAAGATCGGGACCGGAAAGTAGCGCAAGCCGCAGCTGCCGCATCAGA
The DNA here is from genome assembly GCF_015223355.1 of Salipiger mangrovisoli. GTDB lineage: Bacteria > Pseudomonadota > Alphaproteobacteria > Rhodobacterales > Rhodobacteraceae > Salipiger > Salipiger mangrovisoli. The sequence continues at coordinate 188,294 of NZ_JADFFK010000003.1, read as the reverse complement.
GGCAAGAGGCGCGGACCACCTCGGGGCGAGGTCCGACCAAGGTCGCCCGGGAACCCGCCGTGACCCCTGCCGCCCTTGCCCGCTTCGCCCGCGTGACGCCAGCCGCGGGCAGATCCCGCCGGGCAATGGGCCGTCGAGCCGATATCGTCCGAATGCCCGGCGCGCTCCGGCACGGCGCCAGCGGATCACCCCTCCGGAATTTCGCCCACGTTCGTTGGGACTTGGTAGCCACGCTGCACCGCGGGGCGCTCGCGCAGACGCCGATACCATGCCCGTACGTTTGGAAAATCGGCCAGGTTCACGCCATGCCACTCGTGGCGCGCCACCCAGGGCCAGCAGGCCATGTCGGCGATGGAATAGGCGCCCGCGATGTGCGTCCGCCCCTCAAGCTGCGCATCGAGCACCGCGTAGAGCCGCGTCACCTCTGCGCCGAAGCGCTTTTCGGCATAGGCCGACGTGCCGGGGTTGAAGTGCAGGAAATGATGCGCCTGCCCGAGCATCGGGCCAAACCCGCCCATCTGCCACATCAGCCAACCCATCACCTGCATGCGCGCAGCGGGCTCCTCGGGCAGGAAGGCACCATGTTTCTCGGCGAGGTACCAGAGGATGGCGCCGGATTCCATCAGCGCAAGCCCGGTCTCCCGATCGACAATCGCCGGGATCCGGCCATTTGGGTTGATCGCCAGAAACTCCGGCGCCTTCTGCGCGCCGGTCTGGATGTCGATCGGATGCACCTGGTAGTCCAGTCCAAGCTCTTCGAGCAGGATCGACACCTTGCGCCCGTTCGGGGTGGACCACGTGTAAAGATCGATCATGCCGGCTCCCTCTCCGCTTTGGCACCTGCTCCGCACTGCCCATCTAGGACGGCGCGCTGGCAAAAGCCGAGCCTTTTCGAGGGCTCGGCCCGACCCTCAGCCCTCCGAAACCTGCAATGCGGCCAGAACCTCTTCGGTGTGCTCCCCGAGCCGCGGCGCCGGCAACCGGGCCTCGCAGGGGGTGCGACTGAGCTTCACCGGGAACCCGAGCATCCGCACGGTGCCCCGGTCGTCGCCATGCGGCACGTCGATCGCCATCTCCTGCGCCTGGATCTGCGGATCGGCGAAGACTTCCTTCAGGGTCTGGATCTTGCCCGTCGGCACGCCGGCGCGGTTGAGCCGCAGGATCCAATTCTCGCGCGTGTCCTGCGACAGCGCCGCATCGAGGATCGCGTGCAGCTCCTCGCGCTGGCCAAAGCGCTTGTCATTGCTGTCGAACTGCGGGTCAGAAAGCAGGTCTGGCAGACCGATCTCGGCCAGCAGGCGCCCCAGCACCTGGTCGTTCGAGGCGGCGATGGCGATCTGCCCGTCCGCCGCGTTGTAAAGCCCGTAGGGCGCCACCAGAGGGTGATCGTTGCCGGTGCGCTGCGGGTTCTCGCCGGTGACGAAATGCTCGGAGGCGAGATAGGCCATCATGCTCAGCACGCCGTTGACCATCGAGGTCTCGACCGCCTGTCCCACCCCGTCGCGGTTGCGCCCGTGCAGCGCCGAGACGATGCCGAAAGCGGTGTAGAGCCCGGCCACGAGATCGGTCACTGGCTGTGCCGCGCGCAGCGGCGGCTCGCCTTCGGGGCCGTTGACGCTCATGAAACCGCTCATCGCCTGCGCGATGAAATCGAAGGCCGGACGGTCGGTGTAGGGGCCTGTCGAGCCGAAGCCGTTGACACTGGCCACCACCAGCCGGGGGTTGATCTCGTCAAGCCGCTCCGGCGGGAAGCCCATGCGCGCCAGCACGCCGGGGCGGAAATTCTCGACCAGCACGTCGGCGGTTTCCAGGAGCCGGGCCAGCGCGTCCCGCCCCGCGTCAGAATAGAGGTCGAGCACCACCGACTTCTTGTTGCGGTTGAAACCGGCGAAGTACCACGAGAAGCCATTCTTGTGGTGGCCCTGCCCGCGCACCGGATCGCCGCCGGGGCTCTCGATCTTGATGACCTCGGCGCCCATATCGCCAAGCAGCATCGAACAGAATGGCCCCGACAGCACACGGGTCAGGTCGATGACGCGGATGCCGTCGAGCGGCGGCTTCAGCTCGGCAGGGCTCATGCGCGGCTCCCGCTCGAAGAGCGTACCTCGTCGCGGCGATACTGGCGCAGGCGCGGACCGGCCTTCATGACCTGCCCTGGCAGCTTCTGCCCCAGCGCCGCCTCGGTGCGCTGCGCGACACCGATCAGCGCATCAAGTTCGATGCCGGTCTCGACCCCGCTTTCATGCAGCATGTAGACCAGATCCTCGGTGCAGGCATTGCCGGTCGCGCCGGGCGCGAAGGGGCAGCCGCCGATCCCGGCGACGCTGGCCTCGTAGCGGGTGATGCCCTCGAGCAGCCCGGCATAGGCGCAGGCGAGCCCCACGCCGCGAGTGTTGTGGAAATGCAGCGCGACATCGGCCTCGGGCACCTCGGCGGCCAGCGCGCGGCAGCGCTCCTGCACCAGCCGCGGCGTTGCCATGCCGGTGGTGTCGCCAAGCGTGATCTTGGTGATGCCGCTGCCCGCGTAGGCCCTGGCCACGTCCAGGATGTCCGACACCGGCACGTCGCCCTCGAAGGGGCAGCCGAAGGCGGTGGCGATGGCACCGTAGACGGCGACACCGGCCTCCTGCCCCATCCGCGCGATCTCGGCGGCGGCGGCGAGCGAAACGTCGCGGGCGCAGTTCACGTTGGCCTGGTTGTGGCTCTCGGAGGCCGAGAGGAACACCACCATGGCATCGACCCCGGCCTCGATGGCGCGGGCGGCCCCGCGGGCATTGGGCACCAGAGCGGTCAGCTCGGCGCCTCGGCTGCGGTCGATGGCCGCCATCACCTCGGCGGCATCGGCCATGTTGGGCACGGCGCGCGGCGCGACGAAGGAGGTGACCTCGAGCTGCGGCACGCCCGCGGCGATCAGTCCGTTGATCATCTCGATCTTCACATCGGTCGGCACCGGCACCGGCCAGGCCTGCAGCCCGTCACGGGGGCCGACATCCACAATGCGCACTCTCTCGGGGAATCCCTCCAGCGTGACCTGAGTCATGAGCCCTCCTCCAAAAGCTGTTGATGTGGTCTACCGAGGTGGTATACCACGGACGCAGGGAGGGTCAATGCAGGCCATGAGCACCGAGGAAACGGCGGAGAATGCGGCACTGCCGCAGGCAGAGCGTGCCTTGCAGGATATCCGAAGGGACATCCTGTCGATGGCTTTCGCGCCCGGAGAACCCGTGTCGGAACGCGCCCTGCAAGACCGCTACGGCATGTCGCGCACGCCGATCCGCGCGGCGCTGGCGTCGCTGATCGCCGAGGGGCTGGTCGACCGCGACCCGCGCGGCGGCTACGTGATCGCGCCCATCGACCTTCAGGAGATCCGCGACCTCTTCGAATTCCGCGAAGAGCTGGAAGACACCGCCGTACGGCTCGCCTGCCGCCGCGCCAAGCCAGAGGATCTGGCGGCACTGCGCACGACCATAGACCGCGGCCGCACCGATTTCCGCGTCGAGGACTGGTTGGCCTCGGGGCTCGACGTGCATGTCGAACTGGCGGCACTGTCCGGCAATCCCTTTCTGCGCGACGCGGTGCGCGCGGTGGTGGGGCGCGCGCTGCGGCTGCGCTGGCTGCTGGCCAGCGACGCGGCGCAACGCGATGCCGCCTGGAAGGAACATACCGAAATTCTCGACCTCGTCGCCGCCGGCGACGCGGACGAGGCGGCCCGCAAGGTCCGGCTGCACACCCGCGAGGTGCGCGACCAGATCCTGGCAGCCGTAGAAAGCGCGCGCCGGTTTCTCGGCACGCGGGGAGTCGTCGATCACAAGCGAGACCACGACGACGCACCTTGAGACGATCCGGGGACGGGAGACCCCGGCGACACGGGCCCATCGATGGACCAAAGGACGAAAGGGAGGAACCATGTCCTATACACGCAGCCTCATCACCGGGGCGATCCTCGCCACCGGCCTGACGGCGATCAGCGCCGTCACCGCCAGCGCCGCGGAATGCATCGCACCCGCCGATCCCGGCGGCGGCTGGGACTTCACCTGCCGCACCGTCGGCCGGCTGTTGACCGAACTGGGGCTCGAGGAGAGCACGGTGCAGGTCACCAACATGCCCGGCGGCGTCGGCGCCGTGGCCTTCGCCAACGTGGCGGGCAAGCGCGCCTCCGAGGGGGATCTGCTGGTCGCCACCTCGACCGTGGGTGTCACGCAGATCGCCCAGGGCAAATATCCGGGCGGCGTCGACGTGATGCGCTGGGTCGGCATGCTCGGCACCGATGTGGGCGTGATCACCGTCCCGGCGGATTCCGAATACGAGACCATCGGCGACCTGCTCGACGCATTGAAGGCCGATCCGACCTCGGTGCCGGTGGCGGGCTCGTCGGGTGCCGGCGGCTGGGACCACATCCGCCTGCTGATGCTGGCCGATGCCGCGGGCATGCCCGGCGACGACTACAAGGCCATCCGCTGGGTGCAGTTCGACGGCGGCAGCCCCGCCGTGACGCAGATGCTCGGCGGCCAGGTCGGCGCGGTGTCGACCGACCTCGGCGAGATCGCCGGCTTCGTGGAATCGGGCGACATCAAGATCCTCGCGGCGCTGTCGGACGAGCCGATCCCGGCCTTCCCCGACGCCCCCACCGCCAAGGATCAGGGCTATGACGTGACCGGCTACAACTGGCGCGGCTTCTACACCGGCGGCGACGTCTCGGACGAGGACTACCAGGCCTGGGTGGACGAGCTGAAATCGCTCTTCGACACCCCCGAGTGGAAGGAAGCGGCCGAGGGCAACGGGCTGATCACCGTCTGGCGCGGCGGCGAGGAATTCGAGGCCTATGTCGCCGATCAGGCCAAGCAGATGGAAGAGATCTCGCGCAGCATCGGGGTCATCCAATGATCGACCGCATCGTCGGGACCGTGGTCTTTGTGATCTCGGTCTCGGCCTTCTGGGTCGCACGCGGTTACGAGGCGGGTTTCGGGGATCCCCTGGGCCCCGCCGTCTTTCCGCAGATGGTCGCCGCTTTGGCGGCCATCCTCAGCCTCGGGCTGATCCTGCGCCCCGACCCGAACCCAAAGGCCCAGTCGCGGCCGGCGCTGACCCGGCAGATCGCCACGCTGGCGGTGCTGGCGGGCTATGTGCTGCTGCTCGAACCGCTCGGCTTCCCGCTCTCCACGACGCTCGGCACCGCCTGCCTCGCGCTGCTCTTCGGTGCCGGCCCGGCCAAGGCGGGGCTGACCGGGGCGGCCGTGGGCGTGTCGCTCTTCGTCATCTTCGACAAGGTGCTGGGGCTGCCCTTGCCCTTCGCTCCCGCGCTCTTCGGCTAACGAGACCTCATGGATATCCTGACCTCCCTCATCGGCGGCTTCGCCGTTGCCGTGACGCCGCTCAACCTCGCGCTCGCGGTCTTCGGCTGCTTCGCCGGCACGCTGATCGGCGCGCTGCCCGGCCTTGGGCCGGTGAACGGCGTGGCGATCCTCATCCCCGTCGCCTTCGCCATGAAGCTCGAGCCCGGCTCGGCGCTGATCATGCTGTCGTGCATCTACTACGGCTGCATGTACGGCGGGCGGATCAGCTCGATCATGCTCAACATTCCCGGCGACGAGCCCGCGATCATGACCACGCTCGACGGCTACCCGATGGCCCGCAAGGGGCAGGCCGCGAAGGCGCTCGGGATCTCGGCCGTGGCCTCGTTCACCGGCGCGACCCTGGCCACGCTGGGCCTCACCTTCTTCGCCCCGCTGCTCGCCAAGGCGGCGATCCACTTCGGCCCGGCGGACTATTTCGCGCTCTATGTCATGGCCTTCGCCACGATCGGCGGCGTCACCGGGGTGAACCCGTTCAAGACCCTGCTCGCGGCGGTGCTCGGCCTGCTTCTGGCCAGCGTCGGACTTGATCCGGCCACCGGCACGGCGCGCTTCACCTTCGGGTCCTACCACCTCTACGACGGGTTCGACCCGATCGTGGCCATCGTCGGCCTGTTCGCGGTCAGCGAGATCATCATGTATTTCGAGAGCCACGCCACCTCGGGCGCGGGGCCCGCCAAGCTTGGCCGCGCCCTGCCCCGGTTGCGCGAGGTCTTCGAGGGCTTCCCCGCGGCGCTGCGCGGCTCGGTGATCGGCTTTGTCTGCGGCGTGCTGCCGGGGGCCGGCGCCTCTCTTGGTGCCTTCGTCTCCTACAGCACGGAAAAGCAGATCAGCGACAAGAAGGGCACCTTCGGCACCGGCGATCCGCGCGGCATCGCCGCACCGGAAGCGGGCAACAACGCCGCCTCTGGCGGCGCGCTGATCCCGATGCTGACGCTTGGCGTGCCCGGCTCGGGCACCACGGCGGTGATGCTGGCGCTGCTCGTCTCGCTCAACATCCAGCCCGGCCCGCTGCTGTTCGAGCGCCAGCCGGATCTGGTCTGGGGGCTGATCGCGGCGCTTTACCTCGCCAACCTCGTGCTCCTGCTGCTCAACGTGCCGATGGTCGGCATCTTCACCCGCCTGCTGTCGCTGCCGCAGTGGCTGCTGATGCCGATCGTCGTCATGGTCAGCTTCATCGGCATCTACTCGATCAGCCATTCCAGCTTCGACCTCTTCGTGATGATCGGCTTCGGCCTGCTCGGCTACGCGCTGCGCAAGTTCGAAATCTCTCTGGTGCCGGTGGTGCTGGGGCTGCTGCTTGGCGCCGACATGGAGAACAACCTGCGCCGGGCGCTGTCGATCTCGGGCGGAGACTTCGGCGTCCTGCTGCAGAGCCCGATCGCGCTGGTGATCTATGGATTCACCGCGTTGATGCTGCTCTTCTCCTTCGGCATCGCCATGCGCCGCCGGACCGCGCCGCTGGAGGACTGATTCCGCCGCGGCAAGGGCCACGCACCTCGGTGACGCGGGGCACGCGGGCACCCTTGCGCGTGCTCAGACAGGCCCCGTCTTCGGACGGAGGGAGAGTGCCCCCTCCCGACGCCTGTCGAGGCTTTCACCCGGAGCGGGGCTGCGGCAATCTGGGATGTCCCGGTTTCGGACCGGGGCATCTCGCCGGTCACCGGCCTGCCCTTCGACCGGGCACGTCGGCACCAAGCACCCGGTTTCATAGGAGGGCCGCTGTGAAGGTTCATGTTCTCGACGATTGGTACGATTGCCTGCGCGGTCTGCCCTCTTTCGCCTCGCTTAACGACCATGAGGTCACCGTCTGGACCGACCGTGCCCCGGATGCGGCCACGCAGGCCGCGCGCCTGAAGGGGGCCGAGGCGGTGGTCCTGTTCCGCGACCGCACTGCCATCACTCCCGAGCTTGCCGGGGCGCTGGAAGGCGTGAAGCTGATCGCCATGCGCGGGCAGCACACCCATGTCGATGCCGAGGCATTGAGCCGCGCCGGCGTGCTGTTCTGCTCGAAGATGAGCAAGGACGGCCCCTCCACCTCGACCGCCGAACTGACCTTCGGCCTGATCATCGCGGCGCTGCGCCACCTGCCCGAGCAGATTGCCTCCGCGCGCGCCGGCGCCTGGCAGGGTGACGCGCCGCTCGGGCGCAACGTGGCGGGCAAGACGCTGGGCCTCTACGGCTATGGCGGCATCGCGACGGTCGTGGCGGGCTTCGGCCGCGCGTTCGGAATGCGCGTGCAGGCCTGGGGCTCCGAACACAGCCGGGCGCGCGCCGATGCCGACGGCCTGAGCGTGCCCGAGAGCCGCGAGGCCTTCTTTGCCGGCTCGGACGTGGTGTCGATCCACAAGCGACTGCTGCCGGAGACGCGGGGCGAAATCACCGCGAGCGACCTCATGGCGATGCAGCCGAACGCGGTGCTGGTGAACACGTCGCGCGCGGGGCTCATCGCGCCGGGCGCGCTGCTCGCCGCGCTCGAGGCAGGCCGCATCGGCCGCGCCGCGCTGGACGTCTTCCCCGGCGAGCCGGTCACCGATCCCGCCGATCCGCTGCTCTCACATCCACGCGTCATGCCCACGCCACACGTGGGCTTCGTCACCGCCGAGGAACTCGACAAGCAGTTCGGCGAGATCTACGCGCTCATCAACGCCTATGCTGCCGGCGCGCCGGTCGAGATGATCAATCCCGAGGTCTGGGCGGCGGATCACAGCTGAACCCGTCATGTGCCGGACGGCCCGACGCGACGCCCCATGGGGGCTCGGGCCGCGCCGCAGGCGCCTTGCCGCTGGCGTATTTCGGCGGGACGGTCGGCGCGCCTGCCGCCAGCGCCAGACAAGTGTTCCGCCTCCCTTGTCCTCCGCCGCGATGGGTGAGAGCCTGTCCCCAACCCTCAAGAGCAAGCCCGCGATGATCCCACCCCTGTTGCTGCCCGATGGCATGGCCGACGCGGTCTTTGCCCTGCTCATCGGTACGAGCTTCGCCGCCTCCTTCATCACCGTGGCCTTCGGCATCGGCGGTGGCGGCATCCTGCTGGCGGTCATGGCGACTTTGGTGCCCCCGGCGGCGCTCATCCCGACCCACGGGGTGATCCAGATCGGCTCGAACATCGGGCGAGCCGCGCTGACCTTCCGCCATATCTACTGGCCAGCACTCCCGGCATTCGCCCTGGGATCGGCGATCGGAGCCGCGGCGGGCGGGGCCATCGCGGTGACCCTGCCGCCGGCGATCATGCAGATCGGCATCGGGGCCTTCGTCATCTACACGGTGTTTGCAAAGCCGCCGAGAGGGCTGCGCGACTGGCCCGCCCTCGTGGGCGTGGTCTCAAGTTTCCTGACCATGTTCTTCGGCGCGACGGGACTCTTCGTCGCCACGTTCACCAAGTCGCACCAATTGCCGCGCCATTCGCACGTCGCGACCCATGCCGCGCTGATGACCGTGCAGCACGGGGTCAAGACCATTGCCTTCGGGCTTCTGGGCTTTGCCTTCGCGCATTGGTGGGCCTTTATCCTTGCCATGATCGCAGCCGGGTTCCTCGGCACCATGACCGGCAGGCTCGTCCTCAACCGCATTGACGACCGGCGCTTCCGCCTGGCGCTCGACAACATCCTGATCCTGCTGGCGCTGCGCCTGATATATGCCGGGCTGAGCGCGCTGCTGGGCTGAACACCGCCCCAGGCGCGCCGGGACCCGCTCGCGGTCCGTCCGCCGGCGAGGCGGGGGATGAGCGCATCGTGGCCCGCGACGGTGCCACGGGCAGTCTGATGCGTGCCGCTCATCCTTGCAGGTTCCGAGCCGGAGCTTGGCGAGCGCAGGCTGATGCCGCAGCGGATGCCCCCCTTTCCGAGACGGCGCACCTAGCGACCGATCCCGGCGGCCGCCGAGCGCAGCCGCTCGAGCAGCAGTCTCTGCGCCTGTGTCGGCATCCAGCCGCTGCGCAGGGTCAGCCCGATGGGCCGGTCTTTCCAGCCGCCATCCACCTCGAGCCGATGCAGCGTTCCGTTGGAAATCTCGGCCACCGCCTGCGCCTCGGAAATGCACCCGAGGAAATCGCCGCGCGCCAGCAACTCGCGCATGAAGAGGATCGATCCCGCTTCGATCACGCCGCGCGGCCCGCCCTCGGGCAGCCGCGCGAAATAGCCGTCGAACTGCACCCGCGACGGCGTGCCCTCGCGCGGGACGACCCAGCTTTGTTGCGCCAGCGTCGCCGCGCTCAGCGGACCGGCCTGCGCCAGCGGATGCCCCGGCCGCGCGACGATGACCAGTTGGTCGTCGAACAGCCGTTCCTGCACCACGTCTCCGATCGGCGCAGGGTCGCGCAGCGCCCCGAGGATGAGGTCGATCGCGCCGCGCCTCAGCCCGACGAGCAGATCGTCGTAGAGCCCGTCAACGATGCGGATCGGCTGATGCGGACGCTGGGCACGAAACTCCGCCACCGCCTGGGGCAGCAGCACCGAACGGGCCATCGGCAGCGCTCCGATGACGATCTGCCCCACCTCGCGGCCATCGATCTCGGCCATGTCGGCCTCGGCCTGCCCCAGCTCGGCAAAGGCCAGCCGTGCGGCCTGCGCGAGCCTCTCCGCCGCACGGCTGGCGACAAGCCCGTTGCGCCGGCGTTCGAACAGCCGCTGACCGGCCTCGGTCTCCAGCTGGCTGATCGCCCGGTGCACGGTGGGCTGCGCCTGCCCGAGGCTGCGCGCCGCCAGTGTGAAATTCTCGGTGTCGACCACCGCGATGAGCGCTGCGAGCTGCGAGCTCGAGGCGGTCAGGCAAAGCCGCGGCGAAAGCGCCGCCAGCGCCGGGTCGAGCCGCCCGAAGGCCCGCGTCACCCGCGCGCCAAGCAATTGCCCGCGCTCGGTCGCGAAGACGCCCTGCCGGGTGCGGTCGAACAGCGGCCCGCGCGTCTGGGACTCGAGCTTGGCAAGCGCCTGCGTCACCGCGGGCTGCGAGATGCGCATGCGCGCCGAGGCCAGCGTCAGCGACCGCAGCTCGAGCACGGCGAGGAAGACCCTCAGATGCCGCAGGTTCCGCGAGATCATCGCCTGCCCCGCAACCTGGCGCGCCGCCAGATGCGCGCCACATCCGCGAGCCCATTCTTATTCAGGGAATATCTGTGCCGCCGCAGGTCGCCCGGCCCGACCGCGGCGTCCGCCCGAGCAGCGTCCCGGAATTCCCTCCACCGTTCCTCGCATCGTCGCACCCGTGTTCCCCCTCATGCAGCTCATCGCGAATGCTTGGCACAAATGCTTTTTGATCACTACCAACTCTAGCCAAAACTTATCCTGTGCGACGCGTTTCTGAATTGCCGGCGACAGGCGGTGCGTGACATGCCCGAGGCAAGACACCCGGAGGAGACATCATGTCCGAGACGAAGACCGCGCTCATCATTTCCGCTCATGCCGCCGACTTCGTCTGGCGCTGCGGCGGTGCCATCGCGCTGCACACCGAGCTGGGCTACCGGGTGACCGTGGCCTGCCTCTCCTTCGGCGAACGCGGTGAGAGTGCCCGCCTGTGGAAGGAGGGCAAGTCGCTTCAGCAGGTCAAGGCCATCCGCCGCGGCGAGGCCGAGAAGGCCGCCGAGGCGCTCGGCGTGCACGAGCTTGTGTGCTTCGACAAGGGCGACTACCCGCTGCAACTCGACCGGAGCGACAAGGACGAGCTGGTGGACCTGATCCGCAAGGTTCAGCCGAAGTTCATGATGAGCCATTCTCAATACGACCCTTACAACACCGACCACATGTACATGTCTCAGGTCGCGCTCGAGTGCCGGATGATCGCCCAGGCCTGGGGCCACAATCCCGGCGAGAAGGTTCTTGGCGCGCCGCAGCTCTACCTCTTCGAGCCGCATCAGACCGAGCAGATGGGCTGGAAACCCGACACGTTCCTCGACATCACCCCGGTGTGGGAGAAGAAGAAGACGGCAATGGAATGCAACGAGGGCCAGATTCACCTCTGGGACTATTACACCCGCGTCGCGCAGCAGCGCGCCAATCACTTCAAGCGCAACTCCGGTGGCATGGCCGGCGGCCGCGATTGCAGATATGCCGAGGGCTTCCAGTCGGTCTTCCCGCGCACCGTCGACGAGCTTTGAGCCCGAGGGAGGAAAAGACCATGATCCAGCCGACCACCCCCAGCTTCGACATCGCCCACCTTGGCCATGTCGAAATGCTCACCGACAAGTTCGACGAGAGCCTCGACTTCTTCACCCGCGTCTACGGGCTCAAGCTCTCTGCGCAGGACGAGACCAGCGCCTACCTGCGCGCCTGGGACGACTATGAGTTCTGCACGCTGAAACTGACACGCTCGGCCACCACGGGCGTCGCCCACATCGGCTACCGTGCCGCCTCGCCCGAAGCGCTGGAGCGCCGCGTCGCAATCATCGAAGCCTCCGGATACAAGCTGCATGGCTGGACCGAGGGCGATCTCGGCCACGGCCGCGCCTTCCGCTTCGAGGATCCCTTCGGCCATGTGTTCGAAATCTACTACGACACGCGCTGGTACGAGGCCCAGGACGGGAAGGACCGCGCCGCGCTGAAGAACACCGCCAGCGCCTTCGAGGGCGCCGCGCCGCGCCGGCTCGACCACCTCAACCTGCTCGCCTCGGACGTGACCGAGTTCCGGCGCTTCATGGAGACCTGCCTCGGCAGCCGCGTGACCGAATACATCCAGCTCGACAACGGCCGGATCGGCGGCTGCTGGTTCACCGTCAACAACAAGACCTACGACCTAGCCTGCACCGAGGAGCACGGCGGCGGCACCGCGCGCCTGCACCACGTCACCTACGCCACCGACCAGCGCGAGGACATCCTCCGCGCGGCGGACATCTTCCTGCAGAACGGCGTGCACATCGAGACCGGGCCGCACAAGCATGCCATCCAGGGCACGTTCTTCCTCTACGTCTGGGAGCCCGCGGGCAACCGGGTGGAGCTGGCCAATGCCGGCGCGCGGCTGATCCTCGCGCCGGACTGGCAGCCGGTGTGCTGGACCGAGGCGGACCGCAAGAAGGGCCAGGCCTGGGGGCTGAAGACCATCGAGAGTTTCCACACCCACGGCACGCCGCCGGTCAAGGGCTGAGGCCCCTGCCCGGCGGTGCCGCGGAGGACACCGCCGGGATTTGCGTATTTGGAAAGAGAAGAAGCGGAAGGAGATTGCCATGGCAGTCGTGGTTCAGAACGTGGCGCGCGCAGGCAGGGATGTCATCGACGCGCTGGGGCGCGCGGGCGTCGCGACCGTGCATGAGGCGCAAGGCCGCAAGGGCTGCCTGCAGAGCTACATGCGGCCGATCTACTCCGGCGCGCAGATCGCCGGCTCGGCGGTGACCATCTCGGCACCGCCGGGCGACAACTGGATGGTGCATGTGGCGATCGAGCAGCTGCAGCCCGGCGACATCCTGGTGCTGGCGCCGACCTCGCCCTGCGACAACGGCTATTTCGGCGACCTGCTGGCCACCTCGGCGCAGGCCCGCGGCTGCCGCGGGCTGATCATCGACGCGGGCTGCCGCGACGTGAAAGACCTGACCCAGATGGGTTTCCCGGTCTGGTCCAAGGCGATCAGCGCCCAGGGCACGGTCAAGGAGACGCTGGGCTCGGTCAACGTGCCGATCGTCTGCGCCGGTCAGGCCATCGAGGCGGGTGACGTGATCGTCGCCGATGACGACGGCGTCGTGGTGGTCAAGCGGGCCGAAGCCGAGGCCGTGCTGGCCAAGGCCGAGGCGCGGCTGGCCGCCGAGGAGGCCAAGCGCGCGCGCCTCGCGGCGGGCGAGCTCGGGCTCGACATCTACGACATGCGCGGGCGGCTGGCCGCAAAGGGCCTGAAATACGTCTGAGGCGCGCCTGCGCGAGTGAGCAAGGGGAGCGAGATGGGACAGACCGAGGATTTCGAGACAGCGGGCATCCCCTGCCTCTGGATGCGCGGCGGCACCTCGAAGGGGGCGTATTTCCTTGCCTCCGACCTGCCGCGCGACGCGGACGCGCGCGACGCGCTGCTGTTGCGGATCATGGGCTCGCCCGATCCGGCGCAGATCGACGGCATCGGCGGGGCCGACCCGCTGACCTCGAAGGTCGCCGTGCTGGCGCCGCCCTCGCACCCGGATGCGGATGTGGACTACCTCTTTCTGCAGGTCTTCACCGATCAGGCGCTGGTCTCGGACGCGCAGGGCTGCGGAAATATCCTTGCCGGGGTCGGCCCCGCCGCCATCGAGCGCGGGCTGGTCGCGGCCTCGGAGGGCGAGACCCCGGTGCGCATCCACATGCGCAACACCGGCGAGATCGCCGTCGCCCTCGTGCAGACCCCGGAGGGCCGGGTCAGCTACCAAGGCGCGGCGCGCATCGACGGTGTGCCCGGCCACCACGCGCCGGTGCCGCTGATGTTCGAGGGGCTGGCGGGCTCGATGTGCGGCAGGCTGCTGCCGAGCGGCAACGCGGTGGACCTGATTGACGGCGTCGCCTGCACGCTGATCGACAACGGCATGCCCTGCGTGATCCTGCGCGCCTCGGACATGGGGATCGAGGGCCGCGAGAGCCGCGAGGCGCTCGACGGTGACACGGCGCTGAAGGCGAAGCTGGAGTCGATCCGCCTGAAGGCCGGTCCGCTGATGAACCTCGGCGATGTCTCGGGCAAGTCCGTGCCCAAGATGACGCTGGTCTCTGCGCCGCGGGCCGGCGGCGTGGTGAGCACCCGCAGCTTCATCCCGCACCGCTGCCATGCCACCATCGGTGTCTTCGCCGCGGTCAGCGTCGCCACCGCCTGCACCCTGCCCGGTACACCCGCCGCCGGGGTGGCCGTGCTGCCGGACGGCGAGACCTTCGCCATCGAGCACCCGACCGGCGCGGCCGAGGTGCTGCTGGAACGGGACGGCGCGGGGTCGGTGCGGCGCGCCGGATCGCTGCGCACCGCCCGCAAGCTGTTCGACGGCCGGGTCTTCCCGCGGGCCTGAGCGCGCTTGCGTCGGCAGGGACAAGGGGCTTCGGACGCCGTGCCGGGGCGCCGGGGCGCGTCAGTTGTAGGCCCCCGCCGAGTAGGTCAGCTCGTAGCCGTGCGAGTAGAGTTCGAAGACAATGCCGAACGGATCCTCGACGTAGACCATGCGATAGGGTTTCTCGCCCGGATAATACGCGCGAACCGGCATCCGCTGCTTGCCCCCCGCGGCGACGATACGCGCCAGCAGCCCTTCGAGGTCCGGGTCCTGGATGGCAAAGTGAAACAGCCCGACCTGGCGGTGCGGCAGGTTGTCTTCGGGCCGGTAATTCTCGGGGAATTCGAAGAGCTCGAAACCGATCCGGTCGGCGGTGGACAGATGTGCAATGCGGAACTTGCCCCAGCCGGGGCCGAAGACATCGTTGCACATCACGCCGATGTCGCTGTCATCCTCGGCGATCTCGGTCGGCTCCATGATCACGTAAAAGCCCATCACGTCGCGGTAGAAGGCGACGGCCCGATCGAGGTCCGGGACCGAAAGGCCGATGTGGGAGAAACTGCGGGGAGTGGTCTGGGTCATGTCTGTGCCTCATGTCTTGCTGTTGCAGCACATATGGGCTTGGCAGGTCATGCTGTAAAATTATCATATGGATTGAAAATCATAACGTTTTGAGATGATCATGCTGAATTCCGTCTGGCTCAACAGCTTCGTCACCCTCTGCGAGACCGGCCATTTCACCCGCGCTGCCGCCCGGCTGAACATGACCCAGCCCGGCATCTCGCAGCATCTGAAAAAGCTCGAGGAGCAGGTCGGTCAGCCGCTGCTGTCGCGCGATGGCAAGAGCTTCATCCCCACGCCGGCCGGAGAGGCGGTGCTGGAGTTGGGGCAGCGCCGACGCGTCGAGGAAGCGGCGCTGCGCGACGCGCTGCGGCATGACGATCCGCAGGCGGGCGAGGTGTCGCTGGCCTGTTCGGGTGCGATCGCGCTGCTGGTCTACCCGCGGCTCATCGCGCTGATGCGGGCGGCGCCGAAACTGGTGGTGCGGCTCGAGGCGGCGCCGCAGGCGCGCATCGCCGAGGGTGTCGCGGCGGGCGTCTTCGACCTTGGCGTCATCGGGCACCCGCCCGGACAGGCCCGGCTCGAGGGCGTCGAGATCGGCGCCGACTCGCTCTGCCTTGCCCTGCCGCCGGGCAGCACGCCGCGACCCGGTATCGCCGACCTGCAAGAGCTGGGCTTCATCGGGCATCCCGACGGATCGGCCTATGCCGACGAACTGCTTTCGGCCAACTACCCAGAGGACTATCCAGGTGCCGAGCACCTGAACCTGCGCAGCTTCGTCAACCAGATCGGTCAGATCCTCGAGCCGGTGGCGCAGGGCATCGGCTTCACCGTGCTGCCGCGCAGCGGGATCGATGCCTATCCCGGACGGCAGCGACTGACGCTGGCCCGGCTCCCCACGGACGTGCGCCATCCGCAATGGCTGGTGCAGCGGCGCGGGCGTGCTCTTCCACGCCGCGCCGAGGCGCTGCGCGCGGTGCTGCGCGAGGCGCTGAGGGATCGATGAGCGTCCCGAAGCGGTGCGATAGGGCGGCGGTCAGCCCTCGGTCGGGCCACAGTCCGAGATGAAGGCATCCAGGAGTGCGATCAGGCTCGCGTAGCGCTCGGCACCGAAGCGCTCGGCAAACCCGTCGGTGATCTCCCGCGAGGCGGGGGTGAAGCGCGTCACCAGCGCCCGGCCCTCGGCGGTCACCGAGACCACCTGTCGGCGGCGGTTCTCGCGGTCCTGTACCCGTTCGACCAGCGCCCTTTCGACCATGGATTGCAGGATGCGCGAGACCGAGGCCGGTTGCAGGCAGGCCGCCTCGGCCAGCCCCTGCACCGAGCAGGGGCCGCTTTCGATCAGCACGCGCAGGATGCGCCACTGCGGCTCGCTCACCCCGGCCTCGGCCAGCATCGGGCGCAGTTCGCGTAGCAGCGTCTCGCGCGCGCGGATGAGCGCGATGGGCAGCGAATGGGTCGTCGGCGCCAGCGCCGACGCGCCCGTCTTGCTGTCGGCCATGCTGTCGGCCATGCTGTCGGCCATGGCGTCCGCCTCCTGCCGTGGTGTCAGAGCAGACATAGCGAGATCCACGGCACGAGCACCAGCAGCGCGAGCCGCAGCAGGTCCGCAAGCCAGAACGGGATGATGCCCCGGAAGATGGTCGAGAGCGCGATGTCGGGCATCACCGACCGCAGCACGAAGACGTTCATCCCCACCGGCGGGGTGATCAGGCTGACCTCGGTCACCACCACCACGACCACGGCGAACCAGATCAGCACGGCCTCGGGGTCGGCCAGCGGGCCGGTGCCGAAATCGAGCTGAGCGATGATCGGATAGAACACCGGCACCGTCAGCAGGATCATCGACAAGCTCTCGAAGACACAGCCCATCAGCAGGTAGATGCCCACCATGATCCAGACCACCGTCCAGGGGTTCACCTCGGCGTCGTAGATGAGGTCGACCAGCGCGTCCGGCAGCCCCGCGAAATTGACGAAGGCCGAGAAGATCTCGGCGCCGATGATGATCGCGAAGATCATCGCCGAGGCCAGCACGGTCTCGCGGCAGGCCGAGACGAAGCCCGCCCAGTCGAGCGCCCGCATGGCAAGCGCCAGGGCCAAAGAGGCGATGGCGCCCATGCCCGCGGCCTCGATCGGGGTGAAGAAGCCGCCGTAGATGCCGACCATGATGAAGAGGAACAGCCCCAGCGTGCCCGCGACGCCCATCCTGTCGCGCCGGGTCATCGGCTGCGAGGCCCCGGCCTCGGGCGCGAGCGAGGGGTCGAGGCGCACCGCGACCATCACCGCGATCAGATAGAAGACGATGCCGATGGCGCCGGGCAGCAGCCCCGCGATGAAGAGCTTGCCGATGTCGCTCTCGGTCAGCAGCCCGTAGATGATCATGATCACCGAGGGCGGGATGAGGATGCCCAGCGTGCCGCCCGCGGCGATCGACCCGGCGGCAAGGCTGTCGGCGTAGCCGAAGCGGCGCATGGGCGGCATGGCGACGCGGCTCATGGTGGCGGCGGTGGCCAACGACGATCCCGAGACCGCCGAGAAGCCGCCGCAGGAGAGCACGGCCGCAAGCGCCAGCCCGCCGCGCATCCGGCCGAACACCCGGTCGGCACCGGCGAAAAGCCCCTGCGCGATGCCCGATCCCGCCAGCACGTTGCCCATGAAGATGAACAGCGGCACCACCGAGAGCGAATAGCTGAGACCGGTCTCGAAGACCGCCGCGCCGACCATGGCACTGGCAGGCTCCCAGCCGCGCAGCCAGGCAAAGCCGACGCCGCCGACCAGCGCCATGGCGAAGGCGATGGGCACGCGGGCGAAGACCAGCGCCAGAAGGATGGCGATGGCGACGAGGGATTCAATCATGGCTCAGTTCCCGCAGCAGGCCGAAGAGCGCCGAAGCAAGGCAGGCGAGTGCCCCCAGCGCAGCAAAGGGGGCCAGCGGCACGCCCAGCGAGACCGAGCGCGCGCCTTCGTGGCTCTGGTCGATCATCATGCCAAAGAGGGTCCAGGCAAACCAACACAGCACAACCGCCGAGACGGCGGCGGCAAAGACCCCGAGCGCCTTCTGCACCGGGCGCGGCAGCGCGCCGACCAGCAGATCGACCTCGACGTGGCCTCCGGCGCGGCTGACCAGGGGCAGCGCCACGAAGACCAGCGCGCCGAGCATCAGCTCGGTCAGCTCGAAGGCCCCCGAAAGCGGCGCGTTGAGCAGGTAGCGGCCCACCACGTCGATCCCGGTCACCGCCATCAGGGCCAGCAGCAGCAATGCTGCCAGCCCCAGGAGCACGGTCTCGAGACGCCTTGCGATCATTGCGCCGCCGACATGTCGACGCCGGTCATCTCGCGGAAGCGCGCGAGTGCCGCAGTGCCGTCCTCGCCCTCGGGAAGGCTTTCCGCCCAGGCCTTTTCATGCTGCGCGGCGGCGGTCTTCACCGCCTCGAGCACCGGCGCGGGCGCGGCGTAAAGCTCGATGCCCGCCGCGTCGATCTTCTCCTTCGCGGCGTCATCGGCGTCGTTCCACGCCTTGCCGACGAGCTCGGCGAAAGCCTCGCCCGAGATCGCGTCGATCGCCTTCTGGTCCTCGGGCGAGATCTCGGCCCACTTGTCCTCGTCCATCACCAGGAACCAGCTGGTGTTGTAGAGCCCGCCCGGCACGGTCATCGCGTATTTCAGATCGTCGGTCAGCTTGAAGGCGGTCAGCGCCTCGTAGGTGAAGGCCACCCCGTCGATGACCCCGCGCGAGAGCTTCTCGTAGACCTCGGGCGAGGACATGAAGAGTGGCGTCGCGCCCAAGTCTTCGGTCAGCCCCGCGACGTAACCGCCGGGAACGCGGATCTTCATGCCTTGCAGGTCGGCGGGGGTCTCGATCTTGCGCAGGTTGTTGTGCAGCAGCCCCGGCCCGTGCATGAAGAGGCCGAGCAGATGGGTGCCGGCGTGCTCCTCGCGCGCGTTCAGATCCTCGGTGTAGACGGTCCAGAACGCCTTGGAGGCGGCAACCGCGTCATCGCCGAGGAACGAGAACTGCCCCAGTTGCGAGCCGGCGAAACGGTCGTCCTGCGTGAAGCTGTGCAGCCCGTAGGTGATGTCGGCAACGCCGTCGCGCGCCATGTCGAAATGCGCCGGAGGGCTGCCCAGCGGCTTGCCCAGCACGCGCACCGAGACGCGGCCCTCGGTCACCTCCTCGACCTTCTCGGCCCAGGGCTTGATCGCGTTGACCACGATCGGGTGGCGCGGCGGCAGCCAGCTCGACAGGGCGAGCTCGATGTCCTTGGCCTGCGCCACGCCGGACAGTGCCAGCAGCGCGAGGGTCGCGAGACCCGTTTTCTTGATCGTGGTGTGGAACGTCGTTTGGAACGTCATGGGGGGATCCTCCCTTGCGGGGCCGCGGGCTCCTCCGCCCGGACCCGGTGAAATCTCAGATGGCTGCGGGCTGCATCGCGTCGGGTTCGGCGCGGCGGAAGGCGTCGAGCTCCGCGCAGGCCCGCGCGACGCGAGTGATACGCGGCAGGTCGGCCGTCTCCACGCCCCAGCGCG
Source organism: Salipiger mangrovisoli (assembly GCF_015223355.1). Taxonomy (GTDB): domain Bacteria; phylum Pseudomonadota; class Alphaproteobacteria; order Rhodobacterales; family Rhodobacteraceae; genus Salipiger; species Salipiger mangrovisoli. Next base: position 168,944 of record NZ_JADFFK010000003.1, on the reverse strand, counting down.
CGGCGTTGTAGAGTTGGGGGATCAGGCACAGGTCGGCCTGCGTCAGCGTTGCGCCGGTGCAGTAGGGGCCGGACTCGTCGAGCAGCGCCTCCACCGCCTCCAGTCCGGGGCGGATGAAGTGGCGCATCCACGCGGCGCGGGTGTCTTCCAGCCCCGTCAGCGCGGCGGCATGGGCCGCGACGCGCAGGTTGCACACCGGGTGCAGGTCGCAGGCGATGGCCTGCGCGATGGCCCGCATCCGCGCGGCCTGTGCCGGGCCTTCCGGGCGCAGCGAGACGCGCCCGGTCTCCTCGAGGTAGTCGAGGATGGCAAGGCTCTGGGTCAGCCGCAGCCCGTCGATCTCGAGCACCGGCACGAGCCCCTGCGGGTTCAGCGCCAGATGGTCCGCGCCGCGCTGATCCCCGGCGAGCAGGTCGACCGGTCGGCTCTGCCAGTCGAGCCCGGCGAGGTTGAGCGCGATCCGCACCCGCCAGCTCGCGGTCGAGCGCCAATAGTCGTGCAGCACCGCCTCAGGCATAGGAGCGTGCCGTCTCGAGGATCGTCTTCAGCGCATCCACGTCGCCGAAGCGGTTGGCCAGCAGCAGCACGATCCGCACGTTGAGCGCATGGCTCTGCGCCTCGGTCAGCCCCTCGTGCGCCGCCATCAGCGCCTCGTAGGCTTCGTCGCCACGGGCGCCAAGTCCCATCTCGTAGGTCTCGCGCATCACGCCATCTCCCTTTCACAGCTGCGGCCCATGGCGCGGGCCAGCGCCTCTTTCAGACCCGCCTCCGGCACCTCGCCGTGGAACACTGCGGCGGCATGGCCATCCGGACGGACGAGATAGGCCACGCCCGTGCCATAGCGCTGAAGCGCGTAGCCGCCCCGGTCGTCACGGGTTTCGTAGCCCATGTCGCTCTGGCCTATCCCGATCCGGCGGATCCCCACGTCGGGCAAGTCGATTTCCCCGAAGCCGACCAGCGAGAACGCCCCCTGCACCAGCGGCAGCAGCCAGCCGTTGCCCACCGGCGCATCCACCATCGGCTGGCCCGGACGCACGAGGCCTTCGCCCGGCGTCTGCAGCGCGAAGCCTTCCAGCGAGCAGGGCAGCGACAGCCGTCCCGAGTTGATCAGCCGCCGCGCGAAGGGCTGGTCATGCGCCATGCGCAGCGTCTCGCGGCGGAACAGCGCCTCGATCCCGGTCTTCGGCGTCATGAAGTTGGTCGAGCGCGAGGAGTTGAGGATGTTCTCCGCCGACCCGTGCGAACGCTCCTCGTGGTAGCTCTCGATCAGCGCCTCGTCGGCCTCGCCCTTCAGCACCGCCGCCAGCTTCCAGCCGAGGTTGTCCACGTCCTGGATGCCGCCGTTGCCGCCGCGCGCGCCGAAGGGGCTGACCACATGGGCGCTGTCGCCGACAAAGACCACGCGGCCATGCACGAAGCGATCCAGCTTGATGCAGCGGAACTTGTAGACCGACAGCCAGTCGAGCCGGAACGGCTTGTCGCCGACGATCGCCTTGATGCGCGGGATCACCTTCGCCTCGCTGGCTTCCACCTTGGCGTCGGCGCCAAGGTCGAGTTGCAGATCGATGCGGTAGATATTGTCGGGCTGCGCGTGCAGCAGCGCCGACTTGCCGGGGTGGAAGGTCGGGTCGAACCAGAACCAGCGCTCGGCGATGCCGTGATCGCCAAAGGGGCTCTCGTCCATCTCGATGTCGGCGATGAGGAACTGTTCCTCGAAGGTCTGGCCGGTGAAATCGAGCCCCATGCGCGCGCGCGTCGCAGACTTCGCCCCGTCGCAGGCCAGCAGCCACTCCGCTGCCAGCTCGTAGCTGCCCTCGGGGGTCTCGACGGTCAGCGACACGCCGTCCGCCCGAGCCGCATGGTCCACCACCTTTGACAGGAAGCGGATGTCGATAAGACCAGGGAACTCGCGGGCGCGGTCGAGAAGGTACTGCTCGACGTAATATTGCTGAAGATTGATGAAGGCCGGGTACTTATGGCCGTCCTCGGGCAGCAGGTCGAAGCTGTAGACCTCCTCGTCGCCATGGAAGAGCCGCCCGACTTTCCAGGTCACGCCCTTCTCCAGCATGCGCTCGCCGACGCCCAGCCGGTCGAAGATCTCGAGCGTGCGCTTGGCCCAGCAGATCGCCCGGCTGCCCACCGAGACGACGTTGTTGTCGTCGAGCACCACCGAGCGGATGCCCTGAAGCGCTAGATCGATCGCCATGGCAAGCCCGATCGGTCCGGCGCCGACGATGGCGACCGGCGCGCCGGTGGCGCCGCCGTCCAGCTCGGGCGGGCGCACGAAGGGCTGCGGGGCGTAGCTATATGCGGGCATGGTCTCTCCTCCCTTGTGCGCGCGGTCCGGCTCCTCGACCGGCCCGCGCGCGCATCTTGTTGTGCGTCAGCCTTGCAGGTCGGCCCACATCTGCTGATCGCGCTCGGCGGTCCAGACGCGGGGGGTGTCGATGCCGCGGGCCTCGTCGTAGGCGCGGCCGACGTTGAACGGCAGGCAATGCTCGTAGATCGCATAGTCGGCGAACTTCGGATCGCACTCGGCGCGCACCGCGTCCCAGGCCTCCTTGAGCGTGCCGCCGCGGGCCACGACGCGGGCCACGGGCTTGTAGGTCGAGCGCACGAAATCGGCGGTGTTCTCCAGTGCCTGCATCACCTTTGCCTCGCCCACCAGCGCGTCACCGCGGCCCGGCGCGATGGCCTTGGGCTCGAAGCTGGCGATGTTGGCAAGCGTTTCGGGCCAGTCGGCGAAATGGCCGTCGCCGCAGTAGCAGGCCGAGTGGAACTCGACGATGTCGCCGGTGAACATTACCTCCTGGTCGGGCACCCAGATCACCGCGTCGCCGGCGGTATGGGCGCGGCCGAGATGCATGATGTCGACCCGGCGCTTGCCGAGGTAGACGGTCATCCGGTCGCTGAAGGTGGTCGTGGGGCGGGTCAGCCCGGGGATTTCCTCATGCCCCTGGAAGAGCCGCGGGAAACGGCCGAACTCGCTGTCCCAGTCCTCCTGCCCGCGTTCTTCCACCATGGCGGCGGCCTCGTCCGACATGATGATCTCGCGCGCGCCATAGGCCGAGGCGCCAAGCACCCGCACGGCATGGTAATGCGTCAGCACGAGGTGGCTGATCGGCTTGTCGGTGACCGAGCGCACGCAGTCGATGACCTTGCGCGCCAGCCGCGGCGTGGCCTGCGCCTCGACGATCATCACGCTCTCGTCGCCGATGATGACGCCGGTGTTGGGATCGCCCTCGGCGGTGAAGGCATAAAGCCCCTCGCCGACCTCGGTGAAGCTGATCTTCTTCTCTTCCATGTCGCCTTGCGACGCGAATGCCTTTGCCATTGGGGCCTCCTTCATTCCTCGGTCCAGTCGGGCTGCGGCACGGCGGGCAGAACCTTGCCCGCGCAGGCACCGAAGCCGATGCGGTAGCCGTCGCCCTGCGCCGCACCGCGCAGGGTCAGAGTGTCGCCATCCTCGAGGAAGCTGCGGGTCGCGCCGCCGGGCAGTTCCAGCGGCTCCTTGCCACCCCAGCTCATCTCCAGCAGCGAGCCGCGGCTGCCGGGCGTGCTGCCCGAGATCGTGCCCGATCCCAGCAGGTCGCCGGTGCGCATGGCGCAGCCGCTGGTGGTGTGATGGCAGAGCTGCTGCGCTGCCGAGTAGTACATCTCGGCGTAGTTGGTGCGGGCGATCACCGTCTCCTCGCTCCCCTCCGGTGCCAGCGCCACCTCGAGGTCGATGTCGTAGAGCATCGGGCCGGGTTCGCGCAGATAGGGCAACAGCTCCCGCTCGCGCTCCGGCGTGCCGGTGCGGAACGGCGCCAGCGCCGCGGCGGTGACGATCCACGGGCTGATGCTGGTTGCCGTCGCCTTGGCCTGGAACGGCCCGAGCGGCTGGTACTCCCAGGCTTGGATGTCGCGCGCCGACCAGTCGTTGAGCAGCACGTAGCCGAAGATCATCGCATCCGCCTCGGCGACCGAGACCATGCCCCGCGACGGCGTGCCGACGATCGCGCCCATCTCCAGCTCGAGGTCGAAGCGCGCGCAGGGCGCGAAGCGCGGCAGTTCGTCCTGCGGCCCTTTCAGCTGGCCCCAGGGGCGAGAGACTTCGGTGCCCGAGACCACCACCGAGGAGGCCCGGCCATTGTAGCCGATGGGGATCGACAGCCAGTTCGGCGGCAGCGCGTTCTCCGCGCCGCGGAACATGGTGCCGACGTTGACCGCGTGGTTTTTCGAGGCGTAGAAATCGGTGAATTCGCTGACCGTGAAAGGCATGTGCAAAGACACGCGCTCCAGCGGCACCAGATGCGGCTCGACGGCGGCGCGATGCGCCTCATCGCCCAGAAGCTCCGTCAGCCGCGCGCGCAGCGCCGCCCAGACCTCCGGGCCGGCGGCCATCACCGCGTTCCACGACGGCGCGGCGAAAAGCGCCGCATCCAGCCCGTGATCCACCGCGCCCACGTCGAGCACGAAACCCCCGATCGCCACGCCCATGCGCGCGCCGCGGCCGGCGTCGAAAACCCCGTAGGGCAGATTGTTCAGCGGAAAGTCGCAGCCGGGCTCATTGGCTCCGCCAACCCAGCTCTGCATCAAGCTCATTCTCGTCCTTCCGGGACCCGGGGCCCCTTCTTCTCTTTCCAAATACGCCGGGCCAAATACGCCGGGGGTGAATTGGCCGCAGGCCAAGAGGGGGCAGCGCCCCCTCCCCTTCCGGCTCAGTCGCAGTTGCCCTCGGGCGTGCCGTCGAAGCGCTTCTTCAGGCTGTCCCAGCAATCGATGTAGTCGTCCTGCAGCGGCGCCTCCTGCGCGGCGAAGCGCGTAAGGTGCTGCGGGAAGCGGGTCTCGAACATGAAGCTCATCGTGTTGTCGAGCTTGCCCGGCTTCAGCTCGCCGAAGCTGGCCTTCTCGAAGGCCTCGTTGTCCGGCCCGTGCGGCAGCATCATGTTGTGCAGGCTCATGCCGCCCGGCACGAAGCCCTGCGGCTTGGCGTCATACTCGCCGTAGATGTTGCCCATCAGCTCGGACATGACGTTCTTGTGGTACCACGGCGGGCGGAAGGTGTTCTCGGCCACCATCCAGCGCTCGCGGAACAGCACGAAGTCGATGTTGGCGGTGCCCTCGACGCCCGAGGGGGCGGTCAGCACGGTGAAGATCGACGGGTCCGGGTGATCGAAGAGCACCGCGCCGACAGGGCAGTAGGTGCGCAGATCGTATTTCACCGGCGCGTAATTGCCATGCCAGGCCACCACGTCGAGCGGCGAATGCCCGATCCAGGTCTCGTGGAACTGCCCCTGCCACTTGATCACCACGCGGCTCTTCACCTCGCGGTCCTCGAAGGCGGCAACCGGTGTCTTGAAGTCGCGGCGGTTGGCCATGCAATTGGCGCCGATCGGGCCGCGGCCCGGCAGGTCGAACTTCTGGCCGTAATTCTCGCAGACGAAGCCGCGCGCCGGACCGTCGATCAGCTCGACGCGGTAGACCAACCCGCGCGGCAGGATGGCGATCTCTTTGGGCTCGAGGTCGATCACCCCGAGCTCGGTGCAGAAGCGCAGGCGCCCCTCCTGCGGCACCACGAGGAGTTCGCTGTCGGCGGAATAGAAATACTCGTCCTGCATCGAGGCGGTGACGAGGTAGATATGGCTCGCCATGCCGACCTGCGTGTAGACGTCGCCCGCGGTGGTCATCGTGCGCATTCCGCTGAGCCAGGTCAGGCTCTCCTGCGAATGCGGCACGGGATCCCAGCGGTACTGGCCAAGGCTGATCACATCGGGATCGACGTTGGGCGCGCTCTGCCAGTAGGGCACGTCGATCTTCGCAAAGCGCCCAACGTGCTTCACCGCCGGGCGGATGCGGTAGCACCAGGTGCGCTCGTTCTGATGGCTCGGCGCGGTGAAGGCGGTGCCCGAGAGCTGCTCGCCGTAGAGCCCGTAGGCGCAGCGTTGCGGCGAGTTCATCCCGTCGGGCAGCGCGCCCGGCAGCGCCTCGGTTTCGAAATCATTGCCGAAGCCGGGCATGTAGCCCTCGTGCAGCGCACTGATGCCCGCGGCGCGCGTCAGGCCCGAGATCTTGCTCAGGTCGTTCATCTCCGAAGTCCTCCCTCGACGTATTGATGACATGTTGTTAGTTACTTTTGTAACTAACAAGGGGGATTCTCACCGTGGTCAGGAAATTGGCAGACGCCGGAGAAACCGATGATTTCTTCGAGCTTTCCAGCTTCACGCCCTACTTGCTCAATCAGGCCGCCGAGGCGCAGAGCGACGTGTTTTCAAAGAACTATCGCGACCGCTACGGGATGCTCCGCACCGAGTGGCGCGTGCTGTTCCACCTCGGCCGCCACGGCGACATGAGCGCCAAGGAGATCTCGGACAGCGCCTCGATCCACAAGACAAAGGTGTCGCGCGCTGTCCGCGCGCTGGAGGAGAAGCGATTCCTGACCCGCGTCACCAGCCCCGAGGACCGGCGCAGCGAGCGCCTGTCGCTGCGCGCTCCGGGCCAGGAGGCCTTTCGCCACCTCTGCCGCGCCGCGCAGGACTACGAGGCCGCCCTCGAGCGCCGGCTTGGCCAGCGCGACGCCCGCAAGCTCCGGGTGCTGCTCGACAGGCTGCGCTGAACCTGCCGCCGAGGCACGGGGGCTCCGCCCCCGCCCTCCGGGCTCCCCCAGGGATATTTAGACCTAGAAGAAGAACGCGACCCGCCGCTTCTTCTCTTTCCAAATACGCAGCTCTCAGCCCGCGCCGTCGCGCGGCCCGTCGCGGGATTCGGCGGCCCTGGCCGGTCTCAGGACAGCGGGGCCTGCTCTGCCGCCTCTGCCTCGGCCACGTGCCGCTTCACCGCAAGGAAGCTGTCCGGCGTGACCGAAATGCTGTCGATGCCGGCGCGCACCAGCAGCCGGGCGAAATCGGGGTGATTGCTGGGCGCCTGCCCGCAGAGACCGATCTTGCGCCCCGCCCTGCGGGCCTTGGCGATGACCGTCTCGATCATCCACAGCACCGCCGGATCGCGCTCGGAGAAGAGGCCGGACAGCGCCTCGGAGTCGCGGTCGACCCCGAGCGTCAACTGGGTGAGATCGTTGGAGCCGATGGAGAAGCCGTCGAAACGCTCGGCGAAGGCCTCGGCCTCGATCACATTGGCCGGAATCTCGCACATCACGTAGACCTCGAGTCCGTCCTCGCCGCGCCGGAGCCCGTTCTCGGCCATCACCTCGAGCACCCGGTCGGCCTCGGTCACGGTGCGGCAGAAGGGGATCATCACAACGGCATTGCGAAAGCCCATGGTCTCGCGCAGGCGGCGGATGGCGCGGCATTCCAGCGCGAAGCCGTCGCGGTAGGCCTCGGAGTAGTAGCGCGAGGCGCCGCGAAAGCCGATCATCGGGTTCGCCTCCTGCGGCTCGAAAGCCGCGCCGCCCAGCAGCCCGGCGTATTCATTGGTCTTGAAATCGCTCATCCGGATGATCGCCGGGTTGGGGTACCAGGTCGCCGCGATGCGCGACAGGCCGCGGGCCAGCGTCTCGACGAAATACTCCGTGCGATCGGCATAGCCGCCGGTGAGCCGGTCGATGGCGTCGCGCTCCGGACCCGCGGGCAAGCGATCGAAGCGAGTCAGCGCCAGCGGGTGCAGCTTCACCTCGTTCGAGATCACGAACTCCATGCGCGCCAGCCCGACCCCGTCCGCCGGCAGCCGCCACCAGCGCGTCGCGGCGGCCGGGTTGGCCATGTTGAGCATCACCTTCGTGCGGGTCGCGGGGATCTCGTCGAGCCGCGTCTCTTCGACCTTGAACTCGGCCGCCCCGGCGTAGATCACCCCCTCGTCGCCCCCCGCACAAGAGATCGTGACCATCTGGCCGTCGTGCAGCAGGTGCGTGGCTCTCCCGGTGCCGACGATGGCCGGCACGCCGAGTTCGCGGCTGATGATCGCGGCATGCGAGGTGCGGCCGCCGTGGTCGGTGACGATGGCGGCGGCGCGCTTCATGATCGGCACCCAGTCGGGATCGGTGGTCGAGGTGACCAGCACCGCGCCGTCTCGGAAGCGCCCGATGTCCGCGGCGCTGTCGATCAGGCAGACCTCGCCCGTCGCCACTGCGGTGCCGACGCTGAGCCCGGTGAGCAGCGCCGGGCCGGTCGCGCCGAGCCGGTAGCGGCGGAAGGCGTGGCTTTCCTGGCGCGACTGCACCGTTTCGGGCCGGGCCTGCAGGATGTAGAGCGGCCCTGCCCGCCCGTCGCGTGCCCATTCCATATCCATCGGCTGACCGTAGTGGCGCTCGATCTTCACCGCCATGCGCGACAGTTCGAGGATCTCGTCGTCGGACAGCACGAAGCTCTCGCGTTCGGCCCTGGCGGTCGGCACCGTGCGGGTCGGCGTCCCCTCGCCCGCGCCATAGATCATCTTGATTTCTTTGGCTCCGAGCGCCTTGTGCAGGATCGGCACGCAGTCCGCCCGGTCAAGGAAAGGCTTGTAGACCTGGTACTCGTCCGGGCTCACCGCGCCCTGCACGACGGTCTCGCCGAGCCCCCAGGCGGCGTTGATCAGCACCAGCTTGTCGAAGCCGCTTTCGGTGTCGAGGCTGAACATCACGCCCGATCCGCCCTCGTCAGCGCGGACCATGAGCTGCACGCCGACCGACAGCGCCACCGCGGGATCGTCGTAGCCCTTGAGCCGCCGGTAGGCGATCGCCCGGTCGGTGAAGAGCGAGGCAAAGCAGCGGCGGCAGGCCGCAAGCAGCGCCGCCTCGCCGCGGATGTTCAGAAAGGTCTCCTGCTGGCCCGCGAAGCTGGCGTCGGGCAGATCCTCGGCTGTGGCAGAGGATCGCACAGCCACGGCGGGATCGGTTTCCCCCGCGCGCTCTGCAAGCGCGCGATAGGCCGCACGGATCGCCTGTTCGATGTCCTCGGGCCAATTGCCAGAGGCCACCGCCGCGCGGATGCGCTGCCCGGCCTCGGTCAGCGCGAGCCGCCCTTCGGCAAGCTGGCCGAGCGTTTCGGTCAGCACCCGGTCGAGCCGGTTCGCGGCGATGTAGCGGCGATAGGCGGCGGCGGTGGTGGCGAACCCCGGCGGCACGCGGATGCCCTCGGCTGCCAGCCGCGCCACCATCTCGCCGAGCGAGGCGTTCTTGCCGCCGACCTCCGGCACGTCCTCGCGCCGCAGGTCCTCGAACCATTTCAACACGGCCTCGCCGTTGCGCCCCAGAGCTTCCATCCGCCATCCTCCCTTGACGGTGCCAAGGATAGGACGACGGGCGCGGGCGCGCCTTGATCGACCTCAACGCGCGCGGCGACGCGCCGGACCGGGTCAGCGGGTCAGCGGCTCACCCCGCCAGCCATGCCTCGGCCCTGGCGAAGTCGGCGGCCGCGAAATACCTGGCGTCAAGGCCGAAGGCGCGTTTGCCGACCTGCACCGCCATGTCCTGCCAGCCCGCATCCCCGACGATGGCCGCGCGCTTCACCCGGTCGGCGTGGCCCCGCACGAGATAGAAGTGGTCGCGCAGCGCATCCAGCCCCTGCCAGCCGTCGAAATCCCGCAGATCGATGAGCAGCCGCACCGTTTCATGCGCCGCGAAGAACGTGTCGAGATCACCGATTGCCGCGTCATAGGCCGCGCCATCGACCTTGCCGCGCAACCGGACCTGAAGCACGCCGTTGCCCAGGTCGTCCTGCTGGATGCTGCCGAGGCTTTCGCGCAGCCAGCGCCGCGCATCGTCGGCGTCCTTTATCGCGAAGGTGGCGACCGGACACGGCATGAAGACCGAAAAGCCCCCCACCGCCTTGCGCAGGATCGTGTCGTCCGAGACCAGCGCGATGCGGTCGAAGCCGCGCCAATGCTTGAGTCCGGTGCGGGCGTCCTGGATCATCGCACCCAGGGTGAACTCCGACGGGCGGGCCTCGACGATGGCCAGCAGCCGCAGCCGGTCACCTTTTGTCAGGGCCGCGTCGAGCGCGGGCATCAGCGTATCGCGATAGTCGGCGTCGGTGACCGGCGGGGTCATCCGCAGTTCGATGATGCCGTGCTCCCCGATGTCTTGAACGTCTATCATGGCTGGATCCTCCCATCGGGAGTATGCCGCAGTGCACCCGCCCCGGCCAAGCCCGACACGGCGCGGACACGCTTTCCTGAACGGCCTGCCGCAGAGCCCGGCCGCGCCCTTGCCGTCGCAAGGATCAACGGAAGTTGAACGGATTTTCGGCAGCAAGGCGCTGGCACCGCGCGAAATTTGACACGGCGCAAAGTGGAGGCCGGAGAATCCCTTACCCTCGGGGCAGCATCGTCGAGGCGAGGACTGCGCATGAAGCCCGAGAACATGCTCCCCGAGGCAGAGGTGATCGCCATTCGCGGCGCCGTGGTCGATGTGCGCTTTGCGGTCACCGACCTGCCGAAGATCAACGACGCGATCCGGGTGCAGCGGCCCGGCGGCGGCGAGGTGATGATCGAAGTGCAGGCGCATCTCGACGCCCGCACCCTGCGCGGCATCGCGCTTCGGGACACCTCCGGGCTGCGGCGCGGGGCGCGGGCCGTGCCGGTAGGGGGACCGGTCGAGGTTCCGGTCGGGGCGGCGGTGCTCGGGCGACTTCTGGACGTCACTGGACGGATCGGCGACGGCGGCCCTCCGCTGCCCGAGGATGTGCCACGCCGGCCGATCCACCGCGCGCCACCCCCCTTTCGGGCCGGTAGCGCCGGCGCCGAGATGTTCCACACCGGGATCAAGGTCTTCGACCTGCTGACACCACTTGCCCAGGGCAGCAAGGCGGCGATGTTCGGCGGCGCGGGCGTCGGCAAGACCGTGCTCGTGATGGAGCTGATCCACGCCATGGTCGCCAGCTACGAGGGCATCTCGGTCTTTTCCGGGGTCGGCGAGCGCTCGCGCGAAGGGCACGAGCTGCTGCTGGAAATGACCGGCGCCGGCGTGCTCGACAGGACGGTTCTGGTCTATGGACAGATGAACGAGCCGCCCGGTGCGCGCTGGCGTGTCCCGCTGACCGCGCTGACCATCGCCGAGCACTTCCGCGACGAGGCGCAGCGCAACGTGCTGCTGCTGATGGACAACGTCTTCCGCTTCGTCCAGGCGGGGGCCGAGGTCTCGGGGCTGCTGGGCCGTCTGCCCTCGCGCGTGGGCTATCAGCCGACGCTGGCCACCGAGGTGGCCGAACTGCAGGAGCGTATCGCGTCCACGGGGACGGCTTCGGTGACCGCCGTGGAAGCGGTCTACGTGCCGGCCGACGATTTCACCGATCCGGCGGTCACCACCATCGCCGCGCATGTCGACAGCATGGTGGTCCTGTCGCGCGCCATGGCCGCGGACGGCATGTATCCCGCGATAGACCCCGTGGCGTCCTCGTCGATCCTGCTTGACCCGCTGGTGCTCGGCGAGGAGCACGTAAGCGTGGCCAACGAGGTGCGCCGGGCGATCGAGCATTACCGCGGCCTGCAGGACGTCATCTCGCTGCTGGGCATCGAGGAACTTGGTCGCGAGGACCGCCAGATCGTCGAGCGTGCGCGGCGGCTGCAACGTTTCCTCACCCAGCCCTTCACCGTGACCGAGGCCTTCACCGGCATCCCCGGCCGCTCGGTGCCGGTCGCAGAGACCATCGCGGGCTGCAAGGCGATCCTCGCAGGAGAATGCGACACCTGGGACGAAGCCGCGCTCTACATGGTCGGCACGCTCGATGAAGCGCGCCGGAAACAGGCCGGGAAGACCGCGGCATGAGCGGGCTGCACCTCACCATCACCACGCCGATGAGCCTGCTGGTCGACGAGACCGGCGTGCAATCGGTACGCGCGGAGGACCGCAGCGGGTGTTTCGGCATCCTGCCGGGGCACACGGAATTCATGACCGTGCTGCCCGCCTCGGTGCTGCGGTGGCGGACGGCGCAGGGCGCGCTGCGATTCTGCGCCCTGCGCAGCGGATTGCTGACGGTGGAGAACGGCACGGCGGTGGCCGTCGCCTGCCGCGAGGGGGTGCTCGGCGACGACCTGCACGCGCTTGAAGCGGAGGTCGAGACCCTGCGCGCCGCCGAGGACGATGCCGACCGGCGCGAGCGGGTGGAGCAGATGCGCCTGCATGCCAGCGCGGTGCGCCAGCTGATGCAGACCCTCCGCCCCCAACGGCCAGCCGGACCAACCGCCGCCGCCTTCGCACGGCACCCTCCGGGTGGGGGCGCGTCATGACCGAGAAAGAGCGCAACCACATCGCCGAGGCGGCCCGCCTCTCGTCCGAACGCGAGAAGCTCGGGCAGGAGACGCCGGAACCCTCGCTCGGCGCGCGGCTGGGGCAGATCGGCATCCTCGGATGGGCCGTGGTGGTGCCGACGCTGATGGGGGTGGTGCTGGGGCGCATGGCGGACCGCGCCTTCGGAACCGGGGTCTTCTTCACCGCGCCGGGCATCATGATCGGTGCCGCGATCGGCTTTTACGCCGCCTGGAAATGGATGCACAAGCAATGAGCCTTCCTGCCCTTTTCAACGCGCCCTACACGCTCGCCACCCTTGCGCTTTGCCTGGGCTTCGCGCTCGGGCTGTTGCATTTCGCCAGCCTGCGGAGGGTCACGTCGCTTTTCCTCGGAGGCAACCCGGCCTGGCGCGCGCTAGGGCTGCAACTGGCCCGGCTCACGCTGCTCACCGCGGCTCTGGCCGGCCTGGCTCGGCTCGGGGCCCTGCCCCTTCTGGCGGGCACGCTCGGGCTGCTGCTGGCCAGGCAAGCGGTGCTGCGCCACTCCCGCAAGGAGCCGTGATGGACAATCCCCTTACCCTCGAGCCGCTCTTTCATCTCGGGCCGGTGCCGATCACCGCGCCGGTGCTGGTTACCTGGGCGATCCTCGCGCTGCTCGGCCTTGGCTCGTGGCACGCCACGCGACACCTGTCGCTCACTCCCGGCAGGCTGCAAACCGTGCTGGAACTCTTCGTCACCGCCGTTGACACGCAACTCCGCGACACGCTGCAACGCGACCCGGCCCGTTTCCGCGCGCTGATCGGCACGATCTTCCTCTTCCTGCTGGTGGCCAACTGGTCCTCGCTGGTGCCGGGCGTCGAACCGCCCACCGCGCGGCTGGAAACCGACGCCGCGCTGGCGTTGATCGTCTTCGCCGCCACCCTCTGGCACGGCATCTCGGCGCAGGGGCTGAAGGGCTATCTCGCCACCTTCGCCGAGCCGTCCTGGGTGATGATCCCGCTCAACGTGATCGAGCAGATCACCCGCACCTTCTCGCTGATCGTGCGGCTGTTCGGCAATGTCATGAGCGGCGTCTTCGTCATCGGCATCCTGCTGTCGCTGGCCGGGCTCCTGGTGCCGATCCCGCTGATGGCGCTCGACCTGCTGACCGGCGCCGTGCAGGCCTACATCTTCGCCGTGCTCGCCACGGTCTTCATCGGGGCCGCCATCGGCGATCAGCCCCCCGCCGCATCCACACAGGAGACCCGCCCATGACCGCAAACCTTGTCGAGATCGTCAGCATCCTTGCCGCCGCGCTCGCCGTGTCCTTCGGCGCCATCGGCCCGGCGCTGGCCGAAGGCCGTGCCGTCGCTGCCGCCATGGATGCCATCGCCCGCCAGCCCGAGGCGGCGGGCACGCTCAGTCGCACGCTTTTCGTCGGCCTCGCGATGATCGAGACCATGGCGATCTACACGTTGGTGATCGCGCTGCTGCTGCTTTTCGCCAACCCCTTCGCCTGAGGCGCGCCCGGCCATGAGTTTCGACTGGTGGACATTGGGTCTGCAGACGGTCAACGTCCTCGTCCTGCTCTGGATCCTGTCGCATTTCCTGTTCCGCCCGATCTCGGAGATGCTGGCAAGACGGCAAGCGGCAGCGACCGATGACCTGGCCCATGCCCGTGCAGCCCGCGCCGACGCCGAGGCGGCGCGGGCGGACGCGCAGGCGCAGGAAGCCGCCGTTGCGGCGCGGCGCGCAGACCTTCTCTCATCCGCCCGCCAAGAGGCCGAGACCACCCGGCGCAGCCTGCTCGAAGAGGCCCGGCAGGAGGTCGAGACACTGCGGGCCGACGCGCAGGCCAAGGCCGCGCAGCACCGCATCGCCGCCGTGCACGCCTTGCAGGACGAGGCCGCGGAACTGGCTGCCGACATCGCGCAGCGCCTGCTGTCGCGCCTGCCCGAGACCGCGCGCACGGAGGGCTTCATCGATGGGCTGGTCGCGGCAATTTCGGAGTTGCCCGAGCACACCCGAGCCGGGCTTGGGGCCGACGCGCCGCTGCCGGTGCGGGCGGCGGCAGAGATGAGCGCGGCAGAGACAGGGTCGCTGGCCGCACGGCTCTCAGAGGTACTGGGCCACCCGGTCACGCTCTCGGTCCGCAGCGACCCCACGCTGATCGCCGGGCTCGAACTCGACGCGCCGCACGCGGTGGTGCGCAACCATCTTCGCGCCGATCTCGACCACATCCGGCAGGAGCTCTTGAAGCATGACTGACACCGGTTCCCCTGCCGACTGGCTGCAACAGGGCCGCGCCGCGATCGCCCGCGCCACGCTTGCTCCCCGGGCCGAGGCGATCGGCCGGGTGATCACGGTGGCGGATGGCATCGCGACGGTCTCGGGGCTGCCCGACGCGTCGCTGGGGGCGCTCCTGCGCTTCGAGGGCGGGCAGACGGGCTTTGCGCAGACGCTGGATGCCGAGCAGATCGACGCGGTGCTGTTCGACGAGGTCACCGGCATCCGGGCAGGCGACCGGGTGACCGACACGGGCGACGTGGTGCGCGTGCCCGTGGGCGATGCGCTGCTGGGGCGGATCGTCGACCCTCTGGGCCGGCCCATCGACGGCGGCCCGGCGCTGGACGGCACCGCGACGCTTCCCATCGAGCGCCCCGCCCCCGGCATTGTCGACCGCGCGCTGGTCTCGGAGCCGATGATGACCGGCGTGCTGGTGCTCGACAGCCTCTTCGCGCTCGGACGCGGGCAGCGCGAGCTGATCGTCGGGGATCGGGCCACCGGCAAGACTGCGCTCGCGGTCGAGGCCATCGTTACCCAGAAGCACACCGACGTCATCTGCATCTACGTCGCCGTCGGCCAGCGCGCGACGGCGGTGGAACGGGTGGTCGCGGCGGTGCGCGAGCACGGCGCGCCCGAGCGCTGCGTCTTCGTCGTCGGCAACGCCGGCAGTGCGCCGGGCCTGCAGTGGATTGCGCCCTTCGCCGGGATGAGCATGGCCGAACAGTTCCGCGACGCCGGGCATGACGTACTGATCGTCATCGACGATCTGACCCGCCATGCCGCCACCCACCGCGAGCTGGCGCTGCTCACCCGCGAGCCGCCGGGCCGCGAGGCCTATCCGGGCGACATCTTCTACCTCCACGCCCGATTGCTGGAACGCGCCGCCAAGCTGCCGCGCGAGGTGGGCGGCTCCATCACCGCGCTGCCCATCGCCGAGACAGACGCGGGCAACCTTTCGGCCTATATTCCCACCAATCTCATCTCGATCACCGACGGGCAGATCGTGCTCGACTCGCATCTTTTCGCCGCGGACCAGCGACCGGCGGTGGATGTGGGCCTCTCGGTCAGCCGTGTTGGCGGCAAGGCGCAGGCTCCCGCCCTGCGGGCGGTGTCGGGCCGGGTCCGGCTCGACTACGCGCAGTTCCAGGAGCTCGAGATGTTCACCCGCTTCGGCGGCATCTCCAGCACCCGCGTCGGGGCGCAGATCGCGCGCGGCGAAAGCATCCGCGCGCTGCTGAAGCAACCCCGCTACGCCGGGCTGAGGCTGGTCGATCAGGTGGCGCTGCTGGCGGCGCTGGCCGAGGGCACGCTCGACGGCATGAGCTCGGAGCATCTGGCCGAGCTGCGGCGGCGGCTGCCGTCGCGGATCGACGCGGCGGACGAGACGGCGAGGTTGGGCATCGCGCGCAGCGGCGGCATGAGCGAGGCCGAACGCGCAGCGCTGGTGGCGGTCGTGGCCGGCCTCGCGCGCGAACTCGGCACAGCGGAGGCTGGAGAATGAGCGGCACCCTTCCCGGTATCGAAGCGCGCATCGGCACTGTCCACCAGCTCTCGGCGGTGATCGCCGCGATGCGCGGCATCGCCGCCTCGCGGCTGCAGGACGCCCATGGCCATCTCGGCGCGATCCGCCTCTATGCCGACACCATCGGCGAGGCCATAGGGCACGCGCTGACTTTCGCGGGCCGGGACCGCGACCCGCCCCCTGATCCTGCTGCGGGCGGCGCGCTGTTCATCGTGCTCTGCGCCGAACAGGGCTTTGCCGGCAGTTTCTCAGCGCGGGTGCTCGAGGCAACGCAGGCCGCGCTGCGCCGGGCCGACGGTCCGACCGACCTGATGTTGATCGGCGACCGCGGGCTTCTTGTCGCGCCCGACTACGGCATCGCCCCGAGTTGGAGCGCCCCGATGATCGCCCATCCCGCGCGCATGGCGCAGCTTGCCGGACGGATTTCCGATGCCGTCTTCGACCGCGTCTCGGACGGCCGCGCCAGCGCGGTCACCGTTCTGCACGCCGCGCCGGGCGGGACAGAGGGCTATGCCGTGCTGCACAAAAGGTTGGTCCCCTTCGACTATTCACGTTTCCCCCCGCCCCGGACCTTCCTGCCGCCGCGGATCACCCTGCCCCCCGAGGACCTGCTGGCCCGGCTTGTCGAGGAATATGTCTTTGCCGAGATCAGCGAGGCGCTGATGCTGTCCTTCGCCGCCGAGAACGAGGCCCGGATGCGGGCGATGATCGCCGCCCACGACAATGTGGAAGGCTCGCTTGAAAGGCTGGTCGGTCAGGCGCGGCGGCTGCGGCAGGAGGCGATCACCGAGGACATCATGGAACTGGCCACCGGCAGCCTGCGCGCGCGGTGACGGAAGGAGGAGCAAGTCATGACCAAAGACAGCCTGGAGGCGCCACCGCCTGCCCCCGACCGGGACGTAGAGCTGCCCTGGTGCACGCCAAAGCCGGCAACCGAGGACGTCCGGGCCCCGGAGCTGGTGCGCCGGATCATGGCCAGCCCGAGCTACCGAGAAGGCGACCGGGATGTCGATTTCCTCGACCGCGACGACATGCGCGGCGTGCGGCTGATGCTCGACTACCAGAAGGCCGAAACGCTGCTGCAGGCGCATGGCATCGCCCATGCCATCGTCGTCTTCGGCGCAACGCGCATTCCGGAACCGGCACGCGCGGCCGAAGCCGTCGCGGAGCGCGCCGCGGCGCTGGCCGCGGCACCGCAGGACGGCGCCCTCGCCCGTGCCCTCGCGGTGGCGCGGCGGGTGGCCGACAAGAGCCGCTACTACGAGGTCGCCCGCGCCTTCGGGCGCATCGTCGGCGCGCAGGAAGGGCAGCACGGCAACCGGCTCGTCGTGGTCACCGGCGGTGGTCCGGGGATGATGGAGGCCGCGAACCGCGGCAGCCACGAGGCCGGGGCACGGAGCGTCGGTCTCAACATCACGCTTCCGCACGAGCAATATCCCAATCCCTACCTAACGCCCGACCTGTGCTTCCGCTTCCACTACTTCGCACTGCGCAAGCTGCATTTCCTCAAGCGCGCCCGCGCGCTGGTGGTCTTTCCCGGCGGCTATGGCACGATGGACGAACTCTTCGAGACGCTGACGCTGATCCAGACCCGCAAGATCCTGCCCGTTCCCGTGGTGCTTGTCGGCGCGGCCTTCTGGCGCCGGGCCTTCGACGTGGACTTCCTTGTCGAGGAAGGCGTGATCGATCCCGAAGATCGCGAGCTTTTCTGGTATGCCGAGGAGGCCGGGGAGATCTGGCAGGGCATTCAGGCATGGTACAAACGCGCGGGCCGCGAGATCACCTGCACGGCCCCCGAGGTCCTGCGCGATCGGTGATGACCACCGCGCCCAACCAAAGGCGCCGGTCGCGGCCGGCGGCAGCCCCGATGACCCGCCGGTCTCGACCCGGTGATTGAGGAGAACCTTGCCAATGCCATTTCTCATGCGGCCCCACCGCCTGCCCCCCCGATCCCTCCCCGCCCTGCGCCGCGTCCCGCTGCTGGCACTCGCCGTTCTGGCCGGGACCGTCGCCGTCGATGCCGAAACTCCGGTTGAGACATGGGAGGCGAGCTGCGCGCGCTGTCACCGCGAGCCCGCGCGGCTCGGCGATGCCCTGCCCGCGCCGGATGACGCGGTCGGCATGGTCCGGCTCGACCGCTTTCTCGCCGGGCATCATCTGCGCGACGCAGAGGCACGGGCCGCGCTGGTCGCGTGGCTGGCGGCTCAGAGGCGCCAGTAGAGCAGCACCATTGCCACGATCCCGCCCCAGAGCACCCCGAAGCCCGCGAGCCTGCGCCGATCCTTGGCCGATGCCCGGCCCGCGGCGTAGCTGAACCGCTCGTAGGCGATCTGCGCCTGCGGCACGCCCAGTTGCGACGACCGGTCCGCGACGAAGGTCATCATCGGGCCGGGGCCGCAGGTCATGACCTCGCAGGCCGCCGGGTCCAGCCCTTCGAAGGCCTCGTCCAGCAGATCGCGGTTCAACGGGCCGCGGCGCAGGCCAGCGGGCATTTCCCCCTGCTCTGCGGCCGCGTCGTCGACGATCAGCATCGGCGTGACGCCGAGGGCAGCACACTCCGCCGCGAAAAGCTCGAAAGGCACCATCGCAGCGCGGCGGCGCACCGCGTAGAGCAGCCGCACCGGGCGGCGGCTCCGCGTGCGGGCGAGATGCGACAGGATCGACAGGATCGGGGCGATGCCGACCCCACCCGCCACGAGGATCAGCGGCCCCGCGCCGCGCGGCACGAAGCTTCCGTGCGGCGCGTCGATCGAGACGGCCGTGCCGGGGGCAAGCTGGCCGACTGTCGCCGTGAAATCTCCGGCCTCCTGCACCAGGAACCGCAACCCGGATGCGCCGGGAGCCGAGGCGATCGAGAACGGGTGGTCATGCAGCGGCAGCCGCTTGTCACCGAAGGCGATCCAGGCAAATTGGCCGGGCTCGAAGCGCAGCCCCGCGCCTTCCGGTGGCAGGACGTCGAGCAACCAGAGCCGTTCGGCGACGCGGCGGACCTCGGCGAGACACCAGCGCTGCGCGTGCGGCCGCAGCAGACGGCCGCAATAGACCGAGGCCGCCGGCACGGTCACCGCCAGTGCCAGCCCGATCCACATCCCGTCCGAAACCGCGCCGCCGCGGCCGTCGGCGATGACGTGCCAGAGCAACGTCGCCACCAGTGCCAGCGCCGCCAGCACATGACCCGCCCGCCAGACCTGATAGCGCATCGGCAGCCGGTCGCGCAGCAGCGCCAGCACGACCAGCACCACCAGCAGCAGCAGCGCGGCGCGGGCCGGCCAGAGTCCTTCGCCGGACAGCACGACGTCGATCCGCCGCGCGAGCCGGCCCGGCCGGTCGGCCGCGGGCGGACCGATCACCGCCAGCACGTGCAGCACCGCGAAGGCCAACGCGACGGGGGCGGCCCATTTGTGAAAGGCCATGGTGATGTCGATCCCGATGCGGCCAGAGATGCTCTCGAACCTGCCGCTGGTGACCAGCTGCAGCAGGACCATGACCGCCGCCGCGCTCCCGGATGCACTGGCAAGGCGCATCGCGCCCAACGCATGTCCCGCGCCGGTCAGCATCCCGAGCAGCAGGGGCAGCGCCACGAGCCCGAGATAGAGCGTCGCCAGTACGGAGGCCGGCAGGCCTCGGGCTTTGCGGGGGACGGGCATCGTGGCGTCTCCTTTTGCGGCCTCAGCGCGT
This sequence comes from Salipiger mangrovisoli, assembly GCF_015223355.1. Classification (GTDB taxonomy): domain Bacteria; phylum Pseudomonadota; class Alphaproteobacteria; order Rhodobacterales; family Rhodobacteraceae; genus Salipiger; species Salipiger mangrovisoli. Next base: position 149,335 of record NZ_JADFFK010000003.1, on the reverse strand, counting down.
ATCCAGCCCCCAGACTGTCCCCGGCCGCATCCTGTGACCTTGATCCGGATCAGATCACGGCACCGCGCCCGCATTGGTCGAGACAGATCATCCGCGCGAAATCCTGCGACTTTTCTTCGCAATCCAAAATCACCTGATGCCAGCCCACGCGCATCCGGCGACACTGTGGCTGTTCGGCGGGCTGAGGCCGCCGCGCAATAGGGCAGCCTTTGCGCGCCCGAGCCGGAAAGGACCGCAGACAGATGCAGCCCCGCAAGGTCACGCCCCCGCTTCATGCGCTGCCGCCGCAGGCGGCGCTGGACGCGCTGCGCGGGTCACCCGGCGGGCTGACCGAACACGAGGCGGCACGGCGGCTGGCCGAACACGGCGCGAACCAATTGCCCGAGCCACCGGCACGGCCCCCGCTGCAACGCCTCATGCGCCAGTTCAAAAATGTGCTGATCTATGTGCTGATCGGCTCCGCGGCGGTCACCGCGGCGCTGCAACACTGGGTGGACACCGGCGTCATCCTTGCCGTGGTGCTGATCAACGGCGTCATCGGCTTCGTGCAGGAGGGCCGGGCCGAAGACGCGATGGCCGCGATCCGCCGGATGCTTGCCCCGCGCGCCTTGGTGCTGCGGGACGGGCGCCGGAAAAGCCTCGACGTCGCCGAGCTGGTGCCCGGAGATATCGTCATCGTCGAGGCAGGCGGGCTGGTCCCGGCGGACCTGAGGCTGATCGAGGCGCATCGGCTGCGGGTCGAAGAGGCCGTGCTGACCGGGGAATCCGTCCCGGTCGGGAAGGGCATCGCGGCGGTGCCTGCAGAAAGCGCGCTCGGCGATAGAAGCTCCATGCTGTTTTCCGGCACGATGGTCGCGGCAGGTACCGGGATCGGCGTCGTTGCCGCGACGGGAAGCACAACCCAGATCGGCCAGATCAGCGGGCTGCTGTCCCGCGTCGAGACCGTTGCGACGCCGCTGCTGACCCAGATGGACCGTTTCGCCCGCTGGCTCACGCTGGTCATCCTCGTCGTCGCGGCCGCGCTTCTCGTCTACGGCTCCCTTGTCAGGCAGATGCCCTTCTCCGATCTCTTCATGGCGGTTGTCGGCCTGTCCGTTGCGGCGATCCCCGAGGGGCTGCCAGCCGTGCTCACCATCACGCTGGCGGTCGGGGTCAGAGCCATGGCCCGGCGCAACGCCATCGTGCGGCACCTGCCGGCGATAGAGACGCTGGGCTCGGTTTCAGTGATTTGCTCGGACAAGACCGGCACGCTGACGCAGAACACGATGATGGCCAACCGGATCGTCGGCGCGGGGCAGGTCTTCACGGTCGAAGGGCTTGGCTATGCCCCCGAGGGCAGGATCCGCGCCGAGGGGCCTGAGGCCTTGCCGGGCGGGCCCGCGCTGCTGGCCGAAGTGGCGCGCGTCTCGGCGCTCTGCAACGACGCGCTGCTGCACCCCGGCCCGACCGGCTGGCAGGTCGAGGGCGACCCGATGGAAGGCGCGCTCATGGCCTTGGCGGGGCGGATCACCGGAGACGGGCCTGCCCCCTGCGGCACATGGCAACGCATCGACACCATCCCGTTCGACGCGGCGCACCGCTACATGGCGGTTCTGCACCACGGGCCAGAGGGCGAGGCCGTCATCCACGTCAAGGGCGCGCCCGAGGCAATCCTGACGCTGTGCCGGGACCAGCGCCGCGCGGATGGCGGCACCGCCCCGCTCGATATCGGGCATTGGCACGAAACGGTCGAGCGGCTCGCGGGGGACGGCCAGAGGGTGATCGCGCTGGCCCTGCGCGCCGTGACAGCGGGACGGAGGCGCCTCAGCACAGAGGATCTGGCCGGTAAGCTGACGCTGATCGGCCTGATCGGCATCATCGATCCGCCCCGCCCCGAGGCGTTCGCCGCTGTCGCCGAATGCCAGTCCGCCGGGATCCGGGTGAAGATGATCACCGGCGATCACGCCGCCACCGCGCGCGCCATCGGCCGCGCGATCGGGCTCCGGAACGTCGAGCGGGTGCTCTCCGGAGCCGAGATCGAGGCGCAGGACGATGCCGCGCTGGCCCGGTCGGTCCTTGCGACCGACATCTTCGCGCGCACGGCTCCCGCGCACAAGCTGCGCCTCGTCAGCGCCCTGCAGGCGCATGGCCTGACCGTCGCGATGACCGGTGACGGGGTGAACGATGCCCCGGCGCTGAAACGCGCCGACGCCGGGATCGCCATGGGCCTCAAGGGAAGCGAGGCGGCCAAACAGGCCGCGGCGGTGGTGCTGGCGGATGACAATTTCGCCTCGATCGTCGCCGCGGTGCGCGAAGGCCGGACGGTCTACGACAACATCAAGAAGGTGATCAGCTGGACGCTTCCGACCAGCACCGGCGAGGCGATGACCGTCGTCGTCGCGCTCTTCGCGGGCATGGCGCTGCCGATCACCCCGGTGCAGATCCTCTGGGTCAACCTCATCACCGCCGGCACGCTCGGTCTGGCGTTGGCCTTCGAGCCACCCGAGCCCGGCTCCATGCAGCGGCCGCCCAGACCGCGCGACGAGCCGCTGCTCACGGGCACCTTGGTCTGGCACATCGTGCTTGTCTCGGCGCTGTTTCTCGTCGCGGTCTTCGGCATCTATTCCCACGCCATCGCCCGTGGCGCTTCGGTGGCGCTTGCGCAGACCATCGCGATGAACACGATGGTGCTCCTCGAGATCTGCCACCTGTTCTTCATCCGCAACATCTACGGCACCTCGCTGACGCTGAGGGCGGCGCGCGGCACGCCGGTGATCTGGGTGTGTATCGGGATCGTGACGGCAGCGCAGCTGGCGATCACCTATGTCCCCGCGCTCCAGCAAATCTTTCACACCGCGCCGGTGCCGTTCCGCGACGGGCTGCTGGCGCTCGCCATCGGCGCGGTCTTCCTTGTGCTCATCGAAACCGAGAAGCGCATCCGCCTGTCGCTGCGCCGTCGGCGCCCCGGCGGTTAGATCAGCGCCGCCGCACCGCCGCCCGCGAGGGCCAGCACCAGCCCCCCGCACAGGATCGCGGCCAGATAGATCGGCAGCACCCGCAGCCCCATCCCCCGCGTCCCGGCAAACCAGCTGATGCCGCCCTTCACCACCGAGTTGACCGAGACCGCGATGAAGATCGCCACCGCGCCATGGAAGACCGAAAGATCCGCGCCCACCAGTCTCGAGACCGAGATCGTCAGGGCGTCGACGTCGGTCACCCCGGAAAGCGCAGCGGCGGCGAACACGCCTTCCGACCCGAGCCAGAGCTTCAGGTAATGTACGCCGAGCAGGATCACCGCCAGAACCGCGCCAAAACTCAGCGCGGCCCCCAGCTCCAGCGGGTTGGCGATACCTGCGATACCACGTCCCGCGTCTTGCCGCCCGGCGTTGCGCCGATGAAGCACCGCCGCGCCGAGCAGCCCGACGCCGGCCATGGCGGCCATTGGCAGCAGGAGCTCGGCAAAGAGCGCCGGCTGGAAGACGCGGGTCAGCGCGAGGATGCGCAGGAAGGTGACCGATCCGGCGATCACCGCGCCCGCCGCCGCCTGCGGGGCCAACGCCGGCTGAACGCGCACCACCCGCGCCAGCGCCAGTGTCGTCGAAGTCGAAGAGGCGAGCCCGCCGAACGCTCCCGACAGCAGCATGCCGCGCTCGGCCCCGCCGAGCCGGATCGCCGCGTAGCCGACAAAGGACAGCCCCGCGACCAGCACCACCGCCCACCAGAGCTCGTAAGGGTTCAGCACGCCTCCCGGCCCGAGGTCCCTGTCGGGCATGATCGGCAGGACCACCACCGAGATGAGTGCGAGCTTCAGCACCGCCGAGAGTTCGATCTTCTCGATGCGCGCCACCCAGCCGTGCAGCCGCGCCTTCATCGACAAGAGCAGCGCGAGAACCACTGCGGCCGCCGCGGCCGGAGCCATCTCGCCCAGCACCGAGGCCGCGCCCAGCACGAAAACCAACAGGAGTGCGATTTCCGTGGTGATGCCGATATCGCCGCCGCGCTGAAGCCCGACCCAGTAGCCTGCGACCAGCAGCGCGGCCAGCGCCAGCAGCACCGCCGCGAGGAGCATTCCGCCGGCCAGCGGCACCAGCCAAGCCGCCACCCCTCCCAGCAGCCCAACGATGGCAAAGGTCCGCACCCCCGCAAGCCGCTCACCCTCGCGGGCCTGCCGCTCGTGCCAGCCCCGTTCGAGGCCGACAAGCAACCCGATGGCCAGGGCGAGGCCCAGGCGCTGGAAGATCTCGATGTCCGTCATGTGCCCTGACCAGGAGCGCTCCGAAAACGAGGCTGCATATCGTGATCACGGCATATCAGAGAGCGGGGCGCGGCGTCAGCCTTCTTTGACTGACCCGCCGCTTTCAACAAGACCTCCGCCGAAAGAAGGTCCTGGCGCAGACCGCTCCGCCCTGCGTTCTGCGCGCGGCACCACGCCTTGGATCATGGCGCGCCGGATCGAGCTGCGGGGTGGACCGGTGCCAAGCCGAGCGACCCCGGGCAAGCGTGATCTCGTGGTCATGTTGCGCCCGAGCAGGCGGGACCGCATCGCCCCGACACCCGCCCCGAGACCCTTCGGCAACGCGGCGAAGACATGGCTCCGGGCAGCATCGCCGTCAGGCCGGGCGGACCCGCCCCTTTCCGGCCGGATGCCAGGCGATCTCGTCCACCCATCTGCGAATTTCGGTCGCGACGCGCTTGATCGGGACCGCTGAATCTGCCCCGCCGCAGGCCAACGCCTCTTTCGGCATCCCGAAGACCACGCTGCTCGCCTCGTCCTGTACGAACGTGCGGGCACCGGCCGCGCGCATTTCCATCAGGCCGCGCGCCCCGTCGTCCCCCATGCCGGTGAGCACGATCCCCAGCGCCTTGTTGCCCGATGCCTGGGCGACGGAGCGAAACAGCACGTCCACCGAAGGACGATGCCGCGCGACCTGCGGTCCACGCACAACGTCAAGCACATAGCCTGCGCCGGAGCGACGCAGAAGCAGATGGTTGTTGCCCGGCGCGATGAAAGCCTGCCCAGGTCTCGGACGGTCACCGCTCTGTGCCTCGGCCACCGCGATCGGGGTGAGACCATCAAGGCGCTGCGCAAAGGTGCGGGTGAAATGCTCTGGCATGTGCTGCACCACGAGAATGGGCGGCAAGCCGGCAGGCAGCCCTGAGAGCACTTGCACGAGCGCCTCGGTGCCGCCGGTGGAGGCACCGATGGCGATGACCTGCCCTTGCGGAGGCCCGGCTTTCGGGTTTGGCGGCAGATGCGGCAGGATGACGTCGGCTGACAGCTTGGGTCCGGGCTCGGTCCCCTGGCGCGGAGGCCTGGTCTTGCGCCGCGGGTTTGTCGAGGCCGCGGCATGGACCGCGTCGCACAGCAACACCTGCGCTTCCGCCCATTCCTCGGCATTTCCCAGCGTGGGCTTGGCGATCACCTCGGCCGCACCGGACTCCAGTGCCCGCAATGCATTGGCCGAACCGGCGGCGGTGAAGCTGGAACAGATCACCACCGGAAGGGGATGCTGTGCCATGATCCGGCGAAGAAACGTCAGCCCGTCCATCCTCGGGAGCGCGAGGTCAAGCAGCAAGACATCCGGCAGGTCGCCGCGCATCTGCGCGGCCGCCTCGAAAGGGTCGCCGGCAAGCCCACAGACAAGGATACCCGGATCGGCGCTCAACAGCCGGCTCAAGGCGGTGCGTGCCGAAGAACTGTCATCGACGATCATCACCCTGATCGGCATGGCGAAGCCTCCTTCCGACGAAAGGCGGCAGGCGCAATCTGTTCGAGCCGCCGGTCCTGAACGATCATCGATTCCGCGTGCCCCACGAACAGCCAGCCACCGGCCCGCAAATGCGCGATCACATCCGAAATCACCTGCTGCTGACGGTCCCCGTCGAAGTAGATAAGCACATTGCGCAGGAAAATCGCGTCGAGCCCGTGACTGACCGGATAAGGCGGTTCGATCAAGTTCAGCTCCGCAAAGCGGACACGGCGGCGCAGTTCGGGTACGATCCGGACCTGGCCCGACCCCTCCCCGCCCCGGCCGGTCATCAGGTAGCGCGCAAGCAGTTCCGGCGGCACCGGTGCCACGTCGCGTCGTGGGTAGATGGCGCGTGTCGCCTCGGCCAGAACGCCGGTTGAAATATCGGTTCCAAGGATCGCCCAGTCCAGACGGGCATCGGCGCGCGCCGCCTCGGCCAGCAACATCGCCGCGGTATAGGCTTCGGCGCCGGTGGAGGAGGCCGCACTCCAAAGCCTGAAGCGGATCGATCTGCCGGGACCTGCGCGGGCAAAGGCCTCGGGGATCACCCTGCGGACCAGCAGGTCGAAATGGGCTTTCTCACGGAAGAAATCGGTCTTGTTGGTGGTGATCAGGTCGATGATCTCCGGCCATTCCTCCTGAAGCCCACCGGAGTCGAACAGCAGGCCGAGATACTCATCAAGCGTTTGAAACCTGTGGTGGATAAGCCGCTTTCGAAGCCTGGATGCGACCAGATGGTTCTTGCTGTCGGGCATTCTTATGCCCGTCTCGCGGAAGATGAGCTCTCGGAACCGGCGGTGGTGGCTGCCTTGGGTCAGGACGGACATGGAAGCATGTCCGCGGGCCGTCCACGGGTCCGCAGGACACCCATGAGCTGCGGATCGAACACGGCACCGATGTCGAGCAGCACGACGATCTCGTCGTTGCGACGGCCGACGCCCTTGAGGATGCGCTGATCCCAATCCACCATCTCGGCCTCTTCGAGCGCGGCGATGGCGCCATCGTGGTCCAGGGCCGCGACCTCGATCACCCGATCGACACGCAGCGCGACTCGGTTGGTGCGGCTGCCACGGTCGATCGTCAGCATGAGAATGCGCGTGTTCTCGTCATCCCCCCGCGCTGCCTCGCCGAGCAGGCTCCGAAGATCGACCAGCGCGACCGATGTGCCGCGCACGTCGATCAGGCCAAGCAGATGGGACGGGGCGTTCGGAAGCCGGGTCGGCACGCGCGCCGACAGGATTTCCTGCACGCTCCGGACCTCGACCGCGAACAGCGAGTCGGCAACGGCGAAGGTCACCACGGTCTCGGCACGCATCGGCCTTGTCCCTCAGGCGACCGCGCTGCCGCGAGGCGGCCGCGCGAAGGCTGCGTCGAGATCATCCTCGGCGTTGCTCAGGTCGAAGTCGAACCCGCCAGCGTCGAGCGTCTTGGTTGTTCTGGACCTGGGCTTGCCCTTCCGCCGCGGCGCCGCGGCCACACCGGTGCCGGGCTGGCTTTGCGCATCGGTCCGGAAATAGGCGATGGCGGACCGCAGGCTTTCCGCCTGCGCCGAGAGCTGTTCGGCGGTCGCCGACATCTCTTCCGAGGCTGAAGTGTTTTCCTGCGTGACCTTGTCGAGCTGCTGTATCGCGAGGTTCACCTGCGTCGCGCCCGACGCCAACTCGCGGCTGGCCGAACTGATCTGGCTAACGAGTTCCGACGTGCGCTCGATGTCAGGAACCAGCCCTTCGAGCATCTTTCCCGCCGCTTCGGCCGCGCGCACCGTGTTGCCCGAAAGCGAGGAGATTTCGCCCGCGGCGGTCTGGCTGCGCTCGGCCAGCTTGCGCACCTCCGAGGCAACCACGGCAAAACCGCGACCGTGCTCCCCGGCGCGCGCCGCCTCCACGGCCGCATTGAGAGCCAGAAGATCGGTCTGGCGCGCGATCTCCTGGACGACCAGAATCCGTTCGGCGATCGTCTTCATCGCCTCCACTGCCTCGGCCACCGCGCGTCCGGAATCGCGGGCATCCTCGGCAGATTTGCGGGCCATTTCCTCGGTTTGGGTGGCATTGTCGGCGGTCTGCCGGATGTTTGCCGTCATCTGCTCGACGGAGCTCGAAGCCTCTTCGGTGGAGGAGGCCTGCTCTGTCGCGCCTTGGCTCAATTGCTCGGCGGTCGATGCCATTTCCGCGGAGCCGGAGGCCACCTGTCCAGCGCCTCCCGTCACCTCGCCGACCACCCGTCGCAGGTTTCCCGTCATTTCGTTCATCGCGCCCAGAAGATCGGAAATCTCGTCGTTCGACGCGATCACCACGGTTTCGGTGAGGTCCCCCCGCGCAACCTTGCGCGCCAGATCAATCGCCCGCGACAGGCCGCGGGAAATCGATACCACGATCCAGACGCCGGCAAGCGTGCTGCCCAGTGCGATGCCGATCATCAGGGAAATCGTCAGGACCCGCGCGGATGCATGGTTTTCGGACGCTGCGATCGCCGCCTGTGAAAGCCCCTCACGATTGAGGTCCAAGATGCCATCGATCTCGTCCTCCATGGCACGCCAGGCCAGCTTTCCATCTCCGCTAACCTTTCGGAAGGCCTGCAAGGTCTGACCGCCATCCGCCAGGGCCATCGCATCGTCATTGATCGCCTGGATGCGGTCAACGAGCCCTTCATAGGTGACAAGCCTCTCGCGCCCCGCATCGGAGGCGATGGCTCGGATCACCCGCAGGGTTTCGTCATGGCGGCTGCGGGCGGCGTCCATCGCGGCCGACACCTCGCGCTTCACCGCGGGGGTTTCGGCCAGAATGTACTCGCGCACATCGCGCTGCACGCGAAGCTGGTCGCGCCCCAACTCCTCGGCAAGGCGCACCCGCTCGGCCTGCGTGTGGACAACGTCGTCCATCCTGCTTTGCATCCCTGCGAGCTTGTCCAGGGCGAGCAAACTGGCGCTGAACGAGGCGACGACGAGCAGGATCAGGGTTGCGGAGAGCTTGAGCTTGAGCGTGAGACGCATGGGGCTTCCTCAGGCGATTTGGAGCGCGGCGCCGAGCGGCACCGCGAGAAAGGCTGCGAAAATGGCGTCGAGGTCGGGGATGATGAAATACTGCGTGTCCTTGCGGCCGATGGCGCGAACGAACTGTGCCGGCCAGCGCGCCCCCACGTCCGGCACGTCCTCGATCGCGGCGGAGGAGATCTGCGTGACCTCATGAACCTTCTCGGCAAGGATGCCGACCACCGAGGCCGCGCCGGCAAGTTTCAGGTCGAGCACGAGGATCCGCGTGTCGGCATCGCGGGGACATCTCGGCATCCGCAGGGGAATGCGCAGATCGGTGAGCGGCACGACCGTGCCGCGCACGTTCAGAAGGCCGGCGGCAAATGCCGGGGCATTCGGAACGCGGGTGATGGCACCGGGCTCCAGCACCTCGCGCACGAGCCCGCTCTCGATCGCCAGAAGCTCGCCACCAAGGCGCAGCGTCACGACATCCTGCGCGGGCCGAAATTCTCGCGAGGGCTGTGCCGATCGAAACGCGCGCGGCATCATGCAGCCTCCACCGCGTCGAGTGCCTGGCCGAAGGCAACAAGCTGCGGCACGTCGAGGATCAACGCCACCGTACCGTCCCCGAGGACCGTGGCGCCGGAAAAGGACTTCAGCGCGGCATGCAGGGGCGAAAGCTGCTTGATGACCGTCTGGCTCGAGCCGATTATGCGATCGACCGTAAGGCCGACCCGCAGCTCGCCCGCGGTGACGACCACGACCTTCTGATGGGGTCCCGGCGCGCCGGGGCTGTCGAGCAACTGCCGGAGCCTGAGAAACGGCACAAGCTTGTCTCGGATGGTCAGCAATCGGGTGTGGCCGGTCTCCTGTGCGCGGTCTTCGGGAAGCTCGATGATATGTTCAACCGCGGCCAGCGGGATCGTGTAGCGCTCGCCGGCAACTTCCACCAAGAGACCGTCAATGATCGCCAAAGTGAGCGGCAGACGCATGCTGATCTGCGTGCCATGTCCAGGTTCGCTCTCGACCTCGAGCGTGCCGCGCAGCTGCTCGATGGTGCGGCGCACGACGTCCATGCCGACACCGCGCCCAGAGAGTTCGGTGACGCTTTGCGCGGTCGAGAAACCGGGTTGCAGGATCAACGCCCTGATCTCGGCGTCGTCGAGATCGTCTTCGGGGCCGATCAGGCCACGCTTTTCCGCATGTGCGCGCAGCTTGCCAAGGTCGAGCCCGCGACCGTCATCGGCAAGCGTGATGACCACCTCGGCACCGGAGTAACGGGCTCCCATCCGGATCGTGCCGACGTCGGGCTTGCCCATCGACCGCCTTTCCTCCGGCGTCTCGAGTCCATGATCGGCGGAATTCCGGATCAGATGCATCAGGGGATCGGCAAGCATTTCGATCACCGTCTTGTCGAGCTCCGTGTCCTGCCCTTCGATCACCAGGTCGATCGGCTTTCCAAGCGTCGCGTCGAGGTCATGAACCAGGCGCCGGAACCTTCCCGAGATCGATCCGATCGGTGTCATGCGGATCGACATCGTGGTCTCGCGCATGCTGGTCGCGAGGCGCTGTATCTCCTCGGCGACGGTGATCAGCAGCGTATCGCCCGAGCGGGCCGCCAATTCGGCAAGACGCGCCTCGGCGATCACAAGTTCGCCCACCCTGTCCATCATCTCATCCAGCCGTTCGGCCGGAACCCGCATCATCGCGCCGGCCGACCCTTTGGGCCGCCGTTCTGCATCCGGCTGTTCGGGATCGGCGGCCGCCGTGGCGCCACGTGCCGCAGCTGCCTCGGCCGGACCGGCTGCACGCCGTTCCAGTTCCAGATCGAGCCCCTCGTCGTGAAAGAGGAAAGCCTCTCGGATCACCTCTTCCGAAAGCTCGCCCGGAAGCTCCATCCGCCAGCCGACGTAGAGCCGGTCAGGGGTGAGCTCCGAGAGCGGCGGCAACCGATCGAGGAGCGGGTGCAGGCGCTGAGCGCCGAGCGCCCGCAACTCATCGAGCACACCGAGCGGGCGTCCACCGAGTGTGAGCGTGTCTCCGGCCAAGTAGACGCTCAGCGACCATGGGGGCGGCCCATCCTGATCAGGCACGGCTGCCGCCTCCCGCCCCAAGGCCAGGCTATCGCCCACACCCGTTCCGGCGGCCAGATCGTCCGGTTGTGCGGCAGCCTGTGCCGCGCCAGGCTCCAGGGTCAGGGCGGCAAGGGCCGACAACAGAACCTCGCCCGGCTCGGCGGAGCCGCCGTCGAGCAGCGCCATCGCATGGTCGCAGGCACGCAGCCCCAGCTCCACCAGCGCCGGCGACACGCGCAGGCGCCCGTCGCGCACGGCCTCGAAGGCCGTTTCGAAGTCATGCAGGAATTGCGCCAGCCGGGTGTGGCCGAACATGGCGCCCGAGCCTTTCAGCGTGTGCAGGTCGCGAAACACCCCGTCGATCAATGCCCGATCCTCGGGATGCGACTTCAGGTCAAGAAGCCCGGCTTCCAGGCTCTCGGCAAGCGCGCGCGCCTCGATGGGGAAGAGCTGCTCTGCGTCTTCGGTCATGCGCCCAGTACCTTCGAGACGACATTCAGAAGCTTGCGGTCGTCAAAGGGTTTGGTCATCCAGCCGAGCGCACCGGCGGCACGGGCCTTCTGCTTGAGGGTTTCCGCATTCTCGGTCGACAGGAAGATCACCGGCACACCCGCCGTGCCGGGCAGCGCCCGGAACGCGCGGATGAACCCGAGACCGTCAAGATTGGGCATATTCTGATCGGTGATCACCGCGGCAGGGCGCGCGGTCCGAGCGATCGACAATGCGTCCTGGCCATCTGTCGCCTCGATGGTGTCATACCCGGCCGCGCGCAAAGTGGACGAGATCAGCCGCCGGACCGAGGCGGAATCATCGACGACAAGAACCGTTCGTTTCATGTTGCGTCCTCTTCCAGCCACACGGTTTCCGGCAGCAGGTCGAAAGCGAGCCCGCACCAGAGCCGTCCCGCGGCTTCCTCCCTGCAGAGTTCGATTGACAGGCGGCGACCCGCCGCCCGTGCCTCGAGCACCGCGGCGACCAGAAGTTGCGCGCCAGCTGTGTCGATCTCGTCCTGCGGATGAAGTCGCACCACGCTCACCCCGCTGTCCAGCGCTGCGGCCAACGACGCGCGCGTCTCGGAAATCATCGAAACGACATATGCCGACATCCTCACGCTCCTCTCGCGCCTCGCTCCGGTCGGGGGCAGCCCGCCCGTCCCGAATGCCGGGATCCGCAAGACCTGCCTTGGGACTTCTTGAAGCAAGAGTCTTTCGGCACCGTTAAGCCGCTTCGCCGCGCGTGCCGCCGCCGGGCCACACTTGCACGAAGGAAACATTAGCTTTCTGAAGCTAGAACGGCGGGAGGAATGGGACCCTGTCCGTTGCATCGCCTGCGCGACGCAGGACCCGGAGCCGGAAACCGAAAGAAACACGGAACCAAGAACAGCGTATGGGCGATCGCACGTCGCAGACATTGCGCGCCGCGGCCGTGCGGCAAGACCTCGAGGCAATGACCCAGGCCGTCGAGGGCACCTTCACGCGGGCTGCCGACGCTCTGTTGTCGGGGCGCGAGAACATCGGCCCCCTGTCGGACACCCTTGGCCGATACTGCCAGGGTCTTCTGGACTTCGCCGACACCGACGTGGCGCAGACGATCACGCTGCTGGCCAGCCGGTTCAGCGAGGCAGAGACCGCCCATGCGCAGGAAGCCCAGACCATCGATCGGCTGATCGCAACGCTGGAGCGAACCGCCCGGCCGCTGGCCAAGCTGCACGAGACGGTGCGCATGATCGACTTGTTCTCCAGCACGGCGAGCGTGGTCGAATCCGAAACCGACATTGACGGCGAACTGAGTTTCTCCTCCGAAATCAAATCGCTGTCCCTTCGGAGCCGCGAGGCCTATATCGGGCTGATCGCCCAGCGCGACGCTCTTCTCGACCAGACCATGGCGATCCGGACCCGCCAGGCGACCTTCACCCATGCAAATCTATCACACCTGGCTGGGCTCGGCAGCGCCCTGCAAGGGCTCGCGGCGGGACTCGGGCCGCGGTTGCGCGACGCCGCGCGGGCCTCTTCGCGCGTGGTGGAGGCGGTCACCGGGGTGTCAGGGAACATGTCGGACGGCATTTCGGCGCTACAGGTCGGCGACAGCTTCCGCCAGCGGCTCGAACATGTGGGGGCCGCACTTGGACCCTGCCTGCCCGATGCCGCGACCTCGCCCGATGCCCATGCGCTCGTGTTGCGGATTGCCGCCGCGCAGCTCGCCGGCGCGGGCCGCGCGCTCGATGCCGACCTGACGCGGCTCGCGGCGGTGCTTCGGGCAGCATCCAAGCTCGGTAGCCAATTCGCCGAGTGGGGCGACGCCCTGTCCGGCAAGTCAGAGGTCGCCCCGCTGCTGGAAGACCTGCGGGACCGCTGCGGCGCGGGGCTGGCTGCGCTCTATTCAAGCCAGGCGCAACAGCGCTCGATCGAGCGGCAGATGCGCGGCCTGCGCAAAAGCATCGCACAGATGCAGGGGGTCATCAGCGGCCTCGCGCAGATCGATGGCGACATGCGGCGCGGCAGTCTGAACGTTTTCCTTCGCAGCCAGCGGGCCCGCCGGAACGGCCCTGCGATGATGTTCGTCGCACGCCAGTTCGGCGAGTTGACCGACACCTGCTCGAGCGCGCAGGCCAGCATCGTGACCGAGCTGAGGACCATCCAGGAGATCACCGCAGGCTCTGTTGGGGCACGGCAGGACCGCGTCGGCGAGGAGTTGCAGCGCATCGGCGACAGCCTCGCCGGACTTGGTGGCGTTCTCTTCCTGTGGAGCGATCTGCGGCGCGAACTCGACGGGCTGCTGCATCGCGGGCCGCGAGCCGTGGACGATTTCATCCGCTGCGCCGAGGAGATGAAAGAGCAGCGCGCGGTCGCACGGCAGATCGCGGCGCTGGCGGCACGGCTGCACGACAATCCTCCGCAAAGCCCCGCCACCGAGCCAAGCGCCGATGCTCGCGCCGCGGCTGCCGCGCTCCGGGCGCTCTATTCCGTGCCCGAGGAGCGCGAGATCCACGACAGCATTTGCCCAGAGGGTCACCTTGCCGCCCCGAGCGGCTCTGCCAGCGAAGACGAGGAGGATTTTGAGTGGTTCTGAGAGAAGGGAAACACGGTCATGTTCACCAATGAGGAAATCGCGGCCATTCGCAGCAGTTGGATCCTGATGGCCGCGAACCGCGAGCAGGCTGGAGCGCTGTTCTACCAGATATTGTTTCGCAGGGCGCCATCCCTGCGACCCCTCTTTCGCGAAGGCCCGCAGGTTCAGGGGCGCAAGCTGATGGATACACTGGCGACGGTGGTCGACTCCGTCGACCGGATCGAGCTGATCGTGCCGGTGGTGGAAGAACTGGGTCGCCGTCATGTGGACTTTGGCGCGCGGTCCGAGCATTTCGGGATCGTCGGCGCAGCGTTGCTGGACACCCTGCGCGAAATCTGCGGCACCCGCTTCGATGCCAGGAGCGAGGCCGCCTGGTCAAAGGCCTACGCCGCCATTGCCGAGATCATGATTGCCGCCACCCGTAACACAAGAGCTGGGGGATAGATCCGACCCGCCCCCGCGCCGGCATCAGGTTCAGGACAGAACATGCATTTCATACAAAGCCGCTGCGACACGGAGGCGGTTGCCGCGCGCGAAGGGGCATCCGTGAAGCCTTGGAGCGCTTGCAGGCAGAGCCTTCATGCGACGCTGAGCAGGTAGTCGCCGGTGAAAATGGAATATTCACTGCGCACCGCGGCGAAGACCAGTTCATCGGTCTCGGGCGTGTACCACAGCTGCGCTGCGCCGTCCGCCTCTCCCTGCGCAGCCGCGATCTGCATGCCATCGGTGCCGTAGAGACCAAGCTCGGGATAGGCGAGCGGATCGTCGCGATCAGCGACACCTACCAAGTCGAAACGGTAGCTCTGTCCGCCCTTCAGCTCGACCCGCAGCCAATCCTCATCGCCCGCATACCCGATATCGCTGCGCAGTGGCTCACCCGGAAGGAGCGTGGTCGATGTCGTGGCGTCCTCGGCGATGGGATCGATATCATCTGCCAGCGCCAGGGTCAGGCGATAGGGGCCGACCCCGGTCCCCGCCTCATGACCGAAATCGGCAGTCACTTGCAGAAAGACCTCAATGTCGGTGGCGGCACGATGATAGAGCGTCGCCCATTGGCCCCCGTAGTCGCGGGCCAGCACCTCGCCCGAAGCATCGAGCAGCGAAAGGTAGGGATTGGTCCCCGCCTCGCTGTAGAGGTCGGCGCGGTAGAGGCTTCCGGCCTTCAGCTCGGCCCGGATCCAGTCGACGTCGCCGGGATACCCCAGGTCGCTCTGAAGCTCGCCGCCCGCACCGAGGTCGGCCGGGGTGCTTGCGTCCCCCGGAATGCTGTCGAGATCTTCGGCGAGCACGACTGATAGGGTATAGCTGCCCATCCCGCCGCCGTAGAGGTCTGAGGCCTCGACGAAGAAAGTTCCTGAGGCGCTCGCAAGGTAGGGCAACTGCGCCACCGGCACGCCGCTGTCGTTGCTGCTGCCAAGCACCGTCCCATCGCCAGCTCGCAGCGCGATCGCCGGCATGCCGAGCGCCGCCGCGGCCTCGGGGTCTCCGGCCAGGGTAAAGGCGTAGAACTTTCCCGCCTCGGCCTCGAAGCGAAACCAGTCGGTATCCTCAGCGAAGGAAATCTCGCTCTTCACCTCCTCCCCGAAGACGAGAGAATGCAGCGTCGAGGCATCCGCAGGCACCTCGGGTTGCAGCAGATCGGCAACCGTGGCCTGCTTGGCACAGGCATCGGGAATGATCGCGAGCCGCATGTCGCCGACATCGGTCCGCGCCATGAGACGCCATTTGTGCAGATAAAGGTCATCGCTCGTGATTCCCTTGATCTGCACCCGCAGGCTGTCTACCCCGACCTCGAAATCATAGAGCTTGTCAAAAGCGGCCAGGTCGGTGAGTACTACCATGTCTCGCCCAGCGCCGGTGTAGATCACGTCACGTCCGGCACCGCCGACAATCGTGTCATCCCCCTCTCCGCTCCGAACCGTATCGTCGCCCGCCCCCGCGAAGATCAGGTCCTCGCCACCGAGGGCAAAGATCCGATCCGCGCCGCCCAGGCCCAGCACCCTTTCGTCGGCAGCGCTGCCTCTCAGCAGGTCGGCACCGTTGCTGCCGGTGACCGTGGTCAGCCTGTCCGTCAGCACAAGGTAATCGGTTCGCAAAGGCTCGCCGCCGTCCCGCGCGCCCCGCAGGGTGATCTCGTCCCCCGGAGCAAGCGCCAGGCCCGCCAGTAGATACTCGGTCTTCGCAGTGCGGGTCACCGTGTCGCTGCTCGGCCACTTTGACCAGTTGAACGCGGCAACCAGCGTGCCGTTGACGAAAATTTCCATGCGCGAGACGCCGTCGGACTCGTCCATGTAGCCCAGCTTCAGGTCGTATAGGCCCATCGGCCCCGTGAAGATGCCACTGACCCGCGACGCGCTTGCGGTTGCTTCAAGATATGCCGCGCCCGATGCATGTGGGTTCGTCCTGACCTGGAACCCCTCCAGCCGAACGAGCGTCTCGGCCTCGGTTTTTCCTGGCGTTATCGCCACGCCTGGTACCGGGCGATATGGTTCCGAGATGCCGAAGATCAGTTCTGTTTCCGAAATATCCTGCATGGAATTCGCGCTCCGCGCCCATAAAGGTGGATCCGAGGCACAGCAAAAATTCGAGTCTTAATATGTAATATTCAGCACATACCGCGAGTCGAGAAAAGCCACGAAAACGACGTGCATATCTTCGGCGCCGATTGTTTCCATAGCACCGGAGAGCCTACATGTTTGAGCTGACCTCCTGTCGGCGTCCTGAAGTTTCTTGACGGACAGGGGAGCAAAGCCGCGAAAGCCCACCCTACCTACGGCGCTGTCTGCGAGGCACGCGGCTCTCTTCAGGCCCCTGAGCAACAGCCATCAAACCGACAACAGAGAACGGGCTAAAACACTTTGCCCCGGCAGACCCCTTGGACTAGCGTCCGCGAAAAGCAAAAACACCAAAGGCAGATACGTCATATGGCATCAGATGGCTCCTCCACGTCGCAGCCCGTCGCGGCATCGACACCGTCGCAAGAGGGCGCGCAAGCGCCTCGGATCCACATTTCCTGTCTGATCGACAACGAGCCCAGATTCCGGATGCAAGCTTGGAACTGGCTGTTGTCGCTGCGCGCTCTGGAGACGACCTGCAAGATCTTCGTGCACCACCTGCCTGGCGCTGTGAATGAAAATCTTCAGGACGCATTTCGCGCCTTGGGGGCCCATTTGATAGAAGTGCCCGCCTTCGGAGACGGGGCGGCAAGGTTCTCAAACAAGATCAATCAACTGGAAAGCCCAGAGTTTCTGGACGCAGATTTCGTCATCCTGTCCGACGCCGATATCGTCTTCCTGGATGACCCCGCCAAGCTCGTCGAAGACGGCAAGTTCCGCGCCAAACCGGTCGATCTGCCCCATCCCCCGTTGCCCGCCCTTCGTGAGCTCTTCCACAGGGCCGGTTTCGGCGATGACCTGCGCCCCGTCCCGGTGACAATGGAACCCGGATCGCAGACTTCAGACGTGAACTTCAACGGGGGTCTCTACGTCATGCCCGCCAGCGTGGCCCAGACCCTCGCCCCGCTTTGGGCCAAGCATGCGCGCTTCGTGCTTGAGCAGGTCGAGCTGTTGCCCAACAACCTTCACAATGCCGATCAGGTTGGCATGGGGCTCGCCCTGCTGGAAGCCGGTGCCGAGATCTCGCCATTGCCCGATGGCGCAAACCTTCCCACGCACCTGGGCTTGCCGCGACTGTCGCGCCTGGAAGCCCAGCCGGTGAGCGCGCTGCACTATCACGCGCATAGCGACAATCACGGCCTGCCCGTCGCGGTCGGCAATCTGCCGTGGATCGATCAGCAGATCGGCACGGCCCGCAGCATTCTTACCGAACAACGCCGCGCCGGATTCCTGAACGAGATTTTCTGGGATTTCCGCTACCAGATGTTCCCCGAGCTTGGATCCGGGCTCGGATCGCGCGGTGAGGTTCTGATGTGGAAGCAATCGCTCATGCGTCCCTATCTGGCCATGATGGGAGATCACAGCCTGCTGGATGTCGGCTGTGGCGATCTTGAGGTCTACCACCTCATGGACATCAAGAACTACACGGGCCTCGACCTGTCTGAGAAGGCGCTGGAGATTGCCCGCGGCAAGCGCCCGGATTGGACCTATATCGCCGGCACAATCGATCGCATCGACGGGTCCAGCTACGACTATTGCAGCTGCATAGATGTGCTGATCCACCAGCCGTCGCTCGACGCGGCTCGCGCCTTGGCGACCCACCTGGTCCGCGTCGCGCGCAAGGGCATCCTGTTCTCGGCCCATAGCGAGGCAGAGCAACGCACCGGGATTTCCTTCGAGTCCAGCTCTTTGTGGCGTTTCATGGCAGACCTCCCGGAGATATCCGAAGTGCACGCAGTGGGCAGCTACAGAGATACCACACTGTACTTTGCCCAGATGAACACATCCGGCTGACCCACCCTGCCCCCGTCACGATGGTGGCGCATCGCGACACGGTTGAGGCACTGCCAGGCGAAAAAACCCGAAAAACCTGACCGCCAGGCTGTCCCCGGTCGAGCTTCCGCTCGGCCAGGGCCAGCCGGGTGGCCGGCCAGTTCCCTATCACGCGCCTTGAAAGCAGCCCTTTTCTGACGTTCCTCATTGACGTAGCCTTTCGATAGCTTTCGGCACCACGGAAGCGACCGACGGACATTTGACCCATTTTTTTATTCGCGTCATATCGCCATTACGGGAGAGGGAATTTGATCTATCGTTGTATTCTGGCATTGGCAGTCTCCTTGCCGACCTACGCATCAGCGTAAAGTCTGACACCGGAACAGATCTCGGCAATGATCGACAAAAGGATGAGCGATCTCAATCCTTACCAAGAACTTCTGAGCGACCCAGACCCGGCTCGGAGCCTCGCCGCGATGGAGATCATGCTGGAATCGGGCGACGAGAACTTGAAGCGCATGGCGCTGGAATATGGCCTTCTGTCCCCCATTTCGACCGTGAAGCGCATCGCGTTCGAGACGTTTCTCAAGACAAAGCCGATCTTCAGCATCAGGTTCGACGGGGCAAATATCGAAAGCGCCCAATATGTCACCAGAATGCGGGACTGGAATGGCACGCTCGACGCGGATGGCATTGGCTATTGGCGCATACCCGTCGGAGAGTACCATGAAAAGAACCGCTGCTTTGGAGAGGCCAGCTACCGGCCGAACGACTGCTTTGTCACGGTCAATAGCGACGGGATTTTCCTGACCCCTTACGGCATGAACGCGCGGGCCACGATCTCGGACACGGGGTCGGTCACGGGAGTCGCATCGCTAAATAACGTCACCGAACCCGTCGCCTTCACGATCCGCATCATCGACTGACGCTACCAGGCCGAGACGCGATCTATCGCCACCTGTCCGTCTGCCCAGGTATCCAGCACGATCACCCTGAGGCGACGGACGAAGCGCGGCGCGACGTCACCTGTGTCGAGGACACCGTCGGGGCTGAACTGAGTGCGAAAGAGGGTGCTGAATCCGGCACCCTCGACGTCGATGGAGGCTTGAATCAACACGTTCTTCGGCACCGCGTAACTGCCTCCCGCCGGGGCGGTCAGGCGCAGCCGCTTCAGCGGCTTCGCCTCGTCTGGCTCGAACCGGAAATCGAAGATCATGCGCCGCGCGGGCTCGAAAACGAACATCCCGTCGCCCAGCATGTTTTCGGGCGCGAGCGTCGGGTTCACCGCCGGAACGCTGGAGGACACAAGCACCAGCGGCAGCCGTCCCTCCGGGCTCTCTGCCGTGGGTCCGGCGTCGATTTTCGGCGGCTGAAGCGGTGCCCCACCGCTTTGCGAAAGATAGCGCTCCAGATTGATGCCGATCTCCTCGACCCGCATGAAGGTCGCGCGCGTCGGGTCATCCGATGTCAGAGCCATGCCGATCGGCTCGCCGCGCGAAAAGGCAAAGGCTCCCGAGGTTCCCTGTGCGATTTCCCTCGGCTCGCCGGGGGCGACACGTCCGACGAAGGACAGGTATCCTCGATTCTCGATGACGATCTGGACACGGTCCTCAGACCCATCTGGCTGCAATCGCAAGAGCTGTGCGGTGGCGGCCGTCAGAGCCGAGCGCGACGGGCTGAAGTCTGCGAGGCTGGCCGTGCACTGCGGGTGCAGCGCTTCGGAGGCGACGGCCAATGCAAGGTCGATGCCCTCCCAGAACGGACGAAGTACGCTGCCCGTCCCCGAGACGACCGGTGCCGCCGTGGACAGGTTGATCCTTGGCAAATACTCCGGTCCGGCAACGTGTCGCGGCAATGCCACGTAGCAATTCCCGTTATGCGCGAACATGAAACCATAGCCGTGCTCGCCCTCTCCGTTCAGGACACTGACCATTTGCGAAACCGCGAGAGTCGGGTAGGCTAGGGTTCCGATAAACATCGCAGCCACGAAACTCATGATGCGCGTCACAATCGCATTCCTCATGTTGGCCATTCTCGCCTCCCCAGTTGCAGCACAATCGGTGGATGCGGGCAATATTATTGTGCTTGCGAACGAAGCGGTGAATGGCGCCGTGCCATTCAACGAGGAACTTCTCGAGGCCGCACGGATATCAGGCGCGGTGTTCGCCGGTGCCCAGGTGCACCAGCCGGACTCGGGCCTATTGAATCTCAAGGCGTATGTTCCGGAAAATTGGCGCGGCGAAGAGATTTGCGTGCGCGTCCTCTCCGCGGATGGCCTGTACGAGGCCGTCAATACCTACAGGATCGTCCCTGCCGACACCACGTCGGGGCCAACCATTGCCGACGTTCCGTTCCAGACGCAGCACCCGGCAAAGCTGTCGCAAGTTTCCAAGGACAGTCTTGCCGTCAGGATTTCGCTCGGCGCCTGCTCCTCTGGACAGACCGACATCATCACGGTGGCCTTTCTGAACGATCCCGCCGCAGCCGGGATCGAGCTGTTGATCAATTCCTTTCGTGCGAGCCGTGTCTTTGTCTACATCGGCGACGACGCCAAGCCCCCGATCGCCTGCACTCCGGTCGATGTGCCGGCTCGGACTGCCTATGACACGCTCTGCGTCCTTCCCGATTTGCCCGCCGAGGACCTGCTCCAGCTCACCGTATTTCGCGTTCGCGACAATGGCAGCTCATCCAGCGATGTCATCACGCTCGCATCTCCGGGCGAGCGCGGACAGTGAGCAAGAAAACCGACAAGACCGTCGCCGAGACAGTGCTTTTCTGCCTTGCGGTCGCGATCATTGTTCTCCTCTGCATCGCAATGGTCCACGGCTCCTGGGGCCGCACGTTTGTGATCGAGGCGCGGACCTTCGGGGCGACGGTCGCGCTGCGGGGCGACGTCAACAACTGGGAGCTCGAAGAGGTCGTCCTGTGTCGGGCCCGGGCTCTGCCGGACCTCAAGGCTGTCGATGGTCCATTCTGCCCAGCGGTGATTTTCGAAGAGACCGAGGCAGGGCCGCGTGTCGTTGCGTGGCCGTCCGGAGCCACGATCGCGCTTCGCTACAAGCTGGACGGCAGCATGGTCATCGAAGTCCTGTCGGGCGCCGAGCCGGAGTTCAAACGCGGCGACAGGCTGATTGTCCCAGGCCACATCTGGAGCCGACACCCGGCCCTGTCGATCAACGGCGCCATTGTCTTCGGCAGCGACATCGGATCGGGGTCAAACGACTACCTTCTTTCCGGCCACTGGGAAGCGCGACAATCGAGTTTCGCGGCTTCATGGTTCCGAGCGACATTGGAACTGGTCAGACAAGGCGAATTCTCGCGCGGCGCAACGGCGGAAGTCTGGACCAGCCCCAGGTTCTTTGGGTTGGGCAAGAGCAGCAGGCCGGCGAACATGTTTGGCCACATCACGCCTTCTTTCGATCAGGACGAGCCGGGATTGATCCTGTCGGCCATCTCCGAAACAACCAGCCTCGAAATGCACCTCAGATATTATGGGGTGAGCCAAAAATCCGTCGTCAGACCCGACATTCTGGACACCATCCTGACCAGCCCGGTCATCCTTGCGGCAGCTGCGCTCCTTGGCATCCTTTCACTGATGATTGAACTGGGCAAAAACATTCCGATGAACCGCGAAATCTACGCAAGAGCGTTGGGGTTCTTTCGACGGCTCTGGCCCCGGGGCCGGTAGGTTCCGCGAGGCGACACACGCCGCCCCCTATCCCGCTTGGCGCCGATCCCGGAAGCCGCGCCTCACCACGGTCACAGGTCCATGTCGAGGTCCGGCACAACCACCGTGCCTGCCGCCGCCTTGGCCCGGCGCTCGGCTTCCGGCTTGTCCAGAAGCCAGACCGTCAGGTCGACCGATCCGGGTTCGTGGACATCGCTGCGGATCCGGGCAAGAACCACCGGTCCACAGTAGGTCTCGGCCTGAGCGCGCTGATACTCGGGGACGTCGCCCAAGGGAACGGGCCAGCCGTAGTATCCCCATTCCGGCGGCTGGTAGCTCCCCTCCGACGTCTCGGCGCGAAGCTCGTCCCGCGTCTTCTCTGCCGACAGCCTCGGCGCATTGCTGCCGCGCAGTGTATTGTGGCCGCCGCAGACCTCGGCGGGATCGAGTTCCTGCGATGGCACGCCCCAGGCCATGGCGTCGCCGCTCTCGCGGTCCGGTGGCCCGTATTTCTCCGTCACCGCCTTGCGCACCGCCTCCACGGTGGCGGTCCCCGGCGGCAGGTAGCGATAGCGCATGAGGGCAACGGCGGGTCTGGCCTCGTCGCCGGGATCATAGATCGACAGGATGACCTCACGGCCATCCGGCGTGCTGAAGCCCTCCGCGTGGTCGTAGATGCCCGCCTGCGCCGCGGGCGGCGTGACATGGCGCAAGGCGCCGGGCATGCGGTCGGCCACCGTGGTCTCGACATCGGCAAGGGAGGCGCCGAGGCGCAACCCCAGAATGTCGAACGCCGATGTATCCCGCGATGGCAGCAGGCTTTGCCAGGCGTCCTCGGCGTAGGACTCGGCGGGAACAATCTTGCGCGTGGTCGTGTCAAACTGCCAGGTCTCGACCGCCGACACGCTGGCGCGGATCACGAGCACCCCGCGCAATCCGGGCTGGTCGCCCGCCCCCGGCGCCAGGTTCTCGAGGCGTATGTCCTCGGCGGTGAGAAGGTAGTCGATCGCCTGCGGTCCCGAAGGTGTCACCTGATCGACCAAAGGCACCTCCGCGGCCACAAGCGCATCCACATAGGGCGCGGCCCCGGCGTGTAGGCCGGTGCGCGCCTCGGACAAATCGCTGGAGGTTTTGCGCACGTCGACGACGTCGCACGCCCAGGTCCCGCCCGAGCCCGACGGGTGGCTCGGCCGGCCCAGCACCACGTGCAGCGGGGGACCGCCCGGCTTCGTGGCGTCCGATACCGGAGACACGCGGGCCGCGGGCATCACCCCCGGCAGCATCGCCGCGGCCTGCGCAACCGCCGCCCGGTCAGCCACAGTCGGCTGCGGCAAGGCCCACGCCGCACGGCAGCCGGTCTCGGGGTGGGGTCCGGAAAGCCCGACGGACAGGCGCAGCCGCTGCGGCAGCGCCGCCGCGCGAGCCTGGCTCCATGCGGCGAAATCGGGAAGCAGGTCCTCGATCAGGGACGGCAAAAGCTCGAGTTCCGGGTTGGCGAAGAACCGGCCCCATTGCGGCGTGCGGCCTGCCGCGAGGTCCGCGCGCTCGCGCGCGACCCGCTCGATAAACATCCTGCGGAAGGCGCGGGCGTCGTAAAGTTCAGGTTGCAGCGACAGCGCCAGAAGATCGAGCCCCTCGGCATCCAGCCGCAAAACCTCGGGCGCGGTGAAAGTTGGGAGCGGGCGCGAGGACGCCGGCACCGCCTCGTCAAGACCGTCCGCGCCAGAAGGGTGTGCCGGCGTCCTCACGCCCGGCGCGCCCGCGGGGCTCGCGGCGGCGGGCGGCGCGAGCCCCAGCCGCGGCGCGGCTTCGAGCGATTTGGACAAGGCGACCGTCACGTCCCCGTTGCCGGTCTCTCGCAGGAACAGCAGCCGGTCGGGTCGCGCCAGGGCCAGAGAATCGCGGCGGTCCTGCTCTTCGGCGATGGCGACATGCGCAAAGAGAAGCGCATGGCGCCCGCCATCGAGCCCGGCAATCAGATCGTAGTCCGCGGGCGCGGCGGGCAGGTGGTCAAAGGCGGCGCGCCTCGGAAAATGCAGGCCAGGCAGCCCGTTGATCCCTTCATCCAGGCGGCCGGGGAGTGGAAAGATCGCAACATTGGTGATCGGAATGCGCTGAGCTGCCGCATCATAGCTGCCCATTTGTACCGAAAGGCCAATCCAGAACGTGTCCGGTGCCGATGCGATCAAACGCTCGGCCTGCTCGCGCGCGCGGGCCTCGATGGCGCTCTGCGGCGCCTGCCCCATGCGGGCGCGGAAATCACGGTCCGCGAGGATGTCGCTGGCAAGGTCTTCCACGGTGCTGTTGCGGGACGCCCAGGCTCCGAGGATCGTCTCGGCGGTTGTTTCATAGACGTCGTCCGGCACCGCTGCCCCCTCTCCTGCCCCGAAGGCGGCGGGATCGAATTCACGCGTCAGCAACTCCTGCGTGCCGGCAATATCGGCGGTGATCCGAAGCCTCTCTGGCTGCCAGGTGAGCACGACCCGTTGCAGCTCGTCCAGGGTGATCGGCCCCATCGTCTGCGGCACGGCACGCGCAGAAACCAGACGCATATCGAGAACCACCGGGACGCTGCGTCCGGGCAGGGTATCCGTCTCCAACCGAGTCAGAAGCGCCTCGGCGGTGTCGAGCGGAACCGGCAGTGCGTCGCCTATGCCGTCGAGCATGCCATCGAGACTGCGATTGCGCGAAGGCGTCGGAAGATAGGCAAGCTGTCCGCCGCGTAGGGCCAGGGCAAACACCTGCGCGCTGATATCATACGCTCCCAGCTCCGCCATCCCGCGCGAGCGGACGGGCAGCGGCAGCACCGGCGCGCGGGCGCGGATGTACGCGGCGAGCTTGGGTCCGGCGTCGCGCAGAATTTTTGCCCGCGCGATCTCGTTCAGCGCGGCGGCTTCTCCGAAAAAGCCCGGAGGGATCATGCCATCGCGCGAGATCGGGTCGACCAGCTGCTCCAGCAGACGCAGCAGCAGGTCAGGCGCGAACTCTCGCTCCGGGGTGCGCTCGAGCACCGCATTCGCCCGGATCAGCAGGTCGGCTTGTTGCGCCGCGACGTCCGGGCTCAGCCCCATCTGGCCAACCGTGCGCGGGCCTCCAGAGGCGTCGAAGTGCCAGCCCGACAGGTTCAAGAGCCGCCCGTCCTCGACCCCTGCGGCATAGGTCGCGGCGAAGACGTCAAGCGCGCCCAGGTTCCCGGCCTCGGGCATCGCAGCCGCCGTGTCACGCCGCCAGGTCGCCAACAGCGTCTCCGGCGCCTGCGGCTCGTCATGCCGTGTCCGCGGCCTGCGGAACAGCCGCACCTCAAGCACCCGCGCGGCGATCTCTGCGGAGGGTCCCTGGCTCCAACGCGCCTGCTCTCCGTCGCGCGGCAACAGGACTTGCGGATCCGACAGGGCAAGCGTGACCCGCAGGTAGATGTCGTTGACCGGAAACAGCTCGAACCCTGGGTGCCCGGTCGGGTCGAGCGGAGGCTCCAGCGCGCGGATTTCTTCGGGCAGAGGCAAGGGCAGCGGCGCGCTCTCGCGCAGGAAGACCCGTCCCATCGTCGAGCCAAGGTCCATCTGCAACGTCCGCAGCGCCGCCGGAACGGAGGCTTGCAACTCGTAGTTTGTCAGAATTTTCGACGTACCTTCCAAATCCAGCCGGGTCGGCTTGCCCGGTTCAGGCCGCGTCAGCCGCGCCGGGATCGTCAAGGTAACACGGTCCGGAAGGGTCTCCGCCGCGGCCCTTGCCGCCAAATCCTCGAGATAGGCGCGCCGACCGCGCTCAATCTGTTCGGAGTATGCGTAGGCCTCTTCCATGGTCACGCGACCGGGATGTTGCGGCCTTTCGTATTCCGGGTAGCCCTCGGGCAGCGGAAACGCCAGTTCGAAGCTTCGGTTGCGCACCAGTGAGGGGCGCTGGCCGAGAAGCCAGAGGCCAAGTCGGCTGCCAATGGCCTCCTCGCCCACGACGCCGCGCTCGATCGGCGCCTCCGCACGAGCCACCAGCGCCGTGCCGCCGGCCGCTGCATCCCCGACGGGCGGCAGCTCGGGGACGGCGGACAGCGCGGCGCTGAGCGGGACGTCGACGGGGGTCGCGCAGAAGTCCATCAGCAAGGAAAGCGCCGCCGAACTGCCCGACAGGCCGGCGCTCACCACCGGCGTCGCGCCCATCGACAGTTCCAGGCGATTGCCGTTCCTGAGCCCCGCGACGAGAGGAGCGCCCGACGGCAGGGGTCCTGCCAACGATCCGCCGCTGGCGGTCATGGCGATCGAGCCGAGCAGCGCCCCGTCCACCACCGCGGCAAAGGTCACCGGTCCCGGTGGCAGGGCCGCTGCCGCCGGTGCCACGACCCGAAGCGTCAGCGGCCCAAGGGCTGCGCCGCCGCCGTCGGGACGCATGCACTCGAGCGCCACGCGTACGACGGGATCGCCTGCCTGAGCCACAGCCCCGCTGACGCCGGTGACACGACCGAAGGTCCAGCGGCCGGTGATCGCCGAGGGAAAGGGAGCGGCACTCGGTGGTTGCGCGACGGCTCCGATCGCGCCACCGCTGACCCGCAGTGCGTAGGGCCGGCCGCCTTGGCCCAGGATCTCGACGGTCACCAGCCCGCCCGCCATCACGATGGATCGGGCGGCGCTGTCCATCTGCCCGCGCGACAGGAGCCGGGGCAATTCCGCCCGCATCTCGCGCGCGCCGAAATAGGCGTCGCCGGTGTCCTCTGTCTGGCGGATCCCGAACCGGTGGAAATTCGCGCGCTCCTGCGCGAGGATCTGGCTTGGCTGGGACAACGGCTGGCCATTGGAGTTGACCTGATCGGCCGGGGTGATCATCGCCGTGTATCGGCCGAGCACCTCCTGCGCCCGAGCGCCGACGCCGACGAGCAGGGCCAGGGCCAGACCGAAGATGACGCTCTTGCGGGCGCGGAAGGGCATTCGGTTACCTCATATTTGCCGCGATGCGGGCGTGCAGGATGAGCTCGGGACGGTATTCGAAATGCATGCCGTCGAAATGGTGCCACTTGCCGCCCCAGATGAAACCGTAGGTCTCGAAGGCGTCGACGACTTGCAGCGGAATGCGGGTGTCGTAAGCGCCGACCTGCCCCTCCTCGGCACCGGACCAGCGCCAGTAGCCACCGAGCTCGGCGTTGAGATCAACCGCAATGCCGTAACTGTGGGCGCTCAGACGGTCGGTCCCGCCGATCCGGCGCCAATTGAACCCGCCACCGGGGGCATGGAAGGCCGCCGTGAGGACCTCTGAAGGCCGACCTTCAAGCCGGGCGACTGCCGCGCGCAGCTGACAGGCGACGCCGCGCCGCGCGGTCACCATGACCGCGGCTTCCGAGAGACCCGCAAAATCGACGCGGACGAGGCTTTCGCGCGCGACCGCCTCGGAGGTGAACCAGAGCAGCGCGAAAAACCTCCCGTTGCGAAACCGGCCGGGATCAAAGAAAGGCGCCTTTCGCTGCTGCATCGCCACGGGCGCGGTGCCAAGCGGATAGGTCTGAAGGAACTGGTCCATCGGAGTGGGGGCCACCAGCGCCTGCTGCGCACGGATTTCGCGGCGCGTCCCGAGCGGCAGCCAGGATGAGCCCTCGACCGAGATCGCGGTGCCGTCCGCAGAAAGCAGCAGGTCGGGATATGCCGCCAGCAGCGCTTCAATTTCCGGCGGATGGCCGGTTTGCGGCAGTGGCATGGCCATGAAGTCGATAGCGCTGCAAGCCTCCGCATGAGCGGCGGCGATCTGCCAGCAACACGTGGCAATGCAGAGGACTAGAAATGCGCGGAGCATGAATAATGGGCCCGGAATAGCCAAAAAGATGGCGAGCAACATGAAAAGCAGTTCTGGAAATTTGAGAAACTTAGGCCGATTCTACGTATCCGGAAAGCGACGATTGGCCCGACACCTGGGCCTGGGGCGGCGATCACGGCTTCGGGTCTCGGCGAAGTTGCCCTCTGGATCTTGCCTCGCCTTCCTTGCCAAGCCATCGGCAATTCAGCGCTGACGCGCCGCCCGGCCCTCGCCGTTGCCGTGGTTCTCCACTACCGGTGAGGACGGCACCCAACCGATCGCGGGATGTCTCCTATGCGATCGCAGAGGGCGCAGCGCGCAATAAGAATGCAAGAAAATGAAACTGGCAGACCTCCTCTTCGTAACAACTTTCGTGGTGTCCCTGGCATTGCTGATTGCCCTTTGCTTCTTGGCTCCCTGGTATGGGCTGACAGGCATCGGGCTGCTCTTCGCGGTCTTCGGACTCCTGGTCTATGTGATCAGGCGGGCCAACCGCCCGACCTCGGCGCGGATCGCGGCGATGCGCATCAGGCGCTGACCGATTTTGCCCCCGGGCTCGCAGGCCAGAGGGCTGGCAACAGCGGGCGGGAGGCCAGCCGCAAAGCTGAAGCGCGCGTACATGCGGCCCGCACTCCAGCGCGGCCCGCCATGTCGTTCCTGCACAGAATGCCGCGCAGGCACGCACCGGCAGGGCGCCCCGCGCAGGCGGCGGCGCGGAAAGCCACGCGCACCGCCGCCCTGCCCCCGTGTCATCACTCTGGGCGATGACCTTGGCCTCCACGACCTTTCGGCTGGATTGATGGCCGTTCACCGGACCAAGATCGATGACAGTCGGCTCGGAAACCGGGGCATGGGGTGACGCCGTACGGCGGAATCTGAGGGCCGCAGCCCGCGAGAATTCGAGCTCTATTCAGATAAATTCGCGACAATACCCTGAATTCTAAATCCATTGTGACGAATATTTTCAATTAGAGAAATCTGACAAGTCCGACAAAGTTGACAAATTCGCCCAAAAGAAGCCACAATTGCCTCGGGGTGACTCGCAACTTTGCGGCCATTTGGGCGCGAGGTTCGATCACCGCGAGATTAGCCGAGTAATTGTTTAACAAGGGAATACCATGAAACCTAAATACCTAATGAGCCTCGCAGGAGCGGCGCTCCTCGCTTCGGTCATATCCGCGCAGGCCTCGACCACGTTGTCGGTCGTAGGGGCGCAATGTGAGGGCGGCGTGGTCAACACGTTCGGTGGCTTGACCAATACTGATCTGGTTTGCGGGACGTCAGCCGACCGCCTGCTCTCCGCCAATGTCAACCAGGGTGATCCCGATGGGAACTTCTATTCCCTGGGGCTCGCGAAGGACAGCAGCAACGATTTCGGTGGTGCGATGGCATTCGAAATCGCGCCGGCCTTTACCGGCTCGGCGATGATTTTCGAGGTCACCAACCCGTCCAACCATTACGAGGCTGCGCAGGTCTTTGTCTCCTCGGCGCTTAATTGGGCTGAGGCGCAATTCATGGGTACCGTCGACAATGGCGATGGCGGAAACAGCACCCCGACCACGACCGTCAACATCACGGGCGGACCCTGGAGTTACCTGTGGCTGATTGATTTTAGCCGTGGGCTCTATAACACGACCGCCTCTGTGGATGGTTTCGATGTCGACTCGATCAAGCTGAGCCCCGTGCCGCTGCCTGCCGGCGGCCTGCTCCTGATGGGGGCTCTGGGTGCGTTCGGCTTCGCCCGGCGCCGCAAGGCCTGAATTCACGCCTTCGTCTCAAGAAATGGCGTCACCGGGGTATTCGGTGACGCCCCTATGTGAACCGCTCCAAGTTTGCCAACGGCTCCAGCTCTTGAGGAGGATGGATCACCATGAGCACGACTACGAACAAGTTAATTCCCTGAAGCCCGCGGGCGCGCGGTGCGGATCGGTCTCGACGGCACCGGCCCGCACGGCTGTCTCTCGCCAGCGATCACGACGATCGCCGCGATGATCGGCTGTCAGGCGAAGACGCGAAACGACCGGGTCAAAAAGGCCGAGGTCGACAGCGGCCGACGCGCGGACATTCTTGGCCACTTGGCCAAGAGGATGAAGGCGCTCGAGCGGTTGAGCCAGGATCTACGCCAGTCCGATAAAAATCTTCGCAAAGCCTCGGCGTATTTTGCCATGGCGAAGCACGACCGCCGGTCCAGGTGATGGCAGATTTCATCGAGGCGCATCGGATCGCGCAGGAGCAAGCCAGCGTCGCACGACCTATCCGAGCGAAACTGGCGAAACGGGCTGACTCACGCTCTACCAACCAAATCAACGCGTCCTGAACCTAGGTGGGGGAAAAGGCGCATCACGTCCTGACCGCGACTTCTGGAACAACGCTCGATCAACCCCTAGAACGTCGTCGACATCGACTGCATTTATTGTGAGACAATGGCGAAGAATTCAGAGTGGACTTTAGCTCCAGGCGCGGCAGAACTCTGCGCGCTCAATCTCTACGGCATGACGCTTTCCGACCTGATCCGTTTCAAGGTCCGGCATCTCGACGAAATGGCAATCCTGAGGACTGCAGAGGATCAACGCAGCAGAGCGCACTTCGCATCTCCTCGCCCACGTGACGCCGAAGTCTTCAAAGTCACAGACATGATGGTGGGTAATGAGAGGCTCTAACTCCTGACATCTTCGGTGTGAACGAGGAAACAAGCGGCCTACGTTACTGAAAATACTGGATATCGGCTTCCCAAACCTCCGGCAGAACACGCCGGACGAAACCAAAACGAAGCGCGAACTTGGGAAACACCGCTGGACAACTTGCACCCGATCAGCATCCCACGCTTCGGGGGTCACTAAAAATTCTCGCTGCGAACAATCGTGAAGCCCGGCCGGACGGCCGGGCTTCACGATTGTTTCTAGGTAAGCTAGCGGAGACTAGGCCCAGTAGCTGGGTACACCGTAGTAGTCATGGGTGCGCGCTTCCCAATCGCGGTCGCGGTACCAATCGTCTCCGCGATCCGGCGCACCTTCCAACTGTTCCGACGTGATGTCTGTCACGTACCCACCCCGGCTGGTATCATAGCTCAACTTACCCCAAGGGATCGGGTGATGATCTTCACCTATTCCCAGGAACCCCCCGAATCCCATAACGGCATAGGCCACCTTACCGGTCGCCTTGTCGATGGTGAGGTGGTCGATCGTGCCAATCTGCTCGCCGGTGTGCGAATAGACCGCCGTGCCATTGACCTTGTCGGATGAAATCATGCTTGTGTTCTCATGCATCGCTACATCTCCTCCTGATGTGTCAAGTGAAACGAGCAGGTAGCGGGCCGTGTTCCGGAAGCAGTCGGGGCTGACGTGGGGCTCAAGCGCCTTTCCGCCGAAGCATCTGAACTACGGTTCATCAACGAGGCCATCGAACCTCCAACAGAAGGCAACGTTGCCCGACATCGCGTCCGTGACGCCCAAATCTTCCGAGAAGCTCGACAACGTGTGGCGGAATTGGTCGAGATTATTCTGCATCGCTTGGCGGGCTGCCACGAGATGATCGAAGCTGTCCCATTCACCAACGCCAAAATACCCGCCGTCAGTCCCCTTCACGAGAGATATCCTCCTAAGGCCATCGAATTCCCGTGAGAGACTCTTGTAGATTGTCTCAAATTCTTCTTCCATGCCTAGCTTTGGCATGAACTTAACCACTGTCATTGCGTGCATTTTTCCCTCCTTGAGCTAAACGCAAGACTGCTTACTGCTATCGTACCATCAAGAAGAACGGGTGCGCATCTGGTAGTTGATGGCTAGTGCCAAGCTGGTGGAACCGCGACGACGCTCAGCACAGCGGCGGATACTAGCTACGCCTTGCCAGCAACGAGCGCAGCAAACTACCGGTCGCGGCACTCCTTCCGCTCTGCGGGAACGCGCAGGAATCGGGCCTGCCTCCGATGAGCATAGTCCCGAAAGCTGCTATTCAGGCGGACCACGTCAATCGACACCTCCGTGCTCTGAGCAGCTAATCGTGGAAGCAACTAGACACGCCTCGGCCGCGCCCAAATGCACCAAAGCCTGTCGCTTTCGCATGAACCAAAGTTTTCCTCGGGGCGCGGAAACCAGAGATCTTGGGGTAGATCATAGATGAATTGTGGCAAAATAGACAGCGTGAGCGCCTCGCTGGACCACGAAAGCTAATATAGGTCACAGATGGATAGTTTAATCACTTATGTCTAAGTCTATGAGCGTGAAAAGTTTTGACTATCGCCTCATAGTGCGTCATGGATATTCCCTTGTAAACAGGACGCTTCGGCTTGACGATCTATAGGAGGATATTTAATTAGTGACCTATGCGCAAAATAGAATTCTGAAGTTTGTTGAGGGCTCTCCCGAAGACAAAGTTTCATTACCCTTGCTACACACAACATCAGCGTACAACTTCGTAGATATTTCTCGAGGTGAGGTAATTTCGCCATCTCAATGTGACGTTTTCAACGAAAACCTCACCTATCTCTTCTATGGGCGGCCAGCATATCGAACTCAGGAAGCAATTCACAGAAGCCTCAAATTTCACTGGCCATTTTGCTTCATCATCGACCCTAAGTTTATCGATAAAATTCGCGCGATCTATCCATTTGACACCGGAGCTTTTGCACTTGGATTGTACAAGGGATTTTTCGACAAAAAGGCGAGAATTGAAGATTTCCGCTTACCTGGAGATATGACTTTCGCTAGGAAATTAACGGGCAGATTCTATAACGATGCAAAGGATTACCTAAGAGGTGGGACAGAAAAAATTGAAAATCTCCCTCTGATAGAATTTGAGGCTCAAGGGATTCAGGCGCTTGCGAACTTCCCGCCGAGCGCCAGCCTAAGCCCCAACTCTCCTTCAAGAGATGAAAGATCGACATCAATAGAGATTCAGGTCGAGCACGAAATTTTAATAAGGGACGCATGCCTGGCGATAGTCATCCCGGAACCATGGGAAACGGAGTTAATTTTCAAAGATGCCGCCGAACGCTGGGACATGAAAGACAAAATTCACACATACGAGATTGACGCAACAAGTGAGCAGAATAACTGGGTTGGCTGCCTAAACTCAATCGTGCGCGGCATATACAAAGATCATGGGATTATATAAGACAATGACAGATATTTATCGATGCATCGGATCTTACAATCCATCCGGATTAATCCCCTCGTTACTTATACCATTTTTTCAGAAAGTATCCCAAGAAAACTCATGTGCTCAAGTATACCACCAAATTAGTGACACCGAAGGCAGGATAACAAGGTTTGAGCCAATCTCAGGACTGTCAATATATCAGGATCTTGGGCCAACTTCCGTGCAGAGTGACTCAAACCACATGTATCGGGTGGGCTCAAGAAGATGCATTTCGTGTATCACTTCTACTGAAAACAATCGTTACTTCCATTTTTCAGACATCACAGATGATGACATTGAAGACATCTTACAGGACTGGAATATATTCAGAAATCCTTCTTCAGCAATAGTTATGGTTAACCAATTAATTAATGCCGCAGGGAGAAACGTGAACAGTAAGATTCACCTATACTCTGAAAGAATGGCACTCCTTGTCTCTGCTCAGAAATTCTTATCGCTTTTCTGGGAAGCTGAAAAAAACACTACTGCAGAAATGGGATTTGGAACTAGGTTCGGGAGAATGATGGATGACTACAAGTCGTCGCGCCATGGCCTATCGGACTTTAAAGTTCACTTTGCAGTCTTTCTTATTGATCGGAGCGAGCTTCCAGAACAGAATTTGATTTGGGAATTTTTTGTTAAATCTTGGCCCAACAGTCACGTCATTCCCATTGTCGCCTATATCGACCTATCAATAGTTGAAAAGCTTAAGAGGCAGCGAAAAAGATGTAATATAAAAAATGTCTCATCAAGCGGATTTCTGAGGAAGTACTTTCCTGACAGCTATGGCTTCAAGAAATCGCTATCGCGTGCGGCATCTATAGTTTCCGGGAGCGGCGTGCCGGACCACCACGAGCTTTTTTCTGGCCAGCCGTATGATTTACGTTTCGACAGCTCGGACACTGAGGTTAGTGTGTTTGTCTCCCCTGTGAGAGCCATTCTGGAGTCAGATCCTCGTTCGATCCTTGAATCAATACCGAGCATGAACGCGCATGTAATTTAGGAATTTTGACTTTCTAGCAGATTACTTATTTTCGGAGCGGGGTAAGCGAAATCGGCATTCGGGCTCAAGAATGAACTCTCGCCGGTCGAATTTTTTGGTTCAAAGCGAGAAGGAAACCGGTCATGTTCACTCGTCTCGGTATTTTTTTCCTACACCCTCCCATCGCGGACGGCTTGGAACATGCCTCATGCGTTGCCCCATCGGAGCTGTGCGACATATGCTCCCGCCAGAGCACCACACAGAATACTGGATTAATGATTCTCAGATCAAGGTACGCTTCCTCTAGGCGAGTAGTTCGGCTCGAAAAGGCAGCAATGGGCTGCGAGCCGCCGTGCGCGGTGCCTGGCTCGACAGGCCGCAAGCGGACATGGCGGCAGGCGCGTCCATGCCTTGGCTTTCCGGCGCTTCCGGCCCTTACCGGACATCGGCCCGTCAGACTGATCCTGCGACGCAGCATCACGAGATCGGCCATTCGCTGCACCTGCGAAGATGGGACGATCCGGACGCACACCCTGCGGACCTTTCTGCCGTTCGCCGCGACCACGAGATCGGCGGTAGCCTCCGCTGCTCGTAGCGATGATTGATCCACGTCATAGGCGGCGGCCAGAACTCATGTCACCGTTCCAAACTCCAGGGCAGCCAAGCTGAGCGACCGCGCCTCGCGCTCCGACGACCCGGCGGTATCGATCCAGCTTCGGCGAGGAGGAGGGAGAGATGACAGGAGCAACTATTAACCGCCGTGATCTTCTTGCAATCGGCGCAGCTGGCACCGTGGCGAGGCCCCTGAAGGTGGCAGCTCAAACTTCGGGAACTGCTTCGAACGAGCCGGGCCCATATGATCTCGTCATTGAAGGAGGACGAGTTCTCGATCCAGAGAGTGGCTTCGACGCGGTCGCGAACATTGGAATAATCGGGGGGCGTATTGCGGCCATCTCCGATCAACCTATGGACGGTGCCGCGACGCTTCAGGCGACGGGCCAAGTCGTATCACCCGGCTTCATCGACCTTCATTCTCACGGCATGCAATTGCCGGGCGCGTGGGTGCAGGCATTCGATGGGGTCACCACAGCTCTGGAACTCGAGTCAGGGCTGTTTCCGGTCGGAATGGCCTACGAAAGGATTGCCGCCGAGGGGCGGCCCATCAACTATGGTCTCGGAGTTGCCTGGACCTTCGCGCGCGTGATGGTTTTTCAGCCGGAAGCAGGGGAGCCCGACGGGACCCTGGGGTGGTTTCAGAAGGCTTTCGGATTCTCGGGCTGGCAGAACGCAATCCCGGTCCCTGAACAGCTCGAGAGCATCATCGACTTGATGGATAGTGGCCTGAAGGAAGGCGGGCTCTGTGTCTCGATCAACGCGGGATACGCTCCGGGAATGGGGCGAAAGGAATATTACGAGCTCTCGAATCTCGCGAAAAAGCACGGCGTCGCCACCTTCACGCACGATCGCTACATGAGCATCGTCGAGCCGCAAAGCTCCTTCGAGGCCCTCGTCGAGCAGATTGGCCTCGGCGCGGCAACGGGCGCGCACATGCACATCTGCCACATCAATAGCGTGGCGGGGCGTGATCTGGAGGCCGCGACGCGCCTTGTCAGGGAAGCGCAGGAAAACGGTGTTCGGGTTACGGTCGAAGCTTATCCCTATGGAGCGTTCTCTACCGCCGTCGGAGCCGATTTCATGCGCGGTCCGGAATGGCTGTCCCATTTCGGCGCGGAGGACTATTCGGCAATGGAGCTTCGCGGGCAGCCCCTCACGAAAGGCAAGATCGAGGAACTGCAGGCCAGCGCGCCGGGAGAAATCGTCATCTTTCACTTCCTGCGCGAAGACAGCGTCGAGAGAGATATGGAGCTCCTCGATCTTGCAGTTCTGTATCCTGGCGGTGCGATCGCTTCGGATGCCATGCCTTGGATGGATGCCAAGGGCGCAATCGTGGAAGGCAACGTGTGGCCCTTGCCGGGCGACTCCTTTGCGCATCCGCGTACCACGGGGTGCTTCTCGCGCTTTCTGTCCAAGTGGGTGCGCGAGCGACAAGCGATCTCGCTCACGGACGCGCTTGCCAAATGCACCCTGATCCCGGCTCGGATTCTCGAGGAAGCCGTTCCGCAAATGAAGTCGAAAGGGCGCCTTCAGATCGGCTGCGACGCGGACATCGTGGTGTTTGATCCCGACACGGTTGAGGACAAGGCCACCTTCGTCGCCCCGACACAGCTGTCGGTAGGCTTCCGCCATGTCATCGTCAATGGCACCCCCATTATTCGAGATGGCACGCGTCTCGGCGGCGCGAGACCGGGCCAGGCCATTCGTCGCAATGTCTGAGGTCGCGTCGCTCGCCCCGCCAAGGGTGCCGGTGACGATTGTCACGGGTTTCCTTGGCGCGGGGAAAACCAGTGTGCTCAATCACGTCCTCACCAGCAGTCACGGCCGGCGGATTGCGGTCGTGGTGAACGACTTTGGCCGGATCAACATCGACGCCGAGCTGCTTCAGAAGAGTGACGGCGATGTTGTTGCGCTGGCAAACGGCTGCATCTGCTGCAGCCTGTCGGAGAGCCTGATCGCCGGGGTGGCGCGGCTTGTCCGGCAGGACAGCCCCCCGGAACAAATCATAGTCGAGACCTCTGGAGTTTCGGACCCACTCGACGTCGCGAGAGCGTTCACCGATCCGGAGCTTCAGCGCTTTGCTCCGCTCGATGGCATTGTCACTGTGGTGGATTGCGAACTGGCCCCAACGCTGGAAGGAGACATGCTGCGTCTCGCGTCCCGGCAGGTCATCGCAGCGGATATCGTCCTACTCAACAAGTGCGACCTCGTCGATGAGGCGGAGCGGATGCGCGCGAGCAGATGGGTCAACGCGCTGTCTCCCCATGTTCGGCCGCTTCAAGTCGAGCACGGTCGCGTGCCCATAGACCTCGTACTGGGCATGGGCGGGGCAACCCAGTCTGGTTCAGCTGTGGACTCCGAGCCCCCGGGGCATCACCAGCACGAAGCAACCTTCGACACGTTCACCTACGAGAGCATGGTACCGCTCCATGTTCAGCGCCTGCACGACTGCCTGAGCCAGTTACCGAAAACGATTTTTCGGGCGAAAGGCATCGTCAACCTGCTCGAGAAACCGGGGTATCCGGTTGTGCTACAGTCGACGGGCAAGCGCGCCACGCTCACGGTTGGTCAACCCTGGGCTGGACGCGAGCCGCGGACGCAAATCGTCTTCATCGGAACGCGTGGGGGCGTGGATGGCGATTGGATTGAAGGCCAACTGATCGAACCGCACTTCGGGAGCACAGGAAGGTCGAAGGCCCGCGCCTCGACACGCGACAAGCGAGAGGAACCCTGAGCATGAAGCGTCTGATTTCTGCCCTTTCAGCGGTTGCGATGATCCTTGCGGCACCAGCACTCGCCCAAGGCCCCGAAACACCATTGAAGACACTTTTCATCAACGTGAACGTCTTCGACGGCGTCCACGACACTCTGATCGAAAATGCGAACGTCCTTGTCGGGGACAACCTGATCGCAGCGGTCTCTACCGACGAGATTTCGCCTGAGGGCGCGACCGTTATCGACGGCGAGGGGCGCACGCTGATGCCCGGCCTGATCGACACGCACCAGCATCTCAACCAAGGCGGTCTCACACCTGCCGACCTGCTGACTGGCAACCTCTATTACATCGGTATCGCGCAGGGCGTGTACGCAACCGGCACCCTGATGCGCGGGGTGACGACCGTGCGGGATCCCGGCGGGGACAGTTTTGGGCTAAAGCGGGCGATCGACGAAGGGCTCGTACCGGGACCGCGGATCGTGTCCGCCGGTCCCATTGTCGGACCAACGAACGGCCACGGTGACAACCGGTTGCCTTATGCAGGACATCCGCGCTTCGACTGGGTGGGGATGACGCCCGACCGCCGTGTCAACTTCTCATATATGGCGGATGGTCCCGCGGAAGTCCTGGCCGCATCGCGCGAAGTCCTTCGTCAGGGCGCAAGCTTCATCAAGATCATGGCCGGCGGGGGTGTCGGGAGCGAACATGACCCGCTCGACTCCAAGCAGATGACACCCGAAGAGATGCGCGCAGCAGTCCATGCCGCGGAAGACTGGAATACATATGTCGGCGCCCATGCTTACAACAGCGCGTCGGTCCGCCGCGCAATCGATGCTGGCGTCAAGGTCATAGAGCACGGCCAGATGATCGACGAGGAGACGATGAAATATGCGGTCGACCATGGGGTTTGGTTCACCTCGCAATACATCGTTTTCACAATCGACATTCCGAGCTTCTCCGAGGCATCAAAGGCCAAGCAGAAACTTGTCTTGCAAGACACCGAGAACTTCTTCGCGATGGCAAAGGAATACAATGCGAAGCTGACTTTTGGTACCGATCTCGTGGTTGGTGCGGATGCAAGCCTCCAGACACAGGAACTCGTGGCCCGATCGAAATGGTTCAGCCCCTTCGAGATTCTTGTTCAGGCGACATCCCGCGCGGCCGAACTCATCGCACTCAGCGGGCCTCGCAATCCCTACCCAGGCAAATTGGGCGTCATAGAGGTTGGGGCCTATGCCGACCTCCTGCTTGTGAATGGAAATCCGCTTCAGGACATCGAACTTATCGGTGCCCCCGAGGAGAATCTCGCTGTCATCATGAAGGATGGCGTGATCTTCAAGAGCACGCTTGAAGCCGCCGAATAATCCAGCGAATGGCTGGACCTTTATCCCCCTCTCAGAGGGGCTGAAGCGGAACTGCAAAGCCCGGAATTCCGCGCAGAGCCTTTCCAAAGTGGTCGTTTTTGGGACCTCGGCCTACACCGCGGCGCAGCGAAATGTCGATCGGATCGCGGACCCTTGTGAACGTTCGCTGGCTCCGCGCAATCTCGGGCCGTAAACGAGTTCCGTCATTCGGCCCCTTTGCGATCGTAGGCACCGAAAAGATCGGGATCGAGGCCCTTGCGGTCGAACACACCCTTCAGGGCGATGTTGGCGATCTCGGGTCCATCCTCCGTCATCGTCACCCACATGAGGTGATCGACGTTTCCCGGGCCCTCCTGGTGGAAGGACGCGCCGGCTGGTCCCATCGTGATGTGCTCATAGCCGTCGATGTTGTCGTAGTCGTAGTAGTGCAGATGGCCGGCGATGATGGTGTGATCCCGTCCCCTGAGCATGTCCTCGAGTGCCATGTAGCTGTCCGAAGGGTTCTCCCAGGCCGGCTCATGGAGGAACAGGAACGTCCAGCGCACGTCTGGATTCTGAGCCAGTGCCTCTCGGACGAAAGCGGTCTGCGCTTCGTCAAACTCTGCCTTCATCGCAAGCCCTGCGACAACGGACTCGTCCGACATGAACTCGGCCAGCATTGCCTTGGCGCGTTCCGGGTCCTCTGTCTGAAGCCGGTTGTAGAGCGCGATCTTGTCTTTCATGCCGGCCGGCGCCTCGCGGGGCGGGTCCTCGCTGTCGAGCACGAGGAACAGGGTGTCGACGTAGACGAAGCTGTAATAGGTCGCTCCGAACCTCTCGCGCCAGACCTCCTGCGCGACCGAATTTGCGATGTCGTGATTGCCGGGCGTGCGGAAGAAAGGTGTCTCCATTTTCGCCAGCATGGCATCGACCTCGTCCCATTCGGCGTTCAATTCCGCTGGGTCATCGCTGTAGCCTTCGATCAGGTCACCGACATTGATCACGAACTCGGGCTGCAGCAGCCGAACCTGTTCAACCGCCAGACCGAAGGTTCCCTCGACGTTCGCGCCCCCCGTCCGGTCCCCGATGACGATGAACCGAAAGTCGCTCGGGTTGTCGTTGAAATCTTCGGACGTCCACGGTTTCGCGCCCGGCAGCGCAGCCGTGTCGTAGCTGAAATCCGCCGCAGCACCGGTGGTTCCTGCGACACCCAACAAGACCGCAACGATCGCTCTCGGCCGCATGGCCAGTCCTCCCTCTCCTCAGAGAGAACAATATTATGTTGCCGAGGCTGAGCTCATTGACGATGAACAATCCGCTCGATGCCGAGAGGAAGAGGTGGGGTATCGGCCCGCTCACGAAAGACCAGATCAGCCCCCGGCGGTCGGTCGATACACGTCGATACAGAGTGCAGCATTCAGCTCGACGCACAGGGCGACCGTGCGGACTTTCACCTTTCCATCAGACAATACGTGAAAAAAGGTGGCGTCACATTTGCCACCTTTTTTCACATGATGGCGGACGCTCTCCGAGACGGGTTTCTAAAGATCGTCGAGGTTGGTCATGATTTGGTAGAAGAAGCCGATGGTCTTGCCGTACTCGTCCACCTTGATGCGCTCGTTGACGCCATGGAAGCCCGCGAACTCCTTCATGGAGTCCAGCTGGATGCCGGTGATCGTGTAGACATCCGGCGCAAAGGCCCTTGCCTGGAAGTGCTTGGAGTCCGACCCCCCGATGACGAAGAAGGGCGCGACGATGAGGTCATTGCCCCAAATCTGGCGGATCGTCTTTTCCAGCGCCTTGTAGCCGGGTCCGTCTGGGTCCGCGACGGCTGTCGCGGGTGTGGAGGCCGAGATGTCGGTGATCGTGATCCGGTCGTCGTCGATCGCCTTCCGGACATGGTCGATGATCACGTCGGGCGTGTCCCCGGGCATGGGGCGAAAGTTCACCACGGCCGTGGCGGCGGGGGGCAGCACGTTGTCCTTGATGCCGGCGTTGAACATGGTCACGGCGATGGTCGTGTGCAGCATGGCCCGGGTGACCTGATTGGTCGCCATTTCTGCGATGAACTCCTTCTCGAGGTCGGTCATCTCGCCCTCTTTTCCGAAGGCGACCGCCGCGAACATGGGTTGCCTCGATTCCTCCAGCTCGGGACCCATGTACCTGTACTGGTGGCGGACGGCCTCATGGATGCGATAGGGGAACTGCGCAGCCTCAAGCTTCGTGATCGCCTTCGCGAGAATCCCGATGTTGGTTTCTTCCGGCGGTTGCGAGGAATGACCACCGACGCCGTGCATGGCCAGCTCGAGACTGATGTACCCCTTCTGCGCGATGCCGATCAGGGCTGTGTTGTCCGGAATGCCGGGAAGGACCCCCGGGATCAGCGGCGCCGACTCGTCCATGACAAAGGCGAACCGCTCGATCCCGCGTTGCTCCAGAACGTCCGCGACGTATCTCGCCCCTTCAGGTCCGCCGACCTCCTCGTCCTGACCGAAAACGAAATACAGCGTCCGTTCGGGTTGCCAGCCTTCCTCGAGCTTCATCTCCGCGGCTTCGAGAATGCCATGGATCTGGTTCTTGTCGTCCAGCACGCCGCGACCCCAGATGTAGCCATCGGCGACGGTCCCCGAGAAAGGCTCCTGATCCCATTGATCGAGCGAGTCCTCGGGAACCGGCACGACATCCTGGTGAGCATAGAAGAGCGCCGGCGGCAGGTCGGGGTTCTTGCCCTCCCAAGTGTAAAGCAGGCTGTAGGGCCGCGGGTCGCCCAGGACTTCGCGCTTGAGCGATGCGTGAACCTTGGGATAGGCCTCTGCGAGAAAAGCGTGGTAGTCGTCAAAGGCCTTGGTGTCGAAGTCGTTGCGGTCCTGATTTGAGATGGTGGGGAACTGCACCGCCCGGGACAGGCGCTCGACGGCGCCATCGAGATCCACCTCGATTGTGATCTGTTCAACGCCTTCCATCTGAAGCGATGGCAGTTCCGCGTCTTGGGCGACCGCCGGAGCGCACAGTCCGGTCAGGGCGCATGTGAGAAAAATTCCGCTACAAGACCTTGTGAACATATCATTTCTCCCAAAACGAAAGTGCTGAAAAGTGGTCCTGCCCGGCCTGCGCTGATGCATCGATCGAATAGGACAGGATCAATCATATCCGCAGCCTCTAGATTTCAGATCAAATATTTCGGTCGCGCCACCTGTGTCCGTAGCGGACCAAGCCCCGGCTTAGTCCCGTCCGCGTCTGAACCAGCCCGGTATTGGCCGAGGCAAGGCCGCACCCGGCCCCCGAGGGGTCCGCTTGGCGCAGTCCGACCTTTACCGGTGACAGGAAGGCGTTCCCTGTCGCAGACTGTGCGCAGATCGTCTGGGACAGGAAGACATGAGATCAGCTCAGGTTGTTGCTCCTGATTGGTTCAAGACCATAGTCGGCTTGCCGTTCGTCATCGTGACGCTCTGGTTTGGTCAGGACCTTCTGAAACTTCTGGCGCTGGCATTCCTGATCTTCGTCCTCGCGACGGCCTTCACGGACAGGATTTCCCGCATTTCGATCTTCGGGCGGCCCATATCGGGGTGGCAGGCCCATGCGTTGGCTCTCGCGATCTTCATTTCGACCACCTGGATCATTGCGGTCATCTGTTCGAACGCCGCGCAGGAGATCGTCGAGGCTCTGCCGAGATATCAGGAGCGTCTCGGCGGCATGGCGATCAAGCTCGAAGGTCTCATCGGGCCGCGGGCCGTCGATGCAATCGACCAGGCGCTTAAGAGCTTGAAGATCGGCGATCTTCTGGTCTTCCTGGCGGGCGGCCTCGTCGGCAGCATCGCACAGGTTTCCCTGCTCACGATCTATTTCGTGTTTCTCGTGCTCGAGCGGTCGGACTGGCGCAAGAAGGTTGCAATTCTCTCCACGCCCGACCCGCATGGCGCGGACTTCGCGGTTATCGTCCGGCGAGCGGCCATCGGCATCAAGAACTTCATGTGGGTCAACGCGGTGACAAGTGCCATGAGCGGCGCGGTGGCTTACCTTGTCTTTCGGCTGATCGGCCTCGATTTTGCGTCTTTCCTGGCGATCATGATCTTCTTCGTCGGCTTCATCCCGAACATCGGAGCGTTCATCGGCATTCTACTGCCCTCGCTGGTGGCGCTGGCGCAGTTCGACAGCCTCTGGCCGTTGGCGGCGGTGATCGTCTTCTATGGCGGAGCCGATCAGGTCATCAGCAACGTGATAACGCCGATGATGCAGGGCAAGTCGTTGAATATGAGCATTGTCATGATCACGGTCTCGCTGATGTTCTGGTCCCTGCTGTGGGGGGCGCTCGGAGCGTTCCTCGCCGTGCCGCTCACCGTCATCGTGATGGTGGTCGCCTCCGAGGTGCCCGGCCTTCGCTGGCTTGCTGTCTTGCTCTCCAAGGACGGTCACATCGACTACCTGGAATAGGAGCTTGGCCTTGCAAGGCTGACGCTGGCCCGCCGGTCGGTCCGGTGGCGATCAGAGGATCGGTCCGACCATGGCCACGGCGTTCTGCCAGAGCCGCTGCGGGAGGGACCAGGCGGCGACCTCTTCAGGCGTAACGCGCCTTGCATCTTTGATGTACGTGTCCTGCCTCTGCCGAATGCTCTCGCAGGTCTTCCTGTCCAC
The DNA here is from genome assembly GCF_015223355.1 of Salipiger mangrovisoli. Classification (GTDB taxonomy): domain Bacteria; phylum Pseudomonadota; class Alphaproteobacteria; order Rhodobacterales; family Rhodobacteraceae; genus Salipiger; species Salipiger mangrovisoli. Next base: position 106,243 of record NZ_JADFFK010000003.1, on the reverse strand, counting down.
CAGCAGAATGTTGTTCTCGTAGTTCAGATCGAAGCTGCGCCGGTCCAGGTTGGCCGATCCGATCAGGGCGATCTCGCCATCCACGACGAGCGTCTTGCTGTGCAGCAAGCCGGGAAGATACTCGCGGACCGAGACGCCCGATGCGAGAAGGCCCGCGTAGTAACTGCGGCTCGTGGCACCAACGAAGAGGGAGTCATTGCGGGCCGGGAAGATCACGGTGACCTTCACGCCCCGGTAGGCGGCGGCGCAAAGTGCTTGCTGGATCGCCTCGGTGGGGACGTAGTAGGGGGTCGTCAGCACCAGCTCGTCCCGTGCCGCGTAGATCAGGCTGGTGAACATCTCGGGCATCGCAGAGGCCCGCACGCTGGGCCCTGTCGCCACGACCTGCGCGGGCCAACCGTTCGGGATCGGCGCGATCTCGGGGGCGACGAGGGCGGAGAGGTCTTCATCCACCGCCTCCATCCAGTCGGCGGCGAAGACCCGCTGCGCCTGCTGGACGACGGGCCCTTCGATGCGCAGCATGATGTCGACCCAGGGCGCATATTTCGCCTTCTGCACGAAGGCCGGATCGGCGCAGTTCTGACTGCCGCAGTAGGTCACCCGGCCGTCGATGACGACGATCTTGCGGTGGTTTCTCAGATCGATGCGACCGTTGAAGATCCGCAGCAGCGGGTTGCCGACCTGATAGGCCGAAGCCAGATGGACCCCTGCGTTCTTCATCTTGGTCCAAAGCCCGGAGCGGATCAGACGCCGTGACCCGATATCATCCACCATCGCACGGCACATCACGCCGCGCTGTGCCGCGCGTATGAGCGCGGCCGCGACCTTGCTGCCGTTGTTGTCCTCAACCCAGATGTAAAACAGGAGATGCACGTGGTCCGTCGCCGCGTCGATGTCGGCGACGATGGCATCCACCGTCGCATCGCTGTCGGCCATGAGCTCGGCAACGTTCCCGGGACAGGGCTCAAATCCAGAGATCGACTCGCCAACCCGAAACAGGGCATCTGCCCTTGGCAAGCGGCCCAAGCCAGGCGCGTCCGCCGGGAAGCGTGCGGCATCCGGGAGCATCTGCTCGATACGCCTGAGCCGCGCGAGGCGCCGACGACCGATGCTCGTCTCGCCGAAAAGCAGGTATGCCAGAACGCCGACGACAGGGACCGCGAGCGTGATCAAGACCCAGGCCGCCCTTGCTGAAGGATCCCGGTGCTGACGGAGCAGGATGCGCAACACGCAGGCTCCGACGATCAAATAGTGAAGGACGATCCAGATCATCTGTCGTTTCGCTTTCCAATGACCGAGCTTGTGAGTGCCGAGTTTAGCATGCGCATCGCGTTGGTGGTTACGAAGAGCCCACACGCTCCTGTCAGAAATCAATTCAGCTGTCTCGTGAGCGCTGTCGCAGACAGGCGTGGCCCCCTCATGGCAGCGCTGCCATTCTTGCGGCAAGCGCGTCGTCAAGCGCGCGTGCCTGTACGGCCTTTCCTATCTGAGCAGGGTTCCGAGATGTGGCCTCGGGAGCGACGCGCCAGCATCGCGAATTCATTCAACGGGTGGGATCACATATGAGGCGATCTCACACGCTATCCCGGCCATTTTCGTCGTTCTTTCCTGGCTTGATCAGCGCACGGGCGAGCTGTGAAAACAGCGCTACGAAGATGCCGACGCCGACGAAAATGTAGATCACGGTAAAGACCTTACCGACGTCGGTTTGGGGAGACAGATCGCCGAGACCGACTGTCGATATGGTCGTGGCACTGAAATAGAATGCATCGATCCAGCGCCAGCCCTCGACCCCATGATAGAAGACCGTACCCGAAAGCAGGGTTAGGGCGGCAAGCACCAGCGCCGCGCGGAACTCGGGAATTTTCCGCGATCTCAGGATTGCCTTCAGCAGCCGAAGGACCGTCGTATAGAGGCTGATCATCCGCTTTCATCCCCTTTTGATGTGGGCGAAACTCTACGGCCAGAGGCCTTTCCGATCTTACCCTGCCCGATTTCGAAAAACCTCCCCAAGCTGGCGCCGTTCTTGATGAAGAGCTCGGCGCTCGCGGCCAGGCCCTGCAGGGAGCTACGGGCGTATCGGGCCAAGGGTGAGATCAAGGGACGAGCGAATGTCGCGTTCGGATTTCGAGCCTTCATGCAGCGGCGCGCAGAGAGCCGTGGCTCAGGCAGAAACCACCCCATCGGGGCTCGCGGACCGCACCTGCCGTTCGCCGGTGCTACCATTGCCGCGCCGCGACGTTTCCACACCGGACTTTCGCGACCCCGCGCAGCATCGTCTATGAGACCGTGGTCGAGAGTGCGGACGTTCGCTGCAGCGCCACAGAGAGGAATGAGCGGCTCTCGGGCCGCCCATCCCCACTGAACACTCCAGATAAAATCACATCGGGCTGTACCAGATCGGCGAAGTATAGGCCCGTTCGGTGGTGGTCATCGGCACCTCGTCCGCCATCTTGATGTCGAAGCGCTTGGCCTCGTAGGCCGTCCAGCGAGGTGTCGGGATCTCGATGACCCGGGCGTAGTAGAAGGCGGGCTGGGAGGCGTCGAACTCGGGATCCGTCCAGACGCCGATCAGCTCGGGCGCGCCGATGGAATTGGTCCAGCTGGCGCTCGCCACGTCGACGGTGTTGCCGACGTCGGGCAGCTTGCCGGCTTCGTCCGGCACCCGGTCTCCCGACCAGACCACGTCGTAGACCTTCTCGTGGGTCTCGTCCGCGGCGTCGATCCAGCCCTTCACGATCTGGATGCGGTCGAGGTTCCCCGAAAGCGGGTCCTTCAGCGCCGCAACGAGGAAGCTGGGCGCGCCGCCCTCGGGAGCAGCACCGAGGTCGCCGCCCATCGGCACGCCCTTGGCATAACCCGCGTCGGCGGGCAGGCGGGTGAGCGTGTCGGCCTCGATGAAATCATAGCCGCCGAAGAAACGCACGGTCATCCGCGAGCCGGTGGTGGCATAGGTCTCCTTGCGCATCATCGCGTCGAAGATCGACGCGCGGGTGTTCTCGGTGGCCCAGACCGCGCCGAGCCCGCCCGCGGCCTGCTTCCAGCCGTAGATGGTGAGCGCCGGGTCCGGTGCCTCGATCACCACGTGCTCCCAGCGGTGCGGCTCGGGCTCGACGCCCGAGTGCTTGCCGAAGAAGTTGTCCTCCTGCGCGGTCGCCATGCCGGTGTGCGAGTCCGTGGCGCCGACCATGCCGAACTTGAACGGGTTCACCCCCAGGTCGCGCTCGATGGCAAGGCCGCGCTTCAGCGCCTCGCGCGCGTATTCGCCGGCCAGCATGTCGGGCGTCTTCACCTCGGTGCCGTTGAGGTTCGCGGCGTCCCAGGTGTCGAAATCGGCGAACTCGTCATCGGGGCTGAGGAAAGGATGCGCCTCGCCGTCGCCCTTGATCTGCGTCGCCTCGTAGAGCGGCTCGAACCGCGCGCGCATCTGCGCGATCTCCTCGGTGAGGGTCGAGCCGTCATAGGCATTGAGCGAGAACATCCGCCCGTTCGAAAGGTTGCCGTTATGCGGGATGGCGAGCACCTCGGCGCCGGTCCGCGCCTCGAAATCCGCCAGCGACGCCCAGAGGTCCTCGGGGTTCTTGCTGTCGTATTGCGAGAAGGGCCGCGTCTGGTTGGCCCGCAGCGCGTCGTCGCGGAAGAGCACGTTTCGGTGCAGGTTGTTGGCACCCTCGGTGGTGTACTCATAACCGATGATGGCCGAGAACACGCCCGGCTCGTTCTAGCGGTCGGCCAGCGCCGTGTAAGCCTCCCATGCGTGTTTGATCGCCTTCGGATTGTCAATCGGCGGGTCTTCGTCCGACAGCGAGGCGACGATTTCCATCGCCGTGTCGAAGGCCTTCTGCGCATCGCCTGCCGTCAGCGCCTCGTACCAGAGCCGCCCCTGCTCGGTGGAGAGCACCTGGGCGTCGCCGGACAGGAGCTGCGGCATGAGCCCGTACATCTCGGCGTGGTCCGAGATCACCAGCCAGTCGAGCGGGCGCGAGAGCTTGGCCCTGAGCCCATGGGTGGTCGTCACCTCCTCGCCGCGGGCAAAGCGGTAGGCGTCCTCCTGCGACAGGCGCGTCATGGTGCCGGCGTCGACCGAAACCATGGTGTGCAGGTGCGAGTCCCCCCAGAGCGGGATCTGCGGAAAGTTCCTGCCAGCGTAGGGCGAGAAGTCCTCGGGCGCGAGCACCGTCTCGGTGTCTTCCTGCGCGGTCGAGTATTCCTGGGCACGGGCGGCTGGCGGCACAATCGCTCCGGCGCAGATGATCAGCGCGAGGGTGGCGCGAAATGATAAGGTATATCTATGATTAAAAAAATGCAGCATCGGATGTCTCCTCCCTAAGACGGACGCTCAAAGGAAGCACCAGGCACTCTACAGACATAACTCTACCACAACTCCCCATGCCGCCGGGTGAATATGTGGATGCGGGAGCTCTGCGGTGGAGGGGTCGCGCGCGAACTGCCCGGGTGTCAGGGCGCTCCAAACGAACGTCATCAGGGGGCTCTGCGCGGCCTCTCTCGCACCCGCATTTCAACGTGGCAGTATGCGCGTCTCGTCCGGGACTGGGTGACTTCGATCGGGCTCGAGCCAAGTGCTTATGGCACTCACTCGATGCGCCGGACCAAGGTTGCACAAATCTACCGTAAGACCGGAAAGCTGCGCGCGGTCCAGCTCCTGCTTGGACACAGCAAAATGGACAGCACGGTGCGCTATCTGGGCGTGGAACTTTACGACGCCCTCGCCATCTCTGAGGCCGTGGAGTTCTGAAAAATCAGGGCCGCTTCTCCGCAGGCGGTCCGCTCCTGCACCCCAGCCAAACCCCGACCCATCGAGAGTGCGTCATGCGGGACAACTTCTCTCGCGCCAGTTTGCCATCGAATCCTCCCAGGACGTTTGGCAAATGCCAAGGGTGAAAGCCCGTTCCGCGAATGTATGCTATCATGGGGTTTCAGCACACAGAGGGAGGCGGAAATGATCCCCTGGGAATTGCACGGACAAGAACTGAACAATTGCAATTGTGACGCGGGGTGCCCGTGCCAGTTCATGTCGCTTCCAACATATGGGAATTGCGAGTTCGTCGGCGCGTTCCGCTGGGACAGCGGGTTTCATGGCGATGTGGATCTGGGCGGCACGGTGACCGCAATGCTGGTCCAATTCCCCGGCCCGATCCACGAGGGCAATGGCACGATCCAGCTCGTCATCGATGAAGCCGCCAGGCCCGAACAGCGGGATGCGCTGCAGCGGATCATGGCGGGCGAAGACACGCAGGAAATGGCGACCATGTTCTGGATGCTCTCGGCCATGAGCCCGAACAAGCTCGAAACGCTCGTCAGGCCGATCGCACTCGAGATGGACATGGAGAACCGTACCGGCCGCTGCACCATTCCCGGTGTCGTCGAGATGGAGACCTACCCGATCCGCAATCCCGTGACCGGCGCGCCGCATCGCGCGCGTATCGACCTGCCGCACGGGTTCGAGTTTCGGATCTCGGAGGTCGCGCTCGGCACGACGAGAGCCAGTGGCGCGATCAGGATGGGCGAGATGAAGGACCGTCACGCCTATATTGCCGACATTCACCTGTCGAACGACGGCGTTCTCGAAGCCGCCTGAGCCCGAGGACGACGCTCATGACCGAGCTCAGCACCGTCGAACGAATGCTTCGTCGAGACCGTGCCCTACTCGTCACGGCGATCGGGCTGCTGTTCCTTCTCTCCGGGCTCTACACGGTTTTCGGTGTCGGGATGGAAATGTCCTCGATCGAGATGACCGCCATGCGGGGCATGAGGGACATGCCCGCCCCCCGGAAGGCAGGCGACTGGAGCATGTCGCATGCGGTGCTCGTCTTCCTCATGTGGTGGGTCATGATGGTCGCCATGATGCTGCCCGGCGTTGCCCCGTCAGTCCTGTTGCATGCTGCACTGCAAAGGCATGCCGAAAGACGCGGCGCCCTTCCCGCCGCGTCCACGACCTTCCTGGGCGGCTATCTTGCCGTCTGGGCGGGGTTCAGCGTGCTGGCAGTGCTCGCGCAATGGGGAGGCGAGGCCACGGGGCTCGTTTCGCCGACCCTGATGACGCTGACCGATACCGTGCCCGGCGGGTTGCTACTGATCGCAGCCGGGGCGTTCCAGATCACACCGCTGAAGGCATCGTGCCTCGTTCACTGCCGGTCTCCGATGCATTACCTAAGCAAACACCAAAAGCCGGGCATAGGCGGAGCATTCCGGATGGGGCTGGAGCACGGGGTTTACTGCCTGGGCTGCTGCTGGGGGCTGATGGCACTGCTCTTCGTCGGCGGCATCATGAACCTCTATTGGATCGTGGGGCTCGCCGCCTTCGTGGCGATTGAGAAACTTCTGCCTTTTGGTCGGGGCTTTTCGAAAGCTGCGGGTGCTGCCTTGATCCTTTGGGGCATCTACGTTGTCGGCATGGCCATGTAGCAAGGGACTCGGTGATCATTCGCTCTGCACCGCCGGGGCGTCCAAACGGCTGAATGCGCACCTTCTTGGTGAGCAAAGGCGCCCGTCCGGCTTCCGCCTGTTGTCCCGCTCCCTCAGGTCCAGGACGGGGCCTTCGGGCGAACATCCGCTTCTAAGCACGGCCTGTGATGCACTCGCCGCTGCAGCGAAGGGCTGCGAGTGGCCGAACGGCCCCGGTCCAGAAAACTCGCGAGACCGGGATACCGGAATAGCTTGATCAGATTCTTGCTAGGTTTGAGCAGACTTTCGACGCTTGCCAACACGCGCGCGAGGAGTTGCATGACTTCCGCGAGCGGGATCTGGCATACCCGCGAACGCGCCATACAGAAGACTCCACTTAGCGAAAGAGACGCCCCGTGGGGCGCTACTTTATTGGTGTATCCGGATTACCAGAATATATCGGCTGATGTTATCCCGACCAACCAACCTGCTATCGCGAAGACGGCAGCGAAAACCAGAATGCGTACAAAGATCGAAAGAAGGCTGTGTCGCTTGGGCAAATTGGTCCCTCGTCACTCTCACTGTCCTGAACGCCTTTAATTTGCCTTATTCCCCTGGGGACCGCAACCTTTCGACTTGCGTCACTTTCGCGTAGGCTTTCAGAAACTCCGCACACTGTGGATCACCTGACCTGCCTCCGTGCTTCTTCCCTAGCTTCCTCGAAACTAGGCGCGTAGCCCTGCGCCACCGGCCGGACCTGAATCGCCCAGCCTCAGCTTACCGCCGAATTGGGCCCGCGTTATCTTCCGAGAAGCGCGAGCAGCGCATCCCCGGCATCCCGTCCGTTCTGCTGCACCCCGTGCGCATTGTAGTGCGGGTCATCATCACCTGCGAGCTGGTTGCCGTCCTGCGGGTGGACCACCTTGAGGTTGGGGATCGCATTGCTGTGGCCGCTGTCCTTGTCGAACCGGGCGAGCCAGTCCTGCATGTAGATGCCGAAGCCGAGGTTGCCGGAGGTCTGGGCGTTGCGGACCAGTTGGTCGCCGATGTTCCAGAGCACCATCGGGATGTCGCCCACCAGCGCCCGCACGTCCGAGAAGAACATCGAGTAGACTGGCAGGTGCGCCGCGTCATAGGCATCGACGCTGCCCGCGTTGTATCTGTCATTCGCCCCCATCGACCAGAGCGCGCCGACGATCTCGTGTGCCGGGCCGAGAGCCTCAACCGCGGCCTTCATTACCACCAGCTCGCTCCACATGCGCCCTCCGGTGATCGCGACGGCGCTGCCGGAGCGCCAGTCCTCGGTGTTCATCAGGCCCGAACCACGATCACCCATCGCCATGACCAAGAGCGACCGGCCGCACACGGCGGACCATTCGACCAAGCGGCCAGCCACGGCATGGCCTGAAGACATGCGCACAGCTTCCACCGTGACCACCGGCTCAATGCAAGGCTGCGGGACGTGGCGGACGGAGCCAGTGGTACCGTAGATGCCCGTCACGCGCAGGCGCGGCATGTACCAAATGCGCGGGTCAACGGCGTCTCGCGATCCGCGCTGTCGATGTCCTCGCCAAATTTCTGGGAGGTCGCGTTGGCGCTGTTGCTGTCGCCACCGACGATGATCACGTCGCAGGGCACGACGCTCGGGTCCACCTCGCTCAGGTCGTAGACCTCGACGTTGTCGATCTCGAACGGCACGCCCGATCACCTCGCCATCCGGGAAGATCAGCCCGTGATAGCCGATGTCGCGCCAGCCATTGGCGAGGTGCCAGCCGCGCACTTCCTCGAACATCTGCCGATTGGACTTGCCCTTCCACCAGGTCGCCGAGGTCGCCGTGGTGTGCAGCACGAAGAGGCTCACCAGGAAGCCGGCGCTCCCCTGAAGCACCTGTTTCTCGTGCGAGACCCAGCCGCCCCAGCCGGGCGACACCGTCACATCCTCAACGATCGCGCCCGCGCGCGGCAGCCCATCGGCCTCGACAAGGGCGCGCAGGCCAAGGTCAAGCTCGGGCGTCCAGACACGGCTGACCGGCCCGGCGGCAAGATAGCCGAGGTCGATGATCGCCCGAAGCATCGCCGCGACCGGATCGCCCCAACGGCCCTCTTGCGCCGCCAGCAGCGCCAGCAGGCCCGCCTCGGTCTTCGGCCCCCAGAGGCCATCTGCGCGCCCGGCCGAAAAGCCGAGCGCATTCGCCCCCGCCTGGAGGGCGTGGATTTCCTGTCGCATTGCGATCTCCATGAAAAAGCCCCGCGCGATGGCGGGGCCTTGCAAAAGGGTAGGTTCGTTCTAAGGTTGAGGCCAGGCGTGACACTTTCCCTGCGTGGGTCGAGGAGCACTTCCATTGAACGATGCTGCGCGGCGGTCACTCACCCGCCGAAGGGCAGCTGACAAGGGTGTCGCGCCAGCGCCAAGGGTTCAGGGATGGACCTCAATCCCGAGACATTTCAGCCACAGAATGTTACCACTGCTTCCAGCCGGCATACCCCCTGACCTTACCGCAACGTAACCGTGGCAAAGAGCGCGACCACCTCTTCCCCACTAGGCACGTTTTGCTCCCGTCCCGAGGGTTGCGCTTTTCAGTGAGGGCTTCCCCGGCCCATCGGTCGCGCTCACCTCACCCCAAGAGCTGGTAAGTCACCACGTCCGTTCGGTCCGGGACGCGCGGCACAGTCATAGTCGAGCACCAGGTAAAGCTCGATCCGCCCAGGCAAGAGCCCAGGCGGCGGCACCATCTCGACCCGGAGCTTTTCGAAATGGTACCCGATCTGCCGGCGGACCCCGCTCGGATGCGGACGCGTCCCCGCAAGGGGTACGTTGCGGCTGTCCGAGAAGAGCGGCGTCCAGTCGGCGAGACGGCAGTTCTTCCCGAGCCGGGTGCGCGCGACGGTCAGCCAGAGCACCACGTTCTGACCGCTCGAGACGGGCCCCTCGACGTAGGAGATGCGCGCCCTTCGCGCCCTCGTCGGATGTGCCACTTCGTGCGTCGTGCTCGAAGAGCTACGCAAGCGCGGCATCGCCGCGTGGCAGTGCGATATCCTGCCCGCGGACGCGCCCGCCAACCGGCACATCCAGAACGATATCCGGAACGTGCTGCCGTGGGGCTGGGACCTGCTCATGATCGGCAACCCGCCCTGCACGCGTCTCTGGAATTCCGGCGTCCGGTGGCTTTCTGTGCCGCCGGCCGGGCGCAGTCGCGAGGAGATGTGGTCCGAGCTCGACGAGGGCGCGGACCTGTTCAGCGAGTGCCTGAACGCTCCGATCCCGCACGTGGCCGTAGAGAACTCCGTTGTGCACCGACATGCCCGCGAGAGGATCCGGAATTGGGCCAAGCCTCAGATCGTCCAGCCGTGGTGCTTCGGCGATCCCGCCTTCAAGGCGACAGGCCTCCACCTTCGGAACCTGCCCGAGCTGGTGCCGACCAACAAGCTGACGCCGCAGTGACCGGGCACCGACGAGCATGAGCGCTGGTCCGCAATCCACCGCGCGCCGCCTGGGCCCGACCGATGGAAGTTCCGGAGCAAGACGTTCGCCGGCATGGCGGCTGCATGGGCTGACCAGTGGGGCGGATTTGCGATGAAGGGACCCACGGCGTGAGTGGCGTCACCCACCAAATGCCCCGGATTGGGGGCAAATTGTCCAAACCGGGGCAACTGGTAATGAAAAAGTTCTTCCTTCAAAGTTTTGCCCTCACCCTCAGCACCGGGATAATTCCGGCGTTTTGCACCAAGGAGTCTTCGGGCGCGTCAGCCCACTCACGGACTATATTAACGCTGAGTGAGCACGCTGAGTCTGTCGAGACCGTTCAGCCCGCGGTTGCCGAGATTCTTGGATCACTCAATTCCCAGAAATTTCAATCACTAGATGCTGTGGAGGCGAGAGTATGACCGTCTACGTCGACGATACGTATCGCACCACCGTGAGGCGCTTCCGGCGCATGAAGATGAGCCACATGATCGCGGACAGCGCCGAAGAGCTGCCGGCGATGGTCGGCCGCATGGGTCTGCAGAGAACCTGTCTGCAAAAACGCGGCACCGCCGACGCAGTCGAGATCGCCATGCGCGAGCTCGCCCCTGGAACGCATCGCGCGCAGGCCTGTCCCCGCACGCGACCAGTCCAACTAACCCCCGATAGAAGGAGCTGGAGGCATGCCGCCCGATCGCATCACCCATGTGCAGCCCGCGGAGTTCGGCGTCGAGGCCCGACCGGTGGCATATGTCAGCGCGAAGACGCTTGGCGTCTTGATGGACATCTCCGAGAGCACGATCTGGGACTGGACACGCGAGGGCCACCTGCCCAAGCCGCGGAAGATGCCGAGCGGAGCGACCCGATGGAAGTGGTCGGAGGTTGAAAAATTCATCGATGGCGCGGCAGAGTCGCCCGACGATGCCGATCCAATCCTGAGGGCCGGCCGTGGCCGGCGACATCCGCCATGAGAAGAATGTTCAGCGCAAGGTTGCGCGGAGCAAGGAGTACTTCTTCTTCCGTCTGGTGCGTAAGGGCAAGGAGCTTCGCCGCTCACTTCCGCATCCGTTCGATGCCGAATACCGCGCAGCTTACAACGCGGCGCACCACGAAGCCTTCGGCACAGTCCCAGGAGAGTTCGAGAGCCCGAAGGCAATCGCCCGCCTTATCCGAGACCACAAAGACAGCGCGAGATATGCCAGGCTCCCCAAAGCGAGCCGGCTCCTTCGGGACTACGCCCTGGACCTGATGGCTGATCGCTGGGGCGCCTTCGACGCTGACCAAATCCGGCCCATCCATGTGCAGGCGGTCTACGATAGTCTTTCTGATCGCCCAGCGACTGCCAACCGGCGGCTTGACGACATGAGCGCAGTGTTCAGCTGGGGCAGAACGCGAGGCTTTGCAGACGACAACCCCTGCCGCCGGATCGAGCGCGTGCACAGCGAGGAGACCCATGAGCCATGGCCTGACGACCGGCTCGAAATCCTGATTGGCCGAGGCAAGCGGCATATCGTGAAGATCGCCCTGGTCGCGCTCTATACCGGGCAGCGCCGCGCTGACGTGATCGGCATGTGCGAGACCCAGATTCGAGACGGCATCTGGACCATCGAGCAGGGTAAGACCGGCAATCCGGTGACTGTCCCCCTGCACCCGGTCGTTCTGGCGATCATCGAGGAAGAACGCGCAGCGCGGCGCAAGGCTCAGATCGTCGCCCCCCGCCCTGCCCGTGTCGACCAACAGCCGCGGCAAACCTTGGGGGAAAGGCTTCGGCGCGTCCTGGACCAAGGAGCTGATCCGCCTCAAGTTGCGGCCCCACTCTGTCGAGGAAATCGAAGCCGGGCACTTCCGCCCGACCTTCCACGGCCTGCGAACGACGCACGCCACAGTCATCGCCAACACCGTTGCCCGAAACCCCGAACTATTCGGCGGCATCCAGCGCGTTCAGGCAATGCTCGGGCACCTGTCTGAGCGCATGTCGAAGCATTACGCAAGATGCGCAGAGGTTGAGCACATGAACCGCGAGACGGTGTTGCTGCTACCGGACTTTGGGAAACAGATTCCCGAAATTCGGAACCCAGAGGACAGCGAATCCGCTAAGTGATTGAAAATGGTGGGTGATGAGAGACTCGAACTCCCGACATCTTCGGTGTAAACGAAGCGCTCTACCAACTGAGCTAATCACCCGTGAGGGGCGGTTTAGCCAAGCTTCCGGCGGCTTTCAAGCCTGATCCTTCGTCATTTCGTCGATCCACGCGCGCGGCCCCGGACCCTCGTGTCCACGCCGGTCGGAAGGATTGTAGAGCGGGCACGTCTCCAGCGACAGGCAGCCGCAGCCGATGCAACCGTCAAGGTTGTCGCGCAGCTGCTCAAGCTTGCGAATTCGGGCATCGAGCCGGGCGCGCCAGCCCCGTGATACCGCCTGCCAGTCGGCCCTCGAAAGCGCCCTGTCGCGCGGCACGGCCGACAGCATCTCGCGGATCTCCGCCAAGGGGATCCCCAGCTGCTGTGCCATGCGGATCACCGCGATGCGGCGCAATTCGCGTCGGTCGTAGCGGCGATGGTTGGCCTCGGTGCGCCAGCTTTCGATGAGGCCCTCGGATTCGTAGAAATGCAGCGTCGAAACCGCGACGCCAGCGCGGGCGGCGACTTCGCCGACGCTGAGGTCGTTGATACGTCTGCGGGGCAGCGGGCGCGGCACGACGCCTCCTTTGGAAACTCTGCTTGACCTCAAGTGGACTTGAGAAAGCAGTTTCACAGGCATTCCGCGACTCTGCAAGGAGACAGACAGTGACCGCCCCTATCCCGAAAACTGGCCCGCAGCCCGCGCGCCGCCGCCTTTTCGAAACCTTCCGGCGTTGGCGCATCGCGCGGCGGATCGCGCGGCGCAGCGCCGAACTTTGCTCGGATGCCTGGCTGGCGCGCGACATAGGCTTGGCTGATGGCGGCCCGCCGCCGCCACCTCCGCTGCGCTACCGCGGCTGAGCGGCGGCGGGACCGCAGGTCCAGAAACGAGAAGAGGCGCGCCTCGGGGAAACCGGACAGCGCGCCTCTTGGAAGAGTGGTGGGTGATAAGAGATTTGAACTCCTGACATCTTCGATGTGAACGAAGCGCTCTACCACTGAGCTAATCACCCGGTAGGCGGGCTTTTACTCATATGGCATGGGGGGCGCAAGAGGGAGCGGGGCAAAAAATTCACAAATCTTTCGGCATGCCGCGACGACATCCCGGAGGGCGCGGCCGCCGCGGCGCATGGCCCGGCCGTCGGGGATCTTGGGGGCTCTGCCCCCGTCCGCTGGCGCGGCCTCCCCCGGGATATTTGGGCCTAGAAGAAAGGCGATGCGCTGACGGGCAATCGATGGAAACGCGAAGGGGCGGACCCGAAGGCCCGCCCCTGAAGCTTTGTGCCGTGGCACCGGTCAGTGCGCCGTGGCGCCGGTGCCCTTGTCTTCCTTGGCACGCAGGGCGGCGGCGGCCTCCTCGGCCTCCTCGTCCCACTCGATGGGCTCGGGCTTGCCGATGAGCGCCATCTCCAGCACCTCCGAGACGTGCTTGACCGGGATGATCTCGAGCCCCTGCTTCACGTTGTCCGGCAGCTCGGCGAGGTCCTTCTCGTTCTCCTCGGGGATGAACACCGTCTTGATGCCCCCCCGCAGCGCCGCGAGCAGTTTCTCCTTGAGCCCGCCGATGGCGGAGGCATTGCCGCGCAGGGTGACCTCGCCGGTCATGGCGATGTCCTTGCGCACCGGCAGACCGGTCAGCACCGAGACGATCGCCGTCACCATCGCCAGGCCGGCCGAGGGGCCGTCCTTGGGCGTGGCACCGTCCGGCACGTGGACGTGGATGTCCATCTTGTCGAACTTCGGCGGTTTCACCCCGATCTGCGGCGAGATCGAGCGGACGTAGCTGGAGGCGGCCTCGATCGACTCCTTCATCACGTCGCCGAGCTTGCCGGTGGTCTTCATCCGGCCCTTGCCCGGCAGGCGCAGCGCCTCGATCTGCAAGAGATCCCCACCCACCGAGGTGTAGGCGAGGCCGGTGACCACACCCACCTGGCTTTCCTCCTCGGCCAGCCCGTAGCGGAACTTCTTCACGCCCAGGAAGCCGTCGAGGTTCGCCGAGGTCACCTCGACATGCTTGGTCTCGCCCTTGACGATCTTGGTCACGGCTTTCCGCGCCAGCTTGGCCACCTCGCGCTCGAGGTTCCGCACACCGGCTTCGCGCGTGTAGTAGCGCAGGATGTCGGTGAGCGCCTCGTCGGTGACCGAGAACTCGCCCTTCTTGAGGCCATGCGCCTTGATCTGCTTGTCGAGCAGGTGGCGCTTGGCGATCTCGAGCTTCTCGTCCTCGGTGTAGCCCGAGAGCGGAATGATCTCCATCCGGTCGAGCAGCGGCCCCGGCATGTTGTACGAGTTCGAGGTCGTCACGAACATGACGTTCGACAGGTCGTACTCCACCTCGAGGTAGTGGTCGACGAAGGTGCCGTTCTGTTCGGGGTCGAGCACCTCGAGCATCGCGGAGGCCGGATCGCCCCGGAAGTCCTGACCCATCTTGTCGATCTCGTCGAGCAGGATGAGCGGGTTGGTGGTCTTGGCCTTTTTCAGTGCCTGGATGATCTTGCCCGGCATCGAGCCGATATAGGTCCGGCGGTGGCCGCGGATCTCGGACTCGTCACGCACGCCGCCCAGCGAGATACGGATGAACTCGCGCCCGGTGGCCTTGGCCATCGACTTGCCCAGCGAGGTCTTGCCCACGCCCGGCGGGCCGACGAGGCAGAGGATCGGCCCCTTCAGCTTCTGGCTGCGCGCCTGCACCGCGAGATACTCGACGATGCGTTCCTTGACCTTGTCGAGGCTGTAGTGGTCGTGATCGAGGATCTCCTGGGCGCGGCCCAGATCCTTCTTCACGCGGCTTTTCACGCCCCACGGAATCGACAGCATCCAGTCGAGGTAGTTGCGCACGACCGTGGCCTCTGCGGACATCGGGCTCATGTTGCGCAGCTTCTTGAGCTCGGCGTCGGCCTTTTCCCTGGCCTCCTTCGAGAGCTTGGTCGCCTCGATCTTCTCGGCCAGCTCGTTGATCTCGTTCTGGCCGTCCTCGCCGTCGCCGAGTTCCTTCTGAATGGCCTTCATCTGCTCATTCAGGTAGTACTCGCGCTGGGTCTTCTCCATCTGCGACTTGACGCGGGTCTTGATCTTCTTCTCGACCTGCAGGACCGAAAGCTCGCCCTGCATCAGGCCGTAGACCTTCTCGAGCCGCTCGGAGATCGGCAGCGTTTCCAGAAGCTCCTGCTTCTGCTCCACCTCGATGCCGAGATGGCCTGCCACGAGGTCGGCGAGCTTGGCCGGGTCGGTGGTTTCGGAAACCGCCGACAGTGCCTCTTCGGGGATGTTCTTCTTGACCTTGGCGTAGCGCTCGAATTCCTCGGCCACGGTGCGCACCAGCGCGGTGATCGCGGCGGGGTCGCCCGGCATCTCGGAAAGATACTCGGCCTTGGCTTCGAAGAAGCGCGCGTTGTCGAGATACTCGGTGATCTTGACGCGCGCCTGCCCCTCGACCAGCACCTTCACGGTGCCGTCGGGCAGCTTCAGCAGCTGCAGCACGTTGGCGAGCACGCCGGTCTTGTAGATGCCGTCGGAATCGGGATCGTCGACGGCGGGATCGATCTGGGCGGCAAGCAGGATCTGCTTGTCGTCGGCCATCACCTCTTCCAGCGCGTGCACCGATTTCTCGCGCCCTACGAAGAGCGGCACGATCATGTGCGGGAAGACGACGATGTCCCGCAGCGGCAGCACCGGATAGGATGTGTTGAGAGGCTGTTGCATACGCATTCCTTGCTACTGGCAGGACGGTCCGGCCCCGGATATCGGCGACCTCTGCCGTCCCCTGTCGAGGTATTCAGGTGGGGCGCTGCCGTTAGCTTTTCAAGCGCGCCGGACCCGGTTCCCACCAATGTGACGCTCTGCTGCGCCGGGCGCAAGCGGGCAATTGGCGGAAGGCAGGAGATTGCGGGGGGCGCGGCACCAAAACCTTGCAACAGCCTTAACGGCAGCACCGGAAACCACCGGTGCCGCGCTCCCCACCGCCCTCAGGCGGCTTCTGTCAGCGTCGGGTAGTCGGTGTAGCCCTCCGCCCCGCCGCCGTAGAAGGTGCCCTGATCGCCATCGTTGAGCGGCGCGGCCTTCTCGAGGCGCGTCACGAGGTCGGGGTTGGAGATGAACGGGCGACCGAAGGCGACGAGGTCGGACTTGCCCGACTTGACCGCCTCGATGGCCATTTCGCGGTCATAGCCGTTGTTGCCCATCCAGACGCCCTCGTAGAGCGCGTGCAACTTGTCGAGGCTTTCACCGTCGTTCAGCGCGCGCGGCCCGCCCGTGGTGCCTTCGACCACGTGCAGATAGGCCAGCTTGTAGGCGTTGAGCTTGCCCACGACGTATTCGAACAGCGGCTGGGGATCGGCATCGCTGATGCCGTTCGCGGGCGAGAAGGGCGACAGGCGCAGGCCGGTGCGGTCCGCGCCGATCTCGTCCGTCACGGCATCCAGCACCTCGAAGAGGAATCGCGCGCGGTTCTCGATCGAGCCGCCGTACTGGTCCTCGCGCTGGTTGGCGCCGGTCTTCAGGAACTGGTCGATCAGGTAGCCGTTGGCGCCATGCACCTCGACCCCGTCGAAGCCCGCCTCGATGGCGGCGCGGGCGGCGTGGCGATAGTCGGCGACGATACCGGCGATCTCGCCCGTCTCCACCGCACGGGGTGTCGAGGTTTCCTCGAAGCCATTCAGCGTGAAGGTCTTGCCGCCTGCCGGGATGGCCGAGGGGGCAACGGGGGCCTGCCCGTCCGGTTGCAGCGAAGTGTGACTGATCCGGCCGACATGCCAGAGCTGGATGACGATCTTGCCGCCCTCGGCGTGCACGGCGTCGGTCACCTTCTTCCAGGCCTCGACCTGACGCGGCGAATAGATGCCCGGCGTCTGGATGTAGCCCTTGCCCTGCGGCGAGATCTGCGAAGCCTCGGTCACGATGAGGCCGGCGCCGGCACGCTGGCGGTAATACTCGACGTGCAGGTCATTCACCTCGGCGGTGTCATTGTCTGCGCGGTTGCGGGTGAGCGGAGCCATCACCACGCGGTTGGCCATCTCGATGGCACCGGCGGTGAAGGGGGTAAACAGGGCCTCGGTCATGGAGCGTCTCCCTTGCTTTGGGCCTAGGTCGCACCGGGCTGTCCCGGCGTCGGAGTGCAAAGATAGGCACGCGCTGCGCCGCGGCAAGCGCGCAGACCCTTGTGCGAAAACGCACTGCGCCACACGCCCCTGCGGCGCGCGCAGGAAAATTGCACCCCGGCCACCCGCCGCTTTCCTGCGACCGCGCCGCCATGCTACCATCTCGCAATTGCTCAAAACCGTTTTCCCGCAACTGCATAGGTTTGTCGGCCCTCCCCCGATGCGTGATCTTCTGCCAGCCCTGCTGCTGTTCGTGCTCTTTGGCTTTCTGCCAGAGCGGCTCTACGCCCCGCTGCGCGAGGGCAACGCCGCTCTGCGCGCGCAGTTCGCCTTTCCGGCGGGACGCGAGCTGCCTGCCCCGGCCTTTCCCGAAGCGTCCGGCGTCGACACGGTGCCGCCCGCCGCCGCCCCGGCCCCGCGCCGCAGGCTCCAGCCACGCTCGGCGCGGCTCTTCGCCGGGCCAGGCGACGTGTCCCCCGAGGATTTCGCCGCCTACGGGGTGATCGCCTTCAACACCCCGCCGAGCGAGACAGAGGGGGACAAGACCGAAAGCGCGCGACTTCTGCTGATCTGCGCCGCGTTCGTGGCAACCCTTGCGCCGCAGCCACAGCCGGCGACTCCCCCCGCGCGGATCGTCGTCACCGTCTGGCCGATGCAGAGCTCTGCGGCCGCACAGCGGGCAACGCAGGCCCAGCCCCGCGAGGCCTGCCCGATCGCCCTGCAACGCTACCAGATGCCCATCGCGCGCGTCGCAATCAGCGCGGCGGTGGACAGCGGGTTGCTCAACCCGTTCCGCCGCGGACCGTTTCTCATGGCCTGGCAACCCGGTGCCAATTTTGCCAACCCCGGCAAACCGATCCTCTTCGACGACCTGTCGGACGTGACGAGCGCCGAGGAGGCACACGCCCGCTTCGCGCGATGGGATGCGGACATCAACCATCAGGACAGCTACGCGCGCGGGTTGATCGAGCGCATGGGACGGGTTGCCTTCACCCGTCTGCAACTGCGCACATGGGCCGAGGAGTCCGGACCGGCATGGCTCAGTCGCCTCGGCTTTCCGCCCCGAAGCGGAGACCGCGATGACTGATCTGGGCAGGCGCACCTTACCCTACCTCTTCCTGATCCTGATCGCGGTCGCGCTCACCTGCTGGGTCCGGCCCGCGACGGACGTGGGCTACAAGGCGCTCTTCCTCGCGAGCTTCGCGGCGCTGTCCGGGCTCTGGCTGATCGGGCGGCTGATCGCCGCCCGGCTGCGCTGACCACCAACCGCCTAGAGCGGCGGGATGTCCCCTTCGGCACGCTGCGCGTGGAACTCCGCCTCGAAGGCGGCGAAACGGCCGCCGGCAATCGCGTCCCGCATGCCCTGCATCAGCTCCTGGTAATAGTGCAGGTTGTGCCACGTGAGCAGCATCCCCGAGATCATCTCTCCGGCGCGGTAGACGTGGTGCAGGTAGGCACGCGAGTAGCTGCGGCAGGCCGGGCAGGTGCAGTGCTCGTCGAGCGGGCGCGGGTCGTCCTGATGGCGGGCGTTCTTGATGTTGACCATGCCGTGCCGGGTCCAGGCCTGGCCGGTGCGCCCCGAGCGCGAGGGCAACACGCAATCCATCATGTCGATGCCGCGCTTGACCGCGCCGACGATGTCGTCGGGCTTGCCGACCCCCATCAGGTAGCGCGGCTTGTCCTCGGGCAGTTGGCCGGGCGCGAAGTCGAGCACCTGGAACATGGCCTCCTGCCCTTCACCGACGGCAAGACCGCCGACAGCGTAGCCGTCAAAACCGATCGAGGTCAGTGCTTCGGCGCTCTCGCCGCGCAGGTCCTCCTCGAGGCCGCCCTGCTGGATACCGAAAAGCATATGGCCCGGCCGGTCGCCGAAGGCATCGCGCGAGCGCTGCGCCCAGCGCATCGACAGGCGCATGCTCTGCTCGATCCGTTGGCGGTCGGCGGGCAGCGCCGGGCATTCGTCGAAGCACATCACGATGTCCGAGCCGAGCAGCCGCTGGATCTCCATCGAGCTTTCCGGCGACAGCATGTGCTTGGAGCCGTCGATGTGGCTCTTGAAGGTGACCCCTTCCTCGGTGAGCTTGCGCAGGCCCGAGAGGCTCATCACCTGGAAGCCGCCGGAGTCCGTCAGGATCGGCCGCTCCCAGTTCATGAACTTGTGCAGACCGCCAAGCCGCGCCACCCGCTCGGCGCCGGGGCGCAGCATCAGGTGGTAGGTGTTGCCCAGCAGGATGTCGGCGCCGGTGGCGCGCACGCTTTCGGGCAGCATCGCCTTGACGGTGGCGGCGGTGCCGACGGGCATGAAGGCGGGGGTGCGGATCTCGCCGCGCGGGGTGGAGATCACCCCGGTGCGCGCGGCCCCGTCCCGGCCATGAAGGGTAAAGGAGGTCAGGCTCATGCCGTCCCTCTGCCCCAAAGCGCGGGATTTGCCAAGGCCCAGCCTGTCGCTGCGCGGCGTGACGCCTGAGCGGCGCGCGCTTGGCGGATTGCCTTGCCCTCTCCAGGCTCGGGGGTAAGCTCGTCCGGCGACGCCCGGATTTACCGACCTGTCGCCACGGAGGCACGCCTTGCGGACCCTCGACTTCACTTCCTGGGAAGCACTTCTCAGAACCTTGCTGGGCCTGGTGCTCTTCACTCTTCTTGCCGTCGGGATGCGGATCTTCATGATGCTGACGCTGCAACAGCGGCAACAGCGCATGAACCGCCAGATCAACGAGCGGCTGAAGACACTCATCGCCGCCTACAAGGTGCTCGGCGGCTCCTTCACAGGAACGCTGGACGTTGACCCGAGCCACATGCGAGACCTCCGCCAGCGCCCCGCCGAGGCGAATATTGGCTCCCTGGGCTCGGACCGGACGCGCCGCATCCGCGATGCGGTCGAGGCCGCGCTCTCGGACATCCTGCTGCTCGGCACCGACGATCAGGTCCGACTCGCGGCACGGGCGGCGAACCAGATGTCGGCAGGGCAGCCGATCCAGACCGGCGAATTGGTCATCTCGCTGCGCGACTACATCCGCGAGGCGCTCGACCTGAGCGCGATCCCCGCAGATGTGACGATCCCCGCGCAGGGCCCCACCCGGCCTGCTTCGGGCTCCGGGAAATCGGCCAACAGCCGCGACGGCGGCTCCGGCGACCGATCTGGCGGAAAATCCGGAGGGGCCGGAGGCGGCGGCGGAATGGGGATGGGGCTCGGCATGGGCGGCGCGGGGCGGCACGCAGAGGACGAGCCCACCTAGCCTGCGCCGCGGCGGCTCAAGCCGCCGCTGCCACGAGGTGCCCGCCGCCGACATCGCGCAACGCGAGCCGTGCCGGCGCGTCTCCCAGCGCCCGGATCGGCGAGGGCATCTCGCCTGCGGGCCGCACATGCGCACGGCCGCGGCGCGCCGGGTCGGGGATCGGCACCGCGTCGAGCAGACGTTGCGTGTAGGGATGGCGCGGATCGCCGAAGACCTGATCGCGTGTGCCCATCTCGACGATCTGGCCTAGGTACATGACCGCCAGCCGGTCGACGACATTCTCGACCACCGCCATGTCGTGGCTGATGAAGAGATAGGAGACGCCCATCTCCTGCTGCAACTCCTCGAGCAGCGCCAGCACCCGCGCCTGCACCGACACATCCAGCGCCGAGACGCTCTCGTCGCAGATGATCAGCTTCGGCTTCAACGCCAGGGCGCGGGCGACGCAGATGCGTTGCCGCTGCCCCCCTGAGAATTCATGCGGGTAGCGGGTCATCTGTTCGGGCGTGAGGCCGACGCGCTGGAAGAGATCCGCGGCGCGGTCGCGGCGCTCTTCGGCGTTGCCCACGCCGTGGATCAGCAGCGGCTCGGCCACCGCCTCGCCCACGGTCATGCGCGGATCGAGCGCCGCCATCGGGTCCTGGAAGACCATCTGCACGTCGCGGCAGATCTCCTTGCGGCCCTGCGCGGTCAGCTCCGAAAGCTTCTTGCCCGCCACCTCGATCAGCCCCCGGTGCGGCACGAGCCCCGCCAGCGCCTTGGCGATGGTGGACTTGCCGCAGCCGGACTCGCCGACCAGGCCGAAGGTCTCGCCGGGGCGGATATCGAAGCTCACGCCCTCGACCGCGTGCACGCGATGGGTCGGGCGGCCGAAGAAATTGGCGCCTATGTCGAAGCGTACCTGCGCATCGATCAGCCGGGCGACAGGCACGGGCGCTTCGGGCGGCAGCAGCGCGCCGCGCTCGGCCCCCGCCCCGAGCCGCGGCACAGCGGCCAGGAGGTCGCGGGTGTAAGGCTGCGCAGGGGCGTCGAAAATCTGCGCCACCGGGCCGGATTCCACCACCTGCCCGGCCTTCATGACGACGACGCGGTCGGCGGTCTCGGCCACCACGCCCATATCATGGGTGATGAGGATGATGGCGGTGCCGGTCTCTGCCTGAAGGTCGCGCAGCAGCTCCAGCACCTCGCGCTGGACGGTGACGTCGAGCGCCGTGGTGGGCTCGTCGGCGATCAGCAGCGCCGGGCGCATGGCCAGCGCCATGGCGATCATCACGCGCTGCCGCATTCCCCCGGAAAGCTCGTGCGGATATTGCCCCATCCGCCGCTCGGGCTCGGAGATGCGCACCCGCCGCAGTGCCTCGATGGCGGCGGCGCGGGCGGCGCGCTGCGGCACCGGCTCGTGCGCACGGATCGCCTCGATCAGCTGCGTGCCGATGCGGTGCACCGGGTTGAGCGAGGTCATCGGCTCCTGGAAGATCATCGCCACCTTCGCCCCGCGCAGGCCGCGCATCTCGGCCTCGGGCAGCCGCGGAAGATCGGTGCCGTCGAGCAGCGCCTGGCCAGCGGTGACCGCAACGTTGTTGGGCAGCAGCCCCATCAGCGCCAGCGAGGTGATCGACTTGCCCGAGCCGGACTCGCCGGCGATGGCCAGCGTCTCGCCGGCGGCAAGATCGAAACTCAGCCCCTCGACCAGCGGCCGCAGCACGCCGCGATCGCGCACCGAAACCGTCAGGTCCCGCACCGACAAGAGCGGCGTGGCAGCCGCCCCCTGAACGGGGGCAGCCATGGTTTGCGCCGCGAGCGTCATTCGAAGACCGCGCGCGGGAAGTAGAAGGAGACCACCCAGTTCGGCGCATCCACGATCTCGGAGATGCGCAGGTCGCCGCAGGTCGAGACGAGCATGTAGGCGTCGACCGCCGACATGCCGTGCTGCGCGCAGAGCAGGTCGACCATCCCCGCCACCGCGTCGCGCGCGCCGCTCATCAGGTCTGGCCCGACGCCGGTGGTGACCTCGTAGCCCTTGGCGTCGAGGTGGTTCGTCACCGGCCCGGCCGTGGTGAAGCGCGGCATCTTGAGGTTGGCGCCCTTCACCAGGTCGAGCGTCAGCGTCACATCCATCGGGCTTTCGATGGCAGTGCCGCAGACCTCGCCGTCGCCCTGCGCCGCGTGAGTGTCGCCCACCGAGAAGAGCGCCCCGGCCACCTCGACCGGCAGGTAGAGCACCGTGCCCGTCGAGATGTCGCGGATATCTAGATTCCCGCCCGTGCGCCGCGGCGGCACGATGGAGTGCAACCCCGGCTCCGCAAGGGCCACGCCGATGGTGCCGGTGAACGGCTTCAGCGGCACCTTGCCGGTGCTGCCCCAGAGCGCCGGAGCCAACGTCTCGGCGTCATACTTCCACAGGGTCAGGGCCGGGTCGGTGAACTGATCGGCAAGCAGGCCGAAGCCGGGAATATTCGCCGTCCAGCCCCAGGCCGAGCCCTCCTGGACCCGAGGGGCAAAGCCCTCGAGGGTGATCTTCAGCGCGTCGCCGGGCTCGGCCCCGTCGATGTAGATCGGCCCCGACACCGGGTTGATCTTCGAGAAATCAAGCGCGGCCACGTCCGCGACGGTGCTCGACGGGCCAAGCTGGCCCGCCGAAGAATCCATGCAGTTGAACAGGATCGTGCTGCCCGGCGCGACCGTCAGGGCCGGGGCAACGGAGTTGTCCCAGCCGAAATGGTGCTGCGCGCCGTGGATGGTGTAGTCGCAGTGCTTGCACATGGGATCACTCGGTCATGTAGACGTAGTCGTAGTTCACCGGGATCGACACCGGATCGACGTAAAGCGCGTCGTCGCCGCCCATGCGCTCGGACTTCATCGTGTAGCGCTGCTCGTTGAACACCGGCACCCAGGGCGCGGCCTCCATGACCTTCATGTAGACGTCGGACCACATGTTCATGCGCTCGGGCGCCGAGGGGTCGGTGAAGCTGTCGGCTTCGGTGGCCATGGCATCAATGCTCTCGTCGCAGAACTTCGACCAGTTCCAGCCGCCCTCGCCCGCGCCGGCGCAGCCGAGGATCGGGCCGTAGAAGTTCGAGGGATCGGGGAAGTCGGCGATCCACGCCATGCCGCCCGACCAGATCATCGGCGCCGCGCCAGCGCCGCCGGCCTCGATCACGTTGGCCTGCGCGAGCGAGCGGATGTCCACCTCGACGCCGATCGCCTTCAGGTCCTGCTGGATCGCCTGCGCGATGCGCGGGTTGGGATCGGTGTTCATCACGTAGAGCTCGGTCGAGAAGCCGCCTTCCAGACCCGCCTCGGCGAGCTTGGCCTTGGCACCCTCGACGTCGAAGGCATAGCCCTCGTAGCCCTCGGTGTAGCCGGGCATCGACGGCGGCAACGGCTGGGTGGCCGGAACCGCACGGCCGTTGATGATCTGGGTGATGCGCTCCTTGTTGATCGCCATATTGATCGCCTCGCGCACCTCCAGCTTGTCGAGGGGCTCCATGCCGACGTTGAGGGTGATGTAGCCGGTATGCAGCTGCCCGCCCTCGACCACGCGCGCAGCCTGCGCCGGGTCAGCCATCACTTCCTGGAACTTCGCCGGGGGGATGCCGTCGCCGGGCACATCCACCTCACCCTGCTGCAGGCGCAGCAGCGCCACGATCGGCTCCTGCCCGACTTCGAAGGTCACGCCGTCGAGATAGGGCACGCCGTCCCGCCAGTAGTCTGCGTTCTTCTCGAAGACGAGCCGCTGGCCGATGGTCCATTCACCAAGGCTGAAGGCGCCGGTGCCGACCGGGTGCTTGCCGAAATCGGTGCCGTATTCGTCCACCGCTTCTTTGGGCACAACCGAGGCAAAGTTCAGCGCCATCACGTGCAGGAAGGTCGCGTCGGGGCGCGAGAGGGTGATCTTGACCGTGAGCGGGTCCACCACTTCGACGCCCGAGAGCGTGTCGGCCGCGCCCGACGAGATCTCGTCGAAGCCGGCGATCGAGGCGAAGAAGCCCGCACCCGGCGAAAGCGTCTCGGGGTTGGTCACGCGATCGAGCGAGTATTTCACGTCCTCGGCGGTCATTTCGCGGCCGTTGTGGAACTTCACCCCCTCGCGCAGCTTGAAGGTGAAGACGGTGCCGTCCTCGCTCACCTCGTAGCTTTCGGCGAGGCCGGGGCGCAGCTCGGTGGTGCCGGGCACGTAGTCCATGAGCCCGTCGAAGAGCGACTTGATCATCGACCAGTTCTGCCAGTCGTAGCCGATGGCCGGATCGAGCGTGGCGACGTCGTCCTTGTAGGTGACGGTGATCGTCCCGCCCGCCTTGGCATTGGGATCGGGCGTGTAGTCCTGCGCGAGCGCCGGGATCGCCGAGGCGAGCAGGATCGCGGTGGAAGTCAGCAGTGCTTTCATCTTGTCGTTCTCCCTGTTGGTTTTGTCGACCGTCGTCCGTGAGTGGTGGCCTTGGTCTTCTTGGTGAGTGGTTGTCGGGTCGTGAGTGGTGGTCGTGACTCCCCGGAAAATGCCGGGGTTTGGGGTAATGGAGCTCAGCGCAGCTTGATGCGCGGATCGATGAAGGGGGTGATCAGGTCGGCCAGCAGGTTGCCGAGCACGATGGCGGTGGCCGACACCATGGTGACGCCCATGATGATCGGGATGTCGACGCGCTGGATCGCTTGCCAGGCCAGCTGGCCGATGCCGGGCCAGCCGAAGACGCTCTCGACCACGACGATGCCCCCCATGAAGATGCCGATGTCGATGCCGATCATCGCGATGATCGGCAGGATGGCGTTGGGTAGCGCGTGGCGAAGCAGCACGCGGCCGCGCGTCAGCCCCTTGGCGCGGGCGGTGCGGATGTAGTCCTGCCGCAGCACCTCGACCATCGACGAGCGCATCATCCGGCTATACCAGCCCGAGCCCATGATCCCGAGCGTCACCGCCGGCAGAACGAGATGGGCAAAGGTGCCATAGCCGCCGATCGGGAACCATCCCAGCTGCACCGCGAAGACGTAGAGCAGCAGAAGACCCACCACGAATTGCGGCGCCGAAACCGCGACGAAGCTGGTGACCATCAGCCCCTGATCCAGCGGCCGGCCGCGGAACACGGCGGCGACGATGCCGAGCGTCAGCCCGATCAGCAACTCGCAGGCGATGCCCCCTGCCATCAGCAGCAACGAGGCCGGGAGCCGCGCGGCGATCAGCGTCGAAACCTCTGTCTTCTGCAGGTAGCTGCGACCCATGTCGCCTTGGACCAGCCCGGTGAGGTAGCGCCAGTATTGCACCATCAGCGGTTGATCGAGGCCGAGCTGGTGGCGGATGTTCTCGACCGTCTGCGCCGTGGCCGAGCGCCCGGCGATCTGACGCACCGGGTCGGCCGGCAGCACGTAGAGCAGCAGGAAGGTGATGAAGCTGACGCCCAGCAGGATCAGCGCGGACTGGATCAGGCGGCGGGTCAGGTAGCCGAGCATCAGTCGTTCCCCCTCTGCGTCGGGTCGAGCACGTCGCGCAGCGCGTCGCCGACGAGGTTGAAGGCCAGCGCCAGCAGCAGGATCGCCGCGCCGGGGATGAAGACCAGCCAGGGTGCCGCCTGGAAATAGGTCTGGTTCTCGAAGATGATGTTGCCCCAGCTCGGCGTCGGCGGCTGCACGCCCACGCCAAGGAAGCTCAGCGTCGCCTCGAGCAGCACGGTGACCGAGATGCCGAGCGTGCCCCAGACGATCAGCGTCGGCACGAGGTGCGGCAGGATGTGGCGGAAGAGGATGCGCGCCTGCGAGGCCCCCAGCGTCTTCTCGGCGGCGACGAACTCGCGCTCGGCCAGGCTGGTGGTCTCGGTGTAGACCACGCGGGCGGTCTGCACCCAGTTCACCAGCGCGATCACCATGGCGACAATCCACAGCGAAGGCTGGAAGATCGCCGCGAGGCAGATCGCCAGCAGCAGCGCCGGGAAGGCCATCATCAGATCGGTGAAGCGCATCAGCAGCGCACCGAGCCAGCCGCGCCTGAAGCCTGCCAGCACGCCCACCAGCGTGCCGATCACCAGCGCCACGCCATTGGCGGCCACGCCGATGATCAGCGACGTTCGCGCACCGTAGAGCATCCGGGTGAAGAGGTCGCGCCCGAGCAGGTCGGTGCCCATCAGGAATTGCCCGCCCGGCGGCAGAGGCTCGCCGAACAGCGTCAGCCCGTCAAAGAGTTGCTCGTCGGGGGCAAAAGGCGCGATCCAGGGCGCGCAGACGGCGCCTCCGACCACCAGCACGATGATCGCCAGACCGAAAAGCGCCAGCTTTCGGCGCAGCAGGCGGCGCAGGGCGCTCGCCGGTGCGGTCGGGGGGAGGGAGGCGGCGGTGTCAGCCATGCGTGCTGCCTTCGTCTTTGGGAGGGGTGGAAGCGGCGACGATCCGGTCCGCGGCCTCTTCGAAGCTCACCCGCCAGGCCATCGCCATGGCGCGCAGCTGCTCGTAGGCCTGGTCCTCGGTCTTGCCGCGCGCGGCGAGCGTGGCCACGGCACGCACCACGGTCTGGCGCTGACCGAGGCGGCGCCGCAGCGCGTCGATTTCGCCCGACAGCTCGCGCCGAGCATCGAAGGTCGCGCGGGCGATCAGCAAGGCGGAATAGACGCCGCCATCGCCGACGGGCTTGAGGATTTGCGCATCGGCGCCGAAGGTCATCAGCCATTCGATGCGGCCCGGCGCCTCCGATCCGATCAGCGCGATCGTCGGCAGCGGCGCCTCGCCCGGCGGCCAGGGGAACTGCTCGTCATAGGCGGTGTCGACGTCGATGAAGAGATAGTCCGCCCCGCGCGCCGAGACCGGCAGGTCCGGCCAGTGGCAATCGACCTCGAGCCCGATGGCCTGCAACTGGCGCACCAGCGCTGTCACCGTGGCATGGGGCCGGTGCAGGATGGCGGCTCTTGCGCCGCCCAAGTCGGGAATGCGCAGCCGCCGCCTCATTTGATCACCCGCAGCTTGGTCAGCGCGGCCTCGCGCTCGCGCGTCAGGTAGGGATCACCCTCGACCGGCGCGCCGGTGCGCAGCGGAACGAACGCCCCATTCCTGACCTGCGCGATGGCCACCGGCAGGCGGGTGTGATGCGTGCGGGCACTCAGCCCCATGCGCGCCGCGCGCGGCTGGTCCAGCAACTCGGACAGCGGCAGCGCCTCGGAGCCTGGCGCGTCCGCCAGCAGCCGCGCCAGCATCATCACCGAGGCGTGTCCCGCGGCCTCCAGCGACGAGCCGAAGTCCTCGCGCCCGAAGTTGCCCGGCAGAGCCGGATGCAGATTGCGGAACCACGGCCCGGCCGAGATCAGCCCCTCGGCCGCCGCGCCCATCGCCGGCAACTCGCATTCGGTGACGTTGCACGACAGCACCGGGCAATTGCCCGCGGCAAAATAGGGGGCGCGCTGGCGCAGATCCGCGATGGCTTCGAGGAAGGCATATTGAGACGGGCCTATCAGCTGGTTCAACACGAAATCCGGACGGAGATCGGCAATCTCCTCGACGATGCGGCTGATCTCTATGGAGCCGAGCGGCAGGTAGCGCTCGCCGAGCACCTCGCCCCCGGCGCGCGTGCCGATCTCACGCGCCAGCCGGTTCATCTCCCAGCCCCAGATGTAGTTCGAGCCGGTCAGATAGGCGCGCGCGCCGAACTCGGCAAAGACATAGTCGAGCAGCGGCAGCAGGTGCTGATTGGGGCTCGCGTGGGTGTAAACGATGCGGTCCGAAGCCTCGAAGCCCTCGTAGGGGGTGGGATACCACAGCGCCCCGTCCATCCGCTCGAGGGCGGGGATCACCTCTTTTCGGCTCCACGACGTGGTGCAGCCGATCACGTGGCGCGCGCCGCTGCCTTGCAGGATTTCCTCGCAGAGC
The DNA here is from genome assembly GCF_015223355.1 of Salipiger mangrovisoli. Classification (GTDB taxonomy): domain Bacteria; phylum Pseudomonadota; class Alphaproteobacteria; order Rhodobacterales; family Rhodobacteraceae; genus Salipiger; species Salipiger mangrovisoli. Next base: position 78,083 of record NZ_JADFFK010000003.1, on the reverse strand, counting down.
GGCGCATAGGCATCGACATTGCCCTTCGGGTCGCGCTCGACCGGGCGGAAGGTGATGTCGAGTGATGGGTCCGCGTTGACCTGCGCCACGGCCTTCAGCGCGCCAGCCCTGCTTGCCTCGCTGATGAGGCTGTAGGTGCCGGAGCGGGAAAACAGGATCCCAAGGTCGATTTCGCGGGTCACAGGGCCTCCAGAAACGAAAAAGCCCCGCAGATCCCTGCCGTCCGGATGGACGGGATGCGGGATCGCGAGGCGCGTTTGCCAACTATGTTCACATTGTTAATCAGCGCGAACGGCCTGTTCGGTCAAGCCCGCGACATGCTTTGCGCACCGCTACCGACCTGCCCCGACCCATCCGCACATATTTTAGGCAAAAGATCACGCCTAACGAACGTGGGATGCCGTCAACTCTATCATGGATTGCGAAGGCCGCGCCCTTCTACCGACGCCTCGTCCGCGACTGCCCTGCGGTGGATTCGGCGCAGCAGCCAAAGACCATAGAGCAGGTTTGGCAGGACCAGCAGGAACGGCAGCACGAAGTGTTGCGGCGCGAGCTCGGTCATGCCGCCGCCGGGCTCTCCCTCTTGGAGATCCGCGAGGGCCCCGGCGCTCAGTACCACGGTGAAAGTCGCCCAGTCCCAGAGCGCGTGAAACACGATCGGCACCCAGATCGAGCCGGTGCGCAGCAGAAGTGCCATCAGCAGCAGCCCCGAACAGCAGGCCGCGATCGCCTGTAGCCCGGCCAGCAGGAAGCTTCCTGTCAGGAAGCCGTTGAGCACATGTACCGCTCCGAAGGCAGCCGTGGTCCAGAGGATCGCCGGCCAGATCCGCAGACGCTCGCGCAGGGCGGCGAACAGCACGCCGCGAAACATCACCTCTTCGGAGAAGCCGACAAGCAGCGTATTGACCAGCACCAGCAGCATCGTCATCGGCGCGGGCAGCCCCAGCACCAGGGCCAGCGCGAAGAGCAGCAGCACGACCAGCCCCGGCAGCCAGAGCAGCCTGAGCGTCGCGGGCTCCGGCCCCTGGAACCCGAGGTCCCGCCAGCCGCGCCAGACAATCACGGCAACCAGAACCAGCCCCGCCATCAGCACCTGCCAGGCAATGCTGTTCGTCGCGATGTCCTCGAGTTCCACCGGCGCGTCCCGCAAACCGACCCCGAAGATCGTGACTCCCATCCAGGCGACCAGCGTCGCAAGCGCGATGGGCAAGCGGCGAGGGCTGCGGATCGGAGCCGCGGCGGTCATGGCACCCTGCCCCGCCCGCCCCTTCTCCACCGTGCGCCGCTCACTCGATGGTCACCGTCAGCGCGAAGGTCCGCGGTGTGCTGTCCTGGCTCACCACCTCGACGTTGACGTCGCCCGTCTGCGGCAGGGGCCCGCGGAAGGGGGTTGCGACATCCGTGCCCGGCAGCAGGATGGAGCCGTCGGGATTGCGCAGGATGTAATACATCGCGCCGCCGTCCGGCACGATGCGCAGATCGAGCACTTGGCCTTGCCGCGCCCCCAGCACGAACTGCGTCGCCTCGCCCGCGGCAAGCTCGCGGGACACCTCTGCGCCGCTGCGTCCCGGCGCGAAGGCGATGCGCTCGGGCGCGAGGGCCGCGGTCTCGGCGGCGCGCGCCCGCGCCGCCTCGGCGGCCTGCGCATCGGCAGGGTCGAGCGACTCGATCGTCCCGTCACGGTAGCCGAAGCATTGCCAGATCTGGCCGTCCGCATCCTGAAGAAAGATCATCGACCCGGCCTCGGAATACATGGTGTCGATCACCTCGCCGCCGGGGCGCGAGGCGTCGCCGCGCGCCGCCAGCGCATCGATGCAGCCATCGATCACCGGCTGGACAAGCGGGTCCTCTGCCAGGGCAGCCTGACCGGCCAAACACGCAATAAGAAGCAGGGACATTGATTTCATGCTCGGTCCTCCAGAGACATGCAGGATCCTTAGCACATTGCGCCGTCCCGACCTATCGCTCTTGCGCCCGGCTCGTGTCGCCGCGCTCAAGGGGCCTGAAGGCGGACGGCGGCGCGGCTGCAGGCAACATCGCCGGGATCTCCGGTTCCTCGCCACCCCCTACAGCGTTGACCGACGCGCACGTAAGTGGTCTCGGGCACTGCCCGGTATAGGCCGAGCTTCGAGGCGACATGATAATAGGCCATCCGCTCGGCGTCGCGGTGTCCGAGGCGATCTCGTCGATGCTGGCCCTGTCAAAACCGTGACGCAGGATTTCGCGCGTGGCGACGGCAATGATCCGGCATCGCCGCGTCCGCAGTCGCTCTTGCCGCGCCCGCAAGCGCCGGTGCCAAGGTCGAGCTGGGCTGGTCGTACAGCGTCTCCGAGAACGACATTTGCACCTCCGCTCTGCGCGAGAGCTTGGGCGCCTGTCTTGGCGAGGCGGTCGACTTCAAGTCCTTCCACGGCGCGAGGCTGCTCAAGCAGGGCGCCGAGCTGACCGCAATGCGGTGCGGCAAGCTCGACCTGGGCAACCTCGCGATCTTCGAGGTCTGCAACCAGGCGCCCTCGACCTCGGTGCCGGGCACGCCGGTCCCGTTCCGCGACTACCTGCACATGCGCGCGGTCCACGATTCCAATGCGTTGGACGAGATGTTGGCGGAAATCGAGGAGAAGACAAAGTTCCTCTCCATCCCCTGCACAGGCGCGCCGCCTCGGCTCTGTCGGCAACAAGCGGATCATGACCCCCGAGGGTCTCGACGGCCACAAGCTGCGGATGCCGCCGGGCGAGGGCTGGCAGGTCGTCGGAACCGCCTTGGGCGCGACCCCGGTGCCGGTGCCCTTTGCCGAGGTCTACACCGCGTTGCAGACGTGCGTGATCGACAGGCGGGACAACGGCATCCCGGCGACGCGCAGCGTAAAGTCCGACGGGGGTGCTCAATCCCCTCGGCAAGGCCGCGCTCGACAAGATCACGCTCGATCAGGCGGCTGACATGGGGGCCAACGGCCTCGACGTCCAAACGCCGGACAACGCCGCCTTCCAGACCCATGTGATCGCGGTCTACAAGGGCTCGAAGTCCTCGGCCGACTGGCTTGCGGAGATGATCGACGCGGTCTCCGCCGTCGGCAAGCAAGCCAGCGTATTCTCCGGCAACGCACATCGCGGGTGGCTGGGCCTGCGCCTTACCCCTTCCCCGCACCTCGGGACAGGATCCCGCATAATGACCCTCCGCTCTCTTTGGCAGCGGCTCAGCCGCCTTATGAACGCCGTCATCGCCCGCAGGCGCAGGTCCCCATCGACGGGGCAGTGCCCCTCTCGCAGCTGCCCCGCGCCACCCCGCGGAGCTTCCCCGCGCAGATGCTGCCGGTGATCCTGCTCGGCGGTATCCACTGCGGCATCGTCACCCCGACCGAGGACCCCGCCTCGGGATCCTGCTCCATCATGTGCACCCGGAGACCGAGACGCGTGCCGTTGACGAAGACGGTGTTGCCCCTCGGGTCATCGGCCAAGCCGCCCCAGCTCAATCCCGCCGAGCGAGCCCGGAGAGGACAGCGAGTGGTCCGTGCCCGGCGCAGTGAACAGGCCCTCGGAGCGGCAGCCCTCGAAGATCACCCGGTATATCACCTGATCGAAGGGGGTTGCGCCCCACTTGTCGGCCTCGGTGAGCGGCTGGCCGGTGACCCGGTCGCGCCCGCAGATCTGCCCCGCGTTTGTGCCGAAGGCCAGTGCGGGCGGGCCCTTGAAGTCCATCAGTGTCGGCTGCATCGGCACGTCGAAGTCCCACGGGTCATGGTGCACGGTCTGGTAGACCCCCCTTTCGTCGCCGGAGGTGGCGACAAGGGCGCGGATCGAGGCGCTGTATTTCTCGTCTTCCGTTGATCGCTTGACGCTCCGAAGGCCGATGGCGGCGGTGCCGACCGGCATGAAGACCGAATTGAAGGCCGCGTCATAACTCTTCGGCGCCCAGACGGTCGGGGGCGAACGTGTGTAGGCGCTGCCTTCCGCAAGGGCCGCGCGGTCCTCGGGGGTGCCCGGATCGAAGGCCCATGTCATCGCGCCGGTGATCGCGTCGAAGCCGCGCATCACGCCGCCCGACATGTCGAGCGCCACGTTGTCGGCCGCGCGGCCACCCACGACGACGGTGGTGCCCGGCAGCGTCAGCTGCGGCAGCGGCCCCGCGGTGTCGACATGGGCCAGACCGCGGCAGCGCACCCAGGTACGGGTCTCGGTCGGGACGTCATGGCGCCAAGTCTCGGCGCCCGAGGTGGCGTCGATCGAGATCACCATATTGTTCGGCGCGCAGAGACAGAGGTCATCGCTAACCTGACGCGGGATGCCCTGATCCTCGGCGGCGCCACCACAAAGGCTGACCGGGGTGTCGCAGGCGCGGAAGGTCCACGCAATCTCCAGTCCGCCGACGTTGTCGGGGATGATCTGGTCAAGCGCGGCGAAACGGGTCTCGTCGCCATGGGTGCCGTGGCTGGTCCAGTCCTGAGCGGCATCCACCGGTGCCGGGGTTTCGCCGGCGGCAACCTGCGAGATGTACCTGCCCTGCGGCTGGAACATCCCCCAGTCCATGCCGAGCGCGGCGACCAGCGCCACCGCAGCCATGCCGAGCCATGCACCAGCCATCGGCTTTCGGCCCGCGCGCTTCAGCGTCAGAGGATGCAGCGCGATGTTCGCCACGAAGGCGCAGAGGAAGGTGAAGATGCGCGCGGGCAGCGCCCAGAAGTCGAGGCCCGCTTGCCAGAAGGCCTAGATCACGGTCAGCGCGAAGGCCACCGAATAGAGCACCGCGCCCGCGGGCGCGCCGCGCGATCTGGATGCCGGAGACGAGAAGCGCGAGCCCCGCCAGCGCGACGCGCACGCCCAGCAGGACCATCAACCACGTCAGCGGCCGGGATAGGACGGATTTTTCGGGTGTGTCCTATGCCTTGGTGAGGATCATTCAGACCGACGAGCCATGTTGCGCGGGCAATTCTCCCCCCTCGGGGCCCATGCGTGTACGCACTGTTACACCCAATCCTGACCGCGGCAGGCCACGCGCCGCCTCTGCGATCGGGACGGCCGCAGGGGCGGAGGGACACAGGGGATGAAGGGGTCAGGTTGACTCGCGCTCGACGATCTCGAAACCGAGGTCGATGACCGGCGGCCCGGTCCGATCACCCCCGAGGCGCGCCAGCATGGACTGCGCCGCGGCACGGCCGAAGGCGGCCATGTCCACCCGCACCGTGGTGATCCGCGGCTCAACAGCATCGGCAAAGGGCTGATCCCCGAAGCCGAGCACCGCGATCCGACCGGGCACGTCGAGCCCGCGGGACTGCGCCTCGATGATCACCCCATGCGCCAGCAGGTCGGACGAGCAATGCACCAGCCCGCCGGTAAATCCCTTGTCGAGCAGGCCGCGGAACCCCGCCCGGCCGTTGGCGAGCGTCGCCGGCGCATCGAACAGCATGGAGACGGACGCCCCTTCACCGCTGCGGTGCCATTGGCGCAGGAACGCCTCGCTGCGGCGCCGGGCCCGCTCGTCCCCGGCAGAGACCACACCGACCTGAGGATAGCTTTTCCGGCGCGCGAAATCCGCCGCGGCGCGGCCAGTCTCGGCGTGGTTGAAGCCGACGCAGAAGTCGATGGGACTGTCGGTGATGTCCCAGACTTCGGCCACGGGGATCTCGGCCGCCAGCAGCATCCGGCGTGCCTGCGCGCTGTGGTGGATGCCGGTGAGGAACATGGCGTCGGGGCGGCGCGACAGGTGCGCGGCGATCAGCTTTTCCTCTTCCTCGGCGTTGAACCCCGTCTCGGACAGCAGGATCTCATAGCCCTCGCGGCGCATCTCCTCGGAGAAGGCCTTCACCATCGACGAATAGACGATGTTGGTGATCGAGGGCACCAGCGCCGAGATCAGCATCGACTTGCTCGAGGCCAGCGCCCCGGCCAACGCATTGGGCACAAATCCGGTCTGGGCGATCGCCTCGTGGATCTTGGCCAACGTGGCGGGCGAGACCTTGGAGGGGTCGGACAGCGCGCGCGAGACCGTCACCTGGCTCACGCCGGCCAACCGTCCCACCGTTTCCATGGTCACGCCACGGCCCTGTCCCTTGCGGGGGGCACGCGGCTTTTTCACGTGTTCGTCGTTCATCGCGCGCATTCTCGATCCACCACACGGCGGACGCAAGGCTCAGACCGGCTCTTCCGCGATCCGCTGTTTCTTTTTCGACATCAAGACCGCCCCGGCGACCGAGCCGACGATCAGCAGCCAGAGCACCACGGCGATCCAGCTCTTGGTGAAGAAGATGGTCACGTCACCGAAGCTCTCGAGGCTTTTGACGAAGTAGATTTCCGCCGAAGGTCCGAGAATGAAGCCGATGATGAAGGGCGCGACCTCGAGCCTCAGCTTGGTGAACAGCCAGCCCAGCACACCGAAGATCAGCAATGTCCAGACGTCGAACATGATGCCGTAGTTGATCGTGTAGGCCCCGATCACGCACATCATCAGGATCACCGGGAACAGGATGTGCTTGGGGATGGTCACCACCATCGCGAAGTAACGAATGGCGAAATACATCATGGCGAACATCGCGATGTTGGCGATCAGCATGGCGAAGATCATCGCGTCCCATGTCCCGGGATTGTTGCCGATGAACAGCGGGCCGACCTGCACGCCCTGAAGGGTGAAGGCCCCGATCAGAAGCGCCGTGGTGGAATCGCCGGGAATGCCCAGCGACAGCAGCGGCACCAACGCCCCGCCGGTCAGACCGTTGTTGCCCGACTCCGAGGCGATGATGCCCCCCGGCTCGCCCTTGCCGAAGCGCTCGGGGGTCTTCGAGAAGGTCTTGGCGTTGGTGTAGCTGATGATCGACGCCGCCGAGCCGCCGACCCCCGGCAGGATGCCTATGAAGGTGCCGATCAGCGACGAGCGCACGAGGTTCACACCCTGGCCCCGGAACACGCCGAAGGAGAAGCGCGAATGCTTGCCGACCTTGACCTCGCTGGCGGAATGCCCCCTCGGCACGCCGATCTCGGCCTGTTCGAGGATCGCCGCAAGGCCGAAGAGACCGATCAGCACCGGCAGCAGCGAGAAGCCGCTTTCCAGCCAGTACTCGGTGCCCGGCGGCACCAGGCGCAGCTCGCCGTTGCCGCCGTCCGAGATGTCGTAGGTGCCGATCAGGCTGATGAAGATCCCCAGCACCCCCGAGAAGATGCCGAGCAGCATGTCCGACGAGAGCGCCGCCATGACCGTGAGCGCGAAGAGGATGATCAGGAACTTCTCGACGTAGGAGAACTTGATCGCGAAATCCGCCAGCGTCGGCGCAAAGAGGTCGAGCACCAGCAGCGAGATCAGCCCGCCGACCAGCGAGGCAACGATGCCGATGCGCAGCGCCTTCTCGCCCTCTCCCCTCTGCGCCATGGGGTAGCCGTCGAAGGTTGTGGTGATCGAACTTGGCGTGCCGGGAATGCCGAGCAGGATCGCCGGCACCAGCCCGCCCGAGATGCCGCCCACGTACAGGCCGAGCAGCAGCGCCAGCCCGTTTTCGAGCCCCAGCGAATAGGTCAGGGGCAGGCAGACCGCGACCGCCATGGTGGCGGTCATGCCGGGGATGGCGCCGAAGATGATGCCGACCAGCGTTCCGCCGAGGACCAGCGAAACGAAGAGCGGAGAGATGAACTCGAACATGGTCCGGACCTCAGGGAAGCGTCAGGAAGAGCGGATAGGTGAAGAGCCACCACACGAAGGTCGGCCCGACCAGCGCGACGATGAGCAGCGGCAGCACCTGCCGGGGCGCGCGCGCGTGCATGAACAGCAGCCCGGCCGCCATCACGTAGGGGATCGAGCACAGCAGGAACCCCATGCCGGTGTTCGGCCAGATCTCCCCCACCGGCACCATCATCGTGAAGTAGAGCAGCGTCAGACCCAGCACGCCCAGGAAGCGCGGCTTGTCCATGTGCTGCCAGGTCCGGTGCCAGTGGACGCCCGCTTCTGCGAGCCGCGCGTGGTCGCGCAGGACGATCGCAAGGCCGAGCAGACCGAGGATGATCGCGATGAGTGTGGGAAAGATCAGGTGCGACGTGTCGAAATCGATGGTCACGCGGGTCATGTCGCCCATTGGGTCCTCCCTTTGAGGGGCGAGAGCAGGTCAGCCCGGCCGGAGCAGCCCCGGCCGGGTGCAGGCGTGTCAGGCGATCACGACCCCGCCGAGATATCGTCGATCACCTTGCGATAGGTGTCGCGCTTCTTGGTCAGGTGCTCGCGTGCCTCGGCCGTCGGCAGGAAGTCGGGGATAAAGAACGACTCCTTCTGGCGTTCCTGGATCTTGCCCTCGTCAAAGACCTCGGTCAGCGCGGCGTCGATCGCGTCGATGATCGCCGGGTCCATGTCCTTGTTGAAGAGGAAGAAGAACTCCTTGTCGAAGGTGAAGTCCTCGGACTCGTTCAGCGGCACATGGGTCTTTGGGCTGGCATAGCTCAGCAGGTCGTCGCGGGTGGTGTTGCCCATGCCCGCTTCGGGGGCCTGCTCAAGCGTCTCGGGACGTGCGGTGATCCAGACGAAGCGCATCGCCTTCTGGTCCGACGGGTCGAGCTGGGTGAACTGCTCGTTGGCCTGGATCGAACCGTTGATCACGTCGGCAAGGTCATCCCACATCGCCTGGTTCTTGTCGGACTGCGAGCCGGTGTTGACCGCGACGATGTTCTCCTCCGAGCCGGGCGCGCGCAGCTTGGCAGCGTTCTTCATCGCGGTGAAGCCGATCTCCGACACCCCGCCCGGCTGGATCGCGACGCGCACTCGCGTTCCCGACTCGGCGGCCGCGAAGATGTCGTCCATCGTCTGGTAGGGGCTGTCGGCGGGCACAAGGTAGGCATTGCCCGGATTGATCGCCACGGTCGGGCCGACCGCGTAGTTGGCGAAGGGATCGTCGTAGCCGCTCACGCCGTAGAGATTTCCCAGAAAGCTCTGGTCGTGGAACATCATGATGGTCGTGCCACGCTTGTCGCGGCCGACCGCCTTGAATGCCTCGGTCGCGCCGACGGCGTCGACCTTGATGTTGATCCCCAGCTTCTCGGACAGCGCCTCGGCGACAATGGCGGAGTTCTGATAGGTGTCGCCGCCCGTCGAGGTCGAGCCGATCACCATGCGCATGTTGCGCGGCAGGTTCTGCGCCTCGGCAGCCAGCGGCGCGGCGAGCAATGCCGCAGCCGAAGCGGCGGCAAGTAGGGTTCTGCGGGTAAATTTCATCGATTTCCTCCCTCGTGACCGCTGCACGGCCAGCTTTTCCTCTGGACGGTCTCCTTTCCGCCCCACGCTATGTAAGCGCATACATGAATGGGAAGCACACACGCATGCCTCCTGTCAAGGATTTCACTCAAGCGCACATTTCGTCATATTATCTGTGGCCCTCGCTTGACGAGACTCGATGTATGCGCATACACAATTCCCAAAGACGCGCAATGAACTGGAGGAGAGTCATGACGCAAGCGCCCCGAAAGACGCCGGCCGAGCTGCGCTCGGCCCGCTGGTTCGCCCCCGACGACCTGCGCAGCTTCGGGCACCGCTCGCGGATGATGCAACTCGGCTACGCCGAGGAAGACTTCCGCGACAAGCCGATCATCGGCATCCTCAACACCTGGTCCGAGCTGAACTCCTGCCACAGCCACTTCCCCGAGCGCGTCAAGGACGTGAAGCGCGGCGTGCTTCAGGCCGGCGGCCTGCCGGTCGAGATGCCCGCGCTTTCGGTCGACGAGAGCTTCAACAAGCCGACCTCCATGCTCTACCGCAACATGCTGGCGATGGAGACCGAGGAGCAGATCCGCGCCCACCCGCTCGACGGCGTGGTGCTGATGGGCGGCTGCGACAAGACCACGCCGGGCCTTGTCATGGGGGCGATCTCGGCGGGCGTTCCTTTCATCTACCTGCCCGCCGGGCCGATGCTGCGCGGCAATTACGCGGGCAAGATCCTCGGGTCGGGCTCTGACGCCTGGAAGTACTGGGACGAGCGCCGCGCCGGCAACATCACCGACGAGGAATGGCTCGGCCTGCAGGGCGGCATCGCGCGCTCGGCGGGCACCTGCATGACCATGGGCACCGCCTCGACCATGACCGCGATCACCGATGCCATGGGGCTGACCCTGCCCGGCGCCTCCTCGATCCCCGCGGTCGACTCGGGCCACCAGCGCATGGGCGCCGACTGTGGCCGCCGCGTGGTCGAGATGGTCTGGGAGGACATGACCCCCGAGACGATCATCACCCCCGCCTCGGTGCAGAACGCCGCCAAGGTCGCCATGGCCACCGGCTGTTCGACCAATGCCGTGGTGCACCTCATCGCCATGGCGCGCCGCGCCGGGGTCGATCTGACGCTCGATCACCTCGACGCGCTTGGCCGTGTCACGCCGCTGATCGCCAATGTCCGCCCCTCGGGCAAGGACTACCTGATGGAGGACTTCTTCTACGCCGGCGGCCTGCGGGCGCTGATGAAGCAGATGCAGGACATGCTCGACCTCAGCTGCGTCACCGTCACCGGCCGCTCGCTGGGCGAAGAGATCGCCAGCGCCGAGGTGTACAATGACGACGTCATTCGCCCGCTGTCGAACCCGGTCTACCACGAGGGCTCGCTGGCGGTGCTGCGCGGCAACCTCTGCCCCGATGGTGCGGTGATCAAGCCCGCCGCCTGCGACCCCAAGTACCACGTCCACGAAGGACCTGCGCTGGTCTTCGACAGCTACCCAGAGATGAAGAAAGCGGTGGACGACGAGACCCTCGATGTCACCCCCGATCACGTGATGGTGCTGCGCAACGCCGGCCCTCTCGGCGGCCCGGGCTTCCCCGAATGGGGCATGCTGCCGATCCCCAAGGCGCTGATCAAGCAGGGGCACCGCGACATGCTGCGGATCTCGGATGCGCGCATGTCCGGCACCTCCTACGGCGCCTGCGTTCTGCACGTCGCACCCGAAAGCTTTGTCGGCGGCCCGTTGGCACTGCTTAAAACCGGCGACATCGTGCGGCTCGACCTGCCGAACCGCCGTCTCGACATGCTGGTGGACGAAGACGAGATCGCCCGCCGCAAGGCCGAATGGACGCCGCCTGAACCGCGCTTCGAGCGCGGCTGGGGCTACATGTTCTCGCGCCACGTGACACAGGCCGACAAGGGCTGCGACTTCGACTACCTGGAACGCGATTTCGGCCGCGCGGCCGGCGAGCCCGACATTTTCTGAGGAGACACAGATGCTTGACCTCGATACCGCCCTCGCCGGCATTTCCGGCATCCTCGTCACCCCCTACGACGAGGCGGGCGACATCGCGCCCGGCAGGCTGACCCCGATCCTCGACCGCGCGCTCGGCGCCGGGCTGCACATGCCCGTGGTCAATGGCAACACCGGCGAGTTCTACGCGCTGACCACCGACGAGGCGATCACCATGGCCCGCGAGGTTTGTGCCATGGTGGACGGCCGCGCCCCGGTTCTGGCCGGCATCGGCCGCGGCATCCGCGACGCCTGCGAATTGGCCAAGGCCAGCGCCGAGGCAGGCGCCACCGCGCTGATGATCCACCAGCCGCCCGACCCCTTCGTCGCACCGCGCGGCACGGTAGACTACGTCAAGGCCATCGCCGACGCCTCGGGCGGGCTGCCGATGATGCTCTACCTGCGCAACGACGCGATCGGCACCGGTGCCATCGCCGACCTCTGCGCCGTGCCGGGCGTCAAGGGCGTGAAATGGGCCACCCCGAACCCGCAGAAGCTGGCCGCCGCCAAGGCCGCCTGCGATCCCTCGATTACCTGGGTGGGCGGACTGGCCGAGGTCTGGGCGCCAACCTTCTACGCGGTCGGCGCGCGCGGCTTCACCTCGGGGCTGATCAACGTCTGGCCCGAGCGCTCGCTGGCGATCCATGCCGCGCTCGAGGCGTCGGACTACGTCGAGGCCAACCGCCTGATCGGCGAGATGCAGGCCTTCGAGGACATCCGCGCCGAAGAGCTGAACGGCACCAATGTGACCGGCGTGAAGGCCGCCCTGCTGGCGACGGGCCTCGACTGCGGGCCGACCCGCCCCCCCTCGGCCTGGCCGCTCACGCCGGCGCAGCAGGACAAGCTTCAAACCTTCCTAGAGATGAGCGGGTTGATCTGAGCGGAGCGGGCCTTCAGCCCGCGGCAGACAGGCCCTCGATGCGGGCCACGATCAGGTCGTGGTCGGACAGCGGGGTGCCGTCGGCACCCAGCGAGGGCCGGATCTCGACCGGGCCGAGCGTCATCCCGCGCGCAAGGAACCAGTCGAGTTTCATTGCGCGTTCAGGCCAGCGGGTGATCAGGCTCGGACGGGTGGTCGTCTGCTCCTCCGGACCGCCGTGCATGCTGAAGCCGGCGGCGCGGGCGAGGTCGAAAAGCCCCTCGGCGCGCCAGTCGCCACCTGCATGGTTGCCGGTGTTGAGATCGCCGCCGATCAGCACCGGCAGGCCGGGAAACTCCGCATCCAGCGCGGCAATCAGCCCCGCCATCTGCCGGGCGCGATGGTCGGGACCACAGGCGCTTTCGAGGTGGGTCGAGACGGCAACGAAAGGCCCCTCCTCGGTCTCGACGCGCGCGCCGACCGCAATGCGCTCTCCGAGCCGCGGCTGCTCGTCATCGAAGAACCATTGCCGCTTGCCCCAGAGCCGCAGCGCAAAGGGTTCGTGCAGCGGGCCGCGCGCCATAAGGCCGTTGCCATGATAGCCGCGTGCATTGTGGCTGTCGTCGCAGAACTGGTGCTCGATGGGCGACCCGAGGCCCAGCTCAAGGAACTCCACCGCGTAGGCATAGCTCATGCCCCGCGCTCCGGCCATCTCGGCTGTGGTGTTGCGCTGCTTGGTGCGCGCCATGCCGTGGTCCATCTCCGAGACGAGCAGCAGGTCGCAGTCGCCCGCATGAGCGGCCGAAGCCTCGGGAAAGAGACAGCGTTCGAGGTTCCAGGCGCCCACGGTCAGCGGCATCGGCAGCCGCGCATGGGGCACGGCGCCGCCGACCTCGATCAGGCTCATGCCGCGCACCGTCTCCAAATGGGCGTCATGGCTCGCGACGCTGCGTGGCAGGTCACGGATGGCCAGCTCCGCCGGGCTGGGCGAAGGCAGCGCGGGACTGGTCTCGCGGATCACTGCGCGGGCTCCGCCACGCGGTGCAGCCGCGTCTCCATGCGCCGCCCGCTGCGCGCATCGAAGAGGTGCAGCCGGGTCGGATCGACGGCGATCCGGACGTCCGGACCAAGCGGCGTGTCGTGCTGGTCGATGACCGCAACCGCCTGATCGCCCACCATGCCGTGCACGATACGCTGCGCACCCAACTCCTCGACGTATTCGACCCGCATCCGCAGGCCGTTGGCCACGATCCGCAAATCCTCGGCACGCAGACCGAGCGTGACCGGCCCCGGCGCAATGCCGACACCGGCGAGCGCCTGCCCGGCCAGCAGCAGTTGCCCGCCCTCGATCTGCGCATCCAGAAGGCTCATGGCAGGTGCCCCGATGAAGGAGGCGACGAAGGTCGAGGCAGGCTTGCGGTAGACCTCGAGAGGCGCGCCGATCTGCTCGACCCGTCCGCCGTTCAGCACCACCAGACGGTCGGCGAGCGTCATCGCCTCGAGTTGGTCGTGGGTCACGTAAAGCGAGGTCGTCCCGAGCCGCTGCTGCAGCTTGCGGATCTCCATGCGCATCGAGACCCGCAGCTTGGCGTCAAGGTTCGACAGTGGCTCGTCGAAGAGGAACGCCTTGGGCTGGCGCACGATCGCCCGGCCCATGGCCACCCGCTGCCGTTGCCCGCCCGAGAGCGCGCGCGGCTTGCGGTCGAGGTACTGGCCAAGCTCCAGCATCCGTGCGGCTTCGGCGACGCGCTCCTCGATGACGGCCTTGCTCTCGCCGCGGTTCTTCAGCCCGTAGGCCATGTTGTCGCGCACGCTCATGTGCGGATAGAGCGCGTAGTTCTGGAACACCATGGCGATGTCGCGCTCGGCCGGGTCGAGGTCATTGACCCGCCGCCCGCCGATATGCACGTCGCCGCGGGTCACCGTCTCGAGCCCCGCCACCATGCGCAGGAGCGTGGACTTGCCGCAGCCCGAGGGGCCAACCAGAACGATGAACTCGCCGTCCTTGATGTCGATGTTCACGTCCGTGACGGCATCGACACCGCCCGCATAGGTCTTGCCGACCGACTTCAGAGTAAGCTCAGCCATTATTTGTCGCTTTCCGTCAGGCCCTTGATGAACATGCGCTGGAAGATCACCACCACGGCAACCGGGGGGACCATGGCCAGCACCGCGAGGGCAAAGGCTTCGTTGTAATCGGGGATCTGGCTGCCGACCCAGACCTGCAGGATCGACTTGATGCCGCGCATGAGCGTGTAGAAGCTCTCGTCCGTGGTCATCAGCAGCGGCCAGAGGTACTGGTTCCAGCCATAGATGAACATGATGATGAAGATCGCCGCCATCATCGTCTTCGACAGCGGCACCAGTATGTCGATGAAGAACTTCACCGGCCCGGCCCCGTCGATGCGCGCCGCCTCGAGCAGCTCGTCGGGCACCGAGCGGAAGAACTGCCGGAAGAAGAAGGTGCCGGTGGCCGAGGCCAGCAGCGGCACGATCAGGCCGGTGTAGGTGTTCAGCAGGTGCAGCTCGGACATGACCTGGTAAGAGGGCATGATCCGCACTTCCAGCGGCAAGAGCAGCGTCGCGAAGATCGCCCAGAAGAGCAGCGTCGCGAAGCGGAAGCGGAAGTAGACCAGCGCGTAGGCGGCCATCATCGACAGCGCGATCTTCCCGACAGCGAAGCCGAGCCCCATGATCAGCGAGTTGCGCAGCATCAAAAGGCCGGTGACGTCGCCGGTAAAGCCGCCGCGGTGGGTCAGCACCTTGGTGTAGGTCTCGATGCCATTGCCGCCGGGCAGCAGCGACAGGCCGTTGGAGTGGATGTCGATCGCCGCGTGGGTCGAGGACATCAGCGCCATCACCACCGGGGCGCAGAGAAACAACACGCCGAGGATGAGGATCAGGTGATCGAAGGGTTTGATCTTCTGCATGGGCTTATCCGTAGTGCACGCGGCGTTCGAGGAAGCGGAACTGCAACACGGTCAGCAGCGCCACGACGCCCATCAGGATCACCGACTGCGCCGAACTGCCGCCGATGTCATTGCCTTTGAACCCGTCGAGATAGACCTTGTAGACCAGCGTCATCGGGTTGTTGGCGGGCTTGTCCTTCACGATGACGTCGATGATCGGGAAGGTGTCGAACATCGTGTAGGTGATGTTGATCACCAGCAGGAAGAAGGCGGTGGGCGCGAGCAGCGGCAGGGTGATGTCCCAGAACCGCCGCCAGCCGGACTGCGCGTCGATCAGCGCCGCCTCGCGCACCGAGACGGGCACCGATTGCAGCCCCGACAGGAAGAAGATGAAGTTGTAGGGGATCTGCTTCCACACGGCGATGACGATCAGCGCGGTGGCGGTGTCCCAGTAGTTGATGCCGACCTTGAGGTCGTAGCCGAAGAAGGCCGCCAGATCCTTGAGCGGCCCCATGTGCATGTCGAAGAACATCATGCCGATCAGCCCGGCGACCGGTGGCGCGATGGCGTAGACCGAGATCAGCAGCGTCTTGTAGCTTTCGGCGCCGCGGATCACCTTGTCGGCCTTGACCGCCATCAGCAGGCCGATCCCCAGCGCCAGCGTCGTGACGACCACGCAGAAGAAGGCGGTGAAGGCGGCGGTGCCGAGGTATTCCGAGCTGTTCAGCGCGTCGGCGTAATTCTCCATTCCGACGAAGGTCGCGCCGAAGCCGAAGGGGTCCTCGAGGTAGAAGGAGGAGGTCACCGCCTGCACCGAGGGCCAGTAGAAGAAGATCACCACCACCGCGAGCTGCGGCAGCAGGAAAAGCCAGGGGGTGAGCGGGCGGTCGAACTGCACGCGCTTGGCGGGGTTGGCGGTCTCGCCGGACCACCAGGCGCGGAGGCGCGTGACCAGCGTCTGGTCGGCCTCCACCATGTTGAGCGGGGTATCGGTCACGGGCTGTGTCCTGATCGGGAAAGGCGCCGCCGCGCGGCGCGGCAATGGCATCGGGGCCCCGGGCAGCTGCCCGGGACCCCGGAACTCGGCGGAGCCGGTCCTTAGTTGGCGGTCTTGGCGAAGCGCGCGAGCAGCGCGTTGCCCTCTTGCTGGATGGTGTCGAAGGCCGCCTTCACCTCGGTCTCGCCCGAGAAGATGCGGTTGAACTCGCGTTCCATCACGGTGCGGATCTGCGGGTAGAAGCCCAGGCGGTAGCCCTTCGACCACTCACCGGTCTCCAGCATCAGCTGCTGGATGCCGACCTCGGCCACCGGCTGCTCATCGTAGTAGCCTTCCCCCTTGGCCATCTCGTAGGCGGCCTCGGTGATCGGCACATAGCCGGTGTTCTTGTGCCAGTAGACCTGCGTCTCGGGCGAGGTCAGGAACGAGAAGAACTGCGCGGTGCAGGTGTTCTGCTCTTCGGGCTTGCCGGCCATGGCGAAAAGCGCCGCGCCACCGATGAAGCTCTGGGTGCCGGCACCCTCGATGCTGTCCCAATAGGGCATGAACCCGGCGCCGAAGTCGAAGTCCGCCGATTTCTGCAACCCGCCGAAGCTGCCCGACGAACCGATCCACATCGCCGCCTTGCCTTCCTCGAAGGGCTTGAGGTTGTCGGCCCAGCCGGCGCCGTAGAAGCCGTAGAGACCGTCGTCGGCCCATGCCTTCAGCTTCTCGAACATCATCACCTGGTTCTCGTCGTTGACGATGATCTCGGTGCCCTGGGTCGCGTCATAGCCGTTGTTGTTCGTGGCGAACTGCTGGTTGTTCCGCGACTTGAAGTTCTCGACCATCATCCAGGTCAGCTGCGAGGCGGTCATCGGCAGGTAGCCGGCCTCTTTCAGCTTCGGGGCGACCTCTTCGAACTCTTCCCAGGTCTTCGGCGGCTGCACACCGGCCTTCTCGAAGGCCTCGGTGTTGAAATACATGATCGGTGCCGACGAGTTGAACGGCATGCCGATGAACTTGCCGTCGCTGTCGGCGTAGAAGTTCCGGACACCCGCGATGAAGTTCTCGCGGTTGAACTCTTCACCCGCGCCGGTGATCAGATCCTCGGCGGCAATCGTCGCGCCCTTGGCGGCGATGATCGTGGCGGCACCGGCGTCGAACACCTGCAGGATGTTCGGCTGTTCGCCCGAGCGGAAGGCGGCGATGCCCGACGAGAGCGCCTCTTCGTAGGTGCCCTTGGAGATCGGGGTCAGGTGGCAGGCGTCCTGCGCGGCGTTGAACTGCTGCGAGATCTCGTTGATCACCTCGCCGTTGCGCCCGCCCATGCCGTGCCACCAGGTGATGTCGGTAGCGGCGAATGCGGTCGAGGCGAGCAGCATCGAGCCGATCGCCATTCCGGTGGTCTTGAACATGTGGTGTCCCCCGTTCTTGTTCGGCGACGGGGTAAGCGCGATCTGTGACGGCTATGATACCACGGCATGACGTTTGCATGACGTTATACCATCGCGGGGCCGCGCGCTGCCCGGCCTTGCGGCCGGGCATCGAGTGTTCAGCGCCAACCGAGGGCCGGGGCCACGTGGGTCAGGATATTCTCGATCACATGGGTATTGTAATCGACGCCCAGCGAGTTGGGGATGGTCAGCAGCAGCGTGTCCGCCTCTCTGATGCCCTCGTCGCCCTTCAGCTGCTCGATCAGCTTGTCCGGCTCGTCGGCGTAGGAGCGGCCGAAGATCGAGCGCTGCTGTTCGATGAAGCCCACCGAATCCTGCTCCTTGCCGCCGCGGCCGAAATACATCCGGTCCTCGTCGCTGGTGATGGCAAAGATCGAGCGGCTCACCGAAACGCGCGGCTTGCGCGAATGACCCGCCGACTTCCATGCCTCGCGGTAGGCGCGGATCTGCTGCGCCTGCTGGAGGTGGAAGGGTTCGCCGGTCTCGTCGTCCTTCAACGTCGAACTTTGCAGGTTCATGCCCAGCATGGCGGCCCATTCGGCGGTCTTGTTCGAGCCCGCACCCCACCAGATGCGGTCCTTCAGCCCCTCGGAATGGGGCTCGAGCCGCAGTTTGCCCGGCGGGTTGGGGAACATCGGGCGCGGGTTCGGCTCGGCGAAGCCATGGCCCTCGAGCATCTGCAGGAACACCTGCGCGTGGCGGCGTCCCATGTCGGCGTCGGTTTCATCCTCGGCCGGACCGTAGCCGAAGTAGCGCCACCCCTCGATCACCTGCTCGGGGCTGCCGCGGCTGATGCCCAGCTGCAGGCGGCCCCGGCTGATCAGGTCGGCGGCCCCGGCATCCTCGGCCATGTAAAGCGGGTTCTCATAGCGCATGTCGATGACGCCCGTGCCGATCTCGATCCTTGATGTGCGGGCACCCACCGCGGCCAGCAGCGGGAAGGGGCTGGCGTGCTGGCGTGCGAAATGGTGCACGCGGAAATAGGCCCCGTCGAGCCCCAGTTCCTCGGCGGCAACGGAAAGGTCGATGGCCTGAAGCAGGGCATCGGAAGCGGTGCGCGTGGCCGAGCCGCGCTGCGGTGACCAATGTCCGAAGGACAGGAAGCCGATTTTTTTCATAGCGATACTCCTCGGGCTGTTGCGGCAGGGGAAACACCCGGCTGCCGGTCCCGTTTGGTGCATAGCTAGTCATTGTGCGCCCCCTCCCGCAACCGTGCGCGCTGTTTGCCCAAGCGCAGGACCTGTGCGCTCGCGGCGCATCCGGGCGGCGGCTTCCGCGCTTCGCGCGACCCGAAAGCCGGGTTGCTGCTCAGACCAGCCCCAGCATCAGCGGGATCAGCACCAGCGCCGCAAGCACGGCGGTCTGCACCGCCAGCATTGCGATGGCCGTGCCGCCCACGTCGGCGAGCTTGGCGAGCGAGGTCTTCATGCCCACCGCGGCCACCGCGGTGACCAAAAGCGCGCGCGACAGGGCCGAGGCGGGCTCGATCACCGCCTCCGGCACCAGGTGGAAGGAATTCAGCGCCGCCAGCAGCAGGAAGGCCGCGACGAAGCCCGGCAGCAACGGCGGTCGCGCTTCGGCGGCGGGGGCATGGCGGCGCATGGCCAGCGCTCCGATCAGCACAACCGGGGCCAGCATGGTCACCCGGATCAGCTTGACCACCGTGGCAATGTCGCCGGTCTCGTCCGAGACCGAATAGCCCGCGCCCACAACCTGCGCCACGTCGTGGATCGTGCCGCCAAGGAAAAGACCCGTCAGATGTTGGTCGAGCCCGAGCGACTGGGCGAGGATGGGGTAGACGATCATCGCCACCGTCGAGAAGGCGGTGACCGAGATCACCGTGAACGACAGGTCCCGCTCTGCGGTCTCGCGCTGCGGCAGGATCGACGAGATCGCCATCGCCGCCGAGGCCCCGCAGATCGCCACCGAGCCGCCGGTCAGGAAGCCGAAAGCGCGGTCCTTGCCGACGACCCGCGCCAGCAGGATCGAACCAAGGATGGTCACCGCCACGCAGAGTCCGATGATCAACACGAAGCCCCAGCCGATTTGCCGCACCATGTCGAGCGAGACGCGCAGCCCAAGCAGCGCCACGCCGATGCGCAGCAGCCCCTTGGCGGCGAAGGTGATGCCGGGGCCGGTATTTTCGTGCTCCGACAGGAAATGGAACGGGATGCCGAGCAGGATCGCCATCAGCATGACCGGCGCGCCGTAATGGTTCGACAGGAACTGCGCCGCCATCGCGAGCACGATCGCCAGCGCCGTGCCGGGGGCGAGGACCTTCGCGCGGGCGAGAAGCCGGCGGGGATCGGTAAGAGTGGCGGTGTGTGCGCTCATGTCCTGTCCTCGATGCGGGGCCGTGCCGCCCCTGCGGTCGTCCTGTGCTTCCGTCCTGCGCGTCCCAGGCGGAGCCGCGCCGGATCAGGCACGCCCGGCTTGGGGCGTGCCTGTCTTTGCCTGCTGTTACTCGATGTCGCTCGCGCGCTCGGCGTCCAGTTCCTCGGTCGCGGTTTGCACCGCCGCCTGCATGGCGTCGAAGACCTCTTGCCCGCCTTCGACATTGGCGGTGAACCACTCGTAGACAGGCTGTGCCGCCTCGGCAAAGGCCTGCTTCTCCTCGGGCGAGGGCACGTAGAGATCGCCGCCCGCCTCGGTGAATTCCTTGTAGGCCGGGATCGACTTGCGCTTGGGCGAGGCGAAGGTCGCCTGCTGCAACTGGTAGAAGCCATCGACCACCACCCGGCGCATGTCCTCGGGCATCGCCAGGAACTTCTCGTTCGACATCCACCACAGCGCGCCCATGTAGGCGTGGCCGTCGAGCGTGACGTATTTCAGTCCGGCCTCGGGGAACTTCATCGACATGATGTCGGTGATGCCGTTCTTGGTGCCCTCGACCACGCCGGTCTGCAGCGAGGTGAAAAGCTCGGGCCACGGGATCGGCGTCGGCGCGGCATCCAGCGCGCGCACCAGTTCCTGCGGCAGGTCGGCAACCACCGTGCGGATCTTCATGCCCTTGAGGTCCCCGGGCGTCTGCACTCGCTGCTTGGTGTTGGCGAAGTTGCGCCAGCCGCCGGTGTTGCCGATGGTCATCAGGCGGATCATGCCGCCGGAATCTTCCAGCGCCATCGACCGCATGGTGCGGGTGAAGTCGCCCGAGAGCACCTTCTCGGCCACCCGGTCATCCTGCATCAGGTACGGCAGGTCCAGCACCTGAACGTAGGGGAACAGCCCCGCCGCGCCGCCCGAGGTCGAGATGTAGACGTCGATCGAGCCGTCGGCCACGCCCTGCAGGCACTCGGCCCCGTTCGAGCAGAGCTGCGTGCCCATGTAGATCTCGACCGCGATCGCGCCGTTCGAAGCGCTCTCTACATAGGACTTGAAGACCTCGAGCCCGTCGTAATCCTCGTCGTTCTCGTTCGAGTTGGCGACCGCGCGGATGGTGTAGTCCTGCGCCATCGCCGGGATGGCGAGGGCCGTCGTGAGGGCCAGCGATGCCGCCAGCGTAAGGGTCTTCCTGAGCATGATATCCTCCCTGATAGCTCTGGATTTTCTTAGTTCGCGAACCCGGTCAGTCGCGGGATCGTCATGGAAATCGCGGGGAAATAGGTGATCAGGAAGATCACCACGATCTCGACCGCGAGGAATGGCACGATGGCCCTGGAAATCGTCGTCACCCGCTCGCCCGAGACCGCCGAGGCGACGAAGAGCACCAGCCCCATCGGCGGCGTCGCCAGCCCGACAGTCAGGTTCACGCACATGATGATGGCGAAATGCACTGAATCGACGCCCATGCCGGTGAACACCGGGCCGAGGATCGGTCCGAGGATGATGATCGCCGGGCCGGCGTCGAGGAACATGCCGACCGCGAAGAGCAGCAGGTTGATCAGGAACAGCAGCAGCAGCGGGTTCTCGGTCAGCGACAGGATGAAGTCGGCCATCTGCTGCGGCGCGTGCGAGAGCGACACCACCGTCTTGAACGACATGGCCGCGCCCACCAGCAGCAGCACCACCGCCGAGGTCAGCCCGGCGCGGCCCAGGACGTCGGGCAACTCGGCGAAGCGCAGGGTCTTCAGCACGAAGAGGCTTATGAAGAGCGCGTAGAACACTGCCACCGCCGCTGCCTCGGTCGGGGTGAAGACCCCTGCGAGGATGCCGCCGAGGATGATCACCGGCGTCAGCAGCGGGAAGAAGGCCTTGAGGCTCGCCTGCCCGCGCTCGCCCCAGCTGTACCGGCGCGAGGCGACGGGGAAGTCGTAGCGGTTGGCCATGACCTTGATCAGCAGCATCAGCCCGACGCCGACGAGGACCCCCGGCACCAGCCCCGCAAGGAACAGCGCCGCGACGCTCTCGCCCATGACGTAGGCGTAGATGATCATGATCCCCGAGGGCGGGATGATCGGCCCGATCACCGAGCTCGCCGCAGTGATCGCGGCGGCGAAACGGCGGGTGTAGCCCTGCTTCTCCATCGCCGGGATCAGCATCGAGCCGAGCGCCGAAGTGTCGGCCACCGCCGAGCCCGAGAGCCCGGCGAACAGCATGGAAGACAGCACGTTCACATGTGCCAGCCCGCCGCGCAGGTGCCCCATGAAGGCCTGGCTGAACTCGACGAGGCGATGGGTGATCCCGCCGCGGTTCATGATCTCGCCCGCCAGCATGAAGAAGGGGATCGCCATCAGCGGGAAGCTGTCCATGCCGTTGTAGAGGTTGCGGTAGAGCAACGTGATGTCACGCTCCTGCCCGTTCAGGAACAGAAGGATACCCGGCGCCGCCAAGAGGCCGAAGACCACCGGCAGGCCGATCAGCAGGAAGACAAGGAAGAGCGGAAGGAACCAGATCAGCATGTCATTCGGCTCCCTGCGCCTTGCCCTGCGGGACTAGATCCAGCGCCCGGCCCGAGCAGAGCTCGGCGAGATTGCGCAGGATGAGCTCGATATTGACCAGCACCAGCAGCCCCATGCCGACCAGCAGCGAGGCCATCATCCAGCTGCGCGGCACCCGGTGCCATTCACTGAAATCCAGCGCCATTGGCACGTAGAGCGAAGCCGAGGCGAAGCGCCCGCCAAGCCCGGTGACCTCTTTCCAGCCGATCTGCAGCGCGACCACCAGAACCATCAGGCTGATCACCAGCAACACGAGGTTCAAAAGGCTGGCCGGACGGCGCGGCAGCATCGAGGGCAGGATGTCGATGGCGACGAAGCCGCCGCGGCGAAAGGCCGTCGGCGCCATCAGCCCTGCCATCCACAGCATGCAGAAGCGCGCCGCCTCGTCCGGCCAGGGCAGCGCATTGCCCAGCACGTAGCGGCAGAACACCTGCACAAGGGTCACCGCCACCATCACCGCGATCGCCAGCACGCCGATGCCGCGGCCGATCTTCAGCAGCACGTCGTTCACCCAAGACAGCGGCCGGATCAGCCCGTCGAGTAGCACCATGTTCTCCTCCCGTCGCGCAAAGCCGCGTCCTCCTCCAAGGCCGCGGCGCGCCGTCAGTTGATCTCGACCCTTGCGACCCGCCCGCCAAAGAAGGCCAGCGGATCGCCCTGTTGCATGGTGGCGCGCAAGACCTCGCCGACGACGATGGCGTGATCCCCCGCCTCGTGCACCGCGTGGCGGCGGCAGTCGAAGCGGGCGAGGCAGCGCTCGAGCACCGGCACGCCCTCGGCATTCTGCTCGAGCGCCGAGCCGAGAAGCGCCGCGCCGTTCTTCGCCACCGTCCACGCCAGCTCCTGCTGGTCCGCCGCGAGCACGTGGATCGCGTAGTGCTCGGCCCCGGCGAACAGCGCGAAGCGGCTCGAGCTGCGCGCCGGCGACCAGAGCACCAGAGGCGGGTCCATCGACACCGACGAAAAGCTGTTGGCGGTGATCGCTGCGCAACCCTCGGGGCCGCAGGCGGTGACGATGGTCACTCCCGTGGCGAAGAGCCCGAAGGCATCGCGCAGCGCCCGTCCGTTGGCCGTGTCCGGCACGAAGCTCTGGAAACTCCGGGGCTGCGCCATCTGCATCAGGCCACCTCGCGGCCGAGTGCCGCTTCGTAGAGCTGGAACCACTGCACCCGGCTCAGTGCGACCTTGCGGGCGTCGGAAATTTTCGCGATCCGCTCCAGAGAGTTGGTGCCCAGCACCGGAAGGATGGTCGCCGGGTGGCGCAGCAGGAAGGCCACGGCAATGGCGGCGCGGTCGACGCCGAATTCGCTGGCCAGCGCATCCATGCGGCGGGTCAGTTCGCTCTCTCCGGTCATCAGGCTGCCGCCGCCGAGCGGCGACCAGGCCATCACCGGGTCCTTGCGGCGCTGGTGGAAGGCCAGATCGCCATCGGTGAAGGGCTCGGTGCGGGCCAGCGAAATCTCGATCTGGTTGGTCGCGAGCTTCGTCTCCATCGCGCTCTGCAAGAGCTCGACATCCCAAGGCCGGAAGTTGGACACGCCGGCGGCGCGGATCTTGCCCGCCTTGACCAGCCCGTCGAGCGCCGCGCCGGTCTCCTCGTGGTCCATCAGCGGATCGGGGCGGTGGATCAGCAGCAGGTCGATGTAATCGGTGCCGAGATCGCGCAGCGAGTTCTCCACCGACGCCTCGATGTGGGCCTTCGAGGTGTCGTAGTGCTTGCAGGCCACGTCGGAATACTTGCCGCAGGGCGCGACGATGTCGCACTTGGTGACCACTTCCACCTTTTGGCGCAGGGACGGGTCGGCCTTGAACGCCTGCCCCAGCACTGCCTCGGCGGTGTAATCGCCATAGATGTCGGCCTGATCGAGCGTCGTGATCCCCTGCGCGAGACAGGCATCGATCTTGGCGCGCACATGGCCCGCCGACGTGTCGGCGTCATCGCCGATCCGCCACATGCCGTAGACCAGCCGCGAGAAGCTGAGCCCCTCGGCCATGGTCACGCGGTCTTGGGTAAAAATGCTTGCGGTATCCATCAGCGGCGGTCTCCTGCGCCGAGCGGCGTCTTCGGAAGGCTTTGCGGAACGCGGCCCCACGCCTGGTTGAGCTGGCAGGTCTTCAGCTGCGGCAGCACGCGCGCGCCAAAGTGTTCGGCTTCTTCGATGTGCGGGTAGCCCGACAGGACAAAGGCGCGGATGCCCATCTTCTGCAACTCCTCGAGCTTGCTCAGGACCTGGTCGGTCGAGCCGACGATGGCCGCACCGCAGCCCGAGCGCGCCCGGCCGATGCCGGTCCAGAGGTTGGGCTCGATATAGCCCTCGAGATCGGCCAGCTCGCGGTTGCGCGCCTGGTGGCTGACGCCGAGGCTGCCTGCGTCAAGCGCCCGTTCGCGGATCGCCTGACCCAGCTCGTCGTCGAGCTTGCTGGCGATGTAGCGGGCATACTCCTTGGCCTCGGCCTCGGTGTCCCGCACGATCACGTGGCTGCGGAAGCCGTAGTCGAGCGTGCGCCCGTATTTCTCGGCGGCAGCATTGGCCGCCTGCATCCGCCCGGCGATGTCCTCGGTCTTCTCCGGCCACATCAGGTAGACGTCGCAATGCTGGCCGCAGAGGTCGAGCGCATCGGGCGAGTAGCCGCCGAAATACAGCATCGGCCCGCCCTGCTGGTAGGGCCTGGCGGGATCGGTGGTGAGGCCGGTGAAGTTGTAGACCTCGCCCTCGTAGTTGATCTCGTCGCGGTTCCACGCCTGCTTGAGGATCTCGACCACCTCGCGCGAGCGCTGGTAGCGGAACTGGCTCTCGGCTTTCTCGCCGGGGAAGTCGGACGAGATGATGTTCACGGTCAGACGCCCCTGCAGCATGTGATCGAGCGTCGCGATGGTGCGCGCCAGCATGATCGGCTGCATCTCGCCGCAGCGCACGGCTGCCAGCAGGTTGATGGCGTTGGTGATCGGCGCGCAGCCCGCCACGAAGCTCAGCGTGTCCTGCCCGACCTGGTAGGACGAGGGGCACAGGATGTTGCCGAAGCCCTGCGCCTCGGCGGTCTTCACGATCTCCGAGCAATGGTCCCACGACGAGCGCAGGTCGCCGTCGGGCACGCCGAGGAACTGGTAGTCATCCGAGCAGAGCGCCGAGAACCAGGCCACCTCGACCGCGTCGAGATCGGCGGATGTAACGGGTACGACCGTCATGTTTTCCTCCCTGAAAACCTCCGAACTTCCTCTTTCACTACCCGCGTCTTTGATGTAGATCAATGGTGTATCAATTTTTTCATTCGCAGCATCTGCAGGGGGAGGCGGAAACATGCAGGAAAAAAACAGGAATTCCGCCAACAGGCCCGACGCGCTGCCGATCTACATGCAGATCAGCGAACTGGTGATCCGCGATATCGCCGCTGGCCGTCTGGTCGACGGACAGAAGCTGCCGCCCGAGCGCGAGTTCGCGAAGGCCCATGGCACAACCGTACGAACATTGCGCAAAGCCTTGCTCGAGCTTGAGAAAAAGGGACTTCTGGAGCGCCGCCAAGGGTCGGGAAACTACGTGCGCGCCGGCGGCGAAGTCGAATCGGTCTACTCGATGTTCCGACTCGAACTGGCCGAGGGCGGCGGCGGCCTGCCCACCGCAGACATTCTCTCGGCCGACTACCTTCCAAAGGATTCGCAGCAGCCCGCCTATGGCAGCTCGGACCACGGCACCCGCTTTCGGCGCCTGCGCTACCTCGACGACGTCATCATCGCGGTCGAGGAGATCTGGCTCGACGGCGGGGCGGGCAAGGTCCCGCGCGAGTTGGTGCAGGATTCGCTCTACCTGACCTACAAGCGCGCCCTTCAGCTCTGGATCACCCGCGCCGAGGACCGGGTGGGCATCGGTCAGGTGCCCGACTGGGCGCCCGAGGTCTTTGCACTGAAACCCGGCACCACCACCGCCTACATCGAGCGCCTGTCCTGGGCGCAGGGCAGCGAGGCGGTCGAGTTCTCACGCACCTGGTACGACACCCAAAAGGCGCTCTACGTCCAGCGCCTCATCTGAAGGGAGGAGGATTTCCCTATGACGACCCAGACCCTCGCGCGCAGCGAGACACGGACCATCACCTACGGTATCATCGGCTGCGGCATGATGGGACAGGAGCATCTGCGCAACATCGCGCTGCTCGAGAACACCGTGATCGGCGCGATCTTTGAGCCCGACGCCGAGATGCGCGCCCATGCCCGGCAGTTTGCCCCGAGCGCGCGCTTCGTGGACAGCATCGAGGCGCTGCTGGACGTGGCCGAGATCGACTGCCTGCTGATCGCCAGCCCCAACTTCCGCCATGTGGAGCAGCTGCAGCAGATCGCCGGCAAGCGCCCCCTGCCCGTGCTGGTGGAAAAGCCGCTCTTCACCGATCCGCGCCACGCCGCCGCCATCGACGCCTTTGCCGAAAGCTACCCCGCGCCGGTCTGGGTGGCGATGGAATACCGCTACATGCCGCCCGTCGCCAAGTTGCTGGAAGAGGCCGAGGCGGCGACCGGCGGCATCAAGATGCTGACCATCCGCGAGCACCGCTTCCCCTTCCTCGAGAAGGTCGGCGACTGGAACCGTTTCAACCGCTACACGGGGGGCACCTTCGTCGAGAAGTGTTGCCATTTCTTCGACCTCATGCGCCTCGCGCTGAAGTCCGATCCGGTGCGGGTGATGGCGATGGGTGGTCAGGCGGCCAACCACCTGACCGAGACCTACGCCGGCGAGACACCCGACATCTTCGACCATGGCTATGTCATCGTCGAATTCGAGAGCGGTGTGCGCGCCATGCTCGAGCTTTGCATGTTCGCCGAGGGCGCGCGCTATCAGGAAGAGATCTCGGCGGTCGGCCCGAAGGGCAAGATCGAGGCGCTGGTGCCGGGACCGGGCCGGTTCTGGCCGGCGCATCTGGGCGCCGCCCCGGTGCCGCAGGTGATCGTCTCGCCGCGCGAGCCGAAAGGGCCGGAGGTGCGCGAGATCCCGGTCGATCCGACCCTCCTCGAAGCGGGCGATCACAACGGCTCGACCTTCTACCAGCACCGCGGCTTCCTAGAACTGGTGCGCGGCGAGCGCGCCGGGCCGGAGGTTTCGCTGGCCGATGGCAAGTGGGCGGTGCTCATGGGCCTTGCCGCGCAGCGCTCGATGTCCGAGCAGCGCGCAGTGGACATCAGCGAACTGACCGGCGACGCTTGAGACAGACCGCGGCGGGGGGGCGTGGCACCGCCCTCCCGCCTCTCCTTCCGGTCACGTCTCGATGGCACCCTCCGGCCCGCCGTCGAGCCGGAAGACATGCGGTGCCAAG
The DNA here is from genome assembly GCF_015223355.1 of Salipiger mangrovisoli. Classification (GTDB taxonomy): domain Bacteria; phylum Pseudomonadota; class Alphaproteobacteria; order Rhodobacterales; family Rhodobacteraceae; genus Salipiger; species Salipiger mangrovisoli. The sequence continues at coordinate 50,532 of NZ_JADFFK010000003.1, read as the reverse complement.
ACGGATGGGAAAAGCCGGGTGACCCGCGGATCGTGGCCCGGCAAGATGAGCCGCCGTTCGCTCGCGAGGGTCTCGAGCCGGGCGAAGCCCTTCAGCATGTCCTCGAGATCGACGACGATGGGGAAAGGCTTCTGCCGAAGAAGGTTCTCGTAGTAATGCGCGGCATCCGAGGCGAGAACCATCCAGCCCGACTGGGTCCTTACCCGCACGCATTGCAGTCCCCGCGAATGACCGCCGATGCGATGCACCGTCACCCCCTCGGCCACCTCCGCATCGCCGTCGTGGAACACCAGCTGGCCAGCGAAGAGCCGCCGGACCGCTTCGCAGATATGATCGCCGGTATAGGGCATACGCAGTGTCGCATGGCACATGCAGGGACCGGTGGCATAGGCCATCTCTGCTGCCTGCATGTGTAGCGTCGCGTTCGGGAATAGATGCAGCCCGCCAGCATGATCGTAATGCAGATGCGTGACGATCACCCTGCCCACGTCCTCGGCCCGGATGTTCAGCGGCCTGAGCGCCTCGCGCGGGTCAAGCAGGATCGGGCGATCGCGGCGCGCGCCCTCGTCCGCCTCATAGCCGGTATCCACAAGGACCACCTCGTGCTCCCGGCGCAGAACCCACAGGAAATAATCCATCGGATGCGGCGCCGCGTGATCGTCGTCGAAGATGAAGCTGTCGGCACGGGTCCGCGCCGCGCGCGTCGCGTAGCGAAGCGCGAAGATCTCCCAGTCGCTCATGCACTTTCCTTCCGGTCGGGCCAGCCTGGGCAAGGCCGAGCGGCAGCCGACAAAGCCCTGACCGGAGGCTACAGCAGTGCCGCGTATCACGCGACTCCGCCGCGGCCTCGGGCGAAGTCGCGGCGGAACGGTGCCTCGTCGATGGCCACGGGGTGCCCAACAGGGTGACCGCCCACCCGCGACGCGGACCAGACGAGGTCCGGATCCTCCCATGGGCGCAGCAAGGTCCCTTGGGTCTTTCAGGGCCCCGCCGCTGGCCGCGTGCCCGGCTCGAAAATACCGCGCGCGAAGACCGTGCTGTTCTCGAAATCGGTGAACCGCTATACCATGCGGCATATCCCGGCCAGAAGGGTCTCCTATGTCCGACTTGAAGCCCGCAGCGCAGCCTTCCCCGCCTCCATCCAACGCGCAGCAGGCGCTCAAGCGGATGCGCGAGATGATCGTGTCGGGCGAGCTTGCGGCAGGGACGGATCATCTGGAAGGCGAACTGGCGGAACGCCTTGGCATGTCCCGCACGCCGGTGCGCGAGGCCTGTGTTTCGCTCGAACAACGCGGTCTTCTCCAAGTGCGCCCGCGCAAGGGCGTGCGGATCCTGCCGGTGTCGCCTGCCGACATGGAGGAAATCTACGACATCCTCTCCGAGATCGAGACGCTGGCGGCCCGCCGCGCCGCCGAGCGACACCCCGGTCCCCGGGCGCTCGCCGGGCTCGAGCGCGCTCTCGACCAGATGGATGCGGCGCTGGCGGCAGAAAACCGCGAGGCCTGGGCTGCTGCGGACGACGCCTTTCATCGCGAACTGGTGCGGCTCGGCGGCAACCGCCGTGCGATGACGATCTGCGAGACGATGAGCGACCAGGTCGCCCGCGCCCGCAACACGACGCTCTATATGCGCCCCGCCCCGACCCGGTCGAACGAGGATCACCGCGCCGTGTTCGAAGCGATCAGCCGCGGCGATGCCGAAGACGCCGCCACCCGCCACCATGCCCACCGCCAATACGCCAAGGACATGCTGGTCGCGCTTCTGAGGACCCACCGTCTCAGCAGTCTCTGAGGGGCCCCGGCCTCAGCGCAGCATCAGGCCCGGCAACCACAGGGTGATCTGCGGGACGCAAAGCAGCACGATCAGGATCACGATCTCCATCGCAAGAAACGGCAGGATGCCCCGGAAGATCTTGCCCAGCGGAACCCCGGTCTGCGCCGAGGCGACATAGGCGTTGAGCCCTAGGGGCGGCGTCAGCAGGCCGATCTCTACCGTCTTGGTCACCACGATGCCGAACCACACCGGGTCGAAGTCCAGGGCCATCGCCGTGGGGAAGGCCAGTGGCATGGCCAGCGACAGGATCGCCAGCTGGTCCATGAACATGCCCATGACCAGCAGGATCAGCACGATGAACCCCATGATCACCGCCGGCGGCAGGCTGGTGGTCGCGACGAACTCCAGCAGCGAATGGGTGATGCGGGTGAAGGCGAGGTAGTTCGAGAAGATCGCCGAGCAGGCGACGATGGCGACGATCATCACCGTTGCGCGGATCGCCCCCGACACCGAGCGATTGAAGTTCACGAACGACAGAGAGCGCTGGAATATCACGATGATCAGCGAGCCCATGACGCCAAGTGCCGCCGCTTCCGACGGAGAGGCAATGCCGCCGTAGATCGCGCCGATCACCAGCACCATCAGCAGGATCATCGGCAGCACGTGACGGCTGGCCTTCACCGCCTTGCCAAGCTCGAAGGGCGCGCCCTTGGGTGCCTGGTCGGTGGTGTGGGCGATCAGCTTGATGACCACGGCAAGGCCAGTGGCGGTCAGCAGACCGGGGACGATCCCGGCGATGAAGAGCTTGCCGATCGAGGTCTCGGTCAGCACGCCGTAGACCACCAGCACGATCGAGGGCGGCACCACGACGGCGAGCGTGCCACCGACCGAGACCACGGCGGCGGCGAGGCGCTGCGAGTAGTTGTGGCTGCGCATCTCGGGAAAGGCCGAGGCGGCCATGGCGGCGGTCGAGGCGGTCGAGCTGCCGACCAGCGCGGCAAGGATCACCGAGGCGCCGACCGTGGCCATCGCGAGCCCGCCCTTCACATGGCCGATCCAGCCCTGGCAGGCGAGGATGGCGCGGCGCGTCACGTCGCCGGCGGTCAGCAGCTCGGCCATCAGGATGAACAGCGGAATGGCGACGAGGATGAAGGAGGACGAGCTGTCGAAGAAGGTGCGTTCCAGCACCGCCAACGCCGGGCGCGGGCCGAGCTGAATGGCAAGGCCGATGAAGCCGGTGAGCCCCATGGCGAAGGCGATGGGCATGCGCATGGCCATGAACAGGGCCAGAAGCACGAGTATGGCAAAGAATGTCAGCATGAAGCGGGGATGGGCTCCTGAGAGGGGCAGCCGACCCATGGGCCGACCACCCCGGTATTTCCTGGGACTTGCGAAAAGCTTACTGACTGGTCAGCTCGGTATAGCGATCCAAAATCTCCTGCCCCTTCTCGCCGCCCATGCGGCCCACCCAATCCTCGGTCACCAGTTCCATGCCGGCGCGCAGCGCCGAAAGTTCCTCGTCGGTGAACGTGTAGGTGTCGATGCCGTCCGCCTGCCAGCCGGTGATCAGCTCGCCGACGCTGTCGTCCTGTGCCTTGGCGACATGCAGGGCGATCTCGTCACCGGCGGTCTTCATCGCCTCCTGAACCTCGGGGGCAAGGCTGTCATAGAGATCGCTGCGGACCACCATGACGAAGCTGTAGCCGCCGAAGGAGCCATTGGTGGAAATGTGGCTGACCACCTCGTTGAGCTTGTAACCCGGCACCGAGGCGAGCGGGAACAGCACCGCGTCGAGACGGCCGCGCTCGACGGCGGTATAGACCTCCGGTCCGGGGATCGAGATGCCCACCGCGCCGAGGCCGCGTGCGGTCATCGCCTGCGTTGCGCCCGAGGTGCGCACGTCCAGCGCCTCCCAGTCGCTCGGCATGCCGAGCCGCTGCTTGGCCAGCACCTGGTAGGGCGGCAGCACGAAGCCGAAGATCGGGGTCACCCCCGCGGCCAGCAGCTCGTCGCGCATCGGCCCCTCGGCCAGCATCGCTTGCACCGCATTCGTGCCCTGCTCGGCAGAGCCGTAATAGCCCGGCAGCCCAACCACCGAGTTCAGCGGCAGCTCGTCGGTGTGGTAGGTGGTGCCCAGCAGCGCGGCGTCGAGAATACCGCTCTTCACCGCGTCGAGCTGCGCCTTGGACTTTGCCGCCTGCTCCGAAGGGAAATGCTGGAACGTGAGCTTGCCGCCGGTCGCCTCTTCGACCGCGGCCATCCACTTCGCCGTTCCCTCGACCGAGACGATGTGGCTGGTGGACTGGAAATCCCCGAGCCGCAGCGTTTCGGCACTGACATGGCTGCCTGCGAGCGCAAACGCCCCGATCAGGGCAGCGACCACCTTGTTCGTCATCTTCATCTTGTCCTCCTCCCTATAGACAAAATCAGATCTTCCTCAGACCTGCGCCGGCGCCTCCCGCGTCAGCGCGTCGTAGATCAGCCGCAGCACCAGCACGCCGCATCCCAGCGGCACGATGGCGTAGGCCCAGCCGAGGGGCCAATCGACCACCCCGTATTCGACCTCGCCTCTCTGGAAGGCATGCAGCGCGAATTTCCCGGACATCCAGGTGACAAGGCCGAAGAACAGCGCCGGCAGCAGCAGGCGCAGCTTGTCGACGACCAGCCCCAGACCTCCGGGCAGGTGTTCCGGCACGAAGTCGAGCGCCAGGTGCCCGCCGTCGCGGAAGACCCGCGACAGCGAGAGCGTGGCAAGTGCGGGCATCAGGTAGAGCTCGGTGAGCTCGAACTGGACCTGCACGGGTGTGTGCAGGACCAGCCGCATCAGGATGTCCGCGTTGATCAGCGCGACCACGACCAGCAGGCCGAGGCACCCCAGCAGATGCAGGGTGTCCTCGAGTTTTCTCAGGATTGTACCGATGACGTGCAACCTTACCTCCCAGATGGTTGACGCAGGGGTGTCCCGGCGCGGGCGCGCGGCCCTCAGCGTTTCGGCAGCTCGACGATGGCCGAGCCGATCGCCGACATCTCGCCGTCCTGCTGTTCGGCGCGCTGCTGGATCTCCAGCAGGTAGCGTCCGTCCTCCTCGTATTTGCGCACCACCGAGCCGTGGATCAGGATGATGTCGCCCTCGGGATTGTGCCGGCGGACCTGGCATTTCGCCTGCCGAAGGAAGCCGTCGTCACCCATCCAGTTGGTCACCTGGTGCGTCAGCCACGAGGTCCGCTCGGGGCCGTAGTCATAGGCACCGGGCGCGCCGACCTCGAGCGCAAACTCTTCTTCCCAATGCACGCGCTCGGGGCAATCGGGAATGCCGAAGCGGTTCTTGATCCCGGCCGAGGGGTGCTTCTGCTGCAACTGCCATGCCAGCTTGTTGGCGCGGATGTAGAGCCCGCCCCAGCCCTGCGCGTAGGCGATGAAACCCGTCGCGGTCATCGGGCCCTTGACCATGGTCGGCAGCGCGTCGCCCTCGGTCACATCGTCCCAGTAGCGGGTCTGCGCGCCGCGGATCTCTTCCTGCTCGTAGTACTTGTAGTACTCCCGCAGCTCTTCCTCGGTGTAGACGCGGCGGCCCTTGGCCTTGGCCTCGGTGTACTTGGTGCCGTTCTCGCGCGCGGCATCGCGGTCGGTGCGGAAGCACCAGCTGTCAGCCTCGGCCAGCATGTCGCCGGTCTTCGCGTCGTAGAAATCGACGTGGTAGATCTGCTGCACCGCCTTGCCGGCAAAGCGCGTGTCATGCTCGACGAGGTCCTTGAGGTAGGCCTCGGTGCGGAACTCGGTGTTGCGCGGGATGACCTTGTGCCAGGTCCAGTTGGCACCCGACCACATGGCGTGCACGCCCGGAAGTCCGCCGACATAGCCCGAGATGATCCGGCTGGTGGAGAACAGGAAGCTCGGCAGGGCGATCACGTCGCCGTACTTCGTCGTCTTCGCGTACTCGGGATCGCACCACAGCGGGTTGTCGTCGCCGATGCCATGGGCGTAGTGGCGGATGTTGTCGCGGGTCGCCTCGTAGCACCAGGGCTCGACCGTCTTCTCGATCTTAACGCCGATGCGCTGGCGCAGATCGTCGAGCCCCTCCTCGGTGATCTTCGGAAACTTGCGGGTCATGTCGTTCATCTTTTTCCTCCTCGAATGACGGTGCGGCGGGCCGGTCAGCCGGCGGCCGCGAGTGTTTCAGCCTGCAAATCGCGCAGGATCTTGCGGTTCACCTTGCCGGCCGGGGTCTTCGGCAGCTCGGCGACGAATTCGATCTGGCGGGGGTACTCGTGGCGGGCGAGCCGGGCGCGGACGTGCTCTTGGATCGCCTTGTCGAGCCCTTCCTCGGGCGCGCCCTTGAGAATGATGTAGGCCTTGACCACCTGCCCGCGCAGGCTGTCGGGCGCGCCGATCACCCCGCATTCGGCCACCGCCGGATGGCTGAGGATGGCGTCCTCAACCTCGACCGCGCCGATGGTCCAGCCTGCCGAGATGATCACGTCGTCGGCGCGGCCGCCGTGGTAGAAATAGCCGTCCGCGTCGACCCGGCCCAAATCCTTGGTCGGGAACCACTTGCCGCCCTTCTTCACCATCAGCTCGCCGGTCTCGCCCGGCGCGCAGCGCGAGCCATCGTCCCGCTGCACCTCGACCTCGACCCCCGGCACCGCCTTGCCCATGGCACCGTCGCGCACTTCGAGGTCCTCGGCGCCCGGATAGTTGGCGATGATCACGCCGATCTCGGTCGTGCCGTACATCGAGCGCACCTTGGTGCCGAAGACGCGCTCGACATAGGTCGCGGTCTCGCTGTCGATGGGCTCGCCGGTGAACGACAGCTTGTCGAAGGCGTAGGCGTAATTCTCCGCCTCGCCGGAATTGCGCATCATCCGGTAGTGCGTCGCGGCGGCGGTGAGATTGGTGATCCCGAAGTCGTGCAGCGCCTTCAGCAGCCGCACAGGGTCGAACTTGCCAGAAAATGTGCCGGTCGAGACCCCCATGGCCAGCGGCGCGAGCGTGCCGTGCCAGAGCCCGTGCCCCCAGGCCGGGGACGAGGGGCAGAAGAAACGATCACCGGGACGGATGCCGGTGGCATAGAGCGCGGCGACCATCAAGGTGACGATGGAACGGTGCGAATGGTGCACCGCCGCGGGCAAGAGCCGGGTCGTGCCCGAGGTGTATTGCAGCACCGCAAGATCATCGCCCGCCGTGTCCCAGTCGAAGGTCGCGGGCAGCGTCTCCAGGGTGTCAAGGAACGCCCGGTCGGCAACGATGACCTTCCGCGCCCCGCCCTCCTCGGCCTCGGGGGCCTTGTCGGCGTTGGTGAAGAACACCGAGGGCTCGCAATCCGCGACCCGCAGCTTGATCCCGTCCGGACCGAAGAGCGTGAACATCGGCACTGCCACCGCCCCGGCCTTCATCGCCCCGAAGAGCGTGCAGTAGAAGGGCAGCGAAGGCTCGATCATCACCGCAACGCGGTCGCCTTTCTGCACGCCGCGCGCCTTCAGGAAATGCGCGACCTGCGACGAGCGGCGGGAGATCTCGGCGAAGCTGACGATCTCGTCCCGGCCATCCGCATGGGCGATCCGCAGCGCCACCGCCTCGCCGTTCACGTGACGGTCGATGCACTCATGCGCAATGTTGAACCGCTCCCGCGTGCCGTCGAACAGCTCCCAAAGACCCTCTTTCGAGTACTGCCTCTGAGCCTCCGCGTAGGACGTGAAATCCGTCAGTCGGGTCATTCGATCCTGCCTCCCAGCCTCTCCTCCGAGCGGGCCGCGGTTCTTGCGTCCCCCTTGTTGACAAGGGTAGGGATCGGGATGAATTATTGTCAATACGCTATTCTTATTGTATATAGACAACAATATGCCGCCGAAACGGGAGGGCCAGATGGCCGAGGACGACAGCAAGACAAGCAGCAAGAGGCAGGTGCCCGCCGTCACCCGAGCCATTGCAATATTGAGGTTTCTTGGCCGCTCTCCCGAGCCCGTCGGGGTCAATCCCATCGCCCGCGAGCTGGGTCTGATCCCCTCGACCTGCCTGCACATCCTGCGCGTGCTGCAGGACGAGGGACTGGTGGATTTCGATTCGGCGACGAAGCGCTACTCGATCGGAATCGGCATCCTGCCGCTGGCCCGCGCGGCGCTTCAGCGCAACAGTTTCTCGGCGCTGGTGCAGCCCCGGCTCTCGTCCCTGTCGCTGGAGTTCGGCGTCACCGGCATCGCAACGCAGCTCTCGGAGCCGTCGCAGATGGTGGTCGTCGCGCTCTCGCAGTCGAGCATGCCCTTCCGGCTGCAGGTCGATCTCGGCAGCCGCTTCCCCGCGCTGATCAGCGCCACGGGCCGCCTCTTCGCCGCCTACAGCGACAGTCCTGACGCGCGGCTTCGGGAGAAATTCTCGCGCCTCGTCTGGGACCATCCGCCCAGTTTCGAGGACTGGCAGGCACAGGTCGCAGAGGCCAAGGCGCAGGGCTTCGCGGTGGACCAGGGCGTGTATATTTCCGGGGTTACGGTCGTCGCGGTACCGGTCTTCGGCGCAGACGGTCGGATGATCCGCTCGCTGGTGGCCATCGGCATTTCCGAGCGGCTGAAGGACGGCGAGATCCCGCGCCTTGTACGCGCGATGCAGCAGATCCGCGACGAGCTGCAGGACAGCCAGATCGCGATGGGAGCCTGAACCATGACTGACGCCCCCCTCTCTCTCGACGGCTGGGAGATCGCGAAGATCAAGGGCTTCGCCAGCCTTGTCGGCCCGCTGCTGCGGCCGGTGGAGCGCGACGCACGCACCCGCTTCGGCCTCCAGACCAACGAGATGCATGCCAACCCGATCGGCTCCATCCACGGCGGCGTGCTCACCACGCTGCTCGACCAGGTGATCGCCATCGCCGCCTGGACGGTGGCCGACCGCCAACCCACGGTCACCGTGCAGATGGACACGCGCTTCCTTGGCTCGGCGAAAGCCGGGGATTTCCTCGAGACACGCGCCGAAATCCGCCACCAGACCCGCTCGCTGATTTTCGTCGACGGCGAGGTGCTGCGCGGCGACACTCCGATCGCGACCGCCACGGCGGTGATGAAGATATCTGCAAGAGCAGGAGCAGACGCATGAGTGCCCCCCAGACCGACACCAGCCGCGGCCCGCTTTCCGGCGTCCGCGTGCTCGACTTCTCGCGCATCCTGTCGGGGCCTTATGCCAGCATGGTGCTTGCCGATCTCGGCGCCGAGGTGATCAAGATCGAGCCCATCGGCCGCGGCGACGAGACCCGCGCCTTCCCGCCCTTCGTCGGGGGCCTCAGCCACTATTACATCGCGCTCAACCGCAGCAAGAAAAGCGTCGCACTCGACCTCAAGAGCCCCGAGGGCATCCGCATCGCAAGGGAACTCGCCGCGCAGAGCGACATCGTGCTCGAGAACTTCCGCCCCGGCGTCATGGACCGGCTCGGCCTCGGCTATGCCGCGCTGAAGGCCGAAAACGCAAAGCTGGTCTATTGCTCGATCACCGGCTTCGGCAAGGACAGCCCGCATGGCAACAAGCCCGCCTTCGACATCGTGGCGCAGGCGCTCTCGGGCGTGATGAGCGTGAACCGCGAACCGGGTCAGGCGCCGAACAAGCTCGGCCTGCCGCTCGGCGACATGGCCGGCAGCATCTTCTCGCTTTTCGGGGTGCTGGCGGCGCTGCACGAGCGGCATGTCACCGGCCACGGCCGGCACGTCGAGGTCGCCATGCTCGACAGTCTGATCGCACTGCAAGGGTACCTGTCGCAGCTCTATTTCGTCACCGGCGAGACGCCGCAGCCGGTCGGCACCCAGCACCCCAGTATCGTGCCCTACGGGTCCTTCGCCACCTCCGACGGCCATGTCATCGTGGCCTGCCTGACCGAAGGCTTCTGGCACAATTTCGCCCGTTGCATCGGACGACCCGAGCTGATCGACGACCCGCGGTTTGCCCGGTACGAAGCGCGGCTGGCACACCGGCTGGAGCTGGAACCGATCATCCTTGCCGCGCTGGGGCGCCAGACCACCGCGTACTGGCTGCAAAGGCTGGCCGAATTCGACGTGCCAAACGCCCCGATCCTGTCCATCGCCGAGGCACTCGACCAAGAGCATGTCGCGGCACAGGGTCTGATCGAGTGCGTCGAGCATCCCAAGCTGGGCCCGCTGCGCCTCGTTGGCAGCCCGATCCGTTTCGACGGCGCGGGCGCGGCGACGATGCGGCCGCCGTCGCTGCTGGGAGAAGACACCGCCGCGGTGCTGCGAGAGAAACTCGGCTATTCCGACGACGCGCTGCGCGCCTTGCAGGAGCGCGCAGTAATTGGCGGTGTCGAAGACGCGCCCTGCGGAACCCCGGAGCGCGTGGACTAACATCGCCCCCCGGTGGCGCTTGCCTGACCCGGTGCCTCAGATCTCCATTTCCAGAAGCACCGAGGCCAGGCACTTGCCATGCGCGTCGAGCGCCAGCGAGCGGGTGACGCCGCCGGTGAGCGCTCCGCGGATCACGAAGTTCAGCGCGTGCAGCTGCGGCAGCGCGTAGCGGGTCACGTCTGCCGGGCTGACGCCGCCCATGTGCCGCGCGACCCGTTCGGCGGTCACCTCGCGTTCGATCAGCGGCCAGTCCTCGACCCGGTAGGCAATCACCGAGATGTTCGAGGTGTCGCCCTTGTCGCCGGTCCGGGCGTGGGCAATCTCGTGCAGTTTCATGGCTTTTCCTTCGGCTACCGGGGGCGCGAGGCGCTCAGGCATCGACCCCCTCGGTGAGTTCGACACGCACCGAAACCGATGCGGCGGGGATGAGCGTCGAGACGACGGCAATGATCTCGCGGCTCGCGCGGCTGACGCCGCCCCCCCCGGCCGGGCCGCAAAGATAGAGCCCTTCGACCTCCTCCCCGACCCGTTCCGCGGTCTCGGCGTCGGCGCAGCGCGCCGCGACGCGCAGGCGCACCTCGGCGGGGTCAGCCGCGCCGCGCGCCACAGCCGGAGCCACAGCATCGAGCCCGATGAGCTCGGCTCTTTCCTCGAGGATCCGGTCGCCGAGCTCGGCTAGCCGCTGATGCACCAGGTCCGCCGCCAACCGGCCGCGCGCCACGCAATTGGCCCCGGCGTAGGAAATCTGCCCCTCGCCGCGCCAGCCGTCGCGATAGCCGACCGAGACCTTGAGCTGCCCGCTCGCAGGCTGCCCCGAACCGCCGGTGACGCGCACCCGGTCCGGACCGATCTCGTCCAGCTCGACCTTCGAGAAATCGGCCACCACATCGGGCTGCATGTAGCGGACGGGGTCGTGGATTTCGTAGAGCAGCTGTTCGGTGCAGGTGGCGCGGGTGACCATGCCGCCGGTGCCCGGCAGCTTGGTGATCACCGCGGTGCCATCCTCCGACACCTCGGCCAGCGGGAAGCCGACCTCGGCGAGGTTCGGCACGTCCTTCACCCCCGGATCGGCAAAATAGCCGCCGGTGATCTGTGCCGAACATTCCAGCAGGTGGCCGACCAGCGTGCCGCGTCCAAGCCGCTCCCAGTCGTCCATCGCCCATCCGAAGCGGTGCACCAGCGGCGCAAGGAACAGCGCCGGGTCCGAGGCGCGGCCGCAGATCACGATGTCGGCGCCGGCGTCCAGCGCCTCGACGATCCCCGCCACACCGATATAGGCGTTGGCCGAGATCAGCCGGTCTTTGAGCGCCCGTGCGGGTGCGCCGGTCTCTGCGAGGATGCAGTCGCCGACGAGGTGGAGCACGTCATCCCCGATCACCGCGGCCACGGTCAGGGACAGGCCGAGCTCGCGCACCACGCTGCGTGTGCGCTCGGCGGCGGCGCGTGGGTTGGCCGCGCCCATGTTGGTCACGATGCGCGTTCCGTTGCGGGCGCAGGCGGGCAGTACCGCGCGCATCCGCCGCTCGAGCAGCGGGTCGAACCCCGCCGCCGGATCTGCCAACCGCGCCTGCTGTGCGAGCGCGATGGTGCGCTCGGCGAGGCATTCAAAGACAAGGAAGTCCAGCTCGCCCCGTTCCGCGAGATCGACGGCGGGGGCAATTCGGTCCCCCTGGAAGCCCGCGCCGGTGCCAATGCGAACCACGCTCATGCCATCGCCCTTCCCTGTGCGCGACCCACAGCGCGGGCCCCGAAGAAGAGCGCCAGCGCCAGGAACGGCGTGATCAGCATCGGCCAGATCGCCAGCGCGATGACCGCCAGCAGCAGCACGATATCCAGCGGCTTGCGCCCGGTGAGCGGCGCGCCGCTCAGCAGCGCCGGCACCGCCAACACCAGCGCCATGCCCGCGGCCACCGCTTCGATGATGCCGACAATGCCACCCGACATGGTCATGCCCGGGTAGAGCAGCAGCAGGAAGGGCACGAGGTAGGTCACCGCGCCAAGCCGCACCGCCTCGCCCGCAGCGGGGAGCCAGTTGGTGTTCGCGATGCCCGAGCCGACGAAGACCGCGACGCAGACCGGCGGGGTGATCACCGAGATGGTGGCGAAGTAGAAGACGAAAAGATGCGCCGCCAGCGGGTCGATCCCCACGGCGGTCATCGCCGGGGCGAGCACGGCGGCCACAAGCACGTAGGCGGCGGTGGTCGGCAGACCCATGCCCATGATCAGGCAGACCAGCCCGACGATGATCGCAACCAGCACCACCGAGTCCCCGGCCAGGGTGACGATGAGCGAAGACAGCGTCACGCCGATGCCGGTCAGGTTGATCATCGAGACCAGCACCTGCGCACCGGCCAGCAGCACGCCGATGATCACCATGCCCTTGCCCGCGTCCTCGAGCCCGTCGATCACCCGGCCCGCCATCTCGCGCGGGTTCAGCCGCCCGGCCTGGGTGGCGACGAAGGCGATCAGCAGCCCGACGACGCCGTAGAAGGCGGCGGTGGCGATCGACCGGCCCAGCCAGATGCCAAGGCCCAGCCCGCCAAGCGCGGCGAGGATCGGCAGCACCCGGCGCGGCGCGGTGATGGTCTTCCAGTCGGGCATCTCGTCCTCGGGCACCACGGCAAGCCCGCGCTGCTGCGCGACGAAATGCACGGTCACGAAAACCGAGACGTAGAAGAGGATCGCCGGAAGGATCGCGCCGACGATGATGGTGGTGTAGGGCACCCCGAGGATCTCGGCCATGACGAAGGCGGCGGCGCCCATGATCGGCGGCGCGATCTGCCCGCCGGTGGAGGCCACGGCCTCGACCGCCGCCGCGAAGGGGCGCGGGTAGCCGAGGCGGATCATCATCGGGATGGTGAAATTGCCGGTGGTGGCGACATTGGCCACGGCGGAGCCCGAGATCATCCCGAAGAGCCCCGAGGCAATGGTGGCGATCTTCGCCGCGCCGCCGGGCTGGCGGCCGCCGAGGCGCATCGCGAGGTCCATGAACGCCTGCCCGCCGCCCGAGTGCAGCAGCAGCGCGCCGAAAAGCACGAAGGCCGCGATCACCGTTGCGGCGACCCCCGTCAGCATCCCCCAGATGCCGAGATCGCCGAGAAAGATGGTCTCTGTCACGAAGGCCGCGTCGAAACCGCGATGCCCCAGCGCGCCGGGCAGCAGGTTGCCGAACATCGCGTAGCCGATGCCGATCAGCACCAGCACCGGGAAGATCAGCCCGACCGTGCGCCGCCCAAGCTCGAGCACCGAGAGCACCAGCCCGGCGGTCAGCGCCATGTCGAGCGTGCTCGCCCAGGGCAGCGAGGTCATGATCTCGTCGTAGTTCCAGACCACGTAGCCGCAGGCCGCCACCGTCACCGCGCAGAGCGCGAGGTCGATGGCAAGCCCGAGCGGGCGCCAGGATTTCCCGGCGCCCAGCGGGTAGAGCGCGAAGCCGAGGGAGGCGACAAGGGCGAGGAAGATCGCCCGCTGGATCAGCCCCTCGAAGGGGCCGGTCGCGGCGGTGTAGAAGACGAAGACACCGACGAGGATCGCCAGCCCCTTCTGGACGCGCTCCAAGGTCATGTCAGCTCCCCGGCTGAAGTTTGGCGGGAATCTCGAGCCCCTGTTCCTCGAACCAGCGCGCCGCGCCCGGATGCAGCGGGATGGTGCCGTAGTCGAGGGTCATCTGCGCCAGATCCGCGCCCTTGAGGCTGGACATGGCGTTGGCCTGCGCGCTGTCGTCGGCCATGATTGCCGAGACGATCTTGTAGGCGGTCTCGTCGTCCATCGCGGCGGTCGCGGCGACGCCGACGCCAAAGCTCCATGTGGTATAGGCCGGGACGCCCTCGGCCGCGCCCTCGGGGATGTCGATCACCGAGATATCGGGCATCTTCTCGCGCAGGGTCGCGGCCTCGGCCTCCGACAGGCCGACGACGGCGATGTCGGTCGAGGTGGCGATGTCCATGGTCGAGCCGTCAAGTTTCAGCCCCGAGCCCGATTTCACGTAGCCCGCCACGCGGTTGTCCTTGATCGCGCCGACGATGTCGGTGGTCGAGCCGCGCACGTAATCGGCGTCGAGGCCAAGCGTGGCAAAGACTGCCTCGGTGGTCGACTCGGTGCTCGAGCCCTTGATGCCGGGATTGAAGCGCACGCCCGACAGGCCCTCGAGGCTGTCGACGCCCGCGTCCTTGCGCAGGATGACGTTCTGCGGCGCGTTGGTGTAGACCCAGAGCAGACGCAGATCCTGCGCATTGCCCGCGAAATCATTGGTGCCCGAAACCGCGTGCTGCGCGGTGTTGGTGGTCACGAGACCAAGATCCACCTGCCCGCGCGACATGCGGCGGATGTTGTCCATGGTGGCACCGGTCTCGACAACCGAGGCCTTCAGCCCCTCGGTCTTTTCGTTGATCAGCTGACCGACGGCGACGAAATACCCGTAGTGGCTCGACGAGGCCGAGGTCGACCCGATGAGCAGATCCTTCTCCTGCGCCAGCGCCGGCCCGGCAAGCAGGGTTGCGCCCATGAGGGCGTAAAGCGTTTTTTTCATGATGTCCTCCCTTGAACCCCTGGTCGGGTCCTGGGGGGCACCTTGGCCCAAGATGTTTGTTGCTTGAAGTGCGAATTTAGGCACTATTCATGCATGGAACGCACCAATCCGTCGCTTGCCGATTTCAACGCCGTGCTCGTGCTGCTGCGCTGCGGCTCGTTCCGCGCCGCCGCCGAGGTGCTGGCACTCTCGCCCTCGGCGCTGTCGCGGCAGATCACCGGGCTGGAGGCGCGGCTTGGCGCACGGCTCTTTGACCGCGACACGCGCAACGTCTCGCCGACCGCCTCGGGGCTGGCGTTCGGGCGCGTGGCGGAGCGAATGATCAACACCGCCGAAGACGGCATGGCGGAATTCGAGGCGCATCTGTCGGCGCGAAATGGCCGGCTGACCATCGCCGGGCTGCCCTCGGTGACCGCGGGCCTGCTGCCGGGGCTGCTGCGCAGCTTCTCGGCCGAACACCCGGATATCGACCTGCGCATCGTCGATGCGCTCTCGGGCAGCGTGATCGAGGCGGTGGAGGCGGGGGTGGCCGAGATCGGGTTCACCGCCGGGACGCTTTCGGCGCGCAGCCGCCTCACGTTTCAGCCGCTGATGGACGACCGCTTCGTCGCGGTTGGCGCGCCCGACGGGCCGCTGCGCGCGGCGCGTGACTATGGCTGGGAAGAGTTGGTCGAGATGCCCTTCATCGCCATGGCGCAGGGCACCAGCGTGCGCGAATTGATCGACGGCGCCTGCCTACGCATCGGCCACACCCTCGCCCCGCGTTTCGAGGTGGCGCATCTTGCCACGGCGGGTGCGCTGGTGGCCGAAGGGCTGGGGATCACCGCGCTGCCGACGCTCACCCTGCCGGTGCTGCGCACCGAGGCGCTGGTCCAGCGCGAAATCATCGGGTTCGGTGCCCGGCGCCGCATCGGCCTCGTGCGCCGCTCCGGGCAATCGCTGTCGCCTTCGGCGCAGGCCTTTCTCAGCCATGTGCGACGGGTGCTTCCGGCACAGCGCTCGGCCTAGCGCCGCGCGGACGCTCAGACAGCGGCGAGATCGAAGCCCGCCGCTTCCAGGTGCCGCCGCAGCACCGGCGCACCGGCCAGACGCTTGCGCGACTGCATGTGGGTCCGGGCATCGTTCACCGTCTCCACCGCCGAGAGGCGGCCCGCGTTGAAGCGGAAGATGGCGCCATCGCCGCGCGTTACGGTCTCGTCTCCCGCCGTGGCCAGCCCGGCGATCTGCAGCTTGCTGTCGGCCTGATCGGACCAGAACCACGGCACCGCGTCATAGCGGTCATCGGCCATGCCGAGCAGCCGCCGCGAGATCAGCCGCGCATGGTCGGTGGCCGCCTGCACCGACTCCAGCCGCACCGGACGGCCGCTGACCGGGTCAGGAAAGACCGCGCAGTCGCCAAGCGCAGAGATCGCCGGATCGGCAGTCAACAGGCGCCCATCGACCACCACGCCATTGTCCACCGCCAGCCCCGCCGCCGCGGCCAATTCGGTGTTGGGTGTGACCCCCGCGGCCATCAGCACCACCTCCGCCTCGATCCGCGTTCCGCTGGCGAGCCGGATGCCGCCCGGAAACACTTCGCGGACCGGATCGCCCAGATGCACCCGCGTGCCCATGCCTTCGTGCAGCCCAAGAAACCGCGCCGAGGTTTCGGCCGAGACTGCGCGGGCCATCAGCCGGGGCGCCGCCTCGGCAAGCGTCACCTCATGGCCCAGAGCCCGCGCCACCGCCGCGAATTCCAGCCCGATGAAGCCACCACCGATCACCGCGCAGCGCCTTGGTCGATCGAGCGCGGCACGCAGGCGCGCGGCATCCTCCAACGTGCGCAAATCGAGCGCCAGGTCCGCGCCGGGGATCGGCGGACGCAGGTTGCGGGTGCCGGTGGCGAGGATCAGGTGGTCATAGCGCAGGTCCCGCCCGCCGGCCCGCAGACTGCGCGCCGCGCGGTCGATGCTGTCCACCCGCGTGCCGGTGATCAGCGTGATGTCCTTCTTCTCGAAGAAGCTCGCCGGGCGCAGCTGCAGCGCGCCCGCATCGCCGGATTTGAGATAGGCCTTGGACAGCGGCGGGCGCTGGTAGGGCAGCCCTGCCTCGGCCCCGATCAGGGTGATCCGGCCCGCGAAGCCATCCTGCCGCAGGCACATCGCCGCTTGAAGACCACCCTGCCCCGCGCCAACGATCACGATCTCCCGCATCGCTCAGACCTGCTCCTCGGGCAGGTGCACGACAAGCCCGTCGAGACCCTCGGTCAGCCGGATCTGGCACGACAGGCGCGAGTTCGGCCGCACCTCGTCTGCGGCGCAGTCGAGCATGTCGTCCTCGCCGTCCCGGCGGGCGCCAGTGGCATCGCTCCAGTCCTCGTCAACGTAGCAGTGGCAGGTCGCACACATCATGGCACCGCCGCATTCACCGACAATTCCATCGACGTCATTGTCGAGCGCGGTCTGCATCACGTTGCTGCCAGGCGGTGCATCCACCTCGGTGCGCGTGCCGTCGGCCGCGACGTAGGTCACCTTGACCATGATTGTTCTCCTCCCTGGAAAAGACCGCGTTCAGTTGAGCGTCACGGGCATGCTGAGCGGGCCGCGGAAGCCGAAGCCGTGCCAGACGATCGCCTCCGGGTCCGGCAGCCGCATGTCGGGAAAGCGCTCGAAGAGCTCCGGCATCATGATCTCGCCCACGGTGCGCCGCGCGATATGCGCCCCGGCGCAATGGTGCGGCCCGGTGCCGAAGGACTGGTGGGGGTTCTTGTCGCGGAACACGCGGAAATCCTCGCCCTCGTGGAACAGGTCCTCGTCGCGGTTTGCCGAGGCCTGGATGCTCATCACGATGTCGCCCTTGGGGATGTCGATCCCGCCGATCACCGTGTCCTCCATGACCAGCCGCGACGAGGCCTGGATCGGCGCGACCCAGCGGATGCCCTCCTCGAAGGCGGCCGCCCAGGCCTCCTGCCGGCGCACCTCCTCGAGCTGGTCGGGATTGGTCAACAACCCGTAGAGAATCGTCGCCATGGCATCGCGCGGTTCGTTGATGCCGCCGCCAATGGCGATCTTGATGTTGGCGACGATCTGGCTCCAGGGGATGGGGTCTGCGGCATTGACCATCAGCGACAGCGCCGAGTCGTCGGGATCGGCCCGGAGCCGTTCGGCGCAGGCGGCGATATGCAGATCCATTTCCTCGTTCGCCCTGTCGGTGATCTCGAAGAGCTTGGGATCCCAGGCGAAGTTCCCCGCGCCGTCGATCAGCTGCTGCGACCAGCGCATCATCTCCTCGTCGCTGGCCCCGTCGAGCCCGAGGATATGGGTCAGGATACGCGCCGAGACCGGGGCACAGATCGCGCTGTAGAGATCCACCGTCTCGCCACGCGGCAGCCGGTCGAGATATCGGTCGGTGATATCGCGGTAGAGCTGCGCCCAGTTGGTCTTGATGACCTTGGGAGTGAAGGCCTTCTGCATCGCCATACGCTCGCGGCGGTGCTCCTCGCCGTCCTTGCGCATCAGCGTGTGGGCGCGGAATGCGGGTTCCATCGGCGTCGTGGGATCGTTCGAGCTGAACAGAACGACATCATCCTTGACCATCTTGGTGTAGGCCGCCTTGGTCAGGAAGGTGCGCTTCACCGCGGGAACGCGCACCACGGGCGTCTCGGCCCGCATGCGGCGATAGATCGGATAGGGATCGCGAACGAGATCCCCGATTGCGACTGTCTCATCAACAGGTGCCAGTGGCATGTCGACGCCTCCTCCCAAAGAACGTGCTTGGGGATAAAGGACATGGCGCGTGCCATCCCACAACCCGATCAGTCCGATACAATTGATCGAAAAATCAGATGATGCTACGCGGGAGGAATCGCAGACCGCCGGCAGAAGGCATGATGACCGACCCGCAGCAGCTCGACTTCCGCAGCTTCCACGTGTTGACCGTGGTGCATCGCGAGCGCTCCTTCAGCCGCGCCGCCGAAGCCCTGGGGATCAGCCAGTCGATGGTCAGCTATGCCATCGAGAAGCTGCGCAAGGTCTTCGACGACCCGCTCTTCGTACGCGAGGCGGGACGCACCTATCCCACCGCCCGATGCGAGGAGGTGGTGGCCTATGCGCTCGACCTGATTGCCGGCTTCGACGCGGTGCGCGCCCGGCCGGAGTTCGACCCGGCGACCGCCACCGACCGCATCACCATCGCCTGCAATTACTACGAGCGCAGCTTCATGATCCCGGTGATCATCAGCAAGCTGCGCCGTGATGCCCCGCACCTCCAGATCGAGGTGGTCGATGCCTCGGGCCACGGTCACCAGCGCCTGCTGGACGGCGAGGCCGACCTGCTCATCGGCCCCTACCGGCGGCAGGACGCATCCTTCTACGAACGCATGGCGATGACCGATGGCTACGTGTGCTTGATGGACCGGGCGCATCCCGCAGCCGGCGCGCCGCCGACGCTCGCGCAGTACCTGGCGTTCCAGCACATCTTCATCACCTACGGAGGCCGCTGGCTCTCGCCTTATGTCAGCGAGATCGAGAGCGCCGGGCACCGCCTGTCGATCGCCCTGCGCGTGCCGAGCCCCGCCGGGATCGACAAGCTGGTGGCTGGCTCGGACCTGGTGGCGACGATCCCGCGACGTCTGGCGACCTTCGACGACCCGTCGCTGGCCATCGTCGACTGCCCGGTCTCCGCATCGATCGAGGTCAAGATGGTCTGGACCGCGCGGACCCACCATTCCGCCGTGCACCGATGGCTGCGCGATCTGGTATCTCGCAGCATCACCGAACTGACCTGAAACGCCGGGGCATGGCCAATTGCCCCGGCCGTTTTCGAGAAGAATATGTGTTGAATATTGCCATCCCGAACCATCGAAGGGGCACCGGGGCTTGTCAAATTTCCCACGAAAGAGAGAGGCTCCCATCGCGGAAAAACGGATGAAAGAGAGAGGCGATAGCGGAAATATGTTTGCGAATACACGCCAAATCAGCTCGCTTCGCCTTCCACTGGAACGCGTGCGGCTCATCCGGCGCAGGTCGCGCGTCTGGCCCTGCTCCGATGGCCAATCCTGAAACCGCTTCACGGACTTGAAAATTATAGAAAAACCGACAAGTTCACAGCTTCAGGGGTGGTCATCGTCATCCAGCAGCGAAAGCGCCGAAACCACCACGATCAGACCGATGCATGCAGGGAGTATCCCACTCCTGGCGAGTTCCACAGCCTCCCCCAAAAAAAGACCTGCTTCCGAGGCACCAGTCTAAAACCAACCAAACTCAAAATAATATTTCATTCAGAAACGCGGATATTACCTGAAACAGCATACGCACGCTTTTTTGCTCATTGCGGATTTGCGAAGGCGCCTTCCGAGGTCCATCGATATAGCCGAAGGACGTGCCGCTCCGCCCTGAATTCTGCGATCTCGGACATTGGGAGCCGGAAGTTTTCGGCGCGCGATCTCTCGCCTCGCTCAACGCGCGAGGAAGACACGTATCCAGCGAAAGACGAACATCAGCACCAGCGTGGTCGCCACCAGCCCGACGAGATCGCCCACCGCGTAGACCGCCAGCACCGCGATGGCATGATCAGGCAGCACCTTGCCGGAAAAGACCAGAGACTGTCCGAGGGAATTGAACACCGAGGCCAGCATGCCCGCCAGCAACAGCCACTTCCAATGGATGCGCTTGTTTTGCCCGGCGTAGATGCGATGGCCCACGAGGCCCATGAGCTCGAAGGCGAGCAGCGCCGAAACCCCGCCCACGGCGATCGACAACAGGATCACCGGGTCCGTGGCGCTGCTGACCTCGACCGGGGTGAACAGCACCTCCGACAGGAAGGCCCCCAGACCGAGAGGGATGACCGACAATCGCCCCATCAGCCAGGTCGAGAGGACACGCACGCCATGAGGCAGGTACATCAGGCTTGCAAAGGCGGTCACATCGGGCAGCAGGCGTGCCTGCAGCGGCGTGATGAGCAGCGCCGTCAGCCCGTGGGCGAGGACATAGGCCACCGCCACGATGGCCATGTTGCGCAGGATACTCACGCGCGCCTCGGGGAAATCTGCCCGACTGGGATCGCCTTCTCCACGGCTGCCTTCCGCTTCCTGCGTCAGCCCAACGGCAGCGGGGTGCCGACCAGATCACTGCGCACGATGTAGGATTTCGCCTTGGACTCCGCCGCCCGTTCGAGCAACCCGCGCGCGAGCAGAACCCGAAGGGCACGGTAAAAGGTCGCCTGCGCCGCGGAACGGACCAGCGCGTGCTCTCGAATTTGCTCCGAGCTGATGACATCTCCCGGACGCTTGCACAGCCCATGCGCCGCAAGCAGGACATCACGCTCGAAGCGACTGAGGTCTTCGAGGCCGACGTCACGCTCGAGTTGCCGGAGCATCTCGCGGAGTTGGAGAATTGAGCTGAGTTTGTCCATGTTCTCAGTCTTCCTACAGACGGCCCCCGCCGTCAACAAATGTCACGCTTCGGCCCGAAACGAGATTATCGAAATGATAAACTCTTGGAGCCCGCTTCGGACCGTGCTACCGAGTCGACGCAACGTCAGTTAATGAGTGCTTGTTTTCACGAGTTTCCGTGAGTGGTGGCGTCGCATGACATTTCATCAACTTCCGCCTTGGCCGCCGCGAGGCGCCAAGGCGCATTGATGGAAGACTCGGTTCGGCTTTTCCTGCCAGAGCTGCGGCCTGAGGGACTCTCGGAGCGCAGGAAGCATATGCACTGCGCTTGATTAATTTCTCGGGACTTTGAATTTTATCCGGGACATCTGAGCGAATTGCAAAACGTCAGCCAACCGAAGCGCATCTCAATTATGCCTGTTGCGCCCATCGCAACGCGCCCTCACCTTTCGCAAAGCAGATCGCGCACAATACTGAGATCGTCATAAGTGGCGTAGAGTTTCAAGAGGTAGCGCACATTCGCAAGGGTCGGTTGGTTGCGGTTGATGCTCAGGTTGTTCGAGAAATGGCCGTAGAACTTGCCGCTGTCATCGATGACGACCAGCCCTTCACCGCCCGCGGACCAAGGGCTGTCGTCGCTGAACTTCGAGCCGAATGTCCCGTGCAAGTTCCAGATGCTGTTGGTCATCAGACGCGACCCATAGGCCCCGTAGTCGTTGCAGACGGCTTCGGGATCGCTCTTGTCGCAGTTCAGGCAACCGGCAAAGTTTTCATGCGTCTTCGCATCGAACAACAGGAGCCTGATTTCCTTTGCCTGCGCCGGGAACGGCGCAAGACCGCACAGAAGCGCCAATAGCTTCACGAGTTTCATGTACACAACTCTGAACACACATAACAATAAACATACGCCTCACCCTGTGTAATACGAGCGGGACTTTGTCCAGAAATTCACCTCCCGATCCCGCGTTAGATCCCGGACCGGGATTATTTAGACACAGATTTGCAATTTCCTCACACCCTGAAAGAGTGGCGCAATAACTTTCGGATTGATCGGCAAAAAAGGTATATCTCGGATACACGATTTCCAAACCGACCCCGGCAGAGGGTGTTCGGCGCATGCGCAGGCCAGAGCAGCCATCGGCAATGGCAGGTTGCCTCCTCCGTCGCGCGCACGCTGACCGAGGTCACATGGACTCGGGCCCACTGGCACAACAGGAACAGAATCGCGGCCCCCCACTCAGGACTCGCGACTTGCGCACAGGCAGGCCCGCGCGACTGCGGTTGCAGGCCGAGGTCAGTGAAGCGCGCTCAGACGGGCTCGACGCAGCGGTCCCGTCCCGGCTCAAGCGGCACAGGCACCGGCGTGCCGGTGACCGGATCGGGATGGACTTCGACCTGCAAGTTGTACACCTGCCGCACGAGATCGGCGGTGAGCACCGCCTTCGGCGCGCCGGTCGCAATGACACTGCCCGCCTTCATGACCACCAGCCGGTCGGCGTAGCGCGCGGCCTGAGCGATGTCGTGCAGGACGACGACGCAGGTCCTTCCTTCGCGGGCAAGGTCTCGCATCAGGCGCAGGACCTCCACCTGATGCTGGATATCGAGCCAGTTCGTCGGCTCGTCGAAAAGCATGACCGGCGCGTCCTGCGCCAGCGCCATGGCGATGAAGACCCTCTGGCGCTGCCCCCCTGACAGCGTGCCGACCTCGCGGTCGGCCAGCGCCAAAAGATCGAGCCGGTCCATCGCCTGCCGCACCTTCTCGCGGTCAGCGCCGGTCTGCATGCCAAGCAGGTTCTGATGCGGTGCCCGGCCATAGCCGACCAGCTCCACCACCGTGACCCCCGGCGGCACAGCATTCTCCTGTGGCAAGAGCGCGAGGCGCCGCGCCAGCGCGCGGGGCGCAAGACCGGCGGTGTCCTCTTCGCCAAGCATCACGCGCCCCGCCGAAGGCCGGAGCTGACGCGACATCACCTTCAGCATCGTCGACTTGCCGCATCCGTTGGGACCGATCAGCGCGGTCAGCGTGCCGGCCGGAAAGGAAAGCGTCGCGGGCGCGAGACGGAACGTGCGGTAGCCCGCTGCCACGGCTTCAAGATGGATCATCGGGGTGCTCCCGGACGGCGCCCCTCGGTCAGGAGGAGCCAGATGAAGAAGGGCGCGCCAAGCAGCGCGGTCAGGATACCGGCAGAAATCTCGATCGGCGGCATCAGCGCGCGTCCCGCCACATCTGCGCCGGCGCAGAGGATCGCCCCGACGAGCGCCGCCGTGGGCAGCAGCGCACGATGACGTCCGCCGACAAGCCGCGCCGCGATATGCGGGGCCATCAGGCCGATGAAGCCGACAACCCCCACCACGCCCACCGACAGCGCCGCGAGAAGCACGCCGATCACCAGAAGCATCCCGCGCTCGAGTCCGAGCCGGACACCCAGCGCGGCGGCCCGCTGCGGCCCCAGGTATTGCAGATCGAGACGGAAGGACATCAGCAACGCCAGCGCCATCAACCCACCAAGCGCCGGGGCCACGGACCAAAGATGCGTCCAGCCGCGCCCCCAGAGGCTGCCGGTCAGCCAGACCAGCGGCGCAGAGAACTCCGGGCCGGTCTGCGTGACCAGCAGGAATTCCACGCCGGCCTCCATGACGAAGCCGACAGCAATCCCCACGAGCGTGAGCCGCGCCGCATCGAGGGCGAGACGACCCGCCATGAGCCACACAACCGACCCCGCCACCACGCCCCCGACGGCGGCGGCGAAGGGTGTCAGCCGCGCGGCCGCATCCGGCAGAAGGAAGGCGCAGAGCAGCACGGCAAAGGCCGCCCCCGAATTGATGCCGACGATCTTCGGGCTGGCGAGAGGATTGCGCAGCAACGACTGGATGATCGCACCTGACAGACCCAGCGCGGCGCCGGTAAGGGCCCCGAGCAGCGTCCGCGGCAGGCGCGAGCCGAGGACGATGAAATCCTGCCTCGGACCGTCCAGCCCCAGCAGCGTGTTGAGCAAGGTCGCGGCCGGGACACGCACCGCGCCCAGGCCAAGTCCCAGCGCGAGCACGACAAGCAGGCAGCAGGTCAGCGCGACCAGAACGGCGGGGGTCCGGAGACGGCGGCCCGGACCGCTCTGCAGGGTCGAGGCATCAGCCATGCGAACTCGCCCTCCGCGTCAGGACGATGGCCAGAAACCAGGGCGCGCCGATGATCGAGACGATAACGCCCACTGGGATCTCGGAAAAGCCGGGCCAGAGCTTCGAGCCCGCATCCGCCCAGGCCATCAGCCCGGCCCCGAGCGTGGCTGTCACCAAGACCAGCCGGCGATGGTCTGCGCCGGCCAGTGCCTTGGCGAGATGCGGCACGACCAGGCCGGCAAAGGCGATCGGCCCCGCGACAGAGACGCAGACCCCGGTCATCACCGAGGCGACACCAGCGCCCAGCATCAGCGTGCGCATCGGATCCGCCCCGAGCCCGTGGCTCGCGGCCTGCCCCAGAGCCATCAGGTTCAACCGCTGCGCCAGGCCGAAGGCCGCCAGGATACCAAGCAGCGCGGTGGCCCCGAGACGCAGCGCCTCGGGCATCCGCACGCCGCCGATGTCGCCCACGGTCCAGCGCACCACCTGCCGCGCAAGGTCATCCTCGAGCGTGTAGCCCAGACGCACGGCGGCGAAGCCGAGCGCCCCGACGGCAATGCCGCCGAGGATCAGGCGCAGCGACTCGATGCGCCCCGAAAAGGCCCCGGAGATCGCGAAGGTCGCAGCGACTGCCAGCAGGCCAAAGACCACCGCGAGCAAAGATTGCGGCACCCCTGCAAGCGCCGGCACGATGAGCCCGAGGACAATCCCGAGCGCTGCTCCCTGGTTGATGCCAAGCAGCCCCGGCGCGGCCAGCGCGTTGCGGGTCACCGCCTGCAGGATCAACCCGGCAAGGCCCAGGTTGACGCCCAGGAAGACGGCACAGAGCGTGCGTGGCAGCCGGATGTCGCGCATGGTCTGTTCCGCAAGCGTCGCTCCGGATCCGGCGAAAAGCCCGGAAAGGTCGGCGAGACCGACATCGCTGCGGCCGCCGGTCGCCAGCGACAGGGCACAGCCGCCGAGCACGACAAGCAGCGCAAGGCAAGGGAGTGCGGCCCGGCGCAAGACCGCGGCCCCCTCTCCGAGCGGACGATCCTGGGCCAGCACTTGCCTCACTTCAGCGACTGCGCGATCTCGCGGATGTCGCGTGCCGTGGCCTCTGCGGTCAGCATTCCGCGCGAGCGGGACCAGAGGTTCGAGGACACGTCGAAGACATTGCCGTCTCGGACCGCCGGGATTTGCTGCCAAAGAGCCTCGTCCGCCCAGTCGAGGTCGAGCGTATGCTCGCCCTCGATCTTGCCCAGGATCAGCACCGCGGGCTCGAGCTCCGAGGCCTGCTCGAGCGTCACCTGCTGATAAAGCTCTCCATAGCTGTCGTCCCCGGACGGGCTCATGACGGGCGCGAAGCCGAAATAGTCGAGCAGGCTGCCGACGTAGGATTGCGGGCTGTGCAGCCAGAAGCCGTTGGCATTGATCACCCCGAACTGCGCGGCGCGCCCGACGACGGAGTCCGCGACCTCGTCGCGAATGGCCTCCATACGGGCCGCATGCGCGCGCTGGAACTCCGCCATCTCCTCGGCGCGACCGACCGCTTCGCCAATGCGCGTCGCCTCTTCCAGCACATCCTGATAGTCGCCGGTGAGGCTGTCGTAGACCACCGTCGGCGCGATCTGCCCCAGCGTGTCATAGATCGCCTCGTGCCGCGTCTTGTCGGCGATGATCAGATCCGGCTGAAGCGAGGCGATGACCTCGAGGCTCGGGGTCTTGCGGGTACCGACGCTGGTCCAGTCATCGCCGATGACATCGGTGAGGACGGATTGGATGCGGTCGCGCTTGTTGTCATCGGCAATGCCCACCGGCGCGAGACCCACGGCGCTCAGCGCATCGACAAAGGAGAACTCCAGCACAACCACCCGCTGCGGAGCATCGGGCACCTCGGTGGTTCCAAGCGCATGGGTCACGTCGCGTGCAAATCCTGCGGTCGCAGAGATGCCGATGATCGCCAGTGCAGACAAGATGGTGCGCATTGCAATTCCTCCCGGAGCGTCCCGATTTGTCCGAGTGGAATAGTCGGATAATTCCAGCTGGTAAAGCGCCACTTGGCACGCGGCGCAAGAAGTGGTTGTCGCAGAACCCCGCTTGCGGCAGGAAGACCGCGATCTTGCGAGAGGACGCCATGCTATCCGTCAGCCAATTGGTGACCACCGCGGGCCAGGTGCCGGATTTTGACCTAAAGCCCGGATGCTGCCTTGCCGTGACCGGGCCGTCGGGAACCGGCAAGTCGCTGATGCTGCGCGCCATTGCCGATCTTGATCCCGCGCAGGGACAGATCAGCCTCGACGGCCGGCCCTGCGAGAGCTTCGCCGCCCCTGACTGGCGCCGTGACATCCGCTACCTCGCCGCCGAGGCTGCCTTCTGGGAGCCGACGCTGGGGGCGCATTTCTCGGTGCCGCCCACGGCGGATGATCTCGCCGCGGTGGGGCTGAGGCCAGACCGGCTGGATGCGCCGATCCTTCAGCTCTCTTCCGGAGAACGGCAGCGCGGAGCGCTGCTTCGCGCGATGGAGGATGCACCGCGCGTTCTGCTGCTCGACGAGCCGACAAGCTCGCTCGACGCCGCGAGCACCGCGCTCGTGGAAGCGCTCCTGAAGGCGTTCCTGAGCTCGGGCGGCGCCATAGTGCTGGTCACACACGACGAGGACCAGGCCGAGCGGCTTAGAACATCACGGCTGAGGCTGCACCGATGACCGCCCCGAACGCGGGCGAAATCCTGGCCGCCGCGAGCCTGGTGATCTTCTGCGCCTCGTTGTCACGGCTGCTAAGGCTCGGCTTTGGCAGGTCCTTGTTGATCTCGGCGCTGCGGATGGTTCTGCAACTCGTCGGCCTTGCTTTCGTTCTGGGCTGGCTGTTCCGCACCGAGACCTTTCTTGTCACCCTTGCCGCTATGGTGGTGATGGCGGGCTTTGCGGGCGCCGAGGTGGTGGCCCGGCAGGAACAGCCTCCGGGGCGGCTGTGGACCGGACTGGTCGGGGTCACCGCCATGCTTACGGCGGGACTTGCGGTAACGCTTCCCGCGCTGCTGCTGCTGGGCGACGACGGTTCCTGGTGGCATCCACGCACTGCCCTGCCAATCTTCGGGATGGTGGCCGGTGCATCGATGACCGGGGTCTCGCTGTCGCTCGATACCTTCGCGCAGGGGGTGCTGCGGGACGCACGCGGGATCGAGGCGCGGCTTGCCCTCGGCGCGACGCGGAACGAGGCCCTGCGGCCGGTGATCCGCCAAGCCGTCACGCGCGGTATGATGCCCACGATCAACGCGATGGCGGCAATTGGCGTCGTGACCATTCCCGGCATGATGACCGGGCAATTGCTGGCCGGTGCCGAGGTCTTCGGTGCCGCGCGCCTGCAGATGTTCCTGATGTTCCTGCTCGCCGGCGCGACGGCCCTGGGCACGCTTGGTGCGACCTACGCCATGGCGCAGCGGGTGACGGATGCCCGGCACCGGCTGCGGCTCGATCGGCTGGCAGTCAGGAAATAGCCACCAGCGGCCCCGCGATTTCCCGCACGTGATAGACCTCGGCTTCCTCAGAACAGCCAAGGTCGAGATCGCTGCACGTGGGGGGGCGGGTTACCTGATCGCGCGCGGTGGCGAACCACCTTGTGTCCGCCAGCGTCGTTGCCCGCCAGATACCCGGACGCGGGTTGTCGAGACCGGGATCAACAAGCCCGGCGCGTGCAGCCGCCACGGCCACCGCCTGCGCCTCCGGCACAAGGTCGCACGGACCCCGCCATTTCTCGGCCCAAGGCCGGCCGCTGCGTTCCGCCTCGAGCAGCGGCGCTGCATCGGTCGGCAGCAGCCTGCCGTATTTGTGCAGAGCCGGCAGCACCAGCGCCCCTGCCGAAAGCCGACACCCGCCGAGATGGGTGCTCTCCCAGACTTCGAAGTCCGGCGCGTGTTCATGCAGCGCTTGGTAGAGCGCGAAGCCGTGCAGGGCGCAGCAGCGATCCTTCTGGCCATGCGTGCAGACCAGCATCACCGGCCTGTCCAGCGCGATCCAGCCCGTCACATCACCGTCTCGAAGCCGTTGCAGCACCCCCGGCAGTTCCGCCCAATCGACGTCGCAGCCCAGCTGCTCGGGATAGAGCCGCAGGCGGCAGCGCCCCCCGGCCTCTTGCTTGCGGTCGATGAGGTTGACCCTCCGCCCGTCGGCACGCAGCGCTTCGATGACATCGACAAGCTCCGGCGACATGTCTTGGGCGATCGCGAGGTTCCGGCTCCACCGACCTTTCGGCCAGCGGATCAGCAGCAGACGCTCCGGATGCTTGGCGGTTCCCGCCAGCGGCTCGCCCACGGCACGACTTGCGTCGGAACAGAAGTCGCGTTTTGTCACTGGCTCGATCCTCAAGAAACCTGCAAAGACCCGCGGCGCGAAGCCGCGATCCCGCCTCCTGTGGCAAACATGAAGGAAATTATCAAGAATTACGGGCGACCTTGCCGGGCGTGCAGACTCTCTTGTGCGTCGATGTCGCTGCCCAGCGCACCCCTCATATGCGGTCTGGAAACACACATCGCCCGATGGTCGACCAACCGTGGGAGTCGCATGCCTCGGAGGTTCCGGGGCATGCGCCCTGTCGAAAGGTGACGCCAAGCGCCACGACCAGCGGCTCTTTGGTGCGATTGCCAGTGAACCCGTCGTAGCGCCCGTCGCTGACATTGATCATCGCAGAACGCGACAGTGCGATCCGCGCTTCTGCAAAACTGTTCAGATAGGCCGTCTCATCCTCATCGCTGTCGTAGGAATTGACGAACTCGACGTCGATGCCGAGCGCCGCGTAGGGATGGAGCTTGCCCGGTCCCACCTGTTGCAGCGCCGCCTTCGCATGGACCGATCCGTAGTCCTAGGTGCTTTCGCCCCGCGGCCCCTTGATAGTCGCGCCCAGCGAGTTGGTGACTTCGTCGAACCAGATCTTCTGCCAGCCCGCGCCGATGGTGGAACGCGCGATCCAGCTTTCCGGCAGCGCAGCGATGTCGGCCCTGGGGAAGGTGCCCACGGCGTCGGCCTGCAGGTAGAGTCGCTCCGCCCCTTGCTCGGATTCCATCGTGGCAAAGGGCAGCGGGATGCCGGTCTCGGCGGCTTCATTGAACCAGCCGACGCGCAGGGCGACACCCCGGGTCTCGTTCACCACCTTCAGCACATCGGCCCGCAGCGCCCAGAACTCGACCTCGCTGCTGCCGTCGTTGTGGCGCATCTCGACCTCGTTGCGGTTCATCGCGACCCCGAGACCCAGCATCAGATTGGCATTCGGGTCGTAGAAATACTGCGCGCCAAGGCCGTGGGCTTCGCTGCCGTTTTCCATCTCGGTACCGGCGTTCTCGGTACGGCAGGCATCCGACCAGCCGTTGTCCTGGGAAAAGCGCAGGTAAGAAGCGCTGTCGCTCGGACCGGTGTTCAGTCGGACGATGGCACTCAGTGGGGTGAGCAGCTCGCTCACGCCGTCGGTGGAGCCGTGCCTGGGACGGCCCGGAAGCGCCGACATGCCGCGGCCGAAGGCGACGCGGGACTGCACCGCGCCGTCGCGCTCGTTCGAGGACATGATCCCCAAAAGTCCGGTGCGGCCCATGTTGGCCAGCACACGGATCGACAGGGGCGGCGGGCCACAGGCTGCCGTGGGGTGCTGGGCGTCCTCCGGCCCGGCGGGGGTACTCGGCGCGCAGCGGCGCCGTCCTTCAGGCAAGAGGACGCCCCGCGAGTCCCGCCGTCTTGTGGCCGGACGCAGTGTCCCGCGGTACGTCCGCGAGATGGCCGAACGTTCCCCGGTCATCCCGCCTGTTCGCTCCCGACCACGCAGGCTTCCAGAAGCGTCCGCATCCAGATCAGCCCGGATCGCGGGTGCGGCGCCTATGCCAGCGGGTGCTCTGCCGCAACGCTGCCACCGGGAAGGGTGCAGGATGCATCTTCATGCCCCCCGTGCGACGGCAAGCTGTGCGAGGCGGCGCTGGATGAACCTGATCCGATCGGTGCCGCGGATCAGCTCTGGGACAGAGGAAAAGAGGAAGGACCAAAGCACCTTGTGCGCCACGATCCCGGCATTGCGGATCGACACGGCGGGATAGCTCTCCTGTCCGGTCAGCGGCTCCATCAGCACCTGCGGCGCGGCGGCGAACCGTTCGAGCGTCATCTCCACCCCGACGTGCGGGCCGCTGGCGTCGACCAGCACCACCAGCTCGTCCTCGAAGAGGATCTCGTGCTCCTGGTCGCTGACCCCAAGGTAGTCGGGCACGATCAGCAAGTCCGTCTCGCCCCGGTCGACCTGCCTGCTCGGATCGGCGTGCTGCGGGCGCAGATTGAGCCGGATGTTCGGCGCCTGCGCGGCCACCCGGCGCGACAGCTGCGCGCCGGGCACCGCCATAGAATAGTCCGAGATGACGATGTTGAAGGTCCGCGCGTCGGTGAGCGGATCGAAGACCGGGCGGATGCGCGTGGCGCTTTCCACCCGCATCATGATCTCGCGCACCGGCTTCCGTAGCGTCTCGGCAAGCGGCGAAAGCTCCACGTCCCTCGCCACCTGTACCAAAAGCGGGTCGTCGAAGAAGGTCCGAAGCCGCCCGAGCGCATTCGACATGGCCGACCGGGTGAGGAACATCTCCTCCGACACCCGCGTCACGCTGCGGGTCTGCTGCAGAATGTCCAGCGCCGCCAGCAGGTTCATGTCGAGCTTGTTGATCCGTATGGGCTCCTCCCCACGCATTCACCGCATCAACGTCAGCCATTCATCGAAACAATTTTTTAAATGCCCCTGCCAAAGCTCCAGGATTGGCGAGCAAGGTTCTCACCCGGTTTCGCCTTGGGTGCCGGCAGACCGAGGCGCCTTGCCATGCGCATCATCGGACCCGACGACCCGGTGTTCGGGGTGGACGATCTGGAGGGATCGATAACCTATCTGACCGATTTCGGCCCGAAGCCGGTCCAGCTCGACGCGTCCGGAAGGCTCTTCGAGACCCTGGACGGCACCGGCGTCATCACCCGACCCAAGGGCGGCCCCAAGCTGCCCGCGCCGAACGAGCTTGGCGTCACCGACAACATGCCCGCCCCGCCCCGCTCGCTGAGCCACGTGATGCTCTTCGTGCCCGGCATGGACAAGCACGACGACACATGGGTCGCGCGCGAGGCGCTGAACGGCCCCGGAGCCGCGCCAGATGTTCCTGCTGCAGTGGCGCGAGAAATGGGCCCCCGGCGGCGGCCCCGAGGGCGGTCCGGGAAGCGCACCTGGCACGCCATGAGCGCGGGGCAGCCGCGGGCAGTGCCATCGGGACGGCATTCCCGAGGGTACCGCCCGCGGCTTCCTGCCCCTGACCGGTGCCCCGCGCAACGCGATCGTGGTGAGCCGAGGCGGCACGCCGATGGTCTGGCACAGCGACGCCTACCTGAAAGGCAATGGAACGCTCATCGCCTGTCACGCACATGGGGCACTTTTCGAAATCGAGAGAGGGGCCTGCGTGTCGGGCCCTTGCTTGAGAAGAAGCCTGACCCGCGTGCCTCTCACCAAGGCAGAGGACGGGTCCATCAGCGTCCCGGCACAGGTTGCCTGACGCGCAGCACGAGAGGGCTGATCATGGCAGCGGTACAGAAGGTTCTGGTCATCGGCGGCGGCTTTTCAGGCATGTCCGCGGCGATCATGCTGGCGCGCGGCGGCGTAGAGACCGACCTCGTCGAGATCAGTGCGGGCTGGCGCAGCTAGGGCGCGGGGACCGGCCTGCATGGCGCGACGCTGCGGGTGTTCGCGCAGCTCGGCATCCTCGAGATGTTCCAGCAGACCCGCCCGTCAACCGACGGGCTGGTGGTGCGCATGCCGCACAGCGACCAAGTGATCGTCGCCACCCCCACCCCGCCGATGCCCGGCACCGGCCGTCCGGGAAATGCCGCGATCATGCGCCCGTCGCTGGCGGGCAACCTTGCAAAGACCACCCGCGCGGCGGGCGTCGCGGTGAAGCTCGGATGCAGCTTCGAGAGGCTGGACGAGGATGAAAGCGGTGTCACCGTCAGTTTCACCGATGGCAGCACGGGCCGCAACGACGCGGTGATCGGCACCGACGGGCTCTTTTCCAAGACCCGGGCCAGGCTGATGCCGGACGCCCCGATACCTGCCTATGTCGGCCAAGCCGTCTGGCGCGCCGAACTTCCTACGCCGGAAGGGGTCGAGACGCTCAACATGTGGCTTGGCAGGGGGCTGAAGGCCGGGATCAACCCGATCATCGAGGGGCGCAGCTGCATGTTCGTCACCGAGGACCGCCCAAGCAACGACTGGGTCGTGGACGCCGAGCTGCCGCCGCAGCCCTGGCACGTCGGCCGGGTGATGCTGATCGGCGACGCGGTGCACGCCACCACGCCGCATCTCGGCGCCTGGGCCTGCATCGGCATGGTGGACGGGCTGGTCATCGCCGAGGAACTGCTGCGCGCCGGGACCGTGACCGAGCCGGTCTGAGCGTGGAAAAAACCTGTCCCCGCAGGGACAGGGCACTCAAGGGCCGGCGGGGGAGCTGACCCAAAGGGAGAAGAACAGCGGACGAGTGATACCGGAACATCTCTGGCGGCGGTGAGCGCTGCGCCGGGCACGGCAAGAACAGAGATGGCACGGACCGGGGCCGCCGCGCTGGTGGTCGGGCAGTGCGCGGGCCTCGTCGATCTAGGCGCACTGCCGGTCTGGGTGGGCGCGCTGATCGCCCATTTCGGCTTCGGCCCGCGCGAGGCCGGGGCGCAGGTCACGCTTTTCCTGATCGGCGCGGTGCTGGCGAGCCTGCTGACCGCGCGCAACCTTACCCGCCTGCCGCGCAAGGCGCTGACGGTAGCGGGCTTCGCCCTGCCGGCGCTGGTCTTCGTGCTGGCCACACGTCAGAGCACCTTCTTGCCGCTGGCCGTGCTGCACCTGCTGGGCGGCATGGCAAACGGCGTGGCGCTGAGCCTCGTGCATGGCACCATGGGCCGCTCGGGCAAGCCGCATCGTCTGTTTGCCATCGCGGGTGCCGGGCTCGGGCTCTTTGGGGCGATCTACATGGGCACGGTGCCACCGCTGCTGATCAAGCATGGCGGTGCGGCGCTGTTCCTCGGCTTTGGCGCGATCATGGCGGTGGCCGCGCTGGCAACCCTGCTGGCCTTTCCCGACGCCAGAGCGCGCGCCGCAGGCCCCGCCCCGCTCGCCGCGCGGCTGGAGAGACGGCCGCCTGCACACCGCGTCGTCATGGCGGGCCCCGAGGTGCAGGCCGTTCTGGCGCTGGCGCTGACCTTCGCCACCGCCTTCAGTGTCTGGGCCCCGGTCGCGACGGTCTTCGCGACGGTGCAGGTTTTCACCCACACCTTCGCCTTCGGCCTGCTGGCCCGCATGGATCGCTCCGGCCGAGCCGCCGCCGCGACCCCGGCGATGCTGATGATCGGCTCGGCACTCGACCCGATCGTCGACGGCGTCCTGATCGAGGGCTTCTCCATCGGGGCGCTGGGGATCATGGCGGTGTTGATCGCCGGGCTTTCGGTGACCTGCTTCGCCCCCGGCACCCGTGGCGCACGGTGAACTGAAATAGGGGTCCGCCTCCTGGTGGACCCGGCACTGAGGAGGAGACCCACATGTTCAAGACAAACTTCAAGCGTTCGGCAGCCACGCTGGCGAGGCTGTCATGCACCGCCCTGCCGGCGCTGGCCGAGACCGCCTTGACGACACTCGGCACGCGCGGAGGGCCGATCGCGACCTACGACCGCTCGCAGCCCGCGAACCTACTGCAGGTGGACGATCTGAATATTCTGGTCGACGTCGGTGACGGCTTCGCCGGGCGCCTCGCTGGAGCCGATGTCAGGACAGCCAACCTTGACAGTCTGTTCATCAGTCACCCGCATTTCGATCACGTCGGCGGGCTGTTTGCGCTGCTCGGCCTGCGCTTCCAGACCCGCCCTGGCAGGCCCGTCGCAATCTACGGACCGCCGGGGACAACCGCCCTGGTCGAAGGCATCATCGCGGGCATGGGACCGGCTATGGAAGCCGCCTACGGGCTGGACAGCACCGATCCGATCGCGCCGCAATCGCTCTGCACCGTCCAGGAGATGCGCGGCGGCGATGTCGTCACGCGCGGCGACGTCGCCGTCACAGCGGTCAAGAACACGCACACCTCCTTCGCCCACGGCACCGACATGGACCAGAAATACGAGTCCCCGGCGCTGCGTTTCGACACTCCGGATCGCTCGATCCTCTACATCGGAGACACCGGCCCGAACGAGGCGGTCATTGGCGAAGACATGGGCCGGTGCTGACTTTTGTCCCGGTCATTCAAAGCATGGATGACCGGGATCATGCCTTTCAATTTTCCGAATGGGTCAGCGCCCATTTCCTCTCCGTCCGGGGGTCCCTCCGCCCCGGCACGTTCCCGATGATCCAAGGAGCCTTCGCATGGCGATGTTCAACCATTTCCCCAACTACGTCTGGAACCTGACGGTCTCCATCGCGCTGGCCTCGGGTGTCGAGATCGGCGAGATCGGCGAGATCATGGACATGTGCCACTCGCTGCTGGAGAAGGACAAGAACGGCGAGGATGCGGGCACCCGCGACTTCATGGTCGAATGGGTGCGGGTCGCCGACAAGCTGACCGCGATCGCGACCGAGGAAAAAGCCGAGGGCAAGCTCTTCTCGGCAGGGGGCAAGCTCAAGCGCGCGGCGCTGTACTACATCCTTGCCGAGCGTATGCTGGGCCGGGGCGATCCCGAGCGGATGGTGTCCTGACGGAAGGGTCTCGCAAACTTCCTCACGGGCACGGAGTATTCCGGCGAGAGCGTGAGTCGTTTCGAGTTCCCCTATGAAGGCAAGGTGATCCCGGTGATCTACACCCCCGCCGAGGGCGTCGAGGGTCCGGCCCCGGCGGTGGTCTACCTGAACGGCCTCGATAGCTGCAAGGAACTGCTCTACTGGTCCTACCTGCCGCACGCGCTGGCCAAGCGCGGCATCGCCACGCTCTGCGTCGACCAGCCCGCCACCGGCGAGAGCCTGCGCCTGCAGGACCTGCCCGCGCATTTCGACAGCGAGGCATGGGGCACCCCGGTCTACGAATGGCTCGCCGCGCGCGAGGAGGTGGACGCGGCGCGCATCGGCGTCACTGGTATCTCGCTCGGCGGCTACTACGCGCCGCGGGTCTGCGCCAACGAACCGCGCTTCGCCTCTGGCGCGGTCTGGGGCGCCAACCACAACTGGGCCGAGGTGCAGCAGAAGCGCCTCAAGCGCGAGGGCGAAAACCCGGTGCCAGATTACTGGAACCACATCATCTGGGTTTCCGGCGCAAAGGATATGGACGACTTCCTAGGCAAGGCGGCGGGCTTCTGCCTCGACGGGCAGATGGAGAAGATCAAGGTCCCCTTCCTCGTCACCCACGGCGCGAACGACCGGCAGATCGCGCTCGACCACGCGCACCAGAGTTACGACCTGCTGGTGAGCTCCGCGCGCCGCGCGCTGAAGATCTTCACCGACCGCGAGGGCGGGGTCGAGCATGTGGGCGCCGACAACATGACCTGCGGCCGGAACTTCATCGCCGAGTGGTTCGCCGAGACGCTCGGCGGTCGGCTGAAGGCGGAGGGCTGAGATGCGCTTCGCCACGCTTCCGGGTCGCAACCCCGACGGACGACCGCACCTCGTTTCCCGCAACAACACGCGCTGCACCCCGGCCGAGGGGGTAGAGAGCCTGCGCCTTCTGATGGAGGACCGAGACACCTTCGCCCCGGCCCTCGAAGAGCAATACGCCACGCTGCCCCGCGCCAGGCAATGGCTCGATGGCTCTGCCCATGGCAGCCACGGCGAGCTGATGCGGGAGGTCTTCGGGCTCGAGCCCAATCCCGTGGGTCGGCCGCTGATGTACCAAGGGATGTCGGACCGCTTCCTCGGCGCGACGCAGGACGTGCCGCTGCCAACGGAAGCGGACGGCATCAACTTCGAGGGCGAGTTCGAGGTGATCTGCGATCACGTCGCCATGGGCAGCACCGCCGCCGAGGCCGCCGCGCGCATTCGCCTCGTGGTACAGATCAACGACTGGTCGCTGCGCGCCCTCGCGCTCGCGCGATCTGGTGGCGGGCACGGTTCTCGGGTCGGGCACCGTATCGAACGAGAGCTATCGCGAGGTCGACTCCTCCTGTCTTGCCGAGCGCCGGGCGATCGAGCTGCTCGACGACGGCGCGCCGCGCACGCCCTACATGGGCTACGGCGACCGGGCGTTCATGGAATCCCGCAGCCGGGATCACGCGGCGCTCTTCGGCGCCATCGACCAGCAGGTCACCAAGAGAGGCCGCACGTGAGCCGCAGGATCATCGACCTATCGGTCACGCTGACGGACGAGGTGCCCGCCGACCCGCCGGGCATGTGTCCCAAGATCGAGTACATGGAGCATTCGGGCGGCGCGCGCGACGACGAGCAGATGATCGGCATCCCGGTCGCGCACCAGATGGACGGCGCGGCTGCGGCGGTGGGGCGGCTGCCGCTGACAACCCACAACGGCACCCATCCCGACGCGCCCTGGCACTGCCGCCCGACGATGAACCACGGCGAGCGCGCCATCACCATCGACGAGGTGCCGCTCGCGTGGTGCATGGGACCGGGCGTGAAGCTTGACTTCCGCCACCTGCCCGACGGCCACGTGGTCAGCGCCGCCAAGATGGCGGCCGAGTTCGCCCGTCTCGAGCACGATCTACAGCCCGGAAAGATCGTGCTGGTCGACACAGGCGCCGGCGTCCATGGCCAGCCCGGCTAAATCGCTGCCTACTGCGGCACCGACGCCTGGAGCTGGGACGCACCGCTGAAGGCGGTGGCGGAGAGGGCCAAGGCCGCCGTGAAACGGGAGAGCTTCCGGGAAGGCCACAAGGCCGGGGCCGAGACGGTCTCCTGCCACCTGGAAAAGCTTGCGAGCCTGGATCTGCTGCCGGACCACGGCTTCGAGGTCATCTGCCTCCCGATCAAGGTCGCTCGAGGTTCTGCTGGCTGCTGCCGGCCGGTGGCGCTCCTTGCCGAGTGACGCCGATCACGGCCGGGTAGGGCTGAGACAGCGCTCCGCCCGAATGATCAGGCGGGCTCCTGAGCCGGGTGCCGTGTCGCGGCAGTTTCCGCGCGCTGCAAGACGGCCGCGAAGAAGCCATCGGTGTCATGGCGCGCGGGCGTCAGCGACAGGTGGTCGCCCTCGGCCAGAGTCGCAAGATGCGGAGCGGTGTCGCGCAGCGGCAGCGCTTCGAAATCCGGATGGGCCGCGAGGAAGGCTGCCACCTGCTCCTCGTTCTCCCGCGACAACATCGAGCAGGTTGCGTAGACGAGGCGACCACCCGGCTTCACGAGGCGCGCCGCACTGGCCAGGATGCGAGCTTGCAGAGCCACGAGCGCGTCCAGCCCCTGTTCCTGCGTCGCGCGCCAGCGCGCATCGGGGTTTCGGCGCCAGGTGCCCGTGCCGCTGCACGGCGCATCCACCAAAACCCGATCGAAGCCGCCCTTGTGCCGCTTGACCCAGCGATCCGTTTCGCTGGCCAGCAGCCGGGTCTCTGCATTGTGCACGCCCGCCTTGCGGAAGCGTTCCGCAGAGCGTTTCAGACGGCCTTCGCTGACGTCGCAGGCAATGATCCTGCCCTTGTTGTTCATCTGGGCGGCAATCGCCAAGGTCTTGCCCCCGGCCCCGGCGCAGAAATCCACCACGCGATCGCCGGGCCGGGCATCGACCAGCAGGGCAACCAGCTGAGACCCCTCGTCCTGAATCTCGATCTCGCCGCGTTTCAGCGGTGCCAGACGGGCGAGCGAAAGGCTTTCCCGAACGCGCAGCCCCTGCGGCGCCC
Source organism: Salipiger mangrovisoli (assembly GCF_015223355.1). Lineage (GTDB taxonomy): Bacteria > Pseudomonadota > Alphaproteobacteria > Rhodobacterales > Rhodobacteraceae > Salipiger > Salipiger mangrovisoli. Next base: position 12,640 of record NZ_JADFFK010000003.1, on the reverse strand, counting down.
GCGTCGAGGTCTCCGCCCGGACCCCGATGTCCGTCAACTCGCGCAACACGCCGTCGCGACTCGCCTTGAGCGTGTTGACCCGAAGATCGAGCGTCGGCGGGCTCAGGAGCGCCGCCATCTCGGTCTCGAAACTGTCTCCGAAACGCTGACGCAGCGGTTCAGACGCCCAGTCGGGGCATTCCAGGCGCACGTCGTCGGGCATGGCGGGATGGACCAACGTGCTGCCCCTCAATTTGACCAGCAGCGCATGCTCGCGCTCTGTCAGGGCAGCGGGCGCGAACCTGCCGCCATTGAACAGCCGCTTCACCTGCTCGGGCGTCCTGCCCTCCGCGAGGACGAGGAACGCCAGCAGCCGGTTGCGCGACGTATCGCTCCGCCCCAGCCTGTCCAGCCACCAATCCAGCCGCGCCCGCGCGCGCAGCAACTCGGCCAGCAGGTCAAGGACTTTCCCCCTGTCGCTGTCCTCCATCTTTCGCCTGGAGCGCAGCCAGCTCGAAATGACGGCATCCGCGGGACGTGCGGCACTGTCTACGTCCCCCAGCAGTTCTAGGGCGGCTTGAAGGCGGGCGGATGGGATCATGGTCAGACTGTCAGGTTGAGAGGCTGCGGGCAAAGCGACGGAGGATTTCTGGCTGCTGCTCTCGCGAGTCCGTCAGCTGCCAGCGGCCCTGTGGCCGTGGCGATGTGCTTACCTGCAGCACCAGCTTTTGGAAACCGGCTTTCTTCGTGTCACCGGAGTGTGACGCCGCGCCGCCTGCCGCGATTGCCGCGATTGCCACGATTGCCACGGGGGCCCTGAAAATCGCGCAGATTGCACGGCTTTCCTGCTTTGCGTGTCTAGGGCGCAAGGCGCAGTTCCTGCGATGGGTCCCACCGGGCGCGACTTAATTGGAGCGGAATACCCAAGATGAGTGATTCCGGATCCAAGGCATATCCGATGGGCTGCACTCTTATCAATTACCGAGAAACCCCAGATGTGATATCTATATCCGAAGGATATTTCCCTTCCTCCACGACCGCTTAGCAATGCACCCCTTTTAGGCCGCCAGTGTATCTAAGGAGACCTGTGCCTCTTCTGTGAAAAATGCCACCATTACCCACGTGACCCCAATACAGTCTTTCATCAAGGGCGGAGGCAGGTTCATGCTGTCGAAATTTATTTATTCCCAAATTTCCAGCATCGCCAAGATGCTCAATAGCAACAACTGGTCCGACAGAATGATGGATCGGGCCGTGGACATGCTGGAGAGGCTCGCCGACCGCGTAGAGCATCTATCTGGCAGGATAAGCGATAATGATGGGTATAGCGGACCATTTGATTCCGCCATCGACATGGAAATAGGAGGCAGCGCTCAAGCGGCCGGAGAACACACTATTGCCAGCGCTGACCTCAGCGCAGAAATTACCGATACAGACAACGCGTCTATCGCCGTCGGCAACGCGACATTTCAAGCCGCCGCCGAAGGTGGGGCCGAATTCGTGACGACGGACGCCTATAGCAATGTGAGTGGCGCGGATTTCGTTCTCAGCTGGACCGGCACAACTTCCGGAAAAAACTGGGAGACGACCACCACAAAAGTTCTTGCCGTCGATTTCGCATTTTACGAGAGCAACGAACCGGTTATTGTCGCGCCGGACTCGGACCATCACACGCACAGCTATCACAACGTCGCAGACGGAAACGTCGCGACGGCAGAATTCGACGTGACGGCAAATGCCGAGGATTCACTTGTAGATGTCTACGCCGGGGTGCTCGCCATCGAGGACACATACTCCGGATCGGCAATTGATGCGTTCCTGGCCATCGGCTGAAGTTACGTCCCATTTGGTCCCAAATACTTTCACTGAATGGAGTGCAGGACACGGATCATAGTTGGATCAAGCACCCTGACGACCATCGCTTCTGGCTCTTCACTTTTCGCGGCGCGCCGATGGCGCGCCTAACCTTTTTTGAGAAAGAGAGGATACTCGCCAGACGTCAACATCGAATTCAAGTCAACTCTAGGGATGTGATATGGGGCGCAGCCATGTTTCAAACGCGCATATGCGCCCGACCGTTGGTTCACACGACACGTCGGGCACCCGTCACGACAGAGCCATGAGGGTTTTGGGACCGCACCCCAACTGACCAGTTGTCCTCGCATGGGGGCGTGGACAGCAACACGGCGCCATCCTTTCGAGAAATCCTTGCCCACCTGGACGCCGCCCCGATCTCGAAATTGCTTCACCTCTTCAGCTCGCGACGCCAGGCGCAAAAATGGATAAGCACTTTTGACTTCACACCACCAAACTCCTGAAAAAACTAGGTAATAATCGCATCTCATTTCGCGTCTGCGTTTGCAGCGCTTTGTGACCAGCTCTTGCTCTTGCCGCAACCGAACGCCGCATGCAGTTTATCGCAATCCCCACAAGGGACTCCCTTGACCGAGCGTCCCGCTCCTTTGGATAGCTCTATCGGACCGCCGGCACGGCCTTGACCTGACTCGCGAAATTTTGGATGCGGCGCGCTTTCGGTGATCCCCCTGTCGCCACGTGCCATGCGAATTCTTCACCAAAGGAATAGGTATCGCAATTTCAACCCTCCGGGGGATCGATCGGGTGTAGAATATACACACACGCAGGAGGACAAAATGCTTAACTTGAGCGCATATTCGACCTCTTCCAGTTCACCAGAGGTGCTCGAAGAGACCAAAGTTCCCATTGAATGGCCAAACGAACAGGGTCTGGATATCCTGGAATACGAGGATGTGTTCGATTTTGGCATCAGGGGGATAAGGGCGAGGAATGTTCTGGATTTTTCCGACTGGAGCGAAGACTCCCCCGCGGATGGAGAATTAATCACTTCCATAGATGAAACTGAGTCAACATGGCGCTCCCAACTTGAGTTGGCGACCGGAGATGATGCGACTCAGGAACTCTATATCTCAAATACGATAGAGGTCGGCTCAGGTGAAAACGAAGGATTTTTCGAAGCGCATCTTAGCATAAAGGTGCAGTCCCGATCGGGCATTGTCACCCCGCCCACGACCGAAGAATCCGTGGAATCGGACGCGGCGCCCAGCCAGTTCACATATTCGTTCTTTCTGGACTTCATATAATCTCAACACCCGAAATAGGCCGAGACCAATAGCGCCATACGCCAGGATAGAATAAGAAAGATACCCTGACGGTAACCATGAAAATGGATTGAGAATAAATTCCAAGATCTTATGGATATTATCCAATATATCTGTTGTTTTCCATCTAGTCCTGGTTGATCGTCTACTCACGTCAAGATGACTTGGCGCAATTAAATAAATTTATCCAACGAATTCAGAGGAGTTGAAGATCATGTTTCCCAAGCCGAAACCCCCCGCCCCTCCGAGCATCGATGTCGATTTCGACAAGGACATCGACGTCACTGTCGACGTGACGCTCACCACGGAATCGACGACCACCCATACGGACACCACCAACATCGATTCCTATGTCACGGCGGTCACTTGCATTGAAGGCAACACCGCTGATGTCATTTTCGACATCGAAGCGGTGGGGACCGATACCTTCACGTCGCTGGATATCTCGGTTCTCACTTTTGAGGATCAGCTGTCGAGCATTACCGGCAGCATTACCTCGGCCGTAGACTGAACAAGAATGGCGAGCGGCTTATTTTGGCCGCTCGCCACTTCCGCTCTCAAAGTCCACACCCAAGAAATGCGCCCAGCCTTTCTGTACATTTCGAAAAACTCAATATGGCGGCCACGCACCAAACATTAGGAGATAAAAATGGACGAGATTGGCACCGGGGGGAATGACACCCTGTATATCAGGACTGCGGGCGCGTATCGAATTCTTGGGCTCGGCGGCAATGATTTTCTACGCGTTTACGTCTCGCGCCGCGACGCAGCCGGTGATCTGGCCGACTACTTCGATGGCGGCGATGGCGACGATACCGTCATGGCGGCCGGAACCGACGACACGGCCGTCGGCGGTGCTGGCTCTGACTTGCTCAGGGGCGATGCCGGCAATGATGTGCTCTACGGAGACGTTGGCCGGGCGGACTTCAACGATCCCCGCTCCGAGGCGTCCAGCGATGGCGATGACACGCTCGATGGCGGCGACGGCGACGACAGCATGGATGGCGGCGCGGGTGACGATCTTCTGCTTGGCGGGCGCGGCAATGACGCGATGATTGGCGGCGCAGGGTCGGACACGCTGTCCGGCTCGTCGGGCGACGACACGCTCTACGGCGGCGACGGCGACGACACCCTGATCGGGGAAACCGGCAGCAACTATCTGATGGGCGGGGCCGGTGATGACATGCTGCAAGGATCGGGCGGCGAGGATTTCGCCGAAGGTGGCGAGGACAACGACACGATCCTCACCGGCGGCGGCAATGACTTCGCCAGTGGCGACCAGGGCGATGACGAGCTGGTGCTTGGCGCAGGAAACGATCTCGGCTTTGGCGGCAGCGGCAATGACACGGTCAGCGGCGGCGAAGGCGCGGACTCGCTTGTCGGCGATGCCGGCGATGATGTCCTGAACGGCGGGCTTGGCGACGATTTCATCTACGGCGGGTCGGGGAATGACACGATCGACGGCGGCGGCGGCGGCGACCTCATGTATGGCGACCTGGGCGGCGGCGATACCGGCTATGACTTTGTCACCTATGAGACCAGCGCCTCGGCGGTGACTGTCGAGTTGACCGATGCCGGTCGCACCGCCGGCGGAGGCGGCGCCCTGGGTGATCTCTACGAGGAGATCAACGGCGCGATCGGCAGCGCCTACAACGACTATCTGGTCGGCGATATCGGGAACCACACATTCTACGGGATGGCCGGAAACGACACGCTTGGGGGCGGTGCGGGAGAGGACAGTCTTTTCGGCGGCCTGGGCAACGACACGCTGGATGGCGGCAGCGGGGATGATTACCTGGCCGGCGGCGAGGGTGCGGATCTGATCTACGGCCAGAGCGGCTTCGATGTGGTCAGCTACGCGACCTCTTCGGCCGCAGTCAGCGTCACCCTGTCGGAATCCGCGATCTACCAGCAGGGCGGCACGGGTGATGCGGTTGGGGACGTGCTTGTCTCGGTCGAAGGCATCGAGGGCAGCGCGTTCAACGACCGCCTGATCGGCCAGGACGGCAACCAGAAGCTGATCTCCGGAGCTGGCCAGGACACGATGGCGGGGGGCACCGGCGATGACCTTTTGGTCGGGAATGGCGGCGTGAACTACATGTACGGCCAGACAGGCTCCGATACATTCATCGGTGTGTCCGGCATAAACCTCATCATCGACTACAACTTCACCGCGACCGGCGGGCAGGACAGCATCGGCATCCATTCCGACTGGGACTACCGATGGGACGCGGCGTTCGGCAGCCATGCGCTGGTCTTCGAGACCGGCGGGCAGGAAACCTGGGTCATCATGGGAACCGCCGATGACGATCTTGCCGAAGAACGCGCCAACCTCATCGATTTCTTCCTCTTCAGCGATCCGGGCACCTACCTGGTCTGAACCGAGGAGCGCGCACCCATGGCACTGTCGTCCCATCGCCGTTCTGAGCCCGGCAACATTCTCGTGCAAACATTGCGAAAGTGCCGCGGGGGATTCCTGACGATCGGAGTCTTCAGCCTCGCCATCAATCTTCTGATGCTGGCCTCGCCGCTTTACATGCTTCAGGTCTATGACCGGGTCCTGAGCAGCGGGCGAAATGAGACGCTGTTCCTGCTGACGGGCATTCTTGGCGTCGCCCTGCTCGCAATGGCCATGCTAGAGACCGCCCGAACCGCGGTCGCGTTGCGGATCGGCGTGTGGTTCAACCAGACCCTCGGACCGGAGCTCCTGCGCGTCGGACTGAAGTCCAAGCTCAGCGGCCAATCCGCAGGCGGGCAGGCATTTCGCGACCTCGGGCAAGTCCAGTCATTCATGGGCGGCCCGGCGATGACAGCCTTTTTCGACCTGCCTTGGACGCCCTTCTTCATTGTCGTGACCTGGCTGTTGCACCCGTTGTTGGGGACCATCGCCCTCAGCGCGGCTGTGCTTCTGTTGATGCTGAGCCTGGGAAACGAACTTGCCACACGCAGTCTTTTGAAATCCGCGAACACCAGCCAGATCAAGGGAAACACCCTGGCCGAAGGCACGATCGGAAATGCCGAGGTGGTCCGGGCCATGGGAATGATCGGCGCGATGCTCGCACGCTGGCAAACCCAGAATGCCCAGACATTGACCGAAACGCTTCGTGCCAGCGAGTTGAGCAGCTATTTCACCGGCGCGGCGAAGTTCCTGCGGTATTTCTCGCAGAGCCTGATGCTTGGCGCAGGTGCCTTCCTGGTCATCAGGGGGCTGACGACACCCGGCTCGATGATTGCCGGATCGATCCTCCTGAGCCGGGCCCTCGCCCCGGTCGATCATGCGATGTCAGCCTGGAAGAACTTTTCCGGAGCCCGGCTCGCATATGGCAGGCTGAAAGACCTGGTCAGCGCCTTCCCGAGTGACCCGGTGCGGATGGCTTTGCCGGCCCCCGCGGGGCGACTCCAGGTGAAGGACCTCACGGTGATCGGTCCGAATGGTGCGCAGCTTGCCCGCGTGAGCTTTGACATCTCGCCGGGCGAGGTCGTTGCGGTGATCGGCCCATCTGCTGCAGGCAAAAGCACGCTTTGCCGCGCGATCGTCGGGCTTGTGAAACCCAACTCGGGCACGATCTCCCTCGACGGTGTCAGGATCGAACATTGGGACCCGGATGCTCTGGGGCCCCACATCGGGTTCCTTCCGCAGGAAGTGGGCCTCTTTGAAGGGACCGTCCGCAGGAATATCGCGCGCATGGGCGAGGCCACGCCGGAGGAGGTGGTGTCCGCCGCCAGGCGCGCCCATGTCCACGAGATGATATCGCAGCTGCCACAGGGCTACGAAACCCGGCTTGGGGAGCGCGGTGCCGGCCTCTCGGGCGGACAGAAGCAACGCGTCGGCCTCGCGCGGGCCGTTTTCCGGTCACCGGCCCTGATCGTGCTGGACGAGCCGAACGCAAATCTGGATCAGGCCGGTGAGACCGCGCTGTCGGCCGCGGTTCTGGAACTCAAGGAGGCCGGGGCGTCGCTGCTGATCGTGGGGCATCGCCCGTCAACGCTCGCCCAAAGCGACAAGGTGCTGCTGCTCCAAGGCGGGATGGTACAGGCATTCGGACCGCGCCAGGAGGTGCTTGGCAGAATGCGCGAGGCAACGGCTGCCAGCAGGGCGCAGGCCCAGTCGTCTTCAACCGAAGGGGAGCGGCCCGTCCCAGATTCGGGGCGCGCAGAGTCCGGGGGAACCTGAAAAGATGTCGATTGCTGCCGGACACACCCTGCATACTCTCAACCCTCGCAATGCGCCGCGCGCCCCCCAGCTCGCTTCGGATGGTGCCGCTTGGCCAAATCGACCGGGGCAAGCGCACGCGCCCTACCCCCACGGCACGATCTCCGACGCAATTCGGGCCCCAAGACGGTTCGGCTTCCTCGTTCTCCTCGCCTTCCTCGGGAGTCTTGGGGGCTGGGCCGCGCTCGCCCCGCTCTCGGGCGGAGCAATTGCTGCCGGCCAGATCAGCCCGGACAGCGGCGTGCGGACGATTGAACACCTCGAAGGGGGCCTGGTCAAAAGTATCACTGTCCGCGACGGTGACACTGTCCACGAAGGCGACGTCCTGATGACGCTCGACGTGACCGCGCGTAGAAGCGAGGCAGAGGCACTTGCAGACCGGCGCCTGACGCGGATCGCCGAACAGGCGCGGATCGCGGCGGAGATCGCCGGCTCAAAGGCCTTGGCCATCCCCGAGGATTTCAGCCCGCAGGACCCGGTTGTCGCGAGCGCCTTCCAGGTCGAGCAACGCGCCCTGGACGCGAAGCTCGACTTCCGCAACCTGCGCGAGCGCCTGCTTCGCCAACGCATTGCGCAACTCGAGGAAACCATTTCGGGGCATTCGCTTCAGGTGCGCAGCGCCGCCGAGCAACTCGCGCTCATGCACGAGGAACTGGAGGACAAGCTTGCTCTGCTGGGCAAGGGGCTCGCCGCCAAGGGCGAGGTGCTCCGGCTGCGCCGCGCCATTGCCGACATGGAGGGATTGCGCGGCAGCCAGGTCACGGCGGTGGCGGAAGCACGCAAGGAAATCGGGGAAATCGAAATGGACCTCAAGGCCCGCGAGGCCGAGGACGTGGAGACGCTCGCAGTGCGCGCCGTGCAAATCCGCAGCGAGATCGCGGAAATAGAGAAGTCGCTTCTGGCGCTCGACGCTGTGCTTGGTCGCGAACAGCTGCGCTCTCCGGTTGATGGGATCGTCTCGAATATCAGGATCAGAAACGCCGGTGCGATCATCCAACCCGGTGAGGCGATCCTGGATGTTGTACCCGCGCGGGAGCGCCTGCTCATCGACGCAAGGATTTCGCCGAATGACATCGACGCCGTCGAGATTGGAATGCCCGCGAACATCCGTCTTTCGGCATTCTCCGGGCGCAGCATGCCGCAGATCGTCGGCACGGTGACGATGGTGTCCGCCGACACGGCGCGTGCCGAGAATTCGAATACGACCTACTACCCGATCCGCGTCGAGGTCGATGCCTCTGAACTTTCGGACCTCAACATTGAACTGAGATCGGGGATGCTGGTCAGTGTCCTGGTCGTAACGCGAGAGAGATCGGTATTGAGCTACCTCTGGGAGCCCTTCGAGGCTCTTTTGCAGAACGGCATGCGCGAAGGATAGCGATCACCATGAAGCCATTTTCCCAAGGACCCGAAGTCGGTCCACCTGGGTTCAGCGCAATCAACCGGAGGGTTTTCAAACACTTGTGAGACGCGAATTTACGAAGAATTGCGGCCGTCGTGCATCGGCCCGGACTTATCGAAAGGGGGGAAGGATGAGATTTTCCAGAGCTAAGGATCGCATCCTGTATCTTGTGGACGAAATGCCACTGACCAGAGCGCAGCTTTCTCACTTCCTTGCGGGGTTCGCGCAGCTTCACAACATGCGGATAGAAGAAGTCCAACCCAGCGCTTCAGGATGCATCGATCAGATTTTTCAGCGCGGAATGTGCATCATAAATGCCAGGACGAATGCCTGTGAAATGGATTGGTTCGCGATCGTCAGGGACATAAATCGCCTCGGAGTCATCGAGCCCATCCTGCTGCTCTGCAACACCGCGAGCGCAGACTTCGTCCAGTCCGCCCTTCGGGCCGGCGCGCGCGGCGTCATTCCGGCATCCATGGACCCAAGCCAGGTTCTGAGCTCGCTGGAACTGCTGCTGCATGGAGGCATCGTCGTTCCACCGTCCGTGCTGGAACAGGGCAACAGCGTTCCTCGATTGAACGCCCCTACCGCAAAACGGGAAGAGCCCGAAGGCTCTCCGGATGATACGGACACCACGCCCAGCGGGCCACCCCCCACCAAACGCAATGGCCAGTTGCTGATGCCGCGCGCAAAGGCTTCCGTGCAGAATGGCGCACCGCAGTTGGAGGGGCTGACAGAACGTCAATCTGCCGTCCTGATGAACCTCAGAAAAGCCCGGTCGAACAAGGAGATTGCCAAGGTTCTCTGCACCTCTGAGGCGACGGTGAAACTGGAGGTGCGTCAGGTGATCCGCAAACTCGGCGCGAAGAACCGCACGGAAGCGGCCCTGATTGCCTCGCGTCATGAACACGCCTGTCATCATGCCCAGATGGCTCACCAGGCCGTTGCAGCGGAGTCCGGCGCTCTGCCTCTGATACCCGAGACATCTCGCGAGGGCTCCTCTTTGGGCGACCTCAGAAAGCTTCAGGTCTGCGAGCTTGAGGCCGTGGAAACACGCGAGACATTGGGTCGGGGGCTTCTAGGTGACGCCGAGGATGATCAGCATCACTACCAGGACACGCCGCGCCGATTGACATAGCCCGCGCCGGAACTCTGTTTGAGCGGAAGCCACCCTCTCCTCGCCACTGCCGTGCATCGGTGAAGGCGCGCGTTTCCCAGCGTCCAACATGATCTTGCTGGATCCGCGAGATGTCTACTATGTTATCACGATGACGCATGCAGACATCGACATCAGACTGGGCGCCCGCATCCGCGCCGAGCGGGAAAGCCGGGGCTGGTCGCTCACCGACCTTGCCGCGCGGGCTCAGGTCTCTCGGGCCATGATCCACAAGGTGGAACGCGGTGACAGTTCGCCGACCGCCAATTTACTCGGGAAACTCTCCGGGGCCTTCGGACTCAGCATGTCCACCCTGCTCGCCCGCGCCGAGGCCGCGGGCGGCGCGCTCCTGCGCCGGGACGACCAGCCGGTCTGGACCGATCCGGAAACCGGGTACATCCGCCGTCAGGTCTCGCCGAAGTCCGAGATGCCGCTCGACCTCGTGCAGGTCACCCTTCCCGGCGGCAAGGAAGTTGCCATGCCAGCATCGGCCTATGCCTTCATCCGGCAAATGATCTGGGTTCTGGAAGGCGTCTTGGTCTTTGTCGAAGGCGATGTCCGCCACGAGCTTCACCCCGGTGACTGCCTCCATCTGGGCGCGCCCGAAGACTGCGTCTTCCGAAACGAGGGGCATCCGCCGTGCACCTATGTCGTGGCAGTGCTGAGGGACGGGTAACCCGGCCTCGCGTCGGCTCAGGCATATTGACGGCATATCCAGTATATTGGATATCGCGGCCAACATAGTGCCGACAACGGAGCCGAAGATGCAAATTCGCGACGCCGAGGATCGTGACCTCGAAGGGATCACGGCGATCTACAACGATGCCGTCGCGCATACGACCGCGATCTGGAACGAAACCACGGTCGGCATAGACAACCGCCGGGCCTGGCTCGCGGATCGGCAAGCGGCCGGATATCCGGTGCTGGTGGCCATCTCGGCGCAAGGCGAGGTGCTGGGCTACGCCTCTTTCGGGGACTGGCGCGCCTGGGAGGGCTATCGCCATACCGTCGAACATTCCGTCTATGTCCAAGGCGACCAGCGCGGCGCCGGCATCGGCAAGGCCCTGATGACGGCCCTGATCGATCGCGCGCGTGCCGCCGGCAAGCATGTGATGGTCGCCGGGATCGAGGCGGGCAACATCGGCTCGATCCGCCTGCACGAAAGACTTGGCTTCGAACAGGCGGGGCTGCTGCGCCACGTCGGCACGAAATTCGGCCGCTGGCTCGACCTCGCTTTCCTGCAGCTGACGCTCGACGAGCGCTCCCCGGCAGACCGATCCACCGGCGCTTGATCGCCGCGACCCCGACCGGCCCTGCGGCCCGTTCGGCACCCGGCGATTTCCGAACCGGCCGCGCTAAGGGTCCGCGCGTTCCTGACTGCCGCCTCGAACCTGCGACGACGCCGCGCCAATGGCGCGACGTCTCTCGGGACGAAGCGTCCCGCTTCGCCCTTGCGGATCAGCCCTTGGCGTAGACCGGGAACATGCTGGCGTCGCCGTAGTCCTTGATCTCCTCGGCGCTCTTCAGGGCGTCCATGTCCGCGTCCGAGATCACGAAGTCCAGCTCGGCGTTGCTCTTCATGTGCGCCGGGTTGCCGGTCTTCGGCAGCGCCGCGAGACCCAGTTGCAGCACATAGCGGATGCAGAGTTGCGGGACGGTGACGCCGTATGTTTCTGCCATCGCCTTGATCTCGGCATTGTCGAGGATCTTGCCATGCGCGATGGGCGAATAGGCTTCGACCATCACGCCGTTCTGCTGGCAGAAGTCGATCAGCTCGAACGGCGTGTTGCTGATATGCGCGAGGACCTGGTTGATCATCGGCTTGACGGTGGCGTTATCCAGCAGGTTCTGCAGGTCGGCCTGCTTGAAGTTCGACACGCCGATGGCGCGGATCTTGCCGGCGTCGTAGGCCTCTTCCAGCGCCTTCCACGCGGCAAGGTTGCCATCGAAGCAGCGGTCCTCGCCGCCGAACTCTGCCCAGGGCTGCGGGCTGTGGATGATCATCAAATCGATATAATCGAGCCCGAGGGTCTTGAGCGAGCCGTCGATCGCCGCCTTGGCGCCATCGTAGTCCTTGACCTCAGCCGCCAGCTTGGTCTGCAGAAACAGCTGGTCACGGGCCACCCCGCTCTCGCGGATGCCCTGGCCAACGCCGCGCTCGTTGCCGTAGGCCTGAGCGGTGTCGATGTGGCGATAGCCCATCGCGATGGCCGCCTTCACGGCCTCGGCCACGACATCGTCTTCGATCATCCAGGTGCCGAGGCCGAGTTTCGGCATGGCGACACCATTGGGCAGGGTGAACGTTTCTTCGAGGATCATCTGTGTCACTCCGGTTCCGGGTTCCCGGACAGCTGTAGCCGACGAGACGTCGCTGACGCCTCACCGGCCCTGTCCGCTTCATGACCCGGTATTTAGGCGAGACCGCCCGACCGGATAATCCGCTCAGAATGGAAGGCACTCATGAGAGCGACGCATGAATGGGCACATTGCCCGGAGAACGCGCTCGGCTCCGAATATCCGGATAGGAAGGATGTGTCGAACTCCCGGCAAGCCAAGCGCCTGCTGGGAGAAATTTCATGCCGGAGGTCCGGAGCGATCAGAACTCGACCACCGCGCGGATCGACTTGCCTTCGTGCATGAGATCGAAGCCGTGGTTGATCTCCTCGAGCTTGAGTCTGTGGGTGATCATCGGGTCGATCTCGATCTTGCCGTCCATGTACCAGTCAACGAACTTCGGCACGTCGGTCCGGCCC
>NZ_JADFFK010000039.1 GCF_015223355.1 Salipiger mangrovisoli | reverse complement strand
AAGATCGACGATGACCGCCAGCCTCGCGATCAGCGACGCTCGCGGCTTCCTACACCACGCCGCGGGGCACTATCATCCGACGTGCTGCCACCAGTGGATCGTTTCATGCAGATATGTGGAATAGGCCTGATACAGTTCGGCTGTTTCATAGTCGTCTGTTTCCTGCCTGGTGATGGCATCGACCAATTCGTGCGCGCGCGGGCTCAACCGCAGAACGAAATGCTCCGTCGTGTATGTACCGTGCGTGTCGATGGTCGCCTCGAAGACCGTCTCATCGCTGCCAGGATTGAGCAGTTCCGGGTTCAGATCGGAAAACTTAAGCATAAGGCTAATCCTCGGCCGTGAACTTCGCGGCAAGCTCCAAGCTCGGGACGCCACCTACAATGATTAGTTTGTGATTGCTATTCAGGTCTTGCCCTAGTTGTCATGCGGCGCTGCTGCCAGGCCGTTTCCGTCCGTCATATTCGTGGGAGCTGAGCTAATGAACACCAGCCCGCTCGTGAAGCGAATGACCGGAAGGTCCCGCATCGCGACCGCGCGACAAGCTTAGCCGAGCTGCGCGAAGAGTCCATCAGAGACGTTCGGGCTGCTATCAGCAATGCACGTCCTTTGCGGATGCCTCGGCCCAGACCTGCCGTTCAGTCCCTGGCCGATCGCCGCGGTGCAGCTTCACCAGGCCGGCCATTCGTCAATCGCGAAGCATTTTCGGAGGATGAAGGTCGGCAGGGCGGAACATTGCGGACATTCGCTGCGGGTGCGAAATTCTCTGTACCTCCCGGCATGCCGGTGTCCTCATCTCGTGCCTTTTGGTCCCAGTCTCGGCATGGACAGACCGGTCTGCGCTTGGCTCCTCACTCTTAGCGCCCGACCTCTGCACAAATTCGCGGCATCTTCCCCGCCCAAACCGGATGAAGCGCTTCGCCCAGCGTGGAATGCTTGCCAGCCGAAGGCGCCTTGGCGTCGGATGAGGTGAGACCAGGCGGCATCCCCTGCCGCAGAAGCCACGCCCCGCAAAGGAGCAGCGATGGACGATCTCTTGGAAGCACCTACCAATACTTTCATTCGCATCGCCGAAGTCTGGGTGCCGGAAGGCGACAGGCTGGTGCTTGCGACGGGCACATATGACGGGCTGGAAGGCTTCGGCGCGGCGTCCGCGCGCGCTACCTTCGCCAAGGGAGAGGGTCTGCCCGGAAAAGCCTGGGCCGAAGCGCGGCCAATTGTTCTGCGCACTTTGGACGACTCGACCTTTCACCGCGCCAAGGCCGCCGCTGCCTCCGGTCTGACAGCGGCTGTCGCGATCCCGGTCTTCGCGGAAGATGTCCTGCTGGCCATCTTGGTCGTGCTCTTTGCCGATGCCGCGCATGTGGGGGCGATCGAGGTGTGGGAGGACAGCGCCAACAGTCTCGTTCTGAGCGATGGCTACTATGGCACTGCAGAGGAGTTCGAGCGGGTGTCGAAGGCCACGACCTTCGGGCACGGACAGGGTCTGCCGGGTGGCGTCTGGGCCTCTGAAACCCCCATTCTCATGCGCGACCTCGGAGCGTCTTATGGCTTTCTGCGCTCTGAAAGTGCGGGCAAGGCCGGGCTCAAGACCGGGCTCGGGCTGCCGATCCCGACGCCGGGCGACAAGATCTACGTGCTCACGCTGCTTTCGGCGCCTGGCACGCCGATCGCGCATCGCTTCGAGATCTGGGATGCGAGAGCCGAGAGGGTTGGCCCGGAAAAAAAGGCCCTGAGGATCGACGGGCTCTGCGAGCGCGAAGGGTTCTTGGCACCCAAGGAGAACCCGCCGCTCGATGCCCTTTCGGTCACCGCGTGGCAGGGGCCCATCGGTCGGGTTCTGGGCTCCGGCCTGCCGCATGTGCAGGTCGGCGGCGCCGGTTTGCCGGCGGGCTATACCCAGATGGTCGCGCTTCCGATCCACCACGAAAACGGGCTGGCCTATGTGGTCGCCTGGTATCTCTGAGCCACCCCGCACAGGAGGAAGCAGATGCAGAAACTTGTCGTGATTGGTGCGGGCATGGCCTCTGGCCGGATGCTGGAGCACCTTCTGGACGCGGCGCCCGACGCTTTCGAGGTCACGCTGTTCAACGCCGAGCCACGCGGGAACTACAACCGCATCATGCTCTCGCCGGTGCTGTCGGGCGAGAAAACCTTCGAAGAAATCGTCACTCACGATGATGTCTGGTACGCCGCCAACAGCGTGATCACCCGCTTCGGAGAGAGCGTCACGGCCATCGACACCGCACGCAAGATCGTCAGGTCTGAGAAAGGTGAAACTCCCTACGACAAGCTTGTGATCGCGACAGGCTCGGCCCCATTCATCATCCCGCTGCCGGGCCATAATCTGCCGGGGGTCGTCGCTTACCGCGACCTTGAGGACACCAATGCGATGATCGAGGCTTCCGCCCGTCCCGGGGCGCATGCGGTGATCATTGGAGGCGGCTTGCTGGGCCTCGAGGCCGCAGCCGGGCTGCGGCTGCGGGGGATGGAGGTGACGGTGCTTCATATCTCCGGGCATCTGATGGAACGGCAACTCGACGAGACCGCGGGTTACCTTTTGCAGAAGGACCTGGAAAAGCGCGGAATCCGGGTGATCACCCGGGCGAACACCAAGTCGATCGAAGGATCGGGCAAGGTGGAACGCGTCTTGCTCGATGACGGTACGGAGCTGAAGGCGGACATCGTCTGTATGGCCGCGGGCATCCGGCCAGCGGTGGCGCTCGGCCATGCGGCGGGGCTCGACATGGGGCGCGCGATCAAAGTTGATGCGCAAATGCGGACCTCGGATCCGGACATATTCGCCGTGGGTGAGTGCGTCGAGTTCGCAGGCAATCTCTTTGGCCTCGTCGCCCCGCTCTACGATCAAGCCAAGGTTCTGGCGAAAACCCTGCTGGACGAGGATGACACCTTCGTGGTGCGCGAGCTGTCCACGAAGCTCAAGGTCACCGGCTGTGACCTCTTCTCGGCCGGTGATTTCGCCGAGGGCCCCACGCGGGAGGACATCGTCTTCCGCGACCCGGCGCGAGGCATCTACAAGCGGCTGGTGATCGAGGAGGACCGGCTGATCGGCGCGGTCATGTACGGCGACACCGCCGACAGCAATTGGTTCTTCGGTCTGATCAAGGACGGCACCGACGTAGAGGAGATGCGTGAGACGCTCATCTTCGGCCCTGCATTTCAGGGGGGTGGCGGTGCCGCCGCGGACCCTCTGGCAGCCGTTGCAGCATTGCCGGCTGATGCCGAGATCTGTGGCTGCAACGGCGTGTGCAAGGGCGACATCCTCAAGGCCGTCGAAGGGGGCGCGCATTCCCTCGAGACGGTGCGTGCGCAGACGAAAGCCTCGGCCTCTTGCGGAACCTGCGCCGGACTTGTCGAGCAGGTGCTCGCGGTCTCACTGGGCGACAGCTTCGAGATGCCCACCGCCAAACCGATCTGCGCGTGCTGCGATCTCACACATGAGGACGTGCGGGTGCTGATCAAGACCAAGGAGCTGAAGTCGCAGCCTGCGGTCTGGCAGGAACTCGGCTGGAAGACCCCGAATGGTTGTCACGTCTGCCGACCCGCGGTGAACTTCTACCTGCTCGCCGACTGGCCTTTGGAGTATCGCGATGATCCCCAGTCGCGCTTGGTGAACGAGCGCAACCACGCCAACATCCAGAAAGACGGCACCTACTCCGTGATGCCCCGCATGTGGGGCGGCATGACCACGCCGGACGAGCTGATCGCCATCGCCGAGGCGGCGCGCAAATACGATGCCGCCGTGAAGGTGACGGGCGGCCAGCGCATCGACCTCTTAGGCATCAAGAAAGAAGACCTTCCCGCCATTTGGGCCGATCTCAACGATGCTGGGATGGTGTCGGGGCACGCCTACACCAAGGGCCTGCGCACGGTGAAGACCTGCGTCGGCTCGGACTGGTGCCGCTTCGGCACGCAGGACAGCACCGGGCTCGGGATCAAGCTTGAAAAGCGGCTCTGGGGATCGTGGACGCCCCACAAGGTCAAGCTCGGCGTCTCCGGCTGTCCGCGCAACTGCGCCGAGGCGACCTGCAAGGACGTGGGCATCATCTGCGTCGACAGTGGCTATCAGGTCGGGGTTGCCGGGGCTGCGGGCATGGATGTGAAAGAGACCGAGCGGCTGGTCGACGTGGCCAGCGAGGAGGAGGCGATCGAATGGACTGTCGCCTTCGTGCAGCTCTACCGCGAGCACGCCAAGTACCTCGATCGTCCCTACAAATGGGTCGCCAAGGTCGGGCTCGACTGGGTCAAGGATGTGCTTGCCGATGAAAGCCGGCGAAAGTCCCTCGTGGAGCGTTTCGACCTTTCGCAGACGGTCTACCAGAAGGACCCCTGGGCGGAACGCGCGGCGCCCGCCGAGGCCCGCAAGTTCCAGCCGCTGGCGGATTTCACGCAGGAGGCCGCGGAATGAGCTGGATCGACGTGGGCGCGCTTGATGAAATTCCCCTGCGCGGGGCGCGCGTGGTGAAAACACGATCAGGTTGCGTCGCGATCTTCCGCACCGCCGAGGACGAGCTTTTCGCCACCTCGAACACCTGCGCACACAAGGGTGGGCCGCTGGCCGAGGGCATGGTCCATGGACGCAACATCACCTGCCCGCTGCACAATTGGGTCTATTCTCTCGAGACCGGCGAGGCACAGGGAGCCGACAACGGCCGCATCCCCACCTACCCGGTGAAGACCGAGGGTGGGCGTATCCTTCTCGACGGGGACGCCGTCGCCGCACGCGCCGCCTGATGGGAGCCGAGGTCCGCTCGACATGCCCCTACTGTGGCGTGGGATGCGGCGTCCTGCTGTCCGCCGATGGCAGCGGCGGCCTTGCCGTGCGCGGCGATCCCGCCCATCCCACCAACCGCGGGCGGCTTTGCTCCAAGGGCTCGGCGCTTGGCGAAACCGTCGGACTGGAAGAGCGCCTTCTCACCCCGCGGGTCCACGGCAGCACCGCCACTTGGAAGGATGCGCTCAATCTCGTCGCCACAAGGTTTCGCAAGACCATAGAGACCCACGGGCCGGACAGCGTTGCCTTTTACGTTTCAGGCCAGATGCTGACCGAGGATTATTACGTCGCCAACAAGCTGATGAAGGGGTTCATCGGCTCGGCCAATATCGACACCAACTCGCGGCTCTGCATGGCCTCGACCGTGGCGGGCCACAGACGCGCCTTCGGTACCGACACGGTTCCGGGGGTCTACGATGACCTCGAGGAGGCCGATCTCGTCGTGCTGGTGGGGAGCAACCTCGCCTGGTGCCACCCGATCCTCTACCAGAGGATCATGGCAGCGCGCGAAAAGCGCGCACTCCGCCTTGTCGTCATCGATCCACGACGCACCGCCAGCTGCGAGGGTGCGGACCTTCACCTTGCACTCGAGCCCGGCTCGGACGTGGCGCTGTTCAACGCGCTGCTGGCCGAGGTCGCGCGGCGCGGTGCCGTGGATCGCGACTATGTCAGCGCGCATGTCGAGGGGTTCGACGCGGCCCTGAAAGCGGCGCAGGGCAGCGACCCGGCTTTCACCGGGCTCTCGCAAGAGACGCTGCGCGACTTCTGTGACCTCTGGATCGGAACCGAGAAGGTCGTCACCATCTTCTCGCAGGGCGTGAACCAGTCGAGCTCGGGCAGTGACAAGGTGAACGCCATCCTCAACTGCCACCTCGCGACCGGCAGGATCGGCAAGCCCGGGATGGGACCGTTTTCGATCACCGGCCAGCCCAACGCTATGGGCGGGCGCGAGGTCGGGGGACTCGCCAACATGCTGGCCTGCCATCTGGACATCGAGAACGTGGACCATCGCGACGCGGTGCGCGGTTTCTGGAGCGCCCCTGCGATGCCCGAGGCACCGGGGCTCAAGGCCGTGGACATGTTTCGTGCCGTTGCCGACGGGCAGATCAATGCGCTGTGGATCATCCACTCCAACCCCGCCGTCACTTTGCCCGACGCCGACACGGTGCAGGACGCGATCGCCAGCTGCCCCTTCGTCGTGGTCAGCGACATCACCGCCGCCACCGACACCGCGCGGCGGGCCAACGTGCTGCTGCCGGCCACCGCCTGGGCCGAGAAGAGCGGCACAGTCACCAACTCCGACCGCACGATCTCGAGACAGCGCGCGGCGCTCGCTCCCCCGGGCGAGGCGCGGCCGGACTGGGCGATCCTTGCCGAGGTGGCGCAACGGATGGGGTTTGCCGAAGGGTTCAACTGGGACAGCGAGGCCGAAATTTTCGCGGAATACGCCGCGCTTTCGGGCCTCGCCGGGACGTTCGGCAAGGACTTCGACATTTCGAACCGCGCCGGGCTTTCCAGCTCTGACTATGACAGCATGCCGCCGTTCCGCTGGCCCGACGGTCCGGCAAAGATCGGCGGCAGGTTCTTCGCGGACGGCGGCTTCTACCATCCGGACGGCAAGGCACGGATGCTTGCGCTCGCCCCGCACGCGCCCGCAGCGGCCCTCACACCGGAACATCCGTTCCGCCTAAACACCGGGCGGCTGCGCGACCAGTGGCACACCATGACCCGAACGGCGCTCTCGCCCCGGCTCTCGGCTCATCTTCCCGAACCCTTCGTCGACATGCACCCGGACGATGCCGCGCGTCTGGGCCTTTCGCCTGCCGATCTGTTGCGGCTGGAGAGCCCACAGGGCAGCGCCATCCTTCGTCTGCGGATCACGGGCGATGTGCAGCCGGGGCATCTGTTCGCGCCGATACACTGGACCGGAGAGACAGCACCCTCCGCCCGCATCGACGCGCTCATTGCGTCGGTGACGGACCCCGTCTCCGGCCAGCCCGAAAGCAAGGCCGCGGTGGTCTCCGCCGCTCGGTTCGAGGCCGCGTGGTACGGGTTTGCCATCGCCACAGCGCGGCCCCGCCCGGAGTGCGCCTATTGGTCTCTGGCGCGGACCGACCGGGGCTTTCGCGCCGAACTTGCGGGGACCGAAGAGATCGCGGACGCGGAAGATTTCGCGCGCGCGCTCTTCGGGCTGCCCGATGCCGCGCTGCAGATGAGCAAGGACACGGCGAAGGGCCGTACGCGTCTTGCTTTCATGGACGGGGAAATCCTTCTCGCGGCGCTCTATCTCGACCGCGAGCCGGTGCGGCTGATGCGCGATTTTCTTGCCGGGTTGCCGGGGACCGAGACCCCATGGGCCCTTGCAGGGACAGCGCGGGGAGACATGCCCGATCCTGGCCCGGTGGTCTGCTCCTGCTACGCGGTCGGGCGCAACGCCATCCTGCGGGCCATCGGGGCCGAAGGTCTGCAGAGCGTCGAGGCGATCGGCGCGAGCCTCTCGGCGGGGACCAACTGCGGATCATGCAAGGCTGAACTGGCGGCGCTGCTGCAGCAAGGGGTCTCAAGAGCCGCCGAGTAGCACCACCAGAAGCAGCAGCGCAAGCCCGGTGCTGGCAAGCGCCCAGCCCCGCCAGAAGGTGACGGATCCCCGCTGCAGCAATGGCACGAACTCGGGTCTTCCGGCCCCATGGCCCTTGGCCAGAGACTGCAGTTCGGCAAGAAACTCCGACATGGCCTGAGGCCGCGCCTTGGGGGCGACAGACAGGACACGCGCCAGAATGGCTTGCGCGCCTTCGGGCAGGTCGGACCGCTTGTCCGAGATCTGCGGCAGGGCCCAGTCCTCGGCGCGCGTCGGCAGCTTGCCGCGTTTCTCGAGATCGACGGGAACGTCGCCTGCCAGCATCTCCCATGCGATCACCCCCAATGCATAGAGATCGGACCTCGGCGAGGCCTCCTGTCCGAGCAGCACTTCGGGGGCGATATAGTTGAGAGACCCTTCGGGCATGTCTTCGACGCCGCCACGGGCAAGCTCGCGAAATCCCGAGACCTGTACCGATCCGAAGTCGATGATCCTTGCGCGCCCATCTGCACCGAGGATGACGTTCTCGGGCTTCAGATCGCGATGCACCATGCCCATGCGATGGAAGGCGCGCAGCGCGGAGGCGAGCGATCCGAGCAGCGGCAGGATCATGGCGACGCTCGGCGTGGGGTGCTGCTCCATCCACTGGCGCAGGGTTAGTCCTTCCACATGCTCTGCGACGTAGTAGAGGAACCGGCTATCCTCATGCGGGCGGATCTTCATCACCTGCGGATTGTCGATCCGCCGGCCCACCCATTGCTCGAGCGTGAAACCGTCGAGGTACTGCAAGTTGTCCTCGAACCCCTTCGAAGGTGCCTTGAGCACGAAGCGCCCATCCTCACCCGCGCGGCGCACGAGGTAGACATTGCTGCGGGTCGAGGCATGCAGAACCTCGATCACCTCCCAGCCGTCGATGCGGTTGCCCGGCGCCAGCCGTGGCGGGATGACCTGAGCGGTCAGGCGGCTGTGTGCCTCGGTCAAGCTCTCGGACGGCAGGTCCAACACCCGGAGCATCATGCAACTGACGTTGTCGTCGCTTCCCGCGTCCAGCGCCGCCTGACAGAGCCCGCGCGCTGCGGCTTCGAGATCCCCCTGAGTTTCGAGCGGGCCTGTGGCCAGCAGCTCGGCCATACGCGCCTCGCTCAGCACTGCATGCAGGCCGTCGCTGGTCAGCAGGTAGAGATCGCCCGCCTGCATCTGCTCCGAGAGATAGTCGACGCGGATATCGTTCTCGATCCCCAGCGCACGGGTCAGCGCCTCGTGCTCGCCCATGAAGCGGGCCGAATGGTCCTCGGTCAGACATCGCAGCCGCCCCGAGCGCAGGCGCAGCGCCCGGGTATCGCCGATATGAACCACATGCAGGGTCTGCGAGCGGGCGATCACCGCGGTAAAGGTGGTGACCTGCCCCTCGGCCTCGGGCGAGCCGCTGCGGTTCTGCGCGTGGAACCACGTGTTGAGCGCGGTCAGCAAACGCCCGGCGCAGTCGCGCACCGGCCAGCTTTCCGGTGCCGAGTAGTAGTCTCGCGCGAACTGGATCACCGAGATCTGCGCCGCCTTGTCCGAGTTGCGCCCGGTCGAGATACCATCTGCGATGCAGGCGACCGCGCCCTTGGTGTGAAGCTCCCACGCGCTTTCGGGGATCCTGCCGGAGATGGCGTCGTCATTCCTTGGCTTGACCCCGGCGCTGCTCCATCCGCCGAGCACGGCCTTCATCGCCCGCTTCGGGAAAAGATTTGCGGGTTCGTCCATACGCGCACCAGTGTTCGTGGGCTCAGGCCTTGAGCCCCACGTTGATCATGGTGACGGTGCCGTCCTCGTCAACCTCGGCGATCTCGCCCGAGGGTTCCTCGAGGAACAGCAGCGCGACGAACCCCAGGACCGCGGTCCCCGCGATGACGAAGAAGAAGGTCGAGGCATCGACCACCGAGTAGACGATCAGATAGATCACCGCGCCCACATTGCCGTAGGCGCCGGTCATCCCGGCGATCTGCCCGGTGAGCGAGCGCTTGATCAGCGGCACGACGGCAAAGACCGCACCTTCACCCGCCTGCACGAAGAACGAGCAGGCCATGGCGACCACCACCGCCAGCCAGACCGGCCAGGCAGAGCCGATGATCCCCATCGCGGCATAGCCGACCGCAAGACCCGCGGTGAGGATCAGCAGCGTCGGCTTGCGCCCGAAGCGGTCGGAAATCCAGCCGCCGCCGGGCCGCGACATCAGGTTCATGAAGGCATAGGCCGAAGCCACCATGCCTGCGACCACGGGCGTGAGACCGAAGGTATCGGCAAAGAACAGCGGCAGCATGGACACCACCGCAAGCTCCGATCCGAAAGTGGCGAAATAGAGGATGTTGAGGATTGCCACCTGCTTGAAGCTGTAGCGCTGGAAGGCAGGCACTTCCTCGGTCAGCACGCGGCGGTTGGCGCGCACTGCCAGCATGGAATCGTAGGCATAGAGCAGCAACAGCCCCAACCAGACGATATACATGGTGGGCGTGGTGAAGATCGCAACGTTGCGCAGGCGCCAGGCCAGCGCGCCGAGCGCGATGTAGAGCGGCACCTTCATCACCAGAAGGAACATCAGGTCGCCCTTCGAGGTAACCTCCATCGCGGTGGCGTTCTTGGGACGGAAGTATTTTGAGCCCTTCGGCACGTCCTGCACCGAGGCATAATAGATGAAGCCGTAGATCAGCGACATCAGCCCGGTGAGGGCGATCGCCCACCGCCAGCCATTCTCGCCGCCAAACCAGAGCGCGATGGTTGGCAGGGTGAAGGCCGCCGCCGCCGATCCAAAGTTGCCCCAGCCGCCGTAAATGCCCTCGGCGGTGCCAAGCTCTTCCGCGGGGAACCATTCCGAGACCATGCGGATGCCGATGACGAAGCCCGCCCCGATGAAGCCGAGCGCGAAGCGCGCCAGCGCCAGCTGGGTGAAATTGTTGGCCACGGCAAAGACGAAACAGGGGATCGAACAGGCGATGAGCAGCCCCGAGTAGACCCGCCGCGGTCCATAGAGGTCGGTCAGCATGCCGATCACGATGCGCGCCGGGATGGTCAGCGCCACGTTCAGCACCAGCAGCGTCGTCACCTGCGCCTGGTCAAGGCCGAGGCTGGTGCGGATCGCCTGCAGCATTGGTGCAAGGTTGAACCACACCACGAAGGTCAGAAAGAAGGCAAACCACGTCAGGTGCAGGATACGCATCTTGCCGGTGAAGGAGAGGAGGTTGAACTTCTCGCTGGTCATCATGGGCTCCCACTGATCGCGAGCCTCGAGTGTGCGCTGCGCTGGCGTAGCAGCAAAGCTCCCTGGTTGTGCAGGCGCAGAAAACGCCGGAAAATCCTGATGAAATGGCAGGTGGCGCCCATAGAATAATCGCAACAAGCCCACCCATGGAGTTCGTGCTGCGCCTGCACGAAGGCACGGGTCAACTATGTCTGGAAAGGGCTCGATGCGGTCATGCGGCGGCGCAGAACAAATCTCGATCTTTCTCCGCTCCGAATGTCGGCTTCCACCTTTTGTGGGTGATCGGATCGTCGCCGCAGCGAATGTCGGCTCCCCGCCCATTTCTCACGATGCTGAGGCTGGTCCAAATGTCGGCTCCCGCGCTACCTATCGCGCCCGGGTTCATCAGGATCGCTGGAGAACAGTGCGATCTTGTTGCCCTGCGGATCACGAAGATAGCCGACGTAGAAATGGGGGCCGTAACAAGCTCGAAAACCTGGCCGCCCGTCGCCCGAGCCGCCTGCAGCTAACGCAGCGTCATGAAGGTCACGGACCTTTTTCTGCGATCGCGCCTGAAATGCGACCATTGCGCCGTTCCCAGCCGATGCAAACTCCCCATTGAAGGGAGATTTGACATGGAAATCCGGTTGAACGGGGGACTGACCCGGCTCTGCGGGCAAAATGTAGCTCAAGTCTCCGTGATGCTCTTCAAGTCTGTAGCCGAGAGCTGGGAGGAATGCTGAGTAGAAGCGTTCCGCCTTCGCGATGTCGTCTGCTCCGACGGTGACGTAAGCAATCATACTGTGACGTGCCTCCAAGAGTTTCGGCGACGGTCATGGGATCGCCGTTCGGTAGGAGAGTAGCATAACCGAAACCAGCCATTGCAGCAGCCGTCGCGAAGGCTCACTTTGTCCGCGCCGCTGCCGTCCCATGCTCTCGGTGTGAGGGTCCGCTTCGCCGCAAGGCAAATTCGGGGCGAAGGAGAAGTACGGGCTTCCTTGGCATGTTCGGAATGGTATCAGACCAAACCGCGAACTCCTGGAAATGGCGCACACAGGCGTCTTACCGCGCCAGCCTCCAGCGCGAGACCAGTCCCGCCCCGAGGATGACCATGCCGATCCGGCTGATGTGGCTCACTACCACGAAGGAGACCTCGAGGTTCAATGCAAGCGCGATGAGGCTCATCTCAGCGAGACCGCCCGGCGCAAAGGCAAGCAGGATGCCCTCGACCGGCACGTCAATGACGTATTGTAGCGCCAGCGCAAAGATCAGCGCGACCCCGAGCAGGATGACCGTGGAGCCTGCCGAGGTCAGCAAGATGTGCAGGATGCGCCGCGTCGAGGTGCCGGCGAAGCGGCAGCCGACGGTGGTGCCGAGCACGATCTGCGCCACGGCGATCACCGCGCTCGGAACGGTGAAGCCAGTTGTGCCGCTCCAGTGCAGCGCCATGCTGACCATCATTGGCCCGATCAGGAACGGGGCGGGCAGTCGGGCGAGCCGTCCCAGTGCCGTGCCGAGCGCTATGGCGCCAAGGAAGAAGGCGACATCGGCCAGACCCATGTTGGCCAACGGCCGCCAGGCGGCGGCGCGCGCCCCGGGATCGGCGCCAGTGACCAGCGTCATCAGCGGCGGCAGGCCGAGGACCACGAGGAAGATGCGCGACGAATGCATGAGCGCGATGGTGCGCTCGTCGCCGCCGCGCTCGGTGCCGAGCAGGACCATGTCGATCAGTCCACCAGGCATGGCCGAGAAAAAGGCGGTAACCGGATCGAGCCGGACCATGCGCCGCAGATAGAGCGTGCAGAGCACCGCCGAAACTACAAGGTAGCCCGCCAACCCGATCAGCGCGGGCCACCACAGCGCTGCGCTCTCGAGCGTGTGCGGGCTGAACTGCGAGCCCAGCATGACCCCGATAACTGCCGACATCGGTGGTCGGGCCCGCGCCCAGCCCTTCACCGGCAGGTGCAGGATAGAGGCCAGGCCGGCGGTGGTCATCGCGCCGAGCATCCATGAAAGCGGCATGCCGATCCAGGTGAACACCGCGCCGCCGCAGGCGCCGATGGTCAGCGCCATCGCGAAGCTCGGACGCAGACCGCCGGACGGCGTGGCGTTCATGTCGCCGTTTGATCGTTGAGGTGACAGGCCGAGCTATGGCCGGGTGCGATCTCCCGACGTTTCGGTACCTCGATTCGGCAGCGCTCGTGAACGAACGGGCAGCGCGGGTGGAAATGGCAGCCCTTCGGCGGGTCGAGCGGGCTGGGAAGTTCGCCCTTCATCGCGGCGAAGCGGCGTTTGCCCGGCCGGATGCGCGGCACCTCGGCCAGCAGTTGCTGGGTGTAGGGATGGTTGGGCCGCGCGAATACCTCTGCGACAGGTGCCTCCTCGACGATCCGGCCGAGATACATGATCGCGACCTTGTCCGAGATGTGTTCGACCACCCCCAGATCATGGCTGACGAAGAGGTAGGTCAGGTCGAGCTGCTCGCGCAGGTCCATGAAGAGGTTGAGAATCTGTGCCTGGATCGAGACGTCGAGCGCGGCAACGCTCTCGTCGCAGACGAGAAAGTCCGGCTGCACCGCCAGCGCCCGCGCGATGTTCACCCGCGCCCGCTGACCGCCCGAGAACTGGTGCGGCAGGCGGCGCTTCATCGCCGGGTCGAACCCGGCCTTGCGCAGGTAGTCGTCGACATAGGCGCCGGTGTCGCCGGTGATCAGCCCGTGGATGCGCGGCGCCTCGGCGACCAGTGCCTCGATGCTCATGCGCGGGTTCAGCGCGGCCATCGGATTCTGGAAGATCATCTGCGCGGAGAGGTCGGCGTCGCGCAGGCGGCGACCGTGCAGGCTCTTGCGGTCCTCGCCTTTCCACAGCACCTGTCCCGACGAGGCGGGCAGAATCCCGGCGGCGATGCGCCCGAGAGTGGACTTGCCGCATCCGGATTCGCCGACGAGGCCCAGCACCTCGCCCTTGCGGATGGTCAGGTCAACCTCGTCGAGCGCGTGCACAACCGGGGCGGGCTTGGCCGCGCCGAGCGCGACGGAAATGCGCGCGGCAAGATCGGGCGTGCTGCCGAAGCGGCGCGAAACCCGGCGCAGTTCGAGCAACGGCTGCGCGCCAACGGCGGGGGCGGCTGCGGAGGTGTCGGTCGTCTTCATTTGAATGCTCACGCGAGCGCCTCCTCGTGCGGATGGAAACAGCGGTGATAGGCGCGCGCACCGCCGAAGCGTCCGGGGCGCTCGGCACAGGTGCCATCGGCCCGCTCGCAGCGGCTGCGGAAGGCGCAGCCCGCGGGCATCCGCCCGAGACTCGGCGTCACGCCGGGGATCTGCGCAAGCCGGGTGCCGCGAGTGTTTTCGGAGGGCACCGAGCGGATCAGGCCGCGTGTGTAGGGATGGCGTGGATGCTCGAGCACCTCGGAGATCGTGCCGGTCTCGACAATGCGCCCGCCATACATGACCGCGATCCGGTCGGCGAGCCCCGAGACGATGGCAAGGTCGTGGGTGATCCAGATCACCGCGGTGCCCTGTTCCTCGGTGAGGCGCTGGAATTCCGAGATGATCTGCGCCTGAATGGTTACGTCGAGCGCGGTGGTCGGCTCGTCGGCGATGATGAGATCGGGCCGGTGCAGTAGCGCGATGGCGATCGCCACGCGCTGCCGCATTCCGCCGGAGAACTCGTGCGGGTAGGCGTCCAGCCGCTCTTCCGGGCTCGGGATTCCGACGAGTCCGAGCGCGTCGCGGGCGCGGGCGCGCGCGGCCTGCCGCGACAGGGTCTCGTGCGCGTGGAGCGTCTCGGTCATCTGGGTGCCGATGCGCAGCACCGGGTTCAGCGTCATCATCGGATCCTGGAAAACCATGGCGATGCGCCGGCCGCGCAGCGAACGGCGGGTTTCGAGATCCGCCTTCGCGAGGTCCTCGCCGTCAAAGAGGATCGTTCCCGAGGCGACACGGCCCGGCTGGTCAACCAGCCCCATGATGGAAAAGCCGGTGACGCTCTTGCCCGAGCCGCTCTCGCCGACAAGGCCGAGCACCTCGCCGCGCGCAACCTGGAACGACACCTCGTCCACTGCGCGCAGGTCCTTCCCGTCGCCTGGGAAGACGGTCACAAGGTCGCGTACGTCGAGCAGGGCGGTCATCGGGCGTTCCTCGGGTTGAGCACGTCGCGGAGCCTGTCGCCGACGAGATTGATGGACACGATGGTGATCAGCAGCGCGATGCCGGGGTAGAAGCTGATCCAGTAGAGCCCGGAGAGCAGGTACTGGTAGCCGTTGGCGATCAGCATGCCGAGCGAGGGCTGGGTGACCGAGGCGCCGAGGCCGAGGAACGAGAGCGTGGCCTCGAGCCCGATGGCCCGGGCGACCTGCATGGTGGCGATGACGATGATCGGCGCGAGACAGTTCGGCAGCAGGTGGCGCAGCAGCACGCGGTGGCCGGGGATGCGCAGGCAGCGCGCCGCCTCGACATATTCTTTCTCGCGCTCGACCAGCGCCGTGCCCCTAGCGGTGCGCGCGTAGGTCGCCCACTCGGCCACGATGATCGCCAGCACCACGTTGGTCACACCGTTGCCGAGGATCGCCAGCACCATCAGCGCCATCAGGATAGTTGGGAAGGACAGTTGCAGATCGACAAGGCGCATCATGATGCTCTCGGTGCGGCCGCCGACGTAGGCGGCCATCAGTCCAGCGGTAGTGCCGATGATTGCCGCCACGAGGGCCGAGGCGATGCCGACGATCAGCGAGGTCCGGAGCCCGTACATGATGCCCGACAGGATGTCGCGCCCCTGCCCATCGGTGCCGAGATGATAGGGCACGCCCGCGAAGCTTTCCGAGCCCGGCGGCAGGCGGCTGTCCATGATGTCGAGCTGCATCAGATCATAGGGGTTCTGCGGCGAGAGCAGCGGGGCGAAGACGGCCACGGTGACGATCAGCACCAGCCCGATCGCGCCAAACAGCGCGGCAGGGGCGGAAAAGAAGCGGCGGATCGCGGGCCAGGCGCGGCGCGGCGGCGGCATCTCGGTCACCGCGATTTCCGCGGCGTCGGCGAGCTTGATGTCCATGATGGGTTATCCCTTGCCGTCGAGCCGGACGCGCGGGTCCAGCAGCGTGTAGCAGATGTCGATAATGAAGTTCAGCGACACGAAGAGCACGACCATCATCATCAGGTAGGCGACGATCACCGGGCGATCGAGCAGGTTGATGCTGTCGATGATCAGCTTGCCCATGCCGGGCCAGCCAAAGATGCTCTCGGTCACCACTGAGAAGGCGATGAGCGAGCCGAATTCGAGTCCGATGATCGTGACAACCGGGATCATCAGGTTCTTGAGGATGTGCACGAGCACGATGCGGCCCTCGCGCAGGCCCTTGGCCCGGGCGAATTTCACGAAGTCCTGCATCACCACCTCCTGCACCCCGGCGCGGGTCAGGCGCAGGATCAGCGAGGTCTTGAACAGCGCGAGGTTGAGTGCTGGCAGGACGAGATGCGCCAGCCCGTCGCCGGTCAGGAAGGACCAGCGCGCGCCAAGAAACTCGGCGGTCTCTCCGCGTCCGTTCGACGGCAGCCAGCCGAGCTGCACGGCGAAGAGCAGGATGAACATCAGCCCGACCCAGAAGGTCGGCAACGAGAAGCCGAGGATCGAGCCGGTCATGATCAGCCGAGAGGAGAGGCGTTCGGGATAGAGCCCGGCGTAGAGCCCCAGCGGGAGACCCACGACGATGGCAATCACCATGGCGCAGAGCGCCAGCTCTAGCGTTGCCGGAAGTCGCTCGACGATCACGTCGAGCGCCGGCTTGCTGTAGACGAAGCTGTCGCCGAAGTTGCCCTGGCTCAGCCCGTGCAGGAAACTGAGGTACTGGCGCCAGAGCGGCTGGTCGAGGCCGAGGTTCTGGACCACCCGCAGCCGCTCGGCCTGGTTGAGATCGGGGTTGATCAAGATGTCGACCGGGTTGCCGATCACATTGACGCCGACAAAGACAATCAGTGTCATCGCGAAGACGACGAAGCCCGCCTGGATCGCGCGTCGTATGAGGGTGGTCATCATGGCTTGGGTCCTTCGGGTTCAGTCGACGCTAATCGCCATGCCGTCACGCTGCGGATCCGCCGCGCCCGAGGAGACCCCGTCCTTGATCCGGATACCGTGCAGGGCGGCGAAGGCATAGGTCTGCGGCGAGCGCAGCACCTCGTAGCCCTCGGCGCGCAACGTGTTCGCCACGGAGCGTCGGATGCGGTTGCAGATATCGATGCTGTTCGACACGCCGACCAGCCGCGGCGCGGCCACGGCCTCGTGGATGCCCATGCCGAAGTCGATCATGTTGACGATCCCCTGCGCGACCGTCGGCGCGATGTAGCTGCCGCCGGGGGCGCCGATGACGATGGCGGGGGTCTCGCCGTCGAAGACGATGGTCGGGGCGGCCGAGCTCGCGCGTCGCTTGCGCGGGGCGATCGAAGCGGCGCGGCCGGGACGCGGGTCGAACCGGCCCATGAGCCCATTGTACATGAAGCCCAGCCCGTCGGTGATCGCGCCCGATGGTGAGCCCAGAGAATGGGTCAGCGCCACCGCGTTGCCCTGTCTGTCTACCACCGAGATATGTGTCGTGTCGCGCTGCGACAGATCAAGACGCTCGACATTGGCGCGCTCGCCGCGGCTGATGCGCCCGGCAAGCACGGCGGCGTGGTCCTTCGACAGCAGCCGCTCGACCGGAACGTCGACATAGGCCGGATCGCCCATGTGCGCGTCCTTGTCTATGGTCATGTGCTTCATTGCCTCAAAGAGCGTACGGACGTAGTCGGCCGAGCCGTGGCGCATCGAGGTAAGGTCGAAGTTCTCCAGGATGTGCAGCAGCTCGATCATCGGCAGGCCCGAGCCCGGCGGCGGGCTCGAGGCGACGCGGAGGCCGCGGTAGCTGCCCCAGATCGGCGCCGCCTTGGTCACGCCGTATCGCGCCAGGTCGTCGCGCGCAATCAGCCCGCCATGTGCCGCGAAGTCTGCGGCGATCTGCTCGGCGATCTCGCCATGATAGAAGATATCCGACGAGCCGCTCTGTGCCACCCGGCGCAGGGTGCGGCCGAGATCGGGATTGCGCAGGATTTCCCCGACGCCACGCAGTCGCCCGTCCTCGTGGAAATAGACCCGCCGGCCGGTGTCCGAGAAGCGCAGCTTGTCCATCGTGTTGACCTGGCCGTCGCCACTCTGGTCTTTTGTCCAGTACCAATGCATATGCGGGCGGATCTTGAAGCCGTCCTCGGCGTACCTGATCGCCGGCGCGATGAGGTCCGCCCAGTCCCAGCTGCCGTAGTCGCGCAGCGCCGTCTCATAGCCCTTGAGCGAGCCCGGGGTGCAGCAGGCAAGGTAGCCGATTTCGGAGAGGTTGTCCTCCAGGATGAAGCCGAAGCCGTCGCGGCTCTGCCCCTTGAGCTTGTCGAGCCACATGTCGGGAGTGCAGGCCGAAGGGGCGAGGGCGTAGAATTCCAGTACCTCGTGGATGCCGCGCCCCGGCATGTAGACCTGCATCGAGCCGAAGCCACCGATGCCCGACATCTGCGGATCGACCACGCCCTGCACGAAGGCGCAGGCGAGCGCCGCGTCGATGGCGTTGCCGCCGCGCTCGAGCACCTCGGCCCCGGCCTCGACGGCCTCGGGCTGCGGTGCGACGATGGTGCCATTGCGGATCATGCACGCATCTCCGCCAGTGTCCGCGTGAGGAAGGCCTTGACCTGCCCGATGCATTTCATCCGGTCGTGCGAGACCCCCGGCACTTCGTCAAAGGTGACGGTGACACCGGCCGCCTCGAAGGATCTCTGCAGGCTGCGCAGGCGCTCGGGCCGGGTCTCGCCGGCATCGTTGGCGCCCTCCATGTAATAGGTTGCGCCCGGCTTGTGGGTGATCTCCCAGGTTTCAAGGTCGAGGCTTCCGACCACCATCTGCACCGGCACCTTCGCCAGGGCCGCGGCATCGAAGGGACGGCCGAACGTCTCTGCGACGTTGCGGATGCCGACCCACCAGTCGCGGTCGGGATCGAGCAGCGTCACCGAGCCCGGCGCGCCGATGCAGGCGGCCCAGAGCTTCTCGGGATGCAGGATGGCGAAGCGGTGGACGAAATGCCCGCCGCCGGAATAGCCGAACATGGCGAATTTCGACCAGTCCTGGCCGTACTTCTCGGCCATCTCTTCGACCATGGCGAGCACCACCTCGTCGTAACGGATGTCTCCCTCCATGATGTACTTGTATCCCGAGCGCGCGCCGTCGCCGCGCACGTTCATCGGGAAGATCGGGCACAGGATGGCGCAGTCGTTGTAAAGGCCAAACTCGGCGAAGCCGTCGCGGAACTCGAAGGCTGAGGTGCGGCCGGTACCGTGGATGGCGACCAGCAGTTTGACCTTCCGCCCCTCGGCGGCGGCCGGCGGCACGTACAGCATCATGTGAAACCGCGGGTCGGTGCTCGAGGCAAAGATCGCCGTCTCACCGTAATCGTAAATCGCGCGGGCGCGTTCTGCGGCGCCGCCCGTTGCAAGCTCCTGCATGGGATCTCCTGTGGGGAAGGGGTCGTCCGTGTCGCGGGAAGCGCGGCACAATTCGGGGGGCGGCGGGCCGCCCCCCGCAGTCGGGGATTACTCGGTGCTGCCGTGCACCTCGTAGGCGAGCGTGTACTTGTCGCTGCGTGGGGTGAACTCGACGCCGGACTTGGCGCCCATCACGACGTTCTCGTAGTGCATCGGCAACAGCCAGGTGTCGTTGAAAGTCAGGTCTGAAACCTGCTGCAGCAGCGGCTCGCGCGCCGCCTCGTCGAGGGTCGCGGTCGCTTGGTCGAGCAGGGTGTTGATCTCGGGCACGTTGATGCCGCCGCCGTTGTAGCGTCCGGTACCCTTATCGGCGTCGCGGCCCGCGACCACCGCCAGCGCCGGGTTCGACACCTCGCCGGTGTTCACGCCCCAGGAGCCGAGGAACAACGAGTAGGCGCCGTCCGAGTATTTGGTCGAGTAGACCGACCAGGGCAGCACCTCGACCTTGGTGTCGATGCCGATGCGGGTGAGCATCTGACCCGCTGCCTGGAGCACCTCGCTGTCGTTCACGTAGCGGCCCGACGGGCCGTGGATGGTCAGCGCGAAGCCATCAGGATAGCCGGCCTCCGCCAGCAGCGCCTTCGCACCCTCGGGATCGTAGGAGACCTCTTCGACCTTGCCCGAGTGTCCGAAGAAGCCGTCGGCCACGTACTGGTGCGCCACGGTTCCGTTCTTCTGCATCACCCGGTCGACGATGGCCTCGCGGTTCATCGCCATTAGCAGCGCTTTGCGAACACGGGCGTCCTTGAACGGGTTCGAACCGAGCGGCGAACCGTCTTTGGCGGTGATGAAGGGCGACTCGTCGCGCGCGACGTCCATTCCGAGGTAGACGAGCCGCGTCGACTGGCCGCGCACGACCTTCAACTTGTCGCTGCCCTCGACGCGGGTGACGCCCTCGGCCGGCAGGTTCTCGATCAGGTCGAGATCACCGGCGAGCAGCGAGGCGAGTCGACCGCCGTCATCGGGGACCAGCCGAAGCGTGACCTTGCTCCACTGCGCGGGCCCGTCGAAATACGCGTCGTTGCGCTCAAGTTCGATGCGGTCGCCGGGGGTGTAGGAAACCAGCTTGAACGGGCCGGTACCCACCGCGGCGGGGCCGTTCTCGAACTCCGCGACGCCGGCTTCGGCGTAGTCCGAACTGATGATGCGGATGCGGCTCAGCGAGTTGAGGATCATCGGATCTGGCACCGTGGTCTCGACCACGACCGTGTGGGGGTCCTCGGCGATCACCTCGGCGATGTTGCGGGTGTAGGAGGCGAAGGCCTGGCTCTCCTTGTCGCGCGCGCGGATCAGCGAGGCGACCACGTCCTCGGCGTCGAAGTCGGACCCGTCGTGGAACTTCACTCCTTCGCGCAGCTTGAAGCGCCAGTGCGTGTCATCGACGATCTCCCATTCGGTGGCCAGCTGCGGCTTGTTCTCGGCGGCACCGCCGCGGTTGATCAGGCTGTCCCAGATGTGCCGGCTTGTGGCGTTGTTCGGCGAATTGGAATCTTCGTGCGGATCAAGCGAGGTGATCGGTGCGGCCATTCCGATGGACAGGTGGGCTTCCTGCGCGAGAGCCGGAGTTGCCGTGGCGGCGAGCAGGGCGAGGACGGAGCCGTGGAAGCGGCGCCGGGTCATGGAGTGCAGCAATGTCAGGTTCCCTTGTTGGTGGTCGGTCCGGCTTTGTCCGGACGTCTTGATCGGGGTGCCTCGGCTCCCCGGATGCAGCGAGAAGACGAAACCCGGACCCGAAGTGTCAATTTTAAATTTTTCTTGTTCCGTACAGTGAAACGAATAGGGTGGTGTTTTTACAAGGGGCAAATGACGGTGCAGACATGCAAGATTATGTTGTTGAATCAGTAGATAAGGCATTCGATTTGCTGATGGCCGTGGCGCGGAAGCCGAATGCCGGCGTCACAGAATTGGCGAAAAAAACCGGGCTCACGAAATCAAGGGCCTACCGCTTGTTGCACACAATGGAACAACGCAGGATCATCAAGAGGACAAGCGAAAGCACCTATGGGTTGGGCGAGGCGATGCTAGTCCTCGGGATCACAGCCAGCACGCAAACCGATGTGATTCGACTTGCGACCCCGATCCTCGAGGAACTCTGCCAGCGGGTGAACGAAACGGTGCAGTTGCGCATCGTTGACGGGGTCGAGGCTCTCTGCATCGCCAAGGCCGAGCCGTCGCGGGATCTGCGCGTCCACGCCAACGTCGGGCGCCGTCGGCCGCTTTACGCCGGATCTCCGAAGTGCCTTCTTGCCTTCCAACCGCAAGAGTTCATCGATCGCTGCGTGCCGCTGAAGCCGCCGGCGCTGACCGCACACACGCCAAAGACGCGCGTGGCGATCCTTGAGGAGCTCACACGGATCCGTCGGCAAGGCTATTGTGTCAGTCGCGGCGAGGTCAGCGACCATCAGGTGTCCTGCGCGGCGCCAGTCTTCGCCCTCGACAATTCGGTCGTCGCTTCGATCCACGTCGTAGCGCCAGCGTTCCGCATCCGCGACTCCGAACTCGAGCATATCATCCGTATTTCCACCTCGGCTGCTGAGCGCCTTTCGAAATCATTGGGCTGGTCGGAAGATGCATGAATTTGTCTTTGTATCTGCTACGTGAATTCCTTTGCTGCGATCACGCGTTGAAAAGGCGACCACAATCGGCGCGCACTCGTGCACTGGAGGTGTGAATGAAGGTATCTTCATCCCTTGTCCCGCGGGGGAATACAAAATGGCGCTTGTGCGACTTCGGCGCGGGGTAGGGCGGTTGCAAGTTTTATCAGGTAGAGGAACGTGAGATTCACCCACGCACCTGTCCAGCGCAGCAACCGGGCTTCGCTTACCGGGACCTGCGCGCCCGAAAGCTGCCATTAAGGCAGAATGCGGTAATCCGCCTCTACGAGCCAGACTTGTCTTTGCGGCCCGCTGTGGCGAATGGACAGTAAGCCGACGAATTGGACTTCCGGCTGTTTCGCTCAAATTCCGGCGCCGCGCCTCGATTGGCTGGCTTCCGTCGTAGGTATTTGCCGAGGCTGACAAGAACAGTGGTGTGGCCAACTGTCCTGATCGTGAAAGCTTCTGTCGCTAGCCTATAGGTCGAGCTCTACCTTGCCGCGCGGGTTTGAGCAGCAGGCAAGGAAATATCCCTCTTCGATTTCGTCTTCGGTGATGCCGCCATTGTGGACCATGTAGACTTCGCCCGAGATCTTCTTTGTCTTGCAGGTGCCGCAGACGCCGAAAGTGCAGCCTGTGGGAATCGCGATCCCGGCCCTTCGGGCCACCGCGAGAACAGTGTCCGTTTCAGCGCAGGATTGCTTCAGGCTGGAGCGGCCGAAGATGACCTCGGCCATGATGTCCTCGTCGGGCAGATCGTCGTCGGGCACCGGAGCCTCGACGTGCTGCGGCCCTGGAATGGCGGGTGCGTGGAAGCTCTCCTGATGGTAGTGATCCATGTCGAAGCCGAGGCCAGCCAGAGCCTCGCGCACCGATTGCATAAAAGACTCCGGGCCGCAGCAGAAGACTTCGCGCTCAAGGTAGTCAGGTGCCATCAGGCCAAGCATGAGCTGATTGAGGCGCCCCTGGTAGCCGGTCCAGGGCTGGTAGCGGTCCGGCGCGCTCACCACCCATTTCAGGTCGAGACCGGCGATCCGCGTCGCCATATGCTCCAGACGGCGCTTGAAGATGATGTCCGAGGGCCGCCGCGCGCAGTTCACGAAGACAATGTCGCAATGACTGCCGAGATCGTAGATCTCGGTCGTCATCGAAATCATCGGGGTGATGCCGGTCCCGGCCGAAATGAAGAGATATTTCTTGGCCGTGTGGTTGGCCGCGGTGAAATGGCCGGCGGGGCCATTTGCCTTGACCTTCATGCCGGGCCGAAGCGTGTCGATGATCCATCGCACCCCGATGGAATCCGGCTGCGCCTTGATCGTCACCGTGAGCGACTTCGGGCGCGACGGCGAGGAGGAGATGGTGAAGGTCCGGTAGAGCGGACCGCCCGGCACCGGCAGCTCCAGCGTAAGAAACTGGCCGGCATCGAACTCGAACGGCCGGCCTGAGGGGGCCTGGAAGCAGACGGTGACGACATTCTCGGTTTCGGGCAGGATCGAAACGCATTCGAGCGGTTCTTCGTCGGTCCAGTGGCCAAGGGGGGCAGGGCTTGCATTCACCATATCATGTCACTCCGCGGCCTGGGCGATGGGGGCATATGCGCTGCGCATCCGGTCAAGATACCAGCTGACGAACTGTAGCACGCCGTCTTCATGCGTGGCCGAATAAGGACCGGGCTCGTAGGCGGGCGAGTTGATGCCCTGCTGGTTGTCCTCGACGACGCGGCGGTCCTCGTCATTGGTGTGTTCCCAGACGCGGGTCAGATTCTTCAGATCATAGTCCACGCCCTCGACTGCGTCCTTGTGGACGAGCCAGGTGGTCTGCACCTCGGTCTCCTGCGGGCCGATCGGGGTCACCCGGAAGGTGATGGAGTGATCGGTGAGGAAGTGGTTCCAGGTGGTGGGATAGTGGAACAGCAGCAGCGCTCCGGCATCGAGCACGGGCACGTGGCCAAGGCGTTTCTGCACGGCGATCTTGCCGTTCACCGTGTAGCTCTGCGCCCCGTCGAGCAGCGGCATGCGGGCCACGCGGTACTGGCCATCGCCACCGACCCTGAAGCGGGACGGGGCGCCGGCGGCCTCGAGCCGGTTGAAGTGGGCCTCGACCTTCTCGGGGAAGGTGCCGTCGGGGCTGACGCCGGTGATCGAGGGATCCTCGGGATAGGTCAGGCACAGGTCGGGGTGGTTGCCGGCGCAGTGGTAGCACTCACGGTTGTTTTCCCACACCAGCTTCCAGTTGCCCTTCTCGATGATCGTCGACTGGTACGCGACCTTGGCATTGGAAAGATCGTGCACGCCCAGGTAGGGGCGCACGGTCTCGGCGAAGGCGCCGAAATCCGGGGCCTCGTCGGCAAGGCAGATATAGACCAGCCCCGAAAGCTCGCGACAGTGCACCGGCTTCAGCCCGTGTTTTGATGCGTCGAACTCGGCGGCCATGTCGCGGGCCCAGATCAGCCGTCCGTCGAGGTCGTAGGTCCATTGGTGATAGGGGCAGGTCAGCTTGGCGACATTGCCCTTGCTGGCGGAGCAGATAATCGACCCGCGATGGCGGCAGGAGTTGTGGAAGGCGCGGATGTCGCCCTTGCCGTCGCGCAGCACGATCACGTCATAGGCGCCGACCTTCAGACGCTGATAGCTGCCGGACTTGCCGAGCGTGCAGGCCGGAAAGGCATAGAGCCAGTCGCGATAGAAGATCGCCTGCAGGTCCGCCTCGAAGATCTCGGGGTCACCGTAGAACGGCTGCCGGAGACCATGTCCGGGCCGGTGCTGATGGAGCAGTTCGGAAAGAGGGGCGGTCTGGCGGGCCATCTTGAATCTCCTGCCGGGGGAGTGAGTTTCGCGCCACAAAGCCACCGCGCCGCTCACCTGACAATTGGCAAAAAATTCATCTCAGATTAGCCTTAGTAAACTCAACGCCGCCATGATCCACCAGCGACTCTTGCCAGACGAAAGCGACCTGACGTTATGCGAAAGCCCTATGATCTTCCGTCTTTGGGCGATTTGGCCTGTTTTGAATCGGCCGCCCGGCATCTGAGCTTCAAGCAGGCTTCGGCCGAGATGAACGTTACCCCTGCTGCGGTCAGTCACCGGATCAAGGCGCTCGAGCAGGATCTGGGCCAGCCGCTGTTCACGCGCCAGTATCGGGGCGTGGAGCTGACAGAGGCGGGGGCCTTGCTGTTCGTGTCGCTGCAGCGGGGGTTCGAGGGGATCTCCGACAGCGTCGCGCGCATCCGCAACCGCCGGGATCGCACCGCGGTCTCGATCGCGGCGACGACCGCGATGAGCGGGCTTTGGCTGACGCCGCGGCTGGCGGCCTTCTGGAAGGCGCATCCCGGGGTCGCGATCTCGCAGGTCATCGAGGACAGCGGCCGGGTGACCGGCGTGGACCTCAGCATTCATTACGGCGATCCCGACCGGGAGGACGATGAGACCCG
The DNA here is from genome assembly GCF_015223355.1 of Salipiger mangrovisoli. Taxonomy (GTDB): domain Bacteria; phylum Pseudomonadota; class Alphaproteobacteria; order Rhodobacterales; family Rhodobacteraceae; genus Salipiger; species Salipiger mangrovisoli. Next base: position 550 of record NZ_JADFFK010000039.1, on the reverse strand, counting down.
GCTGCTGTTCCACGACCGGATCCTTGCCCTCGGAAGCATGCAGTTCGCAGAGACCCATAGCATCGGGCAGGTCGCGGATCTGTCCGAGGTGCCGTTGATCCGCATTCACTCGGGGGCAAACGAATGGACCGGCTGGCACGAATGGTTCGCCTCGCTCGGCCGGCCCGGGCCGACGGGCCCGGAGTTCGCGCTCAACAACTACCTGATCGGCCTCAAGGCGGCCGAGGATGGCATCGGCGCGGTGCTGGGGTGGGAAGGCTTGCTGCACGGATATCTCGAAAGCCATCGCCTCGTGCAGCTGGTGCCCGAGGCGATGGAGTCGCCCTTTCCCTTCTATCTGCGGATCCATTCGGGCGCTTCGGCCAACGCGCGGCTGTTCGCCGACTGGCTTGCGGAGCAGGAGGGGTAGGGGCCTCGGCACGAAGCCTTGAGAACCGAAACGCCGGCGGGGTGTCCCGCCGGCGTTGTCGTTTCAGTCCGGTTTCGCCGCGGGTCAGCTGCGCGGCTTGCTGTTCTCGGGATCGTAGAGCGGCGCGTAGCCGATGCCGGC
>NZ_JADFFK010000038.1 GCF_015223355.1 Salipiger mangrovisoli | reverse complement strand
AGATCGACGATGACCGCCAGCCTCGCGATCAGCGACGCTCGCGGCTTCCTACACCACGCCGCGGGGCACTATCATCGCTAGCACCGGATCGGACGTGACCAATATCACTATCCTCATCACCGGCGTATCGACGAAGATGGGCTTGGTCGGCCGCCTTCGCCAATTCTTCAGAAACTGATTGCACGGGCCGGCTCCCTGCGCGGCTGCGAGATTTGCACGTACTTTAGCCAGCCTTCCGCAGCTGGCGCGCGGCGCGATGGTGTAGACGCGGCTGCTCGGCAACAACCCGGTTGATGTCACCAAAGAGGCTGCGCTTCAGCTTTAGCGTGAGGATCACTTAATACGAGCCCGGGCGGCGGGCCTCCAAACCGCGACGTTCAAGGTGCGCGGAGCGGCTTCCTTTCCACACTGGTCGACGGGATTCGGAGGCAGGTCGTGCCCCGCGCCAGGTTTTGCATATCGGCGCCATGGGCGAACTTGTATGTCTCATTAAACTTCCGAATCCAGAATGTTGCCTCTTTGTTCCGATCCGCAAGGGCATTTGGCGGAGTTACGCAACCCACCGGTATGCGAATAGAACTGTCTATCGCGCCCAACGAAACCTGCGGGAGTACAAGGCGAAGGGCCAGACGAGAAAATTGACCGAACTGGCACCTACCCTAGATCGTGGCGGGCTTCCGAGGGGCAGTGCATTGGCGCCCCTGGACACGATGGGATCATACTCCGTTGTGTCGCGTGGCCTGCTTTCCCTTTTCAGCTTCGATCGCGGCCACTGCGAGAGCATGGTCCTCCCGCTGCGAAAGGCCGCTGACGATCACGCTTCCGGCAATCCCACCCAGCGCAGAAAGTCGCACGGCGACACCGCCCCCAGAGTGAACGAAGCGCGTTTCATCGAGCCGGAACTTGGCCGTGAGCGTCGTCCCCAGCGCCTCACAGCGCAGCGTGGTGAGAAGCGAGCTTTCCCAGAACCGCTCCACCACGTTACGCTTCCTTTCGATCCACGCGAGATTGTCCGGGCTGGCGCCGGGCAGCAGCGCAGAGAACACCGGGCAGCCAGGCAGGGCGACCTGAATCGCAATCGGCAGGGTCTCGGTGGCGGCCCTCTGTCTCAGCCAACTGCCTATAGACCAGGCGACATCGACGTCGAAGCGATCGAGGGCCAGGGCCTCGTGCTCCGCCTCCAGTGCTGCAATTTGCGCGGCGAGATCGGTCATAGGCGGTCTCCAGTTTGACGGTCGAATATGTGGACCCGATCGGGTGGCGCGCTAACCGAGACGGGAGCGCCGATGTCGGGATTGGCGTCCGCGTCGACTAGCACCACCACCGGCTGCCGGGCGGCGGTGCATTCGAAGGTGAGAAGCGCCTGAGCTCCAGTGACCTCGACAAGCTGGACGGTGCCGCGGATCGGACCCTCGCCAGGGACGAGATCCTCGGGGCGGATCCCAAGAACAACCTCACGCCCGTCTTCGCCTGCATTGGCGGGTGCCGAGAGCGGTACGGTCTCTCCCGTCGCCAGAACACCGACCTTGCGTCCCTCCCGAGTGTCGAGGCGCGCGTCGAAAAATGTCATTGCCGGGGACCCGATGAACCCTGCGACGAACATGTTGGCGGGCTGGCGGTAGAGCTCCAGCGGCCGGCCGACCTGTTCGATCCGCCCGCCGTTCAGCACCACGATGCGGTCGGCCAGCGTCATCGCCTCGATCTGATCATGGGTGACGTATACCGAGGTGGTGCCCATCTTGTGGTGCAGCGCCTTGATCTCGGCCCGCATCTGAACCCGCAGCTTGGCGTCGAGATTGGAGAGCGGCTCATCGAAGAGAAACGCGGCGGGATCGCGCACGACCGCGCGGCCCATGGCGACACGCTGCCGCTGCCCCCCCGACAGGTTCGCGGGCTTGCGGTCGAGCAACTCCTCAAGCCCGAGCATCCGCGCCGCCTCGGCGATGCGGGTCTCGATCTCCGGCTTGGACAGGCGCGAGAGCCTCAGGTTGAAGCTCATGTTCTGGCGCACGCTCATGTGGGGGTAGAGCGCGTAACTCTGGAACACCATCGCGATGTTCCGCTCGCGTGGAGACAGCGCGTTCACCTTGCGCCCACCGATCTCGATGTCACCGGATGTGATTTCTTCGAGCCCGGCGAGCATCCGCAGCAAAGTGGATTTGCCGCAGCCTGAAGGCCCGACAAGCGCGACGAACTCCCCGTCCTCGACATCGAGCGAGATGCCATGGATGACCTCGGCCGCTCCGTAGGATTTCCGTATGTCGCGCAGATTGATATTAGCCATGTCTCTCCTCCTCTACCCGCTGGCTCAGGACTGCTGTTCGCGCCATGCCCGGAATTCGGCCTGAACCTCATCCGAGAGCGGATAGTACTTCCGAAGGTCTCCGCCCTCGCTCAGCTTGGCGCGCGAGAAGTCCTCCCATTCGGCATGGTGGTTCCCGGCCTCTAGCACTTCCGGGGCAAGCGCGATCGGCACCACCACGGCGCCGTCTTCATCGGCCACGATGATGTCGCCGGGCATGACGGTGGTGCCGCCGCAGGCGATGGGCACATTGACCGCGTAGGGCATGAGACCTGTCTGCGTGTGGTAATTCGGCGTCCGCCCCCGGGCCCAAACCTGAACGCCGAGCCCGGCGATCTTGGGGGTGTCGCGCAGGCATCCATCGACAATCACGCCCGCGCCCTTGCGCCCGCCGAAGTAGGTCATCATCATCTCACCAAAGATGCCCGAACTGAGATCGCCGCGCGCGTCCACGACCACCACGTCGCCGTCCTGCACGAGGTAGAGGACGTGTCGGTGGATCTGCTTTTCGGGGTCGGCATATTCTTCGCCCGGCGCGAGGTCCTCTCGCTTGGGCAGGAATTGCAGCGTCAGTGCCGGACCCGCGATGCATGTCCCATCAAACAGCGCCTGAAGTCCGCAGAGCTGCGGATCACGGATGCCGAGGCGCGAGAGTTCTCCGCTGATGGTGGCAGTGCCCATCGCACGGAGCCCGTCGACAAGCTGCGGGGACGGACGTGTGATGTCCGCCGGCGGGGTGACGGAGGGATCAATGATCATGTGCGTTCAACCTTTTCCCAGGTGTGGTTCTTTGCGGAACGGTAAAGGGCATCGACAACCGCCATATTCGCGACGGCGTCCTCAATGGGGTATGCGGGCGCCTCGCGGCCCTGGAAGACACGCGCCGCCAGCTCGGCCTGCAAGCCGTATTGATCGCAGGCCGGGATCGTCTCGCGCCGCAGGCGGTCGGGATCGTTGTCGCCGGAGGGGTCCACGAGAATGGTGGTTTCGCCTCCTTGAGGAGCATTGAGCGACACCGGCACTTCAATCCGGCCCCTGCTGCCGAAGATCTGCACCGTCTGAAACCGGCTGTGCTGCGTGCCGCAGGCAAAAGACAGCATCTTGCCAGCGCCGAAATCGACGACGCCGCCGGTCAGGCGATCGGTAGAGAAGTCGGGATCGGTCACGCACATGGCCACGGCACGCTCCGGCTCCGTCCCAAAGATGAAACGTGACAGGAACACTGCATAGCAGCCGATATCGTAGAGCGCGCCACCGCCGAGCGCAGCGATGTTGCGGATGTTGCCTGGATCGTCGTTGAAGAAGGTCAACGCCATCTGAACCAGCGAGACCTCGCCAATCTCGCCCGAGCGCAAAATCTCTTTGACGCGCAGCCACTGCGGGTGCTGGCGCACCATCACCGCCTCGAGCACCTCGCGGCCGGTGGCGTCGCGTGCATCGACCAGGCGACGTGCCTCCTCCGCGGTCAGCGCGATGGGCTTTTCGCAAAGCACATGCTTACCGGCCTGCAGCGCCCGGATTGTCCAGTCGACGTGCAGGCTCACCGGCAATGGATTGTAGATGGCGTCGATCTCGGGATCCGCGAGTAGGGCTTCGTAGCTCGCGTAGTGTTTCGGAATCCCTAGAGCCTGCGCGGCCTGGCGGGCGCGTTGATCGTCGCGGGACGCGATGGCCGTAACAACGCTGCTCGCGGCGGTCTCCATGCCGGGGATGACCTTGCGGACGGCGATCCCCGCCGTCCCGAGGACGCCCCACCTGATCAAATCAGTCATTTTGCCTCTGTTTCATATTTGGATATAGATAGTTCCGATTTGGATTGAACTGAGTGCAGAAATTGATCAGTGTCAAGTCACAACAGTCGCAAGACACCGAATCGACAGGGAAACGCAGAGCGTCATGAAAATCACCGATCTGAAGTGTGCGATCATCGGAAATCATCCCGTGGTTCGTATTTGCACCGATGAAGGGATAGACGGCCTTGGGCAGGCGGAGTTCCACAAGCCCTTCCTGAAGCCTCATGTGCTGACGCTGCGCGAGCCGCTGCTTGGTGCCGACCCGACGGATGTCGAGCGAACGATGTTGCGCATTCGCCAGCGCGGCGCATTCAAACCCTTCGGAAGCGCCGTCAGCATCATCGAGATGGCGCTATGGGACATTGCCGGAAAGGCGGCGAACCTGCCGGTCTACAAGCTTCTGGGCGGCAAGGTCCGCGATCGGATCCGCGTCTACAACGGCGGCATCCGCTTTCCGATGACAGGCTACGAACCCGAGGATTACGCCGAGGATGTTCGGAGGCTCATGGCCCGCCCGGAAGGTTTTACCATGCTGAAACAGCCGATCAGCTTTCACTGTCCGATGCGCTCGGAAGTGCCGGGTTTTCACTACGGGGAGCCTGCTGGCCCGGGTCTGCACGGCATCCTCGAGCGTGGCAAGGTGACAGAGCGCGGTCTGCGCCACACCATCGCCTGCATCGAGGCGATGAAAGAGGTGACGGGTGACCGTGTAGGGTTGGCGCTTGACTGCGGACCCGGCTGGATGTTCCCGGACGCGCTCCGCTTCGCCCGAGGCGTCGAACATCTGGATCTTTTGTGGCTCGAGGACCTGTTGTCTGGCGACTATACGCCCTGGGTCGATGCCGATCTCTATCGAGACCTGACCACCTCCACGTCGACGCCGATCCATACCGGCGAACAGATATATCTGCGGCAGAACTTCCGCAGCCTGATCGAAAGCCGCGCCGTCGATGTACTGGGGCCTGATCCGGCGGACATCGGTGGGCTGGCAGAGCTCAAGTGGGTGGCCGAGCACGCCGATCTTCACGGCATCCTCTTCGCGCCGCACGGGACGGCGAACGGTCTGATCGGCCTCGCGGCGCTTATCCAGGTCTGCGCAACGCTACCTGCAAACTTCCTTGCCTTCGAATACCCCATCGCCGAGCCGGCCTGGTGGTCCGACATCGTCGAGGGGCTGCCGGAAACCATCGTGCGTGACGGGTTCGTCGATGTGCTCGAAGCACCTGGCTTGGGCGTGACGCTCAACCCCGAAGCAGCCAAGCCGCACCTGCGAGAGGAAGATGCGGGGTTCTTCGCGTGAGCAGCCGGAACTCAGCCCTGCCAGCCCACAGTGCTTCGTTTGGCGGCGACCGGAAGGTCCGCCGCGATGGCGCCTGCGGCCGAGATCGTCGCGGCTCGCAAGACGTCGAGACGCGCCGGATCGACCTCATCGGCGACGTAAGGCAGGCTGAGCGCCGCGAGCGTATGGCCGTCCCGACCCGGAACCGGTGCGGCAAAGGCGTTGACGCCTTTCGAAAACTCGCCCTCGTCCGCAGCCCATCCCTGGCGCCGCACACGCGTCAGTTCAGCCCTGAGTTGCTTGTGCGAGGTGATGGTCTGCTGGGTATAGCGGGCCAGTTCCTCGGGCAATATCGCGTCCAGTTCCGACTTGGTGAGGCCGGCAAGCAGCACCTTGCTCGCGGCTCCGGCATGGATCGGCAAGCGCTGTCCGGGAACCCCCGCAAGTGCAAGCCCCCGCGTCCCGGGACTGGCCGCGATTACGACGACGCCACCCTCATTCAGGATCGAGAGCTTGCAACCCTCGCCAGTTGCGTCCGACAGCCGCTCCATGTGCGGTGTCGCGAGCAGCACGATGTCGATGTCTGCGGCAGAGGGCAGCACCCTCGCTGCCAGAGAGATCAGTCGGGTTCCGAGCACGTAGTTGCCGTCTGGCAGGTGTCGCACCATACGGTAGGAGTGCAGCGAGTTGAGCAGCCGGTAGACCGTCGTGCGCGGCAGGTGAAGGCTCTCCACCAGTTCCCGAGTCGATGCGCCGCTGGGCTTTTTCTCAAGATAGGACAGCACGTCCATCATGCGGTCGATGGCAGGAATGCGATGCTTCTCCATAGCATCTCCGGTGGCATCGCCCTCCATCGCGCGCGGGTCTGACTTAGATCTCATGAAGTGTCCCAAATATGAACTTACCCTTCACGTACCCAAGTTGCGCGGACTTGTCCAGTCAGGCGTGACAGCGAGCGGTGCCAACACGATGCAATACAGGAGAATTAGCTATGACTTTCACCGGACTCGCCCATGTCGCACTGCGGTGTACCGATATCGACCGCTCAATTGCCTTCTATCGCGACACCTTTGGATTTCAGGAAATGTTCCGGCTTAATCAAGATGATGGGCGACTTTGGCTGGTCTACATGCATGTCACGGATACGACCTATCTAGAGCTTTTCCCGGACGGTGAGGGCAAGGAAGTTCCAGGCAAGGATGCAACGGGGTTCAACCACCTTTGCATCGAGACGGCAGATATTGATGCGGCAGTCGCACACTTGACCGAGCGCGGCATTCCGCTGGTCAAGCCATTGACCACCGGACGCGACAACAATCGCCAGTGCTGGATTGACGATCCGGATGGAAACCGCATCGAAATCATGGAGATGGCTGTCAATTCTTTGCAGTTTCAAGCGCTTGCGCGCATGTCGCAATAGTTGGTCCGCCACGCGGTAGAGATCCGGGCTTGACTTGTCGCGCCGTGCTCCGCATGTTTCACTCATAGTACAAGAGTGTTCAAATACGAACTTTTATGATGGCATGGGGTTTCTGAGCTGATTGCTCAAACCCTGCCTGGGAGGGAATGGACATGCAGGTAGGGCTGACTCTGTTCGGCGAGACCCTTTCGCCGGAAGGGGCCCGTTTCGCGGCACAGCTCGGGGTGCGCAAGGTGGTCATTCACCTCGTGCGCTACGGGCGCAATGCGGATGCCTCAGGCTGGCTCTCCGGCGAGCCTGGTCCCCCGCAGTCCGAGGATATGATGCCGCCGCCATGGGACGCCGCCTTGCTGCAAGACTCCGTGGCGATGTTGCGCCGCGAAGGCATCGAGGTTGCGGCGATTGAGAATATCCCGCCTGCGCTCTGGTCAGACATCCTTCTAGACGGGCCAAACCGAGACGCGCAGATGCGGGGGCTCCAGCAATTGGTTCGCGACATGGGAAAGGTTGGAATTCCTGTGCTCGGCTACAATTTCTCGCTTGCGGGCGTCTGGGGTTGGCAGCGTCGACCCGTTGGTCGCGGCGGGGCGATGGCGACCACCTTCGATCTCGATCGCTTTGATCATGATCTACCGATCCCCGACGGCGTTGTCTGGAACACGCGGGTCCGCGAAGACCGTGGCGGTCCGGAGGTGACCTGCTCCGACGAAGACCTTTGGCGGCGGCTGGAGTGGTTCCTCAAGGAACTTGTCCCGGTCGCGGAGGAGGCAGGTGTCGTGCTTGCCGCCCACCCCGACGACCCGCCCGTGGAACGGCTTCGCGGCACGCCCAGGCTCGTCAACAGCCATGCCAAATACGACCGGCTTCTGGGTCTCGTCGACAGTCCTTCGAATGCCATGCAGTTCTGCATCGGGTCGCTGATGGAGATGCCCGGAGATATCTACGAAACCACGCGCCACTATCTCCAGAGCGGACGTGTCGCCTACGTCCACTTTCGCAACGTGAAGGGCAAGGTGCCGCGCTACGAGGAGGCCTTTGTCGACGATGGCGATACTGACATGGGGCGCATTGCCCGCATCCTGCACGAAGAGAACTACACCGGGATCCTGGTTCCGGACCATGTGCCCGAGATCGCCTGTCCTGCGCCATGGCACGTCGGGATGGCCCATGCGGTCGGCTACATGAACGGGTTGATTGCCATGGTGCCAAAGCTCGGTGCCCGCGGTCCCGAATGATCGCGACGCCCACGCCAAGAGCGACATTACAGATATCCAAGGGAGGAGTAAGACTATGAGACATTTCGGAAAACTAGCGACAACTGCGGCGCTGCCGCTCTGGCTGTGGCACAGCGCAGCCATCGCTGGGGAGGTGACCTGGTGGGCCCCCGAGTTTGGCGCGGATCGCGCCGAGGAACTGGCTGCCGCTTTCGAGGAGCAAAACCCCGACATCACCGTCAACATCGAGCGCGTCGTTCCCAACGGCCTGCAAAACCGCCTCCTGGTGGCGTTGCGCTCGGGGAATACGCCGGACTTGGTGGATATCGCAAATGGCTGGACTGCGCCCTTTGCCACCACTGGCGGTCTCATGGCACTGGATGAGGCCGTCGCCGGACTTGGCGTCGAGTTGGACGACTTCCTGCCTGCGGCGCTCGATACTGCCACGGTGGATGGGCAGCTCTATGCCCTGCCGTTCCGGGCAGAAGCGCATGCGATGATCTACAACAAGGGCATGTTCGAAGCCGCGGGGCTCGATCCCGATGCCTTCCCCGAAACCTGGGAGGAACTGCGGAGCGCCGCAGAGGCGCTGACCACGGGCGATACCTTCGGAATGGGTATCGCCGGTGGCGGCGAGGTGTCGAACACAATTTTCCGTTCGCTGCCCTTCCTCTGGATGAACGGCGGGGGCGTACTTAACGAAGCCAACGATCAGAGCATTCTTGCACAGCCCGAGTCCGTGGAAGCCGTCGAGTTTTACACTGGATTCCTCGACGACGGCCTCGCGCCGCCCTCCACGCTTGAAAACGATGGCAACGCTCTGCGGCGCCTGTTCATTGCCAATAAGATCGCCGTCTACCAATCTGGCCAGTTTGACCTGCGCTCCATCGCCGAGGAAAACCCCGATATCGACATCGGTACCGCCCTGCTTCCCCACCCGGAGGGCAAGGAGCGGTCGGCGATCCTTGGGGGCTGGAACTTCGCGGTGCCGGATGCGGCGCGCAACAAGGAAGATGCGCTGAAGCTGCTCGCCTTCCTGGCCGAACCCGAGAATATGGGCTTCTACACGGACACTTTCCCGGCGCGCCAATCCGCAATGTCGATGGAGCGTTTCCAGGATCCGCAACTTGAGCCGTTCCGCGATATGCTCCAATACGCGCGCCGTCAGCCGCCGCTCGAGAATTGGGTGCAGATCACGCAGGTCTACTTCGACTCGATCCAGGAAATCCTCCTGGGCCAAGCCGAGGCGGCAGAGATTCTCGACGAGGCTTCGCAGCAGATCGACGGGCTGATCCAGAAGTAATCCCAGGCGCGCGGCGGCATTCGGTGTTGCCGCGCCCAAGCCCACCGAGGACATCCAAACATGCGTATCCAATCCCGTTTCGTCGGGCCGCTCTTCGTGTTTCCGGCACTCTTTGTGCTCGCCCTTCTGGTGTTCTACCCGCTGGTCTACACGGTGCTTCTTTCGGTCGAGGACCCGATGGGAAATTTCGTCGGGTTCGAGAACTTTCGAACCGTGCTCGATCAGAGGCTGACGGGCACCACCCTGCGGAACACCTTCGTCTATGTCGGCTTTTCGATCGTTTTCCAGATCATCCTCGGCACCGCCGTCGGCATCTTGCTGAACGCGGAGTTCTGGGGGCGCAGCGCGCTGCGCGCCATGATCGTCGTTCCTTGGGTCATCCCCGGCATCGTCGCGGCGACCACCTGGGCTTGGATGTTCCACACGGAGTTCGGCATCATTAACTACATGGCGCAGGGTGCCGGCCTCATCGATGCGCCGGTGGGCTGGCTGACCAATCCCGACACAGTGATGCCCGCACTGGTCGTCGTGAACGTCTGGAAGATGTTCCCCTTCGTGGCGATCATGGTCCTAGCCGGGCTTCAGGCCATTCCGAAGGACGTCTACGAGGCCGCGCGCATCGACGGAGCACGCCTGCATCACGAGATTTTCTACGTGACGCTGCCGCAGCTGCGTCCGGTGCTGGCCTCGCTCACCTTGCTGCTTGCGATCTGGGGGCTCAACGCGATTACAATCATCTACGCGATGACCCGTGGCGGCCCGGCAAACCGAAGCATCATTCTGCCGATGCAAATCTTCCGTCAGGCCTTCGAGTTCTTCCAGTTCAATGAGGCAGCGGCCTTGTCGGTTATGTTCCTGCTGATCACCGGCGTCCTAATGGTCCTCTACATCACAGTCTTTGCCGAAAAGGAGTAGTACCATGGCCTCTTCGTCCCGTGCCGTCTGGCCTGTCTACCCGCTCGCGGCGGTGGTCGTCGCGATCACCATGTTCCCGTTCCTTTGGATGCTGATCTCATCCTTCAAGAACCTTGGTGAGCTTTACACCGTGCCACCAACCTGGTGGCCCGAAGCGCCGAGCCTGCAGAACTACTTAAATGTCTTGTTTGACTCGAACGTACCGCGCTACTTCCTGAATTCTGTAATCATTTCGGCAGGTTCCACCGCCATCGCCTTGGCGCTGGCGATCCTCGCCTCTTATGGCTTTGCGCGCTTCAAATTCCGCGGCAAGTCACTTGCCGTCGGGCTGATCATCGTGGGCCAGCTGCTGCCCACTGCGGCGATCATCGTTCCCCTCTACGTGGTGCTCAACTGGCTTGGCTTGCTCAACACCTATCTAGGGTTGATCCTTGCATATCTGATCCTGACGCTCCCGCTCAGTGTCTTCATGCTGATTTCCTACTTCAAGGGGATCCCCAAGGAGTTGGAGGAGGCCGCCATCGTCGACGGTGCCTCGCGGCTCGGCGTGCTGCTGCGCATCACGCTGCCGTTGTCGCTGCCCGGGGTCGTGGCGGTGATTGTCTATGCTTTCGTGACGACCTGGAACGAGTTCATCTTCGCGCTGTGTTTCGCGCTCGATTCCGGGACCAAAACGCTGCCCATCGGACTGGCGGAGTTCACCACCGAATTCAACACGGACTGGGGCGCGGTCATGGCGGCATCGATGATCATGACGGTGCCCATCGCGATCCTCTTCCTCGCAATGCAGAAACTCTTTGTCGGCGGGCTGACCGCGGGCGGAACCAAGGGCTGAAGGACACCTCCCATGCACGACAGAATTCCATTGATGGGCCTCGGAACCTACGGGCGGCTTGGCGACGACGGCATCGCGGCGATCCGCAAGGGGCTCGAGATCGGTTACCGGCACCTCGACACCGCGCAGAGCTATGGCACGGAACCAATGGTCGGGCGGGCGCTGCGAGACAGTGGCCTGGCGCGCGAGGACGTGTTCGTCACGACCAAGGTCGCGCAGAAAAAACTGGCGAAATCGGATTTCATCCCCTCGGTTGATCAGAGCCTGCGCGATCTTGCGCTCGACGTCATCGACCTCGTGTTGATCCACTGGCCGTCGATTGATCCCGACGTGGCCTTCGAGAGCTATGTCGAAGATCTCGGCAAGATCCAGGAGCAGGGCAAGGCGCGGCTGATAGGTGTTTCGAATTTTCCCATCGCGCTGCTTGAGCGCGCGACAGCAATCCTCGGTCCTGGACGGCTGCACACCGACCAGGTCGAGATCCAGCCTTTCTTGCAGAACCGAAGACTGGTCGATTTCTGCCGCTCCCGCGCGATCGTGCCCACTGCCTACGTGCCGCTTGCCAAGGGCAGGGTGGCGGACGATCCGGTGCTGGCCGAAATCGCTGACGTGCATGGCGCGTCCGCCTCGCAGGTGGCCTTGGCATGGCTGATGCACCGAGGCGTCGCGGTCATTCCGGCCTCCGCAAATGAGGCGCGGATGCGCAGCAACTTCGAGGCGCAGGTGCTGAAGCTTTCGCCGGAAGAGATGGATAGGATTGCGGCCCTTGATCGCGGCGATCGGATCATCGCGCCCGAGGTCGGCCCCGAGTGGGACTGATCGCGCGAGAAACGCTGTCGAACAACGGAGCAAGACTGTGAAAGACGTATTGGGCATCGGCCTCATCGGTTGCGGTGTGATTTCCAAAGCCTACCTCGAGCGCGCAAGAACCTTCTCGCCGATCTCCTTCGTGGCGGTCGCCGATCGCGATGAGACTGCCGCACGTCGCCAAGCGGACGCCTTTGGGGTGGAGGCGATGAGCCCCGCCGCACTGCTCGCGCGCGAAGATGTTGACATCGTGCTCAACCTGACGCCGCCCGCGGCGCATGCCGCGGTATCGACCGCGGCGCTTGAGGCTGGCAAGCATGTCTATTCCGAAAAGCCCTTCGTCCTTGACCCCGCCGCGGGGCGGGGGCTGCTCGACCTCGCCGCGTCAAAGGGGTTGCGGCTTGGCTCTGCACCGGACACGTTCCTCGGCGGATCGCACCAGTTGGCCCGCCATCTCGTCGACGCGGGCGCGATCGGGCGCATTGTCTCGGGCACCTGCTTCGTCATGAACCATGGGATGGAGCATTGGCATCCATCGCCGGATTTCTTCTACAGGCCCGGCGGAGGGCCGCTGTTTGATCTTGGTCCGTATTATCTCGCGAACCTCGTGCAGTTGCTCGGGCCGGTAAGGCGAGTGTCCGCCCTGTCTGCGACCGCGCATCCCACCCGCCGCATCGGCGTCGGGCCCCGCATTGGCGAGGACATTCCTGTCGACGTTCCGACCACCGTGCAGGCGTTGCTGGGGTTCGCCTCCGGGACCTCAATCCTGTTCGCCGCGAGCTGGGACGTCTGGCAGCATGACCTTGCGCCGATGGCGCTCTATGGCGAGACCGGCACGCTGCACGTGCCCGATCCGAATTTCTTCGGTGGTACGGTCCGCCTGACACAGGGATCCGAGGAAGTCGCTTTGCCTGATTGGGACCATCCCTTTTTACGAAACAACAGCCGCAACTCCAAGGGCCCGGTTGCTGATTTCAGAGCGGCGGGCCTCGCCGACATGGCGCAGGCGATTATCGAAGGGCGGTCGCATCGCTGCAGCGACGCATTCGCATTGCATGTCATCGACGTGCTGTGCGCCATTGATCGAGCCGCACGTGAAGACACGGTCGTGCAGGTGGCAAGCGGCGCCGACCGACCCGAAGCGCTCGACGGCCACGCCGCGCGCGCGCTCATGGTCTGAAGGCCGCCCTGACGGCAGATCGCCGCATTCCTTCGGAAAATCTGTGGTGCGCCTCAGGGCGCGCTGCCGTGTCCCCGGTGGCGGTCATGACTTCGGGTGAGGTGGGCAGCCATCGCTTCGCAGATCTGCCGGTGCTCTGCCACGGACTGCGGAAGATAGTCGGACGTGACGAGGCTTGGGTAGGCCCGGCGCTGCAGCGCCGGCTTTGGCAGGAGCTTGGCGCTCATGAGCTCGAAGAAGTTGATGAAGGCCGAATTGTGCGTCGCCTGCGCGATCGCGGCAGGCGCTGCCCGAGGTCTTGGTGAGATGGCCACATTGATCTATTGCACAAGAGTGGCGGGTACCGCGGACATGGCGACGCGAAAACCAGGTTTAGCGTGGTGCGATTGCCCAGCTGCCGGCGGCCAGACCTTTCGGAGCCGCGAAAATAATCGAACCTGTCTTTGATACGCCGGCGGCTCCCAAAGCTACTGAACTAGAGCAGGAAGCGTCAGGGTCAGCGCTGGCACGAATGTGACGAGCAACAGAACGGCCAACATGATCAGGTAGAAGGGAGCAAGCGTCTTGATCGTGCGCTCGATGCTCACCCGTCCGATACCGCAGCCGACGATCAGCGAGATGCCGACCGGCGGCGTCACCAGTCCGATGCCGAGATTGACCATCATGACGATGCAGAACTGGACCGGGTCCATGCCGACCGTCTTGGCGATGGGTAGCAGGATCGGCGTGAGGATGAGGATCAGCACTCCCATGTCCATCAGCATGCCGAGCCCGAGAAGCAGCAGGTTGATCAGCAGCAGGATGACGACGGGATTGTCCGAGACCGCGAGGATCGCGCCGCTGAGCATCGCCGGCACCTGCAGGTAGCTCAGCAGGAAGCCGAAGACCGACGAGGTCATCAGGATCGCTGTGACCATGGATAGCGATTTCAGCGTTCCCGACATCACCCGCCGGAAGGTTGCCGGGGTCATCGTCCGGTAGATCAGCCCGGTCACGAGCAGCGCATAGACCACGGCCACGGCGGCGGACTCGGTGGCGGTGAAGATCCCCGCGAGGATGCCGCCGATGATGATGACGATGGTGAAGAGCCCGATCGACGCGCTCCCGAGAGCGGCAAGCCCGCTCCGGAACGTGTAGCGCGCGCCGCGCGGGTGATCGTATTTCGCCGCCATGAACCAGCACAGCCCCATGAGCGCGACCGCCAGCAGCAGGCCGGGCACGTAGCCGGCAAGGAACAGCTGCGAGATCGGCAGGCCGCCGGCGGCCAGCGCATAGTAGATCATGTTCTGGCTCGGCGGGATCAGCACACCCTGCACCGAAGAGGTCACGGTGACGGCGACCGCGTATTCCGGGGTATAGCCGCGCTGCTTCATCGCCGGGATCAGGAACGAGCCGATCGAGGCGACATCCGCCACCGACGAGCCCGAGATGCCGCCGAAGAAGGTCGAGGCGACGATATTGCCCTGCGCAAGCCCGCCGCGGAACCGGCCGACCAGCACATCCGAGAATTTCACCAACCGGTCCGAGATGCCGCCTTCGGTCATGATGTTGCCGACGAGGATGAAGAAGGGCACCGCGAGGAAAGTGAAGCTGAAGAGGCCGTTCACCATGCGCTGGCCGACCATGAGCATCGGCAGGCCGAGGAAGGCGGCGGTCGCCACCGACGACAGGCCAAGCGCGAAGGCAATGGGCACGCGCAGGAGCATCAGCCCGAAAAAGCCTCCCAGCAGGATCCAGATGCCGATCGCCTGGTCAGTCATGAGTTGTCTCCGGGTCAGTCGGGGCCGCCGCCTCGGGCGTGTCAAGGGAATCGGACTCGGGCACACCGAACAGCAGCGTGACGCAGACGTTCAGCGCCATCAGCAGCCCGCCCGCGAGGACAGAGTGGTACAGCCAGCTTTTGGGAATGCCCGAGGCCGGCAGGGCCGCCCGCCCGGTGAGCGCCGAAAGCTGCAGCGCGTTCAGCACCAGCACCAGGGCAAAGGCCAGCAATGCCAGCAGCGCGAAGATGTCGAGCGCCCGGGCAATCCGCGCAGGGGCCTTGTCGCGCAGGTAGGTGATCGCGATGTGCCAGTGCCGGCGCACGCCGATCGCCACGGCGATCATGCCGAACCAGACGAGACAGAACATCGACAGCTCGTCCGACCACTTGGTCGGGCTGTTGAAGGCGTAGCGCAGCAGCACCTGCAGCGTCGTGACCGCCACGATCACCGCGAGCAGGGCATGGCAAAGCAGCGCGCCAAGCGCGTTGACGCCGTCGGTCGTGCGAACGATCCAACCGGCAGCCGTGCGGCGGTCTGTCATGGGAATACCTCGGGGTTCGGGTTCGGGAGCTTGCGTGCGGGCAGGGCGGAGGCGCCGGCGCGAGGCCGGCGCCGGCGCGGTCACTCGACCGCGTTGATCCGTTCGATCAGGTCGCCCAGCTCGGGGAACTCCGCATAGATCGGCTGGATCGCCTCGCGGAACGGGGTGTTGTCGAGGTCGGTGACGGTGACGCCCTGCGCCTCGACGGTCTTGCGCGCCGCCTCGTTGGCCTCGATCATCAGCTTGCGCTCGAAGATCGCCGCCTCATGCGCGGCCTTCGAGATGGCCTCCTGCTGTTCTGCGGGCAGGCTGTCGAAACGCATCTTGTTCATCAGCAGGATGGCCGGCGGGCTCAGGTGGCCGTCGGTGATGTAGTTGGTCGCCACCTCGGCGTGGCCCGAGGTCTCGAAGGAGACGAAGTCGTTCTCGGCACCGTCGATGACGCCGCTCTGCAGGCTCGAGAACACCTCGCCGAAGTTCATCGGGGTCGGCACCGCGCCCAGCAGCTCGACCATGCGGATCACCACCGGCGCGTTCTGCACGCGGATCTTGAGCCCCTTGAGATCCTCGAGACCGCTCAGCGGCACGTCGCTGCGGGTGTAGAAGCTGCGCGTGCCCGCCTCCATGAAGTCGAAACCGACCAGCCCGGCGTCCTGCATGTCGTCGCGCACCTCCTGACCGATGTCGCTGTCGAGCACCGCGTATTTGTGGTCGAGGTCGCGGAAGATGTAGGGCAGGGTGAAAACCGCGACGCTGGGCGTGACATTCGCCAGCGTCACCGTGTTGACCCGCGTCAGGTCGACGATGCCCGCCTGCGCTTGCTCGATGGTCTCGGTCTCCTGTCCGAGCTGACCACCGGCGAAGACCTGCACGGTCAGCGCGCCGTCAGAATATTGCTCGGCGAGCTCGGCGAACTTCATCATCGCCTCGGTGACCGGGCTGCCCTCGGGCTGGTTCTCGGCGAGGCGCAGCGTGGTCTGCGCGGCGGCGGCACCGGCCAGCAGGGTGGTCGCAAGCGCCGCGGCGCCGATCGAGCGGAAGAGACGTGTCATGGGGAACTCCAACTGTTGGGGGTTTTGTCTATGGTTTTCTTGCTATTGGACAGTGTGCGGGCCGATATGGGTGCGCCGCACCTGCGGCCCTGCATCTGTCATCTTCCATTCGACCAGCCGCGCCTGCGCGAGGTCGGTCCCGAAACGCCATTCGGGCTCGAGGCAGCGGAGGGGGTTGAGCTGGCAGAGCCGCAGCGCCTCGGCGAGAGGTAGCCCGGCCCAGATCATCACATTGCGCAGCATCGCCGCCATCTCGGCTGAGGAGCCGGCAAGGTTCGGCGCGCCGGGCACGCGCACCGTGCCGTCGGCGGCCCGTTCCACCGTCTCGGCCCCGAAGGGGTAAAGCCCGGCCGCCTGATCGGGACCGGCGGCCGAGACCGCATCGGTGACCAGCAGGCTGTGCTCCAGACCCTTGGCGCGCAGCAGGCTGCGCAGCGCGCCCGGAGGAATGTGGATGCCATCGGCGATGAACATGGCCGCAAGCCCGTCCTGCGCCAGTTGCCAGAACACCGGGTTCTCGAATTTCGGCAGCTGCTGGGGCAGGCCGTTCCCGAGATGGGTGGCGAGCCGTGCCCCTGCTTCGACGGCGGCGGCGAGCTGATCGGGGGTCGCAGCGCTGTGCCCGACAGCGACGCGGATGCCGCGGCGGACGAGCTCGCGGGTCAGCTCCAGCGCACCGCAGACCTCGGGGGCGAGGGTGACCAGCCGGATCGGCCGCGTCGCCGCCGCCTGCAGCCGGTCGATCAACCCGATCTCCGCCGGGCCCATGTGCGCGGCGTCATGCGCGCCGCGGAACCCCTCGAGCGTCGACAGGAAGGGCCCCTCGATATGATACCCTGCGACCATCTCCGGACCGAGGCGGCTGCCCTGCACGGCGGCATCGAGGCTGCTCAGCGTGGCGAGCATCTGTTCGGCCGCGCCGGTGATGACCGTCGGCAGCACCGTGGTGACGCCGGTCCGCGCGAGGGCAACGAGCGCATGGTCGAGCTCTGCGGGGGTCACGCCGGGGCGGTTGAAATCGACGCCGGCAAAGCCGTTGACCTGCAGGTCAACGAGCCCCGGCGTGGTGAAATTCTCCGGCTGCGATGCAAGCGGACCGTGGTCCAGCAGCCGGCCGTCAGGCAGCAGCCGCACCGTCCGTCCCGGGTGATCGGCGGCACCCTCCGTCCCCGCGGCCAGCACCACCGGAAGGTCTATGGGCCCGCTGCGCTGGCGGATGCTGGAAAGGAGGCTGGCTGTGCTCATCCCGCGCGCTTTGCCAGCAGCGATGCCGCGGCGGCGTCGAGGTACAGCCCGGCGTTCGCATGGCCTTGCAGCGCGGAGGCCGGGCAGTCGGGGGTCAGCGGCCCCTCGACCGCGCCCTGAACGGCTCTGGCCTTGCGGCTGTCCGGCACGGTGCAGATGATCTGACGCGCCTTGAGGATCTGCGGGATGCTCATCGTGTAGGCCTCGGTCGGAACCGCGCCGAGGTCGGGGAACCAGCCCTCGGACACCTGTTGCTGGCGGCAGGCCTGATCGAGGGTGACCCGAAGATAGGGTGCCTCGGTGTCGAACAGCGCGGGTGGGTCGTTGAACGCCAGATGCCCGTTCTCGCCGATGCCGATGAAGGCAACGTCGATCGGCGCCTCGGCGATGGCCGCAGACAGGCGGTCGATTTCGGCTTGCGGATCCGCCGCGGTGCCGTCGATCGCCTCGAACCGCCCGAGCCCGGAAACCTGCGCGACGAAGCGGGACCGCAGGTAGCCGACGAAGCTGGCCGGATGGCTGGCGGACATGCCGACGTATTCGTCGAGGTGGAAGACCTCGCAGGCCGACCAGTCGATGCCCGGAGTCGCGGTCAGCGCGACCAGCATTTCGAACTGGCTGGCGCCGGTCGCGAGGATTATGCGTGTGCGGCCGCGGGCGTCGAGCGCCTCTCGGATGGTTGCTGCACCGGCGGCTGCGGCTGCGGCGCCGCTTTCGGCAGGGGTCGGCGAAATGACAAGTTTCATGCGGGCGTCTCCTTTAATAACACCATTGTCATTAATTACTGTGGCGTCAATAAATATGTTGTGCCGGCTGGACGCGGGGCCTGTGCGATGCGATAAAATGTCCGTGGGTCGCGCTCGGGAACTCGGGAAAATGAAAAGAATACAGCTTCTTGACTACTATTCTGGGCTTTTCGGCGCGGCAGGGCCGGAGGGGCGCAAGGGGCGCATTCTTGCCCGTATCGCCGGTTCTGACGGGCAGACGCGCAAGCGGCTGGCCGAGGATATGTGCATCCGCCCGGCCACGGTGTCGAAGCTCGTGCTCGAACTGATTCAGGTCGGTCTCGTGCGCGAGGGGCGCCCCGAGGTGGCGGGTCAGAAGGGCCGGCCCGAGATCGCGCTGGCGGCCAATCCGCAGGGTCTCGTCAGCATCGTCTGCAACACGGTCTCGCGGGGCCTGCATTGCGCGCTGGTCGACATGGCCGGGAAGGTGCTGGTTGCGGACCAATGCGAGCTCGACGCCGATACCATCGGGCACGAGGCCTTCGTCGCGGCGCTGCTCGATCTGGTGCGCGCGGCCGAGGGGCATGTGCCGCTGGACAGCCGACTTGCGGGTGTCGTGCTGTCACTGCCGGGGATCGTCGACGAGGACAACCGGGTCTGGCGCTACGCGGCGCACTGGCCAAACCTCACCGAACTCGATTTCGCGGGCATGGAGGCGCGCCTCGGCATGCCGTTCCTGCTGGCGAAGAACCTCAAGTGCGAATTGCGTGCCCGCATGTCCGAGAGCGACGCGCGGGCACATGATGCCACGCTGCTGCTGCACTGGGGTTACGGCATCGGCGCCGCCTTCGCCCGGCGCGGCGCGCTGGACCTGCAATACGGCAGCTTTGGCGAGGTCGGACATTTCTGCGTCGATCCGCGCAGCACCGCGCGCTGCAAATGCGGCATGACCGGCTGCATTGAGGCCGAGGCGGGGCTCTGGGCGCTCCTCGATCGGCTCGGTGATCCGTCGCTTCCGTCGGACGAATGGGGCTTTGCCGACGTTCTTGCCGCGCGCCCGGATGTCGCCGACTGGTCGATGTCGATCGAGTACATCGCCCTGTGTCTGCGCAACCTGGTGCTCACGCTGAAACCGGATCACTGCGTGATCACCGGTCCGTTCAGCCAGACGCCCCAAATCATGCGGGCGCTGCGCGCGCGGTTCAGCGAAGTCATGCCCGCCAATGCGCTGGTCGTCGGCGGCACACCCGACCTGGATGTCGGGGCGCCGGGGATCGGCTACGAAGTGGTAGGCGCATCGGCGCTGGCATTTGGTGAAGCGCTAAAGAATATTTGTGGCGTGCAGGGCCTGGGTGTTTCCAAGACTATGTCCAGGACCGACATGCAGGCCGACGATTGAGCACCTCGAAGAGGATGGCGACTTCAAAACCCTTCTTCGAGGGTAAACCGCCTCTACATATTTCCACCTTATCCGAGCGGCATTCAGATTTGACCGGCTGGTCACTGGCTTTTGGTCCGTCGCGTCCGTGTCTTCGAGGCGGTCTTGCTGCCGGACAGCCTTCGAGAGCGACCCCTTGCCGGGGTGCGCGAAAGACCCAGCTTTGTGAGGCGACGCGCGGGGGCGACTCGGCGAGCGCGTCCAGTTTGAACGCTGGACGCTCGCAAAGTTCCCTGACCGGGCGTTGGCGCGCGTGCTGCAGCGCTCCAGAGCCATCATATATCGCGAATTCTTGCGTAACTGGGTCAGCGATGCCTGCCCGCCGGAGCATGACGGCTCCTAAGGCGCCGCAGCGCACCGGCAGGCCAAGGCGATCACCTGTCCAGCGCGTCGCGGACCCGGTAGTACTGAATGCCGAGCCCGCCGTAGATCGGGTGCAGCGCGTGGAAGGGCAGGGCGGGGATGCTCGGGCTCGGCGGGATCGGCAGCGGCGTTCCCTGCGCGACATGCGCCGCCATGGCCTTGCCGAGGGAGATCGAGAGTGCGACGCCGCGCCCGTTGAAACCGGTGGCGGCCAGTAGACCGGGCGCCGGGGCGCAGAGACGGAGGCGGTGATCGGGCGTCATGCCGACCCGGCCGAACCAGCGATGGGTGATCTCGAAACCCGACCCGAAGAGCCGCGCGAGTTCCGCCTCTATCCGGGCGAACCCCGCGGCGCTCTGCGGATCAGCAAAACTGCCGCGCCCGCCGAGCATCAACCGGTTCTCTGGGCCGATGCGGAAATAGGTGCCGACGCGGCGCGCTTCGGAGACCACCTCGCCGCCGGGCAGGATGCGCGCGAGCTGATCGGCGGTCAGCGGGGTGGTGGCGATCTGGAAACTGTTCGCGGGCACCGTCGCCCGGGCCAGCCGCGGATCGAGCGAGGCCGGAGTGTAGACATTGCTGGCGAGGATCACCTGCTCGGCTTCGACCGTGACGCCGGCTTCGAGCCGGGCCTGCCAGCCCGTGCCGCCTCGGCCAAGCCCGGCCACCTTGGAGTGCGCGAAGAGCTTGACGCCCGCCGCCTCCGCAACCTGAGCCAGTCCGCGCGCCAGCTTCAGCGGGTGCACCCGCCCGGCCCGTGGATCGCGCCAGCCGCCGACGAAGCCGCGCGCGCCCGTCACCTGCACCATCGCCGCCGCGTCGAGCCAGTCGGCGGCGACGCCGCGCGCCTGCCATTGCGCCATGCGCGCCTGCAGCCCGGGCAGATGCACCTGACGGTTGCCGGCCTGGATCCAGCCTCCCTGCACCGCGTCACAGTCGATGCCGAGCCGCGCCACCAGTTCAAACAGCGTGTCGGCCGTGCGTCCGGCGAACTCGCTCGCGGCGGGGCCCCAGAGCCGGTCGAGCGTGTCCGGATCGTCCTTCAGGCCGGGGATGACCTGCCCCCCATTGCGCCCCGAAGCGCCGAAGCCGGGCTCCTGCGCCTCGAGCAGCACCACGTCGGTGCCGGCCTCGGCGAGATGCAGCGCGGCGGAAAGCCCCTGGAAGCCGCCACCGATCACCAGCACGTCGCAGCGCAGGCTGTGATCGAGCTGCGGCCAGATGGGTGCGGCGGGGGCCGAGGTGGCCCAGAGCGACAGGAAGTCCATGGCGGGCCCCGATCAGATAGGATGGGTGACGCGGCGCAGGAACTCCTGCGTGCGCGGGTTTTGCGGGCGGGTCAGAACCTCTTCGGCGCTGCCATGTTCCGCGATCCGCCCCTGGTCAAGGAAGATCACGCCATCGGCGACTTCGCGGGCGAACTGGATCTCATGGGTGACGATGAGCATGGTCATATGCTCCTGCGCCAAGTCGCGCAGAACCGCGAGCACCTCTCCGACCATCTCGGGATCGAGCGCCGAGGTCGGCTCATCGAGCAGGATCGCGTCGGGCCGCATGGCGAGCGCGCGGGCGATGGCGACGCGCTGCTGCTGCCCGCCGGAGAGCGCCGAGGGGTAGAAATCCATCTTCTCGGCGAGCCCGACGCGGCGCAGGTGGTCTTCGGCGCGGGCACGGACCTCGCGCCGGTCTTCCCCCAGCACATGCACCGGCCCTTCCATGACGTTCTGCAGCGCGGTCATATGGGGGAAGAGGTTGAATCGCTGGAATACCATCGCCACACGCGTGCGGATCGCGTGGATCGAGGCGGCATGGGCATCGATCGTCTCGCCCTCGATGCTGATCCGACCGGACTGGTAATCCTCGAGCCCGTTGACGCAGCGCAGCAGCGTCGATTTTCCCGAGCCCGAGGCGCCGATCAGGCACACGACCTGACCCTTGTCGACTTCGGCATCGATGCCCTTGAGCACCTCGTGCTTGCCAAAGGACTTGTGCACATTTTCGAAACGGATCACGTCGCGGCTCCCATCTTGAGTTCGACCCGGCGCATCAGGAAGTTCAGCGGGATCGTCAGGCACAGGTAAAGCGCCGCGACCATGGTGAAGACGGTCATGTTATCGAAGGTCGAGGAGGCCAGCATCTTGCCCTGCATGGTCAGCTCGGCAACCGAGATCACCGAGACCTGGCTGCTGTCCTTAAGCAGCATGACCATGTTGTTGCCATAGGGCGGCAGGGCGATCCGGAAGGCTTGCGGCAGCACGATGCGGCGCATCATCTTCCCGTGCTTCATGCCGATGGATTTCGCGGCCTCGATCTGGCCTCGATCCACAGCTTCGATGCCGCCCCGGAAGGTCTCGCCGATGTAGCACGAATAGGTGAGCGCAAGCCCCATGACGCCGGCCTGGAAGGCGGTCAGGTCAAGCCCGACCTCGGGCATCACGAAGTAGATGTAGAAGAGCACGACGAGGATCGGGATGCCGCGCAGGAACTCGACGATGTAGCGCGCGGGCAGGCTCATCCAGCGGCTCCCGGAGCTGCGCATCAGCGCCCACATCAGTCCCAGCGCCGAGGCGAGGACAAGCGAAATCAGGGTCACGGCAACGGTCTGCCAGAGCCCGGTGACAAGCAGCGGCAGATACTCCTGTATCCGCTCGGAAAGGGGGGACATGAAGGTCTCCTGTCAGGACGTCATGGGCCCGGCGCTGGTCCGGGCCCGGCAGGTCTCGCGAGAGGCTCAGAGGCCGTACTTGCCGAAGATCTCGGCCAGCTCGCCGCTCTGCTGCATCTCGGCGATGGCGGCGTTGACCTGATCCAGCAGCTCGGGCTTGTCCTTCGAGACCGCGAGCGCCACCTCGCCGACGCCCATCGGCGTGTAGCCGTCGACCAGCTTCACCCCCAGGCCCGGGTTCTGTGCGATCTGGTAGGCGACGATCGGCTTGTCGCCGAAGCCCGCCTTGATCCGGCCGAGCTTCACGTCGCGCATGATGTCGACGAGGCTGTCGTAGAGTTTCACCTCGCTGAAGATGCCCTTGGCCTGCAGCTGGTCCGCGAAGGTGGTGCCGATCTGCGCGCCGACCACTTCGCCCGCGAGATCCTCAAGCTGATAGGCGCCCGCGTCGTCTGCCGAAACGAAGGCCGCATCACCGTAGCTGTAGACCGGCGTCGAGAAGTCGACCACTTCCTTGCGCTTGTCGGTGGCGAACATGCCGGCCGAGATGACGTCGATCTTGTCGGTCTGCAGCGCCGGGATCAGCGCCGAGAATTGGGTGATCGCGAATTCCGGCGTCATCTGAAGATCTTCGGCGATGGCCGCGGCGAGATCAACCATGGCGCCTGTCGGCTTCTGCGTGCCGGTGTCGACAAAGGTGAAGGGAACGCCGGTCGTGGTGATCCCGACCTTGAAATCCTCGGCGTGGGACTGGGCGGCGCAGAGCGCAAGCGCCCCGGCCATGGCAAGCGAGCGGAATTTCATTGGTTTTTTCCCTGTGTCATGCGCCACGCTTGCCGCCGGGGCGGGGTGGCGCGGTTTCTATCTGACCTTCACGATATTGAAGAATTGCCCCAATGCAACAAGTTTCCCTGAAATTCTTCACTCATATGAAAACTCTCCGGCAGCGCGCGAGTTTTCCTTCATATTTTTCTGCAGAGCGGCTAAGCAGATGGGGCCGGCGGAGCGATGCCTCCGGCGCCGCGTTCACTGGGATGAAGATTCGCCGATGCCCTCAGCCGAAAATGAAGCAAAGCTGCTGTCCGATCCGATGTCCTCGATGGACGATATCTCGCTTGGCGAGGCGGTGCGGCAGGCGCGCAAGGGGCGCGGCTTGTCGCTGCAGACCGTGGCCGAAGGGGTGGGCATCTCGACCGGGCTGCTGAGCCAGATCGAGCGCGGCATCTCCTCGCCCTCGATCCGCAACCTTCGGGCGATCTGCGAGGTGATCGGCATCCCGTTCCTGTCGCTCTTCGCCGAGACCGACAGCGCCAGCCGCGAGGCCGGGATCATCGTCCGCGAAGCCCGTCGGCGTACCGTCGATTTCGGTGACAAGGGCATGGTCAAGTCCTTTCTCACCGCGCATGACGAGGGCGCGCTGCAGGTGATGGAGATCGTGCTCGATCCCGGCGGCGGCTCGGGCGAGGAATCCTATGCGCACGAAGGCGAGGAATGCGGCGTGGTGCTCAGCGGCAAGCTCGAGCTCTGGGTCGAGGATGACCGTTTCGTGCTGGCGGAGGGCGACGCCTTCCATTTCGAAAGCCGCCGCCTGCATCGGTTCCGCAACCTCGGCAACGAGCAAAGCCGGGTGATGTGGGTGACGACACCGCCGGTCTGGTAAGATCCCGGGGCGTAGGTTGGCGCCTCTTTATCAACATAATTCAGATTACGCGCCCTCAAGAAAATAAGCCAGCCCCATAGAGGTGGTCCACCCCCGATGCGCGAAGTCCGGTAGGATTTCGGTGAACAGGTGGTACGGAATGGCTGGAAAGCGAGAGAGGCCGGAAGACATTGTCACCAAGTTGCGCCAAGTCGAGGCGCTACATGGCCAAGGCCTGTCGATGGCCGATGCGGTGCGGCAGATCGGGATATCGCAGCACACGTTCGACCGTTGGCGGAAGCAGTATGGCGGGATGAACCGGGCACAGTTGTCGCGGCTCAAGGAGCTCGAGAAGGAGAACCTGAGGCTGCGGCGGGCGGTGTCCGACCTGACGCTCGAGAAGCTGATCTTGACCGAGGCTGCACAGGGAAACTTCTAAGCCCTTCGCGCCGCCGCGAGTGCGTGGAGCATGTGCGCCAGACACTCGGCATCTCCGAACGCCGGGCCTGCCGGGTGCTCGGCCGGCACCGCTCCACGCAGCGCAAGCCGCCCCAGGGCCGGGACGATGAGGCGCGGCTGACCGCCGACGTCACCGAGCTGGCCCGGGAGTATGGTCGCTACGGCTACCGCCGGTTCTGGCTGGGCGACAGCTCCTGCGTGCGGCCGAAGTCCGAGCACCCCAACCCCGTCCGGCCCTGCGACTTCGTGCAGGACCGGACCAGCGATGGCCGGGCCTACCGGACGCTCAACATCCTCGATGAGTATACGCGGGAGGCGCTGATGATCCGTGTCGACAGGCAGTTGAATTCCACCGATGTTCTGGACGCCCTGACGGACCTCTTCATCCAGCGCGGTCCGCCTCGGTTCATCCGGTCCGACAATGGCCCGGAGTTCATCGCGCAGAAGGGGCGCGACTGGATCGAGCTGGTGGGGGCGAAGACCGCGTACATCGAGCCGGGGTCACCCTGGGAGAACGGCTATTGCGAGAGCTTCAACAGCAGGTTCAGGGACGAGCTCCTGAATGGCGCGGTCGTCTACTCGTTGAGGGAGGCGCAAATCCTCATCGAAAGATGGCGCAAGCATTACAACACCTCTCAGCCGCATAGTGCCCTCGGATATCGGGTACCGGCGCCGGAGGTCTTCATCCCGGTAGATCGATAACCGCCCATGCATTGGCATTTAACCCGGAGCACTCCATGGGGTCGCCTCAAGACCCATGGATCAGTCGGCGTTGCGGATCAGCCGCTCGCGCAGCGCCAGCCGGCAAGATCGCCATAGGAGATCCGGTTTTCAAGCGTTCTCGGCACGCCCGGGCTGACCTGGATCATCGTGACAGGAAGCTTCTGCGTTGCCGCCCAGGACTCTCTGCTCGCCTTCCTTCCGGTCTTCGGGGAGGAGCGCGGCATTTCTCCGGTCATGATTGGCACGCTGCTCGATATCCGCGCCGGAGGCGCAATGGTGTCGCGGGCCCAGTTCGGTCCGATGGTGCGGCGTTTCGGGCGGGCGAAGTTGTTTCTCTTCGCCGTCCGGATCGCGGCGGTCGCACCTCTTTCGCCGGCCGTGGACATGCCCGTCGCCATGGTCGCCTCCGCGTTTGCCGCCATCGGGTTCGGGAGCGGGATCTCGCTGACAAGTTCGGTCGCCCTGACGATGTCCATCGCACCCGTCGCGGTTCGCGGCACAGCTTCGGGCGGCACCCTGCTGGTGGCCTTGATCGGACGCCCGGAGCAGTTTTCGGGGCGCAGGACACAATCAGAAGGGTAGTGCCTGTCCGCTCCTCTCCCAGCTGAGGAGTCCGTCCGGAAAACTTCAAGCTGGAACAGGGGCGGTTTCGGGGATCACATCAATCTCAGCCCATCCGCTCCGAGGCGTGCTCGCCGGGGCTGGCCGGGAAGACAATCGTCTTGTCGCCGTTGAGGAAGACCCGGCGATGGATATGCGCGTGGATGGCCCGTGCGAGCACCTGGCTCTCGACGTCGCGGCCAAGGCTGACGTAGTCGTCGGCGCTCTGCGCATGGGTCACGCGGATCGTGTCCTGTTCGATGATCGGACCCTCGTCCAGATCGGCGGTCACGTAGTGCGAGGTCGCCCCGATCAGCTTCACGCCGCGCTCGAAGGCCTGCTTGTAGGGGTTTGCCCCCTTGAAGGACGGCAGGAAGGAATGGTGGATGTTGATGATCCGCCCCGACATCTTGCGGCACATCTCGTCGCTGAGGATTTGCATGTAACGGGCCAGAACGATCAGGTCCGCCCCGGTATCCTCGACCACGCGCATGATCGCGGCCTCGGCCTCGGGCTTGTTCTGCTTGGTCACCTTGATGCAATGGAACGGCAGGTCGTGGTTCACCACCACCTTCTGGTAGTCCATGTGGTTGGAGATGACGGCCACGACATCGACCGGCAGCGCGCCGATCCGCCAGCGATAGAGCAGGTCGTTCAGGCAGTGCCCGAAGCGGCTGACCATGATCACCACCTTCATCTTCTCCGACGGATCGTGGAAGGCGAAGTCCGCATCCAGTCGCGCCGCGATCTCGGCAAAGCCCGCGCTCAGCGTCTCCTGCGTCACCCCCTGCTCCGACACGAAGCTGAGACGCATGAAGAAGCGGTCGTTCTCGATGTCCGAGAACTGCGAGCTGTCATGGATGTTGCAGCCCTGCTCGGCGAGGTAGGAGGAAATCGCCGCCACGACACCGGAGCGCACGGGGCAGGAGACGGTCAGGATGATCTTGGACATGTCTGTTGGACTCTGTTTGAGCATCGGCCCCGAGGCGCGCCCGGGAGCTTGAGGTTGCGGTCATTGGCCCCGCCCGGACGTGCGGGCGGGGCGGGAGCCTTTGCCTGCGATCAGGCGGTGGTCGCGTAGATCGGGAAATCGTCGCAGAGCGCCTGCACTTCCGCCCGCACCATCGCCTCGACCTCGGCATTGCCTTCGGGATCATGCGACAGCGCGTCGATCACACGCAGGATCAGCCCGCCGATCAGCTCGAACTCGGCCTCGCGGAAGCCGCGCGTGGTGCCGGCCGAGGTGCCGAGCCGGATGCCCGAGGTCACGAAGGGCTTCTGCGGATCGTTGGGGATCGAGTTCTTGTTGCAGGTGAGACCCGCCCGCTCGAGCGCGATCTCGGCGACCTTGCCGGTCACCCCCTTGGGTTGCAGGTCGACCAGCACCATGTGGCTGTCGGTGCCGCCCGAGACGATGCCGAGCCCGCCGACCATCAGCACGTCGGCCAGCGCCTTGGCGTTCTCGATCACCTGCCCGGCGTAATCGGCGAACTCGGGCTGCAGCGCCTCGCCGAAGGCCACGGCCTTGGCGGCGATCACATGCATCAGCGGGCCGCCCTGGTTGCCGGGGAAGACCGCCGAGTTCAGCTTCTTGGCCAGCGCCTCGTCATTGGTCAGGATGACGCCCCCGCGCGGGCCGCGCAGGGTCTTGTGGGTGGTCGAGGTGACGACATGGGCGTGCGGCACCGGGTTCGGGTACTTGCCCCCCGCGATCAGCCCGGCGTAATGCGCCATGTCGACCATCAGGTAGGCCCCGACCTCGTCGGCGATCTTGCGGAAGCCCTCGAAGTCGATCTTGCGCGGATAGGCCGAGGCGCCCGCGACGATCAGCTTGGGCTTGGTCTCCAATGCCTTCTCGCGCACCTTCTCCATGTCGATCAGGTGGCTCTCGGCATCGACCTCGTAGGAGACCACGTCGAACCACTTGCCCGACATGGTGACCGGCGAGCCGTGGGTCAGGTGGCCGCCATGCGCCAGCGACAGCCCCATGATCCGGTCGCCCGGTTCGAGCAGGGCGAGGAACACTGCCTGGTTGGCCTGCGCGCCGGAATGCGGCTGCACGTTGGCGTATTCCGCCCCGAACAGCTGCTTGAGCCGGTCGATGGCGATCTGCTCGACCGTATCCACGTGCTCGCAGCCGCCGTAGTAGCGCTTGCCGGGATAGCCTTCTGCATATTTGTTGGTCAGCACCGAGCCCTGCGCCGCCATGACGTTCGCGGACACGATGTTTTCCGAGGCGATGAGCTCGATCTGGCTTTGCTGACGGGTCAGCTCCGCGGCCACGGCGGTCGCGACGAGGGCATCGGAGATGCCGTTCTTGGGCAGTCTGTTGAACATGGGATTATCCCTTCAGGTTAGAGGGTTTCAGCAGCGAGTTCACGTGCGCCGACCTGCAGCAGGTGCAGCAGGTGCGGGGCGAAGCTGTTCCAGACGTCCATCCGGAAGCG
>NZ_JADFFK010000037.1 GCF_015223355.1 Salipiger mangrovisoli | reverse complement strand
CGGCAGCTTGGCCTTTTCCGCAGCTTTCGAAACCGGCACCAGCCCTACGATTTCGGAACCCAGTTCTGCCGCCGCCGCATGCAGCTTGCCAACCAGCTTGGCAACCTCCTCGCGATCCACCGACTTCTGAGTCCGTCCCTTCATCCCCGGCTTCCCATAGTAGATGGGATTGAGCAGCCGCTCATCAAAGAGCTGATCGACGATCGGTCGGGTGCAATTCAGCTCCTTCCAGAGCGAGATCACGTTCACGGTGCGTTTCATGCGGCCCGCAATCTCGCGCCCATGATCGACCGGAACTGCAAAATGGGCAGGTGCCCGATCCGGTATCACACCCGCCGCAACCAGCACGTTGCTTAGGGTGCGAGGATCAACGCCCTGTTCCTTTGCCAAGGACGCCACTGTGTGCAGGCGACGCTCGGGGAGGTTGATACCCAGCACCTTTGTTCCAGTGGCCATGGCGATGTTCTCGACGATGACCTCCCGCAGGATCCGCGCAATGTCGCCCGGTTCCTTCAGCGACTTGGAGTGCGCCAGCGCATTGTAGAAGCACCCGAAAATCTTGCGAGCCCCGGGTGTGCCTGACGCGTCGTCGAACTTCCGAAACTGTGCCTCGAGTGCCTCCCGGATACCTTCCTCGCCGCGCGACGTAAATTCGAAGCCGGTGCGACCTGCATGGTCCAAATCATCAGACGTCAGTTCTGGGAGCTTCTGTTTCGGCCCAAAGGCGACCAGCACACCCAGCAGCTCCGTTGCACGGGTTGCTTGATCCAAGGTCTGCGCATCCAGCCACTTGGGACCAGCATTGCCCTCAAGCCGAAGCAGGACATAGTCTTGCAGCGGCGAGACAGTGCGAAGGTGCGCAGCGGCAATCGTCGCTCTGAGTTTCTCGCCACGCTCCGGGACCCGGCGATCGAGACAGTGCAGGTTGTCGTCCCACGTGACCTGGGCCTGACGGACGAGTGGAATGTCGTGGCGGTGGCAAGTTCTGACGATTGACAGCGCCCATTCCCACCGACCGAGCCGTGTGCCCTCCAAGTCAT
Organism: Salipiger mangrovisoli; assembly: GCF_015223355.1. Taxonomy (GTDB): domain Bacteria; phylum Pseudomonadota; class Alphaproteobacteria; order Rhodobacterales; family Rhodobacteraceae; genus Salipiger; species Salipiger mangrovisoli. The sequence goes on along the minus strand of NZ_JADFFK010000037.1, from coordinate 27,751 downwards.
CCTCAGCCAGGCAGGCCGGACAGAAAATCGTATACGGGTTCGCCAGGAACTCCGCGGTGACCAGTTCACCTCGGAGTTCGTAGATGCGTTTCCCTACCCGGACAGCCGCGTTGGCCCGCAGTTCATCGACATTGACGCCAGCGATTTCGGCCAGACGGCGGAGAGCCTCCTCATCGTTGGTCGCCAATTGCTCGGGACGAATTCCGACATCGCGAAGGAAGGGGACCAGATGGCTGCCAGTGTGCAGCTTGGCAAGGCGCGCCGCAAATGACAGCGGGCTTTCCTCCGGGTGAAAGGGAAAGTGCGGCGCAAGCATCAACGCCCTCCATTCCCGAACAACTGTGTCTCGCCCAGGTCGATCTTTGCCCAATGGCGCGCGAGAAAGACGTTCTGGCCAACGGCACAACCTTCTTGCATACCCCAACTTTCGGCGAAATGGTTGACCGTAAGTTCCTCGGCATTGTCCAACGCCGCCGCCTCAAGTGCCGCAAGAATATTTTCGATGCAGCGACCGAAGCGTTTCCTGCTGGCATGCACGAGCCGATCGATCAGGTCCTCATTCGATGGCGGGCGAACACCCACCGCATCCGAGTATGTGGCGATGACCTTCGTTAGCGCCTTGCGATCAGAATGTGGTGAGACATCCGCAAGCGGCAACCGCCAATAGCGGCGCGTAACCTGCGCATCACACGACGCGATCTGCCAGAGGCTTTCGACCCCGCTCAGGACGACACTGACGGCACCGTCCCCCTGCATGAGATTCCGGACGGTCTTCAGGAAGACATCGACCTTGAACTTGCTGCCTGCCCCGAACAGGTCATGCGCTTCGTCGATCCAGAGCACCGCGGTGCCACGCAGTTTGAAATGGTGCCGGACCTTGCGCATGATGTCGTCTTCGGTTTGCGATCGGGAAACAGAAGGGTACCCGCTGGCATTGAGGATCTCGATTCCCAGACTCTTGGCAGTGGCCGGGCTGGGCACCCGGACGCCGAGCCAAGGCTGATGCGCTGCATCGCGCGGCTGAAGCGCCGGGTGGCTCTTGAGGCCATGATGGATCAGCGAGGTCTTGCCGCCACCTGCGGGCTCGACGACAGCGATGCCCCTCGCGTCGCCGCTCTTGTTGTGGAGCCGAGGCTTCGCAATCATCCGGCCCTGCTCATCTCGCTGCAGCAGCAGGTCCAGATAGCGACGAAACTGGACGTCGCGCGGCGTCGAGAGATATTTGTCTCGCAGCCGTTCCACGGCTGCGAGTTTTTCGTTGCTGGTGAGAAGTGCCGTACCCGCGGTCATGCGTCCTCCAGGTTCCAATCGTCGCCGTCATCAGTCGAGTCAGTGCCATCGCCGGGCTGATGGTCGGAAAATTGGATCGAGCCAAAGCAGCCGGAAGCGACGACATCGTCCCCATCAGGCTGATTACCGCTGGAAAGGACGTCCATGGCTACGGAGCCTGCGGTCGGCAGGCGCGTTCCCCATTCGCCACGGTGCTTGTCGAAGGTGCTATCGGGCTCCGCCTCGGACGTCTTGAATCCGATGAACAAGCGATCTTCCTCGTAGTCCAAGCGCTTCTCGGACCAATCCTGCATGATGAGCCCCACGCGTGTCATCGCGGCAGCATTGGTTTCTTTGACAAAGTCGAGTGCCTGCCGAACCACGGAGAAATTGACCTCGGCGTTGCGGGCGTTTTGCGCCCTGATCTCCTCTGCCGCGTGCTGCCACTCCTGAGCCGAGACCCCTTTGTACCGATCGAAAACCGCAGGAACCTCGAACCACCGATCGTTCATCTGGACCCAAATCGCGCCGATATCCTCGGGATACCACCGGATCGAGACCTTGCGCTCATGGGACCTGGCCATGTAGCGCGCCAGGATCTCGGAATGATAGCGGACCCCGAGGATGGTGATCCCCTGCCGGGTCACGGTGCGCGTACGTTCATGTCCGAAGATCAGGCGCCGGCGCCCGAGATTGGGCGGCGGCTGAACGCCGAATTTTTCAACGAGCCGGTTCCAGCAGTCCAGCGGCGTCTCACCATTCAGCCCGCTGTGCGGCGTCCGATGGTAGATATCCACGATGTAGCGAACCAAGACGGAGCAGAACTCTTCCGGTTTCAGCACAGCGCGTTTCACGGAGTCGTACTCTCCCCGGTCGGCAATGTTACTGAAGGTGCGCCCGCTGAGACGCGGCATCAACTGAGTGGCAAGGGTACCGAAAATGCGCTCGACACTGCCTTTCGTCTCAGGGTTGGCCGCAGCACAGTACTGCAGCATGATGCCGAGGTCGGACACTCGTGCCTGGACGAGGCTGGAAATGTTGTAAGCTGCACAGTCGGTTACGATGAGCGACGGCCACCCGAATTGGTTCCAGGGCGTCAGTCCACCGCAGGCATCACCCCAGACCCCTTTGTCGCGCATCATCATCTCGATGACGCGGAGGGCGCTCTGAGAATTCGGCCGCCGCGAGATGACCATGCCGACGATGCAACGGGTCGCACAGCAGATCGCCACGGTGACCCACCACCGCGCGGCTTTTTTGTCGAGCCCAAGGGCCCTCTTTTCGTCGAGCGTCAGATGTTCGAGCAAGCCGCCTTCAGCCATGAGGGACATGACGTCGGACTCCCACTCATCAAACTCGATGCGCTGCATCGGCCGTGTGATATCCAGCCCCATTCCGATGGGCGCGAACTGCCGGTTCGCCGCCTCGCGCCCCTTCCGGGTCAAGGTGATGTCGAACGGGTTAAGCTTCCTGATCGCCAACCGCACCGTCTCACGTGACGGGCACACGATTTCCGGCTTGCCATCATGGCGGCGACGCTCATTTTCCTCAGCGAACGCCATTTTGACCTCGTTGAAGATAATGCTCTGCGAAGGACACTGATCGTCGAGATACTTGCTCACGATCTTTCCCATGATCATGAGTTCATCCTGCCCCATCCGGCGATCACGATTGCCGCGCTCAGCGATCCGGTCGTACAGCCCAGTAAGCCCGAAACGCCGCTCCAGACGCTCCCATTTGAGCACGGTTTTGACGCCCAACTTCTTGGGAACAGGGAGGTTCTCGCAGTCATTCTCAGGCTCGCCCTCAGCAATGATCTCCCCCGCCCGCAGCTTGATGGCACCGATATGGCGCCGCACAGAAGCTTCGGTCCGCGAGACTTTCTTGGTCTCGTCGCGCAGGAGTTCACGAAGTGCATAGACGACCGCCCTGCGCATCTCTGCCTTCTTCTCGGCTTTCGTTCCTTTGAGAGAGAGCAATTGGTCTTCCGGCAGGAAACGCTGCCGGAGATGCTCCGGCTGATACTCGTTCGGGGTGTACTCGAAATTTCCGACCGCAAGGTACCGGCTGATTTCGGCATTGGTCATGACTTGCGGAACGTTCTTGCGCGTCGCGGAGACGAAGATGTGCCCCTCTTCCCGCGTCTCGAAATAACGGAAAGGCTGTCCTCCGATCACGATACCATCGTATTCGGAAAAGCAGAACTTGGGCTGAACGGGGCTGGGTTTGACGGCGATCATTTGAACATCCTCCGGCGGACAAAAGCTTCGTGCGCGATGCGCACCTTGTTCGTGAGTTCGATTTCGTGAGAGCGGATCAGACGGACCACGGCACGAAAGCCCCGCGCCCCAAGGTCAATCGCGTCGACCAATTTCTGAATCTGGACAGAACCAACAATCTCCCCGAGGATCCGACGCGCCATGGCATCGGCTTCAGGGTCGGGGCGACGCATCTCGTGCATCATCTCGGCATTGAAGTACTCGATGGGATCGATGTCCCGCTCAGTCATGACGACGACTTCGTCTGCAAAGCTCGCAGGCACCCGAGCGGCAATTTCCTCCAGTTCCTTTTGGACCGAGGCTTGCCGACGCCGGGATTCCGATTTCACCATGATTGCCCGGCGCTTGCCGTCGGCCATCAGGACCCGAAAATCGAAAAAGTGTTTACCGGTCTTCCCGTTCGACTTGGGCCACTCAAAGAGTACCTGGTTCTCAATCCCAACCACGTTCGGGCGGGCCATGACGACAAGCATGCACTTCATCTCAGTGTTGCTATCGACGCCCACGGTGTAGCCCTCATCCGGGCCGAACGTGATCTGTGCAGTCGCGTGCTCACGGGCCCCGACCGCGACTTTCCGTGCGAGTTGCAGTCGCTGGGGCATCGTCACCCCTCCATCTGACAACTTCATCATGCTCTTTCCTTTCGGCATGAGAGTATCGTTCGCCGGAATGTGCTCCGACGCTGCCCGAAGGCTGCGATACTGATTTCTGGTCTTGTTTGATGAGCCCCGTTGGCGTTTCCGGTGGCTCGAGGTGCAGGCTTCACAACGGATCGACCTGCGATGTATGGTGGTCTACCCTGTGCCGGTGACCGTGGAACTTCGTCTCCTGTTGACCCTGACCTCTCGACCGTCTGCCGGGGTCCGGCGTTGTCGATTGAGAGGTTGGCTGATTGCCGATTTCACGAAGAAAAAACCGCGCTCAGTCTGTGTGAGCTGCCGTTCAGCCGTCGCTTGAGGTCGAGAAACTACCCATCTCGAAGAACCGAACAACAGCTGATTTTGGCCAAAATAAATTTGCGCCGAGTGTTTCCGGCGCATTCAAGACGATACCAAGAGAAATCGGTCAGATCGTCAAGTATCTGAATTTATTGTATATTTTTCTTTTCTCAGGTGGCCCTCAAACTTGGCCACGCTCTCGCTTAATTTCGCGAAGATGAGCCCAGGCTCAAAACGCGCCAAATCCATGCCAGGCGGCGCGATAATTTCGCAACACATCGATCCGCATCATTCTTCGGCCGACGTGCGCTTCCCTTTCATATCATCCGGCTGAGATTCGTTTTCCGGCGCGCCGTTGTAGTCTCGCGCACGAGATCTCCCGAACCACTTGGGGTCGTCCAGCGAGTTCGACTCGGAAGCGAGGGGACGGAGCAACAATCTCCTCGCTTTGGAAATTCAGCGCGAGAAATCGAAGCGACTCGTGCCGATGACGCTCGGCGCCGCGGCCCTGCGTTTTGGCCGGGATCAGGCGGGCCCCGGCCTGAGGTCGCGGTCGCGGCCATGCCCGCGCCAGCTCACTCGATCGCTTCGATGTCGTTCAGCTTCCAGCTTTGCTCAAAGAACGGCTCGAGGGGGCCGTAGACGCGAAAGATCGCCGTCCAGCCTTTCGCCGGATCGGTCTCGATCCAGTTCGCCTCCTTGCCCTCTCGTGCCTTCGGGCCGAAGTAGAGGTCGACGGAGCCGTCTTCGTTGGCCGCGAGATCACTGTAGCTGCTGAGCGCCGGGAACTCCTGCGAGGTGAGCATCATGGAGCGGCTCGCGCTGTCGTAGACCACGACCGACCAGAAATCCTTGGCCGGGACGACGCCCGCGGGAACCCTGAGCTTGTAGGTCCTCGCCCCGTCGAGCGGCTGGCCGTTGCCGTCGGTGTGGGTGCAGAGATACTGCGAGCCGACGCCGACCATCTTGCTGGCCATGGCGGGCGTCACGCCGGTGGCGTAGGCGGCGAAGAAGGCCTGCGCGTCGTAGTCGAGATAGCCCTTGGGGTCGAATGTGTAGACGCCGCCGACGAAGGGGTTCCACCACTTTCGGTCCGGGTAGATGTATTTCTCGTCACCGTTGTAGTTCCACATGTTGGCCCGCAGCAGCGCCGCGCCGACCTTGGCCGCGGGCTCGAGGAGGGCCCGCTCCTCGGGAGACGGCTCGAAGGGCTTTCCGAACTCGATGCCGATCGAGGCCAGCAGGAATTTCTGCGCCCCGTCGAGCGCATCGGGATGCTCTTGCGCCACCAGCGCGCCAAGCTCCTCGATCAGGTGGTAGTTCTCGGAATGGACCGTCAGGATTTCCTGACCTGAGCCGTTGATCAGCTCTGTCGGAGGTGGGTTCGCTGCCTCGGAAAGGGGGTAGATGCTGAGGTTTTCGTAGAGCGCGTTAGCTGCATCCGTCTTGCCATCCACCAGGAAGGCTCGAAGACCCATCCACACGCCAAAGGTGCGTGAGGAGAAGGTGAAGTAGCCCTCGGGCACCTCGCCGTCGTAGCCGGGCGGCAGGATCAGGAACTTTCCGCCCTCGCCCTTGTCGGGACCGGCGTTGCCGACATCGCCGACGTAGCGCATCCACATATCGTTGAAGAAGCCCAGCATGCCAGCGGGCGCCTCGACCACCGTCGGCCCGTCTTCCTTCAGGTCGAGGAAGGTTATGGCGTAGACGGTGGTGTTGTTCGCGGTCAGGAACTCGGACTTAGCGTCCATGAGGTCCTTGAACACGATCACCTGGTTGGGGGCGCCCGCGCCGAACTCCTCGAAACCCTTGCGCATGGCGAAAAGCGAGGCCGCGAAGGTGTTCTGCTGGATCACCTCCATCACCCGGTAGGTGGTGCGCAGCTGGAACAGCCGTTCGGTCGTCTCGGGCGTGGGAAACCCCTTCTCGAAAGTGAAGTCCCCGACGATGGACGAGATTGTCTCGTTCTCGAGAAAGCGCTCTTCTGCACCGGCCGTACCGGCGATGAGCAATAGCGCGGCACCCACCGTGAGTCTTACCAGTTTCATTCTTTCCCTCCCCTGAAATGGCACTGTCTTCAGTCCAGCCTGCCGTAGCCCGTAATCGCGGGATTTCCCGGGGTCGCGCCCGGCGTGGCGGCATCGCTCCAGAGCCGGGGAGGGATCGGTCAGCGCGACCTACAACTCTGATCTTGGCAAGTCGTCATTGAGGAGTTGGCCAGAGCTCGGGCTTACGGGGAATGACATGGATCAACCACGTTCTGCCGACGCGGGGCTCGCTCAGGAAATTTGCTCCTGCTGCGAAAATCCCAAAACCTCCATGCTATTGCCGACCGGCGGTGCATGGCCGCACGGCCCTTCCGTCCGCTCTCTTGTCGAACAGCGCCCGGAGGCCGCATGACCGCTCCGAGCCCTTAATGACTGCTAAGCGCCGGAGAGACTTTTCAAATGGGCATCGATATTCCTCGTGCCGGCGCAGGGCGCCGTTCTTCCTCCCCATCATCGGTTGAGTCACTCCGGATGAATATCTCGCGGGGTGCATCCGGCGTCGAGCACTACGGCCAGCCAATTGACGTCAACCGCCCGTCCTTGCTCCGAAAGCCACGCCTCCTGCAGACGGTACGCCGGCAATTCCTGTGCGGCCGGGCAATACCAGTGATGCGGCGCCTGCCGGTGATGTACGAGTTCGTGCAACAATACGGCGACGTCGTCTGCTTCGTGCGGGTCACAGGGGCGCACCAAAAGGACCTCGGACCGATTGGGATCATATAGTCCTCGCGAGCGACCGCGCTGGAAGTTGGCCGTCGCACCTTGCCGCGCCGCCGCCTGCCACGCACCGACGAAGCGGACATGAGGGGCAGCTTCGCGGCGCGGCCAATCTGTCCAAACATCGAGCCAGTCATCAAGCACTGAGGCGAGCGTGGCCATGCTGTCTGCCTGCTGCCATTCTGTGAACAATACATGTGTTTCGGCTTCGGCGCGTGGCAGCGTTGGGCACAAGACGATCAGAGCCGCGGCGCTCGCCACGGCGAAGCGGAGCCAGAGCATCGATCCCTCCGGTGAATGATTTTGAGATTTGGCGTCCCGATGCTACGCTGTTTCCGTTTCGTCATCGAATGATCGCTTTTCAGGCTCGCGTGAATCCAGTTCAGGCAGAGATATGGGACGCAGGCTCCCCCCGTTTGCAGCTGTCCGTGCCTTCGAGGCCACTGCGCGGCACATGTCTGTCAAGGCCGCAGCGGAAGAGTTGTGCCTGACGCCATCGGCCGTCAGCCACCAAATCAGGGCGCTCGAGGGGTTCCTGGACACGCAGCTCTTCGAGCGTTCGGGCAACCGGATCGCGCTGACCCTCACGGGCGAGGGGGTATGCCGGAAAACTAACTCACCTACTTGACGCGTTTCTCGAAGAGACCGAGGCCATTCGCGAGGCGCCCAGCACGTTGCGCGTCCTCTCCACTCCGGGCTTCGCGGCGCGCTGGCTCGTGCCCCGCCTGTCGAGGCTCGATTTCGCCCGTGATCTCCGGCTGAGGGTCTCGAACGGTGCCCCGTCGCTCGACTTCTTGACGAACGACGCGGACGTCGTGATCCAGTGGTCCGACCGCCCGACCCCGGGCTTGCAAGTCGAGCCGCTGATAGCCTCGGCGCGCTATCCGGTGATTTCACCTGAACTGCGCAGGCGTGAGAATGTGCAGCATCCAAAGAATCTGCTTCGCCTCACGCTGTTTTATGACGAGACAGACGATGCTTGGCCCGAGTGGTTCGCCGCCGCCGGTCTTGCCGGAGCGAAATTGCCTCCTGGACCAACCCATCCCAACTGCGAGTTGTCGACGACGATGGTCGAACAGCATCAGGGCGTGTCACTCGCGTACGACGCCGTCGTACGCGCAACCGTAGCCTCTGGCCGACTGAACAGGCTCTTCAGCGCAACCACACCCCTAATGACAATCTACGCGATCGCCTTTCCCGAAACGCGTGCGAACGACCCACGAATAGCTGCATTTCGGCACTGGCTGCGCGCGGAAGCTGAGGCAGAGGGGGTGGTTCCGGTGCATCTGCCCCAAGTCGCGTCTTAAATGGCCGAGACGGGATCGCGGCGTCGATCGGACCGTTGCAGCGAAGGTCGGGAAAGTCCGCGCACCAGTGGCCCGACGCCGGGCCGCAAGGCCGCAGCGCCCCCCCTCAGGACGGGGAAACTCCATAACTCCGTTGCCATGGTTGATGCGGTCGTCTTCCCCGCGCTATGCCGAAGCGAACGCCTCGCGCGCCTCCGGCTGGTCCCAGATCTTGCGGATCGCGGCGGCCCCGGCCTCGGTCAGCGCAGCCCCATCAGCGATGGCAATGCTGCCGCCTTCGACCAGAACCCGGCCATCCACGATGACCGTCTCGACATTCGCCCGGTTCGCCAGCGCGACAAGGGCGCGGCGCGGGTCGTAATGCGGCTGGAGATGTGGATGGGTCATGTCGATGAGCGTGAGATCGGCCTTGGCACCCGGCACGATCCGCCCGAGGTCGGGGCGCCGGAGCGCCACCGAACCCGCCTCGGTGATCGCGCCCAGCAGGGCCGGCGCGGAGGCGCTGCGCGCGTCGCCGCGGGTCACCTTTGACACGATGCCGGCGGCGTTGATCTCGCCCAGAAGGTCCATGTTGTAGCCATCAGTGCCCACCATGGTGCGCAGCCCCGCAGCCTCGAACCGCCCGAAGGAGGCGGTCTTGCCGGTTCGCGCAAAGACCCGCGGGCAGTTCATCACGGTCACGTCGCGGGCCTTCATCAGCGCAAGGTCGCTCTCGCTGCTGTAGACGCAATGCGCGGCCAGGAGATCGGGCCCAAGCACGCCCAGCCAGTCGAGGTATTCCGCCGGGGTGCGCCCGCCCCACCGCCTGGCAATTGTCGCGACCTCGCCCTCGCTCTGCGCGACATGCGTGGTGATCGGCACACCCAGCTCGCGCGCGCGGGCGGTCGCCGCCCGCAGCAGGTCGGGATCGCAGGTGTCGGTCGCATGCGGGCTCATGGCGAGGCTGATCCGGCCATTCTCCTGCCCGTGCCACTTGTCGAACAGCGCGTTCCATGTGGCCAGATCGACCGCATTGTCGCTGCCATCGGTCGAGGCCGTGTTGTAGGACACGCCGCCCTCGGTGCCCGCCCGCGGATCGGAGGCCGAGAAGAGATAGGGGGCACCCCAGAAACGCAGACCCAGTTCCGCCGCCGCGTCGAACATCTCGGGCAGGGTGTTGCGGAACGGCTCCATGACCGAGGTCGCACCGCCGAGCAGAAGCTGCACGATCCCCATGCGCGCGACCGCGAGGCGCTCGTCGGGCGTCAGGATGTCCAGACCCGTCTTCGAGAGCGGCAGCAGCACCGTGTAGACGATGCTCTGATCATTGCGCTTGCTGACGCCGTCCTCGGCATGGCTCCGGGCGATGGCCTCGCTGAAGCAATGGTTGTGCAGATTCATCAGACCGGGGAGCACGAAGCGACCGGGCCGGTCGAGCACCACGTCGGCCTGCGACGGACGGCTCTCCGAAACGGCGGCGATCTGGTCCCCTTCGAGGATCACCCAGTGGTCGCGCAGCACCTCCTGCCCCGCGGTTCCGCTCGCGAGCACGTAGGAGCCGAAGACCGCGGTGGTCTTGCCGTCCATGTCAGGCAGTGCGGGGATCGGGGAAACTGTCATGATCGAGGCCTTTCGAAGCGGTGCCGGCGGGCACCTTGAACGTGCCGCGGCGGGCCGGCGGCTGGATGTAAGAAGGCGCTGACGCGCTGCGCCGACGCTGGAGTTGGCGGGGCCGGAGCTTCGCCCCGGCGCCGTCGGGGAGTTCAGGACGGGGCGCCGAGCCGAGCCAGCATCTGGCGGCCCGCGGCGGCGACGGGGTCAATGACCGGCACCCCGAGATCGCCCTCGAGCCGCGCCGCGAGCTGCGCCATGCCGGCGCAGCCGAGCACGATGGCCCCTGCCCCGCGCTCGCGCAGCTCTGCGCCAAGCGCCAGCACGTGGCGATAGACCTCGGGGTCACGCCCCGAGTCCGCCGCCGACACATCGCGAAGCGGCAGCTCTGCCACGAGCCGGTCAAGACAGCCCAATGCCTCGATCCGCTTGAGATGCCGCGGAACCGCGCGCTCGGACAGCGCGATGATGCCGAAGCGCTCGGCGGTCGCGCAGGCTTCGAGCACCGCCGCCTCCTGCGCGCCGACAACCGGCTTGCCCACGCGGGCGCGGGCGAGATCGAGGCCGGGGTCCGAGAAGCAGGCGGTGATGAAGCCGTCCGCCGCTTCGGTTGCGATGCGGCGGGCAAAGGCCTTTCCGGCCTCTGCAACGTCCTCGTCGGTGCGGATCGTCTCGGGCCCGTCCGCGCGGCACACCACCTCGAAGACCGGACCGAGCGGGAGCAGCGCGGAGGCGATGCCCTCGGTCACCTCGCGCGACGAATTCGGATTGACCACAAGCACCCGCATCAACGCAGCTCCGCCCCGAAGTTCTGCGCCGGGTCGAGCTCATTGGCGGTCCAGCCGGATTTGCCGCGCAGGTCGACGGGCTGGCGGGCGACGAAGCGGCCCTGGCCTTCCTTGGCCTTCAGCGCGCCATGCTCGACGATCACCGCGCCGCGGTTCATGACGATCTCGGGCTTGCCGGTGATCTCCATGCCCTCGAACGGGGTGTAATCCATGTTGTCGCGCTGGTCGGCGGCGGTCACGGTGACGCGCGCCTCGGGGTTCCAGATGGCGATGTCGGCGTCCATGCCGGGCGCGATCCGGCCCTTGGTGTCGCAGCCGAAGGTCTTGGCGGCATTGGTCGAGGACAGCGCCACGAATTGCTCGAGGGTGATCCGGCCCTTCACCACGCCTTCGGAGAAGAGATAGGGCAGGCGCGCGGCGATGCCGGGCATGCCGTTGGCGATCTTGGGATAGGGAATGTCGTTCCCGTTCAGGAACTTGCCGGTCTCGTCAAAGCGGTAGGGCGCGTGGTCTGAGCTGACGCTCTCGAAGGTGCCCTGCGCGATGTGGTGCCAGAGCGCGTCCTGCGTAGCGGCATCGCGCAGCGGCGGCGAGCAGATGTATTTCGCGCCTTCCATGCCGGGGCGGTCGAGATCGGCGCGGGTGAGGGCGAGATACTGCGGGCAGGTCTCGGCGAAGAGCTTGGCACCGTTGAATTTTTCGCGGCGGACGATCTCGGCCCCGCCCTCGGTCGAGACGTGCACGATGAAGAGCGGCGCGTCGACCAGCTTGGCGAGCTGGATGGCGCGGTTGATCGCCTCCTGCTCGGCCAGCTCGGGGCGCGAGATGGCGTGGTACTTCGGCGCCGTCAGCCCCTTGGCCGCCAGCTTGCGGTTCATCCATTTGACCATGTCATTGTTCTCGGCATGGACCATGGTGATCGCGCCGTGCTCGCGCGCGACGGTGAGGATGTCGAGCATGCCGCCGTCGCCGAGGTTCATCAGGTCGTAGGTCATGAAGACCTTGAACGAGGTGATGCCGCGGGCGAAGGCGCGGGGCAGCTGGTCTTCCAGCACCTCGGGCTTCGGGTCCGAGATGATCAGGTGGTAGGAATAGTCGATCACCGAGCGTGCGGCGCGGGCGTCGTAGGTGGCGATCACCTCGTCGACCGACTGGCCGCGGTGTTGGGCGGCGAAGGGGATGAAGGACGAGTTGCCGCCGAAGGCCGCCGAGATCGAGCCCGACAGGTAATCGTCGGCGGTCATCACGCCCGAGGAGCTTTCCTGCGCGATATGGGCATGGGCCTCGATGCCGCCGGGCACGACGATGCGCCCGCCCGCGTCGATCCGGCGCTCACCGCCGTCGATGCGTTCGGCCACGGCGGCGATGCGCCCGTCCCTGATGCCGATGTCGCCCTTCGCCGTGTAGTCGGCGGTCGCGATCATGCCGCCGTGGATCACCGTGTCGAATTGCATGTCCCTGTCCTCTTTCACCCCGCGACCGTCCAGCTGTCCCGGTGCAGCGCCGTGGGGAAGCGCGCATCGAGGCCCAGCTCCGCGATCCGCTCGATGCTGGTCTCGAAGAGGCCCGCCTGCACGGGCACAGCGTCGGGCGAGAGGGCGACCGCACGCAGCGCCGCCTCGCGCCCCTTGTAGGCCTCGTAGAGCGCGCGCAGGTCTTCGACCGCCCTGCCCTCGGACATGTCGATGCGCAGATCGTAGCTCGGGATGCCGTGATCGCCGGTGACCTGGAGCGCCGAGGAACGCAGGCTGCCCGCGACCTCGCCACCCGCGTCCCGCCCGGCCTCGAGTGCGCGGAGCAGCTTTTCCGCGAGCGGCAGGTCCGGATCGTCGAGGAACGCGGCGGCCATCGCGGCCGTCACCTGCTCGTTGTCGAGGATGTTGCCGAGGGCGAGGCAGTTCTTCCCGGCCGTATGGGTGTAGATCGAGTACATGCGGCGGCCATGGAAGACAGCGCTTTGGCCGCGCCCGTCGAGGGCGCCAAGCTGGCGCCACTCGATATCGGGGCTGCTTGCCGCGACCTGCGTGATGGCGTCGTCGGCAGACAGGCCCTCGCGCAGCAGCGAGATGCCGAGATCGCCCAGACGGCTGTCCGTGCGGTGCTGCGACAGGAAGGCACCCTTGCCATGCGCGAGCCGGACGCAGCGGCTGCCGACGGCGAGGTCCGAAGTGGTGATGGCAGCGCCGAAGGCCCCCGTGCGGTCGCAATGCCCGATGATCGAAAAGGTCATGTCTTGCTCCTCTCAGGACGCTTGGGGTTTCGAGGCCACGTAGGACCGTGCCACCGCAGCGGCGGTGACCAGCAGGGTAATGAAAACGAGGATCGTCGCCACCGCGGCGATCACCGGATCGACGGATTCCTGGATGCCCTCCCAGATCATCTTGGGCAGGGTCTCGACCCGGCGCACGGTGAGGAAGAGCACCCCGACGATCTCGTCAAAGCTGACGATGAAGGCGAAGATCGCGCCGGTGATCATTCCCGGCCGGATTGACGGAAGGATCACCGTGCGGATCGCCATGCCGAGCGGCGCGCCGAGGTTGCGGGCCGCCTGCGGGATGCGGCGGTCGAGGTTGGTGAGCGCGGCAAAGACCGAGATCGTGACATAGGGCAGCGCCAGCAGCGTGTGGGCGAGGATCACGCCGAAATGCGTGTCGATGAGCCCGAGCGTCACCCAGAACTTGTAGAACCCAAGCGACTGCACCACCGGCGGCACGAGGATCGGCACGATCATCACCCAGCGGGCGATCATCGCGGCACGATCCGAAAGGAACCAGCAGCCGATACAGAAGGCGGTGCCGAGCGTCGTCGAGGCGGCCCCGACGATGACCCCGATCCAGACGCTCGTCCAGGTGGCGTGCAGCCATTCCGGCGAGTGCAGGAAGGTGTCGAAATGCTGCAGCGACAGGTGCTCCCTGGGCAGGCCGATGAAGGAGGTATCGGTGAGCGAGACCGGGATCACCACCAGGATCGGCAGCACGAGGAAGGCGAGGATCGCCCAGCTTCCGGTGGCGAAGAAGATGCGAAGGGGGGACCGGGTCATCAGCTTCGCTCCAGGAAGGTCTTGCGCAGGTTCACGAAACGGGCTGCGACGAGAAGGACAATGGCGGTGGCAACGAGCAGCGCGACCGAGAGCGCGGCGCCGAGGCCCCAGTTGAGGAATTCCTGGATCTGGTAGGTGATGTACTCCGAGATCATCATCACGCGGCCGCCACCGAGCAGCGCCGGCGTGATGTAGAATCCGAGCGACAGCACGAAGACCAGCAGCCCGCCCGAGAAGACACCCGGCAGCGTCTGCGGGAAATAGACCTCGCGGAAGGCGCGCCACTCGCTCGCGCCCAGCCCGCGCGCCGCCCTCATGTAGCTGCCGTCGATGCCGCGCATGTTGGTCAGCATCGGCAGCACGGCAAAGGGCAGCATCACGTGCACCATGGCGATGAGCACGCCCAGCTCGTTGTGCATGAAGCGGATCGGGGTGGAGATCAGCCCGGCGTCCATCAGCGCATCGTTGACGAGACCCGAGCGCCCGAGCAGCACGATCCAGGCGAAGGAGCGGATCAGCACCGACACCCAGAAGGGCAGCAGCACCAGCCCCAGCATCAGCGGCCTGACCCTCGTGGCGAAATTCGAGATCGTGTAGGCCAGCACGTAGCCCAGCAGAAGGCACAGGATGGTCGTTATCGCGGCGACGCGGAAGGTCAGCACAAAGCTGACCCGCACCGCGTTCGAGTCGAACATTCGGGTGTAGTTGCCGAGCCCCGCAGAGGGCTCGGTAACGGAAATGCCCCAAATGTTGAGCACCGGCCAGATGTAGAAGAGGATCATCACGGCGAGCGCCGGCAGGACCAGCATCCAGTAGCGGAGTTTTTCGTTCATTCGGGGCATTCCTGGGCTCGCATCAGCCGATCAGCGCGTCGATGTAGAGCTCTTCGGCGGCAACCTGGTTCTTGCCGTACCACTCGTCGTTGTAGATCACCTGCTTGGCCACGTTCTCGGGCGTGTTGGGGTTCCACTCGGACAGTTCGGCCGGGACCAGCTTGGCGGCGGCGGGGTTGATCGGGCCGTTGCCTATGGCTACGAACCAATCCGCCTGAAGCTGCGGGTCTTGCGCGGAGGCGATGAACTTCATCGCGGTCTCGGCGCCGGCGGGGTTGTTCTTCGGCACGACCCACATACCCGGCTGCAGCAGCGCGCCGTCATAGGTCATCTTGAAGGTGCCCGGCTCCATCTGGTCCTTCAGCAGGAAGGCGCGGGTCGAGTAGATGTTGCCCATCGCCACCTCGTTCTGGAGGAACAGGTTCTGGCTGTCAGAACCCGAGCCCCAGACGATGATGTTTTCGCGCAGCTCGCGGAACTTGGCGATGGCGGCCTTGATGCCCTCGTCGTCGAGGAAGGCGTAGACCTCTTCCCTGGCGATGCCCATGGCCTGCGCAGCCGTCTCCAGCTGGCCGCGCACCGACTTGCGGAAGGTCCGCATGCCTGGGAAGTCCTTGACGTTCCACACGTCCGCCCAGTTCTGCGGCACGCCGCCCGGCAGCATGGTCGGGTTGTAGGCCATGGCGTAGGAGAAGATGTAGTTGCCCACGGCGAAGGGCAGCGCGGTGCCGTCGAGCACCTTGCCCTTGTCGACGATCGAATAGTCGATCTCCTGGACCACCCCGGCGTCGTTCATCACCATGGCCGAACCCGCCGCGCTATCGCAGACATCCCAGACCACCGCGCCGCTTTCGACCATGGCCCGCACCTTGCCCGGGCTCGGGCCGTCGCCATCGACGCGGACGGGAATGCCGGTCTCTTCCTCGAAGGCCTTGCCGAGCAGATCGCGCAGGATGTCCGAGGCTTCGCCACCCCAGTTGCAGACGACCACTTCGCTGGCCTGTGCCAGCGCCCGGTTGCCAAGCAGCGGCACGAGGCCGAGCGCGCCCATGGCGCTGAGGAAGCCGCGGCGCGACAGTGTGCCGGCCTTGTATTTTTCCGCCGCGATCTCGGCGAGATCGGACTGGAAGTGACGGTCGGAAGTATCCAAGAGATGTCTCCTTGTTGGCTGGGCCGCCCTGTTTCGGAGGCCCTTCTTGCGTCCGCCGCGCAGGGAGGGAGATGCGCGACGTTCGAATCTGGCTTCTTGCAGGTCAGGCGTCGGTCAGCGGCACGCAGGCCTCTGCATCCCAACCAAAGCTCACGTCCATGCGCGGCTCGGGCCGCACGCCGGCGTGCCAGGTCGGCTGCGAGACCAGCACCTCGCCCAGCACATCGTGATCCACCAGGACCTGGCAGCGTTCGCCGAGATAGCTGATCTGTTTGACCCGGCCCGCAAAGGCCTGTTCGCCGGGACGGCCCAGGCGGATGCGCTCGGGCCGCAGCGCCAAGCACCCGGCACCGGTTTCCGGGGCTCCCGCGGCGGGCTTTACCGCGAAGCGGTGCCCGGCAGCCTCGGCGATCAGCCGGTCGCCCTCGCGGCCCGCCATGCGCGCCTCGATGAAGTTCGACTTGCCGAGGAAGTTCGCCACGAAGCGCGTGCGCGGCCAGTCGTAAAGCTCTCCCGGCGCCCCTTCCTGCTGGATCGCGCCGTCCTTGAGGATGACGATCCGGTCGGACATGGACAGCGCCTCGTCTTGGTCGTGGGTCACGTAGACGAAGGTCACGCCAAGCCGCTCGTGCAGCGCCTTTAGCTCCCATTGCAGATCGGCGCGCAGCTTCTTGTCGAGCGCCGAGAGCGGCTCGTCGAGCAGCAGCACGTCGGGCCGGAAGGACAGCGCCCGCGCCAGCGCGATACGCTGCTGCTGCCCGCCCGAGAGCTGGTTCGGCATGCGGTCGGCGAATTGGCCCATCTGAACCAGGTCGAGACACTCGCGGACCCGGTCCCGGATGTCCTGCTTGGACCACTTGCGCACGCGCAGCGGGTAGCCGACATTTTCTGCCACGGTCATCGTCGGGAAGAGTGCATATCCCTGGAACACCATCGCAAAATCACGCTTCTCGGGCGGCAGGGGGGTGATGTCGCCGCCTCGGGCATGGACCACTCCGCCGTCGAGCGCGGTGAAGCCCGCTATTGCCGATAGCAGTGTGGTCTTGCCAGACCCGGACGGCCCAAGCAGGGTCAGAAACTCCCCCTCCCGGATATCGAGATCCACGGCATCGAGCGCGCGGAACTTGCCATAGGTTTTCACGGCCTGACGGACGGAGAGAATGGGATTTGACATACTGCTGCCTTCTGACGTCGGTGCGAAGCTGTGGGCTCCGGCGTTGAAGCGAAGAGAGCAGCACAGGTCAATATTTTGAAATAAAAAAACTTAGCTCAGGAATAATCTGCAGTTATTCCCCACTCTGCCAATGCAGCGGGATCGTTCAGCGCGTCCCGCACAAACTCTTGAAACTGCATGGCGACATGCGAGGTCGGGAACAGGTTCGAGGTCACGCCGTGCAGCGCGACCGGCATCGCGGGCTCGATCTCTCGCACCGCAATGCTCCGCCGCGCGACACCCAGAAGGGCAAAATTGTCGACCAAGGCGACTCCCGCGCCAGCGGACACCATCTCGAGCGCGGTAGAGGTGTGGCGTACCTCGCAGAAGTAGCGCCGCTCGATCCCATTCTTCCGGTAAACCTCGTCAATCATCTGCCCCAGCGGCGTCCCGAACCCGTAGGAGATGTGCCGCACGTGATTGAGATCGAGCACGTTGATTCTGCGCGACAGGGCCAGTTCGTGATCTTCGGGCATCGCGCACACCATGTTTCCCGAGGCCATCGGTCGCACGCTCAGCGCAGTGTGGCGCGGCAAGGTGATTGAAAACCCGAGGTCCGCGCGACCACTGATCAGCTGCTGGATGATGTCATCGACGCTGCCGAGCTCGATCGACAGCTTCACGCGGGGCCGGGTGCGGGTGAATTCGGTGATCAGTCGCGGCAGCAGAACGTAGCCGATCGAGGGTGTCGCGATCACGTTGAGCTGACCCACGGTGCCGCCGCGCAGCTGGTTGATGATCCGGTCCACGCGCTTCTGCTGCGAGAAGAGGTGCTGCGCTTCTTGGGCGATGTGCAGCGCCTCGGGGGTGGGTGTCAGCCGCCCCTTCTCGCGCTTGAACAGCGGAAAGCCCACCAGATCCTCGATATGACGGATCATGTTCGAGACCGCGGGCTGGCTCACCGAAAGCGCCTCGGCCGCCCCGGAGGTGGTCCCGAGATCGATGACCGCGCAAAGCACCTCAAGCTGTCTCAACCGGATCATATCGAATAACCTGACATTATTTGTTGTACCTTCATTTTTATTTCCAGATGAAAGTGCTGATGTCTACCCTCCTGCTCAAGATTTCGAAGGAGCAGGCAATGAGCCGTAAAACCGTATTCGCCGTGGCCCAGATGGGGCCTGTCCATCTCAACGACACGAAGCAGGCCACCGTCGCTCGCCTGATCGAGATGCTGCGCGAAGCTCATGGCCGCGGTGCGCGCTGGGTGACCTTCCCCGAACTGGCCCTGACCACCTTCTTCCCGCGCTATGTCTATGACGATCCCGCCGAATACGACCGTTTCTACGAAGAGGGCTTCCCCTCGCCCGCGATGGCGCCGCTGTTCGAGGAGGCCAAGAAGCTCGGCGTCGGCTTCTATCTCGGCTATGCCGAGAAGGTGACCGAGGGTGGCACGGTGCACCGGTTCAACACCTCGGTGCTGGTCTCGCCGGAGGGCGAGTTGCTTGGCAAGTATCGCAAGATCCATCTGCCCGGCACGAAGGACCCGATTGGCGATCCGGAATTCGAACACCTCGAGAAGCGCTACTTCGAGGTCGGGAACCTTGGCTTCCCGGTGTTCAAGTCCGATGCCGGCCGCATCGGCATGTGCATCTGCAATGACCGCCGCTGGCCCGAGACCTTCCGCGTCATGGCGCTGCGCGGCGCCGAGATCTTCATGCTGGGCTACAACACCCCCACCCGCAACATCCACCACAACGAGCCGGTGCACCTGCGCGAGCATCACCACCGCCTGAGCCTTGAATCCGCCGCCTACCAGAACGGCGCCTGGGTGATGGCCGCCGGAAAGTGCGGCTCGGAGGACGGGTTCACCATGATCGGAGGCTCGGCCATCATCGCCCCCACCGGCGAGACCGTCACCCGCGCGGTCACCGAAGAGGACGAGGTGATCTCCTACAACTGCGACCTGGCGCTCGGCGAATACATCCGCCGCTCGGTCTTCAATTTCGCGAAACACCGCCGGATCGAGCACTACGGGCCGATCACGGCACAGACCGGCGTGGAGATCGAAGAATGACCTATTCGCTTGCTGGACGTTGCGTCGAAACCGGCCGTATCGGCTTTGCCGTCACCACTTCCTCCGTTGCGGTCGGCGCGCGCGTTGGTGCCGTACTTCCCGGCTGCGTGGTCTTCTCGCAGGCCCGCACCGATCCGCGCCTGCACCGTGTCGGCCTGCGCGCTTTCGAGGACGGTGCCGACGCGGCTGGTGTTCTCGAGGCCATGCGCAGTGCCGCGCATGCCCCGCACTGGCGGCAGCTCGGCGTGCTGACCATGGCGGGCGAAGGTCTGCACCACACCGGAAGCTCGTGCCTCGAGCACACCGGTGGCCTTTCAGGGACCGACTGTCTCGCCATCGGGAACTTCCTCGGCAGCGCCGACGTGCTGCCGGAGATGGTTCGTGGCTTTGAGGCGGCCGCGGGCACGCTCGAAGAGCGGCTTCTCGCGGGGATGCTTGCGGGCGAAGCCGCGGGCAGTGAGCGCGATCCTCTGCAATCGGCATTCCTGGTCGTCATGGACTCGGACGAGCTGAAGGATACGGACCTGCGCATCGACGACTCCAGGACGCCCCTTCAGGATCTCGAGGCACTCTACGCGGCATGGGCTCCCAAGGCCGCTGCCTACAAGTTGCGGGCTATCGATCCGGACAGCGCCCCGTCCTCGTCCGTGGTTGAGGGGAACAGCCGGGCCTGAGCCGACGTCGCCCCTCGATTTCGTCACATGAATACGAAGGGAGCGGAAAGCTCCCCGTACCCCGCGCGCGGGCCGGGATCGCCTGCGCGCGTCTGTTCACATGATCCCTCATCCAACAGTGGAGCTTCCCAATGACCTTCAAAATCACAACTCTTGCCTCGTCCCTGGCGCTCAGCCTTGCCGCTGGTGCGGCCATTGCCGAGACCGCAGCCGAAATGGTCCCTGCTGACGTCAAGGAAAAGGGCTACCTCTCGGTCGGCATCGAGAG
This sequence comes from Salipiger mangrovisoli, assembly GCF_015223355.1. Taxonomy (GTDB): domain Bacteria; phylum Pseudomonadota; class Alphaproteobacteria; order Rhodobacterales; family Rhodobacteraceae; genus Salipiger; species Salipiger mangrovisoli. The sequence goes on along the minus strand of NZ_JADFFK010000037.1, from coordinate 7,620 downwards.
CACCTACCCGCCGATGGCGTTCCGCAACCCGGAGACGAACGAGCGGGCCGGCATCAACGTGATGCTCGTGGATGCCCTCGGCGAAGTTCTCGGGCTTGAAATCCGCTACGAGGACATGGGCTTCGAGCAGCTGATGACCTCGGTCACCAGCGGCCGCATCGACATGATCGGGACCGCGATCTCGGACCTGCCGAGCCGCCGCGAGACCATGTCCTTCGTCGATTACCTCTCGACCGGGGCCCAGCCCTTCGGCCTTGCCGCCACCGCCGCCGAGTTGACCGAGAACGCCGACCTCTGCGGCCACGCGGTAGGCGCACCGCGGACCACCAGCTACCTGCCTTCGCTCGAGAAGTGGAACGAGGAGCACTGCGTCGGCGCCGGGCTCGAGGCGATGAATGTGCTGGGCACAGGCGGCGCCACAGACACCCGCCTTTCGCTGATGCAGGAGCGCCTCGACGCGGGCATCCTCGGCCAGGAATACGTCGCTTACCTTATGGCGCAGGAACCGGGCGTTTTCGGTACCATCGGCGAGCCGATCACCCGTACGCTCTTTGGCTTCGCCTTCGGTAAGGAATACCCCGAGCTGCGCGACGCCGTGGCACAGGGCGTGACCGAGATCATGGAAAACGGCGCCTATGCGGCCGCACTGGAAGCCTTCGGCATGGAAGCCCAGGCGCTGACCGAAGTCTCGATCGACCAGGGCAGCTGATCCATGACGGCCAAGGTCTCTGCTGTGACCGAGATGCAGGCCGTGGTTTGGGGAGAGGCTGCGGGCGGGGGCTTTGCTTTGCGCCCGCAGCCCATGCCAATACCCGGACCCGGAGAGGTGCGCCTGCGCGTCGCGGCGGCCGCCCTCAACTACTCGGACCTGCTGCTGGCGCGCGGTCGCTACACGCTCGCCAGCCCGGTCGCCGGGATTGAGGCTGCGGGGATCATCGACGCGATAGGCCCCGATGTCACGGACTGGAAAGTCGGTGACAGGGTCTGCGCGCTAAGCGATGGCGGCGCGCAGGCCGAATGGCTCTGCGCGCGCGCCGACCACCTGATGCCCTGGCCTGAAAGGCTGGGCGCGGCCGAGGCCGCCTGCCTGCCCGAGGCGATGGCGACCATCTGGTCCAACCTCGTCGATCTTGGCGGCATGGCACGTGGCCAGACCTTGCTCGTACATGGCGCATCGGGCGGCATGGGCAGCTTCGCGGTCGAGGCCGGCCATGCGATGGGCCTGACGGTGATCGCCTGTTCCAGCCCCTCGAAAGCGGAGTTCGTCCGTTCTTTGGGCGCCGACCACGTGATCGATGCTCGCGAACCGGAGACCCTCGCCGACGACGTGCTCAGGCTCACTGCCGGTCGCGGTACCGATCTCATCCTCGACGTGATGGGCGCCTCGCACCTGCCCGCCAATGTCGCCGCCGCCGCCATGGACGGGCGGATCGTGGTGATCGGCCTCATGGGTGGACCCGAGGCGCAGGCACCGCTCGGCAAGATGATGGGCAAGCGGCTGACGCTTTTTACCACCTCGCTGCGCGATCGCCCTGTCGCCGCCAAGGCCCGGATCATCGCCGGAGCTCGGCAGGACCTGCTGCCGCTGGTCGAAACCGGAGCACTCACCCCCCGCATTGCGCGGCGCTTCCCGCTGGCCGAGGTCGCGGAAGCGCACCGCTTCATGGAAAGCCGAGGCCACCTCGGAAAGATCGTCCTCGAGACGCAGACATATCCCAAGGGGACCCCAGACACATGACCTTGCCCCCCAACCCCTATGCCGACCTGCCGGTGATCCGCCGCCGCTACCATGGGCGGTATCTGTCGGCCGCGCTGATCCTGCTGGCGCTCGGCGGCATTGCCTACGGCTTTGCGGTCGGCAAGATCGAATGGAGCTACGTCGGCCGCTTCCTCACCGTGCCCGCGATCATGAGCGGTCTCATCAATACCGTGATCATGTCGATCCTCGCGATGCTGATCGGCATCGCGCTTGGCGTCGTCTTCGCGATCATGCGCCTGTCGAGCAACCCGGTGCTCAGCTGGTCGGCGCGCGGCTATGTCTGGTTCTTCCGCGCCGTGCCCGTGCTGCTGCAACTGCTGATCTGGTTCAACCTCGCACTGGTCTTCCCCCGCATCGCCATCCCCGGCGTCTTCTCGGTCTCGACGGTTGACCTGATGACTCCCTTCGTCGCAACGCTGCTCGGGCTCGGCATTCAGCAGGGTGCCTATACCTCCGAGGTGGTGCGTGCCGGGCTCCTGTCTGTGGATCGAGGCCAGTACGAGGCCGCGCAGTCGATCGGCATGCCGCAGCTGCAATGCCTTCGCCGCATCGTCATCCCGCAGGCGATGCGGGTGATCGTCCCGCCGATCGGCAATGAATGGATCGGCATGGTCAAGCTGACCTCGCTGGCCTCGGTCATCCAGTATTCCGAGATCCTGCACTCGGCACAGAACATCTACTACGCCAACGCGCGTGTGATCGAACTGCTGATCGTCGCCTCGATCTGGTACCTGCTCATCGTCACGATCATGAGCATCCTGCAGGGCCGCATCGAGAAATTCTACGCCAAGGGCGTCCGCCATCACGGGAGCAAGGCATGACCACCGACCCAATCGTTGCCTCCTACGGGCTGCAGAAGCACTTCGGCACCTTCCACGCCCTCAAGGGCATCGACCTCGCGGTCGAAAGGGGCGAGGTGCTCTGCATCATCGGCCCCTCGGGCTCGGGCAAGAGCACCTTCCTGCGCTGCATCAACCAGCTCGAGACGATCAGCGGCGGGCAGTTGGTGGTGGCTGGGGATCTCGTCGGCTACCGCCGCGACGGCGAGCGGCTGCGCGAGCTCACAGACCGCGAGATCGCCCGGCAGCGGCTGAAGACGGCCATGGTGTTCCAGCGCTTCAACCTCTTCCCGCACAAGACCGCGCTGGAGAATGTCACCGAGGGGCCGATCCAGGTGCTGCGCCAGCCGCGTGCCAAGGCGCGCGCGAAGGCCGAGGAATTGCTGACCAAGGTCGGGCTCGGGCACAAGCTCGATGCCTACCCCTCCGAGCTCTCGGGCGGCCAGCAGCAGCGCGTCGCCATCGCCCGCGCGCTGGCGATGGAGCCCGAGGTGCTGCTCTTCGACGAGCCCACCTCGGCGCTGGATCCAGAGTTGGTGGGCGAGGTGCTGAACGTCATGCGCCGCCTCGCAGAGACCGGCATCACCATGATCATCGTCACCCACGAGCTCGGCTTCGCCCGGGACGTGGCGCATCGGGTGCTGTTCATGGACCATGGCGAGGTGGTCGAGACGGGCACGCCCGAGCAGGTGCTCAGTGCGCCAACCGAACCGCGCACCCGCGCCTTCATTTCGGCCGTGCGGTCGCACGGATAAGCGATGCTGGCACCTTCCACGCTCGCGGCACGGTTTGCCTCCGTGCTGCGCCCCGACCAGATCGTCACAGGTGCGCGACTGAGCGCGCGCGACCCCGGTTATTGCGCGGCCTCGCTGGACTGTGGCGTGCTGATGCTTCCCGAGAGCACGGCCGAGGTCTCGACAATCTGCAGCCATGCCAACGCCGCGGGAATTGGCCTCGTCCCTCATGGCGGCCTGACCGGCCTGGTCGAGGGCACGGCCTCGCACCCCGGCCAGGTCGCGATCAGCATCGAGCGCATGGCGCGGGTGTTGCGGATCGACCCCGACCAGCGCATCGCCGTGGTGGAGGCCGGTACGGTGCTGCAGGACGTGATCGACGCGGCCGCGGATCACGGGCTGATGCCGGGGCTCGACATCCCGTCTCGCGGCTCCGCGCGTATCGGTGGTCTCCTCTCCACCAACGCGGGCGGTATCCGCGTGCTACGCTACGGCATGGCCCGGCAAAACGTGCTGGGGCTCGAGGCGGTTCTCGCGAACGGCGAGGTGCTGGACGCGATGAACTGCCTGCAGAAGAACAACGCAGGCTTTGATCTCAAGCATCTCTTCATCGGCGCCGAAGGCACCTTGGGGATCATCACCCGCGCCGTGATTGCACTGGTACCCCGCCCGCGTGAGACCCGCGTGGCGCTGGTCGCCGCCGAACGGTTCGAGGATCTGGCCAAGCTTCTCGGGGCCGCCCGCAGCCGGTTCGACAGCCAATTGCTGTCGTTCGAGGTCATGTGGCCGGAGTATTACCGCCACACCACAGCCCAGGCCGGCTTCGGCCTCCTGCCTCTTGCCGCCGACCACCCGATCTACGCCATCCTCGAGACTGGCCATTGGCACCCCGAACCCGGCGACTGCCCGCTTACCGAGTTTCTCGGCGGCGCCTTCGAGGAGGGTCAGATCATCGACGCGACGGTCGCCCAGAATGAGGCGCAGCGATCAGCAATTTGGCGGGCGCGAGAGGACGGGGATTCCATTGAAGGGCACTTCGGCGCCTGCATCGACTACGACATCGGCATGGAGCTTTCCGCCATGCCGGCCTACGTCGCGCGACTGCGCGCCCGCATCGCGCACACTGCGCCAGAGCATCCACCCTTCTTCTACGGGCACATCGGTGACGGCAACCTCCATGTCACATTCGGCCTGCCCCCCGAACGACTGGCGGCGCGAGCGCTCTTCGACGATGCGGTCTACGGCAGTCTCGACGGGGTTGGCGCAACCACGGTGTCGGCCGAACACGGCATCGGCGAAGAAAAGCGGGCGGTGTTACCCCTCTCGCGCGACGCCACCTACCTGAGCGTGATGGCACAGCTGAAGGCTTGCCTTGATCCGAAGGGCATCATGAACCCGGGGAAAGTCTTCCCCAGGTGAAAGTCTCTAACCTCGAAACATCTTGTGAGTCCCAAACGCCTGCTGCCAAGCGCACAAGGCAGCGGATATGCGACCGAAGCTGGGAAAGCTGTTACGACCTTTGGCTTCGAGACAATTGGTGAGACCTGCCTGACCGCGGTCACGCATCCGGAAAACAGAGCCTCCGCTCGCGTGATGCAGCGGTTGGGGATGACATACATCGGCATTCAAACCCACTATGGCATGCCCTGCGTATTCTATGATATCCGCAAACCAGGTTGAGGCATTTCTGGGCTGACCTTTCGCGGCCAAGAAATTGAATAAAAATGCGCTTTTGCTAACTCAGAGTGTGTCCGTGCGGTGGGATTCGCCGCTGACGGCACAGATGGCAGCTTTGGCGACGCCGCGTTGCAGCGTCGGGACATGAGATGAGTGCCCGCAATGGGCCGAGAGCGACGGGTGCTGCGGTCCGCCAGGTGTACGCATCGCTGCTCTGCCGCAAGCCCGCACCGAGCCCTTTCGTGACATTCAGGCTGATCGCATGGCGCATACTTCTTTCGCAGGCGCGGCATGGTCCTCATATCCACCCGACAGAGTAAGGTGATTGTGGCTTGTTCTGTGATTGCCTGGCGCGAGGCGCTTCTCTTCAGCGATGAACGTGTACAATCCGCAGAACATGTTCCAGCGCGGCAAACTCAAATTCAGACGTCTTGCTCCCCGGATCGGAAATAGACCGTGGCGCAAGACTCGCGTCTTGCTGCGCCTTACCGGCCTCGAGCACCCGGCCTTCGATGACCGTTCCCCAGACGCCGATGTCCAGCAACTCCTCGGGCTCAGCGCTCATCGGGCTCTTGTCGAGGATTGTCAGGTTGGCGCGCTTGCCGGGGACGATGCTTCCGATCTCGTCCTCCATCTTCAGCGAATAGGCGGCCTCGATGGTCACCCCGCGCAGTGCCTCTTCGACGGTCACCGTCTGGTCCGGCGCGGCGACGCGGCCGGAGCTCGTCTGCCTGGTGACCGCGCACCACATCAGGAAGAGCGGGTCGGCAGGTGCCATCGGCATGTCCGAATGCAGGGACCAGCGGATACCGGCCCGCGACAGGTCTCCGAGACGAACCATGGCGTCAGCACGCTCGGGGCCGAGGCCGACCTCGGAGTATTGATCCGCCAGAGCGGCAACGTAGTAGGGATTCCCGCTCACGATGGCGCCCAGAGCCCTGATCCGCTCCACCTGATCGAAGGCGCTCACTGCAAAATGCACGATGACGGTGCGATGATCGTAGCGGGGGTTGCGGCGCAGGTTCAGCTCCAGCGTGTCGAGAACCCGGTCGAGACCGGCATCGCCGTTCACATGGACATGCAACTGGTAGCCGGCATCCCAATAGACGCGGAATGCCCGCTCGAAGAGCTCGCGGTCCATCATCCATTCTCCGTGGTGCGCGTCGAGATAGGGCTCCCGGACCTGCATGAGCTGCGAATAGATTGCGCCGTCCGAGAACAGCTTGGCCTGCTTCGGCGCGAGACTCGTCATGCCTCCGTACCAAGAGGCCAGTTCTTCGGAACGGGCGATCACCTCGGCATCGTCGGGATAGCGCACCACCAGGCTTTTCGCGTCGACGATGAAAGACCAGCGGAAGGGCATGTCGGGACTGGAGAAGACGGCGTTGACAGCGTCCTGCACGGGCTTTGCCAGAATGCCGCCCGGTTCATTGCCGAAGGTGATGCCCTTGCTGTGCATGTAGTCCCGGCTCAATTCGAGCCCGGCGCGCAGCCGTTCGGGGCTTGCGGCCAGGGATGCGATGTTCGGCATGACAGCAAAGAAGCCCTGCTCCCAGAACCGTCCCTCCTCGAGGTTGGACTGCGCCCGCGACGTGTCGTCGAAGGCATCGACGACCTCCTGCGTAACACCACCCGCCTTGAGCGCCGCGCTGTTCAGGATCATCTCGTGACAGGACCGAGCCCAGACCAGAATGGGCCGCTCGGTGCTGATCGCATCGAGGTCGGCCCGCGTCAGCGCGCCGTAGAAGGCGGGATGGTAACCCCAGCTCATGAGCGGCTCTCCTGGGGCACCGCTGTCCGCCACGGCCTTGGTCAGGCGGGTGACGAAGTCCTGTCTGTCTTTGACCGCCGCAACCGTGCCGGTGGGCAGCGCCCAGTCTTCGATTGAGAGAATCTCGGACGACATGGTCAGTGCTGCGAGCACCGGATGATCATGCTGGGCGATGAAGCCGGGGACGATGACCTTGTCCGCGAAGCGCGCATCGTATCGCCGGGGCTGGTCGCCGACGATGGCCTCGACCTCATCGACAGAACCGGTCGCCAGGATGCGGCCACCCACAACCGCAACGGCCTCTGCGATGGGCCGCGAGGGGTCGAGGGTGACGATCTCGCGAGCCTGGAAGATGGTCACCTCGGGCGACGAGACGATCGAGGCTCCGATATCCGACAGGGACGTCGTATCAGCCACGGAACGTACAGAGGTGGCCGCGAGCGCGGCACCTGCCACGCTCCCGAGCAGAACCGATCTGCGATGGATGTTGGTCATGGAAAAGCCCTCCCTAAAATGGTCCGAGGATAGCAGAAATATCCTTGCCGAGGCATGTTGCGCATTGCAGAGAACGGGTGACCCGCCCGCAAACCAATGCACGCGGAATTTCTCTGTGGCGACCTGCCGCTCGCGTGCCAAATTTCCGAGTCGAGCCCTGAGCTGACCTTCTCGGCCTGTCTGGATGCTGCATCGCGTCGCTTGGTCATGCGAAGGCCGTGAGGCTTACCATTCCCCCGGCCTTGCTCTTGGCACCCAATACTGCAACCTTGCCTGCGAGTGCATAAGGTCCGAATGATCGCGCCACAAGCGCGCCCGACCGCGCAGGGAAACCAGAGAATGACC
>NZ_JADFFK010000036.1 GCF_015223355.1 Salipiger mangrovisoli | reverse complement strand
TGCGGCACCCTAGGCCCGCCCCGATTATTCTGCTATCTCCGGCATCACCCAAGCAGTTTCAAGATTTGCCGAAGAATTACGGCGGGTCTCGACAGCGTCGCGAGCTGCCCGGAAATTACGCCTTACGCCACGTGCGGCGCGCCGACCAGCCTGCGCCGCCGCTCGCGGCACTGGCCAGAGAAAAATACGCCCGCTAAGACTTGCGCAGGACCTTCCGTCGCAAGCTGCTGCGGTGGCGGCAGAAATGCCGCAGCGCGCCGCCCCGGCGCGACGGTGGGCAGGCAGGACGACCGGCAGGAGGTGCCCCCATGACATTCGCTTTCGATCCCGACCGCATCGCGCTGCCCAACCGGCATTTCATCGGCGGGGACTACGTTTCTGGCGAGGAGGCGCTGGAGCTGCGCTCGCCGTCGACGGGGCGGGTGCTCGGGGCCATTCCCTGCGCCGACGCCGCGCTGGTCGACCGCGCGGTGATGAGCGCCCGCAATGCGCTGCGGAGCTCGGGCTGGGCCGGGCTGCAGCCGCGCGCCCGGCTGCGCGCGCTCTATGCCTGGGCCGAACTGATCGAGCAGGAAGCCGAGACGCTGGCGAAGCTCGAGGCGGTCTGCTCGTCGCGCCCCTACGCGGCGGCGCTGGCCGGGGACGTGATGGTCACCGCCGAGCAGATCAAGTTCTTCGCCGAATTCGCCGACAAGGAGGCGGGGACGCTGGTGCCGACGGCGGACAGCCAGTTCGGCTACATCTCGGACCACCCCTATGGCGTGATCGGCGCGATCACGCCCTGGAACTTCCCGATCTCGATGGCAGCCTGGAAGCTCGGCCCTGCGCTTTCGGCGGGCAATGCGGTGGTGCTGAAACCCTCTGAGATGACGCCCTACACGACGCTCTACCTCGCCGAGCTGGCGGTGCGGGCGGGGATCCCGGCGGGGCTCTTCAACGTGGTGCTGGGCGACGGGCCGACCACCGGCGCGGCAATCACCGGCCATCCCGGCATCGACAAGGTGTCCTTCACCGGCTCGACCCGCGCGGGGGCGGCGATCATGGAGAACATCGCCCGCACCGGCATCAAGCCGATGACGCTGGAGCTGGGCGGCAAGAGCCCGATGGTGGTCTTCGCCGATGCCGATCTTGACGTGACCGCTGACGCGCTGGTCACCGGCATCATCCCGAACGCCGGGCAGTTCTGCGTCGCGGGCTCGCGGATGATCGTCGAGGCCAGCGTGGCAGAGGCACTGGCCGCGAAGCTCGCCGAGCGGTTTGCCAAGATCACCCCGTCGGAGACCCACAGCGCCGAGGCGGGCTTCTCGCCGATCATCTCGGAAAAGCAGCTGCAGCGCATCGACAGCATCGTGCAGGCGGCGACCGAGCAGGGGGCCGAGCTGATCTGCGGCGGCGGGCGGTTCGAGCATGACGGCGCCTTCTACCGGCCCACCCTGATCGGCGGGGTCGACGAGACCAGCCCGGCGGTGCGCGAGGAGATCTTCGGACCCGTCGCCACTTTCCAGACCTTCGAGACCGAGGAGGAGGCGATGCAGCTTGCAAGCCACCCCACTTACGGTCTGGCGGCGGGGCTCTTCACCCGCGACCTGTCGCGGGCGCTGCGGCTGACGCGCGATCTCGAGGCGGGGACGGTCTGGGTCAACCGCTACGGAAGGACGCGGGACCATATCCTGCCGACGGGAGGATGGAAGGCCAGCGGCCTCGGCAAGGATCTGGGGCGCGAGGCTTACCTTGCGAACCGCCGCACGAAGACGGTGCTGATCGACCTCTGAGCGGCTCCGGTGGGCGCGTGACATGAGCGCCGGTCCCTGCGGGGGCCGGCGTTTTCGCGGGGGCGGATGCGGGCGGAATGCAACCGAAGGCGGAACCATCCCGGAGGTGATCCGTTCCGAAAGGGAGCCCACACGAAAAAACACATAGGTTTGAGCCCTTGGAACAGCTTGCCCGCCGCCTCGGCCTGCGCACCGATCCGACGATCTTTTTCATCTCCGCCGGTTTCACGATCGTCTTCGTGCTGGCCCTCGTGATCTTTCCCGAACCGATAGGCGATGCCTTTGCCGTGGGGCGCAGCTGGATCGTCACCAACCTCGGGTGGTTCTTCGTGCTGGGGGTGAACGTCTGGCTGGGCTTCCTGATCTGGGCCGCCATGTCGCGGCACGGGCACATCCGGCTGGGGCGCAAGGGCGAGCGGCCGGTCTATTCCAACCTGTCTTGGTTCACCATGCTCTTTGCCGGCGGCATCGGGACGGTGCTGATGTTCTGGGGCGTCGCCGAGCCGATCAGCCATTTCTCCACCCCGCCGCTGCCGGGGGTCGAGCCCTATACCGAGCAGGCGGCGCGCGATGCCATGTCGATCGCCATCTACCACCTCGGGCTGCACACCTGGACGATCTTCACCCTGCCGGGGCTGGCCTTTGCCTATTTCATCAACCGCTACGACCTGCCGGTGCGGGTGAGCTCGGTGTTCTACCCGCTGCTGGGCGAGGGCATCCACGGCCCGGTCGGCAAGGCCATCGACATCGCCTCGATCCTCGGCACGCTCTTCGGCGTGGCGGTGTCTCTGGGACTGGGCTCGAGCCAGATCGCCGCGGGGCTCGACGCGCTCTTCGGCACCGGCGATGGGGCTTTCGTGAAGGTGGCGATCCTCACCGTGCTGACCGTGGTGGCCGTGGGCTCGATCGTGGCCGGGCTCGACAAGGGCGTGAAGATGCTCTCGAACCTCAATATCGCCATGGCGGTGGCGCTGATGATCTTCGTGCTGGTCTGCGGCTCGACGCTGTTCCTGCTGCGCGGCATCGTCGAGACCTTCGGGCTCTATTTCTCGAACCTGCCGCGGCTGGCCTTCTGGAACGACATGCTGGCCAACGAGAACCCCAGCACCGACGGCTGGGGCTGGCAGGGCAGCTGGACGGTGTTCTACTGGGCCTGGACCGTCACCTGGTCGCCGTTCATCGGGCTCTTCGTGGCGCGCATCTCGCGCGGGCGGACGGTGCGCGAGTTCGTCTTCGGCGTGCTGCTGGCGCCCTCGCTCTTCACCCTGATCTGGTTCGCCATCTTCGGCTGGCAGGCGATGGACTTCGACGGTCTTGGCCTTGCCGCGCGCGCGGCGATGGGCGATAGCGCCGGGGAACTCAGCCGCGCCGTGGCCGACAGCGTGCCGCTGGCGATGTTCGCCTTCTTCGAGCATTTCCCCTTCACCACCTTCATCCAGGGCTTCGCCGTGGTGATCGTGGCGATCTTCTTCGCCACCTCCTCGGACTCGGCCTCGCTGGTGGTGGACATGCTCTGCACCGGCACGGCGACGCCCGGTCCGGTGCACCAGCGGGTGTTCTGGGGCGCGGCCGAAGGGGTCGTGGCGGCGATGCTGATCCTGCTGGCGGGCGAGGCGGGGCTGACCGCGCTGCAGCAGGTGATCACCGTGGTCGGCCTGCCGATCTTCATCCTGGTGAGCATGATGATCCCCTCGATCATCCGCGGCTTTGCCGCCGAGGACATCGAGCACATCAGCATCGGCGCGCGGCCGGGGCTCGAGGAATTCGGCCACGGCCCGGTGAGCGAGGAGAGCACCGCGGGCGGGCTGCGCCCGGAGGCGAGCCCAGCCGAATAAGCGCTCAGGCCGCGCGCAGCCCAAGCAGCGCGCGGGCCTCGGCGGGGGTGGCGATGGAGCGGCCATGCTTCTGCGCCACCTCGACGGCGCGCTGCACCAGCGCGGCGTTGGACGGGGCGAGGGTGTTCCTGTCGATGCGGATATTGTCCTCGAGCCCGGTGCGCAGGTGGCCGCCTGCGGCGGCGGCCCAGTCGTTCAGCTCGATCTGGTGCCGCCCGATGCCGGCGGCGCACCATGGCGCGTCCTCGCCGAAAAGCAGCTTCACCGTCTCGACGTAATAGTCGAAGACGCGCTTCACCGCGGGCATCGAGTTCTTCACTCCCATGACGAACTGCACGTAGGGCGTGCCGACCAGCGCGCCGCGGTCGGCCATCGCCTTGGCCTGGTAGATGTGCGAGAGGTCAAACGCCTCGATCTCGGGCTTCACGCCGTAGGTCTTCATCTCCGAGGCCAGCCATTCCACCAGATCCGGCGGGTTCTCGTAGACGCGGGTCGGGAAGTTGTTCGAGCCCACCGAGAGCGAGGCCATGTCGGGGCGCAACGGCAGCATGCCGCCGCGCGTCTTGCCCGCGCCCGAACGGCCGCCGGTCGAGAGCTGCACGATCATGCCGGGGCAGTGCTTTTCGATCCCCTCCTTCAACGCGGCGAAGCGCTCGGGATCAGAGGTCGGTTTGCCCTCGTCGTCGCGCACGTGGCAATGGGCGATGGTGGCCCCGGCCTCGAAGGCCGCCTGCGTCGACTCGACCTGCTCGGACACGGTTGTTGGCACGGCGGGGTTGTCCGCCTTGGTGGGCAGCGAACCGGTGATGGCAACGCAGATGATGCAGGGTTGGGACATGGCGGGACTCCGTCGCTTCGTTGCGGCACCCCAGGGGCGCTCGGAACCGAAGATGTCGCAAGGTCACGCCCGCCGCAACCCGCCGTTCAGAGCATCCATTCGACCGGCAGCCAGCTGATCACATGGGTCAGGGCGCGGGTGACCGGCCCGGCGTTGGGCTCGCTGTGGAAGACGAGCGGCGGGCCGACCTGCGGCGTGTTGGTCCAGACCAGATCGCCCGCGTCGTCCAGCGTGACGTCATAGGCATAGGTCGGGGTGTCGAGCTGCTCGGAGATGGCGGCGGCGATCGACGGGCTGTCGATCAGCAGCCCCATCTCGGTGTTGATCTGCGCCGACCGCGGATCCAGGTTGAACGAGCCGATGAAGGCCCGCGTGCCGTCCATCCCGAAGACCTTGGCATGCAGCCCCGAGGCCGAGCCCGAGAGCACCTCGGGCAGCGACCGTCGCACGTGTTCCTCGCGCATCGCGCGCAGCTCGTAGAGCGTCACCCCGCCTTCGAGGAGCGGCTTTCGGTACCCCATGTAGGCGGCGTGCACCGGCATCACGTCGGTCGCCTCCAGCGCATTGGTCAGCACCCGCACCTCGACCCCCTTGCGGGCCAGCGCGGTCAGCGCCTCGGTGCCCCGCTCGCCGGGAATGAAATAGGCCGAAACAAGATCGAGGTTGCTTTCGACGCCATCCACCAGTTCGAACAGCCGCTCGACGATCTTGCCTGCGCCGGGCACCTTGCCGAGACCCTTGGCCGGATCGTCGACGAGCAGTTCCGCATCACCCCATTCGAGAGCCAGCGCGCCGCCTTTCAGCCCGGACACGAGATTGCTCTCGGCCACGACCTTCAGGTAGCCGTTGCCGAGCGAGGAATTGCGCGCCGTCTTGCCGGCCTCGGCAAGGGCGGGCGTAAGCGCAGCGTCCAGCAGCAGCTCGGCGTCATAGGCCGAGGCGCTGTTCCAGTAGCGGTCGAAGGAGTCGGCGACTTCCTCGACGATCGGCCCCACTGCCAACGCATCGACGTCGAAGTAATGCGTCCCTTCGCCGTATTCGAAATAGATGTCGCCGATGTTGCGCCCGCCAACCACGGTGGCCATCCCGTCGACGGTCATCGACTTGTTGTGCATCCGCCGGTTCAGGCGGGTGAAGTCGAAAAGGTAGGACACGAGCTTGGGGTCGCGGAGCGTGAACGGGTTGAAGATGCGCACGTCGGCGCTTGGCATGGCGTCGAGCTCGGCCAGCAGCGTGTCGAGGCCGGGGATGCCGTTGTCATCCACCAGAAGCCGCACCCGCACGCCGCGGGCGGCGGCGGCGCGCAGCTCGTCGAGCAGGATCAGCCCCGTCGTATCGTCCTGCCAGATGTAATACTGCGCATCGATCGAGACCTGCGCCGCGCGCGCCAGCAGCACCCGCGCCGCGAAAGCATCGCGACCGTCGGCCAGCGGCTGCACGCCGCTCTGGCCATCATGTGCGGCGAGGAGTGGCACGATCACGCTGCCAAGCGCCCCCTCGGTGTCGGGGGGCAGCCGGTGCTGCGCCGCTACCAACTCGCGGTCGGGCAAGGGGAACAGCAGCTTCATCCCGAACACGAAAGTGATCAGGACCAGGACCAGGACCAGAAGGCCTTCAAGAAAACGCATCGGACGCACCCACATCATCTGGACCCGTCCGGCAGGGCCGTCCGCCACGCATCTCCCGCCCTCTGGACCGAGTGCGCCGCTGTCCACCCTTTCGTCGCGGGTCTTTGCCGCCGCTTGACGGAAAGCCTAGCGCGAAGCGGCGGCAGGCGTCGAGCCTTACATGTGCGCCTGGGGCCGGGAAGTCACAGGTGCAGCATATCCGCCAGATAGCGCTCGCGCAGTCTCGCCGTGCCACGCTTGCCGAGGCTGTCGAAGTTCTCCGCGAGCCACCGGCTCGCCGCGGCGCGACCGCTTTGATGCAGTTCGAGCAGCATCTCCAGCGCCGGATACATCTTGGTGTGCGGATCGAGCCCGGTCAGCGTCGCCTCGTCGTGGATCTCGTGGAAGCGCAGGTCGTGCAGGTCGCGCAGCAGGTCTGACCCGCTCTCGCCCTCGTGGGTCTTCATGTGGTCGATCAGTGCGTCCTGGATGATGGCGATCCCGCGCAGCTCGGTGAGCAGGGCCTGGTTGAAGACCATTTCGCTGACCCGCTCGGTGATCTCCTCGGGCGAGCGGGCGGTGAAATCGCGGCGCGCCGGGTTGATGGTGACCAGCAGCAGATCGGACTGCGGGGTGAAGCGCACCAGTGCGGCGATCGGAGGGTTGGCGGCATAGCCGCCATCCCAGTAGTCCTCGCCGTCTATGCTGACCGGCGGAAAGCTCATCGGCAGGCAGGCCGAGGCGATGGCGACATCCGGGCTGAGTTCGTGATTGCGGAAGACCCGCGCGCCGCCGCTGCGGGCATTCGTGGCCGACACGAAGAGGCGGGGCGCGTCGTCGCGTTGCAGCGCTTCGAAATCCACCTGGGCAGCGATCAGCTCGCGCAGGGCCATCTGCGCGGCGCGTCCCTGCCAGGGGCGCGACGAGACGGTGACCTGCCCGCCGCTGACCATCTGCCACCAGGCGGCGGAGGCGGCGAAGAAGCCGGGGAAGGTCTCGAGCATCTGGAACACCGGGGTTGCTTCGCGCGCGGCGGCGTTCACCGAGGTCCAGAAGCGGCGCAATGCCGCCCGCCCGCCCTCGCGGCCGCCGGTGGCGATGCCCGAGGCGACGACGATGGCGTTCATCGCTCCCGCGCTGGCACCCGAGAGCGCGCCGATCTCGATGCGCTCGTCTTCGAGCAATGCGTCCAGCACGCCCCAGGTGAACGCCCCATGCGCGCCACCGCCCTGCAGCGCCACGTCGAGGATGATCTTGTCGGACGGTTCAGTCGTTGAATTGGTCATGGAAATGCAAAAAGCCTCCGGGAATTGGAGAAATTCTGCGGTGCAGCATAGCGCGCCCCGGGATTCGCATCCAGCGGGCGGATCCGGCGGTCGGCGGTGCCGCGCCGAAATCACAGCAGGTGGGGCCGGGGGGCATGTCGCAGCGCCCGTAATAGCGCCGCGTTTGCAGGGCAAAGAGGTCGATCCGCTCTCCCCAGCCGCTGCGCAGCCCGGCAATGCGGCACTCGGGGCAAAAATGGTGGCCGCCATGCGCATCGCGCCAAAGGCAGGCGCCAAGGCGCTTGCTTTCGGTCCACGGCATCACCGCCCCGGAAGGGAGGGGCCCGCGCCGAAATCCGCTTCGGCCGCAGGTCGAGGCTTCGCCGCAGGATGTGTCCCGCCCGGATGCGGCTCCGGGCGGGACAGGCGTCAAAGCGGCAGGCGGTAGACCGAGATCATGTCGCCGACCGAAGGCTTCAGGATCGAGTTGCCCCCCGAGATGAAGGCGACATACTCGCGCCCGTCATGCTCGTAGACCGCCGGGTTCGACACCGAGGGGGCCTCGGTCAGATCGTGCCAGAGTTCCTTGCCGCTGTGCAGGTCATAGGCGCGCACCATGCCGTCCATCGTGCCGCCGATGAAGATCAGCCCGCCGGCGGTGATCGCCGGGCCACCGATCGTGGGAGAGCCCCAGGCTTCGGGCATGTAGAAGCCGTAGCGCTGGGACATGCCGAAGGGCTTGCGCCAGAGCGTCTCGCCGGTGGTCATGTCGAGCGCCATCAACTCGCCAAACGGAGGCTCCCAGCACGGCATCCCCCAGCGGTTCATCGCGGTCTTCAGCGACATGCCGTAGGGCGCGCCCGTCTGCGGGTGGAAGCCGCTTTCGCCGACACCGGCTTTGCCGTTGGCGGCCTCGTAATCCTCGCGCGACCAGAGCTTGATGTACTGCACGACGTGGGACAGGTTCACCACGGCGATCTGGTTCTCGGGATCGAAGCCGACGCCGCCCCATTGCACCACGCCCGCCGAGTTCGGGAAGGCGCCCGCGCCTTCGCCCTCGGTGGTCGGCGGCGTGTACATGCCCTCGTAGCTCAGCTGCTTCCACAGGTCCGAGCATTCGCCGAAGCCAGCGAGATCGGCCAGCTTCCACACGTCGGGCAGCCGCGTCTGGTCAAGCAGCGGCTTTGGCACGGTGGGGAAGGGCTGGGTCGGCGCGTAGACCTCGCCCTCGATGGTGCCTTGAGGCACCGGGCGTTCTTCGATCGGCCAGATGTCCTCTCCGGTCTCGCGGTTGACGACGAAGAGGAAACCCATCTTGGTGGCCTGCATCAGCGCCGGGATTTCCTCGCCGCTCACGGTGATGTCCATCAGGGTGGGGGCAGAGTTGATGTCATAATCCCAGATGTCATGGTGCACCCATTGCCGCGACCAGATAACTTCGCCGGTCTCGACGTCGAGCGCGGTGGTCGAGGTGGCATAGGGAATGTCCTCGGTGCGGTTGCCGCCCCAGTAGTTGGGCGAGGGCGAGGCCACGGGCAGGTAGACGATGCCGCGCTCCTCGTCGGCGCTCATCGCGGTCCAGACGTTGGCGGTGCCGGTCTTTTCGCGGATGCTCTCGGGGATGGTGTCGAAGGTCCACTCCAGTTCGCCGGTCCGCGCGTTGACCGAGAAGACCGAGCCCGGAGGCGCCTCGGCCCAGTCCCAGTCGTTGCCGGCCCAGCCGATGATCACGTGATCGCCGACGATGGTCGGCGGCTGCAGCAGCGACAGCGGCCAGCGGTCGTTGACGGTATTCCACTGGTTGACGTCCAGAACGCCGCCATCGGCGAAATCCTCGCATGGCTTGCCGGTGTCCGCGTCCATGGCAAAGAGCCGCGCGTCCATCGTGCCGAGGTAGACGATCTTCTGGCAGGCCGCGCCCTCCTGCGGCTCGGAGGCCTCCCAATAGGCGACACCGCGGTTCTTGAGCGCGGGCTGCGTGAGGGCTTCGAGCGTGGACTGGCTGTCGAAGGACCAGATTTCCTCGCCGCTAGAGGGGTCGAGCGCCAGCACCCGGTAGAAGGGCGTGCCGATGTAGAGCATGCCGTTGGCGTAGATCGGTGTGGCCGACCAGACGGTCGCGGGCAGATCGCCCGAGCCGTCCGAGACGTCGCCGGTCTCGACCCGCCAGGCCAGTTCCAGATCGCCGACATTGTCGGGGGTGATCTGATCGAGCGGCGCGTATTTGGCGCCCGACACCTGCCCGTGGAAGCTGGGCCAGTCGGTTCCGGGGGTGGGCACCTTGGCATCCGACGACGGGCGCGCGGCGGGAACTTCGACGGTGATCGTCTCGGCGTCGGGTTCGGGCTCGCTGTCGTCCTGCGCCGGAACCTGCGTCTGCACTTCGGTCGGTGTGGCGGCGGTGTCCGAGACCGGGGTATCGGCCGCAGGAGCGGGTTCCCCGGCTGGCGCGGGCGGCGGAGGCGCGTCCGCCTGCTGGGCAAGGGCGGGTGCGGCGAGCAGGGCGAGAAGCGCGGTGCTGCGCAGGAGCAGTCGGGTCATGCGAGGTCTCCTTCGGGACCGGAGAGCGCGGCGATCCAGCCGATCGCGCAGACGGCGAACGCGGCGAGCATCACCCACTGATGCATCAGGAACGCCGCAAGGGCGCTGAGCAGCAGGCCGACGGCTATCAGCGCCATCAGGACAAAGCGCGCGCCGCGTGCACGGCTGCGCACCATGAGCGCCGCGCCGAGCAGCAGGCACAGCGCGCCGAAGGCCGCCGCGAGCGGACCCCAGACCCCGGTCACACCGGTGAGTGGAGCGAAATAGGCGTAGAGGCCGCAACCAAGGGCGACCAGCGCCGAGACCATCATGACGGTCAGTCCGGTTCGATAGGACATGTGAGGTTCCCGTTCAGTTTCACGGCGGGTCGTGCGATGGAACGACGCGCGACCGCGTCCCTTCAAGGAGTAGGGCGCAGGGCCGCGCAGGCAAATTTTCGCGCATCCCGTTTGTGCAACCGATGGAGTCGGAAGGGATCAGCCGCGCCGGATGGTGAAGACCGCGCGCAGACCGTGGGGCGCGGTCTCGAAGTGCAGGTCACCGTCGTGCATCATGGCAATGGTCGACACGATGCTGAGGCCGAGCCCGATGCCATCGCTCGAGCGGGCGTTGGCGCCGCGCCGGAACGGGGCCATCAGCGCCTCGATCTCTTCGGTCGAGCGCATCCCGCTTTCGTCTTCGACGGTGATCGTGGCGGTCTCGGCGGTGGCCTCGAGGCGCAGCTCGGCGCGGCGACCGTACTTCAGGGCATTGTCGACGAGGTTCGAGACGGCCCGCTGGATCGAGACCGGCCGGGCGGTGACGATCACCCGATGCGCGCCGCCCACCA
Source organism: Salipiger mangrovisoli (assembly GCF_015223355.1). Classification (GTDB taxonomy): domain Bacteria; phylum Pseudomonadota; class Alphaproteobacteria; order Rhodobacterales; family Rhodobacteraceae; genus Salipiger; species Salipiger mangrovisoli. The sequence continues at coordinate 22,824 of NZ_JADFFK010000036.1, read as the reverse complement.
CCTGCGCGCCGCGACGCGAGGTGAAGAGCGACTGCCCGCCGCGCAGCACCACGGGCTCGACGGTGCCAAGGCTCACCGGCTGGCCCATGTCGCGGTAGTCATCGACCAGCGCCTCGACCAGCGCGGTGAGCGACAGCTCCCGCGGGGCCTCGACGTTCAGCTCGGCACGGGTGTAGGTCAGGGCGCTTTCGATGATCGCGCTCATCTTGTCGATATCGGCCTCGAAGCGGGCGCGCAGCGTGTCGTCCTCGATCAGCGCGGTGCGCAGCCGCAGCCGCGTTGCCGGTGTGCCGAGGTCGTGGCTGACCCCCGAAAGCACCACCGCGCGCTTGGCGAGCTGCGCGCGTTCGGCCTCGAGGTAGGTGTTCACCGCGCCGACAATGGCGCGCAGCTCGGTCGGGCCCTCGGCCGCATAGCTCTCCGGCCCGCCAAGACGGCGGCGCGCGGCAAGCGCGGCGGCGAAATCCGTGAACCGCGCGGCGGTGTTGGTGACCAGCGTGAAGATCACCGCCAGCGCAAGCAGGGCCAGTCCGATGGCAGGCAGGCGCAGGTCGGCCGGGGCCGCCTCGCAACCCCAGACTTCGGGCGCCTCGACGCGCTGCCAGTCCCCGGTGTCGGGCCGGGCGATGATCTGTGGGTGGCTGCAATAGCGCGCCATCAGCCGGGTGAGCTGCCCGAGGGTTTCCTCGGGGCGCTGGCCCGGACGCGAGGGTAGATCGGCCACGCGGAATTGCAGACCATCGGAGATCACCGCGAGTTGCAGCCCGGAGCCTCCCGTGCCGTCGGGCAGGATTGGCGCGAGCGTGACATATGCGGGCCGCGGCAGCGCCGAGATCTGCGAGAACTCGCCCCGTTCGGCGCGGGCGATATCCGTGCCTTCGAGCGGGGTGAGGCTGACGCCTTCGGGCGGGGCAAGCCCGCGGGACAGCGCGCCGTAGATCAGCACCCCCGCGCGTTCGGCCCGGTCGAGATGCGCCGTCCAGTGGGTCTGAGACAGGCTCCACATGGCGGTGATCACCATCCCTGCGAGCGTGGCGGCGAGGATCAGCAGCGTGCCCGAAAGGCGCAGGCCGAGCCCGCCCGGACCCGTGTCGTCGGTCATGTTTCCTCGGCGGTCACATCCACCGCAAACACGTAGCCGACGCCGCGCTCGGTCCGGAGCATCTGCGGGTCCTTCGGGGACCGCTCGATCTTCGAGCGCAGGCGTCCGACCAGAACGTCGATGGCGCGACCCCGCGCGTCCTCGGTGCCGCTCTCTCCGGTCACGTCGAGCGCCGCGGCGATTTCCTCGCGGGTCAGCGGGATGAAGGGGTTGGCCAGCAGTGCCTGCAACAGCATCGTCTCGCGCCGCGACAGCACCACCTGGAACCCCTCGGGCGAGGTCACCTCGTCGCGCTTGGCGTCGTAGCGCCATCCGGCAAAGCGGAAGCTGCGTGTGCGGCGGCGATGGGCCAGCGAGGCGGTGCGGCGCGCGCGCGCCAGAACGGCGCGCACCTGCGCCACCATCAGCTCGGGGTTGAACGGTTTGGCGATGTAATCGTCCGCGCCGACCTCGTATCCGGCCATGCGCTGATGGTCCGCCGACAGCGCCGAGACCATGATGATCGGCACGTCCTGCTCACGGCGCAGCCGCGCACAGATCTCGATGCCGCTCTCGTCGCCGAGCATGACATCGAGCAGGATGAGGTCGATCCGCCCGGTCTCCATGGCCGCGGTGATTTCGGCCATGTTCTGCGCGCCATGCGCGATGAAGCCCTGCTTTTGCAGGAACTGGGTCATCATGCTGCGCATCTCGGGATCATCGTCGACGACCAGCAGCCTTGAGATGGTCACGCTGTTCTCCTCGGGCGGGGGCGGGCAGGGCGTTATCCCCCGCGAGGGCCGTCTTTGCAATCGTGCCGCTGCGCTTGGCGGCCCGTCAGGCGTGGGTCTTGCGACTGTCCCCGCGCAGGGCCCGGTCCGTGTTGCGCCACAGGATGATCTCGGACAACACCGACAGGGCGATTTCCTGCGGATCGATGGCATGGATGTCGAGCCCGGCGGGGGACTTGAGCCGGGCGATGCATTCGGGCGGCAGGCCCTCGGCGGCGAGCTTGGCGCAGAGCGTCTCGGACTTGCGCCGCGACGCAACCATCGAGACTCGGCTGGCAGGGCTTTCCAGCGCGGCGCGCAGACAGGCGAGGTCCTGGATGCCCTGGGTGGCGACGATGACGAAGTCGCGCGGACCGAGGCCGAGCGCCGAGAGCTCGGTTCCGGGAAAGCGGATCGCGCTTTCCGGGCCATTCCCCGCTTCGGGCAGCGCGAGGCGATATCCCGCCAGCGCCGCATGGGCGACGAGCGCCCGGCTGATCGGCGTGTCGCCGAAGACCACCAGCAGCGGCGGCATCTCGTAGGGCTCGATGAGCAGCTCCACTGTGCCGCCGGAGGGGCATCCGCTCTTGAACACCTGCGCGCCATCGGCATCGGTGAGGGCGATCACCTTGTCAGAGGGTTTGACCCGGATCAGCCGGGTCATCCCGCTGTCCAGCGCCGCCTCGGTGGCGGCCAGTACCGCGCGGCGGACACAGGCGCCGCCGAGGTGGCCGAGGATCTCTCCCTGTTCGGTCACCACCGCCTTGGCTCCGGCCTTGGCCGAGGTCACATCCGCCGTGCGCACCACCGTGGCCACGCAGAAGGGCCGACCGGAGCGGCGCTGCCGGTCTATCACGTCGAAAATGTCGAAATCGGACATGGGGCGACCTCGGTCTCAGAGTTTGGCGAAATGCGGTTCCAGTGCGGCCAGCGCGGCGATGGTGTTGGCGGGCAGATGCGCGTCGAGATAGGGCAGGGCGGCGGTCATCGCGGCGGCAACCGGCGCGTAGCCCTGCCAGCCGAGCAGCGGGTTCAGCCAGATGATGCGCCCGGCGCGACGACGGATGCGGGCGAGCGCCGTGGCCAGCCGTTCGGGCGTGCCCGTGCAATAGCCGTCGGAGAGGATGATCACCACGCTGCGCCGGTTCAACGCCTGCGCCCCCTGTCCCTCGGCGAAGCGCGTCAGCGCACCGCCAATGTCCGTGCCGCCGCCGAACCCCTCGGCCATCAGGCTGAGCCGCCCGGCGGCGCGCAGCGTGTCGTGATCGCGCAATGCCGGGGTGATGCGCATCAGCCGGGTGTGAAAGAGGTAGGCATCGGCCCTGGTGTCGGCCGCGACGAGCCCCTTCACGAAGGCCAGGAACACCCGCGCATAAACGGTCATCGAGCCCGACACGTCGCAGAGCGCAACCAGCCGCATCGGCCGGTCGGGGCGGGTCTTGCGCGGAAGGTCCAGCGGCTCGCCGCCGCGCGCCAGAGAGGCGCGCAGGACGCGGCGCAGATCCAGATCGGCGCCCCGGTGCGCCTGATGCCGGCGGCGCGACCGTCGGTCGCGGATCGCGCGGGCCAGATCGCGGGCGGCGCGTTCGGCGGCACGGCGGCTGTCTTCGTCCATCAGCTCGCGCAGGTCGCGCTTGCGCAGGTTGCGCGTGCGGGTGGCGATCAACCGTCCGTCGATGCCCTCGGCTTCACCCTCACCGCCGCCGGGCGTGGTCTCGCCCGCGCCCTCGGGTGCGCCCGCCTCGGGGCAGAGATGCGCCTGCCACAGCATCGGACGCGCCGACTGGGTGCGGACATGCGCGTTGGCGGCGCGCTGCCGGATCCTGCCTGCGTTGAACCAATAGGCGTCGAAGAGCGCATCGAAGCTGCGCCAGCCCTCGGCACCCGGCACCAGCAGCACCTTCAGCGCCCGCCGCGCCTGATCGGCATCGGTGGCATCGATCTCCGCCAGCACCGCGAGCGCGTCCGCGGTCTCCTGCGGTCCGAGGTGCATGCCATTCAGCCGAAGGTGCGCGACAAAGCCGGTCATCCGGTCGGCCAGCCCCTCGGCGCGGGTGGGAAAGCGTGTCGCCTGCATCACGCCACCTTGCCGATGATGCGGTCGAGCAGCTCGGGCGGGGCCGCGTCGCGGTCCGCGGCGGTTTTCAGCAGGCAGACAAGCGTGGCCCGGAGCGCGGCGCGGTCCTCGGTCAAGTCGTTGATCCCGAGCCCCGCCAGCGCCGCCGCCCAGTCGAGCATCTCGGCAATCCCCGGCTTTTTCTCCAGCTCCTCGCGGCGCAGGGCCTGCACCACGCCGACGATCTGCCGCGCCAGCCGCGCCTCGATCCGCGGACCACGCCGGGCGAGGATCGCGAGCTCGGTGTCGCGGTCGGGATAGTCAATGTAGGCATAGAGACAGCGCCGCCGCAGCGCGTCCGACAGGTCGCGCGTGCCGTTGGCAGTGAGGATCACCAGCGGCCGGCTGGTCGCGGTGATGGTGCCGATCTCGGGGATGGTGATCTGGAAATCCGACAGAATCTCAAGAAGATATGCCTCGAATTCCTCGTCGGCGCGGTCGATCTCGTCGATCAGGAGCACTGGCGGCTCGGCCTGGCAGATGGCCTCGAGCAGCGGCCGCCGGAGCAGGAACCGGTCAGAGAAGAGGCTGTCCTCGCCGGCCCCGTCGGCGCGGATCGCCAGCAATTGACGTTGGTAGTTCCATTCGTAGATGGCGTGGGCCGCGTCCAGCCCCTCGTAACATTGCAGCCGGATCAGGCGCGCCTGCCGCACCTCGGAGAGTGCTTTGGCGATTTCGGTCTTGCCGACTCCTGCCGGGCCTTCCAGCAGCAACGGCCGGCCCAGCGTGAGCGCGAGATGCAGAGCCATGACAAGCGTGTCGTCGGCGACGTAGCCGGCGGCGGCGAGCGCGCGCTTGAGATCGGCTTGCGGTGTGGTGGTCATCCTGGCTCCTCGTTCAGGCACCCGAAGCGCACCGCGTGATATCCCCGTCACACGGCACGCTTCGGGCCAACCATGCCCGGGTTCAGGCGCTCCCCAGAACCCTCGCCCTTGCGGCATGGGCAAGATCGTGCCCGGTCCCCCACCGGACCATCAGAGCACGTCTCGACTTCCACGTGTGCAGCGCCGGGTCCGGCCCGGCGCTGCGAATTCCTCCTCAGACGTGCAGCCCCAGATCCTCGGCGATCTTCCAGATCCGCCAGTGATCATGCGGCATGTGACTCTGCACCAGCCCGAAGGGCCGGAAGGCATCATGCACCGCGTTGGAGAAACAGGGCACCGATCCCACGTTCGGGCTTTCGCCCACGCCCTTCGCGCCGATCGGGTGATGCGGGCTGGGGGTGACGGTGAAATCGGTGGTGTAATGCGGCGTCTCCCAGGCCGTCGGCACGAAGAAGTCCATCAAGGTCGCCGTCTTGTGGTTGCCCATCTCGTCGTAGGCGATCTCCTGCCCCATCGCGATGGCGTAGCCCTCGGTCGCGCCGCCGTGCACCTGCCCCTCGATGATCATCGGGTTGATCCGCGTGCCGCAGTCGTCGAGCGCGTAGAAGCTGCGCACCGCGTGCTCGCCGGTGTCGACGTCGATTTCCATCACGCAGATGTAGGCGCCGAAGGGATAGGTCATGTTGGGCGGGTCGTAATAGCTGACCGCCTCGAGGCCAGGCTCCACCCCCGGAATGGCCTGGTTGTAGGAGGCAAAGGCGATTTCCTTCATCGTCTTGAAGCGCTCGGGCGCGCCCTTGACCACGAAGCGGTCGACGTCGAACTCGACGTCGTCGTCATGCACCTCCAGCAAGTAGGCGGCGATCATCTGCGCCTTGGCACGGATCTTGCGCGCCGCCATAGCCGTGGCCGCCCCGGCGACCGGGGTCGAGCGCGAGCCGTAGGTGCCCAGCCCGTAGGGCGCGGTGTCGGTGTCGCCTTCCTCAAGGGTGATGTCGTCCGCCGGAATGCCGATTTCCGACGCGATGATCTGCGCGAAGGTGGTGGCGTGGCCCTGCCCCTGGCTGATCGTGCCGAGCCGGGCGATGGCCGAGCCGGTGGGGTGGATGCGGATCTCGCAGCTGTCGAACATGCCGAGCCCGAGGATGTCGCAGTTCTTCACCGGACCGGCCCCGACGATCTCGGTGAAATGGGTCAGCCCGATGCCGATCAGCTTGCGCGTCTCGCCACGCTTGAACGCCTCCAGCCGCTCGGCCTGCTCGCGGCGCAAGCCATCGTAGCCGACGGCGTTCAGCGCTTTTTCCCAAGCCGTGTGATAGTCGCCGCTGTCATACTCCCAGCCAAGCGCCGACTGATAGGGGAACTGCTCCTTGCGGATGAAGTTGATCCGCCGCAGCTCCGCCGCGTCCATGTTCAGCTTGATGGCGAGCACCTCGATCATCCGCTCGATGAAATAGGCCGCCTCGGTCACCCGGAACGAGCAGCGGTAGGCCACCCCGCCCGGTGCCTTGTTGGTGTAGACGCCGTCGACCGCGAGATAGGCCACCGGGATATCGTAGGATCCGGTGCAGATGTTCATGAAGCCCGCCGGGAACTTGGTCGGATCGGCGCAGGCGTCGAAGCCGCCGTGGTCGGCGGTGGTGTGGCACCAGAGGCCGGTGATCCTGCCCTCTTTCGTGGCGGCGATCTTGCCCTGCATCCAGTAGTCGCGGGCAAAGGCGGTGGACATCAGGTTGTCCATCCGGCTTTCCACCCACTTCACCGGCTTGCCGGTGACGATCGAGGCGACGATCGAGCAGACGTAGCCGGGATAGACCCCGACCTTGTTGCCGAAGCCGCCGCCGATGTCGGGGCTGATGACGCGGATGTTGTGCTCGGCGATGCCCGAGATCAGCGAGGCGACGGTGCGCACTGCGTGCGGCGCCTGGAAGGTGCCCCAGAGCGTCAGCTTGCCGGTGACCTTGTCCATCGAGGCCACGCAGCCGCAGGTCTCGAGCGGCATGGGATGGGTGCGGTGGTAGTAGACCATCTCCTCGGCCACCACGTCGGCTTCGGCCAGCACCGCCTCGGTCGCGGCCTTGTCGCCCTGCTCCCAGGTGAAGATGTGGTTGTGATGCCGGCGGGGCCCGTGCGCGCCCTCGGTCTGGCCGGCGAGATCCTCGCGCAGCACTGGGGCATCGGGGTCCATCGCCTTGAACGGGTCGGTGACGACGGGCAGGTCCTCGTAATCGACCTCGACCGCCGCCACGCCATCGGCGGCGGCGTAGCGGTCGGTGGCGACGACATAGGCGACTTCCTGGCCCTGGAACAGCACCTTGCCGTCGGCCAGCACCATCTGCTTGTCGCCCGCCAGCGTCGGCATCCAGTGCAGGCCGAGCGGTTCCAGATCCTTGGCAGTCAGCACCGCCAGCACGCCGGGCACCGCCAGCGCCGCCTCGGTGTCGATCGAGAGCACACGCGCATGGGCATAGGGCGAGCGGACGAAGTCGCCGGTCAGCATGCCGTCCAGCTTGATGTCGTCGACATAGTTGCCGCGCCCTTGGGTGAAGCGCACGTCCTCGACCCGCTTGCGCGAGCAGCCCATGCCCTTGAGGGTGGCGCTGCGCTCTTCCGGCGATTGAACCTCGTCCTTCATTCCGCGGCCTCCTTGTGGGAGTTGAGCTGCTCCGCCGCGGCGAGGATTGCCTTGACGATGTTCTGGTACCCGGTGCAGCGGCAGAGGTTGCCCGAGATGCCGAAGCGCACCTCTTCCTCTGTGGGAGTCGGGTTCTCCTGCAGGAGCCGGTGCGCGCGGGTGATCATCCCCGGTGTGCAGAAACCGCATTGCAGCCCGTGGTGCTCGCGGAACATTTCCTGCAGCACGCCGAGCGTGCCATCGGGATTGGTCAGCCCCTCGATCGTGGTGATCTCGGCGCCATCCGCCTGGCAGGCGAAGACGGTGCAGGATTTGACCGACTTGCCGCCCATGTCCACGGTGCAGGCACCGCAATGGCTGGTCTCGCAACCGATGTGCGGGCCGGTGACCTTGAGGTTTTCCCGCAGGAAGTGGATCAGCAGCATCCGCGGCTCCGCGAGCCCCTCGACCTCTTGGCCGTTCAGCCGGAACTTGATGTGCATCTTGCTCATGGCTGCCCCCCTCAAGCCCGGCGCGACAGCGCGCTGTCGATGGCGCGGCGCAGGATCACGGCCGCCACGTGCTTCTTGAAGGCGATGGGCCCGCGCATGTCCTCCTGCGGGTCGATCGCGGCCAGCATGGCCGCGACGCAGCCCTCGATGTCGCCGCTTGCCAGCGCGGTTCCGGCCTCTTCGGACCAGACCGGCGTGTCGGACAGGTTGGTCATCGCCACCGATGCCCCGTCCGACCCGATCAGCACGGCGGCGGCGGCGGTGGCGTAGTCGCCGATCTTGCGCTTCTGCTTGGCATAGGCGTAGCCGGTGCCCGACGCGGGCACGGGGATGAGGATCTTCGTCAGGATCTCCAAGTCGCTGCGCGCGGTGAAATAGGCGGCCTCGTAGAAATCGCGGGCGGCAACCTGACGGGTGCCCTCGGCGCCATACAGCTCGAAGCGTGCGTCGAGACATTGCATCAGCCCCGGCATATCGTTGCCTGGATCGCCGTTGGCGACATTGCCGCCGACGGTGCCCATGTAGCGCACCTGAGGGTCGGCGATTTGCAACGCCGCCTCGCGCAGCAATGGGATCGCGGCGGCGAGGTCCGCATTTTCGATCAGCTCGTGCTGCGTGGTCATCGCCCCGAGAGTGGCGGTGCCCTCCGCGATCGTGATGCCCTTCAGTGCGCCGATGGCCTGAAGATCGATCAGGTGTCTCAGGTCGGCCATGCGCAGCTTCATCATCGGGATCAGGCTGTGACCCCCGGCCACCACGCGGGCCTCGTCTCCGTGTGCGCGCAGAATGTCCACCGCCGACGCCAGATCGGCGGGCCGATGGTATTCGAACCCGGCTGGTATCATCAGAACTCCTCCCATCGGCATACGTGACGACGCCGTTGGCCGGAGCTTCGGACAAGTCCTGCGGGCCTCAAAATGTCCTGTCGCGAATGCCGGTATTTCGTGCACGAACTGCGAAATGGCTGCACGAAGTGCGAAATCAGACCCCGAGAGCGGTCTTCACATCGGCCAGCCGCGAGCGGCTCACGGGCGCCTTGGCAAGGGTCTCGACCTCTTTGAAGAAGCAGACACCGGTGTCCTTGGTGCGTTGGAAGTGGCTGACGTGGGAGGGGTTGATCAGGTAGGAGCGGTGCACACGCAGGAAGCTGTAGGGCCCGAGCCGGTCACAGGCCTCTGAAATCGACCAGGGGCAGAGATGCTTGTGCTTGCCGGTGTAGATCACCGTGTAGTGGCCCTCGGCACGAAGAGCGGCGATGCTGGACGAGTCTGCGAAATGGATTTTGCCATCCCGCTCGAACGGCACGGGCAGCGAGCCGGGGGCCGGCTCCCTGGGCCGCGTGGGCGGGGAAGGCCGCGATTTGACCCCGTCGGGTGCCGCGGGTTCGAGGGGTGCCGGGGGCGGTGACGGGGGGTGCGACGGGAAGGGGGCCTGCGCCGGGGCCTCTGGCGGGGTGAAGAAGGACACGCCGCTCAGCAGCGCGACACCGCTGATCACGAAGGAAGAAAGCGTGACCAGCATTGCCAGGATCGCATTGCTCAGCGCCGGACCGGCGGTGCCCTCGGCCTCGGTGCGATAGAAGTCGGTGCCCGCCATGGCGACGAAATGCATGGTCACGACGGCGATGGCGAAGCACAGCGTTCCAAGCAGGATGTGTCCCTTGCTGCGCGTGCCGTAAGCGGCCCAGATCGCCAGGTTCGACAGCCCCAGAGCGGTGACCAGCGAGATGGCCACTCCGGGCAGTCCGAAGACCGGCCCGCAAAGCTGCATGCCCAGCATCCCGATGTAGTGCATCGCCGCGATGCCGCCGCCCAGCACCACCCCCGCCAGCGCGATGCGCAGGCGGGTGCGCTGGCCGAAATGCAGCAGCAGCAGTGCCAGGCCGACCATCAGGATGGCGACCAGCACCGAGATCAGCGTGTTGAGCCCGTCGTAATAGAAAATCACCGGCAACTGGAGCCCGAGCATGGCGACAAAATGCATCGACCAGATGCCGCCCCCGAGCACGATCGCCGCGACCACCACCAGCAGTTTGCGCTGCCCGGTTCCGAGGCGCGAGGCCCCACGCAGCAGCGACAACCCGCTGAAACCGGCAAACAGGGCCACGGCAAACGAGGCCGCGACCATCCAAGGATTGTGACTGAAGTCCAGCACCGGCACGCTCCTCCCCGGCTTGGAAGCTATCACAGTCCGGCAATCACGCAATTGGCACGGACGAGAGAGCGGGTCCTGTTGCGCGCTGCGCGACCCGTCGTTACCGCCAAACCACAAGCTGCACCGCAGCGATGTAACGGGCTGTAACAGAACGCTCGGTTTTCTGCGGAAATGCTCGAAGTTCGCGCCATGTAGGGCCTTGCGAACACAATCTGCCAAAGCGCAGGATTTCTGTCATCGCTGCCCGCGGGGGCAGCAACTACGGGAGGATTACCAACATGAAATACACCGCTAAGGCGGCGATCTCCGCCATTGCCCTGACGGTTGCTGGCGCGGCCCATGCCGAGCCGCAGGCCGAAGTCCTGCACTGGTGGACCGCCGGTGGCGAGGCCAAGGCCGTCGCCGTGCTCCAGCAGGAATTCTCGGACAATGGCGGCACCTGGACCGACATGCCGGTGGCCGGTGGCGGCGGCGATGCCGCGATGACGGCGCTGCGCGCCCGCGTGCTCTCGGGCAACGCGCCGACCGCCGTGCAGCTCAAGGGTCCGGCGATCCAGGAATGGTACGAAGAGGGCGTGCTGGCCGATATCTCCTCGGTCGCCGAAGCCGAAGGCTGGGCCGACGTGCTGCCCGCGCAGATCGCCGAGCACATGAAGTGCGAAGGCTCCTGGTGCGCTGCGCCGGTGAACGTGCACCGCGTCGACTGGATCTGGGCCAACAAGTCGGTCCTGGATGCCAACGGCATCGAGATGCCCACCACCTGGGACGAGTTCAACGCCGCAGCCGAGAAGCTGCAGGCGGCGGGCGTGATCCCGCTGGCGCACGGTGGCCAATCCTGGCAGGACGCCACCGTCTTCGAGACCGTGGTGCTTGGCCTTGGCGGCCCCGAGTTCTTCCAGAAGGCGCTCGTGGACCTCGACCCGGAGGCGCTGACCTCGGACACGATGGTCAAGGTCTTCGACCAGATGCGCACCCTGCGCGGCTATGTCGATGACAACTTCTCGGGCCGTGACTGGAACCTCGCCACCGCCATGGTGATGAACGGCGAAGCCGCCTTCCAGATCATGGGCGACTGGGCCAAGGGTGAATTCCTGGCCGCGGGCAAGGTGCCGGGCGAGGACTTCCTCTGCGCCTCGACGCCGGGTGAGGGCTACCTCTACAACGTCGACAGCTTCGCCATGTTCGAAGTGGACGGGGACGACAAGAAAGCCGGGCAGGACCTGCTTGCCAAGCTGATCGTCGGCCCGAACTTCCAGAAGGTGTTCAACCTCAACAAGGGCTCGATCCCGGTCCGCACCGACGTGTCGCTCGACGAGTTCGACGAATGCGCGGTGAAATCCTCCGAGGACATGAAGGCCAGCGCCGAGACCGGCTCGCTGCTGCCCTCCTACGCCCACGGCATGGCGCTGCGCGGTGCGCAGTCCGGCGCGATCACCGACGTGGTGACGGCGCACTTCAACTCGGACATGAGCTCCGAGGATGCGGTGAAGATGCTCGCGGACGCTGTCGCGAACTCGATGTAATCGTCCCCGGTCTTCGACCAAACCCAAGCGGGCCCGTCTTACGGGACGGGCCCGTCAAAGGAGAACACCATGGCCAAATGGTTCGAAACCCATTTGCCGAAGATCGTGCTGGCGCCCAGCTTCATCGCGGTCCTGATCTTCGTCTACGGCTTCATCGGCTGGACCGCCTGGGTGTCGCTCACCCGCTCCAAGCTGATGCCGCGCTACGAGATCGACGGCTTCATCCAATACGACCGGCTCTTTGCCTCCCCGCGCTGGGACACGGCAATGAACAACCTCTACATCTTCGGGGGGATGTTCATCATCATCTCGCTGGTGCTGGGGCTGATCCTCGCCATCCTGCTCGACCAGCAGATCCGCGTCGAGGGCGCGATCCGCACGATCTACCTCTATCCCATGGCGCTCTCGATGATCGTCACCGGCACCGCGTGGAAGTGGATCCTCAACCCGGGCCTCGGCGTGCAGGCGATGGTGCAGGGCTGGGGGTTCGAGAACTTCAAGTTCGACTGGCTGGTGAACCCGGACATGGCCATCTACACGGTGGTGATGGCGGCGATCTGGCAGAGCTCGGGCTTCGTCATGGCGCTTTTCCTCGCCGGCTTGCGCTCGGTTGACACCGAGATCATCCGCGCCGCGCAGATCGACGGCATCCCCACCTGGCGCGTCTACACAGCGATCATCATCCCCTCGATGGCGCCGATCTTCCTGTCGGCCTTCATCGTGCTGGCACACCTCGCCATCAAGAGCTTCGATCTGGTCATCGCGCTGACCGGCGGCGGCCCCGGCTATGCCACCGACCTTCCGGCCACCTACATGTACGCGATGGCCTTCTCGCGCGGCGACGTCGGCCAGGCGGCAAGCTCGGCGATGATCATGATGATGGTGATCTTCATCATCGTGGTGCCCTACCTTTACTCCGAACTGAGGGCGAAAAATGACTGATGTCTCTGCAACGCCCGCCGCAGCCGCGGCAACCCGGTCGCAGGGCGCGGGCCTGAAGACCGCGCTGCGCTGGGGTCTCTACCTGATCCTCGCGCTCTTCGCGGTCTACTACCTGTTGCCGCTCTTCGTGATGCTCACCACCTCGCTGAAAAGCCTCGAGGAGATCCGCACCGGTGATCTTGTCGCGCTGCCGCGCGAAGTCACCTTCGACGCCTGGGCCAAGGCCTGGTCCGGCGCCTGCACCGGCATCCAGTGCGAGGGCGTGCGCCCCTACTTCTGGAACTCGGTGCAGATCGCGGTGCCCGGCGTGCTGATCTCGACCCTTCTGGGGGCGGTGAACGGCTACGTGATCGCGCAATGGCGCTTCAAGGGCGCTAACATCATCTTCGCGCTGATGCTCTTCGGCTGCTTCATCCCGTTCCAGGTTGTGCTGCTGCCGATGGCGCGCCTGCTTGGCCTGATGGGTATTGCAGGCACCATTCCGGGGCTGATCTTCGTGCACGTGATCTACGGCATCGGCTTCACCACGCTGTTCTTCCGCAACTACTACGTCACGATCCCGCAGGAGCTGGTGAAGGCGGCAAAGGTCGATGGCGCGAGCTTCCTGCGCATCTTCTGGTCGATCTTCCTTCCGCTCAGCATCCCGATCATCGTGGTCAGCGTGATCTGGCAGTTCACCCAGATCTGGAACGACTTCCTCTTCGGTGTCTCCTTCAGCTCGGCCGGCACGCAGCCGGTGACCGTGGCGCTCAACAACATCGTCAACTCGACGACGGGCGTGAAGGAATACAACGTCGACATGGCCGCCGCGATCATCGCCGCGCTGCCGACCCTCCTCGTCTACGTCGTCGCCGGCAAATACTTCATCCGCGGTCTGACCGCCGGATCCGTCAAAGGATGATCCCCATGGCTCCGATCCTCGATATCCAGCACCTCTACAAGAACTACGGCGCGACCGAGATCCTCAAGGACATCAACGTCTCGATCGAACCGGGCGATTTCCTCGTGCTCGTCGGCCCCTCGGGCTGCGGCAAGTCCACGCTGCTCAACTGCATCGCCGGGCTCGAGCCGATCACCGGCGGCACGCTGAAGATCGGCGGCGAGGACATGACCCATGTCTCGCCCAAGGACCGCGACATCGCCATGGTGTTCCAGTCCTACGCGCTCTACCCGACGATGAGCGTCGCCAAGAACATCACCTTCGGCATGAAGGTGCGCGGCGTCGATCAGGCGACGCAGGACCGCAAGCTTGCCGAGGTGGCCCGCCAGCTGCAGATCGAGCCGCTGCTCAAGCGCCGTCCCGGCCAGCTCTCGGGCGGCCAGCGGCAGCGCGTGGCGATGGGCCGGGCGCTGGTGCGCGATCCCAAGCTCTTCCTCTTCGACGAGCCGCTGTCGAACCTCGACGCCAAGCTGCGGGTCGAGATGCGCACCGAGATCAAGTCGCTGCACCAGCGGCTCGGCGCGTCGATGGTCTACGTGACCCACGACCAGATCGAGGCGATGACGCTGGCGACCAAGATCGTGGTGATGAAGGGCGGCGTGATCCAGCAGATCGGCACCCCCGCCGAGATCTACAACAAGCCCGCCAACCTCTTCGTGGCGGACTTCATGGGCTCGCCGGCGATGAACCTGATCCCGGCCAAGGCGCGCGCCAATGGCGTCGGTACCAAGCTCGAGATCGCCCGCGACGGCGCCGAGCCGATCGTGCTGACGGACGCCCGCGCGAAGAACCTGCCCGAGGACGTGATCCTCGGCCTGCGCCCCGAGGACATCTCGGAGCCCGGCTACCGCTCGGGCGAGAGCGTGCAGGAGGCGCAGTGTCAGGTCGCGATCGTCGAACCGGCGGGGGCCGACACCTACGTGATGACCACGCTCGGCGGCAAGCAGATCACCGCCCGTCTTCACGCCGAGACCGCGGCAGCACCGGGGGCGGCGCATACTTTCGCCTTCGATCTTGGCAAGGTGTCCTACTTCAATCCCGGCACCGGCGAGCGCATCCTCTGAGCTCCCGCCGGGTCTGCCCGGCGGATCGCGCTTTTCCAGCACGGCGGCGGGCCCCCGCCGCCGTGCGCGTTTCCGGGGCAGGATGCCCTGCGGCAGAACCTCGCCCATGACACCCGTCCCCGCGGATCGCGCTTGCGCGGGCAGGGGTGTCAATCTACCGTCGATTGCACGGCGCAGGTGGGATTTTCGCGCCGAGGTATCAGCTTTCAAACCCTTTTGATCACGACCGATCCGCGGATTTCGCGGCGCTTCCAGTTTCGACACGCCTGATCAGGCCGTTTCCGCCCCGCCCTGCGCGGGCCGCAGGCTTGGACAGCGTGCCCATGGCCTGCCGGCCCTTCGCCAGTTCTCCGGTTTCCCGACCCGCGCCCGCATCCTGCCGCCCGTGTCGCTCCCCGGAGGACGCATGCCCCTTGCCCTGCCCGCGGCACTCTCGACCACCGGCGATCCTGCGGCGGCGGCGCTGTTTGGCGGAAATATTCTCGCGCCCCGCGCCGCGATGACCGGCGACGGCTCCTACGCCGAGGCTGTGGCGGCGCTCAATGTCACCGGGTTGCGCTACCCCGGCGGCTCGCTGACGGAATACTACTTCTCGCTCACGGAACCCGACGCCGCGACCGCAATCCATGCGGTGACCGGGGCCGAAACCGCCTTCATCCCGCTTTCGGAGTTCATGACCTACGCTGGAGCGTCCGGCCATGCGGTCACCATCGTGCTGCCGACCCGCGACCAGCTGTCGGAGGTGCGCGACGAGACCGGCAACCGGCTGCCGCAGATCGACGAGGAGGATCTGCGCGACTTCCTTCATGACCTGGTGACCGGCGTCTACGGCGAGGCCGAGATCGCCGCGCTGGAGATCGGCAACGAATACTGGGGGTCTGGCGAAATGACGGCGGTGGAATACGGCCGGCTCGCCGCGCAGATGGCCGAGGTCATCGCCGATGAGCTGGCGCTGGTGGCCGAGGTGCAGGGCATCGACACAAGCGAGATCCGGGTGCTGGCGCAGATGGGCCAGAACTATGGTGCCTCGAAAATGTCGGAGGATTACTCCGGCTGGACTGCCGAGGAGATCATCGCCGATCTGGCGCAGACCTACCCGCGGGCGGGCCTGAGCAGCGCGAACATTCGCGGCAATGGCGAGGTCAACTGGTCCGAGGTGACCAATGCCCTGTTGCGCATGGGCTTCGAGACAGAGGCGCAGCAGGACGCCCTCGATGGGATCATTGCCCATGTCTACGCGCGTGGCAGCGAGGCCAGCCGCTCCTATGATCTCGACGTGATCCGCAACAGCTGGCTGGAACAGGAGGGCCTCGGGCACCTCGAGGTGCATGTCACCGAATGGAACCTGAAGTCCTCGGAAGCGCTTGATGCAGAACATGACTATGGGCTGCTGCAGGCGCAGGAGATGCTGGAGATCGTCGAGGAGTTCCTTGCCGCGGGGGTCGATCAGGCGCATGTCTGGCCGCTCATCCAGAACACCCCGAATGCCCTCGCCACCGGCTTCAGCTACGAGGGCAGCACCGTGCCCGGCGCGATGTTCTCACTGATGGCCGAGGCCATCCCCGGCAAGACCCTGCTGGACTTCACCCCCGCGCAGGACGCCACCACCGAGGCGCAGGCGGGCGACATAGACGTGCATGGCTTTGCCGGGCAGGGCGAGCTGCTTCTGTATCTCACCGCGCAGGGAAGTGCCGCGAGCCATGCCGAGTTGGACCTCTCGGGACTGGTGAGCGGTTTCGGCAGCATGGAGATCACCCTGCTCGGGGTTGCCGACGGTGCTGCGGCAGGGGACAGCGCTGCCATACCGCAGCTGCAAAGGCTCGATCCGCAGGAGGTCTATCGCGAGGGGGTGCTCGAGGTCAGCTTCGGCCCGCATGAGATCCTGCAGGTGGTGCTTCGCGATGTGCTGCCGAGCGAGGCATTCGCGCCACTATTCGAGGTGCTCGGCACTGCGGACGCGGGTGCGGATCCCGATGCAGACCCCGGTGCAGACGCCGGTGCAGACCCGGAGGCGGGCGCGGCAGGGTTGGAGACGATCCTGCCCGTCCTCGCGCCCGCCCCGCCGCCGCCCGACGCGGAAGACGGCGCCGACGACGGCGACAGCGAGGGTGGTTCCGGCTGGGCCGAGGTGGGCATGCTGCTGGCACTGCTGCCGCTGGTCGGGCTGCTCGGCCTCTGAGCCGGAACAGCTTGGTGGGGCAGCTTGTCCGCGCGCATTCTCCCGCCATGCGCGCCGCGTGTCGCCCCATGCGCAAACGGCACTGGACGCAGACCCGAGCGCCGGACAAGACTTGGCCCGCGGCCAAGGGGGTCGCAAGGACTGGACTGAAAACATGGATGAATTTCCGCGCGGAAATCTCTGGCATCACAGCGCAGGCGAAGGTTTCGCAGCGCCACCACTGGACCGGGACCTCGACGTCGATCTTGCGGTGATCGGCGGTGGCTTCACCGGCTGCGCGGCCGCGCTGGAGGCGGCGCGGCGCGGGGCCAGTGTCGCCCTGATCGAAGCGCATGAGATCGGGCACGGCGGCTCGGGGCGCAACGTCGGGCTTGTCAATGCCGGTCTCTGGCTGCCGCCGGACGCGATCCTCGCGCAGCTTGGCGAGACGGCAGGTCGTCGCCTGATCGAGGTGCTTGGGGCCGCGCCCGCGCAGGTCTTCGGGCTGATCGAGCGCGAGGGCATCTCATGCGAGGCGACCCGAAACGGCACGCTGCATCTTGCCCATGCGCCGGTGGGGGCCGCGGATCTGGCCTCGCGCCATCGGCAGGGCACCCGTGTCGGTGCGCCGGTGCAGCTGCTCGATGCGGCCGAGACGACACGGCGAACGGGTTCCACCGCCTTCCACGGCGCCTTGCTCGATCCGCGGGCGGGAACGGTGCAGCCGCTGGCCTATTGCCGTGGCCTCGCCCGCGCCGCGGTGGCGGCCGGGGCGCGCCTGCACGCGGGCACACCGGTCAAGGCGCTGTCGCGCGCGGGCGGCGGCTGGGAACTCCGGGCGGGCGGGCACCGGCTGCGCGCCGGGGCGGTGCTGATGGCGACCAATGCCTATCACGAAGCGTTCACCGATCCTTTCCGCCCCTCCTATGTCACGGTCCACTACAGCCAGTTCGCGACGCGGCCGCTGGGCGACGCGCAGCGCGCCCGTATCCTGCCGGGCGGCGAGGGCTGCTGGGATACGGCGCTGGTCATGTCGTCCTTCCGCACCGATCAGGCGGGGCGGCTGATCCTTGGCGCGATGGGCGATGCCGAGGGGCCCGGCGGGTGGCTGCACGCGGGCTGGGCACGGCGCAAGCTGGCGCAGGTCTATCCCGAGTTGGCCGAGCAGCCCTTCGAGCACGTCTGGCAGGGCCGCATCGCGATGACCTCGGATCACGTGCCCAAGGTGGTGCGCTTCGGTGATGCCGCGCTTGCGGTCTTCGGCTACTCGGGCCGGGGCATCGCGCCCGGAACCGTGTTCGGCACCGCGGCCGCCGTGGCGCTGCTCGAGGGCCGCGACGACGGCCTGCCGATCGCACCGATCGATGGCTACGCCGAGCGGTTCACCGGGCTGCGACGCGGCTACTACGAGTTCGGCGCGACGCTGACACACGCGCTGAAGCCGCGGCGTCTGGGCTAGGATCGACGCGGCGGGGCCGGGCGGGTTTCGCCCGGCCCGGGCTGTCAGTCGATGTCGAAGACCACGCCCTGTGCAAGCGGCAACTCCGAGGAGTAGTTGATCGTGTTCGTCGCGCGCCGCATGTAGGCGCGCCAGGCGTCCGAGCCGCTCTCGCGCCCGCCGCCGGTTTCCTTCTCGCCGCCGAAGGCCCCGCCGATCTCGGCCCCCGAGGTGCCGATGTTGACGTTGGCGATGCCGCAGTCGGAGCCGCGCGCCGACAGGAAGGTTTCCATCTCGCGCAGGTCGGTTGTGAAAATCGACGAGCTGAGGCCGCCGCCGACGGCGTTGTGAAGCTCAAGCACCTCGTCGAAGTCGCTGTACTTCATCACGTAGAGGATCGGCGCGAAGGTCTCGCGCAGCACCGGGCCGGCCTGCTCGGGCATCTCGACCAGGGCGGGCTTGACGTAGTAGGCGGCCGCGCCCTCGACCGACGCACGCGCGCCGCCATGCACGGTGCCGCCCAAATCCGCCGCCTCTTTCAGCGCCGCCTGCATACCCTCGAACGCCGCGCCGTCGATCAGCGGGCCAACCAGCGCGCCGCTTTCGAGCGGGTTTCCGACGGAGACGCTGGCGTAGGCGCGGCGCAGCGCCGGCACGAGCAGGTCGTAGACGCTGTCATGCACGAAGAGCCGGCGCATGGTGGTACAGCGCTGCCCGGCGGTGCCCATTGCGCCGAAGGCGATGGCACGCAGGGCCATGTCCATGTCGGCCGAAGGGCAGACGATGCCGGCGTTGTTCCCGCCAAGCTCCAGGATGCACTTGCCGAAGCGCGCCGCGACCTTCGGCCCGACGATGCGGCCCATGCGGGTCGAGCCGGTGGCCGAGATCAGCGCCACCTTGCGGCTGTCCACCAGCGCCTCGCCCAGCTCGGGCCCGCCCACCAGCACCTGGCTCAGGCCCTCGGGCGCGTCACCGAAGCGGGCCAGGGCGCGCTCGAAGACCGCCTGGCAGGCAAGTGCGGTGAGCGGCGTCTTCTCGGATGGCTTCCAGATCACCGGATCGCCGCAGACGAGCGCAAGCGCGGCGTTCCAGCACCAGGGCGCGCAGGGGAAGTTGAAGGCGGTGATGATGCCGACCACGCCGAGCGGATGCCAGGTTTCCATCATCCGGTGGCCGGGGCGCTCGGTGGCGATCGTCAGCCCGTAGAGCTGCCGCGACAGGCCCACGGCGAAGTCGCAGATGTCGATCATCTCCTGCACCTCGCCAAGCCCCTCCGAGGGTGACTTCCCGGCCTCGATCGAGACCATGCGGCCGAGCTCTTCCTTGGCCTTGCGCAGCTCCTCGGCATAGAGCCGGACCAGTTCGCCCCGGCGGGGAGCGGGCACGAGACGCCAGCTGCGGAAGGCCGATGCCGCGGCCTCGATGGCGCGCGCGGCGTCTTCGGCGGAGTGCACTGCAAGCGAGGCGACGCGCTCGCCGGTCAGCGGCGAGATGACAGGCAGGCCGCCCTCGATGTCCAGCGCGGCGGTGACGCCGCAACGCTCAAGGGTTTCTGCGGTGATCGAGGGCAGGGGTTTGCTCAGCATGGGGCCTCCGGAGGTCAGGTACGTGGGGAGAGTACCAAACCGGCGGTGCGCGCGCATAACGCCAAGTCGGGCTGACCCCATGCGGGTTTGGCATGGTGATCGTCCAGCGCGCGGCCTATCGTGGCGTCCATCAACCCGAGGACTGAAGTGCCCCTG
Organism: Salipiger mangrovisoli; assembly: GCF_015223355.1. Lineage (GTDB taxonomy): Bacteria > Pseudomonadota > Alphaproteobacteria > Rhodobacterales > Rhodobacteraceae > Salipiger > Salipiger mangrovisoli. The sequence continues at coordinate 2,946 of NZ_JADFFK010000036.1, read as the reverse complement.
CAACGACGCCTGCTGCCTGACATGAAGGTGCTGCAAACCTTTGAGCTTGCTGCCCGGCACGGCAATTTCACCCGCGCCGGCGAAGAGCTGGCGCTGACCCAGAGCGCGGTCAGTCGCCACGTGCGGGAGCTGGAAGACCAGGTCGGCAAGCCGCTGTTCGAGCGCTTGCGCGGCCGGGTCGTGCTGACACGGGCCGGGGCCGAGCTGTTGCCCGAGGTGCAGCGCTTGTTGCGCATGGCCGAGAGCACCATGCGCCATGCCAAGGCCGGCGCGCAGGGCGAGAGCTTGCTGGCGCTCAATGCGCCGCCCACCTTTGCCACCCGCTGGCTGATGCCCCGCCTGCCGGGCTTCCTCGCGCAGTACCCGGAGCTGCGCATCGACCTCAGCACCACGACCGGTGTCTTCGATCTCGACACGCGGCAGTGCGATCTGGCGTTGCATTTCGGCCAGCCGCTCTGGCCGGGCGGGAGCTGCACCTACCTGTGCAGCGAGATCGTGCTGCCGGTGGCGGGCGGTGCGCTGCGGGACGTCACAGTTGCGCGGGCCGAGGAGCTTGGGGCGCTGCCGAAGCTGCATGTCAGCAGCCGCGCGACCATGTGGGGCGACTGGTTTGCCCGGCAGGGGCTGGCGCAGGCCGAGGCGCAGGGTGGCCATTGGTTCGACGAATTCGCCCTCAGTATCGAGGCGGTGAAGGCCGGACTCGGTGTGGCACTCCTGCCGCGCTACCTGATCGAAGCAGAGCTGGAGCGCGGCGAACTGAGGGTCATTCTGGATGCTCCGCAGAGCACCGAGCAGGCCTGGTACATCGTCACACCTGAGGGCCGGGGCGAGAAGGCTGCGGCCTTCTCGGAATGGGTGCTGGGACAGGTCTCCTTCCGCCCGCTCGTCGGCGGGACCCGGCACGTGACTCCCTGACGACAAAGAATTTTATGGCTGCGTTCGACCTGGGTTGAGCCATGCGCGACGTGCAGAGCGGATCTTCCCGATCGGCAGTGGTGCTGCATCGCAGCAAATGGCATTCTCAGCTTATCGGCACCATGCAGTGCCGAGGAATTTTCTAGAGGCTCTCCTCCTCCTCCCTGAGCCTCGGAAATCGGCGGCGGCCCTTCTCCTCCTCCCTAGGGTCGCCGCCACCCATTCCTCCTTTCCTCGATGATCGCTCTGATGGGCCAACCCGGTCTGATGGTCCTGGACCGGCGCGACGCCGTGCCTGCCGCGTTTGAGCTGCCTCGTTCCCGGTCGCTGATGTGCCGTCCTTGTCGACGCGCCACCTCGCGGCGGCGCGTCGATAGGGACGTGGACCGTTGCGCCGGGTTCCGCGCTCAGTCGAAGGCGAGGAACCCCCGCGCCTCCGACAGCTTCGGGGCCCTTGCCAGAGCCGCCAGGTCGGGCCCGCGCGGGGCAAGATCGGAGAGACCCGCGATCACCGCTTCCAGTTCCGCCGCCACCGCCAGCACACCGCGATCGTCATGGCGCCTGCCGACGATCTGCAGCCCGAAGGGCATGCCGTTGGCGTCGCGGCCGCAGGGAATGGTGATCGACGGGTGGCCTGCAAGGGTCGAGGCATAGGCCAGCGCGAGCCAGTGATAGTAGCTCTTGGTCGCCGTACCGTCGATCTCGGTGGGGTAAAGCTCGTGCCAGTCGCGCGGAGAGATGCAGACCGCGGGCGAGAGAAGATAGTCCGTGGTCTCGAAGAAGGCTTGCCAGTCGCGATGGTAGCGGGCCTGGCCGAAGATCGCCTGCGCCACGTCCTCGGCGGAATAGCTCCGTCCCTCGGCGACGTTGTCATGCACGTTGGGTCCGACCAACTCGGGCTGCTCGTCGACCAGTTTCGCGTGCACACCCAGGAACTGCACCGCACGCAGCACGGCGAAGATGCGGTCGGCATCGGTACAGTCGGGCGTCGCGTCCTCGACACGTCCGAAGAAGGGCGCGAGCTGCGGCACGATCTTGCGGAAATGGTCGCGGACGATGCCTTCGGTGGGCGCAAACCCGAAGTCCTCGGTGACCGCGATGCGCAGGGACGACAGATCTCGGCGGGGCAGGGTGGCAAAATCCGCCGGGTCCCAGGGCGTCCTGCCGTCGATCACCGGCGTGAAGGGATCGTTGCGGTCCGGGCGCGCCATAACCGAGAGCATCAGCGCACAGTCGGCGACGTTGCGGGCCATCGGCCCCGAGGTCGGCAGCGGGATGAGACCCGCGGCGCGGGTGTTGCCGGGCACCACGCCGGGGCTGGGGCGATAGCCGACAACGCCGCAGAAGGCCGCGGGGTTGCGCAGGCTGCCGCCCGTGTCCGAGCCCGTGGCAAGCGGCGCATAGCCGCAGGCCAGCGCCACCGCCGATCCGCCCGACGATCCGGCGCAGCTGCGGCTGAGGTCATGCGGGTTCGCCGTCACGCCGTGAACCCGGTTGCGGGTATTGCCGCCGGCGCTCCATTCCGGCGTGTTGGTCTTGCCGATCGGAAAGCCGCCGGCCGCGCGCATGGCGGCGACGATGGCGTCGTCCTTGCTGGCGATGTTGTGGCGGAAGGCCTCCGAGCCGAAGGTGGTCGGCAGACCGGTCACGTCGATCATGTCCTTCACCGCGAAGGGCAGACCGTGCAGCGCGCCCAGGTCCTTGCCCGCGGCGACATCGGCCTCGGCCTGCCTCGCGGCCTTGAGCATCCCGTCGAAATCGCGCGCGATCAGCGCATTGACCGCAGGGTCAAGCGCTTCAACGCGGGCAATGCAGGCCTCGGCCAGTTCGACGGGCGAAAGCTGCTTGCGGGCGATCATGCGGCGCGCCGCGCGCGCGCTGAGGTCTGCGGGATGGGTCATCTAGGGGCTCCTTGGTGATCGGGTTGCGTCCCGGGGGACGGGGGCGGTGTCACCCCATCAGCGCCTTGCGCAGCATGTTGCCGGCGAGCAGCAGCACGGTCAGCGCGAAGACCAGCCGCAGCCGCGCCGG
>NZ_JADFFK010000035.1 GCF_015223355.1 Salipiger mangrovisoli | reverse complement strand
TGCCCGCCGTGGCATCCTGATCAGACCCGGACCTCTCCGAAGGTCGACGCTCCTACACCACGCGCGGGGGCACTATCCGTCGGATCGACGGCAGGCTTGATCCTGAGCCTGTCATATCCTGCGCAGGTGTACGGAAGCATGCAGTTCCTGCGAGATTTTGCACGAGAGGTCGGTGCAGTTAAGCCGGTAAAAGCATGGGCAGATCGCGCATTGATCAATGGCACACCGACCCTCGATCCAAGCCTTATTGCCGGCAATGTCGCTGTCAACAATGCCCTCGATATCAAATACTACAAGCAACTCGCCTTGTCGCCGAAGTCGGTGCTCGAACATGAGCGCTCGCCTTTTTTCCTCGGTGTGGGCCACAGCTATCTGAAGGCCTATGGCGACACCATCAGCGCCATTAACGGCTCATGCGACTTCGTTGACGGCCAGTTTCCCGATCCCGAGAGGTGGGAAGCGGACACCCGTCGGCTGCATGCCGGATGCAACGAAGGCTTCCCTTATGGTCCGCGGCCGCCCTATGCCGAGATCGGCCTGCACCACATCTTTGAAGGTCAGGCCCGCTTTTGTCAGATCCAGTTCCTGGCATCGGTCGGTGGCCCCGAACTGCTTCAGACCTATCGCGACGCTGGCTATTTCTCGCCGCTCTACGGGAATGCCTTCGAGCTATTTCTCAAGCTGACGGCCACAGAATGGCCGGAGCGCTATGACGACCCGCTGGTCGGCCTCTTCCTCCTGATCTGCGATCTGGCGATCAACCCCACGCGCGGTTTTCCGCTTGATATTGAGCATTTCGACGACCTTATCAGAGACGTGGATGCCGGGGCTCGGTTCACGCGTCTGTGTCTGGCAGCGGCGGAGGCGCCGGAACTTGCGAAAGGCGTGCAGACCTATTCTGCCCTCGAGTATGATTATATCGCAGGTCGGCTGACCGACCGTTGCGGCTATGACCATCCGCATACCGCCCTAGAAGCGGTCGCGGGTCTGTTGGGGGATGGTGGCCCAGTCGATGCGCTAATGGAGGAGCATCGCACATTTAGCTTTAAGGCCGTGAACACCCCGGTGCGCGTCATGGTCGCGCACTATATCGCCTTCTGCCGCGACAAGTTGAAGCGGCCCGAATTCTTCTGCTGGCCCGGCATGTGGCTGGCTGGGGAGAAGGCAACGCCGGAGGAGAGCGCTCTCTTTGTCGATCATCTGTCCCTCTTTCAGGACCGCGCCGATACTGAGCAGATCTTTCCGCGCGCTATGCCCGGTCGCAGCGACCAGAACACCAAGATGCTCGTGCAGACCTTTTTCACTAGCATGCTCGCGTATGATCTTGCGCTGCAATGGACCTTGCAATCAGGACATTTCCGCTACGACTTCAAATGGCTCACCGGAAAGAGCGAAAATGGCGCGCTCATCGCGCTCGCAAAGCGTCAGTTTGAACAATATTACGGGATCGATCCTGATACCTGCTCCCTGATCGATCCGCAGGCCTAGACCAGGAGCGCGCGCTTGCGGTGGCGATGTGGCGTCGAGTGCTGTTTCTGCATACTCGCCTCAGATGAACGGCAGTTTCGCCCTGCATCGCTACGACATATCCCCGAGTTTGTTGTTGCACCCGCCGTAGGGCGGCTTTGGGCTGAAACCGGTCATCTGCTGCGCTTGGTACGAAAGTCGGCTCTGGGCCGAAAAGCATATGATCGCGCAGGTCGCCCGGCCCTTCCTTGAAAGTGCGACCAGACGATTGCCGCTTAGCTATCGCGCTGGTGGCCGGACATTGCCTTCCATGCGAATTCGGCGAGCAGGTCGATGAAGACGCGCACGGCGGGGATGCTGGCGCGGCGGGGGGGCAGGCAGGCGTAGCCTTCGATCATGGGGCCGGCGTGGCGCGGCAGGGCGCGGACGCACAGGCCCGCGCGGACCATGAGGTCGCCCAGCACCGCCGGGAGCAGCCCGACGCCACTGCCGCCCTGCAGGATGCCGAGGACCACCGCCGGGTCGCCGACGCTGGCGAGCGGTTCCGAGGTCAGGCGGACCACGCCGCCTGCCTCGTCGCGCAGGGTCCAGTCCTCCGGCAGGCCGGGGGCGCGGATCACCACGCGGCCAAGGGACTCGACCGAGACAGGGTTCTCCGGGTCGATCTCGCCCAGCCTTGCGGCTGGGATGTAGAGTTGCAGCGGCGAGCGCATGATGCGCCGGACTACGAGGTAATCCTCGGACGGCTGGCCGATGCGCAGCATGACGTCGATGTCCTCGGCCAGCGGGTTTGGCGCGGTGCCGGTCACGATGACCTCGGCGCGGACCTGCGGAAAGCGGCGGTGCAGTTCGGCCAGCACCGGGCCCAGAACCTGTTGTGCGACCATGGCCCCGGCCGCGATCCTGAGCCGCCCCTGCGGCATGTCCGTTGCGGCGCGCAGCACGGCCTCGGCCTCGCGCGCGAGGGCGGCGGTGCCCTCGGCGACGGAGGCGAGCGACGCCCCCGTCTGGGTCAGCCGGAAGCCTTGGGTGGTCCGGTCGAAGAGCGGCGTCCCGGCGGCGTCTTCGAGCCGCGCCAAGGCGCGGGACAGGGTTGCCTTCGAAGCCCGCGAGCGGCGCGCGGCGGCGCTGATGCCGCCTTCGGAGGCGATCAGGTGGAAGGCCAGCAGGTCATCGAGGCTGAGTGGGTCCATCGCCTTTTTCGTTTCAAAATTGGAACGTCACTTACCACATATGGCCATTTTCGAAACGGCACAATCCGTTAGGTAGGGAGGTCGAGACTGCCAGGACCCATGCCATGCGACACGCCAAAGCCCCGAAGACGCCCGCACAGACGATCACCGCCGATCCTCGCCGCATCGTCGAACCGCTGAACCCTTCGTCGGAGCAGGCCAAGGCTCCCGCCGAACTGCCACGGCCCGCGTCCGTGATCCCCGACGAAGGCGACCAGCCGACTGCCGCGGAAAGCCCGACGCCGAAGAAGCGTTCACGCCTCAAACCGATCCTGGTTGTCGCCGCCGCTAGTGCCGCGCTGGCGCTTGCCGCGCGGACCGGCGAGCAGTGGTGGACCGTCGGGCGCTTCATCGAGTCGACCGAGGATGCCTACCTCCAGGCGGATATCGTGTCGCTGGCGACGCAGGTCGAGGGCACCGTCGCGGCGCTGCCCTTCGCGGATAACGCCCGGGTCAAGGCCGGGGACGTGCTTTTGACGCTCGATCCGACCACCTTCGAGGCCAGGTTGCAGTCCGCCCAATCGGATGTCGCCGTGGCGCAGGCCGCGCTCTCCAACGTTGATGCCAAGGAGGCGCTGCAACGCGCCCGCATCGCCTCTGCCGAGGCCGAGGTCCGCAATGCCGAGGCGCAGCGCGACCTTGCCATCACCCGCGATGGCCGGACGCAGAGCCTCGTGAAGAAAGGGGCCGTGGCGCAGGCCACGGCGGATGACGCCGCCGCAGCACTGGAAGGGGCCGAAGCCGCGCTGCGCAAGGCCCGCGCGGCCCTTCAGGTCGAGGAGGGCCAGATGGACATCCTCGCCAGCGAGCGCACGCAGCAGCAGGCCAGCCTTGTCCGGGCCAAAGCCGCCGAACGGCTGGCGCGGATCGACCTCGACAACACCACCATCCTTGCCCCGCGCGACGGCATCGCCGGCAACATCGGCATCGCCGAAGGGGAATACCTCCGCGCAGGCACCCGCTTCATGAGCCTCGTGCCGACCGGGGACGACATCTATGTCACCGCCAACTTCAAGGAGACGCAGGTCGCCGCCTTCCGTCCCGGCATGCCCGTCGAGATCGAGGTCGACATGCTGCATGGCGCGCCGCTGCACGGCACGATTCAAAGCCTCGCCCCGGCCACCGGCAGCGAGTTCTCCGTGCTGCCGACCGACAATGCGACCGGCAACTTCACCAAGATCGTGCAGCGCATCCCGGTGCGCATCCACCTCACCGACGCTGGCGATCACCCACTGCGCGCAGGGGCCTCGGTCGTGGTCAATGTCGACACGCGCGAAGGCACCGGAGCCCACAAGTGAGCGACGATTTCATCCCGAAAGGCGGCACCTTCGGTTTCTTCCTGATGGTCTGCGGCATGTTCATGGCGATCCTCGACATCCAGATCGTCGCGGCCTCGCTGCCCGACATCCAGGCGGGCGTCGCCGCCTCGCTCGACGAGGTGACCTGGGTGCAGACCGGCTACCTCGTGGCCGAGGTGGTGATGATCCCGCTCTCGGGCTGGCTGGCGCGGGTCATGTCGACGCGCTGGCTGTTCACCGCGTCTTCGCTCGGCTTCACGGTGATGTCGCTGGCCTGCGGCTTCGCCTGGGACATCACCTCGCTCATCGTCTTCCGCGCGCTACAAGGCTTCCTCGGCGGCGCGATGATCCCGACGGTCTTTGCCGCGAATTTCAAGCTCTTCCCGCCACAGAAGCAGATGATCGGCACCGTGGTCATCGGCCTGACGGCGACCGTCGCGCCCTCCATCGGCCCGACACTCGGCGGCTGGCTGACCGAGCAACTCTCCTGGCACTGGCTCTTCTTCGCCAATGTCATCCCCGGCCTGCTGATCACAATAGCCGTGCCGATGATCGTCGACATCGACCGCCCGAACTGGAGCCTTGCCCGCCGCATTGACCTTCCCGGCATCGTGCTGGTGGCGGGCTTTCTCGGCTCGCTGGAATTCGTGCTGGACGAAGGGCCGCGCGCCGACTGGTTCGACAGCCACGAGATCCTCGCTTTCGCGGTCGTCTCGGTCCTGTCGGGCGTCCTGCTGTTCTGGCGGGCGCTGACGGTGGAGGACCCGATCGTCTCGTTCAGCCCGTTCCGCAACCGCAACTTCACCGTGGGCTGCATTCTGACCTTCGTGCTGGGCATCTGCATCTACGGGCAGAGCTTCATCCTGCCGCAGGTGCTGAGCCGGGCGCGCGGGTTCAACTCGCTCCAGATCGGCCAGGTGATGTGGGTCACCGGCGTGGCGATGTTCCTGACGGCTCCCCTGGCGGGGCGGCTGAGCGCAATGCTCGACCCGCGCGTCATGCTGGCGATCGGTTTCCCGATCACCGCCGTTGGCCTTTGGCTCAACGCGCATATGACGGTCGAGGTCGGCTTTGCAGAACTGGTCTGGGCGCAGATCCTGCGCGGCTCGGGGCTGGTGCTTTGCATCGTGCCGATCACCCAGGCGGCGCTGGGAACGCTGCCGCTGGCCGATGTGGGCAACGGTTCCGGCCTGTTCAACCTGTTCCGCAACATGGGCGGCGCGCTGGGTCTGGCCATGATCAACACGCAATGGGACGGGCGCTACGACCGTCATTACTGGTGGCTGGCCGAGCGGCTGAACAACACCAGCGCCGACGTTCAGGACCGCCTGTCCGGCATGGCCGCGGCAGTGGGCGGAGGCGGGGTGCTGCGCGGCGACCCCGACCAGATGGCGCTGCAACAGATGGCGCGGATCATCTCCGGGCAATCGACCATCATGGCGTGGAACGACGTGTTCTGGCTGATGGCGGTGGTCGCCGCCTGCTCGACCCCGCTCGTCCTGCTGCTGGCCAAGCCAAGGGCGGAACAGATCGCGGCGCATTGAGGGCGCGCGCGTCGCTATCCGCCGATCATCGCCGTCTCGATGGTCTCATCGTCACCGTCGGACTTCATGGCGTCCGCGATCAGGTGATCGACCGTGTCCTTGAAGTATGCCATCAGTTCCGCGTGCAAGGCGCGGAACTCGGCGCCAACGGTCTTGTCGAAGGCCTCCGGCTGGACCCGGACCATGACCGTGGTCTGCCGTTGCCGCGGATACCGATAAGGCTGCACACAGGCTTGCGGCACAATGCGATGAAGATACGAACGGCCCATGCATCCGGGAGCGAATATTGAAGCTCGGTCTCCTTCTCCCGTGCCGAGGACTTCAGCTTCTCGGCCAGCCGATCCCGGGCTGCACCGGCGGCCGCCCTTTCGCCGGGTGTGGCGCCCCGGGCGAAGAGTTCTTCGAGGTTCTCCAGCTTGGCGCGGATGCCTTCGGATCGGTCCACAGGGGTCTTTCTTTGTGAAGTTGGACCTGCCGTGCGACGCGGTTCGGGTCAATGGCCCGTGTCCTCATCGAGATACGATGACCTGACACCTGCAGGTCTTGCGATGACGGGAAAATTCCGAGGGTTGAAACCGGTTTTGTGTGTTTTGCCCAGTTCGAATAGTACCTGCCGCCCGACGATGCTGCATCACGCCGGCAATGACCAGTTCGGGGAAGCTGCGCCGCAGTGAAGGGCCATGCCGTGAGAGGCGGCTTTGGGCCCGGAGCGCCCGCAAGGCCTGGCGCGCCAGGGTGAGGGGCCTGCCGCGCCGCCGCAGGTCTGCTTTCGAACTCGGACCGGTCATTGGGACGCGGTCGGAGCCAGGCTCATAGTGCGATTTCAGCACCGTGCCGAGCGACCGTTGCCACGTCGAGGCTGAGTGCAAGTTCCTTTGCCTCTAGCGCGTCTAGCGGAAACCAACGAGCCTCCAAGGCATCATCACCGGCAACTGGGTCACCCGATACCCAAGCGCAGAGGACTGCCACGAGGACGTAGTGATGGCGCACCATTCCGTTCTCGTCATGGTCGAAGGCGTCGACTGCCGTGAAAACGCGCTGCGCTGTCGCCCGCACTCCAGTTTCCTCGAAAAGTTCTCGGATTGCGGCGTCTTGGAGGCATTCCCCGAGGTCTACTTTTCCTCCGGGGAAGCCCCACTTGCCAGCATCAGGCGGATTGGCGCGTCGCACCAGCAGCACGTGACCATCCTTAAATACTGTGGCGATTGTCGCGACGACAGGCCGGACCGGAACAGGGTTCATATTGCTCACGTCTGCTAGCATGCTGAATCCTTTGCACTACACCAGGCGGACTTTCCACTAGCAAGGGAGAGAGGCTGACGCGCACATAAACGCATTTGTTGACGAACGGCGAGTTTGTCCCGCGGAGCTGACCTTGGCGTGCCAGACCTTGCTGCACGATGCCACCGATGTCCGGTTCCGGGAAGCTGCGACGCAGCGCGGCCAGCCAAGCGAATATCCGGAGAGGGCCGGTCACGTCATGATGCGGGACCATCGATCGCCCCATCGCTATGTCCGCTCACTGCGTAAAGGTGTCATTCTAGGAATACTTCTTTAGGGTCGCACAAGGCTCTGGTTAGTGCGGTGTTGGCCTCGGGCAACTGGCAGTCTTGATCTCAGTGCCGTCACGCATCGTCGCGGCGATAGCGCTGGATGCCCGGCGAGCCTTGAAGCCGCGGACAGTCGATCCTCGCCAGGAACGCTTGAAATGGCAGCTCTCTGCGCGCAGATCGAATGCGCAGGGATGACCAGGGGTTGCTGTCGACCAGGTGACGACCCGCGGGAGTTACCCTTACCGCAGACGCTCCCAGAAGGCCGATTTCCTAGCATGGGCTTTGCGCAGCGCTTCAAGATAGTCCGCGTTCGACAGATGCATGCCGTAATCGAGGATCTCGGCATCCGCGGCGGCACAGTCCATCAGGTGCCGGGCGGCGTGGCCGTAGCGCCCGGAGCGCGCGCTACCCAGCGCGAAGTCGATCATCGCGCGCCACAGCAGCACGGCAGCGAGCGGGTGGCCGGTGGCGAGGGCGTCGGCGAGCTGGGTCAGGACCTCGTAGGCGTCGCCGTCGATCTCCTCGCTGCGAGCTTCGGTCAATTCAGCCGCCAGCGGCAGGTCGGGGGCCTGCAGGCAGTAGGCCAGCGCCTTCTCGACCGGTTTGTAGGCGAGGACGATGCGGCGCGCCGCGTCCGCGGCCTCGATGTCCTCGAAGTCGGGAAGCATCTTGAGATGACGGCGCAGCGCGTCCGGGCAGAGCCGCCGCTCGAAGCGGGACCAGAGCGCAGCGCGTAGGTCGTCCTTGCGGCCGAGCGCCTCAAGGCAGGCGAAATGCGCTTCGTCCAGTTCGGGCGTGTCGAACCATGGATCGACGCTGTCGCCGGGGAGAGCGGTCTCGATCAGCCGCAGCGCGTCCTCGGGGCGGCCCGCCGCCAGCAGCCGGGTCGCGGCGGAGGGGGCGATCGTCGAGTAGGTCAACTGCTCGGGGGTGTACTGCGCGAGCCAGCTATCGACGTCGCCCTCGGCATCGGCCACGTCCTGCAGGATCATCTCCGCCGTGCGGTTGCGCCCGGCAAGGGCGCGCTCGGCGCGGGCATCGCGGTCGGAGATGAACTCGTAGCGGGCAAGATCGGCCTTGCTCAGCGGCGCTTCGCAGGCCGCCTCGGCCAGCGCCTTGAGGCGGAAGAGGCCGGTGCTCCCGAGCGCCTCGGCCAGTGCGGGAATGGCGTGGTCGAAGGCGCCGTAGCCATCGTCCGAGATCGCCTCGAAGACGCTGTCGGCCAGAACTTCGGGGTTATTGCCCAGCCTCGGCGCGAGCCGTCCGATCGCCGCCATCGCCTCGCGCATGACATCGCCGATGGTGCCCCAGCTGTCGTCGGTGCGCTCATGAATGCTGGCGGCGAGTTGAAGCTGCGCCCAGAGCAGATCGAAGGCCGCGTCCGGAGCATCCGGCGCAATGCTGGTCTCGATGAGAGTCGTCAGCTCCGCCAGTTCCTGCGCCAGCTTCTTCTGCGCCTTGCGGGAGATGAAGCTGCGGCCGCGGCGGATCGAGGCGAAGCGTTTGCGCAGGTCGGCGGTGATCGCTTCTGGCCCCAGATCGGCGGAAAGCGCCATGCGCACCCGACGCTGGCGCGCCGCGTCGCCTTTCACCGCCTCGAGGAGCAGGTCGGCCAGCGTGTCGGCACCCAGCTCGAGGAGGTTCTTCTTGTTCAGAGCCTTGCCTGCCATCGGGAACCTCCTCGTATGCACTAACCTTGCGCCGGATCATGCGCGCCGCCGCGCGCTTTGCAAGCATGCGTTGGATGTGGGAAGGGCGCCCAATGGGCGCCCTAGATGTAGATCCCGGAAAAAACTCAGCCTTCCACGGGAAAAACTCAGGTGTCTCTTACACTCGTGAGCGGCCCAGGATCGAAGATCCTGCTGATTGCAAAGCCACCGGTCTGCAGGATTGCCACAGAGATCGGTCGGCATGGTTCGACCATCCACCGCGAGATCGAGTGCAATGTCTTCGCGGAAGACACTGAAGACGTCGCCCACCTCAATCGCTCTCACGGCATGGTTGCGTGGCGCAAAGCCACCGATCGCCGTGACCCGAGGCGCAAGTTGACCCGGCTGTCCGAGCTGCGCGGCGGTTGTCGACCGTCTCAAGGCGGGATGCTCGCCGGAGCAGAACGCCGGGCGGCTGCGCTTCGAAGGTCTGGCCGTGACCGTCAGTCACGAGACCATCTACGCCGACGTCTATGGCCTCGAGGGCCGTGCCGATGGGTTGGTGCGACATCTGCCGAGCCGGCGTAAGAAACGCAGGCCCCGGTACGCACGGCGGTCCCGCAACCAGGTCTTCCCGCCCGAACGCTCGATCCATCAGCGCCGCGAATACGTTAAAACGCGGGAAAGATTCGGAGAATGGAAGGTGATCTGATGATTTTGGAGTGCGCACAAGGCTCGAAGAACGTCGCAACGCTGGACGAGAGAAATACACGCTTCGCGGTCCTGGTCCGGAACAACGATCGCAGCTCCACGGACTTCATGAACAGCTTGATGAACGTGATGATGCCGCTGCCCCAAGCCGCTCGTACATCGATCACCTTCGACCGCGGGTTCGAGTTCCGCGACCGGAGAAAGATCGAGACCGACATCGGGTGGCGCACGCCAACGGAAGCCTTCAGCGAAGAACTGATGACGCTGAGATAGCGCCGACCCTGTCGCAACGCCCCTTGAGCTCACAGACTGCAGATGCAACCGGTTATAGGTCAATGATCTGACGCGTGGTCTCGTTGGCAAATATGTAGATCTCTATGGGATGCCCGGCGGGCGCATCCGAAGAGACCGCGTGAACGGGCCTCTTCCGTCGCTGTCGCGGAAAGGTTCCTGTCCCATGCGAGGGCAGTTATCCGGCAGATCCGTGATCTGCCCAATTTTTCTGCCAAACAAGATTTATCACCCTCAGATTCGAAAATACATTGCGATTTCCACTCGGAATACGAGGGCATGGATCCGAAACTTACCCAGGGTTATATTTATTCCAATAGCGGAACGACACTATGTTACGCCGCGGAATTGTTACATTATTGTTACATTTTAATGCTGCCCGCGCATTGGTTTGAGATATTTCGAAAGGCCGAGCATTGAATGGATTCTTAAACTTCTGATAGCGGGTGCCTCGGCGACTTATCGCTTATCCGATGCACTTCCCCCGGTGTGACCATGCAACTGTAAGAAGACGGGCTGTTCCTCTCCGATGAAACTATCCACTACGCTGCTCATCGGCTTATCCCAGATCGGCTTGATCGGATGTTCAGCGATGCCGAGTCAGGGGCCAATGGCTGGATCCATTTCGACGGAACACGACGAGCAAAGCGCACCGGGATATTCGATTGTCGATGTTACGCCGCAAGTTTCGGACAGTTTGAGCGCCTCGGCCCCAAGGCTCTTGAATACGAACTTGGGTGCTGCGAGCAATGGGCGGGCCGTTCCCCGCGTTCAGATCGGCGACACGCTCCGACTGCAAATCTGGGAGAGCGATGAGCGCGGGCTGTTCAGTGCGCCGGGATCCAAATCGACGGACCTCGCGGCCACCGTCTCCGCGTCCGGTCAAATCTATGTCCCCTACGTCGGGACCATCGACGTGCTGAACCTCGAGTTGGAAGAGGTTCGACGCCGCGTGGCCAAGGGGCTCCAGGGCAAGACCGTCGATCCCGAGGTGGTGGTGAACCTTGCGGACAGCGGTGCCCAATCCGTCTCGGTCCTCGGCGACGTGCGGGCGCCCGGTCGGTTTGCCCTTCGCGAAAGCGGGCTGAGGCTTGTCGACGCGGTGGCGCTCGCAGGGGGGGCGAAGGAGCCGGGTTACGACACGATGCTGCGGCTCGTGCGCGGCGGAAATGTTGCGGAAATCGCGCTGGACGACGCGGTCAGCATCCCCCGAAACAACGTTTGGCTGCTCCCCGGCGACACGGTCGAACTGACCTATGAAGCCCGCAGCTTCTCTGTATTCGGTGCAGTAAAATCCAGTGGGCTGAAACACTTCGAGACGCGGGAAGTCACCTTGGCCGAGGCGCTGGCCGCAAGTGGCGGGCTGAACGACAGCCTTGCGGACCGCGGCGGGGTGTTCCTCTTCCGCTTCGAACCCGCAGAGCATTTGCGCGAGTTCGGCGTCGCCCGGCCTCCGAGGAGCCATGGCCCGCTCGTTCCGGTGATCTACCGGTTGGATTTCTCGCAAACCGAGGCGTTCTTCATGGCCAGCCGGATCCAGGTCAGGGATCGCGACATCATCTACGCGGCGAACGCGCCGGGCGCCGAGGTCAGCAAATTCATCGAGATGTTCCTAAGGCCGCTCATGGCGTCCGCCTCGGATTACACGGATCTCCAGTAGGCAACGAGAAGCATGGTTATGCGGCACACCCAGGTCACCCCTCACGTATCCTTCGCCCTGCTGTCGGGCGGCACAGGCTCGCGCGCGGCGCACAGTGAGCCCAAGCAATTCTACAGCCTGGGCGGTCACCCGATGGTGGCCCACTCCCTCATTCCTGCGGTTCAGGAAGCGCGCATTGGTGAAATCATCATCAATGCTCCCGATGGCTTCGAAGATCGAACGCGGGAGATCATGGACGCCTATTGCGGCGGAAAGCCCTACAAGATCGTGCCATGCGGCGCTACACGGCAGGAAAGCTGCCGAATTCTGGCAGAAGCTGCGGAATTCGACACATTGGTATTGCATGAAGCAGCGCGACCCTTCATGGGAAAAATATTGCTTTCGGAGATTATTGACGCCGGGGAAATCAATATCGGATATTGCGCCCCCATTCCTTTTTCAATGTGCAAGATCGATGCATACAGCGGTCAATTGGTCGCGAACATTCCTCGCTCAGAAATATTCAACATCCAGCTGCCTCAAAAATTTTCGACCCCAATTCTTATCGAGGCCCATCGTAAAGCTGCGGCATTGGGGCGAGAATATACGGAAGACACCGTACTGGTTTCTGAGATGCTTGGGACTTCGATCCACACTTTGGAAGGTCCGAGCAGGAACATCAAAGTCACGACACCGGAAGATTTCCACATCGCCGAAAGCATCCTGAAAAAGGTCCAAATGACATGACATCTACTGTATTGGTGAGCGGAGCGTCGCGCGGAATCGGCTACGAAACGGCCAAAGTCCTTGCTCATCCTGACAGCCATTTCGATTGCATCGTCATGGTCGCGCGCCCTTCGCCAGCCTTCGACACGGCCTTCCATGAAGTCTGCGCAGTGGCGGGCAACCGTAGCGTCATCCGCATCGACGCGGACCTCGCCGATTCGACGGCGACCGATGCGGTCTTCGACAGCCTCGACGAGCAGGGAATTCGGGTGACGGATGTGGTGAACAATGCCGGGTTCACCAAGCCGGCCTCGATCAACGAGATCGCGCTGTCCGATTTCGAGTTCACCATGCGGGTCAACGTCTTTGCGCCCTTCCGGCTCGTGCAGGAGGCCCTAAAGCGTGGGCACCCGTTGAAGAAGGTCATCAACATCGCCTCGACCGCGGGCATCAACGGCCGGGCCGGCTGGCTTACCTACTCGGCCTCCAAGGCCGCCGTGATCAACATGTCCGAGGTCATGCGCGAAGAGTTGTCGCCCTATGGAGTCGAAGTGGTCTGCCTGTCGCCCGGACGGTGTGCGACGGACCTTCGCCGCGTGCTTGCGCCCGACGAAGACCCCAAGACCATCATGCAGCCCCAACAGGTTGCCGAAATCATTCGCGTGATGACGTCCCCACTTGGCAAGCTACTGAATACCAACAACCTTGTTGTGAGAACCTGACCTAGATGGCGATGGCGGACTCCCCTTCCGGCCCGCACGGCGAGGCTCTGCACGTTTCGGGCAGCGCGCGCCCCCTCGGGCCTTCCACCCCGTTGAAGGGAGCGGTCTATGTCGACAGCCCGGTCGTGTCCGCCATTCGGCAGATCCGCCCCTTCTTCGAAAGCGGTATCTTCTGCCGGGCGGAGACGCCACTGTTCCTCAAGAGGCGTGCCAGCGTCGACGTCCAGCTCCGCTTTTCACGGCTCCGGGGCGCGCAGGCCGGCAGTGTCGAACGCTGCAGAAGCGTGACGGACATGCCGCTTTCGACCGGGGGGGTGGTCTTTTATCCGTTCAACTCGCAGTCCAATCTCAACGCGGTGACCAACCGGCACGTGTTTCACGTGCTCACGCTGCACGGCGAAAGCAACAAGTCCGCATCGCAACGGCCCGCCGCCCGGCTCTACGACTATGTGACCGCAGCGGGTCCGCTGGCGCGCGACCGTTACTTGGAAGCGCGGATTTTCAGCAGGGAGGATGTCGACAACGGTCGCCTGTTGATGATGGGCGACAGCTTCGTCCAGGGCCTGCCTTGGATCCGCGCCGCAACCAACCGGGACGACGATCCGGCGATCCTCTATTGCCCGACCTGGGAAGGATATGGCGACGGGCGCGATTGCTACAGTTCCCTGCCGGATCGGCGCGGGTTTCATATTCTCGAAGCCGCCCTGCGCGCGACGCGCAGCACCCGTGTGGTGATCAAGCCGCATCCCTATCTTGGCCTGCTGCGGCGCTCGCTGATCCATGATCTCGTGCAGGGGATCCGAAGCCTGAAGGACCAAAGGGTCCGCGTGGAACTGGCTCTCGGCGACGCGAACTGGCTGACACGTGCGGCCTGCCGGCTGCACCTCCCGCGGGTGACCCGGCTCCATGAGACGCGAGAGCAGATCATCCCGCTCCGCATGGGTCTTTGCGACGTCTCGGGCATGGAAGCCATCATGCTCAAACAACGCATCCCGCATATGGTCATCACCAGAAGCGCGGATATTCCCGAAGCGATCGGGGCGTTCTACCTCGGCAAGACGATCCGACCCGACACGGCCGTGGACCATGCGGTGCGCAGCTACCTCGACGCCGCCGAAGACACCGACGCCCAGCACCGCACGCGCGTCTTCGGTTACCAGGAACCCGCGCTGGAGCAGATGGACAGCGCCGCGCGGCGCGCCTGGCTGATCGATCACGTGCAACGCAATCCGTTCTGGACCAGGGCGGGCCGACCGGCATGAGGCTCTCGCTCTTTGCCTTTTCCGGTGCCGCCGTCCTGGCGACCGCCGCAACAGCGGCGTTGATAGCGCCTTCGTCCTACGCGCTGTCATCGACGCTTCGCACGCTCGCCGCGGGCGATATGCAGACCGCTCTTGCGGATCTCAGGGCACGCGGGCCGGAGTTGCTGCTTCTCTGGTGCGGACTCCTGGCCCTATTGCTGCACGCGCCCGGCGTGCTGACGGTCCGCCGCCAGCGCCTGCACTTCCGGGCGCCTGCGTTCCTCAAGCGACTGGACGAGGCCCCGGTGCCGCCGCTGGTCTGCCTTGCCTGGATCATCGCCGGCCTGGTCACCTCTGCCGAAGGGGCGGGCTTCTTCACCGGCCTGCTCTACGGCTCCCTGCTTGCCCTGGGCTACGCGATGGTCCGGGCGGTTCCGGTCGCGGCAAGGCGCATGACCACAGCTGCCGAGGGCGTGCCGCTCGATGAGATGCAGATGCTCTTTGCAAGGGCTCAAACCGGACACTACCTGCTGCGCGTGGCCACCGCGGTCATCTCGTTTTCGATGTTGGCGATGGCCCTGCTCGGAACCGGCGTGCCTGTCGCGATCCATGTCGCGACCACGCTGGTGCTGCTTGTCGCGCATCTTGGACTCGCAGCGGCGGCGGTCTCGACGGCGCTTGGTCTTGCCAAGGCTGCCCGCCGCACCCACAGCTTCCGCATTCAGCACGAGGTCGCAGCGGCCGGCCTGATGTCGTGGATCTATGTCTCCGGCACCGCGGAAGGCTATCTCAAACGATGCTTGGGCCTGCAACGGAGTCTGGCAGGGGAAGGACATAGGGCCGGGTTTCTTCTGCGCGACGCGCAGGCCCGCAAGACTGTGTCCGAGGGCAGAACCGCCCTGATCCATTGCGCACGCACCCTTGGCAGTCTCGACCATTTCGTGCACGCGGGAAGTGGCGTGAAGACTGCCTTCTACCTGGACGATGCGGTGCGAAACGGGCATTTCACCCGTTTTCCCGAGTTCGACCATATTCTTGTCGCGTCCGAGGCGATGACACGGGCCGAGCGGATGCCCCGCAATTTCGCCATGTACGACCTTGTCGTGATGCCCAGCCGTGCCGCTGCACAGCGCTGGCGCCTCGCCTCCGACCCCGACCTCGCGGCGCGCATCGTGACCGTGGCCGGAGGCAGCCAGGCGCAGCCCCCAGGTAGCCTGCATGTCCATTGCGGCCGCGAAACCCCGGAGGCGAGATTGGCGCCCGATCTGTTCTCGCGGCTTGAGGGTTTGGCCGACGAGGCCTCCACGCTCGGGATGACGCTGATGCTCAGCCTGCCCGAGGCACCGCAGAGCACACCCGCCGAGCGTGTGCTTGCGGATCTCGTCCGAGCCAACCTGGGGCGCCGGGCGACCGTCTTCGATGCGGACGCCCTAGTCGCCGAGGAGCTCGCGGGGATCAGCGCGGTGACAACCCGCGCAGGCGCCGCACGAGCGCTGGCAGAGGGCCGCACGTCATTGTGGCTGGGCGCGCACCCGGCGCCCGAGGGCTGCATAGGCTGCCCTCCCGGAGGGCTGAAGGCGGCCCTCGACCTGCTCAGGTGCGTAGCTTCGACATCGATCGGCGATGAGCGCGATTTTGGCTCCTATGCCGAACTCCTCGCCTGGCGCGAACGGAGGGCCGGATGACCCTGGACCTCGCGCTCGCGGCGCTTGTCCTCGTCGGGGCGTTGGCAATCGAATGGCGGAAGGCGGTCAAGCTCGGCGGAACGCATGTCTCGAACCTCGCCGAAACCGACTATGTTGAACCTCTGGTCGCACGCGCAATGGCGCTCGGCCTGCCGGTGGTCGCAACGGCGCTCCTGCTCGCCGCGACGGGCGCGAACCTTCCGGTGCTGCCGAAACTCGCCCTTGCCGCCTTTTCGCTGGTGACGCAGGGCTGCCTCGCCTCGCTTCAGATCCTCGCGGCCCGCGTGTCGATGCCGGCGCGCCTCTACGAGGCCGCGCGCTGCCCCGAGATAGCAAATGCCCCCTTCGCCTTCCACTTCTCGGCCCCGGACCTGAAGACGCCCGAGCACGTCGCAATGTGGCGCGCGCCGATGGACAGCGTTGAAAGAGGCTGGTTCACGATCCTCCGCGAGCCCGCTCAGTTGCCGCATTTCCGAGCCGAAGCACTCTCGCCGGCGCTCCTCGCCCGCAGTCCGGCGGATCTGCGTGCCTGCATGACCCCGGAGCTGCGCGCCGTCTTCTACGCGAACAACGGTCAGCTGAACCGCCAGATGATCGCGGCCAACAGCAACGTCACACATGTGCAGCTTCTGCACGGCGACAGCGACAAACCCCCGTCCTATTCACCGCTGACACGCAACTACGACCAGGTCTTCGTCGCCGGGCAGGTGGCAATCGATCGATATTCCGCGCATGGCGTCGACATCCCAAGGGAACGTTTCCGTGTCGTCGGGCGCCCCCAGGTCGCTGCGATCGAACCCCGCGACAGATCGGGAGCGATAGCGAAACTCGTCTACATGCCAACCTGGCGCGGCTTCTACGAGGATACCCAGTTTTCGTCTCTCGACCGGGCCGCGCAGATCATCGAGCGGATCGCCGCACGGCATCCCTCTGTCGAGATCATCTTCAAACCGCATCCGATGTCCTACAAGGACCCGGAGTGGCGGACCTATCAGACCGCCATCCGCAAGGCGCTGCGCGGAAGCGGGCGCTTCGCGGATGACGCCGAGACGCCCTTTGATCTCTACAACGCGGCCGACGTTTTGATCACTGATATCTCGTCGGTGATGATCGACTTCCTCTATTCCGGCCGACCGCTGCTGGTGATCGATCCGCCCTCGCTGGCAGAGCGGCAGCTTTGGCAGTTCCCGACGCTTGCCGCGGCCTACCGCGTGCGCGCCGATCTTGCCGATCTTGACGAACGCCTCGCGCTGGCAGCTGGCGACGATCCACGTGGCGCCGAGCGGCTTGCGATGCGCACGGCCTGTTTCGGCGACTGGGGCCGCCCGGTCGGCGAAGCCTTCCGCGACGCCTGCCACGCGCTGCTGTCGCCGCAGCCCGCCCCGAAAACAGGAATGGAAAGGTGAGCCTTCGCGACATGGACAGCACCACGATCAAAACGCCCACGCCCGTGAGCAAGGCAAAGACCCCGTCCAAGCCCGCCGCTGCCCCGGAGCACGCCCCGCTGGGGCAACCGTCGGGCGTTCAACCGACGCCGAAGCGGGTCGGGGCGCAGCAACGGACGCGCAGGAAGCTGATTGCCTCCTTCGTTCTGATCTTCGTCCTGCCGTCGCTGATCGGGATCATCTACTATGCCTGCATGGCCTCGGATCGTTATGCCAGCAGCGCCAGCTTCGTGGTGCGGCAGACCGCAGGCACCGCGCCGGGCGGCTCCGACCTCATCAGTTCTTTCACCGGGATCACCGCCTCGGGCTCGACCGCGTCGGACAGCTACATCATCCGCCGCTATCTCGAAGGGCCCGATCTGCTACGGAAACTCGACTCCGCGCTTGGCTTGCGCTCCCACTACAGCGCGCCCGAGATCGACTACGTGTCACGCTTCGACAGCAGTCTTCCCTTCGAGGATTTCGTCACCTATTGGCAACGCCGGATCACCACGGCCTATGACAACACGACCGGCATCCTTTCCTTTGAGGTGCAGGCGTTCGACGATGATCTGGCGATGCGCATGGGACAGGCGGTTCTCGAAGCCGCCGACGCGCTGGTCAACGACCTGTCGGTTGCTGCGCGCGAGGATTCCGTCTTCTTTGCCCGGCAGGAGGTCTCTCGTGCCGAGGAACGCCTGCGCCGCGCGCAGGTTGCGCTGCGTGACTTCCGAACCGCAAGGGGGGCCGTCGACCCGACGCTCAACGTGCAGCTCGACGCGCAGTTGATCGGCAACCTGGAGGCACAGCGCGCCGAGTTGCAGACCCGCATTCGCGCGATGGAGGGGCAAATCGACGAAGACGGTCCCGTGGTCCGCCAGATGCGGCGCGAAGCAGACGCCCTTGATGCCCAGATCGAGACACGCCGCGCGCTCGTCGGGCAGCCCGGAGATCGTGGCAACGGCGGGACCGATGCCGGAGCCCTTGGCGAATTCGAAAGTTTGACGATCGAGCAAACCTTTGCCCAGCAGCTCTACGCTTCGGCCCTGACCTCGCTGGAATCCGCGCGCATGGAGGCGGATCGGCAACAACGCTACCTTGCGATCTTCGAGCGCCCCTACTTCCCCGAGGATGCCATCTATCCGCTGCGCCTGCGCAACGCGCTGTTGCTGGCGGGCGCGACGCTGCTGATCTGGATGATCGGCTCGCTTGTCACCTATGCCGTGCGCGACCACCTGAGGTAAGCGGTGCTCTACGCCATCCAGCTCCAGATCCGGGTGATCGCGACCCTGGTCCTGCGCGAAACGCGCATGACCTTCGGCACGTCGCACATCGGCTATCTCTGGGCAATTTTCCAGCCGATGGTCTCGATCAGCTTCCTGGTCGTCCTGTTCTACCTGATCGGCCGCAAGTCGCCCTATGGCACTTCCCTCGCGCTGTTCTTTTCGACGGCGGTCCTGACGCTGGAGCTCTACAACAAGATGTCCGTTTCGCTGATGCGGGCCTTCACCTCGAACAAGTCGCTGCTGACCTATCCGATGATAAAGGAGACCGACACGCTCTTTGCGCGCGCCGTGCTCATCGGGCTGACCTTCGTCATCATCAACACCGTCTACTACGGCGGGCTTTGGTCGGTGGGGCTGGCACAGCTACCGGTCCACCCCGAATGGCTGTGCCTTGCCTTCGCGCTCACCCTGGCGCTTGGTTTCGGCATCGGGACGCTGAACGCGATCATCTATCAGCGCGCGCAGACGTGGCAGCACATCGAAAAGCTCTTTGCGCGGCCCCTCTTCTTCCTGTCAGGCGTCTTCTACATCCCCTCCAAACTTCCGCCCGAAGCCACCGCGGTCTTGAAGTGGAACCCGATCCTGCATCTTGTCGAGCTGACAAGAGAGGCGTTCTTCGCCGGTTACGAGAGCGATATCCTCAATATCTGGTATCCGCTTTCGCTTGCCCTGACGCTCAGTGCCATCGGTCTTCTCTGGGAACGCATCAGCCGGAAACGGAGGGTTTGACCCGATGATCGAACTCGACTCTGTCTCCAAGCGCTACAGTGTGTCCGGCGTGAACAAGACGATCCTCGACGACGTGTCCTTCGTCTTCGAAAGTGGCCGCAACATCGCGGTGATGGGTCACAACGGCGCGGGCAAGTCCACCATCATGCGCATGGTCGCCGGGATCGAGCTGCCCAGCGTCGGTCAGATCCGGCGCGACGAGAAAGTCTCTTGGCCGATGGGCTTTGCCAGCGGATTCAATGGGACCATGACCGGCGTCGAGAACGTCCGCTTCGTCGCGCGGATCTATGGCGAGAGCTCCGACCGGGTCCTGGCCGACGTGCAGGAGTTCGCGGAACTCGGGGCCTCCCTCGACCTGCCGATCGCGACCTATTCGAGCGGAATGAAGGCGCGCCTTGCCTTTGGCCTGTCGCTGGCCATCAACTTCAACTCCTACCTGATCGACGAGATCACCGCCGTCGGCGATCGCAGGTTCAAGAAGAAGTCCGAGGCGCGGCTGAAGGACAAGCTGCGCGACAGCCGCGTCATCATGATCTCGCATTCCGAAAAGACGATCCGGGACTACTGCGATTGCGGCGTGCTGATCCATGGTGCCAAGCTCTACTACTACGACGCCATAGATGGCCTCATAAGGGACTACCGCACCTTCTGCTGATGTCTCCGGTGCGACGCCCGCTCGGCGGCGCGTGCCATCCGCCTGCGTCTACATCGAGTTCGGCAGGAACAGCACCAGCCCCGGCACGAGGATCAGGATCGCCAGCCGCAAGAGATCCACCAGCACGAAGGGCAGCACCCCGCGAAAGATCGTGCCCAGCCCGACGTGCCGCGCAATGCTGTTGATGACGAAGACATTCATCCCGATCGGCGGGGTGATCAGGCCCAGTTCCACGGTCATCACGATGATGATGCCGAACCAGATCGGATCGAAGCCGAGCTGGGTGATCACCGGGAAGACGATGGGCACCATCAGGATGATCATCGCCATGGCGTCGAGGAAACAGCCGAGCACCACGAAGAGCACCATGATCAGCACCAGCGTGCCGTAGCGCCCCAGTCCCAGCTCGATCAGCATCCGCGTCATGTTCTGCGGCACCTGCGTCACCGCGAGGAAGTAGCCGAAGAGGATCGCCCCGATCAGGATGGTGTAGATCGCCACAGAGGTGCGCAGCGCGCCGACGAGACAGTCGAGCAGCGAGGTCGCCCCCAGCCGTCCGCGCGCAAGGCCGATGACCGCGGTCAGCACCGCGCCCACCGCCGCCGCCTCGGTGGCGGTGGCGATGCCGAGGTAGATCGACAGGATCACCGCGATGAACAGCAGCGCCACCGCCCAGACGTCGCGCAGCGCCCGCAGCGCCTCACGCAGATCGAAGGGCGCGCCGGCGGGCAGGTGCGGGCCGTAGCGCAAGCGCACCGTGAGCATGTACATCACCACCGCCAGCAGCCCCGGCACGATGCCCGCGATAAACAGGCTGCCGATGTCCTGCTCGGTGATGTAGCCATAGACCGCCAGCACCACCGAGGGCGGTATCAGGATGCCGAGCGTGCCCCCCGCGGCGATCACCCCTGTGGCGACGTCGTCGCCGTAGCCCGCGCGCTTCATTTCCGGGTAGGCGATGTCGGTCATCGTGGCGGCGGTCGCCACCGACGAGCCGCAGATCGCCGCGAAGCCCGCGCAGGCCCCCACCGTCGCGATCCCCAGCCCGCCGCGGAACGAGCCGAGCGTGGCATTGGCCGCGCGGAAGAGCTCGCGGCTCATGCCCGAGCGGGTGGCGAGCACCCCCATCAGCACGAAGAACGGGATGAGCGTCAGGTTGAAGTCGGTCACCGTGCGCAGCGGCGAGGTGGCCAGCAGGTTCAGCGCCGGCTTCAGCCCGGTCACCATGCCGAAGCCGCCGACGCCGACGATGCCCATGGCAATGCCGATCGGCACGCGGATCAGCATCAGCAGGAACAGGACGACAAAGCCGCCCGCCGCGATCAGGTCGCGTTCACTCATTCTTTTCTACCTTTGGATGGCCCATGTCGGACCCGTCTTCCTCGGGGGTCGCCTCGTGGCCTTCCAGCCCCTCGCCGAACCGCCAGATCCGCCAGAGGCGCAGCGACGTGGCGACGAGCGCCGCGATCAGCCCCAGCAGGATCGCGGCAAGGAAGGGCCAGTGCGGCAGGCGCAGGTCCATGGTGACCTCGCCGCCCGAAAGCTGCGAGATCACCCGCGCGCCCATCTTCCAGACCAGCAGCCCGGTGAAACCCAGCAGGATCGCCCAGGCCGCAAGATCCAGCCAGCGCCGCAGCGCCGGAGAGACCGCCTGCGCCAGGATGTCGACCTTGATGTGGCTGCCGCGATAGCCGAGCGAGGCAAAGCCCCAGATCACCGCGATGGCCAGCGTCAGCCGCGAGATGTCGAAGGAATCCGGCAGCGGCGCGGCAAAGAGATACCGCCCCACCGCCGAGACGAAGATCAGCAGCGTGACCAGCCCGAGCATCACCGCGGCGGTTCTTTCCACCCACAGGATCACCCGGTCCGCCGCAGTGTGACGTTGGCCCGTCATGGCGCCTCGCGTGTTGGGGGGAGCGCCCGCGCTCCCCCGGTTGCCTTACTTGTAGAGCACGCCGTTGGCATCGAGCGCCGCGCGCAGCCCCTCGAGGATCGCCTCGGGGTCGCCGCCCGCCGCGCTCACATCGGCCTTCCACGCCTCCAGCGTCGGCATCGCCGCCTCGCGCCACAGCGCGACCTCCTCGTCGCTGGGCGTGTAGACCGTGTGCTCGGGGTTGTTCATGATTTCCTCACGCACGCCCTTGTCGTAGTCGGCCCAGCCTTCCGAGAATTTCTTCGACCACTCCGGGGTGCAGTGATCGTCGATCACCGCCTTCTGCGCATCGCTCAGACCGCCGTAGCTGTCGTTGTTGAACAGCAGCACCTGCGACGAGAGGTAAAGCGGCATGTCATTGTGAAACTTCGTCTCCTCGGCGACGTTGAAGATCTTCATCGCCTCATAGGGGAAGGTCACCGCGTCGGCGGTGCCGCGCGCCAGCGCCTCGCGGGCCTCGGGCGCGGGCACCTGCACCGAGGCGCCGCCAAGCGAAGCGACGAAGCGCGCCATGGTCGAATGCGCCGGGCGCACGTTGAGCCCCTTCACGTCGGCCGGGACCTTGATCTCGGTCTTGCCGTGGAAGCGGCCCGGCTCGTGCGGGTTGACGAGGCAGAAGTGGACGTCGCCCATCTCCTTGGCGGCATAGTCGCCCGCGTACCATTCGTGGATCGCCTTGGCCGCATTCGGCCCGTCGGTGGCCAGGAAGGGCACGCCGGTCAGCTCGTAGATCGGGAAGCGCCCGGCGGTGTAGCCGGGGTTCACGTAGCCGATGTCGGCGATGCCGTCGCGGGTCATGTCGTAGTGGTCAGGTGCCGCGCCAAGCTGTTGCGCGGGGAACACCTCGAAGGTGATGGTGCCGCCCGAGTCCGCGGTGATCGAGTCCATCCACTCCTGCATGCCGGTCTGCGGCACCGCGTGCTGCGGCGGCAGCCAGTGCGCCAGCCGCAGCGTGACATTCTGCGCCTGCGCGCCACTGGCGCAGAGCGCCAGGACAGCCGCTCCGATGGTAATGGTCTTCATGGTCTTCCTCCCTAAATGCGCCCGGTTTCCTCCTCCGGGGCGTCAACTCATCTCGATCCCCACGGATTGCAGGGATCCGGCGAGGGTGCCTCCGAGCGCCTCGGCAATGCCGTCCGCGCGCCACCCGCCCTTCGAAATCTCATGCGCCGCCTCGGCCGGATGCGCCCAGAGGCTCAGCCGGTCGCCGCCTATGCCGATACATTGCCCGGTGACCCCCGCCGAGGCTTCGGAGGCAAGGTAGACGATCAGCGGCGCCACGTCCTCCGGTCCGCCGATGCCCATGGTCTGCCGCACGCTGTCGTCCAGCGCCTCGCCCCGCGCCGCCTGCTCGCTGAGCTCGGTCAGTGCGGGAATGGTGGCGGTCATCGCGGTCAGAGCCGTCGGCACCACGGCGTTGACGGTGACCCCGGCGCGGGCCAGCTCCATCGACCAGGTCCGCGCCATGGCCGCGATGCCGGCCTTGGCGGCGGCATAGGACGTCTGGCCGAAATTGCCGCGCTGCCCGGCGATCGAAGACATGAGGATCAGCCGCCCGCCGTGTCCGGCCTCGCGCCAGTGCCGCGCGGCGGCGCGGGCGCAGGTGAAGGTGCCGCGCAGATGCGTGGCGATCACCGCGTCGAAATCGGCGTCGGAGGTGTTCCAGAGGACCCTGTCGCGCAGGATCCCGGCATTGCAGACGAGGGCGTCGAGCCTCCCGAAACTGTCCAGCGCGGCGGCGAGACAGGCGTCCGCCGCCTCGGCGGTGCCGATGGCGGCGACGCAGGGCACCGCGCGCGGGCCGATCTCGCCTGCCACCGCCTCTGCGGCTTCCGCATTGATGTCGTTGGCCACCACAGAGGCCCCCGCGGCGGCAAGCGCCAGCGCGGTGGCCCGCCCGATGCCCTGCCCCGCGCCGGTCACCACGGCAACGCGCCCGTCGAGGCGGATGTCCCCCGCTCCCGTCATCGTCCGACGAACCTTGGCTTGCGTTTTTCCATGAAGGCGCGCGGTCCTTCCCGCGCGTCCTCCGAAGCCATGACGATGCGCTTTGCGTCATCCTCGAGCGCAAACCCGTCGTCCAGCGTCAGCCCCGAACTGCCCCGCACCACCCGCTTGATCTGGCGCAGCGAGACCGGGCCGTTCTCGGCCAGTGCCGCGGCCATCTCGAAGGCCCGCTCCAGCACCTCGGCCTGCGGCACCACCCGGTTCACCAGCCCGATTTCCCGGGCGCGCTCGGCATCAATCGTGCCCCCGGTCAGCAGCAGTTCCAGCGCCACCGGCTCGGGGATCTGGCGGCTCAGCCGCACCAGCGCCCCGGCAAAGGGAATGACCCCGCGCCGCGCCTCGGGCAGGCCGAAGACGGCGCGCTCCGAGCAGATCCGCAGGTCGGTGCCCAGCATCGTCTCCATCCCCCCGGCGAGGCAGATTCCGTTGATCGCGGCAATCACCGGCTTGGCTGGCGCGTTGCGGCGCAGCGCCGAGCGGTCCTGCAACCCCGGCTCGTTCAGGAAACGCCGGTCCCAGTCGTCCTCGGGGGCACGGTCGCCCGACAGAAGCGGCAATGTCCGACCCAGATCGCCCCCCGCGCAGAAGGCCTGCTCCCCCGCCCCGGTCAGGATCGCCACCCGCAGCGCGTCATCCGCATCGAACCCCGCGAAGGCATCGGCCAGCCGGCAGGCCATCTCCGGCGAGATGGCATTGCGCGCCTCGGGCCGGTTCAGCGTCAGCAGCAGCACCGGGCCACGGCGTTCTTCGAGCAGATGGGGCGCGCTCATGCGATGGTATCCTTTTCAAGCATCTCCTGGGCCATTTTCCGCAGGTCGACCTTGCGCACCTTGCCGTTCGCTGTCTTCGGCGTCGACCCGATGAAGGCAACGTGGCGGGGCACCTTGTGGCGGGCGATGCGGCTGCGGCACCAGTCGCGCAGCGCCGCGGCCTCCAGCTCTTCGCCCGCGCGCAGCACCACGAAGGCGAAGATCTCCTCGCCGAACTCCGGGTCGGGTACGCCGACCACCTGCGCCTCGGCGATTGCCGGGTGCTGCATCAGCCAGTCCTCGATCTCCACCGGGTAGACGTTCTCGCCGCCGCGGATCAGCATGTCCTTGATCCGGCCGATGATCCGCAGGTGGCCTTCCGCGTCCATCACCGCCAGATCGCCGCTTTTCAGCCAGCCATCGGAGCCGATCGCCGCATCGGTCTGGTCGGGCATGTCGAAATAGCCCGCGGTCACCAGGAAACCGCGGATCTGCAGCTCTCCCTCGGCGCCGACGGGCTGCACTGCCCCACTTTCGGGATCGACGATGCAGATCTCCACATGCGGCAGCGGCACGCCCGCCGTCCTCACCCGCGCTTCCAGAGGCTCTTCGGGCACCGTCTGGGTGATGATCGGACTGCATTCGGTCATGCCCATGATGATCACCGGCTCGCAACCGATCCGGTCGTGAAGCTCGAGCATCAGCTGCGGCGGGATCGAGGTGCCGCCCGTGTAGGCGATGCGCCAGCTCGACAGGTCGCGGCTCCCGGCGCACAGCCGCGGATCCTGCAGCATTCGGATGTACATCGTCGGCACGCCGTTGGTGACGGTCCCGCCATGCGCCTCGATCAGATCGAGGACCCGCGCTGCATCGAAGTCGGCCATCACGACAAGCGCCCCCCCGGCGGCGAGCATCCCCATCACGTTGCACACGCAGCCCGCGGTGTGAAAGAGCGGCATGGCCGAAACCATGACGTCGGTCTCGCGATAGCCCGCCCGTGCCGCCGCCAGTAAGGCGTTGTTGACCGTGCCGCGGTGGGTGAGCATCGCGCCCTTGGGCTTGCCCGTCGTCCCCGAGGTATATTGGATCTGCAACACATCCTCCGGCCGCACCGCCCGCGCGACCTTGGCCAGCGCGGCATCCGAGGTCTTCGCGGCCCCGGACAGCACACTTCCGAACGGCAGGGCACCCGGAACCCGCGCCGCGCCGAGTTGCACGACGAGTTGCAGGTCGGGATACGCGCTTTGCGCGCCCGGCCTTCCGGCATCGAGCGCGGGCAGCATCCCGGCCAGCAGTGCCCCGGTGTCGAAGCCGCGGAATACCCCGGCCGCGAAGAGCGCCGAGACGCGCGCCTGCCGCAGCAGGTAGTCTAGCTCGCCGCTCCGGAACGAGGGGTTCACCGTCACCAGGACCGCGCCGATCTTGCCCAGGGCGTATTCCAGCAGCACCCACTCCGGGCAGTTGCCGGACAGGACGGCGACCCGGTCGCCAGGGGCGATGCCCTGCGCGAGCAGGGCCTTTGCCAGATGGATCACCTGCGCCTCCAACTCGGCGTAGGTCCAGCACGGTGGCGCGCCCGCGTCGTCGAAGATCAATGCCGGTCGGTCCGGCAGCGCAGCTGCGCGCTCGGACAAGAGTTCCCCGAGCGTCACGTCGCGCAGCGGCGGATCAGTTGCCTCGGGCAACCAATGCGCACCGCCTGTGGCGGTCATTCCCATCGACACGTTCCTCCCTCCGGGCCGACTCAGGATGGACTGGGTCCATGAGTTACTGTACGTAGCAGAACTGTTCGATGTAAAACAAAATCGCGGGGGCAGAACTCATGGCAGGGCGGGACGACACCCAGACGCGTCTTGACGCCGGTGAGGCAGAGGACACGATCGGCTACAAGCTGCGACTGGCGCAAATCCTCGCCTTTCGCGGCTTCGAGCAGCGGCTCACCGACCACGGGCGCGCGCCGCGCTATCTTGGCCTGCTGTCGGTGATCCGCGCCCATCCCGGCAAACCGCAAAGCCGGATCGCCGAGGCGGTCGCGCTGCCACGGTCGAGTTTCGTGACCATCCTGGATCAGCTCTCGGCCGACGGGCTGATCGAACGCCGCCCCTCGACTTTCGATCGCCGCGTCAACGGTATCTGGCTGACGCCGGAGGGCGAGACCGTGGTGGCGGGCCTGATGCAGGAGGCGCAGCGCTACGAGGCCGAGATGACCCGCGGCATGAGCGCCGAAGACATCGCCTGCGGACTGCGCGTGCTCCAGAAACTGATCGACAACCTGTCCTGAACAGCCTTCGCGCTGCGCAGGGGCAACGCTCAGGAGTCCGCAGGATGATCGTCCGCGGTTTCGCCGAGCATCGCGAGGTAGCGGTCGTAGGTCGTGCTCAACGACAT
This sequence comes from Salipiger mangrovisoli, assembly GCF_015223355.1. Classification (GTDB taxonomy): domain Bacteria; phylum Pseudomonadota; class Alphaproteobacteria; order Rhodobacterales; family Rhodobacteraceae; genus Salipiger; species Salipiger mangrovisoli. Next base: position 8,846 of record NZ_JADFFK010000035.1, on the reverse strand, counting down.
GATGTGCGCCCGCATGAGATCGGCAGCCTTGTCGGCCTCCCCCCTCTCCATCGCATCGAGAAAGCCTCCGTGCTCCCGCATGGAGGCGGCCAGACGCCCTGAGACGTCGAGCTGTCGGCGGCGAAACGGGCGCAGGCGCCGGTCCATGCGCTGTGCCTCTTCGGCCAGCACCTGATTGCCCGACGCCTCGTAGATCTTCCCGTGCAGCCGGTTGTTGGCCTCGTGGTAGCGATCCGCCGCACCCTCCTTCAGGGCCCTTTCGCAATCCAGCGCGGCCTGCCGCAGGTAGAGCCGTTGCGCCGCGGTCATCCGCCGCGTCGCCAGGCGGACGCACCAGGCTTCGAGTTCGGCCATGACTTCGAACATTTCGACGAGACGGGTCATCGAGGGTCGTTTCACGAAGGCCCCGCGCCGGGGAATGAGCTCGACGAGGCCAATCGCCGCCAGGGTCTGGAATGCCTCGCGCAGGGGGGTCCGCGACACCTCGAGCTGCTCGGCCAGAGCCACTTCGCTCAGCTTGTCGCCATCGCGATATGCACCCGAGGCGATCCTCTGCTCGATAATCGTGCAGACGCGGGTGGCCGCCCTGGAGTTGTCGGTCATGGCAGAAAATCCTTGACGGTATGCAACCTTAGCGGATTGCATACAAGAATAACGACAAAAATGCAAATCACGAAAAGCCAACAGAGAGTATAACCACATGATAATTCGCAATCTTCTCGCCGGAACTGCACTATTTGCGAGTGTATCGGCACCTGCTTTCGCGGATAAAGCGAGCGACACAGTGAACATGGCCTTCAACAAGGAGCTCGAAACCGCGGACGTTTATTTCAACACCGCGCGCGAAGGGCTGCTGCTCAACCACTCGGTCTGGGACGGGCTTCTGTACCGCGATCCGGACACCGGCGAGTACAAGGGCAACCTCGCCACCGAGTGGACCTGGATCGACGACGTCACGCTCGAATTGAAGCTGCGCGAGGGCGTGACCTTCCACAACGGCGAGCCCTTCAACGCCGATGACGTGGTGTTCACCGTCAACTACGTGACCAACCCCGACAACGGCGTGAAGAACATGGCTAACGTTGGCTGGATGGACCACGCCGAGAAGGTCGATGACCTGACCGTGCGGATCATCCTCAAGGCGCCCTTCCCCGCGGCCGAGGAATTCCTCGCCGGTCCCGTCGCCATGTATCCCGACCAGTACTACGCCGAGGCCGGCCCGACCGGCATGGGCCTGCAGCCCGTCGGCACCGGTCCGTTCAAGGTGACCGAGCTGGAGCCGGGCAAGCATTTCGTGCTCGAACGCTTCGAGGACTACTTCGGCGGGCCGAAAGGCAAGGCCGGGGTCGCCAAGGTCGATATCCGCACCGTGCCCGACACCAACACGCAGATCGCCGAATTCTTCAACGGCACGCTCGACTTCCTGTGGAACATGCCCGCCGACCAGACCGAGAAGCTCGACGCCATGGGCAAGTACCAGGTGGTGAACGCACCCGCCATGCGTATCGGCTACATCGCCATGGACGCCGCCGGCCGCGCCGGGGAGTCGCCGATGACCAACCAGAAGGTGCGCGAGGCGGTGTACCACGCCATCGACCGGCAAGGCATCGTCGATGCGCTGGTCAAAGGGTCCTCGATCGTGGTCGACACGGCCTGCTCGCCGGCGCAGTTCGCCTGCGACCAGAGCGTCGAGGGCTACGCCTACGACCCAGAAAAGGCCAAGGCACTGCTCGCCGAAGCCGGCTATCCCGACGGTTTCGACATCGACTTCTATGCTTATCGCGACCGCCCCTATGCCGAGGCGATCATGGGCTTCCTCGGCAAGGTGGGCATCAATGCCAACCTCAACTACATGCAGTACTCCGCCCTGCGCGAGAAGCACCGCAAGGGCGAGGTGCCGATGACCTTCCTGACCTGGGGATCGAACTCGGTGGCCGATGCCTCGGCGATCACCTCGGAGTTCTTCACCGGTGGCCCGCAGGACGACGCCCGCGACCAGGAGGTGATCGACTGGATCGAGAGCGCGGATTCGACCAACGACAAGGAAGAACGCAAGGCTCTCTATTCGCAGGCGCTGCAGAAGATCACCAAGGAAGCCTACTGGGTGCCGCTGTGGACCTACAACGTCAACTACGTGATGAGCCCCGAGATGGCTTTCAGCCCCACTGACGACGAACTGGTCCGCTTCTTCAGCTTCGGCTGGAAGTAACCGGCAGGAGACGCCCGGTCCCCAAAGGGGCCGGGCACGCACCGACTACAGGAATGCCTCATGCTGCTCTACATCCTCAAACGCCTCGGCCTTGCCGTGCTCGTCGCGCTGACGGTTTCGGCGCTCAGTTTCAGCCTGCTGTTCATGGCGGGCGATCCGGCGATCTCGATCGCCGGCGAGAATGCCGCCGCCGAGGACATCGCCGCGATCACCGAGCGCTACGGGTTTGATCGCCCGGTTCTGGTGCAATACGCCGACTGGCTGGTGTCCGCGGCACGCGGAGACCTGGGGCGCTCGTGGTACTTCGATCTGCCGACCACCGAGATCATCGGCGACAGGCTCGGCGTGACCATGACGCTGGGGCTGCTCGCCATCTGCTTCGCGCTGCTGCTGGCGATCCCGATGGGCGTCGCGGCCGCGGTCAAGCCGAACTCGCTGATCGACCGCGCCGCATTGTTCATTTCCGTGGTCGGGCAGGCGATCCCGTCCTTCTGGTTCGGCCTGATCCTGATCGTGGTCTTCTCGATCAAGCTCGGCCTCGTGCCCGCCTCGGGCTCGTCGAGCTGGAAGCATTTCATCCTGCCCACCGTGGTCCTGGGCTACTACGCCACGCCCGCGATCATGCGCCTGACCCGCGCGGGGATGCTTGAGGTTCTGTCCGCTGATTACATCCGCACCGCCCGCGCCAAGGGGCTTGCCCCGCGAAAGGTGCTGTTCAAACACGCGCTGCGCAACGCGATCATCCCGGTGATCTCGCTCGCCGCGGTGCAGATGGGCTTCATGCTGGGCGGCTCGATCGTGGTTGAATCGATCTTCGCGCTGCACGGGGCGGGCTATCTCGCCTGGGAAAGCATCAGCCGCAACGACCTGCCGGTGATGCAGGCGCTGATCCTCGTCTTCTCCATGTTCTACATCCTTTTCACCTTCCTCGCGGACGTGCTGAACGCGTGGATGGACCCGCGCCTGCGCGTGGGCTGACCGGAGGCCGCAAGACATGACCGACACGACAGCATCCGAAAGCCCCGCCATGACCCTTTCCAAAGCCGCCCCCAAGGAAGCCCCGCTCTCGCCGCGCCAGGCCATGGTCCGCCGCGCCTTGCGCCACCGCGGGCTGATCTTCGGCGCGCTGGTGATGGGGATCGTCATCTTCATCGCGCTCTGCGCACCGCTGCTGACCCAATACAGCCCCTATGATCAGGACCTGCTGGCGCGGATGAAACCGCCGGTGTTCCTGGGCGGCGAACCGGCGCATTGGCTGGGCACCGACGCATTGGGCCGCGACTTCTGGGCGAGACTCGCCTATGGCGCCCGCATTTCACTGATGATCGGCCTGCTTGCTGCCACCATCTCGGCGGTGATCGGCTCGGTGCTGGGCATCCTTGCCGGCTACTTCGGCGGAAGGGTCGACATGGCGGTGACCTTCCTCATCAACGTACGTCTCGCCATGCCGGTGGTACTGGTGGCGCTCGCCGTGGTCGCGCTCTTCGGCGGCTCACTGATGGTCGTCGTCTCGGTGCTGGGCCTGCTGCTCTGGGACCGCTTCGCCGTGGTGCTGCGCGCCGCCACGATGCAGGTGCGCAAGCTTGAGTATGTCGCCGCCGCCGAGGTGCTGGGAGCCTCGCTGCCTCGGGTGCTGTGGAAGGACATCCTGCCCAACGTGATGAACCACCTGATCGTGATCTTCACGCTCGAGATGGCCCACGCGATCATCCTAGAAGCGGCGCTGTCGTTCCTCGGGCTTGGCGTGCAGCCGCCGACCCCGTCCTGGGGGCTGATGATCTCTGAGGGCAAGGAAATGCTGCTCTTCGAGCCCTGGCTCATCACCATTCCGGGCGTGGCGCTGTTTTTCCTCGTCCTGTCGATCAACATGCTCGGCGACGGCATCCGCGATGTCACCGCCCCGGAAGGCCGCAACTGATGACCGATCCCATCCTGTCCATCCGCAACCTCACCGTCGACCTGCCGAAGGGCGGCGACCGGCCCCATGCCGTCGAGGGCCTCTCGCTCGAGATCATGCCAAAGGAGATCGTCTGCATCGTCGGCGAGTCCGGCTCGGGCAAATCGATCACTGCCTTCACCACAATGGGGCTGCTGCCCAAGGCGCTGGTGCCCTCCTCGGGCGAGATTACGTTCGACGGCCGCGACCTGCTGAAACTCACGCCTGCCGAGCATTCCAAGCTGCGCGGCCGCCGCATGGCGATGATCTTCCAGGAGCCGATGTCGGCGCTTAATCCCTGCTACACGGTCGGCAACCAGATCGAGGAAATGTTCGAGCAGCACACCTCCCTTCCCGCCGCCGAGCGCCGCGCGCGCACCATCCGGCTGCTGGACGAGGTGAAGCTGCCCGACCCGGAGCGCATCTATTCGAGCTATCCGCACCAGCTTTCGGGCGGGCAGCGGCAGCGCATCGTGATCGCCATGGCACTGGCGCTCGACCCGGCGCTCTTGATCGCCGACGAACCCACCACCGCGCTCGATCTCTCGACGCAGGCACAGATCCTGCACCTGTTGAAGGAGCTGCGCGAGAAGCATTCCGCGGGCATCATGTTCGTCACCCATGACTTCGACGTGGTGGCCGAAATCGCCGACCGCGTGGTGGTCATGCAGCACGGGCGCATCGTCGAGCAGGGCAGCGCCGAGGAGGTTCTGAACCGCCCGAGGCACCCCTACACCCGGCTGCTGATCGACGCCGTGCCGCGCCGCACCCGCGTGGCGCGCGACAGCCTCGAGGGCAGCGCCGAAATGCTGCGCGTGGCGGGGCTGGAAAAGACCTACCACGTGAAAGGCAGCATGTTCCGGCCCGGCCGCACCGTGCACGCCTGCAAGGACGTGGGCTTCGCCGTGCGCCGGGGCGAGACGCTGGGCATCGTCGGAGAAAGCGGCTCGGGCAAGTCGACGCTGGTGAAGTGCCTGATCCGGCTGGAGGACCCTGACGCCGGTCAAGTCTGGGTGGAAGGCGAAGACATCGCAGCCTACTCGCGGCGTGCGCTGCACCCCTACCGCAAGATGATCCAGATCGTCTTTCAGGATCCCTACGGCTCGCTCAATCCGCGCCGCACCATCGGTGACCAGCTGGTCGAAGGGCCGGTGAACTTCGGCGGCGACCGCGCCGAGGCGATGGCACGGGCGCGCGAGCTGATGAAGATCGTCCGGCTCGATCCCGACGCGCTCAACCGCTACCCCAACCAGTTCTCCGGCGGCCAGCGCCAGCGTATCTGCATCGCCCGCGCGCTCATGGTCGAGCCCAAGGTGCTGATCGCCGACGAGGCGGTCTCGGCGCTCGACGTGTCGGTGCAGAAGGAGGTGCTGAAGCTGCTCAACGAGATCCGCGACAGGATGGGGCTGACCGTGCTCTTCATCACCCACGACCTGCGCGTCGCGGCGCAGGTCTGCGACAATCTCATCGTCATGCAACAGGGCGAGATCGTCGAGCGCGGCAGCGTCGATCAGGTCTTCGGCACCCCGAGCCACGCCTACACGCAGAAGCTCCTCGCGGCGCAGCCGGGTCAGGACTGGGAGGTGCCCGACGTGTCGAAGCTGCCCCCCGCCACCGGCGTCATGGGCATGGGGGGCCTGGCATGAGCGGCTCCTTCTCTCCCTCGCAGACCACCCGCAAGCCCGGCGTCACCGCCACCACGAACGGTGTCGTCGCCGCGCAGCACGCACTCGCGGCCAAGGCAGGCGCCGAGGTGCTGGCGGCGGGCGGCGACGCGCTCGACGCCGCCGTCGCGGTCAGCTTCGCCATCGGCGTGCTCGAACCATGGATGTCCGGCCCGATGGGCGGCGGCGCGATGATGATCTGGCGCGAGGACGAGGCCCGCGCCCATGCCCTGAACTACGGCATGCGCAGCTCGGCCTCCCTGGACCCGGCACATTACCCGCTCTCGGGCGCGGGCAAGGCCTCGGATCTCTTCCCCTGGGATGCCGTGGTCGAGGACCGCAACGTCATCGGCGCCTCGTCGGTCGCGGTCCCCGGCACCGTCGCGGGCATCGCGGCGGCACACGGGCGCTATGGCCGGATGCCATGGAAGGACTTGCTCTCGCCCGCCATCGCCTTCGCAAAGAAAGGCCTGCACGTCGACTGGTACGCGGCGCTGATCATCGCGTCGTCGGCGCGCGACCTGGCACAGGATCCCGACGCCGCCGCCATGTTCCTCGACGAGGGGCAATGGCCCAAGGGCTCGGGCTGGACGGCGCTTTCCGATATCCGCCTCGACCAGTCGCGCCACGCGGCGACGCTCGAACGGCTTGCCGAGGCAGGTGCCGGGGATTTCTACACGGGCGACATCGCGCGGATGCTGGCCGGGGATGTCACCGCCAAGGGCGGCTTCCTGACCGCCGACGACCTCGCCGCCTACGCCCCGCAATGGTCCGATCCGCTTGAGATTCCCTATCGCGACGGTCGCCTCTTCGCCCTGCCCGGCCTCACCGCCGGGCCGACGCTGCACCATGCCGTCACGCAATGGACCAAGGGCTACGCCGCCGTCGAGGCCGCCGAACCCAAGGCCCATCTGGCCCGCGCGGACGCACTCAAGGCCGCCTATGCCGCGCGGCTCGAGGACATGGGCGACCACGAGTCGGCCAAGGCCCCCGGCTGCACCACGCACTTCTCGATCGTCGACCGACAGGGCAACATGGTCGCGATGACCCAGACCCTGCTGTCGATCTTCGGCTCCCGGGTGGTCTCGCCCTCGACCGGCATGCTGCTCAACAACGGCATCATGTGGTTCGACCCTGCCCCCGGCAAGCCCAACAGCCTCGCGCCCGGCAAGCGCTGCCTGATGAACGTCTGCCCGGTGATCGGCGAGGCTCCGGGGCGGCGTTTCGCCCTCGGCGCAAGCGGCGGCCGCAAGATCATGCCCGCCGTCGGACAGATCTCGGGCCACCTGATCGAGCAGGGCATGTCCATGCAGGAGGCCATCGAGGCCCCCCGCATCGACGTCTCGGGCGGCGCGCAGGTGGTCGCCGACGAGCGCCTCGCCGGCCCCGTCACCGAGGCGCTTGCCGCCGCGCATCCGCTGGCCAAGGTCCAGCGCCTGCCCTTCCCCTATGCCTTTGCATGCCCCGCCGGGGTCATGCGCGAGCACGGCATCAACTCCGGCACGACCGAGACCTTCTCGCCCTGGGGCGACGGGGTCACCGCAGACTGACGACCAGGAAAGAAGAACATATGTCCTCCCGCGACGAAGCCCTTGCCTCCATCACCGACTATTTCGACTCCGGCCGGTTCCAGACCGAACTGGCCGAACTGGTCGCCCGCCCCACCGAAAGCCAGGATCCGCGCGGCGCGCCGCATCTGCGCGCCTATCTGACCGAGGCGATGCAGCCCATGCTCGAGAAGATCGGCTTTGACTGCCAGATCTTCGACAACCCCGAGGCGGGCGCCGGCCCGCTGCTTGTCGCAACCCGCATCGAGGACCCGGCCCTGCCGACCGTGCTGACCTACGGGCATGGCGACGTGGTGCGCGCGCAGGAAGGCCAGTGGCGCGAGGGGCTGGAGCCCTTCGTGCTGACCGAGGTGGGCGACAGGCTCTACGGCCGCGGCGCGGCCGACAACAAGGTCCAGCACCTCATCAACCTGCGCGCCATGGCGGCGCTGATCGAGACACAGGGCAAGCTCGGCTTCAACGCCAAGGTGCTGATCGAAATGGGCGAGGAATGCGGCTCGCCCGGACTGCGGGCCTTCTGCGAGCAGCAAAGGGCCCTTCTGGCCGCCGACGTGCTGATTGCCTCGGACGGACCGCGGCTGTCGCCCGACGCGCCGACCATCTTCACCGGCTCGCGCGGCGGCGCGATGTTCGACCTGAAGGTCGACCTGCGCGAGGGGGCCCACCACTCGGGCAATTTCGGCGGGCTGCTCGCCGACCCGGCGATCATCCTCGCCCATGCGCTGGCCTGCATCACCGACCGCCGCGGCCAGATCGCGGTGCCGGAATGGCGACCGGACAGCCTGACCCCGCGCATCCGCGAGGTGCTCTCCGCGTTGCCGGCGGTGAAATCCGGCGTGACGCTCGACCCCGATTGGGGCGAGGAGAGCCTGACGATGTCCGAGCGCGTGTTCGGCTGGAACAGCTTTGCCGTGCTCGCCATGGTCGCGGGCGTGCCCGAGGCCCCGGTCAATGCCATCGCCGGCTGGGCCCGTGCGACCTGCCAGCTGCGCTTCGTCGTTGGCACCGACGTCGACGATATCGTCCCGGCGCTGCGCCGCCATCTCGACGCCCAGGGCTTCACCCAGGTCGAGATTGCCGTGGCCGAGCGCGGCTCCTTCCCGGCGACACGGCTCGACCCGGATCATCCCTGGGTGCGCTTCGCCTCTGCCTCCCTGGAACGGAGCACCGGCGAGACGCCGCACCTTCTGCCGAACCTCGGCGGCTCGCTGCCGAATGACTGCTTCTCCGAGGTGCTCGGCCTGCCGACGATCTGGGTGCCGCATTCCTACGCCGGATGCAGCCAGCACGCGCCCAACGAGCACATTCTGAAGCCCTTGTCGCGTCAGGCACTGATCGGCATGACCGCGCTGTTCTCGGACATCGCCGAACAGGGCGCGCCCAGGGCCTGAGCCATGGACTACGTGACGCTGTTTGCCATCATCGCCGCCGCGGGCGCGGTGGCGGGGATCATTTCGGGCCTGCTGGGG